>JBFWLN010000024.1:0-62842 GCA_050252135.1 Desulfobulbus sp.
GAAGCATTCAATGCTACTATCAACAGGATCGTAAAACGAGCATGCGGATACCGGGATCTTGAATACCTCTACCTGAAAATCAAGCAAGAAGCGGCGCCACCTTTTCTGCAACTCTGACAAAGACCCCTTTGTTCACTGACAGGTGCAAGCAACCAATGCACAGCCTGACGACAACGACAGCATAGTACTGATATCTAACTTGCAGAATTTGACGATTCTGTTATCAGTGCGATAGTTTCTTCATCCATCAAGAACGGGCCCCCGAACTTTTTGCACATTCCGTTCCCAGAACTTTTCTATATCAGGATAACTTATGAATTTTCCAATTGATTTATCTACTTACCAGCCGTTACGCTTCTCTGTTACCCAAAACGCCCTAGACGCCGAGCAAAAAGCAGCTCTTCAAAAAAACATCAATCTTGTTCGCGACTCTATCGTTTTTTTCACCGCACTGGCCAACACCAAGGGTCTGGGCGGGCATACCGGTGGAGCCTATGACATCGTTCCGGAGTTGCTTATTGCCGATGGTTTCATGAAGGGCAGTGACTCCTGCTTTCCCGTTTATTTTGACGAAGCCGGACACCGCGTTGCCATTCAATACATCATGGCAGTGCTCAACGGTTACAAAAAGCCTGAGGCTCTGCTCCATTATCGCGAATTCAAACAAGGGTTGTACGGTCACCCGGAGCGTAACGAAGAAGAGGGAATTTTCTTCAGCTCAGGTCGATTAGGCCACATGTGGAGCCACGTCAACGGTGTTGCCGAAGCTAATCCCGGAAAAACCGTTTTCATGTTCGGCAGTGACGGCTCCCAGCAAGAAGGGGATGACGCCGAAGCTGCCCGCTACTCGGTTGCCCGCAAACTTAACCAAACCCTTCTGCTCGATGACAATGATGTGACCATCGCCGGGCACCCCACCGAGTACATGCAGGGGTATGATCTGGTCAAGACCCTTTCCGGCCACGGGCTCGACGTTCAGACCTGTGCTGGGGAAGATATCGATGCCCTGTATAGCTGCATCCGTCAGGCTATTGCTACCCAAGGGCCGGCTGCAGTGGTCATCCGCCGTAAGATGGCCGTCGGCGTTGCTGGAATTGAAGGCCTGCCCAAAGGTCATGATGTCATTCCTGTAAACCTGGCTATAGACTATCTGACCACCAAAGGTCACTCTGCCGCCGTGGCCATGTTGGAACAAAAACCGGAAAAAGGTCCGAAAACCGTGTACAAAGGCAGCACTCCCGAACAGGCAAAAAATCGAGATGAATTTGGCAAACTCATCTGCGAAATCCTCCAGGGGATGGAAAATCCTACGGAGAAGGTCATTGTTGTTGATTCAGATCTCGAAGGATCTTGCGGCCTGCATCATATTCGCAAAAACTGCCCGGATGTCTATGTCCATGGTGGTATAATGGAGCGCAATAACTTTTCGGTAGCCGCCGGTTTTGGCTCCATCTCCGGGAAACAGGGAATTTTCGGCACCTTTGCCGCCTTTCAGGAAATGGTCATCTCTGAAATAACCATGGCACGCCTTAACCAGGCAAATGTTATCGCCCATTTTTCCCACTCCGGTGTAGACGAAATGGCCGATAACACCTGCCATTTTGGAATTAACAATTTCTTTGCCGATAACGGTCTGGCGGAGCATGATCAAACCCGGCTCTATTTTCCCGCCGATGCCTTGCAGTTAAAGGCTGTTCTTAATAAAATTTTCCATGATCCGGGCCTTCGCTTTATTTTTTCCACTCGTTCCGCCACCCCCTTCATCCTCAACGAACAGGGAGAAAAATTTTATAGCGAGGGCTATGTCTTCCAGCCGGACAAGGACGAAGTTATTCGTGAAGGCAAAGATGGGTATATTATCGCCTACGGCGAAATGCTCTACCGTTGCCTCCATGTGGTCGAACTGCTGAAAGAGGAAGGCATCAATCTCGGACTGATCAACAAGCCAGTACTTAATGTGATTGACGAAGCCATGCTGGCCAAGGTTGGGGCAAGCCCGATGGCATTGGTGGTGGAGACCCAGAACAGCAAAACCGGCCTCGGTATCCGTTATGGGAGCTGGCTGCTTGAACGGGGATTTACTCCCAAATATGGCTACATGGGGACCTGGAAAGACGGAATGGGTGGGCTCTCCGAGCAGATTCCATACCAGGGATTGGGCCCGGATGCCATCCGGGAGAAGGTGCAACAACTACTTGGTAAGTGAAAATTGTTTTAACCCTGCTTTAATTGAACCATAAAAAAATACCGGAGCCGTTTTACAGCGCTCCGGTATTTTTGTTTCTCATCCGCCAGGCCCAAAGGTTAGGCGGGTAGTTTTGCGGATCTCTTACAAATCTTGCGGTTTAACTATCTCGCCCTTCTCAGCCTTGAGTTTCATCAAGTCAACCTTCTGCTCAGCATAGACGGCAAAGAGTTTCTCAGAAGCACCCTTTTCCTTTCGCCACGCGGCTTCCTGCAAATCGATACGGCCAATCACGTTATCAATGTAGAGAGAAAACTGCATGGTATACAAAGATTCCGGATACTCCTTATTGATCTTTTCGGAGAAGAGTTTCTTCAGATCTTCGTATTTGGGAATCATACCGATGGGGGTTTCGATAGCCTCAACATCACCATGGGTGTAGAGCTCGAGCCAACCCAACCACACATGAACATCACGCTTCTCCCCGAGCAGACCGCTGCCACTACCGCCTCTCGCCTCGTGGGTCAGGAAGTAGTTCAAGCCAGCCATGGTCGGTTTGTGGCTCATGCGTGGATTGCCGTAAAAATTGAGCTGAGCTTGGAGATAATCGGCCAAGGTGCCAGCAACAAAAGGGGTATTGGCCCAAGGCTGGCGATTAACGCCGCTGGCACCAATCTCGGCGGCAGTCGCCTTAGAGACGATAGAAGCGCCGATGGCCACGCCGGCGTCCATGCTTTTCGCAACCCAAATCGGCGGCATGGTGTTGCTGTCGCGACCGGAATAAGTAATGACCTCGATCACCAAACCGTTGGGGTCGGCATTGGCAGCTTTATTATGGTTAGCAATATTGTCGGCCCGCAGGGTACAGCGGGAATTGGGATGGGACACGGGGACATTGGCCATGTCCGGAGTCCATTCCCCTTGAAAATTAACGCCTTTTACAGGGGTCGATTCGCCATCTCCAACCCAACGAGGCTTATTCTGCTCATCAATCAGAACATTAGAGAAAATAACCTCCGCTCCTTCCTGACGCAGGCACTTCATCAGAAAAGGGTCGCCTTCCTGGTTTACATCCTCGATGATACCGAAAATACCGATCTCCGGGTTGACAGCGCGCAAGGTGCCGTCCTCTTCGATCCACATCTGGGCCAGATCATCGCCGATAAAATCACTACCGACCATGGCGGTGGTGGTCTTACCGCAACCGGACGGAGCAGCTCCGGCAAAAAACGTCTTGCGCCCACCAGGACCGGTCATACCGGTGATGAACATATGCTCGGAAAGTTCCTTGCCGTTGCACTTGTACATGGCACAGTCCGAGGCAAAACGATGGTTGCCCTTCTTCATCAGCAGGGTGTTACCGGCATAGGTACAGAAGGTCGAAAAGGTGGTCTGCCAGCTTCGGTCCATGTAGATACGTGCTTTGGGCACATCTTCGGAACGATTTGGACCTTCGGAATGAACGTTGGTGAAAAATTCACCCCGCCGTACAACCTCGGCATCAAAATCAGCATAGCAGTTGCGGTAGAGTAACTCAGCCGAATGCATGACATAGGTGGAGCTGGAGATCTCAATCGCCGGGATAGCAGCCTTGGCTCCGACCGGGCCGCGGCTGTAGAAGCCAACGAACATGGTTTTGCCTTTCATAATGCCGCGCATGTTTTCACGCATATAGGTATACGATTGATCCCGCAATTCCTTCTTAGCCAAAGAGGAAACCTGTTCTCCTTCATTAGCGATATAAAAGGTTTGATCAACCATGCGGCCCTGATCTTCAGGCAGATCGAAATGGATAGTATGACCAGGAATAGCCAACATTTTTTCTTCGCCCTTTTCCAGGCTCATCCGACGGACAAACGCCCTATCCTCTTCGCTGCCCGTGTGAATAAACACTGCATCCGGTTCACACATGGCAATGGCGTTTGCAACTTTAAGCAGCGCCTCTTCGTTGGTGATTTTGACAAGGCGAGCGGATTGCTCGCTATCGAGCCGCTGCTTAAACAGACGCTTGGCCTCGTCAATGGTCGTAACCCCTCCAACCGCTGATAAAATATCAACGCCCTTCTTAAACTCCAACATCCTGCCTCCGTGGGAATTTTCTCTCAACACTAAACTTTTTTTATGGAAAAACTGTCGACAGACAGTAGCTTACAAGTTTGTAAACTATAATATTTAGCTCGATTTTTAGGAATTCGCAAACAGGAATGAACAATTATTCATTTTTTTCTCAAAAAAAGCCAAATAGAGAAAAAAAGCAAGGAAGGACAGAATGATGATCAGGTGGGTCAAGAAAAGGGATAAATTACTTGTCGTGCCCGTAAAAACTTAGGAGAACGATGACTTTCGCTTCTCAAGCGAGATGTTTTTACAATATTAAATGCTATTTTTTTCTTAGGATTTTATCGAGGCAAGCATATTTCCAGTCTTTTCCCACCTGTTTTGCAGAATAAATACGGGGTCGGCCCTAGCGGATTCCCCCCAAATCAATGATTTCCATTTTGTGATTTCTATGCGGGTTTTCCGGTGACGGACCCTCGGTCTGAATAACACAACTGCCCTTCAACTGAAAACGGAGGACATAATCCCTGGCCGCATCGGTCCAATCGGCGGGATGGTGCATCTCGTACAGAGGAAAAACCCCGGAAGAGAAGAGCAGTTCGCGACAAGTCTGTTTATTGGAACTGACAGCCACGATCCAGGTCGGCAGTTTATACCGGGACAAACGGCGCGCGGTCAAACCACTGTCGGTTGGGGTTAATATGGCGGCCACGGTATCATTTTGGCTGACAATGGCATTGACACTGGATGCTATGTAATCGACTTCGCGAATTTCACAAAAAATCGGATGTTCCGGAATCTTCCGATAGCTGTGCGTGGTCCGGTGCGGTTCGGTGGCCAACGCTATCTGCACCAACATCCGCACGGCCTCCAGCGGATAGCGCCCCAAAGCGGACTCCTCGGAAAGCATCACACAATCGGTGCCGTCCAGGATGGCGTTTGCGACGTCGGTGGATTCGGCCCGAGTCGGCCTGCGGTTATTGATCATCGACTCCAGCATCTGGGTGGCCGTGATCACTGGTTTGCCAAAGAGGTTGGCCCGGGCCGTGATCATTTTCTGCATCACTGCAATTTGCTCAATAGGTAACTCCACCCCGAGATCTCCCCGAGCAACCATCACCCCGTCGGCGGCTTCCATTATTTCGTCGATCTTATCGAGAATCGAGGCCCGTTCAATCTTGGCGATGACAAAAGGCTGATATCCCATCTCCTTCGCCGCCTGCCGAACTGCATGAATATCATCGGCACTGTTGACAAAGGACTGACTGATAGCATCCACGCCTTGTGCCAGGGCAAAACGCATACATGCCCGATCATGCTCGGTAAAGGCGGAGATGCCCAAATCAATCCCCGGCAAATTGAGCCCTTTTTTGGAGCGCAGACGACCTCCCACCACCACACGACAGTGCACCTGCACCCCTTCAACCTGCTCAACTTGTACCTGGATTAAGCCATCGTTGATAAAAAGCAGATCCCCAGACCGTACCGCTTGCGGCAGTTCTTTTAAGCTCACCGAGACCAGCTCACGGGTTCCCACGACCTCTTCGGTGGTCAGGCTAAATTGGCTACCGATAACCAATTCTACAGGTTCTTCCGCGAATGTACCAATACGTATTTTCGGCCCGGGCAGATCAGCCATGATCGTCACCTGCCGGCCCGTTTTTTCAGCAGCCTGCCTGATGCGGCCAATAACAGCACCATGGTCCTGAAAATCCCCATGGGAAAAATTGAGCCGGGCAATAGTCATCCCGGCTTCCAACATCTTCACCAGCATCTCCGCTGAGTCGGATGCAGGGCCGATAGTGCAGACAATCTTAGTTTTACAGCTCGGTAGCACAGGAGCATTCAACATAAAGACACCACTGTAACAGATTGAAATTTAATATTTTTTATAAACGCTGCATCAATTCACTAATCGACTGATCCATGTGTTCCCGTAACCGATCTTCAATGGGCACAGCGTTGCCTTCGGCATCAATCTTGACGTAAACCATCCGGGTCGAGCAAACGGTTTCTTCCAGCTCTTTTTCAAAATCAAATCGCCGGGCCTCAACATCAAGGGTGATCGAGGTTCTTCCGACCTTGTACACTCGCGCATAAATCCGTACATGGTGACTAATTTTTACCGGTCTTCTGAAGAGGACCTCCTCCATCTTCAGGGTCACCATGGCCGGTGCGCGACAAAGATAACCGGCAAAGGCTGCCCCGGCTTCATCGAGCCAAGAGAGCATGGTACCACCGAACAGGTTGCCGTTGAGGCCTATTTCACTGGTTCGACAAATCTTGGTAGCCACATAATGCATGAATAACTCCTTTGTTTTATAAATAATGACCCAGCAGATTCCAATATGACTACTGGTTGTTGGGAAATGGTTATTCCTTGATCATAATTGCATCGGCAATTATTCCATACCAACGCCTCGATTCGATGCCGACCGCGAGTTGCGCTGCTCTCGAGTGCAGGGTATATAATCAGCAAACAGGTCGGACGATGACCGGAAGACGTAGAGCACTCGACCGGGACACAGGCACGAAGGCATAGTATGTCGAGTGTCGGGAAAAAGCTGCGACGCAGTAGATCGAAGTTTTTGCGACGTCATTAATATTATTGCAAACCATTCTCACGCTCTAGTCAATATGCAACCGGCAAAAAAAGAACAACGACTCTTTGTCTGTGGTCAGTGCAGTTTTGAAAGCCGCAAATGGCTCGGTCGCTGCCCCGACTGCGGTGCTTGGGACAGTCTCACGGAACAGCGGCAGCCATCTTCCTCCCGAATCGGGCGCAAGGCCGCAACCGCCCAACCGCTTACAGCGGCGGCAGCGGAGGAAAGCGCTCGTCTTCTAACCAACATTAACGAGATGGATCGGGTGCTCGGCGGTGGTATCGTTCCCGGGTCCCTGGTTTTGATTGGCGGCGATCCCGGTATCGGCAAATCAACCCTGATCCTGCAGTTGCTGGCCTCCTTAGCCGGGCAAAACCACCCTACCCTCTATGTCACCGGTGAGGAGTCGGTACGTCAGATCCGTATGCGGGCCAACCGGCTTAACATCCACGAGGAAACGATCGCCGTTTCCACGGAAAACTGTGTTGAGGCCATTGTCGATCTCGCTTTGGAAAGACGACCGGCCCTGCTGGCGGTGGATTCAATCCAGACGATGTACAGCGAGGAAGTCGGTTCGGCACCAGGGTCGGTGACCCAGGTTCGGGAATCCACGGCCCGATTGTTGACCCTGGCCAAAGCCAACAATCTGCCAATCCTCCTGGTGGGGCATGTGACCAAGGATGGCGCCATTGCCGGGCCGCGGGTATTGGAGCACATGGTGGATACTGTGCTCTACTTTGAGGGTGATCGCGGCCAGGTCTTCCGTATTTTACGGACCGTGAAAAACCGATTTGGTTCGACCAACGAGATCGGCGTCTTTGAAATGAAGGAAATCGGCTTGGCTGGGGTGGATAACCCCTCTGCCCTGTTCCTGGCGGAACGGCCGGTTAATGTCCCGGGATCTGTGGTCTTGCCCTGTGTCGAAGGAACCCGGCCAATTCTGGTGGAAGTTCAGGCTCTGGTGAGTCGTTCCAGTTTAGGAACGGCAAGAAGAACGGCTATCGGTGCCGATCCGCAACGAGTCGCCCTACTCACTGCGGTTTTGGAGAAAAAGCTTGGGGTCAGCCTTTTTGACCACGATATCTTTCTCAATATCGCCGGCGGCATCCGTATCGTGGAGCCTGCCTTGGATCTGGGTGTGGTCGCAGCGTTGCTCTCCAGTTTTTTTGAAAAACCCATTGATGCCTCCACCGTGGTCTGCGGAGAGGTGGGCTTGGCCGGAGAGGTCCGAGCGGTGGGCCAAATGGAGATGCGGCTGCGCGAAGCAGGCCGCCTTGGATTCACCACTTTTCTCATGCCCGAATCCTCAAGCCGCCAGTTGCAAAAAAAGTCGGGCGACATCAAGATCCTTCCGATACGAACCGTGGCCGAACTGGCGGAGACGCTTTTTCGCCCTTAATGCAATCTCTGGCTAACGGTTCACCAGAGTGTAATCGCGCCATTGGGTGGTGATGATATTGTGCACCTGGACATTCCGCAACGGTTCCTGGCGCCCGTCGGCATGCACCAAATCGGCTGAACAGGTCACGGTACCGGGCAAAAACTGTTCTTCGGTCACAATATCCCGAATCTTACGCAATTCCACCACCGGCCTGATGGGACTGGCCTTAACCATCTCTGCGTTAATTGCCGCCAGGTCACTGTCCCTTCTGGACTCGGCATAGTTGGCTCGAACCTCGAAATTAACCGCCTGCCCCCTGCTATTTTCCGTTCCCTGCTCATCCACCGTCTGTTTCACCCGGTTTTCAAAAGCATGAAGCATGGAAGTACTGCCGCGATTATTGGCATTCTGGGTGATTGGGGCCAAATTCTCCCACATATTCCCCGGGCCATCGAGGTTGTGATTCAGCAAATGCCCTCGGACATAAAGGTAATCTCCCGCATTACCATTGGTGGCCCGCTGGGCGAGACGGTTCCATCGCGGTGATCGGGCTGTGGGTTGTCCGCCACGAACCGGCCAATGTCTACGTTCAGCAGTCAACCGTTCGATTTGAACCTGGCGACCATATCCCTGAGCGGTCACGCCGGAAAACCGAGGCGCGGTTGACCGGTTCGCATCCGCTGGCATCAAGGAAGCCGATAGATCCGCCAACTGCTGCACCTGGTTCACCAAGTTGGCACTGTGCGCGTCGCTGGTGCCATCGGCGCTAGGAGCGGCTACGCCCCGGTGTCTCTCCTGTGAGGCTTGCCGTTGGGTACTTATGAATGTTCGGTATAAAACAGAAGCCCGAGCCTTATCCGCACGATTAGCTGCAGTTTCGGGGATACTTGCAAGAAAAGCCCGATAGCTCATCGGCGCCGAGGCCACCATCAATTCTGCACCAGGATTTTCCCCACTCACATATAGGGCATGGGATGCCCCATCCGATGAACGAAAGCCGAAACGTTGCCGCCACCATTCCCGAATCCGGGCAATTCCCCGCCCCACAGCAGCCGTGCCCCTTCGAACCAGATCAAGCACCGACCGGCCCAGACGCAAAGCTCGATCAATCAGCCAGTCGATCGCCCCTTCAACCCGGCCCCGGAGACCACCGAGGATCTCGCGCAGCCGTTGCGACAGTCGACCCAAACCGGCCTGATTGGCGAGAAACCCGATAGCAATGGGCAGTGCTCCGGCCAAGGCACGCTCGACAAATCCGGCCGCCTCACTAATTGCGCCCCGGGCAATACCACCGATGCCATCCAGGACCCGGGAGACGATCTCAAGCATCTGCCGCAGATACTGCATAAAGGATTCGATAGCACGGTAAATTGCGATCAGGGTGTTGATCACCGGCATGATTCCGGTCACATCCAAGAGCGAGACTAACCAACGACCGGCCCAGCCGATCACCCGCTCAGTAATAAACCCGACCACCCCCTGAACCACCGTATCCCAAAGATTGGAAAGCCGCTCACTTAATTCCTGCCATAAACCGGCCGGTCCCTCGGTGACCAGGGTGGCCACAAAGGACCAAACACCGGTGGCGACAGACAGCATCGAACGTAGCCGGGCCACAATGGCCGGACTGATCCTCCGCCCCAGACGGGCAAAAACATTCTCCACGCTCACTCCCAAGACCTCGAGGACAAAACCCAAGACCGAGCGCAGGGAAAAATCCTCAGGAGGATTGATCCCGGCCTCACGCACCGTGGAAAAAAGCCAGTTGGTGAATCCACTGAGGAGGTGGGTACCGATGTTGCCGAAAAACTGCGTAAAACCAGCCCCCATGGCCCGCAGGAGATTTGCAAGAAAACCAAGTGGATTGGTTAGAATGGTGCCGATGGCGCCAGCGGCCTTGGTCAGGATCTGTACCACCAGTTGAGCAGGAACATTGAAAATGCGCAAGACCGCCTGAAAAAAGGCCCAGGCCGCTCCGGCAATATCACCATCGACAAAGATACGGCGGAGAATGCCCAGCGCGGTTTGCTGAACCCGGGGCCAAAGCTCGGGATCGGAAAAGAATTGGCCGAAAACCGGAATACGGGCCAGGATCTGGTTTTTGATAAAATTTTCTACCGGTTCGCGGATGCATCGCGGCACCCGTTGCCAGATGGCATTGAGGACCAAAAGCGGCAACTGCAGCAAATCCCCAAAGACGGCGATCACCTTACGCACCGTCTCCAAAACCAGTTCCAGGAAAGGCGAGAGGGCATCAAAACCCTGGACCAGCCAGTTGAACAGAACCGCGACCTTCTCCCGGGCCCACGTCAAAAGCGAAACAAGCGCTTCTTCGAGCCAGCCAAAGGCTGCAGCCAGCCAGGAGAGCAGATCGCTGGCCCGCAGACGACCGATCAATCCGGTAATCAGGGTGCCGACCCCGGCGATCCGCTCAGACAACCAAAGGCCCGCATTGACAATAATCCGCCGTACCGCACCAACAATATTCTGGACCGAAGGCAGGATCGAGGCCAAAATTTCCCTGGACTCGGGCACGCCTGCCCCACCCTCCATGCCCGCGGCAGCGGTATCGAGCTCACCGGAGAGCTGTTGCGCACTTTCTCCCATCTCCCGGACAAAGGTGGGTGGAATCAGCTCCGCCACCTGGCCGGCAAAATCCGCCACCGGCTGCCAGACCGGTCGGGTTCGATCCCGGACCCAATCCCAGGCATCTCCAGCCTTACGGGTAATCCACCCCAGGACACCGCCTTGGCTGGAACCGCTTGATTCCCCTTCAGAGGAGCCGAACAACAGGTCTGAAAACCAGTTCCAAACCCGAGAGGCCGCCTCACGCACCGGCCGGATCCAGTCCCAGAAACGACGTCCGAGATCCTGAATACCCTGCCAAACTTCCCCGCCAAAATTTTGCAGCCATTGAACAGCCGGGGCACCGAACTGGCTCCAGAGATCGCTAAAAAAAGTACCGATGGGCTGGAGGAACTCGGTTAACCGGTTCCAAGCCACGCCCGCAGCTTCAACGACAAAGGTCTTGATCTCGCTTATGGCCTGCATCAACGGTTCACAACGTCCCGAGGCCAGGGCAACAGCTATGCTAGCTGCCCGCTCCACCAGCCCGGCAAAGAATGCAATGAGTTGCCGAGGGCCGTCAAAGGGCACCAGAGTGCGGAGTGTGCCGATAAATCCATCCCAGGCCCGGCCAACCTGCCGACCAAGCCAACTGAGAATGCCCTCGTCAACAATCGCGCGTACCGTACGGGCAAACTCCGGGGAGATGGACTCCAACAGGCGCCAACCGAACTCCTGCACCTTATCCATGGCCCAATCGGCAATATCTCCCAGAGTATCGGTAACAGAATCATATAAATTGCTCCAGAAACCGCGGCGAACAGGCTGGTTTGTTGCGGTCCCAATTGCACCGCGATGTTGGGCAACATGCGCAAGTTCATGGGCCAGGAGAAAACGGCCGGATTCGCTCTCCGGCTGGAAACAGTCACTATTGAAGACGATATGTTCGCCCACGGTGAAAGCGCGGGCGTGGAGTATTTCGTTGAGTCGGACGGCGTTAGCGTCGGAATGGATGCGGACCGATCCCAAATTCATGCCGAAACGGCCTTCCATTTCAGCCCGAATCGGCGGCGGCAACGGACGGCCACCGCTTTGCAGTCCGGCTACCTCGTGCTCAAGGATTTCGGGAAGGACCTGCTCTTCCTCGATTGGTTGGATAAAGGATTCTGAATTATTTTCCGGGGCGAGAAGACGACGAATCGCAGATCGATGGTCGGCAGTGGCGCTGGTCGTGGAAGAGCTCTCGCTGCCGGAAGCTGATTTGCCCTGCAGCGCACGGGCGGCGATGCGATCGGCCTGCTGTTCGGCCTCATCAAAGGCGCCACCGAGTTTGAGCTTGGGCCGCAGGACAGGTAGAGCAACAAATCGGCCCTTGGGCTGGTTGATGGGTTGTTTATGGATGAGCGCGGCGGTCATCGTAAAACGCCCGGTTTTGGCTCAGGTCCGATACCCAAAAAAATGATACAACAGGATGCCACACCAGCCCCGGGTAAAATCGGTTTTACCGTTATCATTCCAGAAATTGGCCATGATATCCTTTTCATACCCCGGTAAATCGACGCTTCCCAAAAACGGGATGTCAACATATTTATCTTGCAGGCCCATCATGTGCCCGGTCTCATGGGCAACCACCAGCGGGTCGGCATTCACGGCCCAACGTCCGGTGCTCCAATGGTCGTGTCCCCAGCCGGAGTAGGCGACATGGGAACGGAAGCCATTCTTTTCCACATACACGGCATTGGATTCGGAAATGGCCAGTTGCATCATATCAACATCGGGAATGTGGGGGTACGCCTTGGCCGTGACATGCACCTTGGCATCAATGGTCATGCCTTTGATTTTCAGCTGTTGACTCCATTTGTTTTCAATATTGGTGGCCCAGGCTGATGCCAGATTGGCGCTGGCATTGGGGCCATAAATGCCGAGGCTAAAGTAGACGTCGATCCCCTTTCTCTTGATTTTCACCCGATCAATCTTGCGCCGCAGGTTTTCCTCGCCCTTCCCTTGTTGCAGCACATGGGCCAACTCATGGGCGATCAATTGACGCCCTTGCGTGTATCCGGGGCGGTACTCCCCTGCACCGAAATAGATATCTCTGCCCAGGGTAAAAGCGCGGGCGGAAAGCCCGGTTGCCAATCGGTCCGCCTCGGTATCGGTATGTACCCTGACCGTGTCGAGATCCGTACCCAGGCGCGGTTCAAAAAAGGCTCGTTCCCCTTTGGGTAAGGGCTGGCCGCCACCGGCTGCACCAAGGTTTGCGGAGGTGATGGTTGGGTCACCCGTCGTTTCGATTGCTTTTCTTTGCACCTCCTCCTCACGATCATCAGCAGTCCTGACGGGAGTCTGTTTTTCTTCCTCCATCAGAGGCTCGTCACTGGTTTGCCGCTGTAAGCGGGCCTCCGGCATGCCCATAACCCGGTCAGCTACTCCATCGGCTTCGCGCTCAAAGGCATCGTCGGGTGCACCAACCTTCAGTTTGGTCTGAATCGGTGCATCAAGGGCCTCGCGCAGACTAACGCTGTTGCGCTCCATACGCATCGGCCGGATGACGGCCAGCCGACGGGCGCTGGCATGACGACGGATATGCTGAACCTTTTTCATGGCAGGCTCCTTGCCCTTGCTTGTCGGGCGCTATCAGTTGGGTGGCGGCACCAGCTCAATCAGGACATTACCGACCGAGGCCAAATGGTTACGCCTAACCGTGCTAGCCAACACATCACTACTGGGGTAGTTCTCAAGTAGGTTGCCGGTAAAGGTTGCCCGGTCACCGATCACCGATCCCAACCAGTCCGCATTCAAGGGAGAGCGAAACCAAGTGTTACCCTGACCAATAAAAATGGCGGCCACCAACGTATTGCCGAGTCCACTGATGCGGTTGTCGGTCAAAGTCAACCGGGCATAGCCATTGACCTGTTGGTTGAGGATTCGGTTGCTGCCCACTGAGCCTGGAGGCAGGTTGGCCTTGATTGCCGTTAACCGGTTACCCACGATATGCAGGTCCCCGCCACCGTCATTGACCGCGTTGCCGCTTACTGAGCAATCGACCACTCCCTTATCCGGGTTCCGATAGCCGGCAATGCCGTTGGCCAACAGCAGCCATCCGCCAATCTCGTTGTCGATCAACGCACCACCGACCTTGACCGTTTCCAAACGAAGGGCGTATTCCGGTTCAAAACTCACCCATTCCGCGACCAACTCCTCTACGGCCTGGGCGGCTTCTGCAATGGAAAGTTTTTCGGCGGTCAGAACCTCTACCATCGCACTGGCTCCGTTGGTCGGTGCCGTGACTGAAGTGGCTGCTCTGGGTTTGACCATGGTTTCCAGATTGGTTCGCCAAGTGGTACGAGTGTCTTTGGGTAGGACAATGACCTGCCGGGCAACCTTCATCAGGGCCTCATCATAGGCGGTTTTATTGTCCAGCAAGGCGCTATCGTTGAGAGCAAGCAGGGATTCTTTGAGCTTGTCATTGCCGCTGCTCAAGGTGTCGGTCCAGGTGGTGGCATTACCAGTCAAAATCCGTCGGTAGGCTGATAGGCTATTGGACTGCCACTTCAGACGGCAAGCCAAGTTGCCCTGTCCCCCGACACTGAGCATGGCAGGGGGATTAGCGCTGGTGCTGGTGCGGGCGAAGCGGCAACCGGTGGTTTGGGAGACCGCCGCCCGAATTTCAAGCTGCCCGGTACCGGTGGAAAAGCTCACCCCCAGATTTTCCAAAATCACCTCATCGGCATCGATCGCCAGTTTGCTGCCGCTGAAAGTGATGGTCACCGCCTCCTGTCCCTGACCGCTGATTCGCAGACTGCGCTTACCGCTGATGGAAAGTGCTTTATCGATGGGATAGGTGCCAGCACGCAGACAAACCCAAAGATCGGTGGCAGTGCTCTCAGCAGCGAATTGCTCCAGCAGCAGGGAAAGATGGGATGTCGAGGTCGCGACTACTGCGCAACCGGTTGAGGATTTATCACAGAGTATCTTGAGTGCATCCTGAACCGTGATCACCTGATCGACCTTGAGATCACTGCACAGGTCGATATCCAATTTATTGAGTGGAATAATATCGGCCCGCATCCGGCAAAGCAGGGTATCCAGGGCCAATTGCACGCTCAAGTGGCCATTACCGTCTGGATCGAGCGCGGTGGTCAGTTGGTCTTTGATCGTATTCTGCATTTTTTTGCAGGCGGGCAGTTGGTAATCAATATCGCCAGCATCGATATCACAAAGCCTATCCAGGGCCTGCTGCAGGTTCTGCGCTGTGCCGTAGAGACCACCGCATTTTCCGGTAAAACCGACATCCGTGGCCCTTATGTCAGTTAGGGTCGGGAAGTCCATCTGCCGCTTGAAGGCATCAGTCTGATCAACCAGCCTTTTGTTAATACTGATTTCCCCCAGCAGGAGATAATGGTGGCAAATGCCGCAAGGAAGGGCACCCTGGGCAGGTACGGTCAAACCCTCCATGGCCGGGAGGACATACTGGCCGGACACCTGGACAGACTCGCGCACCGTGGCCAGCCAGTAATCACCGGCGACAAACACTTTTTCTTTGGTGTCGAGGTGCAGCTCCATCCGTTCCAGATTGATGCTGATCCGGCCGTCACCGACACTGACCCGCCCATGACTGGCCGAGCCGGCCGCCCCCTGGGCCAACGGCACGCCACGGTCTACCCCGTTGAGAATAAAGGTGGGATTGGACAGGGTCTTGAGGTCAATTCTCAGATAGCCATCCCACTGCCGGACATAGGTCTTGGCTTCATTGGCCCCTGTGGGTACGGTGAAGGTCTCCCGCAGCAGACCGCGCAGATTCTTGGCATTGGGTGCAAAATGATTGCCCAGAAGCCGCTCGGTATCGTCATCGTAAAACTCCCAAATCCAAGGCCCCTGATTGAACCCGGTCGGCATCTCCGTCACTCGGCAAGCCTCAGCACCGTTGTCGCGCGACCATTTCAGGGTCAGAATACGGGAGGCGAAATCATAGTCATGCACCTCCACTCGAAAGAGATAGTTGCCGATGCGCTCATCCACATCAACCTGGCTTGCGCAGGGATCACAGCTGTCGGCGGATCCGCTAATCAATGCCAGGCGTAGACTGAGCTCGGCATTGCCCTGAGGCGGATTCACCTCGGTAACCATGGGGTCGACCGGTTCAGTGCCGCTACTCGGACACCACTTCACCTGAACCATGGTCTGGGTACGGGTGGAGGTGTCAGCGCCGTGCAGGGCGGGATCCATCAACGATGCATCTTCCAGGGCCGTGACCGTCCGTTCCCAGATATCGGCGTAAAGGCGAAGATTCTGGCCACTGTAATCGGCCTGGATCGGATAGGCGGGTTGTTCATTGATCGCCACCTTGCCCTCAGCCGACAATCGTGCCGGGACCCCTTCAGCGTAGAGCACCCCGGGCTGGATAAGGACGTTGGTCGAACCTTCCGGGTCTGCGACAATCCGCAGCCCATCCCCCCTCGGCGCACCGCCTGCCACCAAATCTGCCAGGGCCGCAAACAGACGCTTTTTTTCGATATCGGTCAATTCGTTCCAATCCGCGTCGGTAATCATCCGCCCCTGTTGCAGATAGAGGCCGGAATAAGATGAATCGGCTTGAAATGAGTTTCGGGAAATTTGGGTTTTCATGGATTCTACCCTTTCAAGTTAGGGGTGGATTGAATAATGGGATTTTTCGATCAATATCTAGGTAGGAAAAAATTTAGCGCATTACCCCAAAATTGATCGGAAAAGCAACTATTCAAGATGCCCTTAGGTTGCTTTCGGAGGCACACAGGCCAGGCTGGGATCCAAAACCAGCACCGCCTCCATGCCCACGGGCAAAAATTCGCGCAATTTCTCGAGCACGGCCTGACGCCGCAAAACGTAACGATGACCATGGTAGGCCCCCATCTCACCGCCATCCTCGGCACCGGAGGCGATAATAGAGGGGCACTGGCTATGGAGCACGCCGCATCCGGGTTCACCGAAAATCTCGCTGCAAAAGAGCGGTGTTTGGGTGGTGCAGTTGGCGGTGGAACAACGCAACTCTGAGCGCTTGCCCTGGCGGAGCCAATCGGAGATCCGGCCAGCGGCAAGTTCTGCTGGTTTCAGCCCCTTCGCATCCTTGGGGAAAAAAGGGATACGGCTGTACCGCAGGCAACCGCTGCCTGGCACGTCCTCATCCACCCGATCCTTGTGCAGGGAGGCAAGGAGAATGCAGTCACTGGCCTGCAGCGCTTCGGCAAGCAGGGTTTCAAGCACGGTGACGTATTCGAGCCGTACCAGGCCACGAGCAGCCTCGATCCGCTTGAAAAGCGAGTTGCTCGCCACAATGACCGGCCGTTTGCGATCCGCGACCATGGAGCGGATGTGACGCAGGGCACAACCAGCGCACTGCAGTATGCCCTGGCGAATATCAACCCGATTATCGAACCAAAGGTTGGCAAAGCGGTACACAGCCTCGGTCTCCAGGGAGACCACGCCGCGCAGTCGCACCGGTGTTTGTTTCAGGCCAAGCACGGTGATCAGGGGCAGAGTTTTGCCGTCCACCCGGATGGTCTCAGAGCTGACTGCAACTAAATCATCATGGACCGCACCGGTTCCGGAAGCCAGGGCCTCGTTCACCAGGGGCAGGATCTGCTGCCACTGCAGGCTGGCATGATCGCAGGCAAAGAACCCTTCCGGAGGCGGCAGATGCAACAGAAGCCGCCGGGGATGATAACGCCCACGGCGCGCGTCCGGAGTACGCAGGTCCACGGTTCTACGGGAGCTATCTTGATAGCTGTCCGGAGCGCAGGCCAGGCCATGGCGATTGACCTGCCGCCAGGTCACCGGATCACTCACCCCGGGAAAGCTGGTGCTGGTGGCCCCGTCGTTGCTGACCGGGCACTGCACAGCCCGCGAACAGTAACGAAAATCAGGGGTGCAGGCAGGCAGACCTGGATGGCGAGCCTGCAGTGCCGGGAGAGTTTTCCCCTGAATCGGCGGCTCACCATAAGCCTGCTCGGGCAAAAGCGGGCGATCAACCCTCGGCGTCATGGCCACCCGTTTCCAGCCCTCCTGGACCTCGACCTCAAACTGGCCCACCGCCTCGGCAATTCCTTCCACACTGACCCGGGTGCCCTTACGCTGGCGCCAGTAGACCGCCTGGGAGACCTCTTCCCGTCGACCGTCGGCATCGGGAGAAACCAACCGCACGTCGAGCAGGCGGGCAAAATATGGAATAAGCCAATCCTGGCAGTGGTTGCCGTTCTCGTCTTTGTCGGGAAAAGCGTCGTAAAGATGCTGGTGAATGGTGGCGTGCATGGCGTCAAGCAAGTCGCCATAGACCGTAAGCAAACCGGTCAGATCACCGCCATCGCGGACCCGCCAATGATTGGGAAGCCATTCAAGTAAGCGTTGACCATAATCGGGAGTGGTGGAACCGCTCATGTCAACCCCTCCTCAGCCGCTTCCAGCCTGACATTCAGGGTTGCACTGTCCAGCACCAGGCACTGCCGGGGACTGGGCGAGATCGACATTACCGTATTCCCGGCAATCGCCACCCGTGGACGGTCGTCTACGGGGACACCTGCCTGGGGCCAGAAAAAAACCAGAGCACAGGAACTGTTCTCCACTCCGGCCACCGCATCAACAAGGCTATAGATCTCACCGCGATAGAGTGGTTGCCCCAGCTGACGCCGGGAGAGATCCAGCCCATCGATCAGGCTGGTTTCCACCGCCTCTTTGACGCTCTGGCTGTCCATGGTGGTGCGGATACGCACCGTAACCTCTAACCGGAAACGGACCGGGACATAATCGGTGAGCAGAACCTGCATCCCAGGCTGGCATCGCGCGGTCAACCAGCTCTGCACCGACTGTTTCAGTGAAGTGGAGAGGAAACCGCCGCCGGCGGCCATGACCACCACCTCCAGTCGCTCACGCCTGCCCAGCCCCGGTTTGAGCCGAAAGGCGGCGGCCTGCCACACACTGGGATGGCTGCGGGCCAGTTGGGCGGCATCCTCGATCGAGACCGCCCGATTCAGGGCCAAAAGACTTGCCGGCGCATTGCGGCGCAGGTCGGCATTGCCTTCCCGATCGTTGCCACCACTGCTGGCTAAAGGTTGGCGGATGGACGCAATCAAAGGGTGGGGTTGCATGGGTTTCACTAGGCAGCCGGGATCGAGATTTCCGGCCATGCCCACGCCCTGTCGCAGGCGAATCCGAATGTTATTGGTTCCCGAAGGCAGCCTGCGCCCATGACGACCATCACCAAACGCAATCACCGTGTAGCCGTCCTCGTTGATCCGCACCTGGTAATGGGCATCACTGGCGCTCGAGTCCTTGAGATTATCCACTTGAGTCCAGCTTTCCCCGCCGATCACCACCTCCAAGGCGGCACGCACGCCGGTGGCCATGGCTGTATCGCCGACAAAACTCAGATCCTCCACCTCCAGGGCAAAGGACTGGTTGTTGCGGGAACCATCACCGCTACCCAGCACCCGCCAAGGACGCGTTTCGCCATGACCGGCTATGAGCACGTTGGCGAGGATTTCCAGGTTACCGATGGTGGTGCCGCTGGGTGGCGTGTCGCTAAGTTGCAGCCAGACGCCATTTGCGTCCATCTCCTCGATTCGGGACTGGATCACGCTGGTCCCGTTGCCGACGAGCACGAGACGACCGGCTTTGGTCCCCAAGAGTGGCGCTTGCAGGAAAATGCGCCGACTACTGATTGCGGTATTGTTCTCGGTCCAGCCAACCAACCGTGCCTGCTGGGTAAAATGGGTGTGCACCCGGGTACGGCTGAGAAAAAAGGGGCCGCCACCCCGGTCCTGCCACAGGGGCTCGGCACCGAGGATGGTCTCTTCGTGTTCGCGGTCGTGGGCCACCGTGCCTAAACGGGTCCAGGCCAGTTGCCCCCCTTTCACCACCACCGCCAGGTCACCGCTTGTGGCCTGTTTGCTGGTTTCCGTGACCAACTCCCGGATCAGGCGCCCCTCCTCGCTCTTGTTGAGGAAGGTGTCCACCGCCCAAGGGCCGGGCTCGGTGGGCGGGGCCAGCAAGGCTTGGGGATTTTTTAGGCGCAGATCAAGATCGCCCGGGATGCCGTCGGTATCCTGATGCCAGGTCAGAGTCAAGGTGGTATAGCCGGGTCGATCACCATCTTCGACAAAACTGCTGTCCGTATCCACAGGCACATATTTGGTATGGAGGCAGTTGTACGCGGGCAGGTACTCCCGTTTCGACGCCCCTTTGCCGCGCTCAACAATATCGGCTAACCATTGCCCCTCAAGGCGTGACCAGTCACCGGCGGCATAGACGATATCGACCACTGTCCCCTTGACCTGTCCGTCCTTGTCTGCCTCTAAGATAACGCGTCCCTTGGGTGGATTGACCAACTCGGTCAACGGCAGGGTAACCGGCCTGGCCACGGTGGCCCCGTTCAGGGTTAACTGGTTTATTGGCCGATAAAAGACCAACCGATCATCGTGGACTGCCTTAATTCGGCGATAGAGGGGTTTGTTGTCCTCGGAACGGATGACAACGATGTCTCCGGGGGCCAAGCCCTTGCTGCTGGAGGCCAACTGCAGACTGTGGCCCACTGCTTCTACCCCCTTGGTGGCAGGCCCGAGTGGTTTGAGGCGTTCTTTGGGACAGCAATGGACCAGGGTTGTGCCCCGGGTAAATCCGGCAGGAATCCCTGGAGTCAGGGTGAGTGCGGTCTGTTTTTCTTCCAGCACAATGCCTTGGACAAGATGGGCGGAGAGCTTGGAGGTCACCTGGTTTTCAAGCACCAGGGGGGTGCCGATGCCCACCTTGTCCAATCGGCCCACCAGGAGCAACTCGTTACCAAAGAGGCCTACCGGACTAATTTGATGCCCCTTGGCCCGCAGAATGTTGTAGGCCGCATCCACGCAGATCTCTTCCAGGGTTTCGAAGATGACCGGTTTTCCGTTGGCAGGTGCGTGCTTGACCTGGAAACCGGCGGCAATGGTGCCGCTTTTTCCGACCTTGACCTGAAGGGCCAGCGGTACGGAAGCGGAGGCCGGTGGCAGGGGGGCATAGTTGAGCAGGGCCACCAGACGGCGCAGGTTTTCCCACTGACTGGCGGTTTCCAGGGTGGCTTCGTTGGCAAAACCGTCGATATGGCCACCCAACACGTGGCAGGAACGGGCAAACTGACGGGTCAACTGCCAGAGCATATCCCCGGGATCTGCAGTGTACAGGTTCTCAATCCGTGCTTTTTTCGCCTCTTCGCTCTCGCCGTCAAGCGGCGGCGTGCCACCGGGGACCGGTAGCCACAGGGGAAAGCGATCGGCTAGGCCTGCGCGCAATCGCTCGAGAAACACAGCCGCATTACCGTCAACGTAGCTGAACCGGGACAGGCCGGCCCGATTCCACCTGGTCAGATCGCTCATCCTTTCCGTCCTCCATGCAGGTTCAGGGTGTAATATCCCCGTTCCGGCCGGGCCTGATCGTTGTCGCAGATGGCAACCTCAAGCCCATCAAGCACGATCTGACCACTGGCCGACTGGTCACGGAACCGATCTCCAAGCCGTTTGAACCGGTTGAGACACACATTGTCCACCCCGCTCAGTCCCATCAATAACTGATAGAGGTCGCTGGCCCAGAGGTCCTCGCCGAATCGTAACCGCCCGGGAGCAAAGAATCCGCCGGGGCCAGTACCCAAGGCCCGATCAACCGCATGCCGGATCTCGGACTGAAAATATTCCTGGTTGACCTGGATCGAAAGGCTGATCACAATCCCCACCTCGACCGCCTCCTCAAGCACCACTTCCTGCCCCACCATGCGATAGGCCTCGAGAAAGGGATAAAGGATCGAACGGACATTGGGGCTATCTTCCCCGTCTGGGAGGTGCAAGTCGCGCTGGGCGTGGAAGGCCTGAATCTGGGCCCAGATGTCGTCGCTGAAGTTGTCACAGGGGCTGTCTAAATCCAGACGACGCCAGTTGATCACCGCCACATGCACCGAGGACCAGGATCCATCCCAGCGCTCCCAGGCATGGGCCCGCAACACCAGGGGATGGAGCTCCAATTGCTGCTCGAAATCCTTCAGGGTGACCATGCGGTGCTGGTTATGAATGGAACGGGGGCCGTCGAGGCGGGCTTGCTCCATCTGTTCCGGATGATCCAGCCACCAGTCGTCAAAACGAAGCCGGTCTTCGTTGTTGAGGGGAACGGCAGCTTGATCCGCATCAAGAAAGGTGAATGGTCCCTGTTGCATCCGTTTGGCGATTGCAGCGGCATCATAGCCGATCAAAAGCAACAATCGGCGGAGGGATTCGGGCCGCCGGGCCGTCTCGAGAAATCGTTCGGCCATGGCCCGATCAAGACTGTCGGATAATTGGTCCAACCCATAGGCCAGAACTTCGACCAAGGCCACCTCCACATCGGCCGGTGTCCAACGGCGGCGTTCGGGAAAGCGGGCGGCCAGTTCCTGGAGCATGAACAGGCGGAATCCGTCGTAATCCCGCTGATCCCAATCAAAATCGTCGCCCACCTCGGGCAGCACCTCGGGCAGATCGATCAAACGCCGACCGCAATCGGGACAGGCACCGTCAAACAACAAATCGGCAACAGGATCCACTGCCATCATCCGGCTCCTACGGTAAAGACCTGGCTTTCACGGAGGCCAACAGCGGCCAGCGTGTAGGCAATGGTAATGGTCAGGGTGGCCTCCTCGCCGCTGACCTCGACGTCAATACTCTTGGGATCGACTTCTCCCTGGAGGGCATCGGCCAGGCTGGCAAGGAGTCGACGCTTGGTGATCTGCCACAGGGGCGTGCTGTTGGGTTCAAACACCAGGGCCTTGACCCCGGCCCCGAAATCGGGACGAAATACGCGTTCTCCCGGTAAAGTGAACAGCACCTGCTCGATCTGGCCGCGGATATGCTCGGAACGGCTGGCAAGGCGGGGGCCATTTGCATCCATGGTCAAGGGAAAGGTAAGATAGGGAGGATCAATCAGTCGACGCGCCATGGCTGCTCCTTATGCACTGGTGACCTTGGTAGAGAGACTGTTCATCTCACCTTGGGGCACCGGGGGTCCGGTGGGTCCCATGCTCGAGGGATGGATATGGGTGGCCAGGAGGCTGAGCAGGCTGGTTCCCTTGATCACCGGTTCACCGCCGCTGCCGCCCAACTGGACCATGCTGCCTTCAAGACTCAGGGTACCGGAGGTGCTGATGGTGATCCCGGAAGCGGCCATGGTGATCTCGTTCCCATTGGCATCCTCCATGGCGATACCGCTGCTGTCCATGGTCAGGGTGTTGCCGTTCGCATCCTCCAACACCACCTTGCTGTTTTGTGCATCCAGGGTCAATCGGTCGTCGTTGTTGTCGGTGAGCAGAACCTTGTCGTTCTGATCCATCTCCAGTTTGGCCCCATTTGCATGCAGCAGCCGCACCGTCTCTTCCCCGTCCTTCTCCTCCAGGAGCAACACATGGCCTTTGGCGGTTCGGAGCACCAGTGTGGTGGGCTGGTCCTGCACCTCCTCGGGAATATCTCCGCTTTGCTGCCAGAAGGTGCCGGTCCAGATGGGAAAATCGAGGTTGCCGCCCTCAAATTCCACCCAAACCTGAGCTCCGATATCCGGCACGGCGAACAGGCCCCGATTATTCAGTCCGCCGCAGGGCAGACAGGGCAGTGCCCAGTCGGTTTCCGCCTCGCCGAGAAGACTGGGTACCCGCAGTCGAACCCGTGCCAGCCGTTGCGGGTCCTGATTGTCGGTGACGAAGCCCCGGTATTTGCCATAGGCACGGCGTTCTCGCAGCGTTTGCGTCAGTTGTTGCTGGAGATCATCGGGCATCAGATCACTCCGGCAAGCGAACGCATGAGGCCGCTGACCATATCAAGATTATCGCCATAGCCGTTGCGCAGGAGGCGAAATCGCTGACGATAGCCCACAGCGGTGAAACTATGGCTGACACTGTCCACATAGTAGATACCGGACATGCGCTCCCCCAACCCGTCCACCGGCACCGGCAGACCGGCCTGGAGGACATGACCGTAGAGGGAACCATCGAGTTCGCCTTCTCCCTGAATCCGATGGATATCCAGATCGTTGGCCTTCATCTGTGCCAGGGCCTGCAAACGCTGTGCATCGGCACCGGCCTCGGCCGACATCCGCCAGACAAAGTCTTCCAAACCGGCATTGCGGCTGTCGGCGCGACTGGTCCCGAGCAAAAAGAGGTCGGAGCGGACAGGCTCCGGTGAATCGACACTATCGCCGCTGTCCGTGGGGGCATCGTAGGCAACGGCATCGGGCTGATGACCGTTGGCTCGGACAGACAGGGACAGGCAGTTGGTGGCTTCTCCGCCGTACACCAGGATCGTGCTTTGGGGGTCCACCTCCAGGCGCATGGGACCGAAGTAGACCCGCCCCTCACGGAAAATCAACTCGTATCCATTGAACTCGGAGCGGGACTTGAGAAACTTGATGTCGGTGTCGTCCTGGGCGATGCCGACCAGACGATCCTGGCCCGATTCGCTGTCCTGATGCGACAGTAAGCCGTAGGAGGCAAGAATTTCGTTGAGAATCAGGGTATCGCTGGTGGGCAAATCCGAAGTGCCCCAGGTTCGGCGCCGATGGGTCCGATCCAGGCGCAGAGAATCGTCCTGACACTCCACCACCACCTGGGCCATGCCGGCATCCTCCGGAGTTTCGAGGCGAACCTCACGGATATAACCACGCATAACCTCCTCTTCCCGGCTTCCGAAAGCGGCGGTGATGACGATCCTGGCCCAGGGTTCAAGGATGCCCGCATCCTGCACCGTCCAGGTGCCCAATTCGTTGCGCCGGGTCTCAAAGGTGAGGGTGGCGGTGGCGGCTTCGGTTCGACTGCACTCCACCCGTACCTCCAACAAAAAAGGGTAGAGCCCATCGATTTCCGCCCCATCGACGATAATGAGACATTCGGCGGGATCACGATCTTGCCTGGCAAAAAGATCAAGCAGCATATGCTACTCCCTGGCCTTGGGAATGAGGATAACCTCACCGGCCCTTTCGGCCAGCGACAGTTCAACCCCGTTGGTTAAATCCGGGTTGGCATCAAGAATCCGCCACCAAAGTCGGGCATCGTTGTAGTAATGATGGGCCAGCAGATCGAGCCTATCTCCGGCCTCAACGACATGTTCCACCACCCCGACCGCAGCTCCGATCACCCGTTCCCGGATCCCCTTGCACCGAATCCGGCCCTGTTCGTCGGCCTCGAAACGACGGCCGTTTTTGTAGCGGGAATTGCCTATCAACATCAGACCAGACCTCCCAGCCCACTACCCACCGTTTGGGCGCTATTGAGTTTCGAGCCAATGACCTGCCGTAATTTTTCCACGGTGTAAAAGGGGTTATTGCCTTCAATCACCTGCAGCCCCAGCTTCACCGTGGCCCGATAGGGGGTGAGGGTGGGCAAATGGGCCGACTCACTCACCTCGATACTCTTGAGAAAAACCGGCAGCACATGCACCCCCCAGACCAAAAGCAACACCGAGGCCGACTGGGAGTGCTGGAAGGCGCGGTTCCCCCCGAACCCCAGTCCGGTCAATGCCTGGAGTCCGCCCGGCCCTTGCGTCTTGGGTTCGACCATGCTGCGCAAGGTGTCCAGTTCCGGTTGGATCCCCATGGTTTGGGTGATGGGATCTCCATCATTCATCCGGTCGGTGGCATCGAGCAAAATTTCAAGATCAAAGGACTCGGGTTCCACCGAAACCCCCTGCGCCACCCGGGAAGTCTCCGAGGGCAGGGCAAAATCATAGCCGCCGCGGGTGGCAGGCGTGGTGCCCAGGGTCAAGGTCACACTGCGGGTTCGGGTCAGCGTCTGGGGATTAAAACGAAAGGAGAGCATCAGCGGTGGCTTGCTCGTTCCGTATTCCACCAGAAATCCTCGTAAAGGCGACAACATCCTTCCCGCTCCTTTTAAGTAATGCCGACCTGGATGGCGGCATGAATCGAATCGGCTATCCGCTGGGCCACCCGCAGGTCGGAAAGATGCGTTTCCACCGCCACCGGACCCACCCGCAGGTGATCGATCCGGCCGGCGGGCAAGGTGGAGTAAGCCGCCAAGGCCTCGCCAACCAGACGGCCGATACGCTGGGCCCGCTTTTCAAATCCAGGCGGTAATTCCAGCCGCAGCTGACCGATCTCAATGCTCATGCACCAACTCCGGGGGGAGATATGCAGCCAGCGGCCCCAAATCCTGGGGGTTGATTTCCCTGCCATCTTTGCCCAGTTCCCGCCAAACGGCATGGGCGATGTGGTGTACGTTGATCGATGACTCGGCCCCGGCGGCCAGGTACGCGGCATGAAGGGCGGCGTTGCGGATGGAACCACCGGTCAAAGCCACGGCTGCGCCGAGAAAATCAGGCTCCACCTGTGCATCAAGCGGTGCCAGGGGCGGCAACATACGGCGCCACAGTCCGGCTCGCGCTTCTGCATCGGGGCGGGGAAAATCGACCACCATCTGAAAACGACGGGTAAAGGCGCCATCCAGTTGTTTGCGCAGGTTGGTGGTGAGGATACAGGGGCCGTTGTGGGCCTCGATTCGGGTGAGCAGATGGCTGACCTCCATGTTGGCGTAGCGGTCGCGGGCCTCCTTGACCTCGCCCCGCTTGGCAAAAAGGGCATCGGCCTCGTCGAATTGCAGTACCATGGGCTGGTCGTGCGCCGCATCAAAAAGGCGATTGAGGTTTTCCTCGGTCTCGCCCACATACTTGCTCACCAAGCACCCAAGGTCGACTCGAAAGAGTTGCCAGCCCAGGGCAGTGGCCAAAACAGAGGCCGCAAAGGTCTTGCCTGTGCCGGATGGTCCGGTGAACAGGGCCACCGGACCGCCCACGCTCTGTCCCTGCCAGCTGTTGACCACCGTGTCCCGTTGCTCGATCCAAAGCAGAAATTCGCGTAACATGGCCAGACGGCTTTGCGGCAGCACCAAATCATCCCAGGTAGCCTGCTGACGAACTGCGGTGGCACCGGGTGGGGGTGGAATCTCCACTTCTCGACCGCTGATCCTGGCCAGCAGCCATGGTTCCGGATGAATAGGCTGATAAGGGCCCTCCTGCTCGCAACGGATCAGACGGCGACGACGCAGAACACCCTGTGGGCCAAGGGCTAAACGGAGCTGTTCCGCCTGGGCGCTGTCCAGGGCCAGCAGTTCCTGAATCAGGCTGCGCGTAGCCCAGGGTTGGCTGAGGCCGGCCTGGAGGCTCTGAAAACTCCAACCGAGCCGGGGTTCCACCTCGGGCGCGAGAACGCAGGCAAGGATATCGTATTCCAGGGGGTGGAGCCGCAGACCGACTGCGTCTTCCCAGCTGCCTTCCGGTTCCCGCAAACCATGAACCGCTGTTTGCAGCTGCCGAAGTTGTTCCAGCTCCTCATCGCCGAGATTCTCTCCCCGCCGTCCCTTGGCAAGACACCAACACAACAGCTCCAGACGCCTCCATTCGGGATCGAGTCGGGAGAGAATGTGGGGATCGGCCAGGGGCGCATTCATGGCATCAACCATTAAAAAGGGTAATAAGAAGCGGATTGGAGCGAAGCTGCACCAGGGTACCATCAGCGGGACGGATCAGGCTGCGCCCGGCATAAAGAAGCATCTGTCCGGCCCGATCGTTGAAGGGCAAAGGTACGGCAATAACCGTTGCCTTGGCCAGGGCTTCGGGATCAACGGTCCGATTGGGAACCAGCACAGGTATGGACGGTACCACCTGCTGCCAGCCCTGACCCGCCTCCCAGGTTTCCCAACACAACGTCACCGAAGCACCCACCTCACCGGCCAGCCAAACCTGGGGGATAAAGGCTGCCAACTCGGGGCTTCCCACCCTGAAAAGGAGACTCAAGGCACAGTTCCCCTTATCGACCAGGGCTACCGCCGGGGCCCAGTCGGGCAGACGGATATCCGGTGCCATGGGTGCCACCAACGGCGGGATGCCGGCTGCGGTCACTGCCTGCGCGTCCAACTCGGATTGGACCTGCAACCCCAGGCCGCCGGTCAGAGGTGCGGGAACGGCCTTCTCCACCGGAACCACCGGCATGAGCGAGATCTCATACAGCAAAGAAGGCCGGTACACGGTATCTCCCTGGGTAGACCAAAGCTGATTAAGCTGATCCAAGCCCAGTGGTTGCATAATCACCTGCAGGTAGTAACGCTCGCCATCGACGTCGAGGTGAAAGATCGGGTTTTCGTGGAAGATGCGGAGGATCTCGCCGATCAGGCGCAGATCGTTCTCCCCGGGGCCGACGCTGTCCTCCTCGCCGGAAAAAGGGGTGATGAGGCAGAAGGCGCGCATCCAATTGGTTTCCCCGGGAAGAATATCGGGAAATAGGCCCGCAGGTTCAAAGCGATAAAAAAAGAGATTGAGCCGGTGATCGGAATCACCGGCTCCGGTGGAGGCGGTTTCCGCCGGTGTGGACAGGACCACGCTGACCTTGCTGCGATCGGGTCCGTTGATCGCGCCATCAAGATAAGTGCGGATGCCTTTGCAGACCTGAGAGAGCGGAGAAGATACCAGTGCCATATCAGAGCCGTTTTAAGTAGTTGCGGCTGACAAAGCCGGAATCTGATTGCCGGGGCGGCGAAAGCGAACGCGCACCAGCCTGTTCCTGTTTGGTCACCACCACGACATCAATGCGACCAATAAGCAGTTGGGGACCGGAAGATACGGGAGGACTGCTTTCCGCCTCCCCTGTTCCTGCGGAGGACGGATATTCGCGTGCAAAGGGAGATCCCGGAGCAGCTGCCGTCTGTGTGGCAACCGGGTCGTCCCCACGTTGGGAGAGAACCAAAGAGGGATCGGCCTCATCTGCCGCCGATCCCGATGGCTCCACCGCTTGACCGGGGACCGATCCAGCCGGCCACAGGATACGGCCAGGGACATGTGGCCGTCCGGCTGGAGTCGGCCCCGGTGATGCCGATCTCAGGGGGTTGATCGGTGCGGTAAATGATTCAGAAGGGGCGCCCTGACCCGGAACCCGACTCTGGTACGTTTCTTCTCGTTCACTAACAAATCGCGCACTGCCTTGTTGTTCGCGGGACTGATGCCGCTGATGTGCAGAATCCGACTCGATCGGCTCAGACCTAACTACGGACTGCTGCGTACTCGTTTCGGCGCTCATCTTGGCTGCCGTTGTCCAACCTGGACTTCCGTGATTGACCTGTCCTGTTGCCAGTTCGTTCCCTCGATTATCGCCCAGTACGGAAAAGATGTCTTCGTTACCGTTGACACCGCTGGCAGATAAGTTCGGCCTTTCAGCCTCGCTCTCCACTGACAAAGGGTCACCGGCCGGAAGATCAGTTACCCCAACCCCCGACCGGAAAGACGCCTCTCGGGGCCTCGTCATCGCTGGCGACGGCCCCTCCTTCTGAAACCTGAACACGGTCTGCATACCCGAGGAAGACACCTCCCCCTCCGGGCTACTGTCCGTATACTCTTCAAGCGGCATCCGCCGCAGCCATCCGTCTCCCCCGCCGGGCAAGGGCCGATGTGCATCGCGTATGGTGTCGCCCAGTAAACTCATTTTACGAATCCATTATTTCATCATTCCCCGGCCTCGATCAATCAGGTCGAGATAGCGCAGCCGTCGTGCCCTGGGCAACCCAAGGATTTCGGCCTCGCTCCAGTGATAGTGGCTAGCCAGTTGATGGACCTCCCGCAGCAAGTCCTCGCTTTTCCACGACAGCACCCGATACGGATCAAGCTCCACGGTGTTGACACCACCGCATTCCGGACATTCAGCCTGGATCCGGGTGACGATTCCCGGGGCCACGACCTCAAGGGCTTCGTCCACCATCTGCACCATGGTCGCATCCCAATCCTGCATATATCCGGGCTGTTGCACCAACTCTGCCAACAACCACCCTTGCGCTGAATCCGGGGGTATCTCTACAAGACGCTCCTGGTCCCCACCGGTCGGCAGACGGAAGCAGATCTGTCGACCTTGCCACTGCACCCGGGCCAGGGGGTAGGTTGGCCCGGCTTCCTGCACTGGCAGGTCGGCGTACTGCAGCTGAAAATCAAAACAGGTACCGCAGCCGCTACAATCGGCATGGAACCAACCGCCACCATTTCCCAGATGCTGCTCCAACTCACGCATGAGAAACTGGCGGTCGCCCAGACAAAGACCTGCGGCCCGCGCCTCGGTGACCGGTTGCCCCCCCAACTGCTCCAGGACCAGGGCCAAAACCCGGGTCACCGCCTGCGGCGTGTTTGCGGAATGCTGCGCAACCTCGCCCAAGGCCATCTCAAGAGCACCGGACACCGGTTTAAACGACCATTGCCGGTAACGATTTTCCTTTTCAATCAATCCGCCCGGAAGCAACACGCCTTACCTCTTTGCGTTTATCAGGACTCCGTGGGCTCCACCACCGCCGTATCCCGCTGCCATCCCTCGTGCTGGAGGGTAATGGTCTGAATGCCGACCGCGTTCATCGACCCGGCATCCATCTCCGGCAACGCCTGGTATTCGGAAACCCAGGCCCGGAACAAACGGTAGGAAATGGCCACGGTGCCCTGGAGATTGAGCACATTGATGACGATATCCTTACGAAAATTCTTCAACGACATCGCTGCGTCGCCTTCGACGTTGTTAACCAGGTTGGCCCAGTTCTCAAAAACCGGATCATGGGAAAGCCCCTGTTCCAGGGTGACGGGCTCGTAGCTGGTTCCGCCGGGCAGGATGCGCTCCGAACTTGGATCGCCGGCGGAACGCCATTTGACGGCCTCGGTCTTGCGCTTGAGCGCACCCATTTTTTTCAATCCAGCCACCGGTTTACCATCGATGAGGATCTGAAACTTGAAGGTACGGTACGGATCGTGGCGATGGGCGTTGACGGGAAATGTGGGAGCAGCCATTGCTATGCCTCCTTAGTAGGATTGTCGTTCTCGTCTAAAGCCACGAGAACGACGTTTCGTGCTTCGTAATTCACTTTGTATAAGATGCAAGGTCAGCGATTATTGGATAATCCCGACGCCATCACGATTGACCGACTTTTTGCTGGATACGGACGATAACAAACTCAGCCGGCTTCAAGGGGGCAAAACCAACCACGGCAATAACCTGGCCACGATCGATATCATCCTGGGTCATGGTGTCGCCAAGACCGCAACGGACAAAATAGGCGTCCGAGGCTTTCTGCCCCTGGAAGGCGCCAGCGCGGAATAGACCATCCATAAAGGCACCGATATTGGCGCGAAGCGACGACCAGAGTCGGTGATCGTTGGGCTCAAACACGGCCCACTGAATGCCGTTGCGGATACTGCTCTCCATGTAGAGCGCTGTCCGCCGCACCGGTACATAACGCCATTCCGGGTTGGCAGCGGTGGCCAGGGTACGGGTGCCCCAGATCACATGGCCGTATCCGGGCATCTTGCGCAAACAGTTGACACCTAGCGGATTGAGTTGGTCTTGATCACCGTCCTCCACCACATACTCCAGAGCCGCCACACCGCTCACCGATGCTTCGACACCGGCCGGGGCCTTCCACACGCCGCGGGTGCCGTCGGTCCGCGCCCAGATACCAGCGGCAAAGGCCGAAGGTGCCAGTGTCAGGGTGGTGGCAGCGGTGGGGTTGCTGTCGCGGTTGTACAAGGGATTTTTGACCTTGACCCAGGGATAATAAAGCACGCTGTAGGTGGAGGAGGGAGGGTTCAGCTCACCCACTTTCTCCTTTTGATCCAGCTCCGTTCCGGGAGGGGGATCAACCAGCAGCATGCGGCTGCCCATGCTGATGCAATGGGACTCGGCCGCGCTGATTACCGGATTACCCAAACCATCGGACGGCAAATATTGCCCCGGCAGGAGGACGATGTTGATATCGCGCACCTTCTTCAGTTTGGCGAAAAAATCGTTGTAATCCTCCAGTCCGGGCGCAACCCCGTCATTACCGTGGGTGAGGTTGACAGCGGATGCCATACCGGCCGGGACTATATCCTCGCTGCCGTGTTTCTCGGTTCCACCGATGGCTCCGAGTTTGAGAATGGTGGCCAGGGCGCCGGGACGAACCGATACCATTGAGGAGGCCGAACTTTTTCCTGAAGTCAGGGTTAGCCTGTCCGCAGCAAAACTGCCGGTAAAGCCGACATACTCCGGTCCCAGGGCAAGGACCTGTTTTTCAATTTCCTCGGCAACCTTGGTTCCATCGTAACTGCCGCCATCGGGCGCCCCAAGGGTAATAGTGCGGGCGCCAAGATTATCGACATTCAGCGTCAGGGTCATGCCGGCAACCACCCCGGCCCATGAAAGCGCACTCAGGTCGCCGGAAACCGAGGTTGCCTGTTTAAAATATCCATTCAGTCCGGCTGGGAGGGCAAGGTGGATGTATTTTGAGTTGCTGTTGACCAGAGCCAAGGCATAAGAGGCGTCGGTTGGATCCATGGACAGTCCGGAAAAGGTCTCGACCAGATTGTCACCGCTGAGCACATTCAGCGAGAAGCGGTAGCCATCGCTCGCCGCCTTTGTCTGCACCTTGAGGGCGTTGCCGCTGACACCTTGATTGGTGGCACTCACCTCGAGAACATCGGTTGCCGAAGCTGCTCCCCTTCCGAGAATATTGTTCTCCGGCAGGGAGGCTGCCACGGTATCCTTGGCCAGCCGGCCGATGTAGGCATCCCGGCCGCCGTTGAGGAAAAAGTAGAAGGCGGCAAGGGCCAAGGTATCGGTCTCCGACTGAATCTCACCGAATTCCGCCTTGTACTCATCCCAACTGTGCACCAAGGTGGGGGTACCGATTGCCCCTTTGGTGGTATAGCCGATCAGCGCAGCCACACTGGTGGACACGCCTTCAATGGGTTTGGCGCCGCTGGGAATTTCTTCGATGTACACGCCGGGATGCAGATAGGTGGCCATAGGTGTCTGTCCTCTCGTGATAAAAAACGTTTTTAGACCACAGCCAGGACGCAGAGGATATCTACGAGGCCCAGTTTCCCTTTGACGAACAAAGAGGGAAATGTGGTTTCCCCTTGCTCCTGCTTACCTGTTATGGCCCACAATCGAACCCTCATCCCCAGCACAAGGGGAAGGAATAATCGAGGCGAAAACAGCGTTTACACTTTGATCTAAAAACTTACGGGAATACCGAGCAGACAACCAGGATTTTATCTGGCTAAAGAATAGGAATAAATTGAATACAAAATATATCCAATTAAAAGCGGGAAAAGGTGGGAAAGCTGTTGCAAGGCAAGGAAATGGAGGGAACCCACTCTAGAGCCACACAGCCGGAAGTGCGGTTCAGAGACCGCAGCATTTCTTGAATTTCTTGCCGCTGCCGCAAGGACAAGGGTCGTTACGGCCAACTTTCTTGGTTTTGGCCGCAGGTGAGGGTATAGAAGGTTGTTCTTCCTCAATGAACTCACCGTCCAGATAGCGCCACCCCCCTTCCTCCCGCACAAAACGGCTCCGCTCTCTCAATACAATCAGTCGTTCACCAGCCAGGGCAGTGGCCCGAAACTCAACCAAACCTTCGCTGTCGTCGGCCTGGCCCAATGCGGTTCCGAGGATCTCCAGTCCACACCAATGGGGAATGGCGTCGACATCGATATCCTCCGGACGAGTGGAGGAATGCCACGTTTCCAACAGGTAGGAAATCGCTGATCGGGTATAGGCGGTATAACGGGAACGCATTAGGGCCTCGGCAGTGGTGGCCGGGTTTTCTCCCGCCAACAACGGACCGCAACAAGTGGCAAAAGGGAGGCCTGATTCACAGGGGCAGAGAGCTTGGCTAGTCATGGAGATTCTCGTTATGGCAAGGTCCCGTTTTCGGGATCGTTGTTGTTGAGTGCTTCGCGAACCTTGACGATCAGGCTTTCCAAGGTAAAAGGTTTTTGCAGGAAATGCACGCCTTCATCAAGCACCCCGTGATGGGCAATCACATCGGCAGTGTAGCCGGACATGAACAACCGCTTAAGATCGGGATACAGGGATAACAGTTGCCGGGCCAGATCTCGGCCATTCATCTCCGGCATGATCACATCGGTCATGAGGAGATGGATTTCACCGGCATGTTCACGGGCCAGGCGTAGGGCCTCGCCGGGGATTGAGGCGACGAGAACATTGTACCCCTGTGATTCCAACATGATTTTGGCAATATCCAGGATCATGGCCTCATCCTCGACCAGGAGAATGGTTTCGGTTCCTGGCTCTGGAGCAGAAACTGAATGGACTTCGGAGGCCCGCTCCTCCAAACTGCGAAAGGCGGGAAGAAAGATGCAAAAACAGGTTCCGCGACCAAGTTCGCTCCGCACCTGAACCCAACCGTCGTTTTGTTTGACGATTCCATAAACCGTGGCCAAGCCAAGGCCGGTCCCCTTGCCCAAGTCCTTGGTGGTGAAAAAGGGCTCAAAAATATGGGGCAACAGATCCGGCGCGATTCCGCTGCCATTGTCGCTCACCGAGAGCAGCATATAGTGACCGGGTTGGCATTCGGCCTGTTCGCGGCAAAATTCGTTATCGGCTGCCAGCGCATCGGTTTCAATCGTAATCCTGCCGTTTTCCCCGACAGCGTCCCGAGCATTGACGCAAAGATTTACCAGCAGCTGGTCGATCTGACTCGGATCCATGTTGATGTTACCTGTCCGCTCACCGGGCAGCCAAATCAGATCGATATCCTCCCCTATGAGCCGACGCACCATTTTCAGCATCCCTTCCACGGTCTGATTGAGATCGAGCACCTTGGGCGTGACCGTCTGTTTGCGAGCAAAGGCCAGCAGCTGCCGGGTAAGATCAGCCGAACGCTGGGCCGCTTCGAGAATACTCCTCAGATGGGCATACAATGGTTTTTCCGGGTCTGTCTGCCGGAGGACCAGCTCGGAATGGCCGACAATCACGCTGAGCATATTGTTGAAATCGTGGGCAACGCCACCGGCCAGACGCCCGATTGATTCCATCTTCTGCGATTGCAACAATTGCGCCTGCAACTTCTCCCGCTCCCTTTCCGCCTGCTTGTGACCAGTAATATCCTCAAGACTCAACTGGAGCAGACGCCGATTGCGGTGGCAAAACAACATTAGATGGACCTCGCCAATCCAGCGCCTCCCATCAGGACGACGATGCTCCCATTCAAAGAACAGTGAACCCTCTGCCACGGCCCGTTGTATCAACTCCTGGGCCAACAATTCCGAGGATCGACCTCCTTTCTGAGAAGGAGGCGACAAATTCTTGGGTTCTATGCTTAAAAGCTCGTGTCTCTGCTCAAATCCGTATATGCGAACGGCGGCCCGGTTAGCATCAATGAACTTTCCGGTCTCTGGCTCAATGACCGCCAAGGGAATATGGGAGTCATGGAACAGGACTTTGTTGTACGATTCACTGGCGCGCAAATCTTCTTCTGCCTTCTTTTGTTCGGTTATATCAAGATAGACGAACATGAGCAGCCGGGTGCGACTAGTGCCAATGAACCGGCCATAAAGGGAACAGGTACGGACGGAACCATCGTAGTGTCTGAGCTGGGTTTCAAAACCACTGACCCCATTCTGCTCTTGCGCCAATTCCACTGACCGACGGCGATCATCTGGGGTGACCCATAGGCCGATGTCGGTCCCGCTCTGCCCATCGGCCTGTTCGTGCGGGTAACCGAAGGTTCGGTACCAGACCTCATTCCAGGTGGTGCCACAGAAGCCATCGGCCTCCGCTGCAAAGGCCATGGGAATAGGCGCGGAATCAAAGAGTTGGATAAAGCGATGTTCGCTTTCACTCAAGGCACGGTTGCGCTGCTCAACCTCTTCCAGGGATCGATTCACGGTCCGCCGCAATTGGACATTCCAGGTGACCACCATCGTCAATACGACAAGAACGAGGATCAGATACAGACGAATCTCATCCCAGGAAAAGAGAGACCGGTAATGCTTTCCGCCCCAGGCGGCCTCAATCCGGGCAATTTCCCCCGGGGTGATGCGAGCAAATCCTTCATTAATCGCCGACAGTAGATGGGTATTACCTCTGCGCACCGCTGCCGTTAGTTTATTGATCGCCACCGGCCGGTTGGTTTCACGAATCAATCCCTGATGATCAAAGCGCGCCAAATAGAACCGGCCGATCTCACTATCGACGACAAAGACCTTTACCTCCCCCCGCACTGCTGCCTCGACCAAAGCCGCAGCATCAGAATATTTCAGGAGCGGTGCTTGGGGATAGCGGGTACGCACCAGTTCCTCACCACTGTCTCCGCTGACAACGCCCACGGTAAAGCCCTGGAGATCTTCAAGACCGCGGATACCGCCTATTTGTTGATGAAAAAAGAGGGCAGTGGTGAGGGATAGATACGGTTGACTGAAACTGAGGTACTGTTGACGATGCGGAGTTGCAAAAACGCCACCCACCGCATCCACCTTGCCGCTACGAACAGCGTCGAGAACCGCATCCCACTGCATCAGGCGAAATTCCACCTGAACACCGGTCTTTTGGCTCCAGAGCTTCCAGATATCGATGGAGATACCTGCAGGCTCACCGTTGCCATCAATAAAGGCAAAGGGCGCATAGGAGCTATCATCGGCCACGATGATGTGGGTGAACGCGGCCCCAGGACGACCATTGGAGGGGAAAAGCGGCTGATCAGCTTGGACTGAAAGCGGAAAGGACAGGGACAAAGAGCTGATCAGGCAGGTCAGGATAAGGACAATTCCACAAAAAATGTGCGAGCGGAAACCAGATATAATGCACACAACCCCTCCCGGTGCAAAACGGGCGGCTGGGCCAGCCTCCACACCACGATACCAGGAACTCTAAAAATCAAAAGGAACGTAACGGCTATTTTTGGATTATTGTAGCCAATTACCGTACCATTCCCCAAGAAATTTTTCCTGCCGGGGTATCTTTATTCATCCTTTCGGCCCAATGGGTTAAGGGCGTTCATTCTCCATTTGGGAACACTCCGGGCTAGAAAAGAAGTGCGCAGGCCGCTGCCCACATAGTGACACAGACCAGGGAATCGAGAATTCTCCAGGCAAGAGGTCGCCTAAACAAGGGTGCCAGGAGGCCACCGCCAAAACTTAGGCCCGAAAACCAAAGGGCAGAGGCCAGAATTGCCCCTACCCCGAACATCCAGCGTCCGTGCCCCTGATGCCCGCTGCTCAGCGCACCCATGAGGACCACGGTGTCCAGGTAGACATGGGGATTGAGCAGGGTCAGGGCCAGGGTAGTGGCAACAGCTCCTCGACGACTCAGCATGGGCCGATCATCGAGGATCAACTGTCCCGCATGAAACACCGAGCGTAGGGCAACCGCACCATAACACACCAAAAGAGCTGCACCTATCCAAATCAACCACCGACCAATCAAGGGAGATCGGGCCACGATTTGTCCCATACCGCCGATGCCGGCGGAAATGAGGATGGCGTCGCAGCCGATGCAGATCAGGGCTACCAGCAGGTGGTGGTTACGGCGAATCCCCTGGGAAAGGACAAAGCTGTTCTGGGCGCCGATGGCGACAATCAATCCCATACCGGTGGCAAAGCCATGCCCCACTATTGTTATAGCTGCTGTACTGACCATACATCCTCCTCTCTGGTTGCATTGGTGCCACAATAAGAGGAGCAAAATGGTAAGTAAAATTAATTATTTCAATGATCCATTAGCGATGCTAATATAAATCCGTGTTTGTTGTTGTTCTCGTGACTTTCTGTTTCTGTGGATCCATAAGGGTATGTCGGGTGCCGTGAAAAACGCTGCACCCCAGTAGATCGACATTCCTACGACGCCATCGTTTTTAAGAGGCCATCATGTTGGATTATAAACTCATCGAAGCCCTGGCGGCCGTGCTTCAGGAGGGCGGTTTTGATAAGGCCAGCGGAGTTCTCCACCTGACCCAATCCGCAGTTTCGCAACGGGTAAAGCAATTGGAGGACCAGTGCGGCCAGATTCTCCTAGCCCGGAGCACACCGCCACAACCGACCCAAGCGGGACGTATCCTGCTCAAGCATTACCTCCAGGTCCGGCAATTGGAGGAGGAGGTGCAGGGGCAAATCGGAGGCAAAGCACAGGAATTAGTGCCCCTGGCCATCGGGATCAATGCCGACAGCCTTGCCACCTGGTTTGGCGAGATCATCCCGGCCTTTGTCCGCAGGGAAGGGATACTTTTGGATCTGCGGGTCGATGATCAGGACCAGACCCATCGACTGCTGAAAAACGGCGAGGTCATGGGCTGCATCAGCACCCAGGCAACAGCCATGCAGGGGTGCACGGTGACGGAACTCGGTTGCATGCCCTACCGGGTCTTTGCTGCCCCTGATTTTGCCGAAGAATGGTTCTCCGACCGGAAGCTAACGCTGGAGACCTGCCGCAAAGCCCCTTTTATCCTTTTCAACCGTAAGGACGAGGTGCATCACCAGCTCTTCCAGATGATACTCGGTGTACTCCCTTCCTCCTTGCCGACTCATTATCTACCTTCTTCCGAAAAATTCGTCGATTTCATTGCCAGTGGTATGGGTTACGGCATGCTGCCCGATCAACAAAGCTATCCCCTTCTGGCACAAAAAAAAAATCATCGATCTCGCACCGGGTCACTTTGTGCCGGTTCGACTCTACTGGCACTGCTGGAACATCGGCTCGACTACCCTAAAAAAACTCACGAACGCGCTGACCCGGGAAGCAACCTCCCGATTACGGGCCTCGGTGTAATTTGTTCGCTCTATAAAAAAAAACTCCCCCGAAGCCGAGAGCCAAGGGGGAGTTTCAATGCTGCAAACAATTACCCGAAAACGGGTGGAAATCCAGATCAGATGATCGGCTTCATGGCGCTCATGTAAGAGCGCAGCTCCTCACCGACCTGCTCAACCACGGTGTAACGGATCGCGGCATTCGCCCCAATCAGTTCCATGTTGTCCACTGAGTTATCCGGGTTCTCCAGACCTTTCCCGATAACATCTGTGCCGACGGTTTTCATAAAATCGGCCAGCATGGGCACTGCCTGGTGGGCGAAGAGGTAGCAACCGTACTCGGCGGTATCGGAGATAACAACGTTCATCTCATAGAGCTTTTTGCGGGCGATGGTATTGGCGATCAGCGGCACCTCGTGCAGGCTCTCGTAATAGGCAGACTCTTCCTTGATGCCCGCGGAAACCATGGTGTCGAAAGCGAGCTCCACACCGGCCTTGACCATGGCGATCATGAGGATGCCGTGGTCGAAATACTCCTGCTCGCTAATCTCGGCATCGGTGGACACGGCCTTCTCAAAGGCGGTTTCTGCTGTCTGGGCGCGCCAGGTGAGTAATTTCTTGTCGTCGTTGGCCCAGTCTTCCATCATGGTGCCGGAAAAAGAGCCACTCATGATGTCGTCCATGTGCTTCTCAAACAACGGGATCAGGATCTCCTTAATTTCCTCGGCGAGATAGAAGGCACGGAGCTTGGCCGGGTTGGACAAACGGTCCATCATGTTGGTGATACCACCGTGCTTCAGCGCCTCGGTGACGGTCTCCCAACCGAACTGAATCAGTTTGGAGGCATACGCAGAATCGATACCCTCGCTGACCATCTTGTCAAAGCAGAGCAGGGAGCCAGCCTGGAGCATACCACAGAGGATGGTCTGCTCGCCCATGAGGTCGGATTTAACCTCGGCGACAAAAGAAGATTGCAGTACACCGGCTCGATGGGCGCCGGTACCGGCGGCATAGGCCTTGGCAAGATCCCAACCCTCCCCTTTGGGGTCGTTCTCACGATGAACCGCGATCAGGGTCGGTACACCGAAACCGCGCTTGTACTCTTCGCGAACCTCGGTTCCGGGAGATTTGGGCGCTACCATGATAACGGTGAGATCCTCGCGAATCTGCATCCCTTCCTCAACGATGTTAAAACCGTGAGAATACGAGAGGCAGGCGCCTTTTTTCATCAACGGCATGACTGCAGCAACAACCTTGGAGTGCTGTTTGTCCGGGGTGAGGTTGATCACCAGGTCGGCGGTAGGGATGAGTTGATCGTAGTTGCCAACGGTGAAACCGTTGCTGTTGGCGTTCTTCCAGCTTTGACGTTTCTCGCTGATCGCGGAATCACGCAAGGCATAGGAGACATCCAAACCAGAGTCGCGCAGATTGAGGCCCTGATGTAGTCCTTGAGCGCCGCAACCGACGATAACAATCTTTTTGCCTTTCAGTTTATCAACGCCGTCGGCAAACTCGCCGGCATCCATGAAACGGCATTTGCCCAGTTCTTCGAGCTGCAGCCGCAGCGGTAAGGTATTAAAATAGTTCTGTCCCATGATGTGTCCTCTCTGTGGTTGTGGGTGAACAGGTTAATATAAATCCCTTCGATTTGGCAGAAAGCCAACATACCCAGGACTATTTTTTTGATGGTGATGCACCATACCCGAAATTTTTATTGCGAAAAGTGAATAATTTGCAATTCGACATTGCAAAAAAGGCAACAAAGACCCAGTATGGCCGGTAGGCTGCCTCATACCATGGATCGACAATTTTTCCCGCGTGTTTATGGACATCCGAGCCATCAATATTTTTAATCACCTGGCGCACTCGCTCCACTTCGGCCGTACCAGCCGAGCCTGCAATCTCAGTCCATCGGCCCTGACCCGCACCATTCAACGCATTGAGGAGGAACTGGGCAAGCCGCTCTTCCAGCGCGACAACCGCAAGGTGAGCCTGACCCCCGCCGGTCTCGTTTTCAAGCGCTATGCCGAAGAGATGGAACAGCGATGGCAGCTGCTGCGCCAGGAGTTGGGCGATGATGCCCGCCTCCACGGCGAGATATCCCTCTACTGCTCGGTAACCGCAGCAACCTCGATTCTGCCACGCATCCTTAGTGCCTTTCGCCAAAACCAGCCCGGTGTCCAAATTAAATTGCAAACCGGTGATGCTGCCGAGGCCCTGGACCGGCTCAACGACCGAAATGCCCAGGTGACTATTGCCGCCCTGCCCGAGCAACTTCCTGATTCGGTGATCTTTGTTGAACTGGCGCGCACACCACTCTTGTTTATCGCCCCCCAAGAGGGCGGCCTGCCGACGATTGATACCAAAGGTTTCATTGATTGGCCCAGTACACCAATGATCATGGCCGAGCAAGGATTAAGCCGCATCCGGATTGATCGATGGTTCAAGGCAAAGAATATCCAACCCAACATCTATGCCGAGGTGGCGGGCAACGAGGCACTTTTGGCTATGGTCGGCTTGGGTTGTGGGGTCGGGGTGGTTCCCGAACTGGTCCTCGAAAAAAGTCCGCTGCGTGACCGGGTGCTCGTTACCCCGATTACACCGGAGCTGGCCCCTTTCATCATTGGTGCCTGCACTCTTAAACGCCACCTGGTCCATCCGGTTATTCAGGCCTTTTGGGCTACGGTGCGGCAGATCAACACTCAAGATCTCCCCCTGCGATAAATTTATTTTTTTTGGGGCGGATCGCAGATATTTTTTCCTTGCTGTTGACAAAGCCTTTCCCAAGTTATGTACTGGAAAAACGTTCTATAATCGATTTCCGGGGAGAAATGCATATGCGTGGCCGATCTCAAACCTGTGCCGTCAAAGATGGACGAATCCGTGTCACCTGTTCACGATGCAACAAAACACGGTATGTGGGGGTTCCTAGTGGTGTCCGTAAAAAAAACGTCCGTTGTCCCTGTGGCCAATCCACCATGTTCACCCTCAATCATCGGGTCTATCCTCGGGAGTCGACCTGGGGTAAGGCCTTTATCCTCTTACCCAACGGTAGTGAATGTCCCATCTTTCTCTGTGACATCTCACTGGGAGGTGTCGGCTTTAACATTCCTCCCCAGTATAACCGAACCCTGGCCACTGCCAGCGACCTGCGCATCAAATACCGCTCCGGTGGCGGGAGCGCGTCGCTGAGAAAAATTCGCATCACCAGTCTGATCAACAACCGGGCCGGGGCGGAATTTCTTGACGGCAAACCACCCGGTTTCTTTTAATTTTGATGGCGTCGTAGCGTTTTCCCCGACACTCGACATACCTTATGTATACCTTCGCGCCGATAAAAACGCTACACCTTGTATATCTCTGTTTTAACTGAGCCATATCAAGACAGACCGCTCTGACGCAATACTGACCGCATCATAGCCCTATCCTAACAATCACTCGGTATATCCGTGGGCAAACAGCAACAATGGCCCTTTACCCCGAGCGATTATGACCGTCCTCCCGCCTAATTTTGACCACACCCTTTCCCGGCCGACCGCCGAGATTGCCGAACAGTTTCGCCATCATTTCCTCGCCCAACAGAACGAGTTCCCCTTCAGCAGTGCAGACACCACCGTTGGGGTTGAAAATGAGTTTCAAGTCGCGGTTGAAGGCGGCAAAACCGAAGTGGATCTGGCTATCACCTTGGTTGAATCCAACTATTACAAGAACCTACAGGCACGGGCCGGACGAGGCGATCTCAGTCCTCACCAGTTAGCGGAGCTGAACGGATTTCTTGACGAGGAAAAGGACTGCATCTGGGAAAACTCCTGGGTCCGTTTTCCCCGCAGGTTACTGAGCGGGTATGCGGCCTCCATTCTCAAGCAAGACCTCTTGGCTGATAAAGCCGATCCCCAGGGGCCAACCCGGCAAGACATCGACCAATTTTTGTTCACCCGCAACGATGAGCCATGGATCCGGATTCCGGTCAGTTATCTGCTCAAACTTTCCCTGGCAGAGGCCATAGGGTCGTGGCACCCAACCAACGAGACAATCTCCGCACGGTTACGCCAAATCGGTGAAGAGCTGATGGCCCACCTTATCAGCGACAATTCCTCCCCCGAGATCACCAGCTTCAGTCTCAGCCAAGGCCAACACGGGGAGTTGCCCGGCCGCGAAACCGCACGCGAAACCAGCCGCCGTTTTTTCTTCCTCCAACTGCTCATTACCTATGCCAATCGTGAGTTCCGGCTGCAGCAGTACGGCCAGACCTGCCGGATGTACATGGCCCCGAACCCACCCTTTCGCCAGAAACAACTCAATGAGCTGATCTCGGATCAGTTTTACCGCGAACTCTTTCTCAATCCCTGCCTCTCCGGTTGGCAGAAAGGGGAAATAAAAAAGGAATATATGGGGCTATGCCACCGGACCCTGTCTCGCAGCCAGCTCAACACCATCGCCAAACTTAAAGAGGCCGGCATCATCATCAACAATCTGGTGGTCCTCCCCAACACCTCCTCAACCTCCCTGGCCAACAACGGCACCCACATAACCCTGGGTAGTCGGATACTCAGCCAAAGCTATAGCGAAGGAAAGGGAATGTTGGTGGAAAAATATTTCGGTGATCTTGTGATCAAGATCGTCGAACACTTCCTGCCGCTTTTTGTCACCACCTGCTCGGCCGCACCCTACCGTCTGGGCTTCAGCGATTTTCATCCGGAAAAGGTGTTGGGTTACCTCCCCCATGAACTCGATTATACTCATCTGCGCATGCTCTGGCGAAGGTGGAAAAAAAAGGCGAACCTGCGATTTTGCGGCCACAGTTTCACCCCAGTCGGTCCACTCTGGTTGGATCGATTAACCAGCAGCCTTTTGCGGCTGCGCGGCGATTACCTCCCCGATGTCCGCCTGATTGATTACCTGGTAGCCCTACACAGTGTCGATCACAGCCCGGCCCTCAACGGCCGGTACAGCAACCAGGAGCGGCTTAAAGCTGATCTCACCGAAATGGGTGTTTTTGACAGCCGTATGGCTATCTACCTACCTTACCGGATGCGTGATCTGGACAAATACGGATTTTCCGGATTCGAGGGGCGGCACTATTCGCTTTTTCCCGATCTCAGTCACAGCCTTGCCTTGGCGGTCAACCTCCAAACCCTGGTCACCGCCATGGCCTATCGCTGGGTCATTGAGGGCAAGGTCACCCATACCGATATCCCCGATGATCCCTGTACGGAAAGTGAACGGCGGCAGATCTTCTTTGCCTCGGCCATTGGGTTGCCCACAGTTTTTATCCGGGCCAACACCCACAACCAGTTGCTCAAACGAATTCTCAGCCTAGTGGAACGGCAGCGACCGAGCCGTCGCTATCGGGGCTATGTCCGCATCGAGATCAGTGCGTATCAACGGGCCTGTCTGGAAATTCTTAAAAATGAAGAGGGGGCGGGGCAGCACACCTCCGATTGCACCTCCTTGTTCGATTATCTGGACGGAATGCTCAAGGGTGAACGGTTATCCGCGGCCCAAAGTCTGACCGAGGCTATCCTAGGCAAACACGGAAGGGCCACCGACCCGATGCGGATCAAAAGTGACGACTTCAATCGCATGGCCGAGCACTATTACCGCAATGACCTTTGCCGCCTGCATCTGGGCAACGGCCTGGATACATTAGTGGAGGACGGCCTTCGTTTTGATGCTATCAACGATGCAAAGACTGGCGCACTCAAGGAGCAGTTGATCGGCTCAACTCCGAGTGCCCTCTTTATCCGCGAAACCGGCTGTCGCCTCTTGGCCGGTGAGGCCACTGACCGGGAGATCCATATGCTGATCGTGCTCTGTCTGGTGCTGTTTCAGCAGCAGATGTAACATCAAAAACGATGGCGGCGTAAAAACGACGCCTACCGCGTCGCAACGTTTTTCCCGATACTCGACATACCTTATGTATGCCTTCGCGCCCGAAAAAACGCTACTCCTTGTATATCTGTGTTTTAACTGAGCCATCTTTAGAATGTGATGACCTTTTTACGAGTCCATCGAAAATCAGTTTGATTGGGACAAAAAATAATGGAACACCAATACATATCGCGTGAAACAGGCCAAATAGTCAACGAACAATTGATTGGCGATCAATCCATTGATTTGCTCTACAACCGGGTAAGGGAACAGGCCCCAGGGCTCTTTCGCGCCCTGACCTCACAACGGATGTCGGCGGTGCTTGGATTCCTCCACTTTGATGTCAATCTGCCGGTGGTTGGCCTGAAGGGGCTGGTTCTGTTGAAGCGAATGGGGGTGGATTGGCGTGAATGCCTGGCCCCACACAGCAGCTTTACTACACCGCGTCAGGTCTTTGAACGCCAGATCCGCTATTGGCAATGGTGTCCCATGGATCCAGATCCCTCGGTGGTGGTTTCACCGGCCGATGCCAAGGTATTGATCGGCTCCCTTGATGACGTACCCGAGCTCTTTATCAAGGAAAAATTTTTCTCGGCTGAGGAACTCCTCGGTCCGACCTCCCCTTGGAGTAACCGCTTTATCGGTGGGTCTTTTGCGATCTTTCGCCTGACACCGGATAAGTACCATTACAACCATGTGCCGGTAAGCGGTGAGGTGGCAGACATCTACATTGTGGAGGGAGGTTGCCACTCCTGTAATCCGAAAGCCCAGGTTACCCTCGCCTCAATCCACGCCAAAAACCGGCGAGTGGTCACCATCATTGATACCGATGTTTCGGGAGGATCCCAGCTAGGCCTGGTGGCCATGGTCGAGGTGGTGGCCCTTATGATCGGCGATATCGTCCAGTGCTACTCGCAAAACCGGTATGACGATCCCCAGCCACTGAGCAAAGGGATGTTTCTTAGTAAGGGATGCCCTAAAAGCCTCTATAGACCTGGCAGTTCCACCGATATTCTTCTCTTTCAAAAAGAGAGAATAACCTTCTCAGAGGATTTGCGTAAAAACTCGATTCGCGCCGATGTCAGCAGTCGTTTCTCAGCCGGTCTCGGACGACCGCTCGTTGAAACCGACCTGAGGGTCCGTTCGACCGTGGCGACCGCCAAGCACCCCGGACAAACCATTTCATCGCTTGTGGAGAATGTATGAACCAATGGATTTTTCTTTCCCTATCGGGCCTCATCTTTGGCCTGATTATCTTTCTCGGTTGGCGTTATCTCCCGGGCGAACGGTTCCAGATTTTGGCCTCGGTGCCGGTGGCTCGTGATGATCAGGGGCTTTGGCGGGGAATCAACTTCACCTGGTACGGTCTGCTCCTGGCCACGGCCACCATTATTGGCATCACTTATATACTGCTGCTGTGCCTGGCAGCCGGCATTGCCCTAGGGCCGCTGTTAAGCCTACTGGCAGCAATTATTGTCCTCTGTGTGCCGGCTGCCCGGTGGGTGGCCCGGCTGGTGGAGAAAAAACAGTATACCTTTACCATTGGCGGCGCCTTTTTCTGCGGGCTGGTCACGACCCCACTGATCATCCTCCTGGTGAATGTGGGTTGCCGGCTGCTTGAGCTCCCTACCTTGCCGATGCAAATCGTTTTGGCGGCACTGGCCATCGGCTATATCCTTGGCGAAGGTCTGGGCCGCTTGGCCTGTCTCAGTTTTGGGTGTTGTTACGGGAAACGGCTGGACCAGTGCGGCAAAGTGCTCTCTTTTCTTTTAGGCAAGATCGCTGTGGTCTTTACCGGACCAACCAAGAAGGCGGTTTATGAGGGTCATCTGGCTGGGATCAAACTGGTACCGATCCAGGGCATTACCAGTCTGCTTTACACCGCCACCGGCCTGAGCGGCTGTCATCTTTTTTTCCAAGGCAGCTATCGCAGCGCCTTTCTTTTTTGTCTGCTGGTCTCTCAAATCTGGCGGATTGTCTCGGAGCTGTTTCGGGCCGATTTCCGTGGATTCGCCTCTGTTTCCGCGTATCAGAAGATGGGCCTGGCCGCGATCGTCTACGGCATCCTGCTCTGCCTGATCCCTCCCTTTCCAGAACTCCCCTTGCCGAACATAAGCAGGGGCCTGAACCAATTGTTCAATCCCTTGCTCATACTAGGCCTGACAGGCCTCTGGTTTGCCCTTTTTCTCCATTTCGGCCGGAGCATGGTCACCAGTGCAACCCTCTCCTTTGAAGTGCGGCATAACTGCATCTAAGAATGCCTCCACCAACATAAGAGGAAAAGAAGATTACATACGGTCGATTTTTTTCGGTTGCTAGAGAGACTTAGGTTATCTAAATAAAAAAACAAAAACGATACGCAAGCGCTATATTGAAAATAACAACGTGAAATATATTACAATTCCATTCAAATAACGGGTCTTTGTCAGAGTTGCGATTGAACACAACAAAATCCAAATACTCCCACAATCCGAAAAAAACCAGACACTGATCAAAGAATAACAGAACTGGGATACTCTGCCTTCCAGAGTTAGAAAAGGACAGCCCGGTGCTAGAGGGTTCCGGTTCAACTGAACGAACACGAAGGAGGGGCTTCATGGCGCCGCAACATTTTCGATCCATTTGGATTTCCGATCTTCACCTGGGCACCCGCAATCTACAAAACGAGAAACTTCTCGATTTTCTCCTCCAAACCGAATCAGAGTTTCTTTACCTTGTGGGTGATATCTTTGATCTGCTCCAGGCACAGAAACGTTGGCATTGGCCAAAAATCAACGATCAGATTGTGCACACCATCCTTGCCAAAGCCGCCAACGGTACCAAGGTGGTCTATATTCCCGGAAACCACGACCACATGTTGCGGAAATTTAACGGATGTACCTTCAATAAAATCCAGATCCAAAACAGCGTCATTCACGAAACCGTGGATGGCAAACGCTACCTCGTTGTCCATGGCGATAAGTTTGATCCCATCGTACAGAATAGTCCCTGGCTGGCATCCATAGGCTCAACGGCTTATGAAATTTTATTGGTTCTTAATCGCTGGTTCAATTTTAGTCAGCGAACGATGAAACGCGAATACGGGTCACTCTCTTCCTGGATCAAGCATCAAGTCAAGATTGTGGTCAACTATATGGGACGATTTGAGGAAGTGGTGGCCAATGAGGCCGGTATCTACCGGGTCGACGGTTTGATCTGCGGCCACATTCACCGGGCCGGAATTCGGGAAATCAATAAAATTTTGTACACCAATGCCGGTGATTGGGTGGAGAGTTGCACGGCTCTTGCCGAAAATAATTCCGGCCGTCTTGGTATCATTGAATGGCATAATCAACAACCCCTTCTCAAGGCTGTCGCCGGGAAATTGTATGAAGATCTGTATCGCAACCGATGCTTGGCATCCACAAATTAACGGGGTGGTGACTACCCTCAGCCAAACCTCGGAAACCCTGCGTTCCTGGGGCCATGAGGTGATGGTTTTAAGCCCGGATCAGTTCAAAACCATCCCCTGTCCAACCTATCCGGAAATTCGCCTCTCCATGGTCACCGGTTTCTCGATCGGTAATATTCTGCATCAATTAGCACCCGATGCAGTGCATATAGCTACGGAAGGGCCGATCGGCTGGATCACCCGGAGGTCTTGCCGTAAATTGGGTCTCAAATTCACCACCTCCTACCACACCCGATTCCCGGAATATGTGCGTCTGCGTGCACCGGTTCCCATGTCCATGAGTTATGCCCTGATCCGCGAGTTCCATCAGGCCGCTGAACGGACCATGGCCGCGCCAACCATTATTAATGAACTGACATTACGAAATTTTCCCCATCTGGTACCGTGGTCACGTGGTGTCGACACCACCCTTTTTAGGCCTCGCGAAGAGAGCCAGCTGCTCAACCGAGAACCTCATTTTGTTTATGTGGGCAGAGTTGCGCCGGAAAAAAATCTACCGGCCTTTCTTAATCTGAAATTACCCGGTAAAAAATGGGTGATAGGTGACGGACCAAGCCTGGCCCTGCTTCGAACAAATTATCCGGATGTTTGTTTTTTCGGGGCGAAGAGAGGTGAGGACCTAGCGGAACATCTGGCTCAGGCCGATGTATTTGTTTTTCCAAGCCTGACGGACACCTTTGGTGTGGTTTTACTGGAGGCAAATGCCTGCGGTGTACCCGTTGCGGCCTTTCCGGTAACAGGTCCGCAATATCTGGTACGAGAGGGAGTAAACGGGTGTCTTGATAACGATCTTCAGGCTGCTGCCCTGCGGGCGTTGGCCGTATCCCGGGATACCTGCAGGCGTTTTGCGATGCAGTATTCCTGGGAAACCTGTACCCAACAATTTTTGGGCAATTTGGCTATCAACGGTTCTCCGGTGGAAGTTGATCCGCTCCGGGAACACTGCCTCGCGACCAACTAAGGATATCCTTCTCAGTCACCAATAAATCCATGGGAACATCATACGGTTGCTGCGGAATATGGGCAACAACCTGAAAGGCGTAGGCTAAGCCTATACGCAGGGCATTTGGGGCGGAAAGGGCAAGAAATCGATCATAATAGCCGCCACCATACCCAAGCCGATACCCACGAAGATCAAACACCGAGCCGGGAATAAGGACCACCTCAAGCTGCTCGGGTGAATAAATCCCCTCAGGAACCAATGAGGGGATCGGTTCGGGGATGCCTTTGTAACCGGGAATTAAATCAGTTTTCGGGCAAGTAAGGACCACAGCGTCCATGGTTGAGGTGTTTGGATGGGTCAGGGGGACACAAACGGTTTTACCTGCGAAGAGCAACTGATTGATAAGAACCTCGGTAGAAACCTCACTCTGGTAACTGCAGTAGACAAAAAAAATCTGCATGTTTTGGATAGCAGGGAGGGTAAGGAGGCGCTTAGACAACCGGCTATCCAATTTTGCCCGTTCATGCTGCGGCATCTGGTTGCGCAGGGCAAGGATCGTACGGCGTAAAAGCGTTCGTTCTAATAGAGATGAATCAGTCATCTTCCTCTTTAACAATAAAAGGGCGGCACCCATTGGATGACGCCCTTTTATTGTTTTCTCTGTTGCAGATGAACTTACATCGGCAGCAACAGTTTATTGGTATCCTCGTTCCAGGAAACAATCAGATACCACAAGACCACAAAACCGGTGATCAGAGCCAAGGTGTAGCCATACCCCATAACATCCGGAATATATACATAGCTACCCAGATAACCTTTAGCCTCAAAGCTGTATGCTGTGAACCAAGCAGACATCAAAGAGTTGGACAGGGCGAAGAAAGGTACAACCAACCACAGTTTGATCTGTCCTTCACCAACGCGCCACAGGGTGCCGGAACCGCAACCACCGGCAAGCATGGCACCCAAACCAAAGATAAAACCACCAACAACACCGCCCCAACCAAAGGTGCCGCGAACATAGTTCATGGGATCAAGAACAGGTTCGCCATCAAAACGAACCGGAACACCGTATTTAAGGACTGCAGCGCCAACAGCGACAATGAGGATGGAAAGGGCCACGGATTTGGCCATCTTGCAGTCACCGGTCATATGTGGCTCACGGAAACCCTGGATCATACACCAGCGACCGCGCTGCATTGCATAGCCAAGACCGGCGGCAATAACGACAACAGCAGGCAGAGAGTTGATATAATCGGTGTAATCGTCGCCATCGAAATTTGCGTAGTACATCGCGCACCAGACAAGGGCGGCAATACCGGCTATACCAAAAATCCACTGAATAAAAAACGGAATTTCCAAGGTCCAGGATCCGCCGCTCCCCCAGGAGATATGCTCCATCTCCTTGTAAAGCAGCCAGAGACCGAAAACAACACCAGGAACCAAACCTACCCACATGGCAAAACCGTTGGCAGCCAGGTTACCGATGGCGTTGTACATACCGCCGATGTTACAACCACCGGCTAGTGCTGCACCAATACCCATGAAAATACCGGCAATGATGGCCTTAACGTACTCTCGGATAGGCGGGAAACGGAAGGCAAACTGCCCCCCCAGACAGGCGGAAATAAATGCGCCACCGACAAAGCCCAAACCAATAACCGAACCGGTGTTAAAGAGGATTGAATTTTTAAGGACCATCTCACCGTCGTCCATAAGACCAACCACTTCTCCCAGATGGCCTTTGTACAGACCGGCGGACCACAGCATCCAGTCACCCCAGTTGCGGACAGCACCAACAGCACCCCAAGGACGCCACCAGGCCATAATAAGAATACTCAGCAGGGCGACAATGATACCGGTCGTGGTCGCATTCCATTCCTCCTGGCAAAGTACCTTGTACAACTGTCTAATCTTTTGCCATAAAACCTTAATGTCTTCCATTCTTGAACAGCCTCCTTTTCCCTAATTGATAATAGCACCCACTCAAACTTCCTAAAATCAGGCAGATTTTGCTCGAATTGTGCAAAAATACATGTGCCCTTGCTATTTGTCAACAACAGGTATTATCTATAAAAAATTGGGTTTAACTTTCTGTTTTTATTTAAAATAAAAAATGATTCATCCTTCATTTATGAACCTTCATTCAATTTTTGTTTCTATCTTGACAAGGTATGGTTTAATCTATAAACTAAATCGTCTTTTTTTCATGTATAAAAGGCCTTTTTTCAAAAAGCATTTTATTTAAGGAGAACACACAATGAGTGACGTAAAAGTAGCACCCGAAGGTCTGGATGTTGCCGCTGTTCTGGATGCACGTGGTCTGAGCTGCCCGATGCCGCTCCTCCGCACCAAGAAAGAAATTGGTAAAATCAGCGCCGGTCAGATTCTCCACATTCAGGGCACTGATCCCGGTTCTCGGAACGACATCCCCGGTTGGTGCGAGCGCGCCGGTCACGAGTACCTGGGCGAAAAAGAAGAGGCTGGTTACATTAGCTTTTTTATCAAAAAAGGATGATCATCCTTTTTACATCCATTTAATGGAGGAACAAGCTAATGGCTGCTGATCCGAATAAACTCGGGATTTTTGTCACCTCTCCTCAGCATATGCGTCATATCCTCGGTACCGCTAAAGCTGCGGTTCGTGCTGGGAAAAAAGTAATGGTTTTCTTTACTTTCAAATCGGTCCACCTGACCAAAAATCCCCTTTTCTACGAACTGAGTCAGTTGTGTGCGGTTGAAGATATTGCTATCTGCGCAGACAGCTACATCTGTGAAGGCTTCGACAATGTCAGTGATGTTCCGCGCGGACTGATCGACAAACAGATGCGTACTCAGGCTTTCCATGGTGCCATTCTTGACGAATGCGCCAAGTATATCGTCATGTAAGGAGATACGGATATGGAATCATTGAAAGTGTACATCCTGATAGCCAACCGTGTATACAACGACGGTATTCGTTCCGGTCTTGGTCTTGCCGTTGAAAACCATTACGCCTACCCTGTCATTATGAACGGCGAATTCCCACGTTTTTCCAACTATATGTCGGAAAATATCGCCTGGATCATGGACATGGAAGGTCAAGTATATAGCTGTGGAGCCGAGGCTCCCACTGACCTGCCGGAAGGCACCGAAATTGCCAATATTTCTTTGGAAGAACTTGGCGAGGCAATGAGAGAAGCTGATGTCATCATTCCTTATGGTCTTCCCAAACAATCCCACGAGCCGCCTGCAGCTTGTAGCGAATAAGAGGAGATTGCGCGATGAGTGATGATAGCATGAAAATTCTACAGGTTTACAGATCCGAACCCTCTGAAGATATTAAAAAACTGGTTGAAATTCTCAACCGTGACCGGACTGCCGATGAGTTTAAACTCTACGACGGCGAGCCGAACTATGACACTCTGGTACAGAAAATCTTCGCCAATGATAAAACTGTTTGCTGGTGGTAAAATTCTCTCCAGAGAATTGTTGTTTTTGTAAAAAGACTTGAGAACGACGTTTTGTGCTTCGCAACATACATTTTTTGCAATGTGCGGATCTTCGTTTTTAACTTTTTATGAATCCATCAGGATTGATTGCCCCCCTTTCACCTCTTTGGTGGAGGGGGGGTTTTTTTATTATTCTAACCTTGATGGATTCGTAAAAACCTCGATCTACTGCGTCGCAGCCTTTTCCCAGAAACTCGACATACCTAAGGTATGCCTTCGCGCCAAAAAAAACGCTATTCCCTGTATCTTTGTATTTTTTTACCGAGCCATTTATCAGAATGTAACGGACTGTTTACGAGTCCATCAACCTTGTTTACTTTCCTTTTTCCCCACAAATAATTTTCATGAGCTGATCATGAAAAAAAGGCCTATATGTGCGGATTTTAACATTGTCCCGCGTGGGATGAATCCTGTTCGTAAGTAAAACAACCACCACCTCTTTTTCCGGATCAATCCAAAACGAAGTGCCGCTAAAGCCCAAATGCCCCACGCTTGCCGAAGAAAAATACCGACCACTGCTCGAGGCTCCAGGTGTGGGAGTATCAAACCCCAAACACCAACCTGATTGTGGGTGCCTATTGGTAAATACATGACAGAGCAATTCGGAACGAAAAGCCGGATGGGTTGCATATCCTTTCCATACATCAAGCAATAATTCGCATAAACGCATTACAGCGCCTATCGTGCCAAAAAGACCGGCATGACCGGCAACCCCACCCATCAACCAGCAATTTTCATCATGGACTTCCCCCTGCACGGTTGATTGACGCCAAGTACAATATTCGGTTGCAGCTACATCAGAACTAGATCCTTTGTTTTGTTCTTGAATGGGCAAAAAACGAAGTTCACGCTCTAACCCCAACGGCTTTGTTATCTCCTGTTCATAAAGCTGATCCAACGGCATCCTAACGCACTGTTCAATAATATTTCCCAAAAGGATAAAGCCAAGATCACTATAAACGGATGTTGATCCTGTTGCATACCCAAGTGGTTCTCGAACTATGTCAGCAATAAGCCGGGATTTCGATTCAAGAGACTGTCTTGGTCCAAATTGCTGATAATAGGGCTTGTAAGCCGGTAATCCAGAGGAATGCTGCAACAGATGCCGGATTCGTATTTTTTGCGCACCTTCTGGAAAGAATGTAGTGAGTAAATCCTGCCAGTTAAGTTTACCCTGATCTATTAAATTTAAGGAGCAGAGGACCGTGGCAAGAGGTTTAGTTAGCGAGGCCAAATCAAAAAGAGTCTTCTGCTTAACCTCTCTTCCTAAGTCATCCATTCGGGTCTTTCCCCCACTAAACAGGGTACGAAAGCGGGTCCCTTGATGACCGATACTCAAACCTGCAGATATACCACAAAAAACCCCATCTGCGAGACCTTGGGCAGCTAGGGTTGACAGCCTTTTATTTAATTGAATTTCCATATTTTTTGACGAGTAATAATCAAATATATTGTTTGATTTTTCGCTCTTTTTCGAGTATTTTTGAACGGAGTAAAACGTGTTGAAAAGACTGTTGATAACCTGTGCGCAACCCTCTGGAAAGAAGCAATTTTCTTTATTCTCTCCTTTTTCACCAAAGAATCACTCCCTGGCAAACAGTCTTCTAAACATATTTTTTGTATTTAAAACAAATGGTTGAATTTAATTTCAACAAATAAACACCGTTAATAACAACAACAAATAATCTATAAATAAAAGGAATGTTATTATGGCCTTCCAGTTTAACATAAACCGAGATGATCTCCTGCGGGGAATCAGTGCTCAGCAAAACATAACCAGTAAAAAGGGTACATTGGCGATTCTCTCCAACGTACTGGTCGAGGTTGAACAGGAACAAATAGTCCTTACAGGAACAGATTTGGAAATAGGCTTAAAACAGAGCATTCCTGCTGAAGTTATTGCAACAGGTGTTCTCACCCTACCCGCCAAAAAACTCTTCGAAATAACCCGTGAATCAGGCTCCTCAACGTTTTCCTTTAAAGAGTTAGATAACAACTGGGTTGAGATAACTGCCGGGCCAAGTGTTTATCGCCTTGCCGGAATGGTTTCCGACGAATTTCCTCAGTTTCCACATTATGATGAGGAAACCATGATCACCATGGATAGTGGGATTATGGTTGACCTCGTCGATAAGACCATTTTTTCCATTGCCCAGGACAAGGAAAACATGTTCACGCTTACGGCTGCTCTGTTGCAGAAAGTGAAAAACGATGAACAGTTGAACTTGAAGATGATTACTTCCGACGGTCATCGGCTTACTATTATGAACAGGGAGGTTGATGCCGGGCTTGATGCTCTTGCCCTCAATCCAACGACCCTTATACCTCGGCGAGGGGTGCAAGAGATTCGTAAGTTTTGCGAGAATCGCAACACATTTGTCTTTGGTGTGGAAGAAAAGCAGGCTGTGTTGAAAAGCGATGATTCGCTACTGATCATCCGCCTCATGGAAGGCGATTTCCCCGATTTTCAGGGTTTGCTCAATATACTCTCCAAAGATAACTCTATTCGTATTGATAGAATCCGCTTTCTTGAAAGCTTAAAGCGTATAAATCTTTTTACTGAAGATCTGTTTCATGCCATTAAAATGGATGTTTCAGAAAATAAGATTGTTCTCAACTCGCAAAATGCCGATTTTGGTTCAGCCAAGGATGAATTTGAGGTTGATTATTCCGGAGAACCACTATCTCTTGGTTTTAATTGTCGCTATTTCATCGATACACTGCAGGTAATGGAAGGAAAAACCATTATTGCCAGCATCAATAATCAGGAAAGTCCCTGTATGATCACCTCTGATGAGGATCCAGGATTTTTAAGTATTATTATGCCGATGAAACTGTAATTTTCTCTGAATTATAATTAGTTAGCTGTGATATACTCGCAAAAAAAAAAGAAAATTCAAGAAGATATCCTACCAAGAAATAGAAAGGAACCATCTGTTTTTGCGAGAACGATAATTTTACAATGAAGGAAAAAAGTGAGTGAACTAAGCAACACATCCTATGGTGCGGAGCAAATTAAGGTTCTTGATGGACTTGAAGCTGTTCGTAAACGTCCATCCATGTATATCGGCAACACTGGTATCGAAGGTTTGCACCATCTTATCTACGAGGTGGTCGATAACTCCATAGATGAGGCCCTTGCGGGCTACTGTTCGAAAATAAATATAGTCATCCATGAAGATAACTCGGTCACTGTTGAGGATAACGGTCGTGGTATTCCCGTGGACAAGCATCCCACGGAAAACATGTCTGCATTGGAGCTGGTTATGACCACTCTCCATGCCGGTGGTAAGTTTGATCATTCGACCTATAAAGTATCCGGTGGACTCCATGGTGTGGGTGTTTCTGTTGTTAATGCTTTGAGCGTGAATACTGTTGCCAAGGTACGACGTAACGGCAAAATGTATAGGCAAGCCTATGAATATGGAACTAAAACAAGCGAGTTAGAGGTCATAGGCACCAGCGAACAGACGGGGACGAGTATCCATTTCCAGCCGGATCCGAGCATTTTCACCGAAACTACGGTTTTTCAGTACGAAATTGTCAAAAACCGGATGCGAGAACTTGCCTTCCTTAACAAAAACATACATATCCTGCTCAAGGATGAGCGGGATGGTGCAGAAGACGATTTTCATTTTGAGGGTGGCACAGCCTCCTACGTCGAGTTTCTTAACCGTAACCGCACCTGCGTTCATCCCGTACCTATTCTTATCACGGGTGAACGAGACAATGTGCAGATCGATATCTGTTTGCAGTATTTTGATGGATATTCCGAACGCTTATTTTCTTTTGTCAATAATATAAATACAAGAGAAGGTGGATCCCATGTAGCTGGTTTCCGGTCCGCCTTAACCAAATGTATCAACCGCTATGCCAGCGATGATGTGGTGCCCAAAAACCTGAAAGAAAAACTGGGCGGCGATGATGTTCGCGAGGGGTTGACCTGTATCATCTCGGTTCGTGTACCTAATCCCCAGTTTGAAGGGCAAACCAAAACCAAACTTGGTAACTCCGAGGTTAAATCCATTGTCGATTCACTTTGTAGTGAGAAACTCGGCATTTATTTCGAACAGAATCCTGCGGTGGCCAAGGCTATTCTTAGTAAAGCGGTCGATGCGGCCCGGGCACGAGATGCGGCCCGCAGAGCACGCGACCTTTCCCGGAAAAAAGGTAATTTATCGGTAATGATGGCTGGCAAACTCGCCGAATGCCAGAGCAAAATTCCCGCTGAACGAGAACTTTTTATTGTTGAGGGTGATTCGGCGGGTGGTTCTGCCAAACAAGGTCGTGATCGGTCTATTCAGGCCATTCTTCCCTTGCGTGGAAAAATTATGAATGTCGAAAAGGCTCGGTTCGATAAGATCCTCAGTTCGGAGGAAATCAAGCAGTTGGTTGCTTCCCTGGGCACTGGTATCGGCGGTGAAGAGTTTGACATGGAAAAACTTCGTTACCACAAAGTTATTATTATGACTGATGCCGATGTCGACGGCGCTCATATACGCACCCTGCTGTTGACCTTCTTTTACCGCCAGATGTTACCTTTGATTGAAAATGGTCATATTTATATAGGACAACCGCCATTATACCGGCTGGGAAAAGGAAAAAAAGAGCAGTATTTCCTTAATGATGAGGAACTTAATGCCTACCTTTATTCCCAGGCAAGCCAGATGATGCGTATCCAGAGCGAAACGCAGATAGAGATAGCGGAACAGGATTTGGTCGAGGTATTACGAAAACTTTCCTCCTTTGAACGGGTCCTCCGCCATCTGGAACGGTTAAATATCCAGGAGGACATGACCCTCTTTTTGCTCGAGCAGAAAGTCCATACAGCATCTCAATTTGAAAACCGTGATTTCGTGATTGAAATAGCGGAAAAACTCACTGATAAGGCCTCGTTTATTGGTCCGCTTCGTTCATGTGTTTGGCGTCCGGCCTGTTTCGAGTTTGATGTCACCTTCTCCGGCCAGTCCCATATGACCGCAGTCTTTGGTCCCAATATTCCTTTAAACAATGAATATCGACGTGCCCTTGAACTTTACAAAAGTATCAAACCCTACCTAGAGGGAACCTTCACCCTCATTCGCACAGGCTCATCGGGCCAGGAGACATCGATCAATGTTGAGAACTGGCACAGACTGATCGAGGTCGTCCGAGAGGAAACCTTCAAAGGTTCCCATCTCCAACGGTATAAAGGTTTGGGTGAGATGAATCCGGAACAGCTCTGGGATACCACCATGAATCCGTCCAACCGGAGCCTGCTCCAGGTCAAGATCGATGACGTCCAAATAACCGATGACATGTTCACAACGCTTATGGGAGATAAGGTTGAGCCACGGCGTGAGTTTATTCAGAATCATGCCCTTGAAGTAGCCGACCTCGATATCTGAGCACTCCCCGTTTCTTAGAGTTCAACTCCCTTAACGTACGAGTATTTTAGGAATTTACAATGACCCAACAACCAACAGAAAATCCCCAACAACCAACCATAGCCATATCCAATGAACTGCGTAAATCGTATTTGGATTATGCCATGTCGGTTATTATCGGCAGGGCACTGCCCGATGTACGCGATGGTCTAAAACCGGTTCATCGCCGTACTCTCTTTGCCATGCGAGAGTTGGGAAATACCTATAACCGCGCTTATATCAAGTCTGCCCGTATCGTCGGTGATGTTATTGGTAAGTATCATCCCCATGGGGATACCGCAGCCTATGATACGTTAGTACGCATGGCCCAAAATTTTTCCATGCGCTATCCTCTGGTGGATGGTCAAGGTAACTTTGGTTCCATGGATGGCGATTCTGCTGCCGCCATGCGTTACACCGAAGCGCGCATGACCCGTCTCGATCAGGAGTTGGTGGCCGATCTGGATAAAGAAACCGTTGATTTTGTCCCTAATTACGATAACTCTCTCCAGGAACCTTCGGTTCTCCCATCAAAGATACCCAATATCCTTATCAACGGCTCCGAAGGTATTGCCGTTGGTATGGCTACAAAAATACCGCCGCACAACCTGATTGAGGTTATCGACGGCCTGGTAGCCCTAATCGAAGATCCGGAAATTACAGTTCATCAGTTGATGGAAATAATTACCGGACCGGATTTTCCCACCGGAGGTTTTATTTGCGGTCGGGCTGGTATTCGTGAAGCCTATGAAACCGGCCGCGGTGTGGTAATAATGCGTTCCAAGACCCATATTGAACAACGTGGAACAAACGGTGAATCCATAATTATTACAGAAATTCCTTTCCAGCAAAACAAGGCTTCCCTGGTCGAGAAAATCGCGTTTCTAATGAAGGAAAAACGAATTACCTCCATCAGTGAGATACGCGATGAATCAGATCGTCACGGGGTTCGGGTCGTACTCGATCTGCGCAAAGATGAGATTGCCGAGGTGGTCATTAATCAACTCTACAAGATGACCCCGTTACAGAAGAGCTTCGGCATTATTTTGCTATGTATCGTCAACAATAAACCGGAGGTCCTCAACCTCAAGCAGATTCTGCAACACTTCCTTGCCCACCGTAAAACCGTGATCTATCGACGTACTGCTTATGAATTGCGCAAAGCCGAGGAACGTGCACATATCTTAGAGGGCCTCAAAATTGCTATCACCCATCTTGATGAGGTGGTTGAACTGATCAAGGCTTCGGCTAATCCTGCAGAAGCCAAAGAGGGATTGATTACTAGGTTTGATCTTTCTGAAATCCAGGCACAGACCATTCTCGATATGCGCCTGCAACGGCTCACTGGTCTGGAGCGGGACAAAATTATCAGTGATTACAATGAGGTCCTTGAGAAAATCAGTTGGTTGAAAAGTGTGCTCAGTGACGATGGCCTGGTAATACAGATCATTCGGGATGAGTTTGAAAACATCCGGGAAGAGTATGGCGATGATCGCCGGACCGAGATTATCGATGCACCCGACGAAATTCTGCCTGAGGATATGATAACGCCCGAGGAGATGGTGGTCACTGTTTCTCACACCGGCTACATCAAACGCAATCCGCTTAACCTCTACCGGGCACAACGACGTGGCGGTAAGGGTGTTAAGGGTATGGTCACCATTGAGGATGATTTCGTCACCAGTCTTTATACCGCCTCCTCTCTGGATACCTTCCTCTTTTTCACCAACCGTGGCAGGGTGTTCTGGCGTAAGGTTTATGAATTACCGCTTGCCGGTCGAACTGCCAGGGGTAAGGCCATTGTTAACCTCTTGGAGCTGGGTGAAGGAGAAAAGGTGGCGGCTATTTTACCGGTAGCCGATTTGGCCAATATGGACGATTCAGTGTCCGTACTGACAATAACCAAACTTGGTCGGGTAAAGAAAACATTTATATCCGAGTATAAACGACCGCTTCGCAAAGGAAAATTTGGTCTGACCATCCGTGATGACGATGAAATTCTTACCGCAGCCATTACCTCAGGTGAGGATGAAATTTTTCTCGTCACCAAAAAAGGGCTTTCGATCCATTTTCATGAATCCGGCGTTCGGGCCATGGGTCGCCTAGCTGCCGGTGTTAAGGGTATATCTCTTGGCGAGGATGACGAAGTTGTAGGTGTGTCCATTCTTAAAAGTGATGATTCCATTCTCACTGTCACGGAAAACGGGTATGGAAAACGAACCGCGGTAGCTGAATACAAATTGCAGAGTCGTGGTGGCAAAGGGGTTTTCACCATCAAAACCAGTGAACGCAACGGCAACGTGGTCGGCGTATTACCGGTATTAGATGAGGATCAGGTCATGTTGGTGGCCAATTCCGGAAAAATTATCCGAATGCCCATGGATTCGGTGCGGATCATCGGCCGTAATACCCAAGGGGTCCGCCTTATCAACCTGGAAGAGGGAGAATATGTGGTTGATATGTCTATCCTGGCGCGTGAGGAGGATGTGGATGGCGATGATGAAATAGCAGAGGGGGAATATGAAGATTAATAAGATTGCGATGATCGGAGCCGGGAGCTGGGGCACTGCCCTTGCTCTCCTGCTAGCCCGAAAAGGGGTAAATGTCACCCTCTGGGACAGAGATATGGAGCATATCCATAATTTAGCCAAAGACCGAGAAAATATACGATATCAACCAGGTCATCATTTTCCCGACAGCTTAAGTGTCACCGAAGACCTGCTGCAGGTTGTCAATGGTGCCGAATGTGTAGTAATGGTGGTCCCCTCCCACGGCTTCCGCGAAGTCTATAGGCAGCTGTTTCCTATCTTACCGGAAGGAACACTCCTTGTCTCAGCGGTAAAAGGTATTGAAATAGCCAGCGGCTTAACCATGACTGGAGTAATGCAGCAGGAGGCAAGCAACTACAAACAGCTTCCTCTCGGCGTATTGAGCGGACCGAGTTTTGCCAGGGAGGTGGCTGATCAGCAACCGACGGCGGTGACCGTGGCTTTTAATGAACTCAATGCGGCACAAGCCGTGCAAAAGCTCTTTTCCACCGACTATTTTCGTGTCTATTCCGCAAATGACGTCATTGGCCTTGAGATCAGTGGCGCGATGAAAAATGTTATAGCCATTGCTGCAGGCATCTGCGACGGTCTCGGCTATGGTCTCAACACCAGGGCCGCATTAATGACCCGCGGTTTGGCCGAAATTACCCGCATGGGAGTGGCCCTTGGCGGTCAACAGCAGACCTTTGCCGGGCTTGGCGGCATGGGCGATCTGGTCCTGACTTGTACCGGCGATCTGAGCCGTAATCGTACAGTAGGATTGAAACTCGGTGCCGGTTTGAGCTTGGATCAGGCTCTCAGCGAAATGAAAATGGTCGCCGAAGGGGTTAAAACCACTAAATCCTGTTATGCCCTGGCAAAAAGCCTAAAAGTGGATATGCCAATTTTGGAGCAGGTTTACCAGGTCCTTTATAAGGGCAAGAAATGTGCGGATGCGGTACGTGAACTGTTTCAACGGGATTTAAAGCACGAACTCCAGTGAAAATTTATTATGAAAATCAGGTGTTTTCTGCTGCAATCAACTTGATTATAAGTACAATGAGGTGACAATAACGATGTCCTATTGGCATCATTCCAATTATTTTCTTTTGTGGAGGTGTGCAGGATGAGAAAATGGGAATGTACAGTCTGTGGTTATATTCATGAGGGAGATGAACCTCCAGATGAATGCCCGATTTGTTCCGCCGACAAAAGTATGTTTGTCGAGATTATTGAAGAGGAACAGGTGGCTCGGGAACACCCCATTGTGGAAGAACCTGCTTCCCCTGCACCATCCACGGCCGAGCCCACCTTTTTGACCAAGGTTTACACCTTGGCATCCGAGCAGATTCTTCGCCACCACCTGCATCCCATCGCCGTCCACACCCCTAACGGGATTTTACCGATGGCCTTAATCTTTCTCCTGATAACGGCTCTGCTTGGACTTCCTCTCTTTGAAACAGCTGCCTTTTATAGCTTTATTTTTGTCCTCATAACCATGCCGGTGGTTATCTTCACAGGATACGAGGTATGGCAGAATCGATATCGTGGAGCTATGACCTCAACCTTCAAGATCAAGATTGGTGCTTCAATTACCACGGTAACTTTACTTGGTGTGCTTATTCTCTGGCGTGCGGTTCAACCGGATATAATGACAACCGCCTCAACTGGTCGTTGGATTTATGTCGTACTTTCCTTAATTTTAGTTAGCGCAGTCGGTATTGCCGGTCATGTTGGCGGAAAACTCGTTTTTGGATCGAGAAAGAATTGAATTCGGGAAACAATCTTATTTGATATTTTTTCTTATTTACACTTGCCTATCATATTTTTTTAAGGTAATATACCTCCATTCGATCTGAATTTTTCTTTAATTTGAAATATATCCAACGGTTAAAGAAGTAAGTTTTAGTGTACCCATTCAAAAAGGATGGAAGTAAAAATCGACGAAACGTCAAAGAAATGGAGGATTAAACCAATGGCAACTACAAATGACAATCTGAAGGAAGCCTTTGCCGGTGAGAGTCAGGCGAATCAGAAATATCGCGCATTTGCCAAAAAGGCTGAAAAGGATGGTTTTGTTAATATCGCAAAATTGTTTCGTACCACCGCAGAGGCCGAGCGTATCCATGCTGAAGGACACCTGAAAGCGCTGGATATAATTGCAACCACTGCCGACAACTTGCAGTCGGCTATCAATGGTGAGACTTACGAGTTTACCGAGATGTATCCTCCAATGGTTGAGCTCGCCGTTGCTGAAGGCCACAAGGCTAAAACCATGTTTAAATTCGCCGTGGATGCCGAGGCTGTGCATGCCAAGATTTACAGCAAGGCCCTAGAAGCAGTGAAAGCCGGAAAAGATCTTGATGTCAGCGATTTCTACCTTTGTCCGGTTTGCGGTTATATTGAATTGGGGGCTGTTCCCGAGAAATGTCCGGTCTGTGGTGCTAAAGGCAAGATATTTGAGCAGATTGCCTGATTAGTTTTTTTCTGTGTAATAAAAAAAGCGGATGACTCTTTGAGTCATCCGCTTTTTTTATTCGTGAGCATTAAATTAACAGCCCTCACAATCTGCGAGGGCTGTCGGCAAAGACTCGAAGATATGACGAAGCTAGTGTAAGGCTCGTTGCCATTTCGATCAAGTCGGCCGGGTAAACTATGCGTAAACTTTTTTGGAGAAATTGGGAGTTATAGTCAAGTCTGGTGTTTAGGAATAGCTCTCAGGCGACGGCCCTGTTGAGTTCGCTTTCTCTTAAAGGGGTGACAGGTTCCCCATCCTTGAACTGGACGCCCCGGATTACATCGGCAAG
>JBFWLN010000025.1:0-47995 GCA_050252135.1 Desulfobulbus sp.
ATTCAATGCTACTATCAACAGGATCGTAAAACGAGCATGCGGATACCGGGATCTTGAATACCTCTACCTGAAAATCAGGCAAGAAGCGGCGCCACCTTTTCTGCAACTCTGACAAAGACCCAAATACTTCCAGACCGGGCGATAGGGGTGACTTGCGTCGATGTGGCAGCGCCATATCCATTTACCGATCCGGTCCGGACAGTGGTCGAGAAGACCGGCAGGCTGTGGATCATGGATAAAAACGAAATCCGCCTCGGTCAATTTGGCTCGCAGGGTTTCCGCGCAGGCTTCATTGGCCTGTTCGTAGGCGGCAAGGAGGGGTGCGGCAATATGCACATGGTTGCCTTGCAGCGCGTTGTGCATGGACTTGGTGCACTGATAAAAATCCGCACCACCACTAATGACTTCCCAGCTGGCATCAAGGCCAAGATCATTAAAAAGCGGCACCAGCTTTTCGAGAATCTCAGCCACCCCGCCTCCGACTCTGGTGGAGTTGACATGGATTACCTTGGCACCGTGTAACGATTCCGCCAGCTGCCTGAGATGGTTGATGACATCGGGCCCGGCTATGGCGGCAAAGGATTCGAGAAGCGTGCTCATGCGGTTTCCCCCTTAAAATTGGCGATGAATAGTTCAGCGAGTTCCTGGCGGATCTGGCTGAGACTGGAGAAGAAGGGGTCAATGGCGGCCAACTGCGAACAGAGATCATCGTGCTCCGCCCCAAAACCGGTCAGCCAGAAGCGGAAGTCATCAATGGGCTCCTGTATCCGGCTACGGGCATCAATAAAATGGTAGAAAATGCTACTCGTTGACATCTTCGGTATCTGTTCTGCCAAATCCGCCGGCTTCTCCAGACGACGATGGGTATCGAAAACCACTAGCTGGCTCCGCAAGAACTCGAATTGTCTGCCCGCTGGTATCCAGTGGGAGATCTCACTTTCGTCCAGACGGTCCTCAATGACCTCGAGGATCTCCTGGCGGATCGCTTCCATGTCCTGGCCCTCAGACGGATTGACTGCGGCCAGGCGTTCGGCCAATTCCGGCTCGCGCAGGCTATGATGGGCCCAGCCTGCAAAATCGTTATGAAATTCGCGTTCCTCAAAGCGGGGAGACAACAGTCCACCCCAAAAATGATGGTAGAGGCTGTCGCCGCCGACGGCCTGGAGATGGTCACGCAGTTCGGCAAGATTGATAGCCTTACGGCCGGTGGCTATGGTGATCAAAGCGCAGTCTTTAATGTCAAAGATATGGGCGTTTTTCATGTTCATTCCTTTTGGTGGAGTTGGCAGTCACAAACTTTCACTGTTCTTTGTAAAGCCATCATTGCGCTAGGTTTAAGGCAGGCGGGGCCACATCCCCCATCATTTTGCTCTCAAGTGTCTGTCATTTTCAACCCGCCGACGGTTGTTCGGTTATTGGAAGCGACTTTTTTGTTAATGCCTTCATCAACTTGTCGAATGGTTCATTGAATTTTCCTACACCTTCGTCTTCAAGCTGCTGAGTAACCTTGTCGATGCTGATCCCGAGTTCCGGCAATCGTTGCAGTATCCAGTTGGCTTCCTCGATATTTTGTTCCAGTCTCGATTTCGGATCGCCATGATCACGGTACGCGTCGATGGTCGCCGGCGGGACGGTGTTTATGGTATCCGGACCGATTACAGATTCAACATACTTAACATCGCTATAGTCCGGATTTTTGTTGCTTGTGCTGGCCCAGAGCAGCCGCTGTACACGAGCACCAGCATCAGCCAGTTTTTTGAATCTCGCACTGCCGAAAATCTCTTTGTAGATTTGATATGCCGCTTTAGCACTGGAGATGGCCACCTGCCCCTGCACCCCCCTGGGCCTGTTCGTCGTCGTGCCTGACGCCAGGGATTGTTCCACCAACGGATCCACCAAGGTGTCAATACGGCTTAAAAAGAAGCTGGCCACCGAGGCGATATGGTGCACGGGGTGTCCATGGCTGGCACGTGCTTCGAGACCTGCAATGTAGGCTTCCACAACCTGCCGGTATCGGGGCAGGCCAAAGAGCAGGGTCACGTTGACATTGATCCCTTCGCTGATGAGTTGCTGGATAGCGGGCAGACCGTCGGACGTCGCCGGGACTTTGATCATAACGTTTGGCCTGTTCAGTGCGGTCCACAACCGGCGGGCTTCCTCGATAGTAGCCTTGGTATCATGCGCCAGATGCGGATTGACCTCCAGGCTGACATAGCCGTCTTGGCCATCGGTCCTGTCGTAGAGAGAGCGGAATTCATCTGCGGCGTTCTGCACGTCGTGCTGGCTTATAGATGCATAGATTGTCTCGATATCTTTCCCGAGAAGAGCCTGTGCCCGAATGTCCTCGTCGTAATCGTTGCTGCCCGCAATCGCCTTCTCAAAAATGGCGGGGTTAGAGGTCATTCCCCGTATTCCATCTTCCTCGATCAGACGCCGGAGTTCGCCACTTACGATCAGATCGCGGCGGATGTAATCCAACCAGATAGATTGCCCCAGCGTTCCGAGCCGTTTCAATGGATTTTCCCTATTCATGATTTCCACATCCATGGTTGGTTTTCGAAAATCGAAATCGGCAACGTACGAGGTCATCGACAACGAGTATTGCATATTTTTTGACAGATAAGGCGACGCTTACAATCCTTCATCCTAGCGAGTCGTCGAGTGCCCACCGCCATCGTCACCGACACCTCAATCATCCATGGGATGGCCCCCAGAAATAGACAGAAATTTCAGCAAAAACTTGTTCTTTCAAAGGGGGACTCCTCTTAATTTTCAGCCAACCACTTCCGTGCCTCACCGCCATTGTTGTGATCAAAGTATCGGACACTCGCTTTTGTGAAAACCTTGCAGAACATCGCCATGCCATGCTGCCACCTCTCCTCTCCGACCATAGCCAGTCGCTCGATGTCGCCGAAGTGTTGCATGCCGAATTTGAAGTCCTCCCACGCCGCACTGACTTCCCAGCCGTGAAAGGCGCTCATATCAAAGAGCACTCGCAACTTCCCATGCTGTAGGATGAGTCGTTCAAACTCAGGTACAAGGTGTTCGTAATCCGCTTTTTCCAACTTGCCACTGACATGAATGGCGAGCATCTTACCGCCGTTTTCTTCATTGAGCTGAATAGGCATTTTTACTCCTTTTGAGTATGTGGTTGTATGGTTTTCCCAACCTCATTTTCCCGGCGCTTCAGGCCTTGCGGCCTCCGCGCCAGTCTCCTCAGCGAGCGAGAAAAACCCCTTGACAAAGAGAGCCTGAGAGGCCGCATTCCACAAAATAAGGGCGTCCACTTCGGAATGGTTGGGGTTGAAGCTAAAAAAACTGAGTGATGCAGTGCCCATCAGGAAATGCGGCTCTTCGACCGATGATAATTCGATCCATCATGCGGCCAGGGGGTAGCCGTGGAAGACAGAGACGAACGGCTTAACTTTGGCAAAAAAAACCGCGCACGATGGAAGCCTTCTTATTGACGACATGACCGATAACACCCGGATCCTGATGAACAAAACCTTTATATGGGCCTGCAACCAGACATGGGAGGCGAGCAAATAATTGAGCGAAGCATTTTTTGGTGATGTCAGCACATAGTTGCTATGGACGATAACTGCACGTTATTGCGGCGTAACCAAAGGTCGTACACTGGCCTTAACTTGCTGATTATGAGTGCTGGTTCGTAGAGGAGGCAATCGAATCAATCTGACACTCATGGTTGCTTGCCAATTCAAGCGGCGCGCCATTTCCCAGCCCAGCTATGCTGCTCGATTCTGCAATATGCAAATCAAGATGCATACCAAAACGAGAACCAATTTCTTCAATACAGATTTACCTCCTTTTATTAAAGCGTTGAGCTCAAATAGGCGGTTCCTTAAATTCTAGCTACAAGACAAATAATCGTTGCATTATACAAAATAGTTGCGCCAATTCAGTCCATTTGCGCAACATAAGTTGTGCCGCCAGGATAGGAAAACGCAACGCACAGGTACGGGCAAACAAAAAAAGCTCGCCGGGAAAGCCCTGCGGGCCTGTTCTTACGCATCTGCCTAATTCTACGTTGTCACATTATCCGTCCGACTCTTGTTGTCGATAGGTGGAGTCTATGGAGGCTTTTCTTTGGCTCCTGAAAGGAACGTTCAACAAAAGATGCTGCCCCTACATAGAGGCGAACCGTTGAGGGATGTTTTCTGCCGAGGCATTTGAAAGGCTATATTTGGTGTTTTTTGGGAGTCGGTCTATCGTTTGACCACAAGATGCTATGGGCAAGCAGACTGTTTAGGGGCAAGCCAACCCCAGACTCAATGAGTGAGAAAGCAACCAGCAGCCGTACTTTGGTGGCTTCACGGTAAAAAGACTGATCCTTGTGGCATCGGCAACGCCTGGGCAGACTTATCGGATACCTGTTGACCTGGCATGGTGAACGATATCAAGGGCCAATCACGATTTGGTTTTGGAGGGTATGCAGTTAAACGACAGCTTTTGTGTCAAGCTACCCCAAAAAGCCCTTTGATGATTGGGGAGCCGCCACAATTACATTGTTTTGTTTCCTATCGTTTCACATCGACAAAATATACCTTTTCCGACTCCACTCCATCTCTTGAGCTGGTCGCAACGCGACTCTCTTTCAAACGTTTTCTTACGTTTCAAAGACATGCTAATCGTTTCGTTTTTTCTCGCCGAATAAAATACATTGAGGTATAAATTATGCGCTGTCATAATTCCCCCTATAAACAAGAGGTTCGTCATGACAATAATGATAGGCATTCATCAAAAACAGGATAAAGTTGATAAGCTGTATGAAAACATGGGATTACACGCCGCATCTTTAGCAGCGGTTGGTCCCTTTTCATCGAAAGAAGAAGCCTTGGAATGGCAGGGAAATGTAAATTCAAAACTGGAAGATTCTAAAATAATTGAATTTAACGAGCCTGATTCCGAAGATGCCCCTTGGTACGGCTTTACGTTTAAAAAGTAAGATATAAGACGGGGAAAAAGGGTGTTGAAAAGTTACGCTCAGTAAAGCGGGCCTCTGGTCAAGACAACTACCCCTTGAGTTTAACCCGCGCATTCAAATGCAATCACAGTTGCACGGCGCGGCCCCGGTTCTGACTTTATTGATGCTGCCGGGTGGTGGTTCGAGTTGGAGTGATCCCCTGTGGCGCGCAGCGAAACAGGGGATCAACTCGCGTAGGTATTTATCCACGCTCTTCACTCCACCTCAGATTACGGTTCGGTACACGGCATCAGGAGTCTCGAACCGCCAATGACTGGTGCACCCGCTCACCTTTATAGAAGCGAAAAACTTTTCCAGGCCAATCCTCAAGTCGCCCATCAAGGCAGAATACCCCTTCAGACACACTTCCGCGTGCCTAACATTGCGCCAGAGCCGATAAAAAAAACACCAGAGGCTCATATCCCCGGTCGTCCATACCGATGGGCTTCCCTTCCCGTTTCAACATGCTCGTGAAGGCCCCACGCGTGATGCGCCCACAGATCACTTGGATATATGAGCATCACTCAACCCCAAATTTTTCATTTAATGATCAGATCCATCATTGGTTTCAGAGAACGGCAAAATAAGATTAAAGGTTGTCCCCTTTCCCACCTCGCTTTCAACAGAGATGGTTCCCTTATGCTTTTCCGTGATGATGGTGTAGGCAATATTCAGCCCCTGTCCCGTGCCTTTACCGACCACTTTGGTTGTAAAAAAAGGGTCGTAGATCTTTTGGATTTTGTCAGCCGGGATGCCGCAACCCGTGTCGGCAATCGAGATGATCACCGAATCGACGTTGGCTTTGGTACGGATAACAATTTGACCTTTCGCCCCACCATCACCAACCTTCTCGGCAATGGCATGAGCAGCATTGACGATGATGTTGAGAAAAACCTGGTTAAGAGGCCCTGGATAACCAGTGATAACGGGGTCTGTAGGATCCAGATCCATCTTGAGATCAGCAACGTATTTCCATTCATTTTTTGAGACCGCAGCCGTTTGCTCCAAGGCCTTATTGACGTCTACCGCAGCAAGATTTTCCTGTTCAGGATGGGCAAATTGTTTCATCGCCAAAACAATCGAAGCAACTTGGTCAACCCCGCTCAGCGACTGCTTTACGGCGAGAGGAATTTCCTCCAGGAGATAGTCCAAATCCAGCGCCTCAATTTTACTGGAAATATCTTCTATAAATTCGGTTAATTCATCGCCCCTTTTCGCCCGCTCCATCAGTTCGCTGTATTGTTTATGAACCTCCAACAACTGATTGAATGAGTCGGAAAGAAACGTAATATTGCCGCCGATATACTGAATAGGAGTATTGATCTCGTGAGCAATGCCGGCCGCCAGTTGGCCGATTGCTTGAAGCTTTTGCGCCATATTAACTTGCTGTTCCAATGCCTTTCGTTCGCTAATATCAAAAAAGATGACGGCATAGGCCAGTGTTCCCTTAAAGACGACCGGAAGCACGTTACGCAGAACAGGGATCATGGAACCATTTTGCCTTTTGACCACAAATTCTTGGTTAAGGGATTTTTCCCGCAGTTCGGAGAAGAGCGTATTGTCGGTTTTCAGAGGACCGTCATCCGCGACCAGGGTTTCTTTGTCATATCCCAACAACGACTCCATAATAGAGTTGCAATCCAGGATTGCCTTAGTGTCCTGATGAATGACGATCACCGCGGCATGAATCCCCTCAAGTACTTCTTGGAGAAACGCCTGATTCTCCCGGACTTCAGTGGTACGCAATCGGACTTTTTCTTCCAGATTTGCTTGGTGCTGTGCGAGCTTCTCCTCGGCTTCCCTGCGTTTAGTGATATCCTCGGCAATTCCTTCAATTTTTTCCAACTGCCCCTGATCGTTCATTATCGATTTGGCATTAAGGTTCAGCCATAAGATCTTACCGCAAGAGTGCATGGCCTGAATTTCAAAATTTTTCACCTGCTCACCAACATGTAACTGGTGGAAAAAGGTCTCGCAACGAGTCTGATCGGGCTTTAAGTGTGTGCGGATATTAGGGGTGGCCACGATAAGTGTTGCTGGAGATTCATACCCGAGAATGGTGGCCATTGCCGGATTGACGGTCAGAAAATCACCATCGGCCGAAGTTTGGAAGATACCTTCAAGGGCATTGTCGAAAATAGAACGATACTGCAGCTCAGCGGCTTTCAACGCTTGCTCCGCTTGTTTTCGCGCTTCGATTTCGCACTCCTTTTCCCTTATCCGTTTTTCCAGCTCCTTACTATGCGAGGTCAGTAAATCTTCACGTTCTTTATAAAAGTTGATTTTTTCGGCAAGTTCTAGTGGTGAAACATTGAGCCGTGAAAGGAGGTCCGCATATGCCTTACCTAAGGACAATTTTTCCTTTCTTGAAAAAATTGAATCTCGATTGAGGGCTCTGTGTGCCATGGCTGAACCTATCGAACCAGCCAATGTATTTTCAATACTTTGATGATACTCTGCAAAATCGATAATTGAGACTGTCTTCCTGTCGAGAAGACTAAAATTACCTAAGGTCTGGTCGAGCACCTTTCTACTCTTTTCCTCAGGGAAATACTCGTTCAGGACCTCCAGATAGGCAGCGTATTTCTTCGTAATGTCGATAGTGTCTTCCACAGGAAAATGATGGCCCGACAGGGTATTTTTTGCAGTTGTTGCATGGAAATCCTGAGCGATGTCCTGCTCGTCTTTATCCTGTTCAGCGAGACAGGAGATAAGAACAAAAAAGCTCAGATTGAAGAGAAGAGACCAGAATACCGAATGAGAGAGAGCTGGAAGAGCATTTAAACCGAAGAGTTGCTCTGGACGGAGAAAGCCAATACCCCATGGGCCAGCATCAAGAATGGAACGGTCGAACCACCAGCCGCTTCTAACGAAGGCGGGCAGCAGAAGCGTGTAAAACCAGACAGAAAAACCGGCGATAAGTCCTGACAGCGCCCCCGCTTTGCAGCCTTTGGACCAAAATAAAGCCCCAATGACGACGGGCGCAAACTGAATGGCAGCGGCAAAGGAAATGAGCCCCATATTGACGAGAGCATAGGATTCCCCAAGTTTTGCTTCCGTCCAAAGCCCGACGGAGATGATGACTATAATACTGACCCAACGCCAATAGAGGAGATAACGGCGCGAGGATGCCAAGGCTGGCAGTATCTCGAAGAGGGGCAGCAAAAGGTGATTCACGATCATGGTCGACATAGTCATGGAGGAGATCATGATCATACTGGCGGCAGCGGAAAACCCTCCGATAAACACCAACAGTGCCATCAAGATATTGCCGTTGGCGATAGGTATATTCAAAACATACGTATCAGCTTGTTGCAGAGGCATCCCGGAATGAATCCCGAACAGGGCTATTGGAACGACAAAGATATTGATAATGACCATATATAAAGGAAATAACCACATGGCGGTGAGAATATTCCGAGGTGCTGCATTTTCAACGACAGCTACATGGAACTGTCGTGGAAGAAGTATGATAGCCGACATGGAAAGGAGGAGGATGGTGGCCCAAGTGATATAAACATGTTCCCCCTCTCCCAAGCGAAGAACGGCAGCGGCGGTGGGATTTTCGAGAAAGGCAGGGCTGAAAATATCCTGAAAGCCATCTGCCAAAAAATAGGTGACATAGATGCCACATGCCAGAAAGGCGGCCAGCTTGATGACTGATTGAAAGGCAATGGCTGTAATCATGCCCCGATGGCGTTCGGTTGGGTCGAGTTTTCTGGCACCAAAAAGAATGGTGAAAAAAGTCATGATCAGCACAATGCAAGTTCCGAAATGCTCCATAATCCACATCCCGGAAGATGACTCGGACGCCGCGAGAATGTTGAAGGAACTTTTTATCGCTTTGAATTGAAGCGCTATGTAGGGCATGTTTCCCACAAGGGCTATAAGAGTCACTACACCGGCAATCAGTTCCGATTTCCCGTAACGGGCCGAGATGAAGTCGGCAATGCTCGTAATCCGGTATCGGTCTTTAAGAAGAACCATCCGACGAAGCAGAATCCACCAAAGTGCAATCATAATGGTGGGGCCCAAATAGACACCAAGATAGGTAAGTCCAGAGTTTGCAGCCTTACCAACGCTACCGTAAAAGGTCCATGAGGTACAATAAACAGCCAAGGAAAGAGTGTAGACGAGAGGCGATCTGGTTATCCGCCGGGAAAGCGGTGTTTCTTTTTCTGCCAGGAAGGCAATATAAAAAAGAAACCCGAAGTAGAAAAGGATCACCAGCCAGATGAGGATCGGATTCATTGATTGTCTCCCTCGCTGCGAGTTTCGGACAAATTGGCGGCCTCGTTACTCGAATACAGTCCAATGCAGAGAATGATTGCAATCCACAATAGAAACAAATAGAGAAGCATCTGAAAACCGTCTTTTTCGGAGGTGATAGAAAGCAGAGGCCAGTTGAACAGCAGAAGCCCGACAGTAAAAAGTAAAACTGCGACGGTGCCCCCTTCCCTGATAAATCGCTTCATGACTCGCTCCTCAGACAATTATCCGAATAAATACTCTTCATTATCTATCCCTATCAGACATTGATACGATAAACCAGAAGTTAACACAAAATACTGAGATCACCTTTCTCGCCAGGCACAGAGCCTTCTTGGTTCCATTAAAAGAGTTTACCAACACAGTCACCACCATTTTTTTGACCATGTCGTAACGATTTGCCATAATTTTCGATACCTCATATTGTGTGATATCCTTATATAGGATTGGATGTCCGTGACCACCTGAGGAACAACAATTAGGTTGTAATGCATTGATGGATACAAAGAGACCGCCACTATTGTCCCCATGGGTATTTGCCATCCTGACGTCAACGCTGGTGCTCCTGCTCAGTAGTGGGATATGGGTGTATCACGCCGAGAAAAGGTCTGGAAGGCAACAGGCGGAGAGGCAACTCGACGCCGTCGCGCGTCTTAAAATCAGCCAAATTGTCAATTGGCGTGCTCAATGTTTGGACGAGGCGGCCATGTTCGCGGAAAGTTCGTTTTTCAGGAGGGCAGTGGCTCGTTTTCTTGCCGATCCAAACGGTGGCAATACGGACGAACTACGCAACTTTCTTCACGGTCTGAGAGTGCATCTCCATTACGCCGATGTTCTGCTGGTCGCCCCCCAAGGGCAAGTATATATGGGCCTCAACCCAACCGCGCACTTTGGCGGTTACAAAGAAGTTCTAGCGGACGCTCTCCGACAGCGTCGACCCGTATTAAACGATCTGCACCGCGAGTCACAGGAAACGCCTCCCCACATCAGCGTGGTGGCCCCTATTTTTTCCGGCCCCGGGCAAGTTGATCCTCCTCTTGGGGCTCTTATCCTGATCAGCGACGCCACCCAGTTCCTCTATCCCCTGATTCAGTCTTGGCCGACACCGAGTCCCACTGCAGAAACGCTTCTGGTCCGCCGCGACGGCGACTCGGTTTTGTTCCTTAACGCACTGCGCCACCAGCCAAATGCGGCCCTGAAATTGAGAATCTCGCTTAAGGAAACAGGCGCGCCCGCCGTGATGGCTGTCTCGGGACGACAAGGCCTCGTTGAAGGATCGGATTATCGAGGTGTTAAGTCTGTGGCGGTTATCCTTCCCGTTCCGAATTCGCCATGGTTCATTGTCTCCAAAGATGATGCGGTGGTCGTTTTCTCCGGGTGGCGGTCCCGCGCGACACTAACCCTGGCATTCTTGACCGCATTAGCCGGAGGATTGGGAACCATCGGTCTGTTTTTTTGGCAACGCAACCAGAAGGCCCATTACCAGGCGCTCTATAAGGTCGAAACAGAACTTCGATCCAATGTTGAACGCCACAGTATTATTTTGCAAGCTGTTGGTGACGGCATTATCGCCACCGACGCCCAAGGCCGAGTCGAACTCCTCAACACTGTAGCCGAGGCATTAACCGGATGGTCTCATCACGATGCGTGCGGCAAATCACTGGAAGAGATCTTCCATATCGTCAACGAAAATACCCGTGACAAAGCAGAAAACCCCGTGACAAAAGTTCTGAGCGAGGGGAAGGTGATGGGGTTGGACAATCGCACCCTCCTTATCGCCAAAGATGGCACTGAACGGCCCATTGCCGACTCAGCCGCACCCATTCGCAACGCCCAGGGGGAAATTATGGGCGTAGTGCTAGTTTTTCGCGACCAAACCAACGAACGACAAATGCAACGCTTGATCCAGACGCGGCTTGCCTTGATGGAATATGCTCTGGCCCACACCTTAGATGAACTCTTAACCAAAGCCTTGGATGAAATTAGTGTCCTGGTCGGCAGCCCTATCGGATTTTACCATTTTGTCGATGCTGATCAAAAAAAACTTACCTTGCAGCAATGGTCAACCCGCACCCTCAAAGAATTCTGCCAAGCTACTGGCAAAGGGTTGCATTACGACCTTGACCGGGCCGGAGTGTGGGCCGATAGCGTCCATGCGAGGAGACCGGTCGTCCATAATGACTACGCATCCCTACCGCACAAGAAAGGTATGCCCGAAGGACACGCCTTGGTGGTCCGTGAATTGACGGTCCCGGTGATAAGGGCGGGCAAGGTGGTCGCCATTTTGGGTGTTGGCAACAAACCAACAGACTACACGGATAAAGATATCGAAATCGTTACCTATCTGTCCGACGTTACCTGGCAGCTCATCGAACAGAAACTTGCCGATGAAAATCTCCATTTAAGTGAACTGCGCTACCGACGGCTGTATCAAAGCATGATGGATGCCTTCATTGTCACCGATATGCACGGGCGGATCCGTGAATGCAATAAATCCTTTCGTTCCATGCTGGGGTATACCGAGGATGAGCTCAGACAATTGGATTATGAGACCCTGACTCCGGAAAAATGGCACCCTATCGAGAAAAAAATAGTGAAGGAATATGTAGTGCCGAACGGAAAATCGAACGTTTATGAAAAGGAGTACCAACGAAAGGACGGCACCGTTCTGCCGGTCGAACTGCGCACCTTTCTTATCGTCAACGATGAGGGGAAGCCAGAGGGGTTGTCTGCCATTGTGCGCGACATTTCCGAACGTAAAAGTGCGGAGCAAGAACGGGAAAAATTGCGTGCGCAATTAAATCAAGCGCAAAAAATGGAATCAGTGGGTCGATTGGCTGGTGGGGTGGCACACGATTTCAATAACATGCTCAGTGTCATTCTTGGCTATTCCGAACTCGCCTTGGGAAAGGTCGACGCCTCTGATTCGCTGCATAATTATCTTGAGGCTATCTACGACGCCGGCAAACGTTCTGCCGACATCACCCGGCAGTTACTAGCCTTTGCCCGCAAGCAGACCATCTCGCCCAGAGTGCTTGATTTGAACGAGACGATGGAAGGCATGCTCAAAATGCTGCGACGGCTCATAGGTGAGGACGTTAACCTGGCGTGGCTACCGTCCACTGGGTTGGGGCCGATCAAGATTGATCCATCGCAAATGGATCAACTTCTGGCCAACCTATGCGTCAATTCCCGCGATGCCATCGAAGGGGTGGGCAAAATCACCATAGAAACCAGTCAGGTGACTTTTGACCAAGCCTACTGTGCCGATCATGCAGGTTTTATCCCAGGAGATTTTGTTCGCCTAGCGGTTAGCGACGACGGCTGTGGTATGGACCATGAGACCTTAGGCAAGCTTTTCGAGCCATTTTTTACGACAAAGAAAACCGGTGAAGGCACCGGTCTTGGCCTGGCCACGGTCTATGGCATCGTCAAACAAAACAATGGGTTTATCAACGTCTACAGCGAGCCGGGTCAGGGAACGACCTTTAAAATCTATCTGCCACTGTACGATGGCAACACCTGTGAAACTGAAACCCAAAAGACCATAGAGACGCCGGAAGGCCACGGAGAAATCATCCTCATTGTCGAGGATGAGGAGTCTATCCTCAAACTGAGCAAAAAAATGCTCACAGGGTTGGGATACACTGTTCTGACCGCGGGTGGGCCAAAAGAAGCCATGCATTTGGTCAACGACTATACCGACGACATCCACCTTTTGGTCACCGACGTTGTCATGCCGGAAATGAACGGTCGTCAACTGGCCGAGCAACTCCACACCCTTTACCCGAATCTCAAAACCCTGTTCATGTCTGGCTACACTGCAAACGTCATTGCTCATCGGGGTATTCTGGACGAGGGGGTTCGTTTTCTTCACAAACCATTTTCTAAAAAAGAACTCGCCATTAAGGTGCGGGAGACGCTACAAGGGTAACAAAATCAGACGACTCTATGATCGATTGGCGTATAAATGGTTGGCCGCCAACCAGGCGAACAAATCGAAATGCGCCTCTGTTCCCCCCATTACGGTCAAAACAACTGCACGCCGCTCTTACCCACCAAGCAAGCATGCCTTTCCCCTGGTGCGAATGAATTTCACCCATCTTCACAATGGAGACCAATAGTGGCTAAAAAATCTATCCTCTTTGTCGACGACGAGCCTAACGTCCTCTCGGGCTTACAAAGGATGTTCCGGGTGTTGCGCCATGAACACGATTTCCATTTCCTGGAAAGCGGTCAGGCTGCCCTAGACTTCATGGCGGAACACGTAGTGGATGTCATCGTTTCGGACATGCGGATGCCGGGCATGGACGGGGCAAAATTACTGCAGCGGGTTCAAATTGAGTATCCCCACGTTATACGGATCATGTTGACCGGACAAGCAGACGAGGAATCAATTCTGCGAACGGTGGGAGTCGTTCATCAGTTCATCGCAAAACCATCTGATTCTGAAACGTTAAAAGGCGTATTGGGACGGGCCTGCGCGCTTCAGGATCTTATGCAAGACGAGCAGTTGAAAAAACTGGTTGCAGGCATAGGTAATCTCCCTAGTCTGCCGACGGTGTATGCTCAGCTCCAGCAAAAACTCAGAGATCCTGAATGCTCGCTCGCCGATATTGCCAAGATCGTTGAACAGGACTTGGCAATGAGTGCCAAGGTACTGCAATTGGTTAATTCCGCTTTTTTTGGGCTGTATAAAAATATCGATAGCGTCGCCAGAGCGGTCAACCTCTTAGGGTTGGACACGGTCAAGGCACTTGTCCTAAGCGTGGGTGTATTTACCGAACTGCAACCAACGGCAGAATCCAAATCCTTTTCCCTCAAAACACTGTGGAACCACAGCATGGGTGTGGCTGCCTATGCCAAAATTATCACCCAAGTCGAGACCGATTCAAAGGAAATGATCGATGAGGTCTTTATTGCCGGATTTATGCACGACATTGGCAAATTATTACTTTTCTCCAATAGTCAGGAGAGATATATCGAAACAATAGGATTGGCACGGAAGGAAAAATGGACTGCCGACCAAGCGGAGCGGGTCGTCCTCCATGCGACTCACGGCGACGTCGGCGGGTATCTGCTCGGACTTTGGGGACTACCTTCATCAGTGGTCGAGACTGCAGCTTTTCACCACCGCCTCGGCCATTATCCCGCCCCTTTCTTTTGTCCAGCAATCGCCGTTCACGCAGCCGACGTCATTTATCACCAGTTCAATCCCGACGAGCATATAAGTATTCCTGAGCTTAATATGCCCTACCTGGAACAAATAGGATTGAGCAACCGCTTTGACCATTGGCAGGAACTGTGCCGAGAAATTGAATTATGAAGATGGATGGAGGCCACATCCCAGGACGCAACAGAGAGGATTCGCATGGGAAAACAGCCAACCGAACTCAGATACGCTGTTCGCTTTCGTGTGATCGCCAAATATTTCGGTCAATTGTGTCTTGTGCTCGCAGCGTTGACACTGGTCCCGCTGGTTGTATCGGTGATCTTTGGCGAGTATCAGTTTACCATAAGGCATGCTATTGTGGTTGGCGTACTTGGGGGCCTGGGGGTGGGAACAGCCAGGCTTCGGACTCCTGGTAATATGCAGACCAATGAGGGCATTGTACTTGTGACTCTCATTTTTTCCCTCACGCCGTTGGCTATGACCTACCCGATGATGAGTGCGGGGCTCGGGTTCATGGATGCTCTTTTTGAGGCCATCTCCGGCGTGACGACCACCGGGCTGAGCGTCAAGGCAACTCTTGTGGATGCACCGGCAACGTTTCTTTTTACCCGTGCGTGGATGCAATGGTACGGCGGCCTGGGCATCGTGGTCCTTTCCGTGGCACTCATTATGCAACCGGGGTTGGTGGCTAAAAGTCTGGCCGGATCAGAAACAGAAATCGACAATGTTATCGGTGGTACCCGAGCACATGCACGACACATATTGCAAATTTATGCGGTATTAACCTCCCTTGGGGTCATGGGAGCGGTGTTGACGGGAGTGCGTTTTTTTGATGCGCTCCTCTATACCTTTGCCGCAGTTTCGACTGGAGGCTTTGCCCCGTATGATAGCAGCCTCGCCCCCATGAATTGGCCTGCACAGGTATGGATCACTCTGCTTTGCCTCGCTGGCGCAATACCCCTGGTATTCTATTCCCGCCTAGTGTTCAAAACACAAAAATCGGCCATGGCTTTACTGCAACTAAAGGCCATTCTCATTCTTGCCATGGTCGGTTCGCTGGCTATCAGTGCCTTTCTATGGCTGGGGACGGATATGCAATGGCCGGAAATATTACATCATGCGCCGTTGTTAGCCTTCTCCGCGCAGACCACTGCCGGTTTTTCCTCAATGCCGTGTGCACAACTCGGAGCCGGACCCAAGCTGATTCTGATCTGCTCCATGTTGGTTGGTGGCGGCGTGGGGTCGACTGCCGGGGGATTTAAGCTGTTGCGGCTCTTGATTGCGGTGAATGCGTTTCGGATAATACTTCTCCGGACCTGTCTGCCGAATCATGCTATTATCGAAACTCGGTTGGCAAGCCGCCGGCTGCTGGACGAAGAAATCAAGACGGCAATATTGCTCATTTTGCTGTTCATTGCCGTTGTTGCACTGTCCTGTTTTCCTTTTGTGGTTATGGGATATGAACCGCTGGACGCCTTGTTTGAAGTGGTTTCGGCAACGGGAACGGTGGGCCTTTCCGTGGGCTTGACGAGTGCGGACTTGCCTGCATTATTAAAGGGTGTTTTGTGTGTCGACATGCTCATGGGAAGGCTTGAGATTATAGCCTGGCTGGTGCTTCTGTATCCATGGACGTGGTTTGGCAGAAGAATGGAGGGTGCATGAGGATAGTTTTCGTTGGCGCCGGGAACGTAAGCATTGGTACAGCCAATGTGCTCATCAAGAAGGGGCACGAAGTTATCATCATCGAAATCGATAAGATAAAAATCGATGAATTGTCGGAACAGATGGATTGCAGTTTCCTGCAGGGCGACGGCAGCCTCCCGCACATCCTCAGTGAGGTCAACCCCGCGCAGACAGACTTCCTCTTTTGCCTGACCGACAACGACCAGGCAAACATCATTGCCAGTGTCGTTGGCCGTTCTCTCGGTTTCAAACGGGTTGTGACAAGCATCAGCAACCCCCAGTACGAAGGGATCTGCCACGAATTGGGTTTGTCGGATACGATCATCACTTCGCGCACCATCAGTCGGTCCCTGGAGGACATGGTGAGTGGAGGAAAGCCTATCGAGACTGCAGCCATTCTCAAAGATGATGCCCGGTTTTTCACCTTGACAGCAAAAGAAGAAGATGCGGTTACGGCCATGGACCTGCACTTGCCGGACGATGCCAGGGTCATCTGTTATTATCGTGAAGGCAAATTTTTTCACGCCGATGAAACAACAACATTTCATCGAGGTGATGAAATAGTCATATTAACAGTCAGCAAAAATATGGCCGCATTGCAAGAACGTTGGCAGCCCAAACCAACGGTATCCGAAGAAGTGGCGGATCAAACCTAATTCCATTTCTAGCGCGCGCTAAAGGCGATGGTACCAAAAATCCGATATGCTTTTCCCCTGACCTCAAATGATCCCCAAAATAATTTTTATCGTTCAGCACTATTTAGTTTTGCTGGTATGTCTTTTTTCGTGCTGGGGACTCGGCCTAATGGTCACACCTCAAAGCAATCGGCGCACAGCCATAAATACGTTACTTACGTTAACAGCGGGTGTGGGCGTCGCCATCTTTGGCTTACAAGTCATGGCGATCATGGGGCAATTGCGGGAGCCTTGGATTTTGACGTTTCTCGCCGTCGGCTTGATGGCCGCAGGACTCTCCTGCGCTAAAACACGCCCACAGCCCGCTAGCGCGATCGCCGCATGGTGGTCGTCGCTATCTGTTCACTCCCGTGGCAGTCTCATCTTGTTAGGATTGGTTTTTGTCAGCACCATGGCAAAGCCTATGGCCCCTCCGTTGGGTGGAGACGAGGCCATGTATCACCTTCCCCATGCCAAGGTATGGGCCGATTCCGGTGCCCTGGACATCAATGGCTGGCTGCGCTATCCATGGTTTCCCTACAATTTCAATATCCCTTTTGCGGCTGCACTGTTGCTGTACGATGATGTATTCACCCATCTCCTTGCTGCTCTGCCAGGGTGGCTGTGCGCAGGACTAGTTTTTCAAGTTGCTCAACGCTTCACAGGGATTCCCGGCGCTTCGATTGCCTCAATCCTGTGGCTGCAAGCTAGCCGAGATCACTATGCTCACGGAGGTAATGACCTTGGCGTCACACTCTTCGTATTTGCGGCATATGCTTCCTCTCTGATGGCTAAAGAAACGCCGCAAAAATCACGCTGGATAATGGCAGCAGCTTTTTTTCTAGGCATTGCATGCGGGGGAAAGTACCAAGCGCTGAGTTTTGTCCCATTATTGGTTATGGGCGTATGGTTCACGGACAGATCTCCTCGTACCGTTATAAAAGCGGTACTGGCCTTTTTATTGCCCTGCGCGTATTGGTATTTGCGCAATGCCTTAATGACAGGAGATCCTTTCCAACCGATGGGAGGTCGAATCTTCGGTTTCACCGACTGGAATTTGGCGGATTACCTGAGTCAATTTGCCGATTTGAAACGACAGGCGGGCTGGCCCGAATGGTATTTGTGGTCGATCCTGCTCATCCCTTTGTTTCGTCCACTCCGAACACAGCCTTATATGAAGGGCGCCTTGGTTGTTTGCGCCTATGGCTTAGTCTTTTGGCTCGCCACGTCACACTACCCCCGTTACCTCCTTCCTTTGTACCCACTTTTGTGCATCCTCAGCGTTGTGGCCTGGACCACGATTTTTAAACAATGCACAAAGAAACTCACTATTTTTCGAGTACCACTCTCACCCAAAAGCACCCAAATTGCCTGGTTGGCATTGCTGGTTATCTTCCTCCCCTTCCTAGGCCACAGTTGGATCAAGGGACTTGCGAAAGTTGCGCCGACAGCCGCTCGCCGCGAAGCCTTGTTTCAGGAGAGAATCCCCAGCTACGCCGCATTGACCTATGTGAAAAACAATCCCTCCCAAAAAATCTACCAGTATGGCCTGGATGATGCTATTTATTACTCAAGTGATCGTTTATATGGCGATTTCTTTGGGCCTTGGCGATATGCTGATTATGTGAATTTACCGGCCCGTGGGTTTGCGCAAAAATTAATTGCTCACGGTTTCGACACTTTTATCAGCCGAAACGCTAGGTCGATTGAAAGCCAGCCCGATTTCGTAAATTACTTTTATCCCGTATTTACTCGCAATGGCGTCACGGTTTACCGAGTCCATTTTGAATGATCTCAACTTTCTAATTTAGAAGTTTTGGCTACGAGCAATTGAATAACGCTCTGATTCCATGTCCTTTTAAAGGAAAAATCCTTTTCCTTCCTGGTTCATTAGATTTGCGAAACACCTTATGATATCACGGAAAAGGCTCACATATGAACCCTGCTCAAGACTACCAGGCGCGACAAAAGGCGAAACGACTGCATGACCGATTTTTTCCTTTCTGGGTCATTTCAAAGTCGGCACCCAGCAGGGAGGCATCGGTATCCGCAAGTTGCAAGGGGCTAAGCAGCTGGCGGTTTTCACAGTCAGTTTCTCCTTGCCGTTTTGGTCGGGTGAATTTCCCCCCATGGCATCTCGATATCAGTGGACTGGGGTTTCAAAAGAACGCCGGTTACGATTGTATCCCGGTATAACTGGCCCACATTCCTGCTGGGGCTAATGACAATGGTGTTCCGGTACAAGGAGGTCGAACTGCTGACCTTGGCCCGGATACACGACACAATACAAGCCGCAGTCTGATAGGGGTTCAAGCTCCTACCCCTTGTGGCTGGTCAGAAAGTAAGAAGCCGGTACTTTTTCTTCCCGCGGTTTTGCACGACCAGGAGAAACTCTTCGGCATGATTGCCGACAAGCCTGGAACTGATCGCGAACCGGTTGACAACCGTTCGTGACAGGCAATAAGCGTAAGTTCCAGCGAATAGTTGAGAATTTTTCGATGGACAAGAAGAGGACGGATTCCCGAGGTGGACTCCGTCCTTGATAAAAAAACAATATTGCCTGAGGTGAATTGCCAGCTAGCGTTGCTCCCAAGGTAGTCTTTCACGATTCCGTTTTTGTGGCTCATTCTGCTGCGGGTCCACATTAGATCGTTTCTGATTACTCCAAGGTGGAGCCACATTGGGTCGTTGCTGTTCATTCCTGCGTGGATCTACAGCCGGTTCTCGGGGAACATTCCGAGGAGGCTCCACTCTGGGGCGGTTGGGTTCATTATGCCGAGGTTCCATAGTAGGTCGTTTATGAGTATTCCATGGCGGATCCATATTGGGCCGCTTCTGATTACTCCAAGGTGGAGCCACATTAGGCCGTTTATAATCATTCCAGCGTGGATCTGCAGTCGGTTGTCGGGGAACATTCCGAGGAGGCTCGACCCTGGGACGGTTGGGTTCATTCCAACGTGATTTTTGAGGTGGCCTCCGGTCATGATCCCATTCTCGATGGTCATTATGGTAATGACGGCCCTTCCAATGCGTATTACGTGGCCAATGAGATCGCGGCAGCTCTACCCAGCGCCCACTTCTTTCCCGGCTATAATACCACCGATAATCATCGTAATAATAGTAATATCCGTGGTAGGGATAGTAGGGTTGATTGTACAAATTGACCTCAACCGGCAATGCCGGCACCATGACTTCATCTGATTGGTAATAGGGGTCTGAATAGTAGCCATCCGCGGGGATAACGCAGCCCGAGAACAAGAATGAGCTGCTGACAATTATCAGCACAACGAGTATTGTTTTAAGCATGATATTTCAACGATAAAGGTATTTTCATTGGTTAAGGGTGGCGGCTTCGTTAAAACCTCGATCTACTGCGTAGCAGCGTTTTTCCAGACATTCGACAAATCTTATGCATGCCTTTGCGACTGGAAAAACGCTATTTCTTATCTACCAGTCTTAAAACTAAGCCATTTTTTAGAATATGATGCACTTTTTGCGAGTCCATCAAGGGAAACAATACGTTTAAATTCACTTACAGTTTTTCACAAAAAGCATACATTTGTCGAAGGAAAAATATACGCGTTCCTTCTTAGGACTCTATGCTCATGCCCCTGTATCAAAGTTTTCGTACCTCAAGTCCAAAGGCTGCCAATAACAGGCGAATCCGCTATTGTCCCAACTGCGGCCAATCTTTCCCTGCAACAAAACTTCAGCCCTTTGAGCGACAACATTGTAGCCACTGCGGCTTTGTTCACCATCTCAACCCCGCACCCGGCATTACCACCATTCTTCACTCAATTGACGGTAAAGTTCTTATCGGGAGACGGGCGGAAAAAGGCCGTTACGGAAACCTCTGGTGCCTTCCCGGTGGCTATATCGAATCTGAGGAGTCCTTTATTGAGGCTGCCCACCGTGAAGTCATGGAAGAAACAGGGCTGAAAGTATGCATTGAAGGAGTGATCAACGTCGTCTCCAACCACCTTGACGACCTGCACCACACCTTGGTGATAGTGCTACTTGGAACGGTCGTCGGGGGGCGCCAGACTGCGGGCGATGATCTGGTTGCATTGCGCTGGATCAATAGGGAAGAACACTTGCAGATTGCTTATGCCTTTGAGGCTGACCAACGGATCATTGATGTTTTTTTTAGCGGCGCCTTTTCCGTCCTACCCATAGACCAAAGGGCGGAACTGTTGCTGCGAGAAGACATTTTTACATCATAAAAATATACAGAGACTTGGGATATCCCCTCAACCCCCTGAACAAGGAGGATTGTTATGAAACTGTTGCTCGCCCTTTCGCTAATGCTCTCCTTTGGAGCCCTCTCTGTCACAGCCCGTGAAACCGTACGCAAAGACCGGATCGCTACCTCGAAGGGCGAGATTGAGCTGGGATTTATCGGCCATGGTTCCCTGATGCTAACCTTTAAGGATAAGGTAATTCACGTTGACCCCTATAGTAAAGTGGGCGACTATTCCAGCCTGCCCAAGGCTGATTTAATCCTTCTTACCCACGATCATGGCGATCACCTCGACCAAAGCGCACTCGCCGCCATCCGTACAGCAGCAACCCAAATTGTCCTGCCGCCGATCTGTGCCGACCGGGTTGAGGGTGGCGTGGTAATGCGAAACGGAGATCAGCGGACCGTGATGGGAATTTCCATTGCCGCAATTCCAGCCTACAACCTGGTCCACAAACGGGAGAACGGGGACTTTTACCATCCCAAGGGGGGAGGCAACGGCTATGTACTCGGCTTCGGTGACACCAGAATCTACATTGCCGGTGACACGGAAAACATTCCTGAGATGAAGGCATTGACCAATATTAATTGCGCCTTTCTGCCAATGAATCTGCCCTATACCATGACCCCGGAGATGGTAGCGGATGCGGCGCGCGCCTTTCAGCCGAAAATCCTCTACCCCTACCATTACGGCGAGACCGATCCCACCCGGCTGGTGACTCTGCTCAAGGACAGTCCGGAAATCGAGGTGCGCATCCGGCCCTTGCGCTGAAGGATCGGTGCCGAGCGAACTTTTGCCAAAAGTAATGGTATCGTAAAAAAATCGATCGACTGCGTCACAGCGTTTTCCCGATACTCTCCGTATATCTGAGCTGCTACCTAACCACCTTTCAGGATTTGATGGCCTTTTCACCAGTCCATCTTATTTACGAGGACCATAAAATTCCGGTTCATAGCCGATGGTAAAAGCTACATTGATGGAACTTCCACGGCTCAAAAACTGCCGATTACCTTTGTCAAAGGGGCAAAGGGGGGCGTCGATGGGAACAAAGCCGAATTTTTGGTAATAGGCGGGACGGCCAATAACAAAAATCGGCTGCGAGGCTATGATCTCCTGCCTTAAGGCAAAACGAAGCAGTTCCGAGCCGATTCCCTGGCCCTGCATCTGCGGCTGCACCGCCAAGGGCGCCAGGTGGAGCCCGCAAACTTTTTTGCCATGGAAGGCTCGGGAAAAACAGATGTAAGCGACCACCGCATTACGGTGGATGCAGCCCCACTCGTACAAAGGACGATTTTTAGCGTGCAGGTTGTCAAACAGACGCAGCTCGTAACGGCTGGGCGCAAAGGCATGGTCGACCAATGAACCGGCCTTGGCGAGCAATTCCGGATTTAAGGCGCGAATTTTCATGAAATCTCCTTAGGTTGAGCCTCAGCTGCCCTGCGCAAGGTCGAGAGAAATCGGGAACGGACCGCCTCACTCATCAGGGTCTGTTTAACAAGAGGTAATTTGAGAAAACCGCCCACGATTCCGCGCATGAACTGGTGGGTCCGGCTCATGGGATTATCGAACAGCAGGGATTGCAGGGTCCCGCGTTCAAGGGATTGCATCAATACCCGCTCAAAACTGTCCTCGGGATGATAGACCCGCTGCTCCCGCTTGTGCAACCGCAGGGCACCGGTGGGACATTTGAGCCCGCAGACACCGCAACCCAAGCAAAAATCGCCGACCTTAGCCTTGGGTCTGATGCGTGGGCCTTCCACTGTCCCGGCAGCTGTTTCCAGGCCAATGGCGTCGATGGGACAGGCGCTCACGCAGAGGCCGCAGCCGATACATTTTTCAGGGTCCACCCTGGCCACCACCGAGGCAGTCACTAAGATGCCGGTATAGCCGGTCTCACGAATGCCCAAGAGCAGATTGCAGCAACAGCCGCAACAGTGGCAGATAAAGCCCGCATCCTGGCGAACATTATCCGCCGACAGGGTCAGGCCGAGATCACGGGAGCGGGCGAGGATCTCACGCATCTGCTGTTTATCGATCGAACGCGCCAGACCGTTGCGAATGAGAAACTGGGCACCGGCACCCATGGAGGTGCAGGTTTCCATGGGTGCGCGGCAGGGAGGATGGCCCAGATGCTGTTTCTCATGACGGCAGGAACAGAGTCCCAAGGAAAACACGCTGTGATTTTCAATCAGCCCGGCCGCCCGCTCGTAATCAAGAATCTCCACCTGCTCGCCCAGGGCTTCCTCATGGGGGAGTGCCCGCATTACCGATACCTGCTGCCCCCCGCCGAAGTTGGCCTCAAGAAACTCCCGGCCACCAAACATATAGCCTTGAAAAAGCTCGGCCCAGCGCGGCAAGGGTAGATCAGGCCCCACCCGCATCATGGTGAACTCGAAAAAACCGATCACCAACGGACTCACCATGTAGCAATACTCAGAGCCATCCCAAATATCGATCACCAGCCCTTTGTTGCAGAGCAAGTCCAGCCGCAGTTGTAGCTCGGCCACACCTTTACCGGTGAGGCGGGCGATACGGCCAAGGGAGGCAGGCCGATATGGCAAGCAGATGATCAGTGCCGCCTCTTCGGGGGAATAGAGCGATGTGATCAACTCCTGAAAAACAGGCGTCCAGGGCGTTCGCATTGGTGCTTGGTCCAACCGCTCTGCCAACTGCCGGTAGATATCCTTGCCAACCCGATGTCCCATCAGCCTCCTCCTCGCTTTCCCACTTTCCAGCTTAAGCAGCCGAAACCTTCCCTCCCCTTAGCTGTTTTTTACCCGGTCGACAAGGGCGAAGCCAGAGGTCCATTGAAAATATTTTGTGCATGCAGTCGGGACATAGCCAGCAGGGATTAAATGAGGTATAATGAACAACTATTGGAAATAGCGGGCACATATTGCCTCGAACCACTGTTTAAGGATACCCCATGCGTCTTGGTTGTGTGATTTTCCCCCAAGTAGAAGAACTCGATTTCATTGGTCCCTGGGAGATCGCGGGCATGTGGGGCTTGCGTTTCGATGGCCCCCAAGAGCGCTTGGTGGTTGCGCAGAGCCTGGATCCGGTAACTTGTGCCAAGGAATTACAGGTGGTGCCCCATGTCGATTTCAACCAGTGCCCCCAACTCGACATCCTGGTCGTTCCCGGTGGCCAGGGCACCCGCACCGAAGTCGACAACCCGCAACTAATCGACTTCATTGCAGCCCAGGCCCAAGGTTGCTCTGCCATCCTTTCGGTCTGTACCGGCGCCTTTCTCCTGGAACGGGCAGGACTCCTCACAGGAAAAACCGCCACCACCCACTGGGCATCGCTTGACCGGCTTCGTGCTCTTGCAAACGTTGATGTGCGCGAAGAGCGTTTTACCCGTGATGGCATCGTCTGGACCTCTGCCGGTGTTTCCGCCGGGATCGACCTGATGCTGGCATTTATCGCAAAAACCGCAGGAGCTGAAGTTGCAGGTAAGGTCCAGTTCGCCGCCGAGTACTACCCTGCCCCTATCCGTTATGGACAGGCCTGGAAAAGCCCCGATGCTCCTGAGTATCTCCAAGAGTCGCTCTGATTGCTTTCAATAATCGATCCGACGCGGCGGCCAGGGTAAAATAGCCACGGGATTTCCATGAGGCAACAGTGGCGGGAAAGAGAGAGGATGAGCAATTTGGAATGAGCTGTTTGGCTCCAAGCACGCCACCGCTGGGTCATACAAACCTATTTTGGAGGTTCTCCCGTGCATGGATACATTCATATCTATACCGGTAACGGCAAGGGAAAAACCACGGCCGCGCTCGGATTGAGCTTGCGGGCTGCGGCGGCCGGAAAAAAAGTCTACATCGGCCAGTTTATCAAGGGGATGCACTACAGTGAGCTCGACCTTCTACCGACCATCGCCAACATCACCCTCAAGCAGTATGGTCGGGGCTGCTTTATTTATGCCCAACCCACGGAAGAGGATTATACCGCCGCCCGTGCAGGTCTTGCTGAGATGGCAAAAATACTTCATTCCGGTGAATATGAACTGGTGGTTCTTGATGAGGCCAATATTGCCCTGTATTATGGCCTGTTCAGCTTTGAGGAGCTAAAAGCGGCCATACTTCAACGGGCTGAACAGGTCGAGGTCGTCCTCACCGGCCGCTACGCACCCCAGGAACTGATCGACATGGCCGATCTGGTCACCGAGATGCAGGAAATCAAGCACTACTACACCAAGGGCGTCGAGGCCAGAACCGGTATAGAGAAATAGAATCCCCTTTCTTCATCCATCAACACCATGACAACAAACAGAAAGAAATTACTCATCATTTACCACTCACAGGGGGGGACCATGGAACGGTTGGCCCGACGGTTCGCTTTGGGCGCCAGTCATGAAGACGAGGTGGAAACCGTCTTCAGACCAGCTGCCGAAGCAACTCTGGACGACCTGCTTCAATGCCAGGCCATTGCCATTGGTTCGCCGGAATATTTCGGCACCATGGCTGGGATGATCAAAGATTTCTTTGACCGCACCTATGAAGGTGCCCGGGAAAAAACCATCGGACTGCCCTTTGTCCTCTTTGTTTGTGCGGGGAACGACGGCCGGGGCGCCATCACCCAGATCGAAAGGATTACCGCCGGTTACAAATGGCGTCAGGCGCTAGAGCACCTACGCATTGGGGGTGAACCGACGGCGCATGATCTGGAAAACATCGAGGAATTGGGCCACACCATGGCCGCTGGTGTGGCCATGGGCATTTTTTAGACGCAACAAGCGATCACTCGTTCTCCTGTCCCCCTTTTCTCTTTCCCCGGCCACGGATTGGCTGATCAATACAATTCCGACCTCTACCCTTTGCCCCCGGGCCATGGCCGCAACCATTCAGGCGGCGCTGGTGCCCGTTTCGGCCCCCTCTCTCCTCTTGTCCTTTTTGCACCAAATTATTGATCATTTTAGACAACAATGCCCGAAGCTGTTGCTGTTCGTCTTCCTCAAGACAGGCAAAATAATTGTGTGAAGTTCCCAGCGCCGGGTCAGCTAAATCCTGCATCCTTTCATGGGAAGTTGCATTTATAGAAAGAATATACCCTCGCTTGTCCGCCTCATTGCGCTTGCGAATAATACAACCGTTGTTTTCAAGCTTACGCAAAATTTCGCTTAACGACGAAGAACGAACATCCAGCAGTTCCAGTAAATTCGCCTGGGTAATGGGCCCGCGTTCCCTGATCAAGGCAAGTACTTGCTGCTGAGCATGGGACACCGATGAGGTTTGGTGGGTGCAACGGACCATCATCCGGAAAGCACGACGAAACAAATCCGCCAAATCCCCCCCTCGATCCGGCTTAAAGCCACCGTTTTGCTCCGTCATTGTTATCCACTCCTTGATGGGCTCGTAAAAAATCCATCACATTCTGAAAGATGGCTCAGTAAAAAACACAGATTACAAGGAATAACGTTTTTTCAGGCACAAAGGTATACATAAGGCATGTCGAGTGTAGGGAAAAACGCTACTACACAGCAGATCGAAATTTTTACGACGCGATCATCGCTCCTTAACCTCGCCTGGTAAGTGACTGGGCAAATGCCTCGCCCTTGGGGCATCCAGGATCATTTAAGGAACAATGTTTTTTACACAACGGACAGGTTCCACCGATAGAGGCCGTGGTTGATACCGAGGTATTTTCTTCCTGAAGCAAGGGTTGCAGTCCCCTCTCACTGCCTCGTCCCTGGCCACCTCCACGCCGCCGACAGGCCGTTTCCTGCCGCCCATATTCGCCCCTGCTTTTTCCCTGTTTCCCCTTGCCGTGATGATGTGTTTTGCGACACGCAAACATATTTTTTTTCCATAAAGAGGTGAATTGTTCAATTTAGAAGGTACCTTTACTTTTTTTAAAAGTAAATCTTACCACCCACCTGTCAAGGTTAGAAGGTACCTTCTAAGATTACACGTTTATAGATTTTTTTTTTAGCAAAGCGATATTCCATTTTTTCCCCACCGAAAAGTCTCTGTTCTTGGGTCATCGTGGTGGATGGTCAGGTGACTGTTGGGGTTGTGACTCCCGAGGGTGGTTAAAATTTCGGAGGACGCCGAAAAAAAGATGGGGGATGGGCTCCTTGTCAGTTGCCCATCCTATTAAAACGAGAGCACGGGTTTTGCTCTCGGCCAGGTTTCTCCATCTCTACCGTTCACACAACCAGTAAAAGCCGAAACGGGGTATCACCAGGCTTTTTTTAAAAATATCGGGATATTCCCCACGATACAAATCAACCAAAGGTCGATATTGCCGCCCCCATGGACCAAGTTCATCCAAATTTAGATGTTGGGGTTTGTCGCTGAAATTGGCAACCACAAGAACCCATTCATTGGATTTCTGTAGGTGGTAACGGCCGAACACAAAAAGATACGGATTTTCGACATCAAGAAGTTCTCGATTGTTAAAATCGGAGAAAACCTCAATTTCTTTGCGCACGGCGATCATACGCTTAATCTCGCTGAAAATCTTATATTCAACGGTTCCAGGCGTATTTCTACGCTCCGCTTTGTCCCAATCAATTGATGGACGGTGTACCCAGCGGGTATCACTTTTTTTATAGGGATCATCCCGGTAGGAATCGTCATTCAGGGAACCGAGGGCATCACCGTAATACAACAGTGGAATGCCACCAAAAGACATGATCATGCCGTGGAGAAGAATGATCAGTTTTATCGCGTCGTCAATTGCATCATCGTCCCCAGTTTCCAGTGCATACTCAAGGCCGACCAGGGAGGCCAAAGAGCCGGAAATACGAGAGTCGCCGGTCTTGGAATTTTGACCGAAAGGCAGACCACGTGCATGGGAGTTTTCGTAGTTGCCGGTGAAATAATCAACCAGGAATTTGCGATGCTGGATAGGATCGTAGCCACAGAGGAGAATGCTCCTATCATCAAACCCGAATCCAATATCGTCGTGGCAGCGAATGTAGTTCAGCCAGGTTGCCCGATCCAGTTTAACCGGCAAATTTTTTATCCCTTGATTCAGTAACCGGGCGTTTTTAGTGGCCACCGCATCCCAAAGCAGTGCCATGTAGGTGGCATTGTAGGCAATTTCGCACTCTTTGGCGATGACCGCGTCCTCACCAAAATATTTGATAACTTCAAGGGGGGCAACAATGGCTTCTGCTATGAAAACCACACCCGGTGCGGTTACCTGGCAGCAATCTTTGAATAATTGAAGGATCAGATGGGCTTCGCGCTCGTTCTGACAGGTGCTGCCTATTTTTTTCCAGAGAAAAGCCACTGCATCCAGCCTGAGAATGTCGGCCCCCTGGTTGGCCCAGAAAAGGATAATATTGATCATTTCGATAAAAACCGATGGGTTACTGTAATTAAGATCCCATTGGTAATCGTTAAAAACGGTCATCACCCAACGCTGCATTTCCTCATCCCAGGTAAAATTACCCGGGGCATTCTCGGGGAAAACTTCGGGCATACTCTGCTCGAACATATCTGGAACATTGCGATTTTCAAAACAGTAGTAATAATCCTGATACTTCCTTTCACCGGCCCTCGCCTGGGTGGCCCAGTAATGCTGATTGGAGGTGTGATTGACAACAACATCAAGCACAATCAGAATTTCACGTTGGCGCATCTCTTGCGCCAATTGCCGCAGTTCCTCCAATGTGCCGATATCCGGATTTATCTCGCGAAAATCGCTGACTGCATAGCCGCCATCGCTGCTTCCTTCCGGGCATTGCAGAATCGGCATGACATGGACAACGTTGATGCCCAAATCTTGAAAGTAATGCAAACGATCCTGAAGTCCCTGCAAATTACCGGCAAAGCCTTTGCAATAAAGGGCCATGGCCACCCACTTCTGACTTAAGAACCAATTGTAGTCTTTTTCGCGCTCCAAATCGAGCGCACGTAATTCCAGTGGCCGCTTGATGTACTGATGCGCCATGGTTTCGACAAGCTTTTGTGCCTGTTCCTCAAAATCATCGCGATCGCCATAGAGGCGTTGAAACAACGAGTGTATTCCGTAAAAATTCGCACCCAATCGGGTGTAGAAGTGGCGGAGATCCTGTTTTGATATCTCCGGCTTAATGCGGTTGAGGATATCGTTAAGCAGTGTATGGGAAACTTGTTCGTACATAAAAAAAAACCTTATGGAATAATGATGGCCTCGTAAAGAGTCAGAACCCGAGCAACCTGGCATGGAAAAACAGCGTATTGCGAAGCAACGAAAACGATAAACAATGGCTAATACAGCCACTTTTTAGGTGATCAGCTAAAATCGTTCAAAGCCTACAAAAACTCCTGATAAAAGGCTGAATCGGTTGTTGTCGCTCCCCGCAAGCCTATCACCTTGCCAGCAAAACTCTGAGCACGACATACGGTCTCGGCAAGGGGCCATCCTTCACGCAATCCATGGATATAGACTGCGCTGAAAGCGTCACCGGCGCCTACGGTATCAACAACATGGCGTACTTTTTCCGGCTGAAAGGTGTGGACGTCTCCTGATGCGGTTCTAACAAGAGCACCATCTTCACCACGGGTGACAATCAACTGCTCAAGGTCGCACTCCTTCTGCAAAAGAGCCATCTGTTGATAAATATCAGCGGCCGGCCCTCCCAGGAGTTGTAATTCATGTTGATTCATCTTTGCCCAGTGGGCTTTTCTCAGTAAATTGAGAACCACATCCTTACGCCACCAAGGCGCTCTCAGGTTGACGTCGAGAAATATTTTGAGATTATTGTGCTGCGTTAACGCCTCCAAAGCCTCGTATGCGCGCTGATGACGCAAGGCAAGCGTACCATGATAGAGTATGCCCCCGGCGATGTGCTGGGGAATCTCGATTGCCGTGATAAAATCATAGGCACTATCGGCGATAATGTCGTAGCTCGGTTCATTGTCGGTGATGCTCACCTCAACCCGGCCGGTCGGATGCTCTTTATCGAGTTGCACGCCGTTGATCATCATCCCCCAATCATTCATGGACTGGAGAATGACGGCTCCCTTTTCGTCATCACCAATGCGTGAGATAAACAATGGCCGATCACCAAGGGCTTGCAGGTGCCAGGCAACATTGAACGGAGCGCCCCCGAGAATTTGCTCACCGGTTGGAAAACAATCGAAAAGCACTTCACCAAATATAGAGAGCCCTGTTTGCTTATTCATAATTTTCGTTCCTGTAAAAAGCCACGAGAACGACGTCTCGTGCTCCGCCAATCACTGTTTTTAGGAAACATAGGGTGCTGCTTGGAGCTTTTACGAATCATCAGAGGCGTTGACGATCTGAGGAGCAAAAAATGCCACGCCCTGCAGTACCCCGGCAGAGTAGTTCCCCCCCAAAGGAAAGGCCTCTGGTCGAGCCAGATAGAGTGTGTCCAACACACCGTTTTCCCTGGCCAACTGCACAGCCTTTTCTTTGGTCTCTGCATCCGCGTTTGCAACCAGAATGGAACGGATTGAACTCCCCATAACCATCAGGTCATTGCCGCTGTCGCCCGCAAAGAGAATCTCTTCGCGTTGGTAGCCCAAATACCGGCCCAAAAACTCGATACCGTGCATCTTTGTGGCGTTACGGGGCAGCACGTCAAGCAGCCCAATGTGTTGTGGCTCATCAATGCTCCAAATCAGGCTGGCATCCACCCCAAGTCGGGCCAAACGATGGCCAACACGTTCTAAAAGTGGTTGTTGATCCGCAGGTAACGCAACATAGTAACTTAACTTGAACCCATTTTGTTTCGCTGCCTCCTGCAGGGTCAGTTCTGCGATGTCTGCCAATGCCCCTTGCAGTTGTTCATGGGTCTTTCCTCCCCAGTCGGGGGCTATTTGCTCCTGCCAGGATGCAACCTCAAGCCATTCTCCCTGTTTTTGTTTATAAATCTTCGTACCGACATCGGTGATCGCGTATGCAGGCATGGGCAGCTGATAGTGGTCGATGGCCTGCTTGGTCAACGACAAATCACGCCCGGTCACATACACCAACGCAACCTGCGGTGAGGCACACAGTTGTTGAAACTTCTCCCGGGCACGTGGGTGCTCAGGTTGGCGACCGTTAGGGATAATGGTTCGATCCATATCGGTACAAAGAAGCAACCTATGCATTGTTTTCGCCTCCGGTTGCGCGTGGATCCCTGCATTCACCGAAAAAATCGTAAAATTCGATCGCCTCAAGAATACCGGCAGCGTAGGACTGCTTGGAAAAATAAATCCGCTCTATATCCTCCAACTGCGACACTTCCTCGTGATGTCGGTTGGCGACAACCGCCGCCAGAGTATTCCCGCGCATCATATCCTCATCGGCCCCTGAACCACCGGCAACAAAAACCTTGTCCAATTCAAGACCTAGCTGCTGCACAACATAGCGCAAAGCCATGCCTTTGGATGCCCGCAAGGGGAGGATATCCAAAAACTGACCAAAGGCGGTTTGCATAAAAACGGCCTGCTCTTCCCGGTACAGCATCTGTTTGATCTCTTCGATATCGACGAGTTCCGGATCAATATAGTAGCTCAGCTTAAAACGACTCTGCTCTGCAGAGGGTTGTAGTTTTAAACCGGGGAGATCGGTGAGCAATGCCTTAATAATTCGTGGTGTCCATTGGTGGTCAATGTGTTTTGCCCAGGCAGTATCGGTGGTGAGTTTTGGCGCATGAAAAATCTCGGTACCACTGCTGGTGATGAGCACATCCGGTTCCGGAATATTGTGTTTTTTCATCAATTTCAAGGTGGAGTCAAAACGTCTCCCCGTGGCAATGATGAAATAACTGCGTTTTCTCTGCCCCCTGAGTTGGTCGATCAGTTTTTCAAGAGAGTTGTCATCACCAATCAGATTCAGATCAAGATCGCTGACAATGGCCCGATCACTATAGAGATGCTGGCGACGACTGACCGGTTTACGCAACAGTCGTTCCGAACGCTCGACAATCGGTTTGATGATTTCCACGTACCGAAGGGCATGTGCATCCCAAGAATAATGTTCACGTACGCCTTGGATACCATTTGTCGCACATTGGAGCCACAAATCATGGTCCACCAGCAATTTCAAGATAGCATCCCCGATGGTTTTCGGTTCCAGCGGATTAATAAGAAAGCCGTTTTGGCAGTTGTGAATGATATCCTTCGGTCCGCCGTCCTCTGTGGCCACGATCGGCATGCCACTGGCCGCCGCTTCGATCAAGGTTAGCCCAAAAGGTTCGGTAAGTCCGGGATTCACGAATACGCCACCAGTGGCGGCGGCAATCCGATAAATCATCGCTACCTGGTCTCTGCGGTGGTGCTTGGGCATGGTCACCTTGCTGTACAGATCATATCGATCAATAGCGACCAACAACTCATGAAAAACTTCCTGCGCCCCCTCGTCAAGCTCATCAATATCATCACGGTTGCCGGCAATGATGACCAAGTTTGCCAATTCCTGAAGGCGCTCGAACTGACCAAAGGCCTCAACCAGCGCGGTAATATTTTTCCGCTGATCGGGTCGTGACAAAGCCAGGATGATCGATTTATGGGGATTTTTGAGATGCGTCGTTAGTGAATTGAACAGAGGATCTTGCTTCTCCCCCCCTATTGGTGGCTTGAATTGATTGATGTTGGTGCCCGGAGGAACAACCCGCATTTGCTCCGGCTGATAGTAATCATAGAGCTCGTACTGTTCGGCAATCTCCTGATAGGTGCTGGTGATCACCCGTTCTGCAGTGGAAAGGGTTTGCTCTTCCGCTTCAATCCGTCGGCTCATGTTGAACCTGGTCTCAATTTCATCGGCATTGAGACCACTTGCCAAAAGACGACTACGCTTGACCCGCCCCAGAGAATGACCGGTATGAATAAGTGGAATCCCCAATTGATTGGCCAAACACGAGCCCACATAGCCGGCATCGGCATAATGGCTGTGGATGATATCGGGAAAGGCATTGTTTTCCTGAAAAAAACCGACCAAGTTATCCGCAAAAAAGTCAAGGTGGTCCCATAACTGTTCCTTGGGAAGATACTGTTCAGGCCCCGCGTCAATGCGGACAATGCGTAAATTATCGCTGAGAATTTCCAGGGATTGCGCATAGTCCGGGGAAACGTTTTCATCGACCACTCGTTGCGTAACCAAATCAACCTTGGCTACGCTTTTTTGTTTGGCCAGGGCCTGGGCGAGTTCGACAACGTACAAGGTCTGACCGCCCGTATCGGCATCGCGACCGAGTTCAAGCCTTGAACCTCGAATTAATCCGTGAATACTTAATAATACAATGTAAAGCCCTTGAGCATTTTGTTTCATTGGCCCCTCTTACATCTGCAGTTTTTCCCGAGTGACAAGCAAAAACTAACACTGATTATTACAAATAACAAAGGTTGGACAAATATCGATGGTTTCGTAAAAAAGCCCAAAAAGGGAAATCACGTTTCATGGAAACAGTGAAGTAGGAAGCACGAAACGTCATTTTCGTGGCTTTTTACGAGAACAACTACTCTTGGATTTGGTGGGGTGAGCAACGATGATGGACCGCAAACAATGATCCATAAAAATAATATATATCTAAATACAACAAGTTAGCAAACAAGTCAACCTGAAGAGCAGAAGATATCAAGCAGAAGACAAGACAAAAACTTGCTTCGACCGTACGTACGCCCTACTCGCAATAGATCATTTTTTTGGTCATGCCGCCGTCGACGACAAAGGATTGACCGGTAGTAAATCCAGCCGCCTCGGAGAGCAAATAGACCACCTGCGAAGCCACGTCCTCGGCCTGCCCCACCCGACCGGCAGGATGCTGAAGACGCTCCTCCTGACTGAGGCAAATCGGGTTGCAGCGTGAGTGCTTCTACATTCCGCTCACGTCGAACCAACCGGGCAACACCACATTATCCCGCACCTGATAAGCCAAGGACATGGCCAAGGCATGGAGCAGGCTGACCAAACCGCCCTTGGAAACCGAGAAAGCCTCGGTGTTGGTGGCCTCCGACTGCAGTGCCCTGGCGGAGGCGATATTGACAATTGTCCCTTTTACCGTAAGCAGATACGGGGCGGCATGCTTGGTCATAAGAAAGGCACCGGTGAGGTTCACCCGAATGACCTGCACCCAGGCAGCCAGCGTTAACTCGCTTACCGAAATCCGTTTTCCGGGTTGGCGATCCCCGCATTAATGCCCAGAGCGTCAATACGACCAAAGCGAGCCATGGTCCCTGCGAAATAGACCGCGAAAAACCCTCCGTCACCAAGTGGTCGGAGGGGGAATGCAACCATTGTCCAAGGCCTGTTACTTTCCGGCCAACGCCTCTATCGTCACCAGCACATCCACATTTTTGCCGATTAACCCCATTTTGTAAAACTTGCCACTCCCGACATTGAGGGCCAACCTATCCAAGGTGACCTGGCCGTTAAAGCCTATCACTTCCTTACCCTTGGCAGCAGGATGATCCTTGATCCCATTAAAGGTCAACGGTAGAACCAGATTATGGGTCTCGCCTTTAACGTTCAAGGTACCAGCCACGTTGTAGACGCCATTGCCGGAATCGGTGATCGATGTTGAGGTAAAGGTGATCAGGTCAAACTTACCGCTATCAAAGAAGTCCGGGGAAAGCAGATGCTTATCCCGCTTAGGCTCTCCGGTGTCCACTGAATCGACCTTGATGGTGAAGGCAAATCGACTCTGATCCAGTTGTTTGGGATCAAACGCTATCTGGGTTTGCACCTGCTTGAATCGGCCATGCACCTTGGAATAGATATGGTCGATACTGAAATAGACATTGGAATGCACGGCATCGACATCCCAGGTGCGGGCCGAAGCCCAGGCTTCGGGAACGAGCAGGGGCAGCAGAGCAAAACTCAGGAACAACAAACGGAAATATTGCATACTCTCCTCCATCAGATAGTTGTTTTCTTCGGTGACGTTTTGCGGCCACGCCGAATCCATGCCAGGGCCGCTCCGAAAAAAAGTAGTATAATAACAGCAAGTAAACCTATTCGCGGCAACCCGGCGGCAAAGGACTCACTGACAAAGAGTACATGAAAGGTGAGGAGCAGGACGATCAAATAACCCAGGGGGCGATGCACCGTTCGCCACCGCTGGTAGTTGAGCTTCAACGGAGTTCGGTAGCGGGACAAAGCAACCGTTATCAGCAAGGAACACAACGTTACCGCTCCCAGCATCTCCGGCCAATACCGCCAGCCAACAGGTAAATTGGCAAGCCCCTCCGGTGCCAATACCAAGAAAACGTGGCTGATGGCGGAAGCAGCGATCAGCACGCCATTGGCACGATGCCAGCGCATGAGGGTTGCCCCAGCAAAGGCCCTTTCCAAAAACTGAGGACGAAGGGCCAACAGAACTTGCAGCACGAGCAGGATCAGGGTCAGCAAACCGGCAAATTGGCCAGCCTGCAGCATGATTTTATCAAGACCGACCTTATACCACAGGGTTTCCGTCGGATAGATAAAGGGGATCGAAAGAGTAGCTGCGGCAAAAAGGGATATCCCTCCAAGGATCGGTACCTTGCCGATACTTTTTTTGGATCGGGATCGATGAATATCGGTTTGTTGCATGATGTCCCCTCAAGGCAAGGATTGGAGAGCCATCTGCCGCTAAAAATAAAGTTTTTTTTGCGCAGATGCGGCAATGATCGCCCTTGACTGGAACAATTCCCATTGTTTAATTGCAAATCAACCACATAAATCGGCAAACGATTCTTGCAAATATCCACCACCACCGGACTCTCCCATCTTGCCCACCAGGACCTCAACCTACGGAGCCATCAATGAACCTGCCAGAATTACTGCAAATCTCCGGCTATTACTGGCGCACCTGCACCCTACATGCGGGTGTGAAGATGGATCTCTTCTCGCCGCTTGGTCAGGCACCGATGACAGCAGAGGCACTGGCACGTCTGCTCCATGCCGACCCACGCGGGCTAGAGATGCTGCTGAATGGGCTCTGCGCCATGGAGTTACTCGAAAAAGAGGGACAAGACTTTCGCTGTAACGAATTCAGCGCCACCTACCTCAGCAAACACTCACCTCAGTACATGGGCCATATCATCATGCACCACCACTATCTGGTGGAGGCTTGGAATAAACTCGATCAGGCGGTGCAAACCGGTGCCCCGGTACGCAAAAACTCCTCCCATGACACTGACGGTCGGGAACGGGAAAGCTTTCTCATGGGGATGTTTAACCTGGCCAATCACCTGGCGCCGCAACTGGCCGAGCAACTTGATTTAGGGGGCAAGGAGCGGTTGCTTGACCTGGCTGGTGGCCCCGGCACGTATGCGATCCACTTCTGTAAAAAGTACCCGCAGCTCGAGGCAGTGGTGGTGGATCTGCCCACCACCCGTCCCTTTGCCGAGGCAACCATCGCCCGCTTCGGCCTGAGCGATCGAATCCGCTTTCTCGCCGGCGATGTACTCGAGGATCCCATAGGTTCGGGCTTTGATGTGGTCTGGATCTCCCACCTGCTCCATAGCCTGGCACCGGGTACCTGCCAGTCTGTGGTCGACAAGGCGACAGGAGCTCTTGCCAGGGGCGGTCAGGTGCTGATTCAGGAGTTCATTTTGGAGGATAATCGGACCAAACCGCTTCACCCGGCCCTGTTTTCGCTCAACATGCTCTTGGGAACCACATCTGGCCAAGCCTACTCCGAAAGGGATCTATTGACCATGCTCAACCGGGCAGGAATGGTCGCGGTGCACCGTCTGCCGATCACCCTGCCCAACGGAGCCGGGGTGATGAGTGGAATCAAACCATGATGGCGGCGTAAAAACTTCGATCGATTGCGTCGCAGTGTTCTAGGGTCGGGGAAAGAAAAAAGTATTCGAATAATGCGCCGGATTTCGGTTCGGATACAAGGTGCTTTAACTGGTGAATATCACGCATGTTCACCAGTTAAAGCAACGCCGTAGCCGGGCCGAAAGACAAGCAGAATTGGATAATTATTTTTTTCCTGCGACCCTTAAGCCCAGACGCCAGCCACCGGAATCCGGCACTGGCAACAGTGGCCGTTTTCCAGCCCCAGAACTTGACTGCTGAATCCCTGGCGACGAATGAGCAGGCTATTGCAGCCGGGACAAAAGGTATCCTCCCCGCCTGAGCCGACCACATTGCCGGTGTAAACAAAACGCAACCCCTCACTCTGACCGATCGCCCGTGCTTTGAGAAGGGTTTCAGACGGGGTGCTTGGTCGATCAAGCATCTGGTAGGTAGGACGAAATCCGCTCACATGCCAAGGAATATCGACGGAGACCGAGCGGAGGAAGTGGGCAATGGATCGCAGCTCGCTCTCGCTGTCGTTATGGCCGGGAATGACCAAGGTGGTCACCTCCACCAGAACGCCAAGTTCTTGGAAAAGACGAATGTTTTCCAAAACCGGCTCCAGGCGGGCCTTGCAAATTTTCTGATAAAATTCGCCGCGAAAGGATTTGAGATCAATATTGATCCCATCCAGGACCGGGGCCAGATGCCGCGCCACCTCCGGAGTCATGTACCCGTTACTCACAAAGACATTTTTAATGCCCCGTTCCTTGGCAAGACAACAGCAGTCGTAGGCAAATTCGTAGAAGATGGTCGGCTCGACATAGGTATAACTGATACTGGCACAACCGGCTTGCTCGGCCTGATCGACCACCGTGGCCGGGCTGCGGCCAACGCCTGAGATCTGACCGTGGTGTGTGAGTGGGAATTGGGAGATCTGGTAATTTTGACAGTGCTGACACTGAAAATTACAGCCCACGGTGGAAATGGAGTAGGAGCGACTGCCCGGGAGCAGATGAAACATCGGTTTTTTTTCGATCGGATCGATGCTCTCCGCCACCAATCGGCCATACACCAGGCTCAACAAACGCCCTTCCCTGTTTTCCCGCACCCCACACCGTCCCCGCTTGCCGGGATGAATCCGGCAACGATGGTGGCACAGTTGACAAATTACCGTCTTGGCCTCAGCCGGTTGATAAAAAAGCGCCTCGTGCATGGGTGCCTCCTGGAAGCTCAGGTGTTCCTTGCCCTGGTTAGGTCAACTATTATTGGAGAGCATGGTTTGCAGGTTGGTTTTCTGGTGGGTTAATTCCAGTTTTCTACGGATATTTTTGCGATGAATGCTGATGGTGCCTGGCGAAAGGTGCATAATCTCAGCAATTTCTTTGGTCCGCTTGCCCTGTTTCACCAGATTGGCCACTTGGATCTCGGCCGGGGTCAGCCGGTTGAGTTTGGAGGACAATTTACTTGCAAAGGGTGAGGTGAGTTCGTTGATATTGGTAGCGAGGATTTCCACCAGAGTGCGTTGTTCATCGGTGAGATTGGTGTTGCGCAGTCGATCCAGCAGGGGGGCTACCAGATGGGAAGTGTTGGAGACAACCTGGTCGGCAAGAATCTTACGGTCTTCTTCCCTTTTTTTTAACAGCACGGTCAAGGCAACGTTTGATTCATTCAACTCTGTGGTGCGCAATGCCACCCGCCGCTCCAACTCGTTGTTCACATTCTGTAACTGTTCCTGGATCTGGATCAGCTTGGAAATATCGCGAAAACCACCCACCAGCTTGGTAAATTCACCATCCACTTTGCAAAAGGGGTGAATGGAAACCACCGCCGGGAATTGATCGCCGGACTTACGCACCAAGGGCATGTTCATCGACTGCATGGCCTCGCCCTTGCGCCATCGTCCCATCTGTGAGAGGAGCAGCGGAGGACCGTCATGGGGACAAATTAAGGACAACGACTTGCCTAAAACCTCATTCTGACGATGACCAAAGAGTTTTTCCGCACCGGCACTGAAGATATCGATCCGTGCATCCTCCTCATCCAGGGAACAGACGATTAAGCCGATACTCAGCAAGGCCTTGTAAATGGAAGACAGATTCTCCGCTTGCTCCCTGAGCCGCATGTTTGCCGCTTCCAGCTCGCTGGTCCGTTGCTGGACGAGCTCTTCCAGATGATAGCGATAATGCTCAAGCTCGATTGAGTTCCGCCGCGACTCGGTCACATCCATCATCGCTATCCGGCACTGCTGCCGACCCAAACTATTTTCAAAGGCAGCCCCTTCCAGATAGAGGTGCCGCTCGCCACAGTCTCCATCGGGGATAAAAATTTCTCCGGTGGCCTTCTGTTCCTCGGAATAAATCCGGGCAAAAAACTTGTCCAGAGCTGGAAGAGATTCTGGAACAACGAATTTTTTTAGCGGTCGATTCAAAAGCCGACTCCGGTCAACACCCAGTAGCAGGGCACCGGCCAGGTTACTTTCCACGACTTCTCCTTTCTGCTCCACAGTGCAGTAGCCCACCGGGGCAAAATCATAGAGCTGGTAATATTTTTCTAGGCCTGCCTCGACCTCGGCACGTGCCAAACGCAATTCTTCATTCTGCCGCTCAAGCTCCAGGCGTTGATCCTGTAGTTCCTTGAGCAGACACCGGGAACCCGTGGTGTTCGCATCGCTGGATGTGTTGTGATCCGGCATATACCTCCCCCCTCCGTGGTCGCGTCTTAAGAGCATCCCCTCCATAAAGGGGGTGCATGATCATTGTAACAAAAGTGATACAATAGACAACGAGTTCTGCACATCTCTTTTTTTCATTTAAAAACAATATGTTCACTCTTTCAGCACTCAGCAAAATCAAAAATCCTGTTCCCCAGAAGGGGTTCCTAGCTGTTCCTTTCCTCAAGTCAGGGTTTTGATGGCGCCGGGAAAAACGCTGATCCTTGTATATATGTGTTTTTGCTGAGCCATCACTCAGAATGCGGTGGACTTTTCACGAATGCATCACCTTTTAATTCTCACAGGGACGATCAACGTAACGGGAGTACATAAAATTACCGTTTTCATCGTAGTAATTGTACGTATCACGACAGATTCGCCGGGGCGGGGCGGGCGGGGTATATGCCGAGTCCATCTGGGAGAGGGCGACTATCCCCAACACACCACCGACGATAGCCAGGGGAATCCAGGCATCCCGATCATCGTAGTGGGAAGAATGATGATCATAGTGGGGGTAGCGGCGAGGCCCATCATAGCCATACGATGGGGGTGGCGGTCCATAACCGTATCCACGGCCGGCAAACCCAACCGACGGAAGGAGAAGAACCAACAGGATTACAGCTAGAATTTTGCGCATAAGAACACCTTTTGAAAAGGATGGCCTCGTAAAAAAACAAAAAACATGCGCCAAAAAATTTAAGGCTTACGAAGCGTGAATCATCGTTCTCGAACTTTTATACAAAAACGATAAAAACGGACGATATCATTGCACTAGGTATACAATAATTCTTTTGAGCATGGTACGCTAGGACATCTCTTAGTCGCAATGCACATCATGCGCGTTATATCCAACAGTTAAGGAATCCCATGCAACACATTCTCGCTTTTTTATCCACCCTGGCCATCAGTTGCTGGCTGGGAGGCGCGGCCCTGTTCACCTTTATCCTCACCCCAAAACTCTTTGCCGACCTTTCCCGCGATATGGCGGGCATGATCGTTGGTTTACTTTTCCCCGTGTATTTTCGCTGGGGACTAGCCTGTGGTGCAGTGGCCCTGCTTTGCCGCCTGGTTGGACGGGGACGGTTTACCCTGGCTTCTGTTTTGATCTTGCTGGCGATGCTTCTGCTCACCGCCACCCAAGCCTATGTGATCGAACCCAAGGCAGTGGCCGTTAAGCAACAGATTGCCTCTTTTGAAACCACCCCCAAAGACGATCCTTACCGGGTCCAATTCCGCAAATTGCATGGTCTGTCCATGGTAGCCAACCTTTCAGTGATCGTTGGTGGCGTGGTTTTAATTCTGCTTGGATCCCTAGCGAATACGCCTTCCATCGGCAATGAGGCCGTGAGCCAATCCCGACAGGCTATCCAACAGCGGCAATGATCCTGTTGACCGTCTTTGCCTCCTCCTTCATTATAGCCCTTTCCGGGGCCATGATGCCAGGGCCGCTGCTAACGGTTACCATCAGTGAAAGTTCCAGGCGGGGTGCAAGTGCCGGTCCATTGATGATTTTCGGCCATGGTCTTTTGGAGATTGGACTGGTTACCGCCCTGTTTTCAGGATTTGCAGCCCTGCTCCAGAGCGATCAGGTCTTTATCACCGTTGCCCTCCTGGGAGGGGGCGTGTTGCTGTGGATGGGATTCTCCATGCTGAGAAGCCTACCGACCATCGTGTTGCCGCGGACGGGGACGAGCGAAACAAGGCAAAACCTGGTATTAGCCGGAGTAGTGCTCAGTCTGTGCAATCCCTACTGGCTCATTTGGTGGGTCTCGATTGGCATGGGATACATCCTTCATTCAGCTCGATTCGGACCAGCCGGCATCGGTGCCTTTCTCTGCGGACACCTGCTTGCTGATCTTGCATGGTACAGCCTGATCTCACTGGGTGTGGCCCGGGGCCGGGCATGGTTCAGCCCTGGCCTTTACCGAGCATTGATCGGCTTTTGCTCCGTTGTTCTTTTGGGTTTCTCCGGTTTTTTTTTTGCAAGCGGACTGGGGAAATTGATGGCATCGTAAAAATTTCGATCTACTGCGTCGTAGCGTTATTCCCGACACTCGACATACCTTATGTATTCCTTTGTGCCGGAAAAACACCATTCCTTGTATAGCTGTGTTGTTACTGAGCCATCTTTCAGGATCCTTGCCGATAATCGCACCCGAAAACTGTCGACCACCCGCTTTCCATCAACTCAGGAGACAACAGCCATGGTTCATCATCGACTATCAAGGATTTCCATCCTGATCACCTGGTGCACTACGCTGGCCCTATTGTGCAGCCTTTGGTACGGCTCCATCTTTGCCCAGGACACCCCCATTCGATTTGCACCGCTGCCGATGGAAAACCGGGAAGCCCTTGTCCTCCAGTTTCGCCCCATGATCGAATACCTGGAGCAAAAACTGAACCGGCCCATTGTTTTTGATTTTTCGGAAAGTTACGACAAAATCCTGGAAAAATTCCAGTCCAACACAATCGATCTCGCCTATCTGGGTCCCCTGCCTTATGTCGAACTACGAACCAAAGATGCACATGCCGAGCCGCTGATCCGTTTTCGGGAGGCTTCGGGCCAGCCGATGTACACCTGCGCCATTGTTGCCCTGGCCGATAATCCTATCGCCCTACACGGTTTAAGCAATAAACACATTGCCCTGACCCAACCACTCTCCACTTGCGGCTATCTCTCGGTCTACGGACTCCTCCAGGAACAGGGCAGTTCCCTCGAAGAAAACCGTTACCGCTACCTGGACAAGCACGACGCCGTGGCCCTGGCGGTCATTCGCGGCGAGTATGATCTTGGTGGCTTGAAGACCGCAATCGGCAAACGATACACGCACATGGGCCTCAAAATTCTTATCCAAACCCCACCCTTTCCCGGATTCGGACTCATAGGAAACCAAAAAACACTGTCACCGCAGACCTTGGAAGCAATTCGTCAGAACATGATTCGACTTGATCCGGCCGAGGCGGACAAGAAAATGCTTGGCCGCTGGGGAAGATCAATTCGATTCGGCGCGGTGCGGGCATCAGATGATGATTACCAGACTGTCCGCAAATACAAGGGCAAGCTCGAGATCCCGACCGGCAACAAAGAATAAACGATGGCGTCGAAAAAAACTTCGATTTGCTGCGTTGCAGCGTTTTGCCCGACACACGACATATCCTATATATACCTTCGCACCCGGAAAAACATAATACGGAAAATCATGCTCTTTCAACACAGTGATTTCAAAGCCCGAAACGTCGTTTTCGCGGCTTTTTACGAGAACGACAATCGATGAAACGGCTGCTGGCAGGAAAACGACGGAACCGACTTGTTTTTGCCCTCATAGCTTTCTGCTGCATCCTTTCTGTCGGTCTGTTTCTCTTCACGAATAAAGTCCAGCGGGAAAAAAGCCACTATTCGGAACAACAGGCCATCCTCGATACCGCCTACCGAGCCGCTATCCAGTCGTATCGGCTAGCCATGGAGAGTTTTTTCGATAATGTCCTCAACACACCGGCAACGCTGGAGTTATTTCGCCAAGGTGTCGACAGTCAAGGAACGGAACGTGACCTTGCCCGGGGTAAACTCTACCGCCACCTTTACGGCGCCTATGAATCGATGAAGCGGCAAAACTTGCTAGAGCTTCATTTTCACCTAGCCGACAGCACCAGCTATCTCCGCTTTCAACAGCCGGATCGTTATGGCGATTCGCTCCTTACCGCCCGCCCCAGTGTACGGAAATGCAACCACGAAAAACGGGTAATCCAGGGCATGGAACTGGGAAAAATCCGCTCCGGATTTCGTTATGTCTTTCCGCTTATGCTTGATAACCGTCATCTGGGCAGTGTCGAGGTCAGCGTTACCTTTAAGTCGATCCTGGATGCACTCAAAGAGCTCGCTCCAGATAAAGAGTACGGGTATGTGCTCAACAAAACATTGCTCGATCAATTCCTCTTTCCCGAACAGCGTTGGCTTTACAGCCCCTCAAACCTCAATAACCAATACGTGGTTGAGGACGCCAACGCGATCCTGCCCAACAGCCCGCCCCCGCTCTCGGACACGGCGAAACTTCTCAACAACCAGCTCAGAACAAACCCTATCGTCCAACAGTCAATGGCCCGGGGAAAAACCCTGAGCACCACTGTCGAGCTGGCAACCATTCCTTTCACCATCACGCTGCTGCCGCTTTCAGATATCGACCATCGATTGGCCGGATATCTGGTGACCTATGCCAAAGACCTGGTCTTTGCCCAAATCCATCAAGAATTCACCGTTCTTTTGCTCTATTCTCTGGTGGCATTATTCCTAATCTTTGTCCTGATTTGGCGCCTCAATCAACGGACGTTGGCCCTTGACGAGGAACAGCGTAACCTCAGTGCCATGAATGATGCACTGGCCGAAGGGGTGTATGTGCAAAATATCAACGGTGTCATTGAACGGGTCAATCCGGCTGCCTGTCATCTCCTGGGCTATGCGGAGTCAGAAATGGTCGGCCAGATCGCCCATGACCTGTTGCACCGCCAATCCGACAATAGCTCCTGCTCCAAAGGGGCATGCGCCTTTTTCCGTAAAACCTATCGGGCTGAGGTGTTTGACGGCGAAGAACATTTTCTCAGGAAAAACGGTTCTTTGTTAATAGTAGAAGTGTCCGGCCGCCCTATTTTCCAGGATAAAGATGTCGTTGGTGCGGTGATAGCCTTCCATGACATCACCGATCGCAAACGGACCGAGGCCACCCTGCGCCAAAGTGAGGCGCTGGGACGACGTCTGACCACTGCCGTCGAACAGAGCCCTGCCAGCGTGATGATCACAGATGCCCAAGGGACGATTGAATATGTGAACCAAAAATTCACCCAGAAGACCGGCTACAGCTTTGCCGAGGTCAAGGGACAAAATCCGCGTATTCTCAAATCCGGGACCATGCCGGAGGCTATTTATCAAAATCTATGGGAAACCATTGCCGCCGGTTTTGAATGGAAAGGCGACCTGCAAAACAAACGCAAGGACGGCAACCTGTTCTGGGAATCGATCTCCATCTCCCCAATGCGCAACGAGTCAGGCCTTATCACCCACTTTATAGCCATTAAGGAAGATATTTCCGAACGCATACGGATGGAAGAAGAACTGCGCGAAAACGAGCGGATCCAACGCGCCCTGATCGAAAGCCTGCCCATCGGCCTGGCCATCATCGACGGAGAGAGCCGTATCATTGAGGAGGTTAATCCTTTTGCTGCCGACCTGTTTGGTACCAGTCGTGAGACCATCATCGGCCACCGCTGCCATAACTTCCTCTGCCCGGCGAACGAGGGCACCTGCCCGATCTCGGATCTCGGCCTGTTGGTCGACGAGTCCGATCACAGCATCCTTCGAACCGACGGATGCAAAATTCCGGTGTTGAAGACGGTGCGATCCATTTCGATCAAGGGGCGGACCAAAATTCTTGAGTGCTTTGTCGATATCCGGGAACGTAAAGAGGCCGAGGAGAATGTGCGGAAGGCCAACCGTCAGTTGGAAGAGGCAATTACCCGTGCGGAACAACTGGCTCGGGAGGCGGATGCCGCCAATAAGGCCAAGTCACAGTTTCTGGCCAACATGAGCCACGAAATCCGGACGCCGATGAACGCCATTATCGGCATGACCCACCTGGCGATGCAAACAGTCGATAGCGGAAAACGGCAACGCTTTCTTGAAACCGTGCAGCATGCTGCGGAAAGTCTACTGGGTTTACTCAACGATATTCTTGATTTTTCCAAAATGGAAGCCGGTCAGTTGCAATTGAACGAGGCCCCCTTTGCCCCGACGGATCTGATCAAAGGAGTGCTTGCAACCCTGCACATGCCAGCTGAGGAGAAGGGGCTGCAACTGCTTCACCATCTGGCCCCGGACCTGCCGGAATGCCTGGTGGGCGATGACATGCGCCTACGCCAAATCCTGTTGAACCTGATCGGTAACGCGATTAAATTCACCAACAGCGGTTCGATCTCCCTCCACATTACCCAGGAGGATTCGCAGGAGCCGGGTGAGTACCAGCTCCACATGAGCGTCAGCGATACCGGTATCGGTATCCCACCGAAAAAACTCTCGCAGATCTTCAATACCTTTGAACAGGTCGACAACTCCTATGCCCGCCAATACGGCGGCACCGGCTTGGGGCTTTCCATCTGCCGTCAGCTGGCGGCCCTGATGCATGGTCGGATCTGGGCGGAAAGCAGTTTGAACAGCGGCAGCACCTTCCATGTGGTCGTAGCGCTTCAAGTCGGCAATATTGCAGACCTGCCGGAGCCGGAAACAATTTCTGATGCACCTTTAACGTGCCCCAGTGGCCTGCAGATTCTGGTTGTGGACGACAATGAGGTTAACCGAGATGTGGCGGTGATGCTCCTTGAACAGGCGCATCATGTAACCACCGCAACCAATGGCCTCGAGGCCCTGCAAGTTTTGGCAAGAGCCGATTTTGACATCGTACTGATGGATGTGCAGATGCCGGTTATGGATGGTCTCACCGCCACCCACATCATTCGTCAATTGGAACAGGGGCTGCCGCTTGATATCGAATTACCAGAAAGCATTGGACCGGAACTCATCCCGCGCCTTCGGGAGCGCCACCTGACCATCATCGCCATGACCGCCCACGCCATGGGAGGTGACCGCGAGATGTGCCTGAGCGCAGGAATGGATACCTATATCACCAAACCTTTTCAACCGTGCCAGTTACTGGAGAAGCTGTATTCGCTGCAATCCAGTGACCAATCAGCTGCGCCCAAGGCGCAAGAGCGTCGTTCCATGAACCCAAGCAAGCAAAAAACTGAAAGCTCCCCCGAGCCCACCTCGGAAGAGGTGGTTGCCTATCTGCAACAGGCCACCATGCTTAAAGCGGCCCAGATTGAACGAATCCTGGCTGCGGTTCAGACCAGCCTCGCCGATAACCTGATCAAGGCCGAGACCGCAGCCGCCAGCGGCGACCTGGTAACCCTGGCAAAAGCAAGTCACACCCTCAAGGGAACCTTGCTTCAATGCGGGCTCAATCACTGGGCGGAGAAGGCTCAATCCATCTATGACGCTGCCAAACAGGAACAAGATCTGCCGTACACCGAGCTACTGGCTGAAATTCGTAACGGAATGCGGCAATTGATCTGATTGCCCTCTCACCACCACTACCCCAAAAACGACCGGGACGTCTGCACGAATCCTATCCACAAGGAGCGCTGTTATGTTGAATTTTGAATACTACAATCCAACCCGTATTGTTTTCGGTAAGGACCAAATCGGCCGACTTGACCGCCTGGTCCCTGCCACAGCCAAGGTCCTGGTATTATACGGTGGCGGCAGTGCCCAAAAACACGGCACCCTGGATAAGGTTCGCCTGGCTCTGGGAGAACGGAATGTGATCGAATTCGGCGGCATCGAGCCCAACCCTCGCTACTCGACCCTGATGCGTGCGGTGGAGGTGGTACGTAAGGAAGGCATTGACTTTCTTCTGGCTGTGGGTGGCGGATCGGTTATGGACGGAACCAAATTTATTGCCATGGCCAGTCATTACGAGGGAAACGGTGAGGATATACTCTTTTCGCGCAGCAAGCCGGTGCGCCTGAGCAAGGCATTGCCCATCGGCACCGTCGTTACCCTACCCGCAACCGGATCGGAAATGAACTCGGGAGGCGTGATCAGTCACCAGGGCGGCAAATACGTTTTTTCCAATCCCCTGGTTTATCCGGAATTTTCTATTCTCGACCCGACCCTGACCTTTACTCTTCCTCCGACCCAGGTGGCAAACGGCATTATCGATACCTTCATCCATACTGTGGAGCAATACATCACCATACCCGCAGAAGGCCGTTTTCAGGACCGAACCGCCGAAGGCATCCTTCGTACCCTGATCGAGGTTGGCAAAAAAACCCTGGATAATCCCACCGATTATGATGCACGCGCCAACCTGGTGTGGTGTGCCACCAATGGACTCAACGGCCTTATCGGAGCCGGTGTGCCGCAGGACTGGTCCACCCACATGATCGGCCATGAGTTGACCGCCATGTTCGGTATCGATCATGCCAAGACCCTGGCCATCGTCCAACCCGCGGCCTGGACCGTGCGGGCTCGGGAAAAACATGACAAGCTCCTGCAGTTTGCCGAGCGGGTTTGGGATATAAGCGAAGGCAATGAAGATGAACGGATCGCGGCGGCCATTGCCCAAACACGCGCCTTTTTTGAGGAATTGGGGGTGGCCACCCGCCTTTCAGCCTACGGCGTGACCAAGGACAAAATTGAGGATCTGATAAAGGCTCTGGAGGAGCATGGAATGACAGCCCTTGGGGAAAACAAGAACGTCACCTTGGAGGTGTGTCGGAAGATTCTGGAGACAGCCACAGTATAGCGCCGTTACGCGCAAAAAAATCAAGTGACGTGCATTACTATCGGATGCTCCCGGGATAGACCACGTGGTTCAAGTAGGTCAACGTCTTCAGAATGATAAGCACAAAAAAGCCCCAATCAACGAAGTTGATTGGGGCTTAGTATAAAGAATCGGCGGCGACCTACTCTCCCACATAGTCTCCCATGCAGTACCATCGGCGCTGAAGAGCTTAACTTCCGTGTTCGGAATG
>JBFWLN010000026.1:0-45076 GCA_050252135.1 Desulfobulbus sp.
TACTGTCTCGTATTTTATTGATATTGCGCTAAACATTAACAAAATGCGAGAAAAAAGGCAAGCGAAAGCAGAACAATTAACCTGTGAATTTAGACAGTTAAGCGAAAATACTTTTTACGAGGCCATCTTCATTGATGAGCGGCATTTTTTGTGGCATTCGCTAATGATTAGCGCCGCAGATCGCGAGAGTGCTTATGTCATCGATGGCCTCATGCACAACGATGTCATCAAGAGCGACATCCACTCGACCGACACTCATGGCTATACCGAGGCCGTGTTTGACCTCACCCACCTCCTGGGATTTTCCTTCGCGCCTCTATCTGTTTCGCGGCCATGACCGCAGTGCACGCGAGGGCTGGAAAATTAGCCCGGACAATTACGTTAATGACACCATGATCAGGGAGAATTGGGACGACTTCTTGCGGTTGGTTGCCACCATCAAACTCAAGGAGAATACCGCCTCGGATATCTTCCGACGGCTCAATTCCTATTCGAAGCAACATCGGCTGTATCAGACACTCAAGCCTTTTGGCCAGATTATCAAGTCGCTTTTTATCTTGCGCTATGTCGATGATCTGGAACTGCGTCAGGTTATAGAAAAACAGCTCAACAAGGTCGAGTTGGCCAATAAATTTACCCGCGCTGTCGCCGTCGGCAGTCCCCGTGAATTCACACAGGTGGAAAAAGAAGAGCAGGAGATAGCCGAAAGCTGCAACCGGCTCATCAAGAACAGTATCATCTGCTGGAATTACCTCTACCTCGCTCGCCAGATCGAAAAGGCTCCAGATTCAGAGGTTGCACAAACCATTCGCCGATGTCATGGGCGCACATTAATATGCTCGGCGAATACGATTTCTCCGACGAAAAGCTCAAGGATTCCCTCGGAATCCTCCCCCTGAAATCAGCAGCCTGAAACACCACCAAATTCGGGAGAAGCCAACACGCCGAAAAATCCCTTCCATCAATTCAATACCAAAGTTCCTATGGGACTTCGCGTTCCTTCATGCAGACGGACCCCAAATAGGGATACACCTTGTGGCCGGGGCACGGACGGCTGGTCTTGGGCCCTGGCGCCATGCCGGCCAGTCCCATTTCCCGCATCAAACCTTGGACCCGTTTGCGATTAACGACATGGCCCGCTACCTTGAGAAAGATCACCATCTTGCGGCTGCCGTAGAACGGGTGCCGGGTGTATTCTTCGTCAATCAGGCGGCGGTACAAAAGATTGCTTTCATCATCCGGTTTGGACTGTCGCCGCGCATACATCGTGGCGCGACAGACGCCTGCCAACGAACATTGCCGGACCACTGACACTGGATCCTTTTTGTCGATCCAGGTTTGCCGGATCAGGACTGACTGATCCCGGACTTTTTTTTCAACCAGTCGAGCTCCACCTTCAGCTTGCCAATCTCGCTGTAGAGCCGTTCCGGTTCACGGTGTGGGGCGGGTTTGGGACCTCGCTTGCCTTCAAACAGCCTCTTGGCCTGCTCCTGAATTTCCTTCTTCCATTGTCCGACCGTCACGGGATGGACACCGTATTCCTGACCGATCTCGTTGGTGGTTTTTCCCCCTCGCAATGCCTCAATGCCTATTTTCGCCTTGAACTCCGGAGTGTGAACCTTCCTCTTTTTCGCTTCGCTCATAGCCGCTCGTTCCTCATGATGGCGCACAGCTTAAATTACTGTCTGGAAAATGGGGTCCACTATAAACCATGAAAGCCTCTTCAAACGCGAGCGAGAGATGGTGTTTAAATGGACCCGCTGGTCCAAAGAGGAATGATCGATATTTTTTAACGTACGATTGTTTCATCTTTGTAGGCCGGACCCATGAATAACCAAAAAATTGCATCGAGAAAATTAATAATTTGTAATTACAAATTCGTTTTCCATATAATTGATGTAACACTCACCGCTTCTCCTCCTAAGATGAGATATTCGTAATTTAAGACGCTCGCTATCGGTCGGGACGGAGAAAGGCATATAAGCCGACGCTGTGCATTCTCGTCGAGAAAACCAATAAAACGTTAGTTAAAAATAAACCGACATAAAATATCGGTTCCTCACACAAATCTGTGCATGAGCGGTATAGCCGGTAAGGTAAGTTGCTCATACAGTGATAGAGGTTGCAGATAAATGTATAGATGAAATACCTGAATATATAGTTAACCTGCTTTATAAAATATAAAAATATTGTAAAAATGGAGAACACAATGAAGTTGTCGATGAAAATAGGCAGCGGGTTTGGCTTTATCCTGGTGCTCCTGCTGATCGTCGCCTTTTTCTCCTGGCGTGGATTAACCGCCATGGACAAAGGGATGACCGAGTATGACCGGCGTTCAGGAAATTCCAACATGATCAGCTCGCTGCAGGGCAACATGCTGCAGGTGCGGATGAATGTCATGAATTTCATGATCACTCACAACGAAAAGGCATTACAGGGGTACAAGGACTCCATGACCGGGCTGCAATCCTTGCTTGATGAGGCGAAAGGGAGGGTTAAAAATCCGGAACGGGCTGCCAAGATCGCAAAGCTGCAGACCGATGTGGACACCTATGAGAAAGCCTTTGAGCAGTTGGTGATAGATATCAGTGAGAGTGACCGCATCATCAGCGATGTGCTCAGGGGTATCGGTCCTTTGATGCAGAAGGGTCTCAACGAGATTGTGACCTCGGCCAGGAATGATCAGGACTTCGAGGCAACCGTTCAGTCCGGCCAGGCATTGCAACATATGCTCTTGGGACGATTGTATGCCCAAAAATTTCTGGCCACCGCAGCGGAAAAAGATGCCGAACTGGTGGTGGCGGAGAACAGCAAACTGCAGGAAATCTTGGGACAGCTTGCCGCTGCTACCCACCCTGAACGCAAGGCATTGGCACAGAGGGTGCTCGATGAGGCAAAAACCTATATCGACAGCTTCAACCAGATGGCTAAAGCGACCATCAGTCGAAACAACGTTTACAACAACACTCTCGAGTCAATCGGTTCCGAGGTCGTGGCTCTTGTCAGCGAAATGCTTAAATCCTACATTGTGGACCAGGAAGCGTTGGGCACCAAGATCCAGGCAACCAGCCAAACATCCATTCGCACCATGCTGACCCTCACCCTGATGGCCATTCTACTCGGAATCGGCTTTGCCTTCTTCCTGACCCGGGCCATTACCGGTCCGGTGCGCAAGACCGCGGCCTTCGCTGAAATCATGGCTAACGGCGACTTCACCCGCAAACTCGATGTCAAACAGGGCGACGAAATCGGTCTCATGGCCCGATCGCTCAATCGCATGGTCGGCCAGTTAGGTACCATGATCAAGGAAATCGTCACCGGTGTCAACAGCCTTACGCTCTCCTCCAACGATCTGGCCGCGGTATCACGACAGTTGTCTTCGGCAGCCAGGGACAGCGCCGACAAGTCCGGCTCGGTTGCTGCTGCCGCCGAAGAAATGAGTGTCAATTTTCAATCGGTATCGGCAGCCATGGAACAATCGACCAGCAACGTCAATATGATTGCTTCCTCCACCGAGGAGATGACCGCCACGGTCAACGAAATTGCGGAAAGTGCCGAAAAAGCGAGAATGATAACCGACGGAGCCGTCAAACAATCCCATGAAACCTCAGCCAAAATGGCCGCTCTGGGTGAATCGGCCAAGAAAATCGGCCGAGTGACCGAGACCATTACCGAGATTTCCGAGCAAACCAATCTCCTTGCGCTGAACGCCACCATTGAGGCGGCCAGGGCCGGCGAGGCCGGTAAGGGTTTTGCGGTTGTTGCCAACGAAATCAAGGAACTGGCCCGGCAAACCGCCGCAGCTACAGTTGATATCAAAAACCAGATCAATGAAATGCAATCCACCACCGGTGCCACCATCGAAGACATTACCAAGATTTCTGAGGTAATCGTTGACATCAACAGCGTGATTAATGCCATTGCCACCGCAGTGGAAGAACAGTCAGCGGCAACCAATGAAATCTCCGGCAATATTACCCAGGCTTCCCAGGGCATTGCCGAAGTCAATGAGAATGTTGCCCAAAGCACTATGGTGGTGACCGATATCACCCGGGACGTTGCCGAAATCAGCCACCAATCCAATCAGGTGGGTGACGGATCCAACCAGGTACAGGCCAGCGCTCAAGGACTCTCCGAACTGGCCGTTCAGCTGGAACAATTAGTCAATAAATTTAAGGTATAAAATACCTGCCACCTGCCGCTGTTCTGGTGGCAGGTGGTGTTGTCAATCCCGCCACGATCGTTTCAGGTCGATGAGGTGCCCCCGTCGCTACGGAAAGTGTAGTGCCCCGTCCGAGAGTGGTACTGGCCGATCAAGCAAAGAGCCCTATTGTATTGCATCTTTTGCGCTGCCCAACGTGCAGGAATAATCTTTTCTCTCATCGGAAAATTTGCAGGCCCATGACTCGGTCAACGAGGCTCGCTGGTCGATCATGGGGTATCTGGACTGGTACAGCCGATTCAGACCCTTCTCCAAATTAGAGAAAAAACACCTGGCGAAGCGTATGCCGTGATGCTGCCGACGGTTGACCAGGCAGCTTGAAACAAGTAGAGGTTGCACTTTTAAAAGATGAACCTTTGTTCAAACAAGTGGAGCCACCTCTCCACCCACCATCACCTTGGAAGCCACCATGTCAAACGAAGATGATGAAATTCTGCAGGCCTTTGTAGAAGAGTCCATTGAGCATCTTGCCGATATTGAAACCGATCTTCTTGCCATTGAAAAAAGGGGGGCCGATATCGATGAGGATTTAGTGAACAAGGTTTTTCGCGCCGCTCACTCAATCAAGGGCGGTGCTGGTTTCATGGGCTTGGTCGCGATTCAGAATCTGTCCCATGCCGCCGAAAACGTCCTTGGTCTCATTCGCAGCAGAAAGCTCGTACCCACTTCCGAGATCGTTAATGACCTGCTTCTGGCGGCTGATGTCTTGCAAACAATGCTGGAGAAGGTGACCTCAAGCAACGAGGTCGATATCAGCACTTATGTAGCCGCACTTGATCAAATAGCTGAAGGAAAACAGGTCGCCGAAACCCCCGCTAGATGCCTTGTTCCGCCCATTGTCGAACCAGACGGAAAGACATCGGCAGTGGAGCACGCAACCGCAGAGCATCAGAAGGCATTGCCCGAGGCGACAGATCCCGGTTCGCAGCAGGATGATACAGTCTTCGAGAAGCAGGCGGTGAGCATGGCGGGGAGTCCCGACTTGACCGCCGGCGAAAACCACCAAGCAAAAACAGAAACCAGCATTCGCGTCTCCGTTAATCTGCTGGACCAATTGATGAATCTTGCCGGCGAATTGGTCCTCTCGCGGAATCAGCTATTGCAGACAATCAGTTCCGATGCGATGCATGAAGCCGATGCGGTCGGCCAGCGCATTGATATGGTGACCTCCGAACTCCAGGAAGCCATCATGCTCACCCGCATGCAGCCCATTGGCAATGTCCTAGGTAAATTTCCCCGGGTAGTCCGCGATCTTGCCAAAAAATTAGGCAAGGAGATCGATCTGACCATAATCGGTAAAGAGGTCGAACTCGACAAGACCATTATTGAGGCTATCAGTGATCCGCTTACCCACCTGATACGCAATGGCGTTGATCACGGAATAGAGACTCCGGCGGAACGATCAGGAAAGGGGAAAAAATCGCGCGGCACCATGGTCCTCAAGGCCTATCATGCCGCGGGGCAGGTGGTGATAGAAATTAGTGATGACGGCAGGGGAATCGATGGCGACCAGCTTGCCGTGATCGCTCTGGCCAAAGGCTTGATCACCGCCGAACAGGCAAAGGTCATGTCGGTCAAGGAACGGATCAATCTGATTCTCCTCCCCGGGTTTTCCACCGCCCCTACAGTGACTGATGTCTCGGGTCGCGGTGTCGGCATGGACGTGGTCAGGACGAATCTCGACCAGTTGGGCGGATCAATCGATATTGAATCTACGGTCGGTAAAGGGACCACGCTCTGCATCAAGCTACCGCTGACCCTGGCCATCATTCCTTGTCAGATCATCATGACCGGCGAGGAACGGTATGCCATTCCCCAGGTTAATCTCGAGGAACTGTTGCGTATACCGGCTGCGCAGATCAAGGAACGAGTCGAGCGGGTGGGCGACGCTGAGGTGGTTCGCCTGCGCGGTAATCTGCTGCCGTTGATTCGCATGGCCGATGTCCTCAATGTTGAACGAACCTATTACGACCAAGAACTGGGGGGTACCAGAAAAGACCGGCGGCGTAACATTGCCGATCGGCGATCGAAAAAATCGCCGTTGTTTGCCGAGGATAATGAAAAGTTCGCCAACGCCGACAGCGTCGACAGGTACCCTGCCTGCTATCAAAGAGGCACGGACCGCCGGCAAAGCCCCGCCAGCGCCCTTAACATCGTTGTCGTTTCCACCGGAGTGATCAAATACGGCCTGATTGTCGACCGTCTTCTCGATTCCGAAGAAATTGTCATTAAACCGCTGGGGCCTCACCTCCAGCAGTGCCAGGGATATGCAGGGGCAACGATTATGGGGGACGGGCGGATTGCCTTGATTCTTGATGTCGGCAACCTGGCTCGTATGGCAGGGATCACCTCGCTTGAAGGCTCACAACGGGCCGGTGAGCTGGCAGAGGTTGCCAGGGAATCCCTCACCAGTTCGCGGGACCGACAGGCTCTCCTGACCTTCCGTAGTTCTATTGAAGAACAGTTTGGCGTTCCCTTGAGCCTGGTAGAACGGGTTGAGAAAATCCAGCAGACTGAAATAGAGTCCATCGGCAATCGTCGCATTCTCCAGTATCGAGGCGGCAGCCTGCCGCTGGTTTGTGTCGATGATATTGCCGGCGTTCTGCCGCTTGCCGATCAGAAGGACTTGTTGGTCATCGTCTTTCACCTGGTGGGAAAGGACGTCGGCCTGCTGGCCAGCGGGCCTGTCGATGCCGTCGAGATATCCGGCGATATTGACGATTCCACCCTCAGGCAGCCTGGCATTATGGGGTCAGCTATTATCAGCGGCAAAACAACCTTGCTGGTCGATATTTTTGAAATTGTCCAGAGCGCGCATCCCGAATGGTTTGCCGCCTATACATCAGCTGAGACCTCAGGTGAGGACGAGCATCGGCCGACCGTGCTTATTGTTGACGATTCGCATTTCTTCCGTAATCAGGTTCGGCACTACCTGGAAGATATTGGCTTCAGGGTGCTGGAGGGCATTGACGGCAATGATGCATGGCAAGTACTTGAAGAAAATGCGGATATCATCGCAATGGTGGTAACCGACATCGAGATGCCCCATATGGACGGCTTTGCCTTGACAGCAAAAATCAAGGGTTCCAGGCAGTACAACCATCTGCCGGTCATTGCCCTGACCACCCTTGCCTCGGAAGAGGATGTTGCCAGGGGGGAAGCAGCCGGGGTTGACGAATATCACATCAAGCTGGACCGGGAACGATTGGTGCAGTGCGTCTGCCGTTATACCAATATGACCGAGGTAGCCTGATTGGAAAAATCGATAGGTGAAGATTCGAGAACAGATCCGATGTATTAAGGAGCAGAGATGGGGGAAAAGAGGAACAAAACTGGACAACTGGTTGAACTGGCAACATTCTTTGTCGGTGAGGCCCTGTGCGGTATGGAAATTCGGCAGATTCAGGAGGTCAACAAGCTGTCCTTGATGACCAGGGTGCCGCAGGCACCGGATGATGTGCTCGGCATCCTTAATCTCCGCGGCCAGATTGTGACCATCATTGATTTGGCCCGCCGGCTCGGGCTGGGAACAGCAGAAATGACTCCGCAGGCGCGCATAGTCATTGTCAACTTCGCCGGTGGCAAGGTAGGGCTTTTTGTTAAACAAATAAGCGATGTGGTCGCGGTCGATCTGCGGAACAAAGAATCTGCGCCTGCCAATATACGAGGTATCCAGGGGCGTTATTTCTCCGGGGTATACAAAGAGGAAAACAACCTCATTGGCCTTCTTGATTTCGACCGAGTGTTGTCGTCGGAGGTTGCTCCACTCGTTTGAAAAGTGGTGCCGAAATTTTGACACGCTTTTAAATGGAAAACCTGCTACCCGGGGCTGTAAGCCGGAACCGCCGAAAATTCCGTCAGCCCAATTCCATTCCTGTGCCACGAGCGTATTCAAGTCGGTCATCCGTGGAGCGGAGCGAAGGCAACTGCTAACTTTGCATACAAAATTTGAGTAAGAAAAAAACTGACTTAGTCGGCCTTGAAAAACTCACATGGCATTGATTTCATTTGGTATTTGTTGAAATATATTTCACTATAAATTGCAGGATATTGCACTATAATCCTTCAATTTCTGGTGATTTCTGATGCAACCCAAGAAGCAGCAAGTGAGCCCTCAGCTGGAGATGTTCCGCAATCGTCTGGAAAATATCCTCAACCGCCGCCATGAATTGTACCGGCTGAGTGGTATAATTAAGTGGGAGATGTTCGAGCAGGAATTCGGCAAACTGTACGCCGAAGAGGGGCGACCCGGTTGCCCAATCCTCCTGATGGTCGGGATGACCAGATCTCGCTTGATGAGGTCGAGCGAATTCTGATTTGATACTCGCTACCTTGCCCCTGGCAAGTGCGAATGTTGGGGTTAGCCCAACCAAGACTCAACATTTCATGTCTAGGAGCCTGTCGGGCTTACAGAAACAGAAATCTTTAACGTACTAAATTTGCGTGATTTTATGTTTTGGGTTCAGCATTTAAGTATAATGTTAAATGACGCAAATACAGCACCTTGCAATACTGTACACGCTAAAGTCCGACAGACTCCTAGGTAAATTTACCTATTGACCAGGTGGCGGAACCGCCATATTATCGCACCGCTCAAAAGATACAATTTGGCATCGCCTCTGTAATTAATCGAAATTTGGTGAAAAAAAAGAAAATGCGTCAGGAACAGATAGAGCAGATGATCTTTGATCTCAAAGAGATTGGCTTGGGACCAGAAGAAATTGAATACTTCCTGGTAGCAGCAACGAGCAATTCACTTAAAAAGAAGTTCAATCAATCTGTATTCAGAGAAACTTGCGGAATAGTGGAAGATACGGAGTCAGATTTGCCACTTTTGGTTTTATCGATAAGGAATCAGTCAATAAATTAACGTGCATCTGCGCCCGGTCAGCGTTTGAAGTCCGTAAGGAATTCTGATTACGATCGAGTTTCACCCTGGTTCAAAAGGCGCTGAGGACAGGTTGAATGCGCAGGGCAACATAAGAAACCTGTCAACCATGGTATGCACTTAGAACCGGCGGTTGAAACGGATAGCAAAACTCAGCGAAATAGCGAGGCAAGTATTGGTTGCTTAGGGCATGATACGTGTCGTGCATGGCACTTTTTACATTTGGTTAAACTATCTTCCCAACCGTCGGGAGTTGTGGCCAAGTCTGGTGTTTCAAAAAACCAATTTCAAATGACGGCCCTGTTGAGTTCGCAACCAGTTAAAGAATAGCTAGATCCTCCATCCTTGAATCGAACGTCTCGTCTCACATCAGCCAACAGCTTGAGTCCTCTCAACATTTGCCATCTTTTCTGAGCACTCTGGCCGAGCTTGTAAACCATGCATAGGACCGGCTGCCTGGCAATGCATCCCCGTGTTTTAGCCGTTCATAGAAGTATGGTGGCGTTGATTCATTGGGATTTCCAACCTTCGCTATGTTTGACCACCAAATGGTAACAATGATGTTTATTCCTAACACGAATGAAATAACCATACTTGATAGGCGGGTTTACTACCCTGCTGAAAAATAAAAAAATGGATAAGATATCAATTTTATTTGTCGATGACGAAGAAGTCATCCGGAAGTCTTTTGCTCGGGAACTTCAAATTGAGCATTTTGCGGTTACCACCGTCGCAAGTGGCAGTGAGGCGATTAAAACCCTGGAAAATAAATTGTACGATCTAGTGATCACCGACCTGATGATGCCAAATATTGATGGTTTCGGAGTACTCAAGGCCACGAAGAAGATTGCACCTCTGACAAGCGTTATCATTTTCTCCGGCTGCGGCGATATGCAATCCGCGATTGATGCGTTACGCTTCGGGGCTGATGATTTCGTCTACAAACCTTGTGAAACAGAAGAAATGGTCCTCCGGATCCAAAAGTGCATGGAAAAACGAAGACTGTCCTTTGGGGTTACTTCAGGAAATATAAATATAGTACACTGAGGAAATGTCATTGATATTTTTAAGGCATTCTTAAGCACCACTTTCAATCTTAGCTTCATAAACAATCTAACTTACCATAACTAAAAAACAAAACAGTGATAAAATCAGAACTGATCGAAGCTCTAGCGGAACAACAAAACTTGTCCATGAGTGAAGCAAAATCAATCGTGAACACCATACTGGAAACGATGACAGACGCATTAGTCCGTGGTGATGGGGTTGAAATCAGAGGATTTGGAAGTTTCCAGGTGCGAGAATATGCCACTTATACCGGTAGAAATCCTCAAACAGGAACGAATACAAAAGTTAAACCTAAGAAATTACCCTTCTTCAAGGTGGGCAAAAATCTCCGTGACCAGGTGAATGATAATTATATCAAGAATAAATCTTGATTATTGTCCGACCGATTTGATTGTAAAAATAAGCTGATAGGCTCATTTATAAGTAGTTGAGGGCACCTCAGAGAATATTAAACAGCACGATAAATTTTAAAATATTCCACAAAATCAAATACTTAGTCATGATCACAGCTAAAGAAATATGCCATGGTTTGATCAGTCTTTAAAAACCTTTCGATCAAGAATAAGAAGAATGAAAAAAAACGTTACCCGCAAAGAATTGGCCACAATAGTTAATGAAAAGTTGGATGTTTCGCAACGGAACGCGGCAAAAATCGTAGATACGGTCTTTGCGACCATGAAAAAAACTTTGGTTGCCGGGGAATCGATAAAGCTGGTTCTGTTCGGCAGTTTGACGGTTCGAGATAAATCACCACGACGAGGTCGTAATCCTCATACTGGTGAATCCATGACCATCATTAAGCGGCAGATGATATCATTCCGTCCGAGCAAACACCTGCGTGAACGCCTGAATAAATAAATTTTTCTCTTAGAATAACCTTCTGTTAATGCACAGGGCTGGAGTCGGGTGGCTATGAAAAACCCGGGTTTGGGGTTTGAAGTCCAATGAAACGAGAACGTACGCTAAGGAATACCGGTCATTCCTCCTCCGCAACCCAACAGAAACATCCTGTGTTTACGTAACTGTTTTCTAGGTTCACAAATCACGCCACAAAAGGTATCTTAGGTCCAGTGTTATGTAGGATAAACCGAGCTGGAGGGTGTTTAGATGATTCTAAAAGATATACAAATCGCTCCACCTAACAATATTTCGGTGCAGAGCGCTGCAAGCAACGACGATTTGCACCAGTGGTTCGACCTCTATTTTTCCACCCAGGTGACCACCTCACCGCGCTCGCAAAAAGAGCAGCAACGAGATCTGCGGATGTTTCTCAGTTTTCTGCAGCAGGAATGTGGCAACACCGTTCGCTCGACCTGGTCGCCTCGGGCTGGCAAAGATTTTATCACCGCCCTGCAAAACACCTTCACCGAAGCGGGCGCGAGAAAGTGGTCGGACCGGACCATCAATCGAATAACCGCCCACCTCAAGACCTTTGCCAAGTGGATTCATCAGCACCGGCCGTTTCCCTTGGGACCACCGATGGAAAAAATCAAGATGTTATCGGTCGGCAATCAGTTGGAGATCGAAAGGGCCTTGACCAAACAGGAGCGCAACCGGATCATGGATGCCGCCGATCAACTACTCCTGGTCGGCGGTAGGTCGCGGGACCGCAACCGGCACGGAGGACCAACCCCACCGCAGCGCAAGGGCTTTCGTCCTTTTCGCAACCGAGCCATTATCTACACCCTCATTGAAACCGGGATGCGGCGGACTGCGATCACCCGCCTGAATCTGGTGGATATCGATTTCGACCGGCGGATTGTATCGGTGACCGAGAAGGGCGGGAGTATGCAACCGTATCCGATCAGCAGGCAAGGGCTCGACGCTATCATTGACTATATCGAACAAGAGAGGGGACAGGACCTGGAAAAATGGCAATCCCATGCCTTATTCCTCTCGCCGTTTTCCAATCCCCATGGCGACGGAAGACTGAGCCCGAAGGTGATCAATACGGTCTGGAATCAGGTCCGGGATTTTGCCGGTGTTGCTAAGGAGAAGACTCCGCACTCAGCTCGGCATGGAATGGGGGTATTCATTATGGAAAAAACCGGCAATGTTGCGGCGGTGCAACGACAGCTCGGTCATAAAAATGCCTCATTTTCTTTGCAGTATTCGCGCATAACCAACGATGAGCTCAAGCGGATTCTAGACGAAAGGTAGGGCCGACAGAGCCTCCCCCGGCTTTGCATGCTCTCCAAATATGCTTCCACAACTTTCGTGCCACCGGAATTACGGAATATTTGCGCAATGGTGGCAAGATCGAAGTGGCGAATCATGAATCAGCCCCTACGACGGGTCTTTATGATCGCCGCAACGACCAAATCTCTCTAGATGAAGTTGAGAGAATTTTGATTTGAAGGTGGAGGGATGTTGTTTTAGTCCAACCGTACACTGAGAACTAATCCAGGAGGAGCTGCTGCATTCACCGATCCGCTCCGTGACCTGTCACGCATCAACCGTACTCCGGCGTCTGGCATCGAACGTGATAGAAAATTATCGGCTCATATCGGTAAAGATCGTTTGACATAGCACTTCATATTCGTATTCTTTACATTTAGAGAAGTTTTTAATTTGGGAGGGGTGGCGTCCAGTCTCTCCCGTTTCGCCTCTGGCGGACGTAGCAAAAAAAAAAACCGCCCGTGGAGCAAGAGAATGAACGAGATGGAAGACCGCTGGTTATCAATAACCGAGATTTGCAAGTATCTCGGGGTCAGCAACGACACCGTTTACAAGTGGATTGATAAGCATGGTATGCCCGCCCACCGCATGGGTCGTCTTTGGAAGTTCAAGAAAGATGAGGTCGACACATGGGTCAAGGCTGGCGGCGCGGCTGAGCCTGTAGAAACCGACAAGAAGCGCAAGGAGTAACGACAGGCTATGAACCATGTAATCCATAACAGCATCGTGAATTTTATCTGGGGCATCGCCGACGACGTGTTGCGCGATGTCTACGTGCGTGGCAAATACCGCGACGTAATCCTGCCGATGACGGTTATCCGCCGTCTCGACGCGCTGTTAGAACCGAGCAAGGAAAAGGTGCTCGGCATGAAGAAGCAGCTCGATGGGGCCGGGATCGCCAACCAACACGCCGCGCTCTGCCAGGCCGCAGGCGAGGCCTTTTACAACGTCTCGCCCTTTACCCTGCGCGACCTGAAGAACCGCGCCAAGCAACAGCAGCTCAAGGCCGATTTCGAAGCCTACCTAGACGGCTTTTCCCCCAACGTCCAGGAGATCCTCGACAAGTTCAAGTTCCGCAACCAGATCCCGACGTTGATCGAGGCCGACATTCTCGGCCACCTGATTGAAAAGTTTCTCGACGGCCGCGTCAATCTCAGCCCCAAGCCTGTTCAGGATGTGGACGGCAACGAGCTGCTCCCGGCACTCGACAACCATTCGATGGGCACCATCTTCGAGGAGCTGATCCGCCGCTTCAACGAGGAGAACAACGAAGAGGCCGGAGAGCACTTCACGCCCCGCGACGTGGTCAAGCTCATGGCCGACCTGATCTTCCTGCCGGTGGCCGACGACATTGAATCGGGCACCTACCTCGTCTATGACGGTGCCTGCGGCACCGGCGGCATGCTGACCGTGGCTGAAGAGCGCCTGGCCGAGTTGGCCGAAAGCCACGACAAGGATGTCTCCATCCACCTCTTCGGCCAGGAGGTGCAGCCGGAAACTTACGCCATCTCCAAGGCCGACCTGCTGCTCAAAGGCGAAGGGGCCGAGGCCGAGAACATGAAGTACGGCTCCACGCTCTCCAGCGATGCCTTCCCGTCGCAGGAGTTCGATTTCATGCTCTCCAATCCCCCTTACGGCAAGAGCTGGAAGACCGATTTGGAACGCCTGGGCGGCAAGGGCGACATCAAGGACCCGCGCTTTGTCACCCAGCATGGCGGCGACCCGGAATACAAGATGATCACCCGTTCCTCGGACGGGCAGCTCATGTTCCTGGTCAACAAGCTCTCCAAGATGAAGCTCACCACCCGCCTCGGCAGCCGCATCGCCGAAGTCCACAACGGCTCGTCGCTCTTTACCGGCGACGCCGGTCAGGGCGAGAGCAACATCCGCCGCTGGATCATCGAGAACGACTGGCTGGAGGCTATCATCGCCCTGCCGGAGAACATGTTCTACAACACCGGCATCGCCACCTATATCTGGGTGCTGACCAACCGCAAGAGCGAGGACCGTCGGGGCAAGGTCCAGCTCATCGACGCCACCGAATGGTACATGCCGCTGCGCCGTAACCTCGGCAAGAAGAACTGCGAGTTCTCCGAGGACCATATCCACGCCATCTGCGGCCTGGTGGTTAATCCATTCGAGACCGAGAAATCCAAGATCTTCTCCAACGAGGCCTTCGGCTACTGGAAGGTGACGGTGGACCGTCCGCTGCGCCTCGCCGTTGACCTGAGCCCGGCCCGGCTGGAACGGTTCGAGCGAACCTGCGCCAGGGCCAAGGAGGAGCCGCTGGCCAACCTGGCCAGCCGTGTGGCCGAAACCCTCGGAGCCGGTCCGCACCTGGACTTCAATGCCTTCATGGACGCCGTTGAAGCCGATGCCGATAAGCACGGCGTCAAGCTCACCGCCAAGCGCAAGAAGCTGCTGCAAAGCGAGCTCTGCGACACCCGCGAGGACGCCGCGGCGCCGGTGCTGAAGAAGGTTCACAAGCCCGGCAAGGCGACCCCCGACCCCATCCATGGCCTGTTTGAGGCCGAGGTGGGCGGCAAGACCTGCGTGGTCGAATACGAGCCGGATACCGCCCTGCGTGACAGCGAGCAGGTGCCACTGCTCGAAGTTGGCGGCACCGAGGCGTTCTTCCGGCGCGAGGTGCTGCCCTACACCTCGGATGCCTGGATTGACCCGGACAAGACGCTGGTGGGCTACGAGATCTCCTTCACCCGCCATTTCTATCGGCCAGCGCCCATGCGCACCCTGGATGAGATCAAGTCCGATATCTACGCCCTGGAGCAGGAGACTGAAGGGTTACTCGATGATATTTTGATCGGAGGAAACCAATGACGGAACGACATCGCCTTCTCGATTCAATTACCTCGACAATTGCCGATTACCGTGAGGGAGACCTGCCCGCGCCAACTCCGGATCATGTTGAGCGATGGGTTTGCCAATTCGATGAAGAGGTCCGCGTTCCAATTCTTCGGGAGATGGATCACGTCCTCAAAATGACCTATTTCTCTAGGAAGGATACGAAGAAATTTCTTGCTGGCCTATTTCAAACTGAAAAGCTTGTTGGTGACGATCCTTGTGGCTTTTGGCAAAGTGTTAATTTTCTTGATATTCAAGGTGGGGGGGCGAGCCAGAAGGAAATGCTGGCGCTATTCAGCAAAGTTCTGAAGAAGAAATGCGGTGTTGAAGTGGAGGACTGTGGCCAGTCGCAAAATGTTTTCCTTTATATAGACGATGCCATTTTTACCGGAAATCGTGTTCGCAGGGATTTGGAAGCCTGGATAGTCGAAGATGCGCCTTCGACGGCAAAATTGCATGTAGTTGTCATTGCAACCCATGAAGGATCTTACTACCACCGGAATAAAGTAAATGAAGCGGCAAAGGCCGCTAGAAAAACGATCAACATAACCTGGTGGCATGCTGTAAATCTTGAAGATCGAAGGAAATATACCGACACGTCGGATGTGCTTCGCCCCACGGTAATCCCGACTGAGCCAGCCGTAACCGGGTACGTCCAGGCCATGAACTATAAGCCGCAGCTTCGCAATGCCGGTCAGGTAGGTGAAAAAGGGGTTTTTTCCAGCGATGCCGGACGCCAACTTCTGGAACAAGAATTCTTGAAGGCGGGAGTTCGCATTCGCCAGATTTGTCCATACCTGAGTGAATCCCAGCGTCCGTTGGGACACACTTCCCTTGAGTCATTGGGCTTCGGCTCCCTAATAGTGACATTTCGGAACTGTCCAAACAACGCTCCCCTTGCACTGTGGGTAGGTGATCCATGGTATCCGTTGTTTCCACGGACGACCAATACAGATACATCGCTCAAGCGGTTCATGGCTATGTTGGCTAAGGATGTTTTCTGATGAATCAGGGTAGTCAAATTCGAACCTATAGCCCTTCAGCAGCCGCTGTCTTTCTGAAGACAAACGAAAAGTATGGTGGACTATCCAACATGGCACCAGGCTTTCCGCTTTGTATAAATGGGGTTCGAATCCGCACTTCTGAGGCTCTTTATCAAGCGTGCCGTTTCCCGCATCTGCCCGATATACAACGCCAGATCATTGATGAGCGAAGCCCAATGACGGCAAAGATGCGGATCAAGCCGCTAAAAAAAAGGTCACGTCAGGACTGGGATTCTGTGCGCGTAAAAATCATGCGCTGGTGTCTCAGGGTCAAACTGGCGCAAAACTGGCGTGCCTTTGCTGAATTGCTGCTATCGACAGGTGATCTGCCTATTGTTGAGCAATCCCGTAAAGATGATTTTTGGGGTGCAAAAGTCTCCGAGGACGGTTCTTTGGTTGGCATGAACGTTTTGGGCCGCTTGTTAATGGAATTACGAGAGCAATTGAAATCGGGTGACATAGAAGGACTAAAACTCATAGAACCACCATCCATCACGAATTTTGTACTGTATCATCAGCCAATTGAAGCGGTTCGTGCTGCTGAGACATCCTCCGATATGGACACTGGCGTCAAAAAGAGGGGTTTCCTGCCAATGCAGATTAAACCTGTACCTGTGCAGCCGTCTCTTTTTGCACAGCCAACAAGACCTCAAATGCACAACAGCTCGACAGATGGCTCCCCAAGGAATGGAGTGACGATAATAAAGGGTTACCCGGAATATAAGGATTCCGGGCAGCCGTTTCTGGGCGAAATTCCATCGCACTGGAATCTGTTCAGGAACGGTCGCCTTTTTTCCCAACGCAACGAAACCGGATTTGGAGAGTTGCCTATTCTTGAGGTCTCGTTGAAAACCGGCGTCCGCGTGCGCGACATGGAAAATCTGAAGCGCAAACAGGTAATGTCCGACCGTGAAAAGTACAAGCGAGCGGCCCAGGGTGACATTGCCTACAACATGATGCGAATGTGGCAGGGGGCGGTTGGCGTTGCGCCCGTCGATGGGTTGGTCAGCCCGGCCTATGTCGTCGTGCGCCCCTTTCCAGAGGTGGACTGCCGCTACTTCAGCTATTTGTTCCGCACAGCTTCCTACATGAACGAGGTGGACGCCTATTCGCGGGGCATCGTGAAAGACCGCAATCGGCTGTACTGGCAGGATTTCAAGCGTATGCCGTCGCCCGTTCCTTCGATTGAGGAACAACGGCACATCACCAGATTTCTTGATGCGGTCGGCAGCAAGGCTCAGCGATTCATTCGCAACAAGCGGCGGTTCATTGAACTTCTCAAGGAGCAGAAGCAGAACGTCATCAATCAGGCCGTGACCCGGGGGCTTGATCCCAATGTCAAGCTCAAGCCCAGCGGCGTTGAATGGATCGGGGATATTCCGAAGCATTGGGACGCCAGACGGCTCAAAACCATAGCCAAGGTTGTTCTCGGAAAGATGTTGAAAACGTCTCCCTCAAAAGACGATCAGCTCAAGCCCTATTTGCGGTCTGCCAACATTCAGTGGTTTGAAGCGAACCTTTCCGATGTCGCTTCCATGTGGTTTTCACAGTCCGAGATGGAGCAGTACCGCATATCGAAAAACGATATCTTGGTAAGTGAAGGTGGCGAGGTCGGCCGTGCATGCATTTGGCAGGACGAACTTGAAGAGTGCTATATCCAGAATTCAGTTCACAAAGTCACTGCTGGTGCAGAGGTTTTGCCGCTTTTCCTCTTGTATCAGTTCGCAGCATTCGGCAGCAAAGGAGCTTTCAAGGCAGTTGTCAATCGGGTCAGCATTGCCCATCTGACGAGAGAAAAGCTCGTTGCTGTATTTTTCTGCAAGCCGCCAATTGAAGAACAAAAGACCATCCTTGCTCACATCCAGGCAAAGGCGGGAGAGATCGACCAGGCCATCACCCGCGCCCAACGCGAGATCGAGCTGATGCGCGAATACCGCACTCGGCTGATTTCCGATGTGGTCACCGGCCAGATGGATGTGCGTGGTATCGAGGTGCCGGAGGTTGCCGAGGACGAGCTGCTGGCGTTGGATGAGGACGTCGCCGAATCCGATGACGAGGGGGGCATGGATGAAACCGACTGACAAAACCCAAAAAAACAGTCTCGGCAAACCGCAGGACTACCCGGGCCTGCTGACCGAGATCAAGGAGCGCATCCGCTCCGCCCAGTACGAAGCCCTCAAGGCGGTCAACAAGGAGCTGGTCGGTCTGTACTGGGACATCGGCCGGATGATCGTGGAGCGGCAGGATGTTGAAGGTTGGGGCAAGGCGGTGGTGGAACAGCTCGCCGCTGATCTGCGGACGGAGTTCCCCGGCGTAGGTGGCTTTTCGGCTTCCAACCTCTGGCGGATGAAGGCTTTTTTCGAGGCCTACACTGGTCTGGAAAAACTCGCACCACTGGTGCGAGAAATCGGCTGGAGCCACAACCTGGCCATCCTGGAGCGCTGCAAGGACCCGCTGGAGCGGGAATTCTACATCCGCATGACCCGCAAGTTCGGCTGGTCCAAGAATGTGCTCATTCATCAGATCGACAATCAGAGCTACGAAAAATCCCTGCGGGGCCAGACCAATTTCGACCAGGCACTGACACCCGAGCTTCGCGCCCAGGCCAAGCTGGCGGTGAAGGACGAATACACCTTCGATTTTCTGGAGCTGGGAGAAGAACACAGCGAGCGGGAACTGGAACGGGCGCTCATCGCCCGGATCGAGGATTTCCTGCGAGCCATGGGCGGCATGTTCGCCTTCATGGGCAGCCAATACCGGCTGGAGGTGGACGGCAAAGAGTTTTTCATCGACCTGCTGCTGTTTCACCGCCGCCTGCGCTGCCTTGTCGCCATTGAATTGAAAGTCGGCGAGTTCCTGCCGGAGTTCGTCGGCAAGATGCAGTTTTATCTGGCGGCTCTGGACCGGCAGGTCCGCCAGGAGGACGAGAACCCCTCCATCGGCATCATCCTGTGCAAGGAGAAGAGCCGCACGATTGTGGAATACGCCCTGCACGACGCCCGCAAGCCCATCGGCGTGGCCACTTATGAAATTACCAAGACCCTGCCCAAGTCGCTGAAGGGCCAACTGCCGTCGCCCAAGGACATCGCCAATTTGCTGGAGGATCTATGAAGCCGACCGATACCAGCGAAAAGGGCCTGGAATCCATTATCGTTGCCTCCCTCGTGGATGAGGCCGGATACGTTCAGGGCGACCCGCAAGACTACGACCGGGAACATGCCGTCGATTCTTCCAAGCTGCTGCAATTTCTTGCCGCCACCCAGCCAGACACCTATGAAGCTCTCGGTATCGACGAAGACAGCCCCAAGCGCACCCAGTTCCTGCACCGGCTGCAAGGGGAGATCGCCAAGCGTGGCGTGGTGGACGTGCTTCGCGGCGGCATCAAACACGGCCCGGCCCATGTGGACCTTTTCTACGGCACACCGACGCCGGGCAACGTGAAAGCGGCCGAGCGATTTGCGGCCAACATTTTCAGCGTCACCCGCCAGCTCCGCTACAGCCGCAACGAAACCGCGCTCTCCCTCGACATGGCCGTGTTCGTCAATGGCCTGCCCATCGCAACTTTCGAACTCAAGAACAGGCTTACCAAGCAGACGGTTCTCGACGCCGTGCAGCAGTATCAGCGCGACCGCGACCCGAAGGAGCTGCTGTTCCAGTTCGGCCGCTGCGCCGTCCATTTTGCCGTGGACGATCACGAGGTGCGTTTTTGTACCCACCTCAAGGGCAAGGGCTCATGGTTTTTGCCCTTCGACAAGGGTTACAACGACGGCGCTGGCAATCCGCCCAACCCGGCCGGGCTCGCCACCGACTATCTGTGGAAGGAGGCCTTTTCCAAGGAGGGTCTGACCGACATCCTGGAGAACTACGCCCAGGTGGTGGAGGAAAAAGACGAGAAGACCGGCAGGAAAAGGTACAAGCAGATATTCCCCCGTTACCACCAGTTGAAGGTGGTGCGCATGCTGTTGGCCAATGCCCGGGAGACGGGGATTGGCAGGCGCTACCTGATCCAGCACTCGGCGGGCAGCGGCAAGAGCAACTCCATCGCCTGGCTGGCGCAGCAGCTCGTTGGCCTGGAGTTTGAAGCCAAGGCGCTGTTCGATTCGGTCATCGTGGTCACCGACCGGCGGGTTCTCGACAAGCAGATCCGCGACACCATTAAGCAGTTCGCCCAGGTCTCGGCCACCGTCGGCCATGCCGAGCATTCCGGCGACCTGCGCCGGTTCCTTAAGGCGGGGAAGAAAATCATCATTACCACGGTGCAGAAGTTCCCGTTCATCCTCGACGAGATCGGTGATGAACACCGCAAGAGCAAGTTCGCCATCATCATCGACGAGGCCCATTCCAGCCAGGGCGGCAAGACCACCGCCGCCATGAACATGGCCGTTGCGGAAAAGCCGGGTGAATACAAGGCGGAATGGGATGAACTGGATACCGAGGACAAGATCAACAAGATCATGGAAGGCCGGAAGATGGTGACCAACGCCAGCTACTTCGCCTTCACCGCGACTCCCAAAAATAAGACTCTGGAGATCTTCAGCGAGCCGGACCCGCAACCCGACGGCACGGTGAAGCACCACCCGTTCCACAGCTACACCATGAAGCAGGCCATCCAGGAGGGCTTCATCCTCGATGTGTTGAAGAACTACACCCCGGTGGAAAGCTATTACCGCCTGGCCAAGACGGTGGAGGACGACCCGCTCTTCGATGCCAACAAGGCCCAGAAAAAGCTGCGCCGCTATGTGGAGTCCCACGAACACGCCATCCGCGAGAAGGCCGAGATCATGGTGGACCACTTCAACGCCCAGGTGATCGGCCACCGCAAGGTTGGCGGCCAGGCCCGGGCCATGGTCATCACCAACGGCATCGTGCGGGCCATCCAGTATTTCCACGCCTTCAAGGATTACCTCAAGGAGCGTAAGAGCCCTTATGAGCCGATTGTGGCCTTTTCCGGCGAACACGAGTTTGGTGGCAAGAAGGTGACGGAGGCGACGCTAAATGGATTTCCCAGCAGCCAGATTACAGACAAGATCCAGCAGGACCCGTACCGCTTCCTGATCGTCGCCGACAAATATCAGACCGGCTACGACGAACCGCTGCTCCATACCATGTACGTGGACAAGGCGCTCTCCGGCATCAAGGCGGTGCAGACCCTCTCTCGCCTCAATCGCGCCCACCCGCAGAAGCACGACACCTTTGTCTTGGATTTCTACAACGACTCGGAAATCATCCAGAAGTCGTTCGAGCCCTATTACCGCACCACCATCCTCAGTGACGAGACCGACCCCAATAAACTGCACGACCTCAAGTCAGATCTGGACGGCTACCAGGTCTATTCGCAGGCGCAAATTGACGACCTGGTTGGGCTCTATCTGAACGGCGCGGACCGCGACAAGCTCGATCCGATCCTGGACGTCAGCGTGGCCACCTACAACGCCGATCTCGATGAGGACGGCCAGGTGAATTTCAAGGGCAAGGCCAAGGCTTTTGTGCGCACTTACGACTTTCTATCCGCGATTCTGCCGTACTCGAATGCCGACTGGGAGAAACTGTCGATCTTCCTGAATTTCCTGATCCCGAAGCTCCCCGCGCCCAAGGAAGAGGATCTGTCCCGGGGCATCTTGGAGGCCATCGATATAGACAGCTACCGTGTCGAGGTGAAAACCAGTCTGAAGATCGGCCTTGCGGATCAAGATGCTGAAGTCGGACCAGTGCCGACCAGCGGCGGCGGCCGCAAACCAGAACCAGAGCTGGATCAACTAAGCAACATCATCAAGGCGTTTAACGACCAGTTCGGCAATATTGCATGGAAGGATGGAGACAAAATTCGCAAGGTCATCGCCGAGGAGATCCCTGCCAAGGTGGCGGCGGATACCGCCTTCCAGAACGCCATGAAGAACAACGACAAGAAGACTGCCAGGATCGAGCACGACGCCGCATTGCAGCGGGTCATGATCGACCTCTTGTCCGACCACACCGAGCTGTTCAAGCAGTTCAGCGACAACCCCTCTTTCAAGAAATGGCTGGGTGACACCATCTTCGGCGTGACCTATCAGCAACAGGACGAACAATCCGCAACGGGGGCGAGCCATGGACGTTAAAACGGCCGCCATTCAGGTTTTGCAGCAGGCGGGTACGGCGCTGCACGCCAAGGACATCGCCGAGCAGATCATGACTGCCGGTCTCTGGCAATCCGGAGGGAAAACCCCAGACGCCACTGTCAGCGCCCGGCTCTACTCCGACATCAAGAGTAATGGGCACAAGTCGCCCTTTGTAAAGGTCGGCCCTCAGACCTTTGGACTTCGGGATTCCACTGAAATACCGAGCGGCGATGCGCCAGTTCCTGCACCCGTCCAAGAGGCTCCAGAACCTACCCCTGCAAGCGGTGGTTTTTCGTTCACTGATTGTGCTCAGAAAGTGCTTGAGGAGTTCGGCTGTAAGAAGCCGGTGCACTACAGGGAAATCACTGAGAAGGCCCTACAAAAAGGCTGGCTGGTGACAGGCGGCAAAACGCCCGAGGCCACCATGTACGCCCAGGTAATCACCGAGATCAAGCGCCAGCAGAAACGCGGTGAGCGGCCTCGTTTCGTTCAGCACGGCCGTGGCTATGTGGGCCTGAGCCAATGGATGGGGCGCGGGTTGGCGTTCCAGATCGAGCAGCACAACCACCAGGTTCGAAAGGTCCTGTGCGAGCGCCTGCTGGCCATGAAACCCGGCGAATTCGAAGAACTCATCTCGCAGTTGCTGGCGGAGATGGGCTTCGAGATGGTCGAGGTGACCAAGCTCAACGGCGACGGCGGCATCGATGTCCGTGGCATCCTGGTGGTGGGCGATGTGGTCCGCATCAAGATGGCCGTCCAGGTCAAAAAATGGAAGCTCAAGAACAACATCCAGGCTCCGGTGGTGCAGCAGGTGCGCGGCAGCCTGGGGGCGCACGAACAGGGCCTAATCATTACCACCAGCGACTTCAGCCCAGGAGCCGTCAAGGAAGCCGCTCAGGCAGACAAAACCCCCATCGCCCTGATGAACGGGGAACAACTCGTGATGCTGCTGATGGAACACGGCATCGGCGTCCATCGCTCGACGCCTGATCTGTTTGAGATCGATGAAGAATTCGGACCGGTGATGAAATGACGGCGCAGTCAGATTTTAGAATTCAAAAGGGAGAGGAATATGGCGGCCGCTGAACAAACCACAACGACCCCCGAGGCTATGCGGGATGCGGTGATCAGCATGGCGGTTGAATCCTGGCGCTTTGGCCGGGTGTTCGACCGTCTGCTCACGAAGCTCGATGCCGGAGAACAGAATCGATACAAGAGCCAGTTCCGGTGGTTTATCAAAAAGGTCGAAGAGGCCTTGGAACAGGCGGATCTGCGAATCGTCAACGTCGAGGGGCATCCCTTCGATCCAGGCATGGCCGCCACCCCCCTGAATATCGAAGAATTTGATGCAAAGGATGCCTTGATGGTCGATCAGATGCTCGAGCCGATCATTATGGGGAAAGAAGGGTTGGTTAAGACAGGAACCGTCACGTTGAGGAAGGTGGAATTATGAAAAATTTCGTTGGCATTGACCTGGGTACAACAAACAGCGCGATCTGTTCCTATGACGGTTCCGAAACCCGAATCTGGAAGAGTCCTGAGCAGAATGATGTAACGCCTTCGGCGATCTATATCGACCGGCGGGGGAACAAGTATGTCGGTAAGAGAGCATACGACTCGGCTCCACACAGCCCGGATAACTCCGCACTGCTATTTAAAAGGCTGATGGGAACAAGTACCCCTGTTCAGCTTTCGGCAGTGGACATGACAAAATCTCCGGAAGAGTGCTCTTCGGAGGTGTTGAAGGTGCTGTTTGGCTATTTGCCAGAAGAAATCAGAAACGATCCCGACACAGGGACTGTAATTACAGTCCCTGCTGCATTTAACCAAATGCAAAAAGACGCGACCATGCAAGCCGCAACAATGGCTGGCCTCGGTAAAGTCGCTATCATGCAGGAGCCGGTTGCTGCGGTGATGAGCGTCATGCGAGCACGCAATGCCGACGGCATGTTTTTGATCTACGACCTGGGTGGCGGCACCCTTGATATTGCCATTGCAGAAAGCCTCGGCGGACGGGTCAACCTGCTTGCGCATGGTGGGATCGCCATGTGTGGCGGTCGGGATTTCGACCGCGTTCTCGTTGACAATGTCGTCCGTCCTTGGCTGCTCGACAATTTCGCTTTGCCTGAAGACTTCTCAGCGAACCCAACCTTCAAATCGCTCATCCGCCTGGCGATCTGGGCCACCGAACGCGCCAAAATAGAGCTGTCGGCGCGTGAGGAAGCGGTTATTAGCCTCTCCGAAACCGAAGCGCGAGTTCGAGATCTCGATGGTAATGAGATCTACCTTGATATACCGCTACTACGAGAAACCTATGACAAACTGATAGCCGACCGTGTCGGTGAATCGATAGCTTCTGCCCGTGACACCCTCTCGAAGGCAGGGCTTACACCTCATGATTTAGAGCGCATTGTGTTTGTCGGCGGACCGACCAATTACAAGCCTTTGCGCGACAAGGTCGCCTTTGAGCTTGGAATCCCTGGTAGCACTGATGTGAATCCCATGACTGCTGTGGCTGAAGGGGCCAGCCTGTTTGCTGAATCTATTGACTGGAGCTCCCAGAACCGCTCAAGAAAAAACACCCGTGGGCAGATTTCCTCTGGTGGTGGATTGGCTCTGTCCTTCAATTACATCGCCCGCACGCCAGATGTGAAAGCTAAGATTGCTGTTCAACTGGCAGGTAAAGTCGCCACTGGTTCTGAGTTCCAAGTTGACAGTGCTGATACCGGATGGACGTCTGGCCGTCTTCCTCTCAAGCATGGCACAACCATCGACGTCACCCTGACGAAAACCGGTGACAACACCTTCAAAGTGTTTGTTTTCGATTCCGTAGGCGGTCCCATCGCTCTGGATCAGGACAAGATCGTCATTACCAGGACTGCCGCCACAGTTGACGCCATACCGGCCTCGCATTCAGTTGGAATTGAGGTTTTGGAGAAGCTCGGCGGGCGTCCAGTGCTCGACTATCTGGTTCGCTCGGGCGATTCACTCCCCAAAAAGGGGAAAAAGGTGTTCAAGGCTGCAGAATCTCTCAAGTCCGGCGCATCTGGTTCGCTCAATCTGAAATTGTGGGAAGGCGAAATCGAAGACCCCGTCACAGATAATCGTCCCATCGGCGTTCTGAAAATTTCCGGTTCAGATTTCGACGACGGTGTGATTCCTGCCGGTGCAGATCTCGAGTGTGATTTTGAGATCCTGGACTCAGGAAACATCATTATCGAAGTTTCCGTCCCATGTATCGGTGGCACATTCCACTCAGGCAAGAATTTCTATTCGCGCCAGGAAGGACAGCTCGACTACACCTCCGCTTCCGTTCTTGTAGCCGAAGAGGGCGAGCGGACGCTTAACCGCATTGATGAGATTAACGAGGTCGTGGACAACCCAAAGTTGGAGCAAGCCAGGAAGAAACTCGAATCCGCCGTCTCGCTCGATCCTGAGGAAGCGGAAACCGAGAAGGCCCAGGAGGCCATGGAAAATATTTTTGAGGCAAGACGATTGCTTGCCCAAGTAAGAAAAGAACACCTCAAGGAAATCAGACAGATCGACCTTGATGGTGTGGTGTCCTTCTTCGATGAGCATATACGCCAGCATGCCCGTCCGTCGGAGGCCACAGCGTTCGATAATTTGGCGAGAACCGCCCAACGTTCCATCGATAGAAACGACAAGGATTTTGAACATCACTTGGATGAACTCAAGGGCAAGAACTTCGAAATTCTTTGGCGTCAGGATTGGTTTGTTGTCGAACGGTTCAAATCAATGGTCAATTCTCCACACCTTTTTGCCGACAAGCACCGCTTCGAAGAATTGGCCAACATCGGAGCGCAAGTCATGCGCTCCGACGACATTGAGAATCTCCGTGCTGTTATCGCTCAACTTTCAATGATCCAGATTTGTGGCGGCTCCGACAACGAGATGTTTGATGTGGCCAATATTATCAGGGGATGATTTATGGCGAAGGACTTATGGCTACCTAAAGGATACGAGTTGCCGGACGGGTCGAAAATCCGTTCGCTCCTCTATTCGGGCGACGAGTGGCAGATTTTTGATACCAGCGGATCGGAAAACATCCTGCTCGCCCGTCGTGATTTGGTTGAGAAATGGAGTGAATCCGATTTTCTCAATGATACTCTCTTTGGCAAGATCACGTTTGGAGCGACGTCATTTAGAAGTCTCAGAAGCCATAAGAAATATGCGCTGGCTCCTGTAGAAAGCGGAAAATCTCCCGATAGCAAAGTTGACGCTATCGCATTCTCTTCTGCGTTGAAGGAATCTCGCAAGCTGTCGAGGGATGCCTCCCTTCATGACGCCATCTATGTGGAGCAATATTCTCGGCTATTGCCGACCTGGACGCTGACGTCTCATGTCGAAGATGAAGTGATTTTGGGAACCTGGCTCACTGGCGGAGTGACTGTTTCGACCAAATCGTTCCGGCGGCTAACGACTCTTACGGGATGGATGCCTGCCGGTGATCTTACAGAGATTGTCAAGGTGGCAGGGTTTCATGTTCCTGCTGACGCAGGCCTTCTTACAAAACGCAAGCCAGCTTCTCAACTCAAAACAGACGAGATGACCACCGTTGCCAATGTCGCAGTCGAATCGGGGCAACCTCAATCACAGGGCGACCTTGTTACGCCCAAAGTGTTCAGTCATCCTGGCCGACCGCACATTGAAGAGTTCTTTAACGAGCACATCATCGACATCATCTTCAATGCCGAGAAATATCAGGCGATGGGAATCGAGTTTCCATCGGCAATCGTTCTCCATGGTCCTCCAGGCTGCGGCAAAACTTTTGCCGTTGAGAGGCTTGTAGATTTTATCGATTGGCCCAGCTATTCGATTGACTCGAACAGTGTGGGTAGCCCCTACATACACGAAACTAGCAAAAAAATTTCCGAGGTTTTTGACAAGGCCATTGATGGCGCGCCGGCCGTAATCGTGATCGACGAAATGGAGTCCTTCTTATCGGACAGACGATCCGGCGGAACTTCAAGCTTGCATCACGTCGAGGAGGTTGCCGAATTCCTCAGACGAATACCGGAGGCTATCAAGAACAAGGTTTTAATTGTCGCCATGACGAACCTAATCGAGATGATTGATCCTGCCATTCTGAGACGAGGACGTTTCGATCACATCATTGAGGTAGGAATGCCATCGAGAATCGAAGTAGCTTCTCTCCTCGACTCACTTCTGAGCAAAGTACCTAAAGCGGAAGATCTCAATATCAATACTATTCTGGATGCCCTGACCGGCAAGGCGCTATCCGATTCCGCATTTGTTGTACGTGAAGCAGCGAGGCTCGCCGCCAAGGCGGGAAAGTCTCAACTGGATCAGGAAAGCATCGATGCTGCATTGAAGAGCCTTCCTGAAGACAAAGAGAGAAAAAGCAGACGTATCGGATTCTGAATTTCCGGAGGGAAGCATGGACCTTTTACAAAATCCTTTTCAAATTCTGACCGCCAGCCCTCGCGATAACCGCCGGAGGATCATGGAATTGGCCGATGAGCGCAGCCTGCTGCTTGATTCTAATGATTGTATGCAAGCTCGTTCGGATCTGACAAATCCCAGAAAACGCCTTTCTGCCGAGGTTGCCTGGCTACCAGGCATCGGCCCGAAACGTGCTGGTGAATTGTTGTCGTTGCTCGAGTCCTCGCCGTCAGATCTTCTCGGCATCGATAAACTGACTTCTATAGCTCGAGGCAATTTGCTTGTTGCAGGTCTTTCACGACTGCCTGATTACACATCCGATGATGTTGCAGAATGGATTCTAGAAATCGCCTGGGCTTTTGAGGATATCGAGCCTGAAGGGTTGAGTGGGATCATTAACGAGGAACGTATTGTGTCCGGGTTCCCCGAGGTAACAGACCTGTCCGCTGTGGAGACAGAAATTCAGGAGCGGCGGCGTCATTATCGGCAGGTCATCAAGTTCGCCTTGGATAATTTATCTGCCAAGGAACTCGTTGAAGCGGTTACCGTTGCCGTCGAATCCGCAACTGATGAGGGCGTGGAACATGGGCCTATTCTGATCGCCGACCTCGTTGATTCGTATGAAGTCGAAGCGCAGGTTTTTTTGGATAAGGAGGAAGGGAACATAAAGGTTTTGGTCGAGCGACTACGAACTGCAGTTAGTGAAGGGCAACCCAATTCGACTTTGACTCCCATGGTGAACCAGTTAGTTCATGTTGTAAAAAACTGGGACACTGTCGCCCAGCCTATTCAGGTTAGTACAAAAAGTCGTGGGCTTGATCACGATGCAAGCATTCGCGTGGCAAGACTTGTGAGAGAATTGTCTGTTCAGATGTTCAATGAATACGATAAACTCGAATTTTCACAACAACTAACGGCTATGCTGCAAGAGGTGTTCGCTGAAGTCGGGGGTGTGTTAGAGCGTGCATCTGAGGATATTGAGGCTCTTGACGAGATTGCTGAACTAAGGAAATTGAGCAGTATTCTGGAGCCTATTTCTGATGCTTGCAAGGAAACGCTAGAAAAGGTTGAGAAAAGTCATTCTCACGCGGATAAAAGGGCAAAAGAGTTTTTATCGATTGCAATAAATCTTGTTTCAAATCTTGAATCATCAACTACTAGTAATAAGATTATTTCACAAGGAAAAGACGAAATAGCAATTACATTAATGCACTGTGCAGTAGTTTTTGGAAATGCAACAGATAAATGGAATCCTTGTGTTTCCATTCTTGAAGAGGCATTAAAATACGCTGCAAGCCAAGATGTGAAATCTCGTATTGAGAAAAACCTGAGTACTGTCAAAAATAACAAGATTTTATCTGGCGGTTTGGTTCCAATATCCTCCGCACCAAGCCTCTATACCTTTAACGGCATAGGGACAACCCTTTATGGATCGACTGATCATGACCCCGCATCAGGATCATACCTTTCCACCTATTATTTCGTATTCTTAGCAATACCCATTTTCCCGATACGCCGATATCGGGTAACACCAACTGGTAACGGATACCGTTTCCTCGGGAAGGCTTCGTTACGGACATTTGATAAGTGGCACATTGCGATATCTCTGGGTCTGATTGCCTGGATGTTTCTTAGCATGTAATGAACGAGAGCAACGGTATGGACAAAGACAACAAACCCGGATTTTCGGGGCTCTCTAATCTGGCCTCGGATACCCCGACCATCCCACAGAATCAGCCTCGCCAAACCTGTCTACGGCCCCGAATACTACAAAAATCGGTGTTCGATTTGCTAGGAGTCTGTCGGACTTTTTGTCTTTAAAATGTTATAATTGCCGGATGTTGAACCTCTTTCCGAGATGACATTGCTATGAACAACACGTTCCGTCAGGTTGATCGAAAAACGCTGTTTTTACTGCCACCTTCCATGGACGACTGGTTGCCTGAAGGGCATCTTGCTCGCTTCATCGTTGATATAGTCGAACAGCTTGATCTCTCGGCTATCAAGGCCAACTATGCCGGTCGCGGTTCCAAGGCTCACCATCCGGCGATGTTACTGGCCCTGCTTTTCTACGGCTATGCCACCGGTGTCTTCTCCAGCCGCAAACTGGAGCGGGCGACCTACGACTCCGTGGCTTTTCGTTACATAACCGCCAACGAACATCCCGACCACGATACCATCGCCCACTTTCGCAAACGTTTTCTCGCCGAACTGACCCCATGCTTCGTTCAAATCCTGCTCATTGCCCAGAAGATGGGCCTTTTAAAGCTGGGAAAAGTCAGCCTCGACGGAACCAAGATCAAAGCTAATGCCTCGAAACACAAGGCCTTGAGTTGGAAATATGCCTGCAAGCTCGAAGCGCAACTCAAAGCCGAGGTCGAAGACCTGTTGCGTCAGGCCGAAGAAGCTGATCGTGCTGATATTCCCGACGGATTTGACATTCCTGACGAATTGGCACGGCGAAACGAACGTCTGGCCGCCATTGCCAAGGCCAAGGCCGAAATCGAACAACGGGCAGCCGTACGCCATGCCTCCGAGCAAGCTGAGTACGAAAAGAAGCTTGCCGAGCGCAAGGCCAAAGAGAAAAAGACCGGCAAGAAATCCGGCGGCAAACCGCCCCAGCCACCAGTTTCCGGCCCAGGGGATAAAGATCAGGTCAATCTGACCGATGAAGAATCCCGGATCATGCCTGTCTCCGGAGGGGGTTTTGAACAATGCTATAACGCTCAGGCCAGTGTCGATGTCGACACTATGCTTATTCTCGGGAGTCACCTCAGTCAAAACCCCAACGACAAACTGGAGATTGAACCCGCTCTTGCGGTCTTGGATGCCCTGCCTGAAAGCCTTGGAACCGTTGATACCCTTCTGGCCGATGCCGGTTACTTCAGTGAAACCAACGTTGACCACTGCCTGGAACACCAAGTGCTGCCCTATATCAGTGCTGGACGCGACACCCACAACCAAACACTCCAAGAACGCTTCGCCGAGCCAACCCCTTTACCCGATAATGCCGATAGCGTTACCCGGATGAAGCATCAGCTGAAAACCAAAGACGGCCGCGCCCTCTACGCCAAACGAAAAAGCACTGTTGAACCCGTCTTCGGCGTTATCAAGGCAGTAATGGGGTTCCGCCAGTTTCTGCACCGCGGAGTGGAGTCGGTCCGTCAAGAGTGGGATTTGGTTTGCATGGCCTGGAACCTGAAACGATTGCATGTTTTGGCGGCATAAATCCGCCCAAAAAGGCTTTTTAGGTTGAATCGACAGGATAATGCGCATCAAAGGTTATGAATTACTAAATCCTTTGAGGTCTCAATATCAAAACCGCCCAAAATGTAATGTATTGCCGTTACTGCTGTGGCAAGTCCGACAGACTCCTAGAATTAACCAAGTGACCAACCAAAGATGCTCGCCGATCTGGCACAGGCTCACGGCCATCCGGAAACTAGGCTGCCCACAAAAAAGAAAAACTCTGCATACGCGCCTGTAATTCTTTTTGTTTGTTGGCCTTGGTGGCCTGAGTGTTTGGGTGATTACGTTCATATGATGGAGTTCGGCATGACGTTTATGCGCGGGAAAAAAAAGGGGGTTGATGCCCATGGATGGTGATAACGGGAAGGATAAAAAAGGCTTCTCTGGGCTTTCAGACTTGGTATCCGAGGTCAGTGGTATCGACGAGCCCATAAAGCCGGAACCAAAAGCAGAGGCTAAGCCACCAGCGCCTAAGCAGCCTCCCCAGCCTCGAGGGGGAACCGCCTCCTCCGAACCGGAACGGAAAACCTCAAGCACTCCTCCACCCATTGAAACCTTAAGCTCTGGAAAAAGCGGCGGTGGTTCGGGAGGAAAATGGATTCTTGGCATTATCGGCTTCGTCTTCGTGATTTGGCTGATTTATAACGGCGGGCAAAGTAACAAAAAGCCCTCATACACTCCGCCATCATCGTCGCAATCCTACAGCTATCCGCAAAGCAGTCCTGCTCCGGCAGTTCAAACGCCAAGCTCGACTCAAAGCGCCGGACTGCAATATACAAAGCCTTCGGTCGGCACCAACAACGTGCTGTCTGTGCCGGAGATTCGTTGGTGTATTAGGGAAGGCATTCGTATTGAAACGATGAGAGACGTCATCGATACCAATACAGGAATCGATGAATTCAATCGGATTGTAAACGACTCCAACAGCCGCTGCGGGAGCTACCGGTATCGAGAAGGTTCTCAGACTCAAGCTGAACGTGATGTTGAAGCCTACCGAAGCCAGATTGTCTCTGAGGCCATTCGGGAGGCCAGGCAGTTAGGCAGCAGCTCGTATCCATCAGCATCGCTAGGCTTATCGACGAGTAGTGCTCCCAAGAAGCTCTACGCCCAATACACCAAAGAGGTTCAACAGCTCCTAACAGATCTCGGCTACGACCCTGGGCCAGTGGATGGCGATTATGGTCGCCGGACTGGCGACGCGGTGAAGGCTTTTCAGCGTGATGCTGGCATCACTCAAGATGGTTGGATTGATCAGGATCTTCTGTCATCGCTCAGAACGATAAGAGCGAAAGTACTCAAAACAAAGGCTGAATCGTCGGATTCGCCAGCAAATCGTCAATCGCTTGCCCCCCCGGCCACACCAAGCAAGCAACCCGTAGCGGCACCCAGAGGCACTATTGCTGCTTCTGAACGTGCGCAAATAGAAAACTACTGTGAAAGAGTGACGAGCACTCCTGGCGATAAAAACAACTGTATTGAACGTGAATTAAGGACCTTGAGGCAATCAGGTGGAAAGCCTGACCTGTCAGGTATCCCCCAGGCAGAGAGGAAACAAATTGAGGGTTATTGCTCTAGAGTCACGAGCACTCCAGGAGACGAATATAATTGCATTCTCATAGAGCTAAGAACATTGAGCCAATCTGGCGGAAAGCCGGACCTTTCGTCAATCTCGCGATCAGAACGTACTCAAATTGAGAATTACTGCTCTAGAGTTACGAGCACCCCAGGTGATGAATACAACTGCATTGAAAGAGAATTTCGAACATTAAAACAGTCTGGCGGAAGGCCGGACCTTTCGTCAATCTCGCGATCAGAACGTACTCAAATTGAGAATTACTGCTCTAGAGTTACGAGCACCCCAGGTGATGAATACAACTGCATCGAAAGAGAATTTCGAACATTAAAACAGTCTGGAGGTAGGCCAAATCTGAGTGAAATATCACAGTCTGAAAGATCGAAAATAGAAGGATATTGTGGCCGAGTATCAAGTACCCCTGGAGATGAGTACAACTGCCTGCGTAGAGAACTGAATCAGCTCCGCACAAGTAGGTACTGAGCTAATAATGCCCTGGACTTCAGATCATACAAAATGGCTCGTCGAAACCGGCGAACGACTAAAGACCGCCGACGGCAAGGAGGTCGAAGTCTGGGAGTTGCAGCATCAGGACAACGACGATGTGCTCTCCGCCTGGGCGAAACACTTTCGGAATCACTACTGTTTAGATACTGAGATCGATTTCCTCCGGGGCAAACGCCCGCGACAGGATTATCTGACCAATATCAAGTTCCCATGTAAAACATCCAAACTCGGCCCCGGAATTAGAGCAGGAGATTTTGGGGAAATCCTTGTTTCCGATTACCTGCAATGGCTTCTCGGTTACTGGGTACCCAGAGTACGGTGGTCATCGAAGGTTGTTCGAGATGAATCGCCCAAGGGCAGCGATGTCATTGGATTTCGATTTCACAAAAAAGACGGCGAAGCCTCCACCAAGGACGTTTTGTTTGTCTTTGAATCCAAGACAAAGTTTTCCACCTCTAAGATCAACCGCCTGCAGGATGCCATCAACAGTTCTGCCAAAGATCACATTCGAATCGATGAATCGCTAAACTTCATCAAGCAAAAGCTTTTTGAAAAAAAGAATATCGAACAGGCTCAAAGGATCGAGAGATTTCAAAGCCCCGTAGATATGCCCTATAAGGAAACCTACGGCGCTGCAGCTATCATTTCTGATGAGTGTTTCGACGCCGATGAATTGGCTTCGGCAGACTGCAGGAAAATTCCCAAGTCAGCAAAATCAAAGGAGTTCTTTCCTCATCCTAATGGCGACAGCCTTGTCCTCTTGGTTATCAAGGGACCCGGCATGATGAACCTTGTCCACGAGCTCTACAGGAGGGCTGCGGATGAGGCCTGAAAAAAAATCCCAACTCCTGCTGGGCGTCACCCGGTCAAAGGCCAAGATGATCGAGTACGGCGTTCCGGAAGAGCATCACATCAAAATCATCCAAGATCCGGCCAAGCTCTTCACCATCACGATTGGCCTGCTTGGTGACCTCGCCGCCGCCATCAACCGGGAGGAGCAAGATCCCGATTCCCTCGAAGAACTGAAAACCAATTTGCTATTTTCCGCCAGCTTTTTCGACTCCTACCTACAGTCAAAGCTGAACGAGACACTTGATCCGTACCTCGTACTTCTGGGCTCCGCCTCCTATTACCTGTCCGATCTTCCCGGAATCGCGTCGGTATTGGCGAAGCGCATCGATAGCGACTTCCCGGATCTGGATGGCGATGGTTTGGAAGATCTGTTGCTCTGGTTGTTGCAGGCCGATCTGGGAACCTATCTCGATGGAGCTGAGGGATCATTCGGCGAATTCATCGACGGGATTTCAAAATGGATTCTCCAGTTTTTCGAGGATGGGAACGGCGAAGAAAATCTTCTTTATTTGGCCACTAAGCTGAGGGAAGCGGTCTATGAATTCGGCACTCCCAGGCAACTTCTATTTGGTGATGTGATCGCGGCCGTTCTGAGGAAAAAGCTGGAGAATTCCGCCTGGAAAGCTTTGCCGTCATATTCCGGGCTGTCCCGCGACAAATGGCTCCATGCGCTGCAAAAGGATTCGTTCATCAAGGAACTCTGGCCTGCACAACACCTTTTGGGGCAGGCGGATGTTCTTAAAGGCGAGTCTGCCATCGTTCAAATGCCCACCAGCGCAGGCAAAACGAAGGCAACGGAGCTGATCCTTCGAAGCGCGTTTCTGGCCGACCGCGTGTCTCTGGCCATCATCATTGCTCCGTTCAGGGCGCTGTGCCATGAGATCAAGAACAGTCTCGTCGAGGCATTCAACAACGAACCCACCAAGGTGGATGAATTATCCGATGTTCTACAGACCGATTTCGAGATTGCTGAGCTCCTGGGGCACCAACAGATCCTAGTTGTAACCCCCGAGAAGCTGGTCTACGTCCTTCGGCACGCGCCGGAGCTGGCTAGCCACGTTGGGTTGCTGGTCTTCGATGAAGGCCACCAGTTTGACAGCGGCACCCGAGGCATCACATACGAGCTGCTCCTAACATCACTACGCTCCATGATTCCCGAAGGAACCCAAAAGGTACTGATCTCGGCAGTCATCAGCAACGCCGAGGCTGTCGGAGAATGGCTGAACGGTGAGCCTAATGTCGTCGAAGGAACTACACTGATTCCGACTTTCAGGTCGGTCGGGTTTGCGAGCTGGCTCGATCAGTTGGGAAGGATCGAGTATGTTGACAGCCGTGACGCCGAACAAAACGAGTTTTTCGTTCCGAGGGTAATTGAAAGATTCAATCTCGGGAGGAAGAATCAGGAAAGGACGGACCGTTTTTTTCCTGAAAAAACCGATGGCCAAGCTATCGCGCTTTACCTCGGTCTGAAATTGGTCCCGAATGGCAGCATTGCTATTTTCTGCGGGAGGAAGTCGACAGCGGCAAGCGTCTGCGAAAAGGCCATTGATGTTATCGAGCGAGGCGCACCCCTGGCTTTGCCCTTGGATTTTTCTGACGCCCAGGAAGTTGAGCGTCTGACACATCTGCACGTTGATAATCTCGGAGCTGATGCCCCGGCGTCCAAGAGTGCAGCACATGGCATTTTTTCCCATCATGGCAATACGCCGCACGGTATCCGACTGGCGGTGGAGCACGCCATGCGCGATAACCTTGTGCGATTCGTTGTTTGTACCTCCACCTTGGCTCAAGGCGTAAACCTTCCCATCCGATACCTCATTGTGACCAGTGTCTATCAGGGCATGGAGCGCATCAAGGTTCGCGATTTCCACAACCTCATTGGCCGATCGGGCCGAGCCGGGATGCATACCGAAGGCAGTATCTTGTTTGCAGATCCGGTTATCTATGACAAGCGGAAGGCCCGTAACGACAAATGGCGCTGGGATCAAGTGAAAGAACTTCTGGAGCCGCGAAATTCGGAGCCATGCATCAGCAATCTCCTTTCGATCTTCGCCCCCATCAAGAGTGATGACGAGAAATACACCATTACCATGGAGGCACTGGATTTTGCCAAGGCCTACATCAGCGACCCAGATAAAATTGCCCAACTCGCTGCAGGAATAGCCGCACAACATGGGGACAAAAAATTCTCACGAGACGGTGTCGAGCGGCAAGTCGCTTGGAGAATCAGCCTCATCTGCGCCGTCGAGAGCTTCTTATTATCCCATTGGGATGCAACGGAGAATGGCCTTACGGAAGCAGATGTGCTCCGGCTGGCCGAAGGGACGCTTGCCTTCTTTCTGGCCGACGATCAGAAAAAAGAGCATATCCGTGAATTGTTTAAGCTCCTCGCCGAAAACATCTCTGCAAACATCATCGATCCGACTCGCCGGAAAATCTATGGCAGAACGCTTTACGGCGTTCAGGACGCCCAAGCTATTGAACGGTGGGTTCAATCAAACGCAGCCAGTCTGCTTTCGATTGTTGATGAGACGGAAGCCCTCGACCTTGCCTGGCCGTTGCTCACCCGGCATATTAATGGTGGAGTATTCACCAAGTTCGATAAACCGGAGGTGCTTAAAGAAATCGCGCATGAATGGATCAGTGGAAAATCCTTCAGTGATCTTCTGAAAATTATCCGTAAGCGAAATGCCAAGATGATATGGGGCACCCGGAGGCGGGAGTTCAAGATTGATCATGTCGTCGACGTCTGCGAAGGGACGCTCGCTTACGACGGTGCGCTTGTTGTTGGCGCTGTGTGTGAATTCATTGAAACACTCGACCAAGATAGCACCGGAGACCTGGTCAATCGTCTGCAGCTTTTTCAAAAGCGCCTGAAATATGGTCTGCCCACGGAAACCACCATTGCCCTTTACGAGCTTGGCTTTTCGGACCGTGTCATCTCTCAGGACCTCGCCGTATCCTTGAACCTAGCTGCGACCCAGAAGAAGGATCTCGTGAAGGCGCTGAAACAAGACCGGGACGGAGCCAGAGCGATGATGGAAAAATACCCAAGCTATTTCCAGGAAAGAATAAACGAACTTCTGCAGTAGAAATCCAGAATATCGATCCTGAATCTAAACAATCACTCTCCTAAAAAATACCATCACAATGAGTCATCATATTGTGTTCGTCAGCGCTCCAGGTCAGGGCGTGCATGACCCGGCAAAAGCATTTTTGCTCTTTTGCCGAACCGAACCACATCGAGTTCGGACAGCCTGCGCAAACCGTTTTGATAGACTTGTTTAATGCCAGCAAGGTAGGGCTTGTTATCTCTACTCCGGCTTCCTTGATCTCGCTCATACATTTTCCGTTCGATGGTGTTCTCGTTTACCTGAATATTTTTGCCAAACCGGGCCTGGCCGTAAATCAGCGCCGCTTTTTGCGTGGTTGCATCCAGGGAAAAATGGAGCTTCTTGCCCGTGTCCCGAATCGTCCCGCCGCCTGGCAGCGTGAAAATAACAATGCCGTTATTGTCGATGGTATGCCGGACCCCGGAAAACATTTTCTGGACGTCCCTTTCGACTGTTTGGTGCAAGGTCTCCTGAGCAGCTAACTGCTCCATCCGGGTAACGGCAATAAGGCCCCCTCGATGCTTGGTCGTAAGAGTCGAGGTAACCAGCTGTTGTTCTTTTTCCAGGGCCTTGAGCTTGATTTGCCTTTTTGTCTCGTAATATTCTGCCGGTTGCCCCTCCGGGGCTGCTGCCGGATCGTTGCCTTGCGTCCGCGATCGTAATACCTCCAGGGCGGTTATATTACCCTGCTGCGCCTGCCACTTCAGATATCCATTCCAATTGTGGAAGGGATACCGTTTTCGAACTTCTTGCAATCGCTCCTGGCCCGATGCGCTCTCTTTTTCCCTGGCTAACCGCTCTTCAACTTTTAAGATTTGCCGGAGATTGCTTTGTGTTTTGCGCGGCAAAATACGTTGTTCAATGTCTTCTCGCTGTTTGCTGTAGCGCTCTCTGATTGAGAGCAGACCGGTGGTAGCCTGTTGCCTCAATATTCCCATTTGCGCCGTTCGTTCCTCTAACAGTTTTTTATAATGTGGATAGAGTTTTGTTCGAGCCTCGGAACGGGGTTGTATCGGCTTTTGGTCATATTTTTTATTTGGCGTCACAGATATAATGGACGCGGAGTATGCACCTAAACGATCCGTTAGACGTTTTTTGGATATGCTGCGGTCAATGGAACTGGCCTTGATAGCCCCTTTGCCGGTGGTACTGATTACCACCAACCCGTTGCCGCGCGACTTGATCTCCATGCCGTATCCGGCTAAAGCAACATGCACCTCCTGCCAGTTTTGAGCACCTTGCAAAGTCTGCAAGAGATCGTCTTTGTGCTCCAGAACATAGGACTGAAAGGATTGTTCTCCGGAATGCGCCTCCATGCTGGCCGCCCTTTGGTCGATTTGCGGTGATGGTTCCTGGTCGTTACTGATGCCGTTGTCCACCACCAGACCATATTTTGTTTCCATAGCCCGGCAGGCTTCCGAGAGCTTGTAGAAGTCGCGGAACGGTTCATGCTTGGTGAACTTCTCCGGATGGATCATGTTATAGGCAACATGCAGGTGCATGTTGTTGGTATTTTTATGCACCCCGCAGAGCCGTTGATGGTCACCAAAACCGAGGGCTTGGGCAAAAGCGGATTCAATGTCACGCATGGATTCCGGGGTAAGCTTGGCCTCGTCCTCCGGCCTGAAGCTGACCATCAAATGATAGGTCTTGCCGCCTTGGCAGCGGGTATTCATGCCCTGTGTGGCCTCGATCTCGACTAAGGCCATTTCGTAGGTATCGGACAGACACCCTTCATGCCAAGCGAACAGTAATTTTTCGCCTTCATGGCTGGCGTCGGCAATGTATAAACCTAATTGGCGCGAGTTGCCGTTGCCCGGCTTGGTGTTGATCCGTTTGGCGATCATTTCCAATACACCAGTTTCAAGAGTTGTTTGCCGACAAATTCAATACTCATGAAAATTGACTTAAATAATTGTTTTACAACAAATTCTATGCTCATATAAATTACTGCAAGAACCATTACCACCGCCCAAAAAATTCCCCGGCAGATCCACACAACCGCCAATCCCGCTAAGGGGATCAGCGCAACCAGGTAGAGCATTTTGAAGGTTCCCGACCAGCCGGAAGCGTGCCACCCCATAAACACAAGAACCCCCGCAACGGTAAGGAAAAGCACTGTCGAAAAACTGGAAAATAATTGCATCATCGACCCGCCTCCTTGTTTTTTTGGGCAATCGCTTGCACCAATGCGCTGCACTCTTTAGCCACCTGGTCCTTGGTTACCTCGATGCTTCGCAGCGTGGCCCGCAACTCATCAGCAGAAGGTCCCGCTTTTCCTTCCGAGAGAAACATTTTGAAGAGCCCTCCCAAGCGCCCCAAGTCGGCGTTGGCCTGCATCACAGCCAATACCGCTTGATGGTCCACGGTGCTTCGTACCTCTTGTCCCAGACAGACACGTTTAACAAACGTGGAAACCGTCAACCCCGCCTTGGCTGCTGATGCAGCGACTTGCTGGTGTTCATCAGGTGTCAGATACGCTTTCACTGGTTTTTTATTGGGACAGGGCATGCAGTTTTTTTCTTTTTTTGTGGTTCGCGTTGAGCCGCAGGCGAATAAGCTGCTCCCGGAGGGCAGGAGTGAAGAGGGAGGCAGTAGGCCCACTTCACCTATCCTGCCTTTTACTCCAGATAGAAAAACATGAAAAATGGTATAAAATCGTATATAACAATGAATTTTCTACGACAATTTACTATAAAATACAATGTTGTATTATAAAGGTATTATTTTCTATTATTTTTCATCATATTATACCATATGGAACCGCTAAGAAAAGGCGCTGCTAGGATTGAGTTTTTTGCTGTTAGGCAAGATGTTGAAAAGCTTCTTGCTGCAGGGTACAGCATCAAGCTGGCATACGATCATCTTAAAAATGCAGGCCAAATCACAATGAGCTATCAGGCTTTTTATAGAAACTTAAAGCCTAGAAAAAAGTCAGCCTCTAAAACTTCTGCCGCTAAGCAACCAGAGGGAAAATTAGGCCTAGGTAAGGAGACAACTATTAAGCACGATAAAAATCCTGATATAGATGACATTATTTAATATTTTCCGAGAAATAGATCGACTTTTGCTCGGTGCTCGAGTTTATATATGACTCCTCCGCGCTCCCAATTGCAAATAGTCATCTCATTTGTCCCAAGAAATTCAGCAAGTTCTCTTCCTGTCCAGCCAGCCTTTAATCTGGCCAATTTCAATTCTTCCCCGATGCTCGCCGGTGGTGCGATCTTTATAGCAATCATGTACCTTAATTTTTCTGTAAAAGGTATCACACCCCTGTCCATGCGGCTATCTCGGCGATCAGGTTCGTCCCTGCACCTGTACACCGTTACAGGTGCAGCGTTACCGCAGCCGTTTGTCCGGGCCGCTGCTTGATCGGATCGATATTCATCTTGAGGTGCCGGCAGTACCGGTAAAAGAGCTGCTTGCTCAGCCATCCGGGGAGTCTTCCGTAACCATCCGCACCCGGGTCAACCAAGCTCGTGCGCTCCAGCGCAAACGTTTTGCCGCTTCACCCCGGCTCTATTGCAATGCGCAGATGAGTGCCAAGGAGGTGAAGCAGTTTTGCCGTCTTGATCAGGCCTCAACTGATCTTCTCCATACTTCCATCACCCGTCTCGGCCTTTCCGCCCGCGCCTATCACCGTATCCTGAAAATCGCCCTCACCATTGCCGATCTTGCCGGTGTTCCGCAGCCGCAACTGTCGCACTTGGCCGAGGCCATCCAATACCGGCGCAGCCAGTTTGAACTTTGATTTTTTGATCGATACGAACCGGTGAATCTCTTTCAGCAGCAAGGTTCGTGCGCTTTCGCATCCAAGACCTCTCTGATTTTGGTTGAAAGTGTCTTCAAATCAAAGGGTTTTTGCAGAAAATGAATTTCCTGGTGAAGAACTCCGTGTTGGCCAATGGTGTCCGCGGTGTATCCGGACATATAAAGCACACGCATCTCCGGCCGTATCCGGAGGAGTTCTTGAGCGAGCCTGGTACCGTTCATTTTCGGCATGATCACATCGGTGAGCAACAGGTCAATACTCTCCTTACAGTGTTTTGCTTCTTCCAAGGCCTGCATCGGGGCAATGGAGCTGAGAACTTGGTATCCAAGCGAGGTCAGCATGGTGCGCCCCAACTCCAAAATTCCCGGGTCATCTTCAACCAGAAGAATAAGCTCACCGTTGCCGAATAGTGGTTGGTTATGGGGCTGGTCATTTGCGATTGTAACGTTTTTTTGATTATGAACGGGTAGAAATATGGAGAAGTTCGTGCCATGCCCCAGTTGACTGTTCACGGTGACAATTCCCTGATTTTGGGTGACGATTCCGTACACCGTTGCCAGGCCAAGGCCAGTGCCGTGGAAACCCTTGGTGGTAAAGAAGGGATCAAATATCTTTTCGATCACTTCCGATTCCATGCCGCAACCATCATCAATCACCTGCAGTACCACATGTTGTCCTTGCTGTGCCTCTGGGTACTGACGGCAGAAAGCGGCATCAATGAGAATCTGCGAAGTCTGCAGCTGGATGGTTCCATTGCCTTTGATGGCATCGCGGGCATTAACGCAGAGGTTCGCGAGAATCTGATCCACCTGCACCGGATCAATGAGAATTTGGGGTAAATCAGAGCCAGGGTGCCAACGCAGATCAATTTCTTCACCGATCAACCGCCGCAGCATCTTGAGCATTCCCTCGACCAGGACATTGAGATCAATCACCTTGGGTGCGATGGCCTGTTTACGGGCAAAGGCCAGTAGCTGCTGCACGATATCCGCCGAACGATGGGCTGCGTCCAGAATTCTTTCAATATCCGGGTAGGCTCGATGCTCACCAGCGATTTTTACCATCGCCATCTCGGCATAACCAATAATGACCGCCAGCATATTATTGAAATCATGGGCCACTCCACCGGTGAGCCGACCTATGGATTCCATCTTCTGAGCCTGCTGGTACTGAGCTTCCAGCCTCAGCTGCGCCGTAATGTCCCGTTTGATGGCCACATAATTGACAATCTCACCTTGTTGGTCAAAAACCGGAGATATGGTGGCCTCCTCGGTATAGTGTTCGCCGGCCTTGTTGCGGTTGACCAACTTGCCGCTCCAGGTTTGGCCATTGGAGATGGTCGACCAGAGCGGTGTGTAAAAGGCTGCATCATGCTCACCACTTTTGAGGATGCGTGGATTCTGCAGGTAAACCTCTTCCAGGGCATAGCCAGTAGTTTGCTCAAAGGCGGGATTGGCATATTGGATATTGCCTTGCGGGTCGGTAATAACCACCACCTCGCCCGCCTGTTCGATGGCCACCCTGAGCCGCTCCAGGTTAGCGGCAGCCTGTTTTTTCTGGGTGATATCACGGGTTATGGAGAGGATATGGGTCACATTGCCTAACTGTATGGGGCGGGCCGAGAGGAGCCCAATCCCGAGGGTACCGTCCTTTTTACGAAACACGGCTTCCAGATTGGCGCAGTGGCCTTGTGCCTGGATCGTTTCGATCAGACGTTGCCGGTCGGCTAGGTCATACCAGATGTTGAGTTCCAAGGTGGTCTTGCCCTCCACATCTTCCCATGAATAGCCGGAGAGCTCCGTAAACCCTTGGTTGATGGCCGTATACATGCCATCTTCAAGCCGGTTGATATTGACCGCATCCGGACTCGCGGCAAAGGCCAGCGCAAACTTTTCTTCACTTTCCCGGAGGGCCTGTTCGGTTTGTTTACGCACGGTGATGTCGCGGTAAATGGATTGATAGGTCCCATCGGGCATCATTTTGGAGCGCATTTCCACAAAAATCGCTGAGCCGTCGTGGCGGATAAAGGGCCGCTCATTGATTACAATTTCCCCCTGTTGGAGAAGATCGAAACGGAAAGGCGCCTCCTTCAGGCTTTGCGCGGCGAAGGGAAGTTCACTGATGTGTCTTCCGAGTAGTTTTTCTCGTTCCATCAGGAACATGGTACAGATATGATGGTTGGCCTCAATGATCATCCCCTCGTGGTTACCGATGAGGATGCCGTCCACCGCCAGTTCGATCAAGGTGTGGTAGTAGGCCTCGTTGGCCTGCAGGTTTTGTTCGACAATTTTGCTCTCAGTGATATCCAGGGCAGTAAAGGTGATGCCTGCCCGCGGATCATCGGTGCTGATAGGGGCAGTACAAATCAGAACATCGATGAGGGTTCCGTTCTTCCGCTGCCATCTTACTTCAGTGGTACCGGTCCCCAAGAGGCTGATTTGATCGTATTTACCCTGTCCAATACGTTCAAATTCCGCAGTATCGCCATATAAAATGCGAGTGCTCCTCCCGATCAACTCTTCCCGTTCGTAGCCGGTCAGGAAACAAAGGCGGTCATTGGCTTCGACGATTACCCGATTTTTAACCACGCCTATACCGGTGGGGGCGGCACGAAAAATGGATGCCAGGTACTGTTCCTTTGTCTCCAGACTGAGCTGGGTTCGATGCAGTTTCGACATCTCGCGGCGGGTAATAAAAAAAGAGACCAGCACTGCGATGGTCGCAAAAAAGAAAACCTTAAATAACTGGGCATCGGCTTGCCAGCGGGGGGCATGAAAGATGAAAGAAAAAGCCTGGTCCGAACAGCAGACCAGAACAAGAGTAACGGCAAAAAATGAAAGCACTGTTTTTGCGGCGATCCGGGTTGATTGATGGGAGAGAAAAGAGCGAAACATCAGTGTAGGCGGCGGGTAATCAAGAGGCGTTGTTTCAGGGAGGCTAAATCGACAATTTCTTTATGGATAACGTCCAGATAAAGGCCGTTGTTAATCGTGTACTCTGCATGGAATTGGCTTATGAGATGTGCAACATGGAGGGGGAGGGGGAAGGCTCTCATAGATTTGGATCTTTTAGGAATGAGGTTCAGTTGGATCTTAGACTGGATTACGGTATTACTTCTCATTGTATTAACGTTAAAAATAAAGAATAACTCTTACTGCAACAGCAATAAAAAGACTATCGAATTTTGATGGGGGCGTACGACTATAGTTGTCCTATAGTTCTGCCAGAGTGCTCCCAAGGGATAAACTGAAAAGGGCGCATGCCATGGTCAACAAGATTCAATTTCAGAAAGGTTTACGCTTGCTTGAATTTATCGCCAATTCTGCAACCGAGGAACAATGATGGACTCGTAAAATGGCGGTCACCTTTTGATAGATGGCTCAGTTACAACACAGATATACAAGGAGTAGCGTTTTTTTAGGTGCGAGGGCATACATAAAGTATGTTAAGTGTCGGGAAAAACGCTGCGACGCCGTAGCTTGAAGTTTTTACAACGGCATCAACAATGCCCACATGCCTATTCCAGGCATACCTTTCCAAAGGAACATCTTGTCGGCAACCAAGTTACCGTTGACAGCATGGACGCGTGGCATTTATCTGGTCACTTAGTGTTTTTTTTTTGATGGATTAAGCTGTTTTCCAGGCGTGATCGCATCTGGGTGTAGCCATGACAAGGTGGTCACCTCTGTCGATGACCGTCACACCAATGGCGGCATGTTCAAATGACTCAATATCATCCTGGGTAATGTCAAAACTGCTTTTCGCGGAACGAATCACGCTATTAACAATCAGCATTTGCCCCAATATTTAGCCGTGTCCTGTTATCTATTCAATCGGCGGTTTCTCTTGGGCACCATGGTCAACCAATTGGCATCTGTTGTGCCCTGCGAACCACGCCGATCCGAGACAGCGTCTACTGAATCTGGCTAAGGTTTGTTGGTAATCTATTAATTTAAGGGTGCATGACAAATGTATACTCATAATATTTTGGTCAAACCAGACTTCTTGAATGCTCTGTCGTATTTTTTTGATCAAAATTTAGGGATGATGGTGGTTGCCGATGGCCAGGGAAATATCGAACATGTGAACCACGCCTTTGTTACCCGGGGTTTGAAGTCCAATGGAACGAAAACGTACGCTAAGGCCATTCATTCGCCCAGCTCAGACGGCTGCTTTAACGGTCTGAGTTGGCCATTCAGCACCTGTTCCGCCAGGGTAAACGAATAG
>JBFWLN010000027.1:0-42824 GCA_050252135.1 Desulfobulbus sp.
GCTAGGTCATGCTGATAGAGGTGGCGACCTCGAATTTTGTACATAGGTGCTGTGGTTTCCATAACAACACCGTAGCAAATATTGGCTTACGACGTCAGCGAAAAAAATGCACCCCCTGATCGGTTACTTTTTGATGCACACCGAGATGGTGGCGATCATAATAAGCAATGGTCGAATCAAACAGACATCGTGTACCATCGGACTAAAAGGCCGATAAGTTACTGTTTCGGAGCTTTGTAGACGGAGGGTAGGAAAAATAAAAAGGGTTTAGATCAGATTGATCTAAACCCTTGAATATGCGTGGTAGCGGGGAGAGGATTTGAACCTCTGACCTTCGGGTTATGAGCCCGACGAGCTACCAGACTGCTCCACCCCGCGTTCCGATCTCGCTATATTACTCGATTTTTTAAAAAAGTCAATCTTTTAATTAAGTGCCTTTCCCTTTTTCCAGCAGCGCGTGAATCTTCTCCAGTGCCGGTTTGGGAAAGGGGGTCAATTTCCCTTGCCGATTCACACAGGCGTGAACGGTGAAGCCCTTGACCAGGAGCGTTGACTTTCCCTCTTCCTGCTCACGGGTGATAGCGTAGTGAAAGCGGCAGGTTAACTTGCTCACCTCGACTAGGGATGTGGCAATGGTAATGAGGTCGTCGTAGATCGCCGGTGCCTTGAACCGGAGGTAGGACTCCGTCACCGGTAGGATGCAGCCCAACGCTTCAATAGCGCTGTAGGGTAGCGCCCAGGCACGCATCATCTCGGTGCGACCGATTTCAAAATAGCGCAGATAATTGGCATTATAGACCACGCCTGCGGCATCGGTATCTCCGTAGATCACCCGGTAGGTAGTCGTAAAAACCGGCTCGATCAAACTGACGATAATTTTACTCATTCCTTTGCTCCTGCTCAACGAAGCGGTGGAAAAAACCGGCGCCGGAGTCCAGCTTGAGTCCGTTTTCCTCAACCGCGGCCAATACATTGGCCTCGGTGTAAGTTCGTCCGGAAGGTTGGGGCACGCCTCTGGTATCGTAGATAAACATGGGCACGGGCCAGTCCTCATGGGTGCGCCGGTGGATCGGGGTATAATGATCCATGGTCACCACGAGCCGAAACGGCTCACCGCGCCGCTCCATCTCTTGCACAATCGGGGTGACGATCTTGGCATCAAAATCAGCCACCGCCTGCACTTTCTCTTTGGCCAAGCCCTGGTGGCCGGTCTCATCCGGTGCCTCAACATGGACGAGCACAAAATCCTCTTTCGCCAGAACATCAAGTGCGGCCTGGGCCTTACCTGCGTAGTTGGTATCAAGATAGCCGGTGGCTCCGGGAACATCAATCACCTGCAAACCTCCCAATACACCGAGCCCTTTGAGCAGATCGACCGCCGAAATCAGACCGCCGCGGATACCAAAACGCGCCTTTAGGGTCTGCATGGCCGGCCGTTTCCCTTCCCCCCAGAGCCAGATCGCGTTTGCGGTTCGCTTTCCCTGCCGCTCCCGCTCCAGATTGACCGGATGCTTGGCAAGGATGGATTGCGCCTTTTCCATAATGGCTTGCAACGGCGCTATTTTTTCGTATTCCCGATAAAATTCGGTTATTTCCTGATCCGAATAATCATGGGGCGGAACCGTGGTGAAGCCCTCGGGCAGATTACCGCGAAGAACAAGGAGGTGGCGGTAGCTGATTCCTGGATAAAGGGCGATTTGGTCGGTTTCACATTCCGCCTGGAGGGCGGCTATGAGCTGTGCACTCTCCTCGGTGGTGATGTGACCGCTGCTATAATCGATCATGATCATGCGACCATCCTCCCCTCGCTCCACATGAACCATGTTGCAGCGAAAGGCGAGTTCATCGGGCGCCAGTTCCACGCCCAGGCTGGCAGCCTCCAGAGGGGCACGGCCAGTATAATAGAGTTCCGGCTCATAGCCCATCAAGGAGAGGTTGGCGACATCGCTTCCCGGAGGATACCCTTCGGGAACGGTCCGCACCAGGAGCATTTCCGAGGCTTTTGCCAGACGATCCATAGTGGGGGTGGACGCCACCTCAAGTGGGGTTTGATTGTTCAGCGCCGGTACCGGGACATCGCCCATGCCATCGCCAATCAGCAGGATATATTTCATAACAAGCTCTAATCCCCAGAGGGATTATTCCTCCTCTTCCAGGATACGAATTTTGACCACCGGCGCTGTTACGCTTTTCAATTGGCTGATTTCCTCGAGGGCGCCGCGCACTGACGACTCCTTTGCGCGGTGAGTAACGATCACCAGTGGCACGGCTCCGGTCTTTTTCCGCCCCTTCTGGATGACCGACTCGATGCTGATCTCATACTTACTGAGAATGCCGGCCACGGTGGCAAGTACCCCCGGCTGATCAAGCACGGTCAGACGGAAATAATAGGGCCCGTACAGCTCGTCCATGGGCGTAATCCGACGGGGCCGCATCTCCGAGGGCAGATACGAAAGCGAAGGCACCCGGCCGATGGAGCCACTCTGAATATCGCGTGCAATATCGACCACATCCGCAGCCACGGCACTGCCAGTGGGAATCATGCCAGCGCCTTGCCCATAGAGCAACACATTGCCCACGGTATCGCCCTGAAAATGGATCGCATTGTAGGCGCCATTGATCGAAGCCAACAGATGATTCTGGGGAACCATAGTCGGATGGACCCGCGCCTCCACGTGGTCACCGTGATTGCGGCTGATTGCCAAAAGTTTAATCCGGCAGCCTAACTCCCGCGCCAGTTCAATATCCATGGGCTCGATATTGGAAATGCCTTCGGTGGCGATCTCCTTGTGGGTAATGGGCATTCCGTAGGCCATGGTCATGAGGATCGCCAGTTTGTGGGCGGTATCGATACCTTCGATATCGTAGGTGGGATCAGCCTCTGCGAAACCGAGCCGCTGAGCATCCTTGAGCACCTCGGCGAAAGGAATGCCTTCGTCGGTCATGCGGGTAAGGATATAGTTGGCAGTCCCATTCATGATACCCATGATCGAAAGAATCCTGTTGGCGACCAGCCCTTCCTTAAGCGCCTTGATCACCGGGATGCCGCCTCCGACACTGGCCTCAAAACCGACCTCAACCCCTTTGGCGGCAGCGGCGGCGAAAATCTCCGCGCCTTCCTGGGAGAGGAGCGCCTTATTGGCGGTGACCACATGCTTACCGCTTGCAATCGCCTGAAGAACAAAAGTTTTGGCCGGTTCGATTCCACCGATCAACTCGACGATGATATCGATCTCCGGGTTAGCAATCAGTTCCTGGGCATCTCTGGTCAGGAGGACATCGGCAAATTTTTCTGGGAGCGTGGTGGTCCCATAGTCGGCGATCCCAGCCAGACGAATAGTCATGCCGGTTCGTTTTACCAACCGTTGTTGCTGTGAGTATAGAACTTCCGCCAACCCTTTGCCCACCGTACCAAAACCGATCAACCCGACCTTGATTTCCTTCATGCCCGTCATCACCTCGAGAAAATGGAATAAGAGTATTTCTGCGCGGATTTCTACTCTCTTTCCCTTGCCTTGTCAAAAAGTATGCTCCTCTACCGCTCGCGACGAACACACGCCCGACAGCCACCGAAGCCTATTATACAGGGTGAGAAGGGAGGTTGCCGGCTGTTAGGCAAGCAATTGTTTTCCTGTACTTAGCCGTCGTTATCATTTCCCCTTATTCAAACCATCATTTTTCGTGGCGCATTCAGGCAAGGTACTGTATATTCCCCAATTCAATGAGAGGTCATTCATTTTTCGACCCTTATTTTCACTAATTATATAAAGATGTTACCAAACAATTCTTTGAACCAAACATGGAGGAAGCCGGCATGAACATCCTTACTTTCGGTCCGAACGGCAGCGGTAAAGGTACCCAAGGTGCGATCATCAAAGAAAAATATGGAATCGATCACATCGAATCCGGCGCCATTTTCCGCGAGCACATCAAAGGCGGCACCGAGTTGGGTAAAAAGGCCAAGGCATTCATCGACCGCGGTGATCTGGTACCCGATGAGATAACCATCCCTATGGTTCTCGAGACCCTGGGCAAATCCAAAGAAAAAGGTTGGTTGCTCGACGGTTTTCCCCGCTCCCTGGCTCAGGCTGAGGCTCTGGACAAAGCCCTGAAAGATGCTGGCATGAAGCTGGACTGTGTTGTTGAGATCATGCTTGATCGCGAGGTCGCAAAAGATCGTATCATGGGCCGCCGCCTCTGCGCCAATGACAACAACCATCCCAACCATATCGCCTTTGAAGCCATCAAACCGGTAGAGAAAGACGGCAAACTCGTTTGCCGCGTCTGTGGTGGTGAACTCTCCGCCCGCGCCGATGATCAGGACGAGGGAGCCATCAATAAACGTCACGACATCTATTATGATGACAAGACCGGCACCATGGCCGCTGTGAACTACTTCAAGAATCTGGGCAGCACCCCGGTTATCTCCATTGACGGTTCCAAGGCCATCAAGGAAGTTTCCACTGAAATCATGAGCAAGCTGCCGTAAGTTTTTTTTACGCCAGACCAAGGTGATTGAAAAACGTTCCTGTGCACTCTGCGCAGGAACGTTTTTTTATTGGACTGCCTTTGCTTTTCTTATATGGTTGGCACCATGAAAACACTTATTTCAAATAACTTGATGCAATCCATCATGGCAAAAGAAGCTTTTGTCAAAGAGGCTAGCGACGACATTCTTCGCCTGGCCGACTGGATCCAGAAAACGCTTGAACAGGGCGGCAAACTCCTCATCTTCGGTAATGGCGGCAGTGCTGCCGATGCCCAGCATATGGCTGCGGAATTCGTCAACCGCTTTCTGATCAATCGACGTCCACTGGCAGCCCTCGCCTTGACCACCGATACCTCGGTGCTGACTTCTATTGCCAACGACTTCTCCTATGAGCAGATCTTTGCCAAACAGGTGCAAGCCTTGGGTAAACCGGAAGACCTGGCTTTAGGCATCTCGACCTCGGGCAACTCCCCGAATGTAATCAAGGCCATCGAAGCCGCCCGCGAGATCGGCATGAAAACCGCGGCGCTGACCGGTGGCATCGCCCGCCCCGGAGGGGATCTTGCCGGTACTTGTGATTTGGTACTCAATGTGCCCTCGGATGCAACCCCTCATATACAGGAAACCCATCTTTGGGTAGAGCATCTACTCTGCGAAATCGTCGAAAAACAGATGTTTGCAACCACATAAGCCCCACTTTCCCCTTTCACGGACACCATGACAGCCTACCCCCTTGCACCACTTGATTTCAGTGGCCTCAACACCTACTCCGTCCATGGCCGTCACTCGAAGGTGAGTGTGGCTGATTTTGCCTCACCGCTGCAATCCGGCATGACGGTTCGCCAGTTGCTTGCGGCACTCCCAACCCAGCTAGCCGGCAACGATTTTCCCGACCTAGTGTTCCGCATTGGCGAGGCCTATCGCAATAAGCGACCCATCATTCTAGGCATGGGAGCACATGTGATCAAGGTGGGGCTCAACCCCATCCTCATCGACCTGATGCGGCGGGGCATCATTACCGCAGTGGCGCTGAACGGGGCAGGAATTATTCACGACAGCGAAATCGCCATGGTTGGGCGGACCTCCGAAGAAGTTGCGGATGTCCTCGGCGCCGGTGCCTTCGGAGCGGCCAAAGAAACCGGCGAAGAACTGAATCTGGCGATTATTGACGGTGCCCAAAAAGGGATCGGCATTGGTCAAGCTGTTGGAGAAATGCTGCTCTCGCAACAATTCCCGCACAACGACCAGAGCCTGCTCGCCATGGCAGCCAAACTCCAGGTCCCGGTCACCGTGCATGTTGCCATGGGTACCGATATTATCCACATCCATCCCAGTGCGGACGGCGCAGCTATCGGCAAGGCCGGTCACCACGATTTCCGCGTTTTCTGCAATCTTGTCAGTGGACTTGAGGGCGGGGTGTATCTCAATGTCGGCTCAGCTGTCCTCTTGCCGGAAGTCTTCCTTAAAGCACTGACCGTTGTCCGCAACCTCGGCCATCAGGTGAAGCGATTCACCACGGCCAACTTCGATTTCATCCGCCACTACCGCCCCGCCACCAATGTGGTCCACAGACCGACCTTGGAGGGGGGAAGAGGCTTCAACTTCACCGGACATCACGAACTGATGTTGCCACTGCTGGCAGCCGCGATCCTCGATGAAATTGACAAATAACGGCGAAAAAAGTATATGCCCCTACCATTGACAGTTTGGCGGAATGCTTTTCAACCACAGGACAGGGCATGAGAACAACCTTACGCATCGGAACGAGGGCCAGCCTGCTGGCCGTTACCCAATCGACCTGGGTCAAGACTCAAATTGAACAGGCCCATCCGCAAACGCGGGTGGAGCTGGTCAAAATCACCACCAAGGGCGACAAGATTCTTGATGTCCCGCTGGCCAAAGTTGGCGGCAAGGGGCTCTTTGTCAAAGAGATCGAAGACGCCCTGCTCGAAGGAAGTGTGGATTTGGCCGTCCATTCGATGAAGGACGTACCCACCGAGCTGCCGGAAGGCTTGCACATCGGTATTATCCCGATCCGTGAGACACCCTACGATGCCTTCATCTCCAATCGCTTCGACTCCATTGCGACCCTGCCCACAGGGGCAACCATAGGCACCTCCAGCCTCCGCCGCAAATCGCAGTTGGCAGCCATGCGCCCTGATCTCAACATTGTTGATTTGCGCGGTAATATCGATACCCGCCTGCGCAAACTCGACGATGGTCAGTATGATGCCATCATCCTTGCCGGAGCAGGGTTACATCGACTTGGTTTTGCCGAGCGAATCACAACCCTCTTGCCGCCACAACAGATGTTACCGGCCATCAGTCAAGGAGCGCTGGGCATTGAACTGCGCCGGAACGACACCGAACTTTTTACGGGCCTACAGTTTCTCCACCACCAGGAAAGCGCCGTAGCCGTGGCTGCAGAGCGAGCCTTTCTTTTGCAGTTGGAGGGTGGTTGCCAAGTCCCCATCGGCGCCTATGCCACCCTTGATGGCACCACCGTGAACCTGACCGGTCTCATCGCCGAGGTTGACGGCAGCCGCATCATCAAAGACAGTCTCAGCGGTCCGACCGACAATGCGGTCATACTGGGACGCACCCTGGCAGAACAACTGCTAGGCCAGGGCGGCAAGGCTATCCTGGATACGGTCTATACCAATAATGCCTGATTTTTTATCATCCTCGTAAATAGTCCAATAAACGACGTCTCGAGCTTTGTAACAGACTGTTTTTTTTTGCAAGGCACGGCTTTTCGATTTTGAGCTTTTACCAATCCACCTTTTTTCACCAACCCATTTCCGAGAAGAGATACGCTGTGACAACACCCCAATCCTCCTCCCCTTCAGCCTGCGGTAAAGTCTACCTGGTTGGTGCCGGTCCCGGTGACCCCGGCCTGATAACCCTTCGCGGCAAGTATCTTCTCGAACATGCCGAAGTGGTGGTCTACGACTATCTGGCTAATCCCAAATTACTCAGTTATGTCCCCAAGGATGCCAAGCTGATCTATGCCGGTAAAAAAGGTGGCGGACTGCACGCCTATACCCAGCAGGGGATTAACCAACTGCTGGTCGATCATGCCAAGGAAGGGAATATGGTGGTTCGCCTCAAGGGCGGTGATCCTTTCATCTTCGGCCGCGGTGCGGAGGAGATAGAAGAGCTGGTGCGCGAAGGTATTGATTTTGAGGTCGTACCGGGCGTCACCTCGGCCACAGCGGCAGCCACCTATGCCGGTATTCCCATCACCCATCGCGATTACACCGCCTCGGTCGCCTTTGTCACCGGCCATGAGGATCCGACCAAGAAATTCTCCAACATCTCTTGGGAGAAGCTGGCCACCGGCGCTGGGACCATTGTTATTTATATGGGTATTAAAACCCTGCCCAGCATCACCAAAAAGCTGATAGATAACGGCCGTTCTCCAGACACCCCCGTGGCCGTTGTTCGCTGGGCCTCCACCCCGCAACAACATTCCGTTGTCGGTACGCTGGCCACAATTTGCGAGGTAGTGCAAAAAGCGGAGATCAAGCCGCCGGCACTGGTTATTGTCGGCGAGGTGGTCAAACTACGCAGCACCATCGACTGGTTTGAACGACGACCGCTCTTCGGTAAACGAGTTGTGGTCACCCGCACCCGTGAACAGGCAAGCGATCTGGTGGCCAAAATCGAGGAATACGGAGCCGAGTGTTTGGAATACTCCACCATCCATATTGAACCGGTGGATGACTACCAGGTGTTGGACCAGGCCATAGCTGAAATCGACAGCTATTCCTGGCTGCTCTTCACCAGCCTCAATGCAGTGACCTACTTTTTCAAACGTCTGTACGCACTCGGACTCGACAGCCGAAAACTGGCGTCCACAAAAATCGCGGCTGTCGGCAGAGCAACCAGCGAAGAATTATTGAAATACGGGGTCCGCGCCGATCTCATCCCGGAAAAATTCACTGGCGAGGGGTTGGCCGAGGCCTTGGTCAAAACCGAGGTCAAGGGCACACGGATCCTTCTGCCACGGGCCCTGAAGGCCAGCGATATTCTACCGGAAACCCTCACCGATGCGGGCGCGACGGTGACCATCGCCCCGACCTACCAAAATGTGCCGCCCCAAGGACGAAAGCAGGAGTTGCGTGACCAATTGGAAGTCGGCTCGGTGGACATGATCACCTTCACCTCCTCCTCGACCGTGACCAACTTTCTTACCATGCTGGACGCCGCCGACGAACAGGAACTGCACCGGTTGCTTGATAAGGTTCACATTGCCGCTATCGGGCCGATTACGGCTGAAACCGTTCGTGAAAGCGGGCTCCAGGTGGACATACAGCCCGAACGCTTCACCATTGATGACATGGTGCAGTCCATTGTTGCCTTCTACCGAAACAAGGCTAAACAACAGGCTGGTTGAACATCCGGGAGTCTTGAATCATATCCAAGACTCCCATCTTTTTCGCCTGGTCCAACTACGGCGCCCCGAACTGCGGCAGGACACCTCCTCCCAGGGGAAATCTGCCGTGGATGACGAAAAGGGGCTCTACTGTAGTGCCTGCGCCACCCACATCACCGACCAAAACCAGGCGATCAGCGTCAACGGCTCCCACCAGCACGCCTTTTTCAATCCCGCCGGAATTGCCTTTGAAATTCGCTGCTTTCAAACTGCCCCCGGCGTATTTTCCTTCAGTGCACCAAGTGATGTTTTTTCTTGGTTCCCCGGTTTTTCATGGCAAATTGCGCTCTGTTCTCACTGCCGAATCCATCTCGGCTGGCGTTTCAGCAATGCTACAGAGCAAAAATTTTACGGTCTGATCGCTGCCCGGCTCCAGTCTCAATGACGATGGCGTTGTAAAAACTTCGATCTACTGCGTCGTAGCGTTTTCCCCAACACTCGATATACCTTAAGAATGCCTTCGCGCCGGTGAAAACGCCATTTTTTGTGCATATCTATGTCTTTACTTAGCCATCTCTTAGAGATGTGATGGTCTTTCCCGAGTCCCTCAATAATTTTCCATCCCTTTTACCCCTGGTTAACTTGACCATTGTTTTTCCTGAAAAGCGGGAGTACTGTTTGAGTAAGAGCAAATCAACCGGGTTGATTTACCGCTGTTATGATCACTGCTATTCGTCAATTTGCCCTCATTTCAGGAATGACCGTTGTATTCTCCCTGTGGAGTATCCCTTTACAGGCAGAGGATACTTCTGCACCCAAAAATGGAACGGCCTGGAATTCGACGACCAATATCTTACTCGCCTCCGGCACGTACGGCGTCAGCAGCAACATGATTGATGGGGTGACCATCCATTTCCAGAAGGCTGATGCCGCCCTACCCGTCTTGCCCTATGCGGGGTCACCTTTGAGTACTCAAGCCATCACCTTCTCCTACGAAGGTTCTTCCGGACTGCTCGAATTCTCCGCAGGATATATCCTCTCACAAGACCCGACTGGCGAAAAGCCCGCTTCAGTTTTTCTTGGCATTGAGCCCGTTAGGGAGGATCTCCCTTTTAGTCCCGAGCGGTCCTGGTATTTGGCCTTGAATTTAGCCCGTTCCTACCAGATAGATGATGACCTCGCCCTTTCTTTCGGCAACAGAGCCCTTTTGCTCAAGAACCCTTTCGACACTCAGGCAGGGCGACTCTTTTCCCTACTCATCAGTATGCCGATCACCTATAAAAACTACCTTACCATAGCGCCTGAACTCCAATGGACCCGGCCCCTTTCCCCTATTCGCGCGGGCTCCTCCTCGGATTTTTCTTCCACCAGCACAGATGCTATGAAAAAAGATGTGTTTTATGGCGGTGTTTCCATTCGTTTTTCTTACTGAACAAGGCTATCTATTGTCTCAAAGATTCTAGCGTTTTTTTCTTTCCAGGAGCACTTTCCAGAATCCTTCCTTCTTTTCCCGGATTTTTCTTTTCTTTTTTGGTAAAACACGGGAAATTATAACCTACGGCAATTTGCCGTCCTCCCTTAAATCAGTTTATTCCTTTATTCAGAGACAGGAGCACAACCCGTGAACGTACATTCTCTGCTAAAAAACTTTGCACTTCTCATCCCGTCTCCGACCAGGAAGCTGTCATGGCTCATCATCATGATCGCTGGCCTGGTAACGACTTTGATTCTTCCGCCAATGGCCGAGTCAAAAAATGCGGCTGCCGCCAAACAACAGGTGATTTTCCTACCCTTTGATGTCCAAATTCCTGGTTCCTACAGCTATCTCCGTAACGGGCTAGCCAGCACCCTCGCAAGTCGCCTCGCCGCTCGGGCCAATGTGGCGGCCATTGCTCAGGGGAGCACCTCGGAGCAGTTGGCCAAAGCACTTACCGAGGGGAATTACACTGCATTCAAACAGATACTGCAACGATCCGGTGCCGATTACCTGGTTATGGGGTCTCTGGCTCCAAAGGCCGGACAGTTTGAGCTTATAGGCTACGTCTTTGCCCATACAGCTACCCAGGCGCCGAAAAAATTCCAGCAAGACTTCCAAAGTGTGGATGACGCCATGGACGCAGTTGATGCCATGGCCTGGGAGATCAGCGGTAAGGTCTTCAACAGGCCTAAACCCGATGCCTTGGCCGGAACGGTCGGCGGCAAAGGTATGAGTTCTTTCCAAACTGCCCACCCGGAACGAGCGTATCGGGAAGGTTTGCTCGCTGGTAGTGCCACCGGCCTGGAGGCGGGCGGGGCTTTTGAATTGGTCAACAGTTTCCGCAGTAAAGGGATCTCAGGGGAAGCCATGGACATCAATGCCGGTGACCTCGACGGTGATGGCCGGGAAGAGACTCTGGTGTTGACCAATGATTCCCTGAAGCTGTACCGCAATGAAAAGGGTGCATTCCGCATGTTGGCCACGGTCGATCTTCCCGACTACCTGCGCTATCATTCGGTGACTTTGGCTGACGTCAACAAGAACGGCTTTCAGGAAATTTTTCTCAGCGCCAGTAACGGTGATCTTCCCGACTCCACGGTGATGGAATGGAATGGCCACAAAATCACGACTCTTGTAGACCATGCCCCCTGGTATCTGGCCACGATCACCGCACCTGGCCAGCCACCGATATTGGTAGGCCAACAGCACCTGGCCTCGGAATTCGGCGGCGGCGAAATCTTTCAGATGCAGTTAAGCACAAACGGGAAGGTCATTACCGGGAAACAACTCACGCTTCCCAAGGGAACCAATGTTTTTGACTTTACCCTGGCCGATATCGATGGCGATGGGACCGAGGAAATCCTCGTCATCAGCAGCGGTAATCGCCTTCAGGTGTACGATGCCGACGGCAGTTTACGTTGGACCAGCCCCGACCTAATCGGTGCCAGCAACAAGTTTTTTGGCAGCCTGACCAGCATCAACAACGCGGTCAATTCGGAAAAAGCTTCTGTCTGGGTCCATACACGTATAGTGGTAGCCGACCTGGATCTGGATGGCATTAACGATGTTCTGGTGGGACGCAACCGTTTGGAAACGGTCCGCTTCATGCCTGACCTCCGCTATTTTGACGGAGCCAGCTTGACTGCTTACCAATGGAAGAACGGCAACATGAACCGCCTTTGGGAAACTAAAAAGATTCCAGGATATATCACCAACTACCAAATGGGACAAAACGACTCAAGCAGTAACCAGTATAAAATTTATTTTGCGGAAACCGAGAGCAGCTACCCTTTTGCCTTCTGGCAATCTTCAACCAGTTATCTCAACAGTTATACCCTGCGGGTGAACACCGCAACCCACGAATAATTTCTTGTTCATTCTTTCCGCCCGTCGATGATCCTTCATCGACGGGCGCCCCTCCATATTCTGCCAACCACTTAATTCCCCTCTCTTTTCCTGGCACCTAACACAACCCTAATCCGGTAAAAATATTTTTACTTCTGGTAAAAAAAACTTGACGACTCAATCAACTTCTTATAGGGTGAAGGCATATTAGATATGTTTACAAAGTTTCTCGTAATTAGAGAAACTTGCATTCAACGTCTGCACATTTTAAAGGAGAGGACAATGAAAAAAGTACTGCTTACAGGCGCCGCCCTGATGCTGGTTGGTGGTATGGTTGCCACCGATGCGACCTACGCTGCCGAGCCCGGCGTAAAAATCACCGGTAATGCCCGTGTTCGTTTATGGTACAAGAGTGACGATTACAGAAATAACTTTGGCAATTCATCTCTTTACGATTCAGAGACCAGCATGGATTCCCGTGTTCGTTTAGATGTGACCGGAACTGCAGCTGGTGGTGCTTATGCCAAGGTCCGCATCCGCATGATGGAAACCGTCATGGGCGATGGCGACACCGATGGCTTCAGTATTACCCACCCAAACACCAGTTCAGAAGATGGTAACGTCTGGGTTGATAAAGCGTATGTCGGTATTCCCTTCAACGACGCCTTCACCCTGGAAGTCGGTAAATACCGCTCCACATATGGCCCCCTGCCTACCACCTACAACTTCTTTTACGATGATGTCAACCTGACCGGTTTCAGGGGCCTCATCAAACTCAACAACATCGAGATCAACCCCTTTGTCGAGTGGATGGAAGAAGCCCAGATGGATGGCACCACCGTTGACAAATATGCAGATAATGACGAAATGCGCTTTGGTGTTCACATTAAAGCCAAGTTGAACGCAGATTGGATTATTGGTGGTATGCTCGGCTATCAAAGTGATGCTCGCGATGAAATTCCTAATCAGTTCACGAACAACACCGGTTTCTTTGGATCTCTCTATACCAAAGGCCAGAGTGGCCAGTTTGGATTGGTTGGTGAATTCGCCGTTGTTGATGGCGACATCAACGGCATGAACTCTTGGATCGACGATAACACTACCACCGATCTCATTGGGTCCGATGACACCGGCTTTGGTGGTTATGTCTTCCCGAATTACCAGATCGACAAGCTCAACATTGGTTTGAACCTTGGTTTCACCTCTGGCGGCTTCCTGCCGGACGTAGCCTACGGTTTTGTAATGCTCGGTGGCGTTGACAACAGCAAAATCTCCGATTATCGGATCGGTAATGGCGGCGACTGGCTGTGGGCTGGATTGGTAACATCCTATCAGATCAATGAATCCCTGAAACTGACCGGCAATTTCGTATATGCCGATGTGGATGCTTGGAGCACGCCTGGAGATGGACCCAAAGGGGGCGTAATGGGTCCAACATCTGGTGTTAATTACAATGATGAAGCGTTGAATAGTGCTTGGGAACTTTCCGCTATCCTGCAGTATACCATCAGCAAGGGTGCTGATGTCTATTTCTCTGCTGGCTACCTGGATCCCGATTTTGAAAATTCTAGCATGGAAGAGGACGGTGCCTTTGCAGCCCTGACCCGCTTCGAGCTGAAGTTCTAATTCCCCTTTAACATTCAGCAACATAAAAAGGCGTTGGGCTTATGCTCAGCGCCTTTTCTTTTTTCGGGCACATGCGAAAGTCGTCCGTCCCCAGGAGTCGGTAGCCCTCTCTTCTTCTGTAAAAAATGGTACTCAGTTAGCTCCTCTTGCATCGATTTAGCCCCCGAGCTACCCTGCGCACGCGAACTTATTATCACTTAATTTCCTGAACAATCTGCCTCAGAGGATACATTATCGATTTATTTGTACCCCTCGGGTTACGAAGAAAGCTGTTTCATGCGACAAAGGGATGAGAAGGAGCAACCAACTCCCCCCGTTCTTCAACGATCCTCGGCAACACAACCGTCACCTGGGTGCCCCCTTCGTTGCGGTTATCGAGACTCAATCTGCCGCCGTGATCCTCAACAATTCGCTTCACCAGGGTAAGCCCCATGCCGGTACCAACCATCTTGGTGGTGAAAAACGGATCGGTTGCATGCTCTCCGTGGGATTCCCCTAGGCCATGGCCGGTATCACGCAGTATAATTTGCACCTCGTCACGCGTTAGCTCCACATCGATCGTCAATCCCCCCCCCTCTGGCATGGCCTCGACACTGTTTCGTATCAGATGGACCAGGGCCTGTTGAATCAGACGAGGATCCACCTCTACCACTGGGTCAATCTCGGGTAAAAACATCATCTGTTTGATGCCCTGCTCTTTGAGGGCATGAAAGTGCAACAAGAGCGATTTGTGGATGAGCGGGAAAAGATGTGTCCGTTCCAGCACCGGTTTCACCTGCTCAACAAAACTGAACAGATCTTCCAGGGTCTTCTCAATCTTTTCTGCCTCTCCGGACATCATCGCCAGAAAGCGCAGCAACTCTTTGTTGTCGATCTTGCGCGCAAGCAAACGGGCGGTTCCACCGATGGCGGTAATCGGATTGCGGATACTGTGGGCCAATTGAGCCGCCATATGACCAAGCGCGGAGTACCGTTCCGCCTCCACCAACAGATCCTTGTTCTTCTCCAGTTCCAGGGTAGCAGACTCCAATTCTTTGATTTTATGCTGCATATCCACATAGAGCCGGCAATGCTCGATCGCCAGACTTGCCTGACTGGCAAAGCTCTCCAGAGCGCGGATGCGTTCCTCGTTGATTGAAGTGCGATTAACAAAATGATCCGCAATGATAACGCCAAGGGCTCGGCTGGGAGAATAGAGAGGAATCACCACAAAGGAGTCTTCCTGCAACAGACCGATCAGATCCAGGGGCACAGGGCAATCGGCCTCTCCGCCCTCAACCAGGATCGACTCACGCTTACGCACCGCCCGAACAAGAAGATGTTCCGCATCGGATGCATCCACCCGCAATGCCCGCACAATCCGATTGACCTCGGCATCCATGGTGGTTTCATTGCGCTGGATCCGGGCAAATAGATCATACAACCCAAGTTCTTGATCGCGGAGGTTCTGCCAGATGCGGCTGCCATCCTCCCGGCTGCCGGGCCCGATGGCGAGTCGTCCTTCCAGGTATTCGCCCGCCTCATCGAACAGAGCAAGGAACGCTCGGTTAAATCCCAACCCCTCTTCGGCAGTGATTCCGACCAGAATTGCTAAAAGGATTTCATCGAGTTCTGTCATGCTCAAGTAGGCGCTGTTCATCTTCATCGCCAGCCTATGGGCAAGACTGATTCGGTAATTGGCCTGTTCAATCTGACGCTGATACAGACGATTGCGGATTGAAAGCCGCCTTTTTTCAAGCACTCGGCGGAGAGTGGCCAGCAGGTCGGTGAAATGAACCGGTTTGGCCAAGTAGTCATCGGCACCATAACGGAGGCAGGCCAAAGCGGTTTGGAGATCGGTCACCGCGGTCAGCATGATCACTGCCAGATCCGGATCCTGCTGTTTGAGCTCCGGCAGCAGTTTCATGCCGTCGGCATCGGGTAGACCTATATCCAGCAAAACCAGGGCCGCTTTATTGTTTGCCAACTGTTGTTGCAGAGTGGCTGCTGAATCGGCGGTGACCGAGGCGAACCCCTGCTGACCGAGAAAATCCTGCAACAAGGCAACAATATCCGGAAAATCGTCGACAATAACAATCACTTCGCCGTCCTCCAGAAATTCATCCTCGGCTATGGAAAGGGGAGGAGGGGGAAAGTGAAGTTCAAGCATGGGCCTATTCAAGGGACTTGAGAGTAGAAATATTGATGACGTCGTAAAAACTTCGATTGACTGCGTCGAAGCGGTAAAAAACGCCACTCCTTGTATATTTTTGTTTTTACTGAGCCATCTCTCAGAATGTGATGGTCTTTTGACGAGTCCATCAATATTGCAGCGTAAGGTCAGTGAATCTGTTCTACTCTCCCTCAAAAAGTGTGTCAAGAAGCGGTGATGGCTAATTCTCGGATTGCTGCCGGCGGCCAGCCATGGTAAGGACCCCTAAAATCCATTCGAAAAATACAACTATGCGGCAACACTCCCAACTCTCAGAAAAAAAGACAGAAGTCAGCGATCAGGAACTGCTCCAGGTTATCGCCGATTTCCTGGCCATGGGTCATGTGGAAAACATCGTGGCCATGTTTTGCCAAGAGCCGCGCTATTTTGCCTGGACAGGAGAATTACTGACCGATGAACGTTTTGCGGTGCGCCTCGGAGTTTCCGTACTCTTTGAACATCTGCTTGAACTCTGCCCCGAACAGCTTCCCCTCGCAATCCCTGGATTAATGACTCAACTAGGCAATGAGACACCCTGGGTGCGCGGTGAGGCGGCCAGCGTTCTCGGTATTATCGGCACCGTTGAGGCCCTCGCGCCCCTGCCCGCTCTTCTTGAAGACAACTCTCCTCAGGTGGTGGAAATCGTCCGGGATATCCTGGGAGAGAAATGATGGAACAGTTTTTTGGCCCACAAGGCATCCTGGCCAAGAACCTTGCGGGATATGAATCAAGATCGGGGCAGTTGGCCATGGCCCAGGCTGTCGATGATCTACTGGCAACACCTGAAGAGTTTCTCGGTGACCAGGCCGCCAGCCTGGTGGTAGAAGCCGAGACAGGGCTGGGAAAAACGTTGGCTTACCTCATCCCTGCCGTACTCAGCGGCAAGCGGGTGGTTGTCTCTACCCACACCCGGAATTTGCAGGACCAGATACTCCTCAAGGAAATTCCTCTGATTCTTGCCCACATTGATCCGGAACTCAAAGCCCTCTGTGTCAAAGGACGGCAAAATTACCTTTGCCTCTACCGCTGGCACCAGCTGCTGGCGGCACAACCTGGCGATCTGTTTAAGGAGAACGAAAAGGAAAACATCGAGGACTGGTTGCAGGCCACTTTCTATGGGGAGCGCTCAGAACTGGATTGGCTGGGTGCTGGCTCCCTTTTGTGGCAAAAAATCTGCTGCCAATCCCACTTTTGCCTGGGCGCAAATTGCCCCGAGGCGGCCGACTGCTTCCTTAACCGCCTGCGTCGGGATGCGGCGAACAGCCGCCTGTTGATCGTCAATCACCACCTGCTATTTTCCGATCTGGCAATTCGGCGTACTGGATTCGGCGAGGTGTTACCGCGTTACGAAAGTGTTATCTTCGACGAGGCCCACCATGTGGAGCAGGTGGCCACCACCTTTTTCGGCTTCACTTTTTCCCGTTTTCAAGTCGTTGATCTGGCCGGAGATCTGGAACGCAGCGCCATGGCGGAACTTTCCAGCTCCTCCCAGGTCGCGCTTCTCCAAACCATTGCCCGCCTGCTTGGCTCCATCGAACGCTTTTCCGCCGTCTTTCCCATGGAACGGGGACGCTTCCCCCTGACGCCTAAGATTCTCGAACAACGGGGTGTTCGAGAGGCCCACGACGACCTCCGCCTTGCCCTCACCCATCTATTGCAAGCCCTTGATCCCTTGGCAGGGAGTGAGGGGTTATGGGTGCAGTATTCGGACCGAGCGCAGGATTTGTCCGCCCGCCTTGACCGACTCATGGCAGAGCAATTTGACGATTTACCGCCTGAAGAAATCCCCTTTACTTACTGGTTTGAACGGGGCGAACGCAATCTGACCCTGTGCGCGACCCCAGTGGATGTGGCCTCGGAATTACAGACAAGCCTCTTTAGTACAGTGCGCCACTGTGTTTTTTCCTCGGCAACACTGACTACAGGCGGCAATTTTACCTATTTTCTCGAACGCATAGGCCTGAGCCCCGATACGCCGACCTTGTCCCTCGCCTCGCCCTTTGACTATGCGGGGCGAACCCTGTTATACATCCCTCCGTCGACCTGCCCTGAACCCAACGGAGCAGGCTATGTCGAGGCGATTCATCAAAACCTGGAACAACTCATCCTCCATGCCCAGGGACGCAGCCTTTGTCTGTTCACTTCCTTTGCTGCCATGGACCGGGCCGCAGCTTACCTGCATGGCCGCCTGCCCTACCCTATCCTGGTCCAAGGTGAGGCGCCACGGCGACGTTTGCTTGAGGCCTTCACCCACCAGACCGAATCGGTACTGTTGGCCGTGGCCAGCTTTTGGGAGGGGGTGGATATCCCCGGTGAAGCACTGAGCCTGGTAATTATCGACAAATTACCGTTTGAAGTCCCCAGCGACCCTGTTATTATGGCTCGAATCAGCCGCATCAAGGCACTTGGCGGAAACCCTTTTATCCAGTTTCAGATTCCCCGAGCCATTCTCACCCTCCGCCAGGGAGTGGGACGATTGATGCGGACCGCTGAAGACCGCGGGGTGATTGCGATTCTGGATACTCGGCTTTTTACCAAGGGGTATGGCCGTCAATTTCGTCAAAGCCTGCCACCCAGTCCCCTGACTCGCGATTTGGATGCGGTCGCAGCATTTTTTGTGCACCTATAATCATGTCAGTAACAGCCAATTCTATTGATTTACGTTCCATGGCCGCCCTGGTTGCGTCCCGGGTGGAAACCGCCATGCACGCGGACCTCGCCACGGCACTCTCCGGTTGCGATCCCCTGCTGGCTCAGGTTTTGGAACACGCCCTCTTTAACGGCGGCAAACGCATCCGTCCTTTCCTCACTGTTCTCTGCTCCCGGTGCTGTGGTCGTGATGACGACGATCTCTACCTATTGGCAGCCGCCTTTGAATATCTCCACGTTGCCACCCTGGTGCATGACGATGTGATTGATCATGCCCCCAAACGACGCGGAAAAATCACCGTGAGTGCCCAGTTTGGACTGGCCGCAGCCATTCTCGCAGGAGATTGGCTCCATGCCCGCAGCATGCATCTGATAGGTCGGTTGGCCGGTGCACAGGGGCTGGAAATCTTCTGTGAGGCCACAGGTTCCATGGTCAATGGAGAGTTTGAACAGTTGCGCTATATCGCCGACATGAGCACCGGCGAAGACCAGTACTTTGCCGTTATCCGCCAGAAAACCGGCAACTTGATCGCCTCAACCTGCGCCATCGGCGCCCTCTTTGCCGGAGCCGGCCAAGCTCGCCTACAAGCCCTGGCAACCTACGGCAACCTCATCGGCGCAGCCTTCCAGGTCGTCGATGATCTCCTCGATTTCCAGGGTCAAACAGAGACAACCGGCAAAAAAACAGGCAACGACTTCATCGAAGGCAAACTGACCCTGCCCATACTCCACACCCTCGGCCGAGCCAGCGCCGAGGATCGAACAACCTTGGAGCAACTCTTCCACGGTGATCGCACCCGGCCAGGAGCCTACGAACAACTCTACAGCCTCATCGAACACTATCAGGGATTCGCCTCTGCGGCCCAGGTGGCACGGGACCTCACGACCCAGGCCATTCAAGCGCTGGCCCCGTTTTCGGCCAAAGGCCCGGACAACCTTGAAATCAACCTGCTCAAACAACTGGCAGGCTATATCCTCTCTCGGCAAAAATAATCGTTTTTCGTGGCGGGCAGACCTTCTTACCATTTGCGGCAGGCTACCCTTGCCCTGTTGCTTGCTCTGGTTCCAGAGTCCATCCCCATTCAGTCACCCGAGCCGATTGCACCTCTTCAACAGCCACCAATAGAGCGCTTTAAAGCTTCAGCCATCAGAAAAGAGCCTGATACCACCGAACAATTTCCATCACGTTTAGCCACGGAGAGGATCTCTTCTCCTGCCAAGATTTCCATCCCCCTCCCTGAAAAGGTGACCGACGCCATTGCCAAAGTCGCCATCATCATCGACGACATGGGCTACAACAGGGAAGTCGGCCTGCAGCTCCTCAACCTGGAATTGCCCCTTAATTTTTCCTTTTTACCCCAGGCGCCTCATACAGAGGAATTGGCGTGGCTGGCCCACGAACGTGGTCGGACCGTGCTGGTCCATCTGCCGATGGAGCCTCAGGATCACAGTTGGAAAAACGAACCACTGACTTTGCGGGTAGGAGAAACGGAAGATCAACTTCAGGAGAAAACATGGAGGATGCTGGCTGCGGTTCCCACAGCCACGGGTGCAAACAACCACATGGGGTCACGTTTTACCCAGCATCATAAGGAAATACGCCAGGTGCTCTCAACACTCAGAGAGCAAGGCCTTTTTTTTATCGACTCTTATACCATTGCCGGTTCGGTGGCGGAGGCAACAGCCAGGAAGCTTGGCATTCCAACAGCCAGGCGCAGGATTTTTCTAGATAATGACCAGCAGGAATCAGCCATCTGTCGTCAGATGGTTTTGCTCGCCGATCTCGCAATACAAAAAGGCGAGGCCATCGCCATCGGCCATCCCAACCAGGGCATGGTTGCGGCTTTTGCCCACTGTGCTCCGACACGCCTGGCCAAGGTTCAACTTGTAAGCGTCGAACAGGTTGTTAACCCATCGCCCCCAAGGCCTTAAAATCAGCCGTTCACCTCGAGTTCGGGGACGGGAAAACTGACATGCTCTTCTTCGCCCTCCATCTCCTCCACCGTCACCGGGCCTTGCTTCCGCAGCCAATCAATGACCCCGGTCACCAGATGCTCCGGAGCCGATGCCCCGGCACTGATACCGATTGTGGCCACACCTGAAAGCCAAGCGATGTTGATTTCTCCGGCATCGTCGATCAGATACGCGGGGGTCTCTCGCAACTCTGCCACTTCGCGTAACCGATTTGAGTTGGAACTGTTTTTTGAACCGACAATAAGGATCAGTTCGACCCGATCCGCAAGACGGCGGACAGCGACCTGACGATTGGTGGTGGCGTAGCAGATATCGGTCCGCTCGGGTTCGGAAATCAAAGGGAACCGATGCCGCAATCCATCAAGCATTCCCTCGGTATCGTCGACACTCAATGTTGTCTGGGTCACGTAGCCCACCTTCTCAGGATCACGAACCCGCAAGGTCGCGACCTCAGAGACCTTGGACACCACCTGCACCGGCCCATCCACCTGCCCACAGGTGCCCTCAACTTCCGGGTGCCCCTTATGCCCAATCACCAACACATCATACCCCTGATTGTACAGACGAATCATCCGTCGATGCACCTTCGATACCAGGGGGCAGGTGGCATCTATGGTTCGCAATCCTAAATTTTGCGCCTGTTCAGCCACTGCCTTGGAAACACCATGGGCGCTGAAAATGGTCACCGCACCGGCGGGAATCTCCTCCAGTTCTTCGACAAATATAGCCCCACGCCGACGCAATTCCTCCAGGACATGGGTATTATGCACGATTTCATGGAGCACATACACCGGCGGAGAAAAACGCTCCAGGGCCTGATGAACAATGGATATGGCACGATTGACACCGGCACAAAAACCGCGCGGTTTAGCAAGAACGACCTGCATGGATTACCTCTTATAAAAAAAACGAGATGATGTTCCGTGCTTCGAAACATATTGCTGCTGAGATACACACCTTTTCGAGATTTGGTTGACGAAGTATCCATCAATGCTCGATTTTCCGCAGGGCCTCACTGATGGAGAGCGGATACGGCTGGTTTTTACGGAGAAAGACCGGCATGCTGTTGCGGGCTTCGCGGGCCGCATCCAGGCTATCGTAGATACCGTAAAAAACAAACAGTGTGGGAGGATTGGTCTGTTTTTGCCGGATATACACTTGGTCGAGAATGGGAGCGTAATCATCCGTGGCCAATGTCCCGGCCAGGCTGAACTGGGCCGAGGGTGAGGCAAGCATCATCAGTTGAATGGTGTATTTTCCTTGGTACATTCCGGCCAGCCAGTTGGCGCTGGCACCAAGCCGTTCACGAAAAATTTTCTCGCCATCAACTTGGGCCTGTTGCGGCAATGGATGCGGGGCGGTGAACGTTGGTGTTGATGAGGGTAACTGCGATGTTGGAAGAGCTGCCCCTCCCTTAATTGAAGTGGAAGACGATTGCTCACCTGTCCTATTGAGAAACAACCCGATAGCGAGCACCAAAATTATGGAACCAATAAGGGCCCCGGTCAACATCGCCTTGCCGCGAAGCAGCTCATACAAGAGAAGCAGGCGACTCTGCCGCCGCACTGGTTCAACCACGGCTTCAGGTTCCACATGGTCGAGCAGGACCATGAAGGATTTCTCCGCACAAAAATCCTGCAAGGCTTCCTCGGCCAGAACATTGATGAGCCTGAGATTTCCCTTGGCTGCATTGAAAATTTTGGTCACCACCGCTTCAGTGAAGACCTCGGCAAAATGCTCTTCGGACATCCCGGCAGCACCTGCTCGGAAACGAAGATACTGCCGAATTTCGCTCTCGGAAAAATCTTCTAAAATATACGTATTGCTGAAGGCTGCCTTGGTACTGAAAGAAGCCATCTGCTTGTGGTTGGCATCCAGGGCAGGTCGACCGACGAGCACCAGCGTCAGACGGAGATCACCGGCATTCTCGCCAACATGACGTACCAACCGCTCAAGTGCGGCCAAAAACAACTTTTCCGCCTCATCGATGATAAGCACTACCCGTAAGCCCTGATCATGCGCTTGCGCCAGCAACCGCTGCAACTCCGAAAATACCTCTATCTCATCATGGGAACTTTTTGCCTCCATGCCCAGCTCGATGCAGACAATGCGAAGCAGGTCGTCGAAGGAGCCGACGGGATTTTCCATCGTCACCACCCGGCAGGCGTCGGGTAATCGCTCTTCAATCATCCGGCAGAGCAGGGTTTTTCCGGAACCTTCCTTTCCCACCAATTTGAGAAGCCGCTTCCCGGCAAGAATATCCGGAATTAAGAACTGGCAGATCTTCACAATCCGTGATTCCGGAAAAAACAGCGATAGATCCGAAGATTCGGCAAAAGGGGGATGCGTGAGCTGAAAGTGTTCGAGATACATGGCCACCTGAAATACTCGAGTATCGGGGAGCAATAATAAATGGATACTCAGAAAAACTATCACATATTTCTCACAGTTGCCATTCATGAATGGCAGGTATTTTAAACCAAAGCGTATCGCAAATGTTGACTTAAGGAGTCAAAAAAAATTCGTTTCTAATTATCCCTTAAAAATAACTTCTGTTTTCCGGTTTTCTGCATAAATAAATTCCGGCCAAGATCTGCTGAAAACAAAAAGCACCGCAATCATTTGGAAAAATGACATTTTAACCACACCTCCAAAATGGCCCCATATTTGCTTAATTAAAGCCGATATAATACCAAATAAAATTCACAATTTTTTAACAATTTTCCTAGGAATTTGATGCAGCCATCAAAAATGGAGAGAATTCACATGAAAAAAATCTATTTAAGTCTAACTACAGTCGCCACACTGGCATGTTTTAACGGAATTGCATCTGCTGCAATGATGACGGAGTTTACAAGCACCGCTAATAACTGGATCAATTTCACCTCACAAAGCAATGAAGATGGGACTCTTACAGCTGGAGCTGCTGGTGGCCAGGCCTTTGATGCCGAATATCTTTTTTACAAAATTAGCGGAAACACATTGTCCATTGGCTTGCAGACAGGGTTTGACCTATCGGACGGTCAACAGAAATATGGTAATAAATGGTATTATGCTGGTGACTTAGCTTTGTCTTTTGACAATTCGCCAACCAGTTATGAGTATGCCGTCGATTTTGGTCTGTACACAAAAGATGGCGCCGGTCATAAAGTAGAAGCCGATATTGATCATAACGGCAAAGACGCTCAAGGATTTTATAAAGACATAACATGGAACAATGACATTTATTTTAGTGCTTCAAATCCTTTTGCCATGGACGGTGGTGATATTGTTACCGGGGCTCTGTTGAAGAACACTTGGGCCGGATGGGAAAGCTATTCCAATTATCGCATAGTTGAATTAGACTTGGAAAAAATCCTTGGTTCTGACTGGATGAATGGCGGGTTCACTTTAGGTGCTCACTGGACTATGTCCTGCGGCAATGATGCAATTGACGGGGCCGTTACCATCCCAGGCGATCCCGTCCCCGAACCAGCCACCATGCTCCTCTTCGGTACCGGCCTTGCTGGTTTAGCAGGCCTTACCCGCCGCCGCACGAATCGCTAAGTAACCCATTCACATATCCAACAAAAAAAAGGCAAGCCTTCGGGCTTGCCTTTTTTTATTTCCGCTGTAGGATTTCGGCGATTATCATCCTCAGCTCCCCTAGACAACCATGCCAGTCTTCCGCCTCACCGACGCACTGCTCTTCCCTTCCCCTGAATTTGCCGAAGATGATGGCCTCCTGGCTGTGGGAGGAGACCTGAGTCCGGATCGGCTGGTCATGGCCTATAGCTTGGGCATCTTTCCCTGGTACTCTGAGGGCGATCCCATTCTCTGGTGGTCGCCTGCTCCCCGACTCGTCCTCTTCCCCGAGGAGTTCCACCTCCCCAAGCGGCTCAAACGCCTCCTCAACGCAGGCGGCTTTACCATTACCGCGGATACCGCCTTTGCCGAGGTTTTAGCCGGTTGCGCCACGGCCTCGGGTCGAGACAAACACGGGACCTGGATTACTTCGGAGATGCAGCAGGCGTACCTGGAACTGCACAAGTACGGCTTTGCCCACTCGATCGAATGTTGGCAAGATGGCCAATTGGCCGGAGGCTTGTACGGAATTTGCCTGGATCAAGTATTTTTTGGCGAATCGATGTTCACCCGCATCAGCAACGCCTCAAAGGTGGCACTGGCCACACTTGTCCACCTGGCCCAGCACAAGGAAATCGCCATGATTGATTGCCAGATGACCACCGAGCACCTGCTGCGCTTTGGTGCCCGCGAGCTGTCACGGGAGAGCTTTCAGGCGCAACTGGACCAGCACATCCATGACTGCCGCCCACAAAAAAAATGGTGTTTGCCAAGCCAAACCAAATAACGGCTTCACAAACACCAAGCAGGAAAGAAAGCAAAGGAATTTTGGTTGCATCAAGAGAACTTGTGCGACCTTCAGGAACCGCCACAGGAGCATTCCCTCTCCTTTATGTTCTTTAGAATAAGCACCACATTGTCGGCGTCAAGCAAAGAAAGCAACAAGCAGGTTACGGCTCCACCTCAAAGTCATAACTCAGCCCTGAACGGGCAAAATGCCGATCAATTTTTTTCAGTCCGTACAGATTGGTTACCTGAAAATTGACCTCCCAGTCTCCAACCAAGGCCACGCCCTTGCCCAGATAGACGAGATCGATCATCTTCATTTCCTCCGGCGCCACCGAGAGCATCATCAATAATCGGTTGCGACTGGCCTGCATGACGATGATCCGTTGATTTTTTTCAATGCGGGTGCTCTTGAGCTTCCACCGCACCTCCACCGCATCCTCCCGCTGGAAGTTAATTTTTTGCAGTTGAGTGCAATCTTTACGGTGCAGGGAGAGCCCGCGTTCACTCAACAGTCCGATCACCCCCTTATCAAGGGGCCCGGGCTTGCAGCAGGCGGAAGTCTTCATCACCACTGGATCCAGGGTGGTCAGGTCAACTCGATTAAAAACGCCGGTGGGTTGGAATAGGGTAGGCCTCCCGACATAAAGGCCGTTACGGATCTCATAAATCAGTTCCCGCAATCGCACCCGCCCCTCACCGATCTGCAAATAGAGCTCATCAAGCGAGTCTATGCCAAAATAGGTGAGGATGTCGGTCATCCCCTCCTTTTCCACCACTTCAAAGGGTACGCCGTAACGCCGCAGCTCCTGAGAGAGAACCGAGGCGCCGATCTGGCGCGAAATCGCCTCCCGCCGCAATCGAAAAGCCTTGGCTAATTCCGATCGGGCTTTCGGGGTTTGGCAGAGCATCTGCAAGGTCGGATCAAAATTTACCGATCCCTCCTGACGCAGGACCTTGATCACATTGCCGTCACGGAGTTGATGGTCGGGCCGCACTTTCTGTTTGCCGATCATCCCGCCGACACAGGTATGACCGATGGCGGTATGAACCCGGAAGGCAAAATCGAGCAGGATCGAGTTGACCGGCAGACAAATCAGATCTCCTTGGGGGGTGTAGGTATAGATTTCCTTGCGGCCACTGGCAGCGATCATATCCCGGTAGGAGACCGAATCGTCACTCCCGAGGATATCGAACATCTCCTGAATTTCCCGGAAATAGCGATTATTAATTTTACTGTCGCTGGTCCACTCCCGGATCATCCCCCGCTGTGCCCGGCGGGCCATCTCTTCGGTGCGGATTTTGAACAGATATTTACGGCCATCGATATTGGGCCGGGCGTGTAACCCTTGGTACCCCGACGGCTTGGGACTGGCGATGAAATCGCGAATGGTGCGTGGAACAGGGGGATAAATTCGATTGAGCACTCCTAGGGCCTGATAGCACTCGCTGCGACTGCTCATGACGATAAGGATTTCCTGGGGGCTTTCAATCTCCTTGATAAGGATGCGATTGCGCACATCATAATAGCCCCAGAGTCCCTTGGTCCGCAGAGTAACCGTTCCCTGCACTCCCTCTTCGTGAATCCCCTTCTGCACGTTATCAATAATCGCGAGCACTGCCGGATCGTCGCGCAGGCTGTTGATATGCATTTGCAAGCGACTGCCCTGACGAGGAAATTTATAGGCCAGGGCCAGGTTATAGAGTTCCCGTTTGATGGCAAACAGGCCCAGAATCGTGGCCAATGGTGCATAAATATCCAGGGTTTCGTCGGCAATTTTCTGCCGCTTATGCTTGGGCATGCTCGCGAGGGTGCGGAGGTTGTGCAACCGATCCGCCAATTTGACGATCATAACCTCGAGTTTGGCCGCCGCACCGCTAAAGATCTTACGATGGACCAACTTTTTAAAGGTCTGGCGATCACCGGTATAGTGGGTGACTTTGGTGCACCCTTCGACAATGGCCTCGACAGTGGGACCAAATCGCTCCCGGATCACCTCGCCGGTGACCTCTTCCACATCCTCCACGGTGTCGTGCAAGAGGGCTGCTGCCAAGATCTCCGGATTACGGATATCGAGTTCCTCGGCCAGGATGCGAGCGACTGAACATGGATGCATAATGTAAGGATCGCCCGAACGACGCCACTGATCACCGTGGGCCTCGAAGGCAAAATCCAAGGCCTTCCAGAAGACCTGGGCTTCCGGACCATCGCCGATAAAGGACAACATGGTCTGGCGGTAAGTCTCTAGATCAAATTTGACATACTGCATCGAGTTCCCGACCTACCTTGGCTTTTTCTTTTCTTACCGCCGAAATGGTGTACAATTCATTTTTCCGCTGCAAAGGCAAAACTGTACTCTAACAGAGACAATCCCGTGGACAAAGCAAAATTGTCGTTTTCACCAAAAGTCCCGAGAACGATGTTCCGAGCTTCGCGATCGCCTCTTTTCATGAGGCCAGCTTTTTGCTTATTATGTTATTGTGAGATTATACAATTGATGGACTTTTTATGAGTCCATCAAAACCTACTGCCGGATTTCAACCCATGCATCCGAGCAAGGAAAGGTAAAAGATGGCCGGAAAATTTCTCCGCAGAAAAAAAACTGCAGCAGTCTCCCGTAAAAATCGACAGGTCCGCAGTTTACACACCAGGCCCTCCGGTTCACTGCAGTCCTCAATTCTTGACCTCCTCAACCAGCAACAAAAGCCGCTTGGCAGCAACGAAATCGCCCAGGCCCTCCACCTGGGACGCAGCCAACTCACCGCACTTCACAAGGCTTTAGCCTCGCTTGAGGATGAGCATAAAATCGAAAAGATAGATCGGAGATTCGTCTCCGTATCGCGACCAGAACCATTACGCGCCACCCTGGAATTGACCAGCAAAGGGATCGGCTTTGCCGTCCTTGAGGGGGAACAGGCGCAAAAGGGTAAGGACATCTTCATCGCACCCCATTATCTTGGCGGCGCCAGTCATGGAGACACCGTGCATCTCGCCCTGATCGGCTCCGCCCGTGGACGCCGCGAAGGTCGAGTGCTTGAGGTGTTGCAGCGGGCAGTCACCAAGGTTTGCGGCATCTTCAACGCCGGTGCCAATGGCGGCTATGTCGCCCCGGATGACGACCGCCTCCCTTACACAGTGACAATTCGGCGCCAAGATACTCGAAATGCCGAGGATGGGATGGCGGTTTTGGCGGAAATCACCGACTATGGCTCGGAACGCCAAGGGCCAAGCGGCCGCATTGTCGAAATCCTTGGAGACGCCAAGGACGCCAGCGTGCAGATCCGGATGGCTATCACCCAGTTTTCCTTGCGCGAACGATTTCCCACCGAGGTCGAAACCGAGGTTGCTGAACTTGCGGCAGTAACGGAATGCGAACCGGGACGGGCAGATCTGCGCCACCTGCCCCATATCACCATTGACGGAGAAACCGCCCGCGACTTTGATGACGCCATCTGTGTTGAGTATGGCGATGAGGGCTACACCCTCTATGTTTCCATTGCCGATGTCAGCCATTACGTGGCCACCAACTCCGCCATTGACCGGGAAGCCTATCTTCGCGGCACCAGCGTCTACTTGCCGGACCGGGTCCTGCCCATGCTGCCCGAACGACTCTCCAACGATCTCTGCAGCCTGGTGCCCAACCAGGATCGAGCGGCCTTTACCGCCATCCTTCGTTTTGACCATCAGGGAAAACGCATTGGCGAGCGGTACTGTAAATCTTTGATTAGAAGCAAGCAGCGTTTTACCTACACCACGGTCAACCAACTGCTCTATTTAAAAGATCCCAAGGTCCGTAGCGAATTTGCCGAATTGGAGCCGATGCTTACGCAGGCAGACCGACTGACACTCCTGTTGAAAAAACAACGCACCGAACGCGGCAGTCTTGATTTCAACCTCCCTGAGCCGGAGGTGCAGCTTGCGGGCAATCGGGTGGCTTCGATCAGCCTGGCCGAACGCAACCGGGCCCATCAACTGATCGAAGACTGCATGCTGGCCGCCAATGAGGCCGTGGCCGAAACGCTTTCCAAGGCGCAGAAACCGGTATTGTTCCGTATTCACGAGCGCCCGGATCCGCTCAAACTGGAGACTTTTACCGATGCCGCCAAGGCCCTGGGCCTGACCCTACCCCGCTCCGAGGTCAATCCGGCCTGGTTTGCCGAGGTGATTCGCCAGGCAGCCGGCTCCTCTTCCGAATACATTGTCAATAATCTGCTGCTGCGCACCATGCAGCAGGCCCGTTATGCTCCGGAAAATGTCGGCCATTTCGGACTGGCCGCCCCCTACTACCTCCACTTCACTTCCCCGATCCGCCGTTATCCCGACCTGGTGGTCCATCGGGTGCTCCAGGCCTGGTTGCATAAAAATACAGAAACAGCGCCCACACCCGGTAAGGAAAACAACCTCACCGAGGCCGGAATCCACCTCTCCCAGTGCGAACGCAAGGCCATTGATGCCGAGCGTAATGTCCACGCCCGCTGTTCGGCCCTGTTTTTGCTGGACCGAATTGGCGATATCTTTCCGGCAATTATCTCCGGAGTGACCGCCTTTGGCCTTTACCTGACCCTGGATGAGAGCTTTATCAGCGGCATGATCCCGACTGCGACCATGACCGATGACTACTACCTCCATGACAGTCGCCGCTATCGCCTTATCGCCCAAGCCAGCAACCGCATGTATCAGCTTGGCGACCGAGTGCTGGCACGGCTTGATCATGTTGATCTTTCAACAAAACGCATCAGTTTCTCCCTTGCCCCCACCCCCTCCGCAAGCGAGTCTGAAAAGGGCGAATCATCGGCGCTCTAAGCTCTGAAACGACCCGTGGTTTTGCTTGACGAATATTGGCAATTCAAATAAGAATGGGGCCTCTGGATACAGACTATTCCGTCAATGTGATCGTTGGATTTTCTGCGGTCGCATAACTTTCTTCTTGAGGTAACAAGCATGATAAACAACAACTGGATCTCCGATATCCTTGCCAATCCCTTTCTTCGCGGACTCTGCATCGGTTTTGCCGTGGCCCTGTTTTTCCTGGTGCGTGGCTGGCTGAAATCGCGAGAACTGAAAAGCAGCCTGAAAAAATTACGTGAACATCTCCACACCAAACTGGAAATTGATGCCACTGAAAACGAGCGCCGGAAAGAGGAGATGGACAAGGTCAAACAGGAGCGGGACAACCTGCGGAACATGGTGCAGGTGCTCAACCAGAAACCCGGTCGGCAGGAATTGCGTCAGGTCCAGGTCTATCAGAAGGCCATTGAGATCATGTTTGAAAAATCGCCTGGCTTTGCTCCGGCCTGGCAGATTACGGTGAAAGAGGCCGAGGAAGAGATGAAGCGGGCTGAGCGTGGTATCATTCCCTTCTTCAAACGAATGACCACCAGTAACCCCGGCTCGGAGAAATCCGGCAAGAAACCCCTGGAACTGGAGCAGTCCTCCGGCAATTAATCCGGCTCATAAAGCGCTATGATAGAACGACAAACACCGACCGGGCCTCTTGGCCAGGTCGGTATTATTTTGATTGGGCCGAAGTTTCCGGAAAATATCGGAGCCTCGGCCCGCATTGCCTCTAACTTCGGCATTTCGGAACTGGTGGTGGTCAGCAACGAACAGTATGACCAGGAAAGAATGCTGAAAATGGCCACCCACAAGGCCGCACACCTGATTAAGGAGATGCGGATCTGCAGCACCACGGCTGAAGCTGCGGCACCCTATCACTGCATTGTCGGCACCACAGCCCGCCAGGGTCGCCGCCGGTTGCAGGACCAGACACCTCGCGAGATTATGGCCCAGATTCAGCCGATGCTGGCCGGCAACAGTGTCGGACTCATGTTTGGCCCTGAAGATGCGGGCCTCAGTAACGAGGATCTCAACTTCTGCCAGTTTGCCTCCACCATTCCCACAGCCGGTTTTTCATCGCTCAACCTGGCTCAGGCCGTGGCGATCCACTGTTATGAACTCTACACCGCCGTTCATACACATCCATTTGCCGGGGTGCCCCAGTCGGACTTGGCCAACTCCTTTGAAATGGGAGGGATGTATACGCATATCGAGGAGGCTCTCGGTGAGATCAGCTTTCTCCGCGACACCAACCGTATTTACTGGATGCGCAATATTCGTCAGTTCCTGGGCCGTGTGAAGATCAAGAAAAAAGAAGCCAGCCTGATCCGGGGCGTCTGCCGTAGGTTCCTCTGGCACAGCCGCCACCAGGGGCTAGAGAACCTGCCTGAAGAGAACGAGCAGTCTCTCAAGGAAATCGCCCAGTAAGCCACCGCCTTTTCCCGTGCCGCCTACAATCCCTGCAGGGGACAGGCGGCACAGTCGGGATTTTTCTTTTTGCAATACAAATTGCCCACTCTCACCAGCAGTGCGTGATACTCGTTATAAAGGGCTGTCTCACAGGGCAGGTGATCCATGAACAATTCCTGGAGAGCCTCGTAGTCACAATCTTCGTCAATGAACTGATGCCGCGAAAGAATGCGGTGGGTGTAGGCGTCGACCACAAAAATCGGTTGGTCGGCTGCGTAGAGGAGAATGGAATCGGCGGTTTCCCGGCCGATACCTTTGATGGAGAGCAGTTGCTCGCGGAGAGAAGCTAGGGGCTGGTCAAGGAAGGCCTGCAGATCATCGCCGAAATGTTCGTGGATAAAAGACAGCAGATTTTTCAGCCGACCGGCCTTGATATTGTAGTAACCAGCCGGCCGGATATATTCCGCAAGCAGGGCAACAGGCAGATCGGCAAGGGCGGTCAGGGACAATAATCCCACTGACTTGAGGTTGTCGATGGCCCGCTCTACGTTTTTCCAGTTGGTGTTCTGGGTGAGAATCGCCCCCACCAGCACCTCAAAAGCAGTCTCCGCTGGCCACCAGTGTTGCGGGCCGAGCTGATCAAACATTCGCTGATATATCAGGTGCAGGGTATCGGAGGTTGCCATGGGTGCGGACAGGGGCATTTATTGGGAGAAATCTCGATTCGTCTCAATCGCCCAGACAGATGCCGATATCCCGGGCGGTTTGTACTTTGTCGCTTTCCAAATCTACTTTTTTCCGCCGTCGAATAGCTTCGGCGATGGGCACGGCGGTCATGTTCGGTGGAACCCAGGCCACCATGTGATCAAAGATACCCTGTTCAGCCAAACGTACTGCAGCCGCTCCAAATCGCAGAGCCAACAGCCGATCAAAGGTGGTGGGTGAGCCGCCGCGCTGAAGATGACCAAGCACCAAGGAACGGGTATCCTTGCCCAACCGCTGTCGAATCTGGTCGGCAACCCATTCACCAACACCGCCGAGCACTACCTCGGACCGGCCTAACTCGCCGTGCCCCTTACTGATCACCTCGCCATCTTCGGCTCGCGCCCCTTCTGCCACGACCACAATCGAATAGTGTTTTTCGTGGAGTTCGTTATCCGAGATCTTAGCGCAGATCGAATCCATCTTGAAGGGGATCTCGGGAATGAGGATCACATCGGCACCGCCGGAAATCCCTGAGTAGAGGGCAATCCAGCCGGAGTCACGCCCCATAACCTCCACCACCATCACCCGGTCATGCGACTTGGCGGTGGAATGGAGTTTATCAATGGCATCGGTGGCAGTGGACACCGCGGTATCAAAACCAAAGGTCCGGTCGGTGGCCTCGAGATCATTATCAATGGTCTTGGGCACGCCGATTACCGGCATCCCTTTTTGCGCAAAACGATGAGCTATCTCCAGGCTGCCATCACCGCCCACGGCGATATGGCAAAAAAAGCCATTCCGCTGAAAACTAGAAAGAATCTTGTCGGAGATATCGACTATTTGAACCTCGCCGGCAAGATTCTCCACCGGTTTAGCAAAGGGATTTCCTTTGTTGGTGGAACCGAGAATAGTCCCTCCCTGGGAGAGTATCCCCTCTACCCCCTCCGGGGTGAGTCGGATGAGATCGTCCCGGTCAAGCAGCCCCCCGTACCCGGCCCGACTGCCGTAGACCTCCCATCCTTTTCGGGTTGCAGAATTAACCACGGCAAAAATAACAGCATTCAACCCCGGCGCATCACCGCCACCGGTGGAAATGAGCAGCTTCTCTCGCATCTTAAACTCCTTGCCTGTGAATGTTTCCAGATACAGCGTATTTAATAGGTTGATTGTAGAAACCCCCTGCGCCTTTGACAATCATTTTCGTCCAATAAACCGATTTCATAATGATTTTGCACAAGCCACAAAAATTCATTCAGCCACCATCCTCTTTTGTGGTTATGCCGTAAACTCGCTTTCACCGCCACAAATGATCAAGGGTGCAATAACCGGAAAATCACCACCACGTGGCTCTTTCTTGCCCTGCGGGTTGATCTATGGTTGACGAGTCTCATTTTGCGCCTTACTCTTGCCTAATACCCCAATGACTTCTTCCCCCTCAAGGGAAGGAGGTATTATTCACTTTTGAGGAGGCAGAATGTTTGAAGTAACAGAAGTTGCTGTGAACAACCTGAAAACCTACCTGGAGCAGAACAAAATCAGTTCTGCTATTCGCATCGCACTGATGCAGGGTGGCTGAAGTGGCCCAAGCCTAGGTTTGGCTCTGGATGAGCCAAAAGATACTGATAAGGTTTATGAGGAAGGCGGCCTGAAATTCCTGGTAGATAACGATCTGCAGGATAAATGCGGTGCCGTTAAAGTTGACTTCATGGAGGCTGGATACCGTTCCGGATTTTCCATCACTTCCGCCAACCCGCTGAGCAGCGGCAGTAGCAGTTGTGGTTCCTGTAGCGGTTCATGCGGTTGATCTCTCACCGATCATCCAGCCACAAGCCCTCTTGTCGTCATCGGCAAGGGGGCTTTTTTGTGCGTCTTAGCACACCCATCGTAATTCCCCACTCCATCGTGCCAATTTCTTGACACCCTGCATTTGATCCTTATCTTCTCCACTCAACGAAAGCATGAACCACCTGTTGTTCCCAATGAATAAGCAGGAAAGGAGAGAAAAGATATGCAACTCGACAAATTTACCATCAAATCACAGGAAGCCATTCAGGCAGCGCAGCAGTTAGCCCAGTCAGCCGGCAACCAGGAATTGCAGCCCGAACACCTGCTCAAAGCCATTCTTGAGCAGACCGACGGGGTGGTGGTGCCGGTACTGCAGAAGATGGGCGCCACACCAAGCGTGGTCCTGAATGAAACCAACCAACTCATCAACAACCTGCCCAAAGTCAGTGGGGCCGGGGCCAACCAGTCCTATGCTTCACAGCAGCTGCGCACCTTACTTGACCAGTCATTCAAAACCGCAGCCAACATGCAGGACGAGTATGTCAGTCAGGAACATCTGTTCCTGACCATACTGGCCGACCGATCGCTGAAGGTCACAGCCATGCTCGGCCGCCACGGAATCACCAGCGATGCCTTTCTCAAGGCCTTAATGAGTGTACGCGGCAACCAACGGGTCACCGACCCCTACCCGGAGGACAAGTATCAGGCCCTGGAAAAATATGCGCGAAACCTCACCGACGTGGCCCGTAAGGGCAAGCTGGATCCGGTAGTCGGCCGCGACGAGGAGATACGTCGCATTATCCAGGTTTTATCCAGACGGACCAAAAACAATCCCATCCTGATTGGTGAGCCGGGTGTGGGCAAGACGGCCATTGTTGAGGGCCTTGCGCAGCGGATCGTCAACGGTGACGTGCCCTCGACCCTGGCGAACAAGCAGGTTATTTCACTGGATCTAGGCTCATTAGTTGCCGGAGCCAAATACCGCGGCGAATTCGAAGACCGGCTGAAGGCAGTTTTGAAAGAGGTTGAAAAACGGGCCGGTGAGATCATCCTTTTCATAGATGAGATCCACACCCTGGTTGGCGCCGGGGCGGCCGAAGGTTCGATGGACGCCTCCAACATGCTCAAGCCAGCCCTGGCCCGCGGGGAACTCCACTGCGTCGGCGCCACCACCTTGGATGAGTACCGCAAATACATTGAAAAGGATGCTGCCCTGGAGCGACGTTTCCAGCCGGTTCTGGTGCAGGAGCCCAGCGAAGAGGACACCATTGCCATTCTCCGCGGCATCAAGGAAAAGTACGAGGTGCATCACGGTGTGCGCATCCAGGATGCAGCCACCGTGGCAGCGGTTACCCTCTCAAGCCGCTACATCACTGATCGTTTTCTCCCGGATAAGGCTATCGACCTGATCGATGAGGCAGCATCACGGCTGCGTATCGAAATCGACTCCATGCCCACCGAGATCGACCAGCTGGGACGCAAGAAGATCAAACTGGAAATCGAGCAGGAGGCCCTGAAAAAAGAACATGACCCGGCGTCCAAGGAACGTTTGGCCAAGGTGCGCGAGGATCTGGCCAATCTGGATGATTCGCTGAAAGGCATGAAGGGGCAGTGGACCTTGGAGAAGGATATCATTCAGTCCATCCGTGATATCAAAACAAAAATTGACCAAGCTCACATGGAAGAGCAACGAGCCGAGCGTGCCGGTGAGCTGAGCAAGGTGGCAGAAATTCGCTATGGTCAAATTGTCCAACTCAACAAAGAGCTGGAGGCGGCCAATGCCCGTTTAAGCGAGATCCAAGAGCATCACCAGATGCTCAAGGAAGAGGTCGCGGCTGAAGATGTGGCCGGCGTGGTTGCCAAATGGACCGGTATTCCGGTAGATAAACTTCTGGAAGGGGAAAAGGAAAAACTGGTGCATGCCGAAGATGCCTTGGCTGGTCGGGTCATCGGTCAGCGTGAGGCTATTGTTGCTGTGGCCAATGCGGTACGGCGGGCCCGAGCCGGCCTCCAGGATCCAGATCGTCCTCTGGGCAGCTTTATCTTCCTTGGCCCCACCGGCGTGGGGAAAACCGAATTGGCCCGCAGCTTGGCTGATTTCCTCTTTGATTCCGAACAGGCGATGATCCGCATCGACATGTCGGAGTATATGGAGAAACATTCGGTGGCCCGGTTGATCGGTGCCCCTCCAGGGTATGTTGGTTATGACGAGGGCGGCATGCTCACCGAGACGGTACGGCGGCGGCCCTATTCGGTCATCCTGCTTGATGAGATCGAAAAAGCTCACCCCGATGTTTTCAACGTTCTCCTGCAGGTACTTGATGATGGGCGCATGACCGACGGCAAAGGCAGGACCGTGGATTTTAAAAACACGATTCTGATCATGACCTCAAACCTCGGCAGCCATATCATTATGGAGATGGCCCAGACCGATCCCGAGACCATGCGTCGTCGGGTGGATGAGCTCTTGCATCGTCAGTTCAAACCGGAATTTCTCAATCGAGTTGATGAGATTATCACTTTCCACGGCTTGACTCGGGAAAACCTGCTCCAGATCGTGGATATCCAAATTAAACGGATGAGCAAGCGGCTTGCGGAGCGCAAATTCAAGGTCACCCTGACCAAGGAAGCCAAACAACTTCTGGTTGATGTCGGTTACGACCCCTCTTTTGGGGCACGGCCGTTGAAACGGGCAATCCAGCGCTACATAGAAGATCCGCTGGCACTGGAGATGCTCGAGGGTCATTTCAACGAAGGGGACCATATACTTATTGATCGAGGCGCGGACAACCGGCTTAGTTTTAAGCAGCAGTAAAAAATATAGCCCCTCGTGCATCATGCACGGGGGGCAACCTCGTTTTGCTCTCAGAAACAATTCTTTAAAAAACGGGACATTTTGAGTACATTGGTACGCTGATTCTTTTCCGGGCATGGCCACTGCTGAAAAAAACCGGTCCATGTCTACCGCTAACAGCTGCCCCGGAACCAATGGAATGCACCCTTTGTTACCCCGTTTCCCCTTTTCCCGAAAGTACCTAACCCCTCGCGCCTCAGAACCCATCGCGGATTACGAAATCAAGGCTTCTTTTAGTTGGCCCTGGCGTATTTTCTTCCTCCTTGTCCTCTGGATGGTCTTGCTGGGAGGTCCCCTCGCCCATGCCCATCCCAACCTGATTCTGAGCATTCAAGGGAATCTCAGCGAGAGTCAACGCAACAATATCAACAGTTACCTCTCCCTGACTCGACTCGCCGACAATGAGCAGCTGACCAAATCCGTATTCAGGCGCCTGTATCGCAAGGTACCCAAGGAGGCAGCCAAGGCGCTGGAGCCCTTTGGCTATTATGCCCCGGAAATCTCGAGCAGCGAGAAGCAACTGCAAAACGGCAAGTGGCAGGTTATTCTCACGGTACAACCAGGTGAGCCAATCCGTATCAGCACAGTCGACATCATCCTTTCCGGCCCAGGTGCGGAAGACCAGCAACTGAAAAAAATCGTTGCCCAATTCCCCCTGCATAAAGGCGACATCCTCAATCACCAAACATACTCCCAGGGTAAGGATCGTCTGGTTGACTCTGCACTGGAATACGGCTATCAGCAGGCAGGTTATCAGCAAAGCCGAGTCGAGGTCAACAAAGGGCATCTTAGTGCAGCTATTCAACTGGAACTGGCCACCGGGCCTCGTTATCGCATCGGCCCGTTAACCTATCAAGCCGATTTTATTGATCATGCCCTGCTTAAAAAGATGACTCCGGTTCATGAGGGCGATCCATTTTCGCCCAAAGCCCTCACCCGCATGCGACAAACGTTTTATAATGCCGGCTATTTTACCAGCGTTGATATCAACTATGCTCTTGCCCAGGCGCAGCCGGGTACCAACAAGGTGCCCATCACCGTTGTTCTCGCGCCGAACCTGACGCATAAGTACGGCGTTGGCCTCGGGTACGGAACCGACACGGGCGCCCGCGGCACACTGGAGTACACCAATCGCCATATCAATCACTTGGGTCACCAACTCGAACTGCAATTGCAACCCTCGCAGCGAAAAAACAACCTGGGAGGCGTTTATACGATTCCTCTGGGTGATCCTAAACGTGACCGACTGAGTTTTACCGGTGAGTACGAAACAGAAACCTATGACAACACCGATACCCAGAGCCTCAAAGCCACAGTCAGCCGCGATCATGTTCGAAACTGGGGGGAATATTCAACCTACCTGGAATTTTTGAATGAAGATTACGATACTGGTGCGGATTTCGACAATGACAACGCCAACTTTATCATGCCCGGCATTCAAGGTTCTGTCTTTTGGGCCAAGGACCGTATTTTAACAGACAAAGGACTGCGACTTACCGGCAAGTTTTTTGGCAGCGAAAAAAATGTTTTGGGCGATGCCGATTTTATTCAGTTCGACCTGCAGGCCAAAGGTATCTACAGATTTTCCGAAAACTGGCGAATTATCGGCCGCACCGAACTGGGGGCCACGCTGCTTGACAGTATTTACAACCTGCCGCCGTCGCTACGGTTCTATGCAGGTGGCGATCAGAGCGTACGCGGCTATGGCTACAAACAAATCGCGCCCACCGATTCGGAAGGCAACATCCTGGGAGCAAAAAACATCCTTACCTACAGCCTTGAGCTGGAGCGCAAACTGTATAAGGCATGGAGCGGTGCGGTTTTCTACGACAGCGGCACAGCCATGAACTCATTTACCGACCTCTCCATGCATTCGGGAGCAGGAGTCGGCCTGCGATGGAGCGGAATCTTCGGCCAGGTGCGCCTTGATCTGGCCAAAGCCTTGGATGAGGATGGCTCCTGGCGCATCCACTTCAACCTAGGAGCGGATCTGTGAAAATCATCAAACGCCTCTGCCTTATTTTTTCCCTCATCAGCCTGCTTTTCCTGGTCTTTCTTTTTTTGGTTGCCTCCACAGAGGCAGGGTTGCGCGCCCTTGTCACCTTTGCCAATTCGGTTGCCGGCAACTCTTTCTCCCTGGGTTCTGCCTCCGGAAAGCTCCTTGGCCCCTTGCAACTTCGCCACATACGCTATGCCGACGGCACCAACACCGTTCTCGTCGACACCTTGGATTTCGATTGGCATCCTGGCCAACTCCTCCATGGCAAGGTCGACCTGAAGTCCATTATAGGCAAAGAGGTGCACGTCGTCCTGGGTAAGAACGCAAAAGAAGAGCCCAAACCGGATTCGGAAGAAATCGTTCTCCCACCTTTTTCCGTGCCCTTGGATCTTTTTCTGGAAAAATTTCAGGTCAGCAACATCGTTGTCTCCTCCACTGAGCAAGAATTGCAGCGCATCGAGAACGTAAGCGTATCCAAGCTGAGCTTCCAGGAGGATAAACTCAAATTTGCCGATATCAGTATGGTTGGCTCGGGCAACAGGATTCAACTGCAAGGAGGGTTGCAGACCAACACCCAATATCTGATTAATGGAGTACTCAAAACACAGCTTGCCCTGAAAGGCTACGCCCCGATCAAGGCAACAGCCAATATCTCTGGCCCCTTGAATCAACTCAAACTTGTTGCTGATTTGCAGCAACCGACCACGCTGCACCTGGCAGGAGAACTCAAGGAACTCTTGAGGACGCCCTCCTGGTCGATTGCAATGACGAGTGAAAAGCTTGCGTTGCAGGCTGTCAATGCAGGTTGGCCGGAACAGAGCTTTCGCAAAATTGCGATTAAGGGACACGGCACCTTTGCGGAGTACCAGTTGACGCTTGATGCTGAGGCCGGTGTTCCCAGACTGAAGACTCCGGTGAATCTTGCCCTGGAGGTTCAAGGCAATGATCAAGCCCTCACCTTTCCCCGTTTTACCGTAACCCAGAACAAGGGCAAGTTAACGGCTCAGGGTAGCCTGCAGTGGATTCCACGCCTCTCCTGGCAGGCTGATATCCAGGGAACAGAGCTTGACCCCTCCGCATTCGCGCCGGAATGGCCCGGTCATTTTTCTGCCAAATTGGCAACAACCGGAAAAATAGACCAATCGCTTCAGGCGAAATTCCAACTTTCTGAACTCAAAGGAACCCTGCGAGGGTACCCCCTTACGGGGGCAGGACGGGTGGAGATGCAGGGAGACAGCCTTCGTTTCCCTGCATTTCTACTTAAAAGCGGTGGATCACGCCTTGATATCAAGGGGGTCTCTGCACCAAAACTGGATTTAGATCTCCGTTTTCACTCAAAAGACCTTGCCGAAGTTTTTCCCAAGGCGGCCGGAACCCTGGAGGCGAAAGCCCATCTGGGCGGCATTGCCCAAAAGCCGGAAATCGACCTACAGATTGATGGCAGCAAACTTGGCTTTGACCAAAATAAAATTGGACAGTTCAGGGCAACAGCCAAAGGTCTGATCGCCAGCGATGGTCTTTTTAAAGCAGCCCTTCTGTTAAACAAGCTCTCCATTTCTGGAACACCGATTGATAAAGCCTCGCTTGATTTTCAAGGTTCCCTCAACAACCACAGTCTCAAGTTTGCGGCACAAAGCAGTGATATGAAAACCGGATGCGAACTGCAAGGCAGGTATACAGAGGGAGCGTGGCAGGGCAACCTGCGACAAACGCATTTTTCTTTTACCGATTGGGGCGATTGGCGGCAACAAAAGGCAAGTGGGCTACTTGTCTCTGCAAGCCAGATGAAATTCGAAAAAACTTGTTTGGCCGCCGCATCCAGCAGTGTATGCATGGATGGCTCATGGAATGGGGCCGACAAGCTCTGGCAGCTTCAGGCAAAGGTCGCCGCCCTGCCCCTCGCACTCGCGAAAAACCTCAATGCGCCTTGGCCCATCAAGGGCACCCTGAGCGGCAGTCTCCAGGTACAGGGAAAAGAGCAACGAATCGGCAAAGCACATTTTTCCGCCGACACCGATGGGCTGCAAATAACAGCACCATTGACTGAGGGTAAGCAACAAAAAATTTCTTGGAAGAATAATAGCCTGCGCGGTGAGTATGGCAACAATCAACTCCACATCACCTTTGCCAGTCTCATCAACGAGCAAAATTCGCTGCACGCCGATATACGCCAAACCACCACTGATCTGGTGGGCGACCTCCTTACCCGACCGCTTCAGGGAAATATCCAAGTAAACTTGCATGACCTGGAACTGATTTCAATCCTGTCCAATCAGGCGGTGATTCCGTCCGGTACCCTCAAGGGTATATGGAATGTGCAAGGCCCTCTCTCCTCGCCCCGGTTCTCTGGAGATATCAACCTTACTGAAGGGAAGGCGGAATTGCCCCCACTTGGCATCACCCTTTCCCCCCTCAACCTCTCCATCAAAGCCAATACAAAAACAATCGATATTGAGGCGGTGGCCCATTCCGGATCCGGGGAAGTGCAGGTCAGCAGCACCTTGGACCTGAACCATCTGGAGAAGAAATCAGTCAAATTACATCTTACAGGCGAGAATTTCCAGGCAGCCAAACTCCCTGGTATGGAACTGGTTCTGTCACCGGATATCGCCCTGGATCTCAGCGACAAAGCCATCAAGGTGGAAGGCACGGTCGAGATCCCCAAAGCGCAGATCACCTCAATCGACGTTGATCAGGCGACCGCACCCTCCAGTGATGTCATTATAGTTGACGATGAACAACAAAGCACAACCTCCAGCCAACTATTGTATCTCAACCTCGATATTAGTACCGGCAAGGAGGTCAAAGTGGATGCGTATGGTTTACATGCATTTATCTTGGGCAACCTCAATATCAACAGCCAACCTGGACGTCCGTTAATCGGCAACGGCACCCTTGCTGTTAAAAACGGTACATTCAACATCTACGGCAAACGACTGAAAATTGATATCGGTCGGGTCCTCTATACGGCGAGCCCCCTGACAAACCCCGGTATCGAGTTGCGCAGTGAACGTAAAACCAATAACACCACGGTCGGAGTAACCATAGAAGGTTTTTTGCAGCACCCGGAGATTAACTTCTATTCAACACCGGCAATGGAGCAATCGGCTATTATTCAAAAGATCCTTGAAGATACGGCCATCGGTGGCGAGAACCGTGAGGACATCGGTGTTGTCGGTACGGTGGCAGAAAAAATTGGTCTCGGTGGATTGGTGCCCTATCTGCGGAGCCTGAAAAAGTTTTCCATGATCGACGAGATTAAACTTGAAGGAGGAGATGATAACGAGGAAAAGTCCCTGGTATTCGGCAGTTGGCTCACATCTGATCTCTATGTAAGTTATGGACAATCCCTGGGCAATGAATCAGCTACCTTCAACACAAAATTCAATATGGGGAACGGATTTTCAATCATCACCGAAACAGGCGCAACGGCCAATGGTGGTGACATAAAGTACGAATTTGAACACTAATGAAGTAAATGCAGCTGGACACGCAAAAGTCCATCACATACGGAGAAATGGCTTTTTTACCGATACGAAGGCATACAGAAGGGATGTTCAGTGTCACGAAAAACGCTGCGACGTAATCGATCGAAGCTTTTACGGCGCCATCAATGTACCTTCTCACCGCAGGAAATATGAGGTGGCTATTTGCCTTTTTTGACGGAGCGCGTTAGGTTGCGCCCAGAAAATCACCATCAACACGTTTGATGGATCCGTATAAAGTCAATCACAAACAAAGAGATAGCCACGTAAAAACAGAGAGATACAAGAAGCAGCTTTTTTCACGGCGCGAAGGCATACAGAAAGAATGTCGAGTTTTTGGAAAAAGTTGCGGCGCAGTCGATCGAAGTTTTTACAATGCCATCACGCTTATAATAGGAATACTATGGCTGAAAATGTGGAAGATTTAACCGTCAACTATGAAGAGGACGGTGTTTTAGTGGTTAAGGAAATCGACAAAGAGATTCTCTCCAAAGGGAGTTGGACAACCGTTTTGTTTCGCTATCAGGACCGGGATAAAACCAAAGAAGAATATGGCCCTGATAAATTCACCATTCGGCGCTACCAAAAACGAAATGGCCAATACCAAACCAAATCGAAATTTAACATTTCAAGCGCTGCCCAGGCCCAAAAGATCGTGGAAACACTTTCCCGTTGGCTTGATACCGAGAAGGAGTAACGGAGCATCTCATTGACATTCCGGCATGACGACTTCAACTGAGAACGAACCGGGTCCCTCTCGCCTCAAAAAG
>JBFWLN010000028.1:0-37700 GCA_050252135.1 Desulfobulbus sp.
ATGAACAATACGCTAAAAAAGCCGTAGCGTACGGCGCATAAACAACAGCGTCATCCCATGAGGCTGGCAATCGCACCTGACGGACCTAAATGCGGAGGTCTGTCTAACGGCGTCACGGATTCAGGTTAAGCTCCTCGTCGTCTACAAGCAGTATTTTTTCCTTTGCCATGCGAATGCGCCTCCCCTTCTCCCTTCAATAGGCGTTTCTGTTGTTTTGATTCTTCAATTCGTCCAGTTCCTCATACATTTTCTTCTCACACTCCGGGCAGATACCGTGACTGAATTCCGCCCTGGAATGCTCGGAAATATAGGTTTCAACGCCATGCCAATAACCACTGTCATCCCTGATTTGTTTACAGGTTGCGCATATCGGCACCAAACCGGTTACCCCCACCCAAGACGCTTTCATCTCCGACAAGGGTTCCCCTTGCCGCCAAATCACCCGCGGAAAATCTAGCTATGATCTCCAGTATCTCTGTAAGCCTCGGGCCTTCATGGCCATTGGACGTCTGGTTCATTTGCAGTACCCCCTCAGCACACTTTTGGAAAAGGATGCCAAACCCTTGAGTTGCACCTGTTCGACAGTCCTTTAGGAAGCACTGATGCTATTGTCTTGATCCGGGAGAAAAAATCGATACTGCGCCCTTCTCATTGTGCGGTCCCGAGTAAGATGCCAGACGAAAAAAGTGACTGATTCATCTGTCCAGAAGCTCTCTCACTTTGAATAAAAGTCTTTTTGATTGGAACGGCTTGTGAATGAAGTCAGAACTAACCTCTGTCATTTCCTTGGTCGTGTCTATGTCCGTGGTGTATCCGCTGGTGAAGAGTATCTTTATCCTAGGGTTCATTCTTCTGATCGCATGACTGACCTCTTTGCCGTTTTTCTTCGGCATAATCATATCAAGCAGAACGAGGCTGATTGATTCTCTGTTTGCGGAGAATTGCGTGATCGCCTCTTCGCCGTCCTTTGCGGTGATAACGCGGTAACCAAAGGATTCCAGAGTGATTCTGGTTAATTTCCTTAAAGATTCCTCGTCCTCGGCCACAAGGATGGTTTCCTCCCCTCCCCTGACAGGAACGGTATCCTTCATTTCCTTGCCAGAGGATGCCTTTTCTATACTGAGCGGCAGGTATATTTTAAATTCGGTGCCATGTCCGAGTTCGCTATACACCCTTATGCATCCACCCAGGTCTTTGATAATACCGTAGGAAATGGCAAGACCCAGGCCCGTCCCCTGGCCGATACCTTTGGTGGTGAAAAAAGGCTCAAAAATTCTTTTCTGCGTCTCCGCACTCATCCCCTGCCCGGTATCGGCAACCGTGATACACGCATATCGGCCGAGCTTGCCCCCCGCAGTGGCTGGCACCTCCGCGGCATCAAAATTTTCAAGGCACGTGCTGATAATGAACCGTCCGCACTCCGGCATCGCGTCCTTGGCATTGGCGGTGAGGTTGATCAGGACCTGCTCTAACTGCCCGGCATCAGCCTGCACTATCATGGCACCATCGGCAAGGTTCAGGTAAAAATCAGTACTCTCTCGCAAAATTTTCGTGAGCATTTTTTTCAGGCTAAGGATAAGCTCTTTAATATCAACGGGCTCCAGAAAAAAATCTTTTTTCCTGCTGAAGACAAGCAGTCTGTTGGTAAGATGTACAGCCCTTTCCGCGGCAGTGAGGACTTCATTCATATCTTCTCTGGCAGCGCTGCCGGCCTCCAGGCTCTCCAGGACCATCGTGCCATACCCCAAAATCACGTTCAGAATATTATTGAAATCATGGGCAATCCCTCCTGCCAGGGTGCCAATTGCCTCCATCTTCTGGGATTGGCGGAGCTGGGCTTCAAGCTTCTTTTGATCAGTAAGGTCCCTTACCAACTCGACACCTGCGATGATATTGCCCTCCCTGTTCTTTAAGGCCGATGCGGTAAACTCGATCCACAACGCCCCCTTGTCCGTTGTTGTCGGATTCATCAATGCCTTATGAATGCCTCCGTCCGCAAATGCCTTGGCGACAGGGCAGTCTTCACAGGCCCGATCCCTGTGTTCATAGACCGTGTAACAGTGCTCGCCTATATGGTCTCCTCTGAAATCCTTCATGATTTGATTTTGGAAAATAATTTCAAAGTCGGTATTGACGATGACCATCATTTCCCCCATTGAGGCAATGATTGCCTCCGACATGGCCTTTTCCTGGTGGGCCTTTTCAAGCGCAATCCGCAGGTCAGCCTCTGCTTGCTTTCGTAAGGTAACATCACGAATATTGCATTGGGCCAACTTGGCCCTGTCGACCATATAAATGTCTGCAAAGATATCCTGCCCCATCCGAGTTTTCACAGGGATATTCTCATAGGTAAGAATGCCCTTACTCTGCAATTTTTGCATGAGCATCTGGAAATCGCTGGTGTCGAGCGGGACGCCGATATCCTGAAGATTTTTCCCGACAGACTCCTCTGTGGAATACCCTAACATTGCCTCGGCGGCCGGATTGGACTGGATTATATGTCCTTCGTATTTTTCAAGAAGGAAGATCCCGTCACTTGCGGTCTCAAAAATACGTCTGTAACGTTCTTCAGAATCCGCCAACAGATTATTTAGGTGTTTGCGCTCGGTGATGTCCTCGATGGCTAGCAGGATGATCCGCTCTTTGCCCATCGCCTGTTCAATCTGCCGGGCATTCAACAGCATGACGCGCCTGCCGATGGTTGAAAAATTGTGTTCAACCTCATAGTCATCAAAGCTTGCTTTCTGGGGAAGGATGGTTTCCAACAAATCCCGCAGCTTAGGGATGTTCCACTGTTGATTCCCCAGGTCATAGATAAGCTGCCCCACGGTCTCTTCAGGTTTTACCTTGAAGAATTGATAGAAGGAGCGGCTGGCCGCTACAACCTTGAGGTTCTGATTCAGTACGAGCAGGGGCTCACGAATGGTATTGATGATGTTTTCGGCATACTCATGGGACTGTGTCTTGTTTTCGCCATTGATCATTGTCCGTCTCCTTTTTATCGAGCAGCTCATCGCTTTCACAAGACATGTCCCCCCCCTGTTGAGATGGATATTCATAGAGGAAGTGACTTCTGACGGGCTCCGGATTTTATCTTCGAAGATGCGGCGGCGAAGCATTGACGACAGAACATCTCCATATTTTTTTCTCAAGTTGAAGACTATTTCTGCAACAGCCGGAACACAACCCCCATCACGTATCCAGGACAGCCGGGAGTTCAATGACAAATGTTGTCCCTTTGCCTTTTTCGGATTCGAAAAATAGTCTGCCCTGATGCTTGTCCATCACTATTCTGCGGGCGATAGCCAATCCCTGTCCGGTTCCCTTCCCTCTTGATTTCGTCGTGAAAAAGGGTTCAAAAATCCGATCCTGGATTTCTTCGGGAATGCCTCCCCCCGTGTCGCTGATCCGTATCTGAATGCCGCTTTCCGCCTTGCTGGTTCGAATGGAAATCGTCCCCTTATCCTCGCACCCGTCTTCGGTTACATCGCCTATGGCATGAGCGCCGTTGACTATAATATTTAAAAAGACCTGGCTGATCTCCCCTGCGAAGCAAAGGACCGACGGTAGATCCGTTGCGAAATCCGTCTCCATCTCCGCGACATATTTCCATTCGTTTTTGCAGACCGTAATCGTGCTTTCAAGTATCTTGTTGATATCCACCACCGTTTTTTCATCATTGCCTGGGTGGGAAAAATCCCTCATGGCCCGAACAATTTTTTCAACCCGCCGCACCCCGTCAAGGCTCTGGGCGATTGTCTTGGGGATTTCTTCACAGAGATAGACGACATCTGCGTTCTCGACTTCCTCTGCCATTTTTCGCCCTTCTTCCTCCGAGACAACACCCCGCTCCGTCAAGCCTTGCCAAAGAAGATTGTAGATAGTCAGCATCCTGGATAGGTCTGTAAAAGAATCTTTTAAAAAACTGATATTATCTCCGATAAACTGCAGCGGGGAATTGATCTCGTGTGCGATACCCGCTGCCAATTGGCCAACGGCTTCAAATTTCTGGGTCTGACGTAAGTCTTGTTCAAGAAACAATTTTTCCGTGATATCCTCGAGCAAGGCAATGCCCGCATAGACGGTACCGTCTGTATCAACGATGGGAGAGCTCACTATTCTGAAATCCCGTTCACCCTCTCCGGTTAAAATACTTTTAACCCTCTCGGCGACGTTGCCGGTCTGAAAGGTTTCCACCATGCCGCAATCTTCGCAGATGCCTTCACCCCGAGGAGAATTAAAAACATGATAGCAAAAAGTCCCTTTTTCGATGGCGAGATCGGGAAACCATCGCTGCATCTTTTTGTTCATTTCCAGTATCTTCATGCCAGGGCTTAACATGACAACCCCCACACTGAGATTATTCATTATTACAGCGAGCTTTTCGGTCCGATTTGCTATGTTTTTCTCCAGTTCCTCTTTGTAGGCACACATATGCAGATCCAGCCGTAAATGCCGTAATGCATTTTCCACGGTGATCAACGCCACATTTCTGGTCACCGGCTTGATAATATAGCCGTACACGCCGACTTCCATGATTTCACTAGCTCTTTCCGGAGAGCCATAGCCGGTGATCATGATCCTCCCCATGCTGGGGTACTGTTTTTTTGTGTATCGGATAAGTTCTAAACCTGAACCTCCGGGCATTTTCAAATCACAGAGCAGCAGATCAAAGGTCTCTGAGGTAAGAGCTTCCTTTGCGGATTCCACACTTTCCGCACCATGGCATTCATAGCCCGCATCGACAAAATATCTGGTCAGAAGGTTTCGTATCGCCAATTCGTCGTCGACGATCAGGATTTTCGCATCCATAAATCCCCTCAATTTATCAGGTGTCGTAACTACTCTCCCCTATCCAAATTGGCTCCCAGGGGCTTGCCAACCAGAGCTATATGAAGAACAACAAGCGGACGGATTCACAATGTCTCCGCCAAATTGGACAACAGTGCGACGCTGGTGGCACTCTGGAAATGAAATCCCGCCAGCAAGCCAATATGCTTCCGAAGTTTTACCGGCAAATCCGTAGCGTTAACGGTGTAAAGCTCAACATGAGCCGAAGGGATATTGTTGGAACAATGCTGTCGCCAAGAGTTTTTTCCACACTCCAAAAAATCGGGGGGGGGGCGTCAGGACATAATTTGCATGCTCGATAACTGTCCATTTTGCGATGCTTTACAGGACAGCTCAATCAACGCATTAGAAGCAAGTTCAGTGCCGAAAAACGGGGATTTATTTTTGATAAATTTTCAATAAAACGACGGGAGGTTAGTCGAATATTAGCCCTATATCAGGATGACGACTGGCGGGCAGGAAATGTTGCGTGCAACGTATTTGTGCTGTTGCGTGGAGGCGACTATGGCGCAAAGATTAAGCTCAACATCTTCGACTTCATCATACGGGGAAAGGAGAAAAACGGCTATACAAGGAGGAGCGTTTTTCCTAGCGTGAAGGCAGGTCGAGTGGCGGAAAACCGCTGCGACACAGAAAATCGGAGTTTTTATGACGCCATCAAAAAACAAAAAAGCCGGAATGCCCCCCGGCTTTTTCCGCTGCATTCCTCGACTACCCCAATGCAGCATAACTGTAAACATATCTTAGAGCTTTTCCATAAACTTCTTCGTATCAATCACAAAACGTTCATGCCGTCCCCGGCCGATCTCACCTTTTTCATCGTAGGCCATCACTTCGAACACCAGCCGTCGTCGGTCTATTTCAACCAAAGTCGATTCGCAGGTGACCTTTAGCCCCACCGGGGTAGCCTTGGAGTGAGTCACATCAATCTTGATACCAACCGTGCCGTGCCCCTCGGGCAGGTAGGGAAGGACAGAACCTAAGCAGGTTTTCTCCATGAGAGCCACCATGGCCGGTGTCGCGTACACCTCGACCAGACCACTGCCATATTTGGCTGCGGTATCCTCAGGGGTCACCACCAGTTCTTCCTTGCCCTTCACTCCTGTGGGGATCTGCAACTCCATCGTCCATGCTCCTTTTTAAGGGTTTTAAGGTCCTGCTATCCGTGTCTATCTCCGGCTTATACCGAGAGGATTTACCAGCGTCAAGCGACAAACGTTGCTGCCATTGATGCCCACGGTATGCGATGGGAAGGCGTGCATCAGGCAACCAGATCCAACTGTTGCATACTGCCGACCCCACCGTTTTCAAAAAGAAAAAGACCAGTGGCTCGGACCTGCCCCTGCAGTTCATTGTTGTCGGTATTTTTCAGGCTAAAGTCTGTGGCCACCTTACCGAGATAGATGGCGCCGATGTTCTTGTCGCCTAGGGCGAGGAGTTGATCTTCACCGGAAGCATCCTTGGTCCAGATGCGCAGCTGGCTGTAAATGGAATCCGTCTCGTCAATCCAGCCGTTGCCATCCTCATCGAACGCGGCCAGATCGGCAAAGCCATCGCCACTCTGGGCACCGAAGAGTTCACTGCCGTCATTAATCCGACCATCACCATTGCTATCCAAGGCTAAAAACCCTGATCCCGGCGCCACAAAGGCGACCTGGTCTTCGGAACCGTCGGCATCGATATCAAAGCTGAAAGTATCCTGGGTAAGTTGGGCGGCGTTACCGTCAAAATTGATCACCAACGGATCTTTAAGCTTCGTATCGCCTAGCTGGAGGACATCCTCCCGGCCGGCGGTAAAACTGCGGCTCAAATTAACCTCCAGCCCGATCTCTATCTGGCGGCCATCGGCAGTGGTAACAATCCCCTGGGCAGAAAACTGCGAGCTCTCCGATTCATGATACATTTCCTGGTTGCGATACTCAACACCCCACCCCGCTGACTGCTGTTCGGTTTTGGGTTCGGCGGAAACAGCTGCAGCCTGGGAAGCATTGATTCCTTTCTGCAGCGCCCCATAGTTAAGCATATGAAATTTTCTGCCGGTGAGCTTTTCAAACAGGGCGCGAAGAATACGCATATTGAGATTACCCATTAACTCTTCGTCCTCCCCGAGCTCCTGCACTTCGGAGGATTCGCCGGCAGCTGCGCTGGTGGCAGCCTGAGCCTGCTGCGCCGCTTCGGAAAGCGAAACCTTGGCGGCCTGGTCCGCAAGGGTTTGGGCTTTTTTCTTGAGCTGATCGCCCTTGCCGTCGACCTGTTGGGTGCTGAGCGGGGCCTTGCCCTGATGCCATAGGGTCAACGATTCGCGGCGTTCAGAGTATTCGACGGAGGTATGGGAACTGGCGAGTTGGATGCTGGATTCGGCGATTTTCATGATAGTCCTTCCCTGGTTATCATTGGTGGGGGCCGTTTTGAGGTGAGGTTTCTTCCATGAGTGCACACCTCAGCCTATCGTTTATTCGGATGTCTGCCAGGAAACCTTTAGGACAAAGTAGAGGTATCTTGTGGAATACCTGATTGTATGCTACAGTGTGACCGAATTTTTGTGACATATTGCGGTGTATCCGATACAAACAGGAACAACAACAATTTGGTATTATTAACAATCCGTCAAGTTGTCTCCAATCGGTCCTTATCAGCCCCGTACATGGTCCAGGATCTTCACTACTGATTCTCATAATACTAGCCATGGCCACCCACAGCACCCCAATTGACCAGGAAGACGCCTCAGCGACCGAATCCGCAACGCTCAGTTCTCTTTATTCGTTCCTGTCGTTAACCATACGCTACCCGGATGCTGCCTTTTGCGACGATCCGTTCTTCGATGCGCTGGAATCTTTACTTGCCTCCCTGGACTGGCCGGAAGAACTTGCCGCCATCCGTCATTGGCGCGCGCAAACACCGGCTCCTCTTGACGACCTACGCACCGAATACACCCGACTGTTCATCACTTCCGCTCCGCGTACCACCCTACCTCTTTACGCCTCGGTCTATATCGATGGTGACGGCACCCTTCAGGGAAAAACCACCGAGCGCACTTGGGATTTTTATCGCGAGCACGGCTATGATCTGGCCGATGAAACAGAGCCAGCCGATCATATCAGTCTGGAACTCGATTTTTTGGCGGCACTGGCCGGTGAAGCCAAGTTTGAAGAAGAGGAACTTTTCCTCCGTACCCTATTTAGGCCGTGGTTTGAACGTTTTCAGGAAAAATGGATAAAAGAAGCTCGACACCCTTTTTATTCGGTGTCGATACGGTTAATTGATTTTTTCACCAAGGAGGAACAGTAAATGGCAATGAACCTTACCAGGCGGAATTTCCTCAAAGCCGCCTCTATTGCCGCTGCGTCCGTACCGCTGTCCAAGGTAGCGGCAAAAGCAGAATCAGGAGTTGTTAGAGCACCCCTGGTTGCACCGGGGAGTTTCAAAAACACCCAGACAGCTGTCGGTGGTGTTTGCGAAATGTGTTTCTGGCGTTGTCAGTTGGTCGGAAAAATCCGGGACGGGCGCCTCATCAAACTCGAGGGGAACCCCAAGTCGATTGACAACGGCGTATCCATCTGTGCCCGTGGCAATGCAGGAGTTAAACTGCTCTACGATCCGGATCGTCTCAAATATCCGTTGAAAAACGTCGGCAAGCGTGGTGCACCCAAGTGGCAGCGCATCTCCTGGGAGGAAGCGCTTGACACCTGCGCCTCCAAGCTGAAGGCCGTTATTGACAAGCATGGGGCCAAGGGCATCGCCATGTTTCCGCACGGCTCTACGGCCACCTACCCGATGCACTTCTTCGAGCATACCGTGGGGACCCCCAACATATCCGAGGCCTCTTTTTTCCAGTGCCGTGGTATTCGTGATACCGCCTATATGGCCACTATCGGCATGCCGCCGGCGGAAAACGTGGACATGCCCAATGCCAAGGTCATCTTCCTTTTGGGCGGTCACTTCGGCGAGAACATCCATGTCTCGCACATGAAGCGTTATCTCAAGGGGTTGGCAAACGGTGCAAAACTGATCGTGGTTGATCCGCGGTATTCGGCATCGGCTGCCAAATCCGATATCTGGGTTCAGATCAAGCCAGGTACCGACACCGCCTTCCTGCTCGCGATCATGAACTACCTTATCCAGAACGAGAAGTACAACGCCGACTTTGTCGAGGAATACGGCGAAGGCTTCGACAAGATGGCCGAGGGGATCAAGGAATGGACCCTGGAGAAAGCGGCCAAGGAGTGTGACATTCCAGCCGCCCAGATTAAGGAAGTCGCGGATCTGTTGGCTGCCAACATGCCCAACGTGTCCATCCATCCCGGCCGCCACGTCTCCTGGAACGGCAATGACTTCCAGCGAGAACGCGCCATGGCTTGCCTCACTGGCGTTCTTGGTGCCTTTGGCGTTAAAGGCAGCTTCGTGCCCCCCAAAGGCCCCAAAGGGTTGGCCAAGATCAGTTGGCCCAAGGGCGAGCATGAAGAAGAACCCCTGCGCGAGATGCTGGATGTCTATCATTTCTCACCCCCCGGTACCCCCACCGACCTGATTAGGAACACCGCCATCACCGGTGATCCCTACCCAATCAAAGGCTGCGTCATCTGGGGCCAGAATCCGATCCAGACCATCCCAAGTCAGGAAAAAACGATAGCTATGCTCAAGCAGATGGACTTTGTCATGTGTGTTGATGTTATGCCCACCGACATCACCATGTTTGCCGACATCCTCCTGCCCGACACCTCCTATCTGGAACGGTACGACATGATCAAAACCGGTACCCAGTGGGATTTCGCCGACGAGCAGCAGCAGTACATCGCCCCGCGTATGCCGCTGGTCGCTCCCGGATTCGAGCGTAAGGAAAGCATCTTTATCACCAACGAACTGGCCAAACGCATGGGCTTGGGTGACAAGATTCCGGTCCAGACCCAGGAAGAGATGGTTAATAAGCGACTGGCCGGGGTCAACCTCACCATCGATCAGATCAAGGCCGAGGGCGGTATCCACATCCAGCCAGGCAAAAGCCCATACGGAGATCTGGACCTTGAGGTACTATTCTACAACGAGGAGCTGGAAGAGAACGATTATCCGGCCATCCCTACCTACATTCCGGTGGAGCAACCGCCCGAGGGTTTCATGCGTCTGCTGTACGGACGTTCGCCAGTTCATACCTTCAACCGCACTCAGAATAATGCCTGGTTGATGGCTGAAATGGATATCAACCCTGTCTGGCTTAATGACAAAGTGGCCGCTAAACTCGGCCTCAAAGAAGGCGATACCGTCTCTTTTGTCAACCAGGACGGCGTTAGTTCGCGCACCACGACCACGGTGAAGGTAACCCCGGGTATCCGGCAGGATTGTGTGTATATGTACCATGGTTTTGGCTCGATGAACCCGGAAATGACCCTTGGTGTCAACAAAGGTGTCGATGATACTAGTCTGATCACCAAGATCGCGGTCGATCCTGAAACCGGCGCCCACGGTATGCGCAATAACTTTGTTAAACTCATTAAAGTCAGCTGATCGTGGGGCCGATATTCCCGTTATCGAGCGATACGTATACTTCTGAAGGAGAGTAGCTATGCAATATGGCATGATTATCGATATCGATAAGTGCGTGGGCTGCCACGCCTGCGTCATCGCCTGTAAAGCCGAGTGGGAGGTTCCCGCTCAATATGACCGCAACTGGGTGTTCCGCCTCGGGCCAAGCCTCACTTCTTCCGGCATGGCGGCCACCTATTATCCCGGGTTGTGTAACCATTGTGCGGAACCGCCCTGTGTCCCGGTCTGTCCGGCCGATCCGGTCAGCATGACCTTCAAGGATGCAAAAACCGGCAAAACCGTCACCATGGAAGTGGGAGCCACTTGGAAAGATCCGTTTAACGGCACGGTCCAGGTTGACCGCGAACGCTGCATCGGGTGCGGTGCCTGCCGTGACGCCTGCCCCTACAATGCCCGCTATGTTGACGAAAGCCTTGCCGACGACAACAGCCTGGGTAAGGTCGACAAATGTACCTACTGTATGCCCCGCGTGGCCGAAGAGCTGGAGCCAGCTTGTGTCCAGACCTGCTTGGCCCGGGCCCGTATCTTCGGCGATCTTGACGATCCCAACTCCGAGGTTGCCCAATACGTGAAAAAGGGCGCGGTGGGCCTGAGCTCAAAAGCCGTACAGATCGGTCCCAATGGTAGATATTTTGGCAGCAAGAAGGGCGACATGGAACTGCTGATGCAAGCGGCACCCCAGGAGCTGCCCACGGTATCCTTGCGTCGTAGCCTCATGACCAAAATGTCCTTGACCGCCAAAAATCAGATCAAGGAGCTTGGTCTGCTGGGCTTGGCCGGTGGTCTTTTGGTTAAATCGTTACAGGAAGACGACAAATAAGTATTTTTTCCCAAGATGTTGTTGCATCCCTCACTGCCCTCTGGGCGGTGGGGGATTTTTTTTGCCTTTTGCCTCCCTGTGATGGACTCGTGAAAAATCCAGCACAGCCCAAAAGAGGGCTAAAAGAAAACACAGATATACAAGGAGTAGCGTTTATTCCTGAGCGAAGGTATACTTAAAGCATGGTGAGTATCGGCAAAAATACTGCAACGCGGTAAATCGAAACTTTACGATACCATCCTCCTCCCCTCATGTGGTTTATAGATTTTCTGCCGGGAGCTGTATATACTAGCGCCCTCTGTAAGTGGTTAATCAAAAAATATATGGCTCCTTCAGGCATCAATAGGGCGACCGTCGCCTGATCGCGATTGCCAAGACCATACAAAAAAAATTATCTGACTGACCTGTTCGTCCGTTACGGCTGCATAGAGTTTGCCATCATCCTTGGCCTAGCCACCACCGTACCGAAGCTGGACAACAAGCACAAACCAGGTATTGAAGCCATTGCTGAAATGGCCGACCTGGAGGGCACCAAGCCAAACAGCTGGGTCGCGACCGCACACCATAAGCGCCTGAGTGTTTCCGAGCTAGGGACGACCTGAAACGGCTGTTACGGCCCCTTTTCCCACCCCTTTAAGTGAGAAAAACATTTTCCTGGAAAATGCGCACTGTTCTGACACGACACTTTTAAAGTATTGCTCATGGCTGAGCCCCTGTGCCCTGCCATATCGGTTTTGAGGAAAACTCCTTGATCTCTTGCATGGTTCGACCGAAAACATACTATGAACTCAAAATCCGCAGCTTCCTCACAGGCCTCTTCCCCTGAGAAGAGTGAACAATCCACGCCCGGGCAACAAGGACTCCCTGATAAATCACTTAGGCCCCAGGACTGGAGTCAGGATTCACAGCCGGTCTTCGTGGTTGAAGATTCCTTTTTCCGCTCGCGCACTCCTCCCCGGCCTCTGAACTGGTCGATTGCCTGGTCGGATCTGATGATGACCATGTTCATCCTCTTCCTGACCCTTTTTGCCCACCTCAAGAGCCAGCAGCCTATTGTGGCCCACGGAATACCCAACAAGGTGGCCGATGAAACCATGCCGGTGCAGACCAATGACGGAGAAAATGCTCTGATCTTCCACCCCATTTCCCAAGATGTGAGCATGAAGTTCTCGGAACACGTTCAAGAACTCATGCCGCCGCAGCGTGAATCCTCCGGAGCCGACGTCCTTATCCGCCATCAACTGGCCGAGGACAAAGCCCAGCAGAAGCCGGTCGCTCCTCTTCCCGACCAACAACAAATCCCGCCCCAGGTGACGCAGCAAGAGGCCCCTACACCAGAGTCGAAGAACGCCAAGGCGCCATCCGCGCCCCAATCGCAAGAGGAGTTGATCACCAAAATTTACGATCTCTCCAAAATTGCCCTCGAACAGGAAAAACTCGAACGGTTTGCGTCCGTAGAACTGATCCCGGATAAAACCATGCGCATTATCCTCACCGGGGATCTTCTTTTTGCCTCCGGGCAGGATGAGCTGACGGATAACGCCGTTGCCTCCTTGCAAAAACTCTCCGCCATTATCAAAAAAACCCCCTATATGATTAACGTTATTGGACATACCGACGACCGACCGTTAAATACCGCCCGTTTCCCTTCCAACTGGGAACTGTCCCTTGCCCGAGCCAGCGGGGTGGCGCGTTTTCTCATCGACACAACAGGCTTGCCACCGACCCAATTCCAGGTTACCGGGTACAGCTTTTACCGACCCCTTCGTCCCAACACCAGTGACGAAAATCGGAAGATCAACCGCAGGGTGGAAATCGTGCTTTCCAAGGAACTGCCGCAGGTGCAGGCAGCCCCACCCGCTAACCTTCAGTGACCTTTGCCGTGAAACGACAAAATATCCTTGGCCTGTTCCTCTGTGGCTGCATTTTTCTGGGCGGATTTCTCATTAAGGGAAAACTACCGCTTTATTTTAATATTGCCAGCCTGATGATCGTGGCCGGTGGCAGTGCCACAGCTGCCTTGCTCAGCTTTCAACTGCATCGGCTGCGGATCGTCTGGTGGGTGGTACGGTCTTCCTATCGCAACCGCCTGAAATCCGAGGCGGAAATCGTTGACATTCTCATCAACCTGACGATCAAATCGCGCATGGAGGGAATCCTTTCCCTGCAGCATGATGAGAACGAAACCTCGATTCTCTTTCTCCGGCGCGGCCTGGGCTGTCTTGTGGACAACTACACGCCGCAACAAATCCGCGATATTCTCAACACCGAGATGTATTTCTTCAAACTCCGCCGTGAAGATTCGGAACGGGTCCTGCGTACCATCGCCGACTTCTGTCCGGCATTCGGCATTGTCGGTTCGGTTGCCGGACTGATCCCGATGCTGGCCGGGATCGACGATACCGGCATCATCCTCAAAACCGTCCCCCTAGCTCTGACCTCAATTCTCTACGGCCTTATCCTCGCCAACTTTTTTTTCATCCCCTTTGCCGCCAATCTCCGCGAACGGACCAACCAGGAGTTGCTGCTGCAAAAAATTATTATGGAGGGAATTATCGCCATTCAATGCGAACTCAATCCCACCGTACTGCGCACCAAACTGCTCTCCTTTCTTACCCCCTCTGAACGCAAGGACGATCTGGTTCCTCTGTCTCGAATTCAGGAGCGGTTCAACATTCGGGCCGAAGGAGGGAATTCTTCCGCCGAATTCCACGATCCGGACGATCGCAGGGGACCATCAATACGCTGAGTTTTTCCCGGAGCCAATCCGCTAAAAATCATTGAGGCAAAAACCTCCCCGTAGTGTACTATAGGTCTGATTCTCTCGGTTTTCTCCCGAAACAAAAGACTTCAACAATTTGTATTCATTACCAAAAGAGGTTTTCTATGCGACGTGCCCTTCTCTCCGCCCTGCTTGGTTTCCTTGCCCTTTCAGGATGTGCGCCGACCACGATTGATTCCCTGGTCAAGGAAAAGGGGGCGCAGCAAATGTCGGGCATTGAAGTGATGGAGCTGGTCAAGGGGAATACCCTGCAACTTAAAGCCTACAACGAGGATGCCCGGCTTTTTTTCGATTCCTCCGGAAAAATTTTCGCCAAGAGTGGCTTGGGTACCGATAAGGACAAAGGACGCTGGGACGTGAGTGAAGGTGGCGATCTCTGCTTCCGCATGGAAAAATGGTGGTATGGAGATCTCCGTTGTTACAGTGTATATGCCACGGAGACGAACAAATACCGACTGGCGACGGGAAACGGGGTTCTCCGCTACAAGGCTCTGCTTGAAGATGGAGACAGCAAGTCCCTCTTTATCGCCGAAGACGGGAATAAAAACAGTTTGCGCCGTTCACTGCGCAAGACCCAAAAGCAGAAGGAAATGGCACCCCCTAAGGCCGCCCGACAACCGGCACTGATTGAGGACACCGCCCCCAGCGAATATTTGGCCAAGGATACCGAAGCCACCGTGGCTTATATGGCCAAAGATTGCCCGGGCTGCAACTTTGCTGGCATGGATTTGGGTAAAGCCGACCTGATCCAGGCCCAACTGGCAGGAGCGGATCTTCATGGTGCCAACCTGAGCATGGCCAACCTGCGCCGGGCCAATCTGCAAAAGGCCAACCTGCAAAAGGCGGTGCTGGTCTACGCGAATCTCCCCGGAGCCAATCTCCGTGGTGCCGACCTCCGCGGTGCCAACCTCAAGGGAGCGAATCTTATAAAGGCGGACCTCACCGGGGCCAGACTTGAAGGTGCGGATTTGACCGAAGTTTTAAAGGAAGGGACCAAGGGACTCTGAGCTTAAGGACTGGGATTCCACTGATTTTTCAAGGTATTCTTAGAGCGTTTGCCTCAACCCTCGACACACCTAATACATGCCTTCTCGCCGGGGAAACGCAACTCCTTTTATTCCTTTGTTTTTACTGAACTACCTCTCAGGGTGGGATGGATTTTTTTACGAGTCCATCAACATTGGCGCCCCATTAATCACATAAGAAAGGAGGATTACATGAATTTTGTGAGCAAGTTTACAAAGCCTGCAATGTGGCTTTGCAGCATTTCTTTTCTACTTGTTTCGGGTTCTATCGCTGCTGAGACCACTTACGAACAAGGCGAAACTATTTTTATTGAAACAGGGGTGGAGGCACCAGATCGCAATCCAACCTGGTACGCCTCAATGGTAGCTAAGCCGTATGCGCCTGTATTCGAGATGCTGGCCACGAAGGGCACTCAAGGTCGTTATTATCCTTACACATATCCGGTTACACTCAAGGACCTTGTGCGGTTTCATGGCCATGATTGCGAAGGCACTACAACCGCGGCCAATAGTGCATGGGTTGCCTTCAAAATTCTCTTTCCAGATGGAATCATCGATCGGAGCGTGCTTTGGGGCATAAGTGGAAATTCACCCTGCTGGTCAGATGCGGTGGCATTTCTAACTGGAGCAAGACTACAGTACGGCAACCTAGGCTTTTTTAAAGACAAGCGGTATAGCCATTCTATCGTTCTCTATCGAGAGGATACTAAAGTCGCCGTACTCGCAACCTGGAAGCAGGGAATCAACAACATCCCCGGCGAACCTGTTATGTTGCCCGGTAAAATTACATGGAAGCCCAAAGTAAATCAAAAGGAAGTGGAGGCTCTAAAAGCGATCGTGAAAAAATCTGGCGGAAACCCCACACCACACCAGGTAGACCTCATGCGTCATCAACAATGGCAACATGTTAACGATATATTAGACCATCCTCTTGAAGAAAGTTATCAAGCGCAAGTCATAGAAAATTTCAAATGGGAAGATTGGATTGATCCTGAAAAGACGATCAAAAAAACCCATGTACGCACTGACACTCGCCTGAAAAATTTTCCATATAGAAGCAAGCCAATTGAATCATCTGCTGAGGGGGCCAATCACTGACACGTGGTACGAACTCTTCGCTTGGTTGAAGCGAACACATTTGCTCAAAAAGCTAACTAGCTAAAAATTTTAATGCCCAACGAACAGCTTAACCAGACCTGTGGTAGTACGCGTTCATTCCATGGCTCGCTGAGTTGCCTCAGGCTGGTTAGCCTCATCGTTACAATCAAAGATTCTCCTGTTCTTCTTGGCTTAATGAATTATTAGGAATTTTTTTTGGGTAAAAGGGACAATCCTCAAAAAAAGCCTGTCGCTCTTAACGCCCCAAAAACACCCATACAAAACCTTCCAACCAACAGACTAACCACCTAAATTTCTTTTATTTATGCCCACACCCTTTATCCACCTCCACGTTCACACCCAATACTCCATGCTCGATGGCGCCATCCGCGTCGCCGACCTGATCGACACTGCCAAAGGATACGGTATGGGGGCCGTTGCCCTCACCGACCATGGTGCTATGTATGGAGCTCTGGAGTTCTACGAAAAAGCCAAGAAGGCAGGTGTCAAACCACTGGTCGGCTGTGAGTTCTACATGGCGGAAAACGGCATGCAAATACATGACCGTAGCGCCGGCCACAACTTCCATCTCGTGGCCTTGGCCATGGACGTCACCGGCTACAAAAACCTGATGAAACTCGCCTCCCTGGCGCAGACCCAAGGATTTTATTACCGGCCGCGTATCGATCGCCAAACCCTCTATGAGCACAACGAGGGGTTGCTCATACTCACAGCCTGTCTCAAAGGGGAAATCCCCTGGCGCTTGAGTCACAACGACGAGAATACCGCCCGTGCCCGCGCCCTGGAACTGCAAAAAGTTTTTGGTGATCGTCTCTATTTTGAGATCCAGGAAAACGGCATCCCGGAGCAAACCATCGCCAACAAAGGACTGATGGCCCTGGCCAAGGAACTGGGCGTCAAGCTGGTGGCGACCAACGACTGTCATTATCTTTCCAAGGAAGAATCCTACGCCCACGAAGTACTCCTCTGCATCCAAACCGGCAAAACCATCAACGATCCCAACCGGTTTCGATTCGAGACCAACGAGCTGTACTTCAAATCCGGCGACGAGATGGCGGCCCAGTTCAACTACTGTCCGGAGGCCATCAGCAACACCCTTGAGGTTGCCCAGCGGTGCAATCTGGAACTGACTTTCAAGGACCACTACTTCCCGATCTTTCCGCTCAATGACGGCGAGACCCTGGAGGCGGTCTTCTCCCAGGCCTGTTGGGAGGGCTTTCAGAAACGGCTTGATCATATGCGGGAGATGGAGGAGCTCAGTGCTGAAACCGAGGCCATTTACCGTCAACGGCTCGAATATGAAATCGGCGTTATCCAGGAGATGGGGTTTTCCGGCTACTTCCTGATCGTGGCCGACTTTATCAACTGGGCCAAGGATCACAAAATTCCGGTGGGCCCGGGGCGTGGTTCCGGTGCGGGTAGCCTGGCGGCCTTTTGCATGTCGATCACCGATATCGACCCTATTCCTTATGGCCTGTTGTTTGAGCGTTTCCTCAACGTGGAACGCGTCTCCATGCCCGACTTTGACGTCGATTTTTGTAAGGAACGGCGGGATGAGGTCATCGATTACGTGCGCAGGCGCTACGGCGGCGATGCCCATGTGGCCCAGATTGTGGCCTACGGATCGATGAAGGCCAGAGCGGTGCTGCGCGATGTCGGCCGGGTGCTTGACATCCCGCTGCCGGTGGTGGACCGGATCGCCAAACTGGTGCCGGAGGAGTTGAAGATCACGCTGAAGAAGGCGATCGAGAAGGAACCCCGCCTGCGCGAGGCGATGAAGGACGACGAGGTGCGGGAACTGCTGACCATTTCCCAAACCCTGGAGGGACTGGCCCGCCACAAGTCGACCCATGCCGCGGGCGTGGTGGTTTCGCCCGAGCCGATGGTCGAGTATCTGCCGGTCTGTGTCGGTCCCAACAAGGAAATCCTGACCCAGTACGACATGAAGTACACCGAGAAAACCGGACTGATCAAGTTCGACTTCCTCGGGCTCAAGACCCTGACCGTGATCGACCGGGCACTGAAGCTGATCAGCTATGACCTGGACAAGGAAGTGGATCTGCGCAAGATCCCGATGGACGACCCCAAGACCTATGCCCTGCTTTGCCGCGGCGACAGCCTGGGTGTGTTCCAGCTGGAAAGCGACGGCATGCGCGAGCTGTTGATCAAGATGGCCCCCGAGCAATTCACCGACCTGATCGCGCTGGTGGCCCTCTACCGACCAGGACCATTGGATTCGGGTATGGTCGACACCTTTGTTGAAACCAAACACGGCCGTCGCCCCGCCGATTACCCCCTGCCGCAGATCAAGTCCGTGCTCCAGGAAACCTACGGGGTTATCGTCTACCAGGAGCAGGTCATGAAAATCTCCAACATTCTGGCGGGGTATAGCCTGGGTGATGCTGATATTCTCCGCCGGGCCATGGGCAAGAAAATTCCCGAGGTTATGGAAACCGAACGCGGTAAATTCATGGCTGGGGCCAAGATAAACAATATCCCCGAGGATAAGGCCACCTATATTTTTGATCTGATGGCCAAGTTTGCCGGTTATGGTTTTAACAAATCGCATTCGGCGGCATACGCCCTGGTGGCTTACCAGACCGCCTACCTCAAAGCCCATTACCCAGCTCAGTTTTTGGCAGCCCTGCTTTCCTGCGACGTCGACAATACCGACAAGGTGGTCAAGTATATCAACGAATGCCGTGCGATCAAGATCGAGGTTCTACCGCCGGATATCAACGAATCATTTAAGGATTTTACGGTTATTAACGATCGGGTCCGTTTCGGGATGGCAGCGGTAAAAAATGTCGGCGGTGCAGCCCTGGACTCGATTCTCGAAGAACGGGAGGCCAGCGGCCCCTACCGATCGCTGAGCGATTTCTGCGGTCGGGTCGATAGCTCTAAGGTGAACCGCAAGGTCATTGAAAGTCTGATTAAGGCCGGGGCCTTTGATTCGATGAACGGCAAGCGGGCCCAGTATATGGCCATCCTCGACCAGTGCATCGACCGGGCCAAGGCGATCCAACGGGATCGGTTGAGCGGTCAAATGAACATCTTTGCCATTGGCCAGCCCGCTGCCGCACAAACCGATTCCGCAGAGGTCGAACTCCCGGCTGATGTTGAGGAGTGGCCCAACCTGGAAAAATTGGCGGCCGAGAAGGAAACCGTGGGGTTCTTTCTCACCGGTCATCCTCTAGAAGGCGTGATGGACGATCTTCAGCGGGCAATCGACACCGATATTGCCGGGGTGGAAAAATTGCGCGAGGACCAGGTGGTGCGCATAGGCGGCCTGATTGCCAGTTACAAAGAGCACAAATCGAAAAAAGGCGACCGTATGGCCTTCACCACCTTGGAAGATATGACCGCCAGCATGGAGGTGATCGTCTTCCCCTCCACCTTTGCCGAATGCTCCGACCTGCTGACCAGCGAACAACCACTGGTAGTTCTGGGCTCAGTGCAGCAAGGGGAACGAGGGGCCAAAATCATTGCTCAAGAAATCAACACCCTCAGCCAGGCCTTGGAAAAATATACGGAACGGGCGGTGATCACCTTGCGGGCGACAACAACGTCCCGCCAGCACATGATGGAACTGAAAGAATTGCTTTACCAGCACCACGGAGCCACCCCAGTACTATTGACCCTCTATTTCGATAACCGGGGCGAGGTCGACATCCAGGTGCTTAAGGATATGAGCATCCGCCCCTCCTCCGAGCTGTTTCACAAGATCACTCGCCTCTGTGGACCGCGCTCACTGCGAGTACAAATGCGTCAACCCGAGGTTCGTCAGCGGCGTAACGGAAACGGCAGAGGCAACGGCAAGGGGAACGGTAAACCCGGCAACTAACCCGAATTTTTCATTAGTCCAGGTGGTGTTAAATTCAATTTTTTTGCCAAGGAATTATAGTAGACTATATTCATTGTCAAAATACTGAAGAAGATGACACCGCCTGGACTGACCGCAGGTGAGCATTTTGCTTGAAATGGCGCATACCTTTATCATATTGCCTGCGTCTTTTTTTGTGAACTTCTGTCCAATTGGGACAACATGTTCATGAGACATACGGGTAAAGCCTCCAATCGGGAGGCGGAACATCTTTGCACAAAAAAACGGCCCATCACATGTGATGGGCCGCTAATTTTTAAGCCGGCTTACCCGGCTCCATATAGCCTCTCCGAAAATTAAGCGTTCTCAAAAATTTCGTATTGGGTTGGACCGCCAAGCAGTTTGTCGATTTCTTCCTGCAACTCCACCCGTTCTTTGCTGAGCGTCCAGGCCCGCCAGTCATCCATGCTCTGCCAGGAGCTGATAACCATGCTCACACCCGGCTGATCCAACTGGGAAAATGTCTCGCCCGAAATGTAGCCCTTCTGGGTCAGGGTCAATGCCCGCATTTTCCTCAGTAGGATATCCAATTGAGGGGTAAGCTCCTTAGCCACTTTCCGTTTGATCAAAACTTTAACAGCCATGCGATCCTCCTTCTGTTGTGATGTAAGTGTTGGGACGTACATAAACAACCAGACAGCGAACAGCTTGTTACACCTCTATTATAGGGTGGAGAAACGGAGGACGCAAAGAAATGTGAAAAGGGATTTAAAAAAGATGCTTCAAGCAATTACCGCTCTTGGAAAAGAGCACAAGGGGGAGGAATCAGCCGAAGCAGGAGACAAAGAGGTTAAAAAATCAGAAATTTTAATTTGGTCGACTCGGGGTTGGGGGAAATTGGGCACCTTTATTATTTCATCAAAATACAAAAATCGCTCAATAGTGGGCTCAAACTCGCCAGTTCAGAGCGAAATATTTACCGAAATTATTATTGAGACCGAACTTCACAACTGTTCGTAAGCTAGGCGTGACAAGGCCTTGAGGGCAATTGGCTGAAAAGTAATTAGTTTTAGCAAAGGCAAATAGCCTGTTCGTGGTAGACAAAGGGCGTTAATCCAGATATTTTGTTTTTCACTCTAATACATTGATCTGCTGGAAAAAACGTCAACTTGGTAACGATTATTAGGAGGTAACTTGATGAAAAAAAAATGGCTTAGCCAATTATTCCCTTGTGCTGTTCTTTCATGCAGTCTTGCACTGTCTGGTTGTGTTACTGCAGGTAATGGGGGGACCGCTATTTCCGGATCGGCCGGTGGTGGAACAAGCGTTGATGCTTCCTCCTCCCTGGAGCATTGCAGGGAGACCCTAGGAACACTGGCCATCGATGATGGCCGGGCTGCCGCTTGGTACGGTGATTTCGGCCGGGCCACTAACGTGACCTCCATTGAACCTCTGCTTCGACTCGCCGTACAGCAATCAAACTGTTTTATCATTACCTCCATCGGTAATCAGCGCACAGATAGTCGCCTGAATCGTATTACCGATATTCAGCGAAATTCGGGTGAATATCGTGCCGGCTCAAAACAGCAGAAAGGGCAGCGAGTTGCTGCCGATTACTACATGGAACCGCAAATCATCATCAATAATTCCTCACTGGGTAACGTCGCAGGGTCGATTGGTGGGTTGTTTAATCACACTATTGGCGGACTAGCCGGTAGCATGAACATGAAAAATTCTGTGGTTACCCTGTCGTTGTTTGATGTTCGAGCAGCTATCCAAATTGCTGCTTCCGAAGGCAGCTCGACGGCCACCAATTTTGGCGCAGCCATGGCCGCCTTTGGCGGAGGTGTTGGTGGAGGCCTGGGGGGCATGAGCCAAACTCCGGAAGGGAAAGCGACCGTAGCGGCCTTCCTTGATGCCTACAATGGTATGGTACGTGCTTTACGCAACTATAAGGCGCAGGATGTTCGAGGTGGCCTGGGTCGTGGTGGCACCTTGAAAGTTAATTAAGCATAAGGGCATCTCGAATAATTGTTTTTTCTGCCAATCTCGGCGTTATGCTCAAAATTTTATCCTCCGAATATCATGCATATGCCTGCGGTAAAATTTTTCGCATGCCTTGACCTTGATTGAAAAATCTAATTATTCAAGGCACCCATAATATCTTTATGTCGATGATGTCGTCATCCCTGCTGGCTCTGCTTGTCCCGGGATGACGACACCACGAGCAGAGCCATTGCCAAGGAAGGAAATTCATTTTAAGTGTTTTGCATATCACATCAAGGTGAGTAGACCTATGAACAAGATGTTTATGCTGGCTATTTCGGCACTATCGTGTGCCATCCTGTCTGGATGTGTGGATTCCTCCCACAAAAAGACCATCCAGATCCACGATTCCACCGGATTTCATGAGGTGCCTGCAGATTACGAATCCTATGATCCCGCGGCTGCGGTCCCGCCTGAGAATGAGGCGCGCATAGCAGCACTTGAGGCCCTGGCCGAGAAGGATCCAAAAGCTGCCTATGATTTGGGCCTACGCTATTTTCGCGGAGACGGTGTTCGGCAAGATAGCTATCAGGCACTTCAATGGATGCGTCAAGCGGCGGAGCATGGTGATCTCAGTGCGCAAAAGGCTTTGGGAAGATTTTATCTGACGGGGCTTGAAGAAATGGGCGCTGATCCCCAGGAAGCTGAAAAGTGGTTAACCATCGCCGCGAGTCGCGGTGATAAAGAATCCGGTAAGCTGCTCAAGCAGGCATCGGCAGCCAAGAAGCATGAGCAGGAATATTACCGCTGGCAAACAGAATGGCGACCAAGGTTTTACCACTACTGGTACTACGACTATCCCTACAGATATTATTGGAGACATGGGCATTGGCATTACTGATGAACTCGTAAAAAGCTCATCACATTTTGAAAGATGCCTAGGTAAAGAACCAGTCATACAACGAGTAGCGTTTTTCCCGGTGCGATGACATACAGAGGGTCTGTCAAGTGTCGGGGAAAACGCGGCGTCGCAGTAGATCTTTTTTTTACGGCTCCATTATTAGCCTTGAATTCCTAGTGCCAGCCCACTTGTCGTTAGGCCAACATTATGGCCTCAAGCAGTGTTCCTCCTTCCTCTGTTCCACTCGGAGGAATCGGTGGATTTGTCGAATACGAAATTCGTTGGTAATGTCACCATATCAGCGAACCGTTACGGGGTAAGACAAGATTTCTGCAAAAGTCCATCGTGGCTCGACTACTGGAGACCTCTATTTTTCCAAAAACTCGAGAGTTAAGAGGTCTCCTGGCCCGCAGCCAATCAATGCTGCGGCGTTTGCCTGATTTGCCGCAATCTCGAGGAACCCGGAACTATCGATAAGAACCAGCAAATCGCCAACCGGGGCCTCGCTGTAGCTGGCAACGATCATGGATATACGATGCCCCTTGATTTCCACAGCGGAAAAGGCACACGGATTGGAGAACTCCTTTCCTGCACGAAGAGAGGTGCGAACATTGCCGAAATGATCAACAGACAGCACCTGCCCCCTCAATCCGCCATTAACGGATTGCGGTTGGGGCAAATCGATCAGCTCAAGTGACGAGAGCCCAAGAGCTGGCCCGAATGTTTCAAGCCCTGCACCCCGCGCCAAGGCCGCGGCGACCGGAGCCATGATGTCACGGCCGTGAAACGTTGGGCTGATGTTCTGGGTTGAACCGCCCTCTTCCACCCGATGCACGGCCTGAATGCTTCCCTCCGCAAGCAGGAAACTGAGAATGCCGTTATCCGGGCAGACAAAACATTGCCTCTCCCCTTGGGCTGCGAGAATCGAACGACGGCTACCGACCCCGGGGTCGACCACGACAAGATGCACCGTTCCGACGGGAAAATACCGGTAGCTGGTGTGGAGACTGAGAGCAGCGGCAAGGACATTCCAGGTCGGAACCGCATGGGTGATGTCCACCAGGGTCGCGAACGGACAACCTTTGAGCAGAGCCCCTTTCAATAGGCCCACATAGGGATCGGTCAGGCCAAAATCCGTGGTAAGGGTAATGACAGGTGGAGCCTGCTCCATGTTCATCAAGCTCGTTGACCGGTAAAGGATTCAAAAAAGAGCAGTAGCTACCGCCGCCAGGTTACCGAGAATACCGTCGCCGCTCTCCGCCACCTGGTGCGAAGGGCTCAACCAAAGCAGAGTCCGCAATCGGGGCAGGTGCTTTCACTGGTGGGAAAACGGTGACCGCAAGCCGGGCAGAGTGCTTCTTCCGCCTGATCATCAAACACCGATCCGGCAAATTGAGTATCATGATCATCCAAACCGGTGCTCTGCCAATACTCCTCGGCGAGTACCGCCATAACCTGCTGCAGTTCTTGTTCCCGGATCTGGAGAACCACCTCCGGGCCGCGACATCCGCAGCCTGGGCCCTCCTCTTTGGCGATCCTCGCCGCTAGCCCTCGGCTTTTGAGATACTGCTGCAACTCCTTGATCTGCAGCATCGGTCCTTTGCGAATACTCACCACCGACTCATCCGGGCCGATTTCCACTGGCCCTGTCCCGGCTGGTTCCTTGGTCGCGGCAGCCGCAAGCATGGCCGTACCGAGCTCCAATGGCACCCTGCAACTGGCACAGGTCTGGATCTCGGCTCGATACTCATCGCCGCATTGGGGGCAGTATTTCAGCTCCGGATCGATATCCTTAAAATTCATGGTCACTCCAATTAAAGAATGTAGCGACTGAGATCCTGATTATCGGAAATATCGTTCAATTGACTCCGCACATACTCGGCGGTCACGGTGAAGGTGAGAGCTTCCCGGTCCGAGGCGTCAAAGGAGACCTCATCCAACACCCGCTCCACCACCGTGTGTAGACGGCGGGCGCCGATATCCTCGGTTTTCTGGTTCACATGAACCGCTATCTTGGCCAGCTCGTGGATAGCATCCTCCTCAAACACCAAGTCGATATCCTCGGTGGCCAGCAAGGCTTGGTACTGTTTAAGCAAGGCGTTTTGCGGCTCGGTCAGGATACGAAAAAACTCATCCTCACCCAGGGCATGGAGACTGACCCGGATGGGGAAACGTCCCTGGAGCTCAGGGGCTAGGTCCGAGGGCTTGGCCACGTGGAAGGCACCGCTGGCAATAAAAAGGATATGATCGGTTTTAACCGGGCCATACTTGGTGGTTACGGTGGTGCCCTCGACAATGGGAAGGAGATCGCGCTGGACGCCTTCGCGGGACACATCGGGCGAGCCGGAACCGGAGCCGCTGCGGGCGGCGATTTTATCGATCTCATCGAGGAAAATAATACCGGACTGCTCGGTGCGGCGGATAGCCTTCTCGGTGACGCTTTCGTTATCCACCAACCGTTCGGCCTCTTCCCGTTTCAGCAGTTCTAACGCCTCGGGAACCTTGATTTTCTTGGACTGTTTCTTCTTGGGGAAAAATTTGGAGAAGGCCTCCTGGAGCGAACTCTGCATATCTTCCATGCCGGTGGCGGAAAACACCTCGACCACCGGGGTACCACCCGTGGCGGAAACGCTCATCTCCACGACCCGGTCGTCCAGATCGCCCTGGCGAAGCATTTCTCGAAAACGCTCCCGGGTGGTTTGGGCACGGCTCTCATCCTGACGGCTTTTGTCGTCGTAACCAAGGGAAATAACATTGGAAGGGGTGGGCGATGGCACGTTACCCTGGCCGCCTGAGCGCGGCAGCAGCAGATCAAGCAAACGTTCCTCGGCCATGACCGCAGCCTTTTCCTGAACGCCTTCTTGCTCTTCCTTGGTAACCATATTGATTGCCAACTGGGTGAGATCACGAATCATGGACTCAACATCCCGTCCCACATAACCGACCTCGGTAAACTTGGAGGCCTCGACCTTGAGGAAAGGACTCTGAGCAAGCTGGGCAAGCCGCCGTGCAATCTCGGTTTTACCCACACCCGTGGGGCCGATCATGATGATATTCTTTGGGGCGATCTCTTCCCGCAGGGGTGGCTCAACCTGCTGCCGTCGCCAACGGTTACGCAGGGCAATGGCCACGGAACGTTTGGCTTCTGCCTGGCCAATAATGTAGCGATCAAGCTCGGCAACGGTTTCCCGAGGGGTTAATGAATTAATACCTATCATATCTTTTCAACAACGATGTTGGAGTTGGTGTAGATGCAGATGGAGCCGGCGATTTCCAGCGACTTGCGAGCAATGGCTTCGGCGTCAAGGTCGGAGTGGGCCACCAGGGCACGGGCAGCTGCCAGGGCGTAGGGCCCGCCCGAGCCGATGGCAAGAATGGAATCATCCGCCTCGATCACATCGCCGGTACCGGAAAGTAGCAGGGAGTCTTTGCTATCTACCGCAATCAGCATTGCTTCAAGGCGTCGCAGCATCTTGTCCATCCGCCAGTCCTTGGCCAGCTCTACCGCTGAGCGCATCAGGTTGCCATTAAACTGCTCCAGTTTCTGCTCCAGACGATCATAGAGGGTAAAAGCATCGGCGGTGGATCCGGCAAAACCGGTGATCACCTTGTCATGATAGAGCCGTCGCACTTTGCGTGCCTGATGTTTGATGACCGTGGAACCGAGGGTCACCTGACCGTCACCGGCGACCACAACCTCACCTTTGTGGCGAATAGCCACGATGGTGGTGGAACGAATAATTGGTTTTTGCATAGGGCTCATGAATAAATGGGTTAACAAAGAAAAGTTGGTGATGACCTGTAACCACGATCAAAAACGGCGTCAAGCATCGGCTTGGTTCACCGGGAGGGCTTTTTGGCCTGGGGATGGGCCTGATCATAAACTCGGGAGAGGTGATCAATGTTAATATGGGTGTATTTTTGGGTTGTGGAAAGGCTGACATGCCCAAGCAGTTCCTGGACGATCCGTAAATCGGCTCCCATCTCCAACAGATGGGTGGCAAAGGAGTGACGCAGGGCATGGGGGGTGACCGTTGTCCCGATACCGGCTCGCTGGGCATAGGTCTGGATAAGTCGCTCCACGCTACGCACACTGAGGCGACTGCCCTGACCGTTGAGAAAAAACGCGTGTTCCTCGGCGGCCCTTCCCCGCAGCACTCGTCCCTGGCTGAGTGACTGCCGCTCCTGCAGATATTGCTCAAGTGCCTCACGGGCCGCACGCCCAAAGGGAACGATACGTTCTTTGTTGCCCTTGCCACGAACGCGAACCATTTCATCGGCCAGGTCAATATCTTCAAGATTCATGCCCACCAACTCCGAAACCCGCATGCCGGTGGCATATAGCATCTCCAGCAGGGCACGATCCCGCCGCCAGTAGCGATCAGAGACCACAGGGGCCTCCAGCAGGGCAAATACTTCATCAACAGTGAGAAAAACTGGTATATATTGCCCCTGTTTAGGCCCGACCACACCTGCAAGGGGATCCATGAGAAGTACCTTCTCTCGCTTGAGAAAACGAAAGAATGTCCGCAGGGAGGAGAGCTTTCTTGCCACCGAGGCACTGGCATTGCGGCTGTAGAGGGAGCCAACAAAGGCCTGGACCACCACGGAAGTGATAGACTCCGGTGTCGTGGACGAACCGGTAAACTGGAGAAACTCGAGCAGGTCTCTTTGGTAGCCGTCGGCCGTGTGGGGGGAATACCCCTTTTCCACCAGCAGCCAGGTGACGAATCGTTCGACAAGACTGGTCATCACAAAAGATGAGGTTGAAAGGAACTTGGAGAATGTTTAGTATAGACGTTTACCCTTGCCCGCCTCTTTCGGCAAATAAAAATCGCGATCACCAACAAAACAGGCGGACGGAACCGTTTTATGGCAAAAAAGACCTTTGAAACCGCACTGGCCAAGCTGGAACAGATTACCGAGGAGTTGGAAAACGGTGAACTGAGCCTGGAAAGAAGTCTGGAAAAATTCAACGAGGGAATGGCACTGGTGCAGTTCTGCAACGGCAAACTCGATGAGGCCAAGAGTCAGGTCGAACTGTTGTTGAAAAAAAATGGCACCTTGGAAGCCGTCCCTTTTACCGAGGACGATGGTGGAGATCAAAACGTATCTCAATGAGCAGCGGCAACGGGTGGAAGACCACCTAGGCAAGCTGATGCTCGAAGCATCCGGTGAATTCAGCAAGCATATCGAATCGATGCGCTACAGCCTTTTTGTCGGCGGCAAGCGTCTTCGTCCGATTCTCTGCCTGGCCGGTGCCGAAGCTGTAGACAACAGTGAAACGGTTCATAAAAAGTCCCTTCCCGTCGCCTGCGCCCTGGAGTGCATTCATACCTACTCGTTGATCCACGATGATCTCCCGGCTATGGACAACGACGATCTTCGCCGGGGCAAGCCGACCAACCACACCGTCTTCGGCGAGGCAGCGGCCATCTTGGCGGGCGACGGGCTGTTAACCTTTGCCTTTGATCTACTCAGCAGTCAGGCATCAAGCGCCATTGCCGATTCGACCAGGGTTCGTCTCGTCCAAACCATCGCCCGTGCCGCCGGCCCATTGGGTATGGTGGGCGGTCAATCCCTGGACATGATATACGAGGGCAAGCAGGTAAGGTATGAGACGTTGCGCAGCATTCACCGCAGCAAGACTGGTGCCCTGATTACCGGTTCGGTCCTCAGCGGGGCCATGGTTGCCGGTGCAACCCCGGATCAGGAAGCGGCTTTGCGCACCTATGGCAACAGCATAGGACTTGCCTTTCAGATTATCGATGACCTGCTCGATGTCGAGGCCACTACTGAAGAACTCGGCAAGCCCGCAGGCAGCGATGCCAAGTCCGACAAAGTAACCTATCCTTCCCTTTTCGGGGTTGAGACCTCACGCACCATGGCTCGGGAGGCTGTTCAGGAAGCAATAGCCGCCTTGGACAGTTTTGATGCCCAGGCAGACCCGCTGCGGGCATTAGCCCATTACATTGTAGACCGAAAAAAATAGCTATGCTGATTGTGGATTCCCTGACAGACCAATCGTCCTCCCTGCTGGATACCATCAACTCGCCACGCGATCTGCGTCGCCTCAGCCTGCCACAGATGGCGCAGTTGGCTCAGGAACTACGGGAAACCATCATCACCACGGTTGCCCAAACCGGCGGCCATCTCGCCCCCAGCCTCGGAGTGGTGGAGCTGTCCATTGCCTTGCACTATGTCTTTGACACCCCAAAAGATCGGTTGGTCTGGGACGTGGGCCACCAAGCCTATGCCCATAAGTTACTCACCGGACGGCGAGAACAATTTGCCACCCTGCGCCAGTATAAGGGCATGAGCGGCTTTCCCAAACGTGGAGAGAGCCCGTATGACACGGTCGAGGCCGGCCACAGCTCAACCTCGATTTCCTACGGCCTGGGCATGGCCACCGCCAAATGCATACAGAACGATCCTGCCAAGGTAGTGGCCATCATCGGCGACGGCTCCATGACGGCGGGTATGGCCTTTGAGGGCTTGAATCACGCTGGCGATCTGGGCAAAAATCTGGTGGTCATCCTGAACGATAACGAGATGTCGATCTCGAAAAACGTTGGCGCCCTTTCCAGTTTCCTCAGCCGGCAAATGACCGGCCGCACCATTCGCCGCCTGCGGGATCATATCGAAGATCGGCTCATGGCCCTTTCTTCGGTGGGCGAAAATATTCTCTCGGTACTGCGGAAAAGTGAAGAGAGCCTTAAAGGATTTTTCACCCCGGGTATGTTGTTTGAGGCGCTTAAATTCAAGTATGTCGGGCCGATTCCCGGTCATGAACTGGAAGACTTGATCGCAACGCTCGAGAATGTTCGCGACCATAACCACGGCCCGGTTCTGGTACATGTGATCACCACAAAGGGGAAAGGGTACAAGCCGGCGGAAAAAAATCCCGGCGATTACCACGGTGTCGGTCCTTTTGACGTGGCGACCGGTGCACCAAAGAAAAACGGCGTTGCTCCCATCTCCTATACCAAGGTGTTTGGGCAAACCATCTCCCGTCTGGCACGCCAGGACAAACGGGTGGTGGGCATTACCGCCGCCATGCCGGCGGGCACCGGTTTTGCTTCCTTTGCGGCCGAATTCCCAGACCGTTTTTTCGACGTGGGAATCGCAGAGCAGCATGCCGTGACCTTTGCCGCCGGTCTGGCACTTGAGGGACTGCGGCCTTTTTTTGCCGTCTATTCCTCGTTCATGCAACGTTCACTGGATCAGCTAATCCATGATGTCTGCCTGCCCAATCTGCCGGTGACCATTGCCCTGGATCGTAGCGGTGTGGTCGGGGCGGACGGCCCAACCCATCACGGCGTATTTGACTTCTCCTTTCTCCGCTACATCCCCAATCTGACCATCCTGGCCCCAAAGGATGAAAACGAGTTGCAGCATATGCTCTCTTTCTGCCTCCACCATGACGGCCCGGTGGTAATTCGTTATCCGCGGGGCAGCGGCGAGGGGATACCATTGGATCCTGACTTTTGCGGTCTAAGCCTTGGCAAGGGCGAACTGCTCCGCAAAGGAAAAGACGTTCTCCTGCTTCCCGTCGGAAACCGGGTGTCGTCGGCGCTCAAGGCTGCGGAACAACTGGCGGAGCAAGATATCAGCGCGGCGGTGATCAATCCCCGTTTTCTCAGACCCTTGGATTCGGGCCTGATCTGCGATCTGGCCGCCCAAACCGGTAAGGTGGTCACCATTGAGGACAACGCTGTCCAAGGCGGTTTTGGCAGTGCCGTGCTAGAACTTTTCAACCAAAACGGTATGCGCCTGCCGGTCACCGTCCTTGGCTATGGCGATCATTTCATTGAACACGGCCCCCAATCCGTACTCTGGCATAATGCGGGGATCGATGCCGAAGGCATTGCACGGGCGGCTGTCACCCTGATCCGGGGTTAATTGGCTGGTCAAAACCGATCCCCCATTTCAAACACCCTCCCCTCACAACAAAAACGCCACCTGACCCAATCGGCCAAGTGGCGTTTTTATACAGTCCTGTAAAACCCCGTCCTTTGGGCGGGGTTTCGGCCGCCGTTTACTTTCTTTGACGATTCTCATCGATTGGCTGCGGCCTCTTTCTGGTTCAACAAAGGGAGGAAACGCTCCATATAGTCATTACTCATCACTCCTAGCCGCACTGCGGCCTGGGAGGTCATAGCGGCAAAAGTCCCGATGGAGCGGACGCAAAGCACTGAATCCTGGTTGTAAATCTCTCCGGTTACGAGCACCTGACGCTCGGAGACCACTTCCTGTATAAATCCGACAGCCGTTAATGCTGTTTCCGCAGGCACGGGTTTCACAAATTCAACATTCATGGATTTGGTTACGCCAATCTTACCGAGCAAGTAAATTACCGACCACCCCATCATCTCGTCAAGGATGGTCGAAAGAATACCACCGTGCACGGTGGTGTCCCAACCGGCCATGGTCTTGGGCACGGTGACGAACGAATAAACCTTTTCGTTATCGGTCTTAAACTGCATTTTAAGACCAATCGGGTTATTGGTGCCGCAACCAAAGCAGGTCTGATCTGCAATATTATTGACCTGCCTGAGTTGTTTCTGGACGATATTCAACCTATTCCTCCTCTTGAGTTGAGGCACGCATTCTTGATGGACTCGAAAAAAGTCCATCGCATCTTGAGAGATGGCTCTCGGTAAAAACACTGGCAGACATAAGGTATATCGGGTGTCGGGAAAAATGCTGCGACGTAGTCGATCGAAATTTTGACGACGCACTCAACTTTAGCGAACAATACCGTAAACGATTTGATCCACCAGCCCGTTAGAGGTGAAGATGTAACCGATCCCATTTTGCGGATCGACAATCGAATTCCCCACCCCGTCTACCTTCAATTTTTCCCGGATCTCGTTGTAACGAGAGCCTAGGCGGAAACCATTCACGTCCTGAAAACTTGGATCATAAATGAGGATAAATTGGACCTTGCCGCTTTTTTGGGGAATATTAACTTGAACAAAACGGTATTTGTAGACTATCCGGTCATCGCTATAGACCTTGGACACAGGCTTGCCCAGTAAGCGCAAAGTATCGTTCAGGGTGGAGATGCCGGGGGTCAGCCCACGATAGGCAACCCCACCGGCAGCAAAAGCTTGTGCGCAGAGAAGAGAGCAACAAAGGAGCACGACCAAGAGTAGCGGAATCAGACCAAAAGAAATCAATCTGAACCAGGTTAAGGAGGCCCCGAGCCTCAGTTGCATCCGCATGACCACTCCACCAATGAATTATTTTTTGCTCATCTTGGCAATTTCTTCTTCAACTTCCTCGGCACCTTCGGCATACAACTTAGCCTCATCCGGCGCCAATTCATGCAGAAGACGTAAAAATTCGCCGGCATGCACTCGCTCTTCATCGGCAATATCCGTAAGAACGCTAATTGCGAGGGCATTGTCGGTCGATTCCGCCAACTGCATGTAGAGTTGAATGGCCTCATACTCGGCGGCAACCATGAACCGGATAGCCCGGATCAACTCGGCATCAGTCAGTTTTTTCCCGTTGGCCAGACCGGCAAATGGTGATCCAAATTCAGGCATACAATCCTCCTCTCCGTTTCCGGGGTACATTTTCATTTTTATTGGACAATGATAAACTCGTAAAAAGTCCATCACACCTTAAGAGATGGTGCAGTAAAAGCAAAGATATACAAGGAGTAGCGTTTTGCACGGCACCATCAAAATAGATTAACTCGTTCTCGGGGTAATGCAAGCTCTTCAAAAGAGATTACCGTTGAAGGCTCCATCCACAAGACAAACTGTACACAAGCGGTCTAAATAATTTGGGATTGCAGCAAAAACAGAAGGAGCAAGGCACTGAAAGGGGAGGCGGGAGCCAACGCCTCTTTCCCCCCTAGCCATGATGCAAAGAGGCGGAAACACCAAAAGAGACCGCAGCGGAGATGATGCAGAGCAGTAGCCATACAACCCGAGACCGCCTCGAGGAAAACCACAGGGTCAACGGGATGAGCCCCCAAAAAATGAGACCTATCCCCATGACAATAGCAGGTGGGCCATCCACAGTGATCTCCATACCCAACCTGCCGCTTCTTGCAAAATAGTGGGCGCTCAACACGGCTTTGAGTCCAATGCCGATTATAAAAAGACTCAATAATGAGGCCAATAACCGCGGTATTAGCAACCTATTTGGGTTATCTGTGTGTTCAACGCCCTTGAGGCTGTTGTTGTGAGGAGAGGGCTTCGTTGTCATTGGACTGTCCTTTTTTGTTAGGAAAATCACAAGGTTTTTGTGCTACACCGGGATGCATGCGGGATAGCATCAAGAAACAAACCGTGTTCTCTCCTCTATTGATTGTTCCTTGCTCATAATGGATTTTGAATCTTGCCCGCGAATTCACCTTGCTTCATATCGTAAGTAGCTTTTCACCGTTAACCAGAATATCTGTTAACGGACCTCCCCAATATTTAACTTCAATATCGAGATCCTTTAATACTTTCGTTACTCCTAACTGGTCTGCACAAGCCTTGCAGGCTGTCACATGCACGCCAGCGTTCAAGGCCTCTTTAATCAGATTTTGAATATTATCATTTTCGCTGACCAACTTTACCGTCGCGCCCCAAATTACCAGAGTAACCTTCTCCCACCACCCTTGAGCCAGAGAATTTAGTGTGTACATAAACACCATTTTTTCGGCGGTAATGATGTTGTCATTTGTCCACAAAACATACAGATGCGAATTTTTATTCATAAAAAATACTCCTATTTTTTTGTTAAGCTTCCACTCCCAAGGACCCGCACCGGAAAAAAATTTTCTTCGCTAGAAGTTGAAGTTGAACATACCTTTTACGGCATTTACCGTAAAAACCGCTATAAAAGAGGTGAAACCGCCACCAAATCTGCCACCGCATTTTAAAACGTGGCATGTCCCCAATAGTTCACAGAAGATCAGCCTTGACCTTATCAAACCCAAGCCGCTCAATCATTCGGCCCACTCGCTCTCGCTTGGAATTTTCTTTGTAATAGTCAATGATTCGGCCCACCATTTCCAATGCATCCTCACTTGGCAAATCCTCCACGAGGAGATCTGCCAGTCTGGGCCATGCCGATCCGCTCCCACCGATCATCACAGACCAACCCTTAGGTGTACCGTAAAGAGATATATCCTTGATGCAATTTTCTGCACACTGGATCTTACAACCGGACACCCCCATTTTCATCTTACTGGGGAGCGCCATGCCGTTGTAGCGCCGATCCAACTCCATTCCCATCTCGAGACTGTCCTGGTTAGCTAGGCGGCAGTGCTGAATGCCAGGACAGGCTTTGATACTCCTTACGCACAGCCCTACAGCATGGCCCGGAGCCATTTTTAAATCCTTCCATGCCTGCTCCACTTGGTCCTCGTCTAGGCCGATGAGAGCAACCCTGGCCGCACTGGTAATTTTGATCTCAGAAACCTTGTATTTTTCCGCCACATCAGCCAGCGCCCGGAGCTGGTCTGGTGTGACTAGCCCACAAGGCATGTGAGGGGCAATGGCATATTTGATATCCTCAGTTCCACGTTGGCGGATGACGCCTTTTTCTCCGTCTTTGAGCATGATTCTCTTTCTTGGTTAAACAATGAAATTCAAAAGCTGTATGCAGACCACAGTATCAAAAAAAACAGGTCAGCACTCGACACCAAATCTGCTACCGAATTTTAAAACGTGGTCTACCTTTAATTGTTCCGATTTGGCGGGGCGCAGTGAGTTGAACCCGCCACCACCCTTTCAGCTCAAGGCTTCCAGGTATATCGGAATAAATACGGGATGCTGTCAAAATAATACGATATCCAGGGCCGGCAACTCTATCAATGCCGTGCCTGCCGGTTTCAGTCATCGCTTATACAAGGAACCATTTTTTCAGCCACTAAATTGCCTCTGAAAACATGGATGCTTGGGATATACCTGATCACACAATCCAAAGACGGAATATCCTCACTCAATTTAGCCAGGAGCCTCAAAATTTCTGCCAATGCTGCCGTGCGAATGAAACATAAGCTGCAGCAGACCATGAAAAACCGCAATGATCAGTACCGTCTTGCAGGGAGAACATCCTGATGGATGATGCCTACTGGGGTGGCAAGAAAGGCGATGGCAAACGGGGACGTGGAGCCACTGGTAAAATGCCTTTTGTCGCTGCGCTATCATTGACGGAAGAAGGGTTCCCCCTCTTTATCAAATTATGCTCAAATGGCTCAATATCGTTTTGGGCAATGTCAAGAATGCTCTGCACGACACCTACCATGCAATGAGCGATCGGCATCTTCCACACTATTTGGCAGAATTTTGCTACCGATTCAACCGGCGCTTCCGCCTGGACACCATGGTCGAACAAACTGGCCTCGGTCGCTTTAAAAACTACACCGATCCCTCAACGCTTGCTTAAGCTGGCTGAGATTCGATGGAAATCATAAATAATATGTGCCCTGCCCCCTATAATTGCTCTCGGCACTTTCGAAAACTCAACGAAGCCACTTTTGGGTGTTTTTTGTCTTTTTAAGAACCTCGCCTGACGGACAAGCTGGCAGAAAAATTTCTTCAAAAATTTATGAAACCGAGCATGTTGTCCATTGACTTTTACTTACATCAATGTATAAATTTTATTCGCAAACATGACGGATTCGCAAATAAAAATACGACTTTGCCCCTTGCTGAGCTTGTAACTATCTGAATTCACAACGGTCGAATTTACAAATTTTGTTTTTTTGCGAGATCGTCTGGTATAAATTTTTATCGTTGTTTAAAGGAGAAAAAATGCACAAGATCGACCCTGATGAATGTCAATTTTGTGGCGCATGTGTAAGCGCCTGTTCTGCTGATGCAATCATCCATCCTCCTGGAAAAAATTACTATGAGATAACTGAGGACTGTATTGATTGCGGCTCGTGCGAAGCCGAATGTGGTTTCAATGCAATTATTGCTGGCGGTACCGAGTAAATCAAATTTACAACGCACCTGAATCTTCTCAGGTGCGTTGTAAATTCAGCTCTAGATTTATTGGTTCCTCAGCAGAATCTGTGGGTAGCCCTAGAGGTCTGCAAGTCACCAATCCCATGATATAAAGCTATTTTTACTCAGTGATGTCCGGTTAAGAATTTGCAGAGAGGCAGAGGTGAAAAAAATACGCAATATGCTGAAATTCCTTGACAAATCGATGAAGGGCCGGCGCGGCTTTTTCCATAAACATCCTTTTATTTCAATGAGTTATGAAAATGACGCCACATCCTTTCAAGCCAAGAAACCTGACCGCTTGCAGCTACAAACGCCTCTGCGCTCCATTATGTTTAGCCCTGGCAAATATCCCAAAGCTCACTTCCGTGTCAATCAGCTTTGAAAAATGCCCCCCTAAAAATCAAAAAAGATGGTCATTCTCTCCGCCTCTGTGCTTCGGGCCAGCGAAGTAAGCTCAAGGGACTTTCTGGAGCGAGAATGGGCCAAAGTGTTGCTCGTCGGAACGGAAGTAAGTCCCTTGAGCGGATTGGCACCGCGATGGTTATTCCCGGTTTTTAAAACGGTAACTCTCGTTGCCGGTCTCGATAATATCGCAATGATGGGTCAAGCGATCCAACAGGGCGGTGGTCATCTTGGCATCGCCAAACACCTGTGCCCACTCGCTAAAGCTCAGATTCGTGGTCACGATCACGGATGTCTGCTCATAGAGCCTGCTCAGCAGATGGAACAGTAATGCCCCGCCGTTTTTGGAAAAAGGCAGATAACCCAGTTCATCGAGCACCACGCAGTCCACTCTGCTCAGCTGTGCGGCCAAGGCACCGGATTTGCCCTGCTCCTTCTCCCGTTCCAACTGATTGACGAGATCGAGACTACGCTATAATAACGGGCACGATGGCCCAGTTTGACGCAATGGGCTGCGATGGCGAGGGCCAGATGCGTCTTTCCGGTGCCAGTGCCGCCAATGAAGATAAGGTTCCTAGTTTGGCGAAGGAAACCACCATCATACAGGCCGCGGATCAACATTTCGTTGACGGGTGAGCCGGCAAAGCGGAAGCTGTCCAGATCCCTGGCCACCGGGAAACGGGCAATGCCCATCTGATAGCGGATGGAGCGCGCTTTTCTCTCGGCCACCTCGGCCTGGCACAGTTGCGCGAGAATTTCCTGAACCGTCAACTGCCGCCGAACGCCCTGGATGACTATCTCGTCAAAAGCACTGGCCATGCCATGGAGCTTGAGTTGCCCCAATTGATCGATCAGTTCATGCCGCTGCATGCTCTACCTCCGCAAGCAACGCATCGTAGCGACCACAGTCGGCCATGGGTTCGTGCTGGAGACTCAATGTGTCGGGTGTCGGGACAGGCTCAACGGGCAGCGGATCCAGTGCCCTGGCGATCAAGTTGAGGATCACCTCTGCGCGAATCGTCTTCTCCTGCAAGGCCTTGGCGCATACCGCCTCAACCAACTCCAGCCCGTGACTGCGGGCGGCGCAGAGAATGGCGACAAACTCGCGGTCACCACCGGGAGCAGCCAGCAGCAGCCCTTGAACCTGGGACAGAGCGGCAGGTAAGGCCCATTTTTTGAACGGCGCTCCGTTGCGCAAACCACCGGGCTTGCGCTCAAGCAGGCGCACATAGTGCCAGGGATCGTAGATCGTTTTGTCGCGGCCAAACTGGCGGACATGCTCGACAACCACATTGCCGTTTCTGATCACCACAATCCGATTGGCCCCGGCCCTGATCGTCACCGTCTGCCCAGCCATGGCACTCTCCACGCTGTACTGGTTGCGGTCATAACTGATCAGCGAGGTCCGCGTCACCCGGCACTCCCGCTCGGTGAACCCCGCAAAGGGAGCACCAATCGGTAAGAGACTGGCTTGTTCCTGCGCGAACA
>JBFWLN010000029.1:0-36012 GCA_050252135.1 Desulfobulbus sp.
TTCAATGCTACTATCAACAGGATCGTAAAACGAGCATGCGGATACCGGGATCTTGAATACCTCTACCTGAAAATCAGGCAAGAAGCGGCGCCACCTTTTCTGCAACTCTGACAAAGACCCATTTTTTGTCAATAAATGTTGTGCAAGGATTTGTATTGGGCGGTACGGCCTTGTTTCTCCTACTTGTCCTTTCACCTCGAATTCTTTAATTTACTCCTGGATCCGTGATATTTGTGCAGTAAAAGTGCTGATAACATATTGATTTTATAGACTTTTACGCTCGGTATAAAAACTCACTCGGCAGGTGAGTTTTTATACGTCAAAATAATTGAGTGAAGTCCATATGATTATTGTACTTTGACTTCATTATCTTCACGGATTCAGGTTACTTTAATTGCCTGAAATATCATGAGAATATAGGGCGATAGCTGGGTTAACTCCTTGTTATTATTCATAATGCAATTATGGTCAATGTTATCTGAATATGATTTTATCCAAATGTCCATTCAATCTTAAAGTTTTTTTTGTAATATGTACATTTACTGTAAGTATCTCATCAGCTGGTATTTACTATGTGTATAATGAAATTAGTGATATTGTTTTAAAATCACTTCAAAAAAATCTAAAAGATGTTGGAAATTTTGGGTCTTTGTTATTTGACAAAGACAGTCGTGAGGCAATCAAAAGAATTAAATTTAGGGCTATTAAGGAATCTGTTATCGATAAAGATTTTGTTAAATCGCTTCATGTAGGTGAAACTTATAAAACTATTTCTGAAGATAAAGTTAATGATATTCAATCATCAGAAGATTTTCAAAAAATTCTATTGCGTTTAAGGATTATAGGTCATGCTACCTATCAATACAGTGATAATAGGATTATTGAGCCGTTATCTGATAACTACAATTTTGATTTAGATCTTATTGGTTTCGAAGGATTTTTAGGTGGTGGTATAGGTGCCTATTTAGCGATAGATTTAATGGATATGTTGCCAGATGTTTATGGGATGTACATTGCTTCCGCATGTCCTGAAACAACTAAGAGTGGTTATCCTGGTAATCCTGTTGGAAATCTTTTTCATTCCTTTGTTTCATTCACAGAATTGAATAAAAAATCATATACATTTGATTCTGTAATTAAAGACGAATTTTATGAGTCTTTATCTGGATCTGTACCTATTTACGACGAAAATCATAATATTTTAGCGATATTAGGGGTTGATTATTCAGTTGGTCCACAATTGGGAAGGTTATATAGAGCAAAAAATGTTTTTATTATTATAATTTTAATTGATATTATTTTTTCAATTTTTATTTCTTACATTATATCAACTTTTTTAAGTTATCCATTGAAAATTTTGCATAAATCTGCTGTTTGTATCAGTAATAATGATTATACATGTAAAGTAGATATAAAATCAAAGGATGAATTTGGTTTTCTTGGAAAAATTTTCAATGAAATGATTGATAGTATTCAGAATAATTTTACAGAATTAGAAAGGATTAATAAAAATCTAGAAAATATTGTCAAAGAAAGAACAGAAAAATTAGTTGAAAAAAATAAAAAATTGGAACTTTTATCTATTACAGATATGTTGACCGGATTGTATAATAGGCGATATATTGAAATTAGAGTTAGCAGTTGTATAGAAAATTTCAATAGATACGGTACTTTGTTTTCAACAATAATGATAGATATAGATAAATTTAAATCTGTCAATGATAATTTTGGGCATGACATAGGAGATCATGTCTTGGAATGTATCTCAATTATTATTAAAAATAATATAAGAAATGTTGATTGTGCAGGACGATGGGGTGGTGAAGAATTTATAATTATTTGCCAGGAAGATATTAACGGCGCTATTTCAATATCTGAAAAAATAAGAAATAAAATAATGACCGCTAAGTTTGATGGTGTTGGTTGTGTGACAGCAAGTTTTGGCTGTTCTCAATATATCGCCAAAGAAAATTTTGACTTACTTTTAAAGCGTGCCGATTCAGCTTTATTCATGGCAAAAAATAATGGGAGGAATAGGGTTGAGTTTAATTGTTAGTGTTAAAAAATATGATAATTTTGAGGTTTAAATATAAAGATAAATTTTAGTAATCTGGTTCCTGGAACACCATACTTCTCTATAACATTGCTAGTATCCCGTATATATCCAGGTATACCTGGAAAAATTGAGCTGAAAGGATGGCAGCGGTTTCAACTCCCGGCGCTGGTAGAGGATCTGGTAGCGATGCCTCAGATATTTAGTTAGGTTGACGACTTCGGCGCAGAAATGAGAATAGACTAATGAGGGAAAAATGTTAGTAAAACGAATACTCGTATGTTTTCTTATTCTTATTGCTATTCGAGTTTATGCACAGCAAAGGGAAATAGTAATAGCCACACTTGAATATCCACCTTTTATCTATTCTGAAGAAAATCAAGTAAAGGGACCTATTGTTGATAAAATAAATGATGTCTTCGATAAAATGGGTGTGCGTGTAAATATACAAATGTTATCAATCGCTCGAGGTTTATTGATGGTGGAAAATGGGGATGTTGATGCCTATTTTTCCTTAAAAAAGACACCAGAGCGAGAAAAAAAATTACTATTTACCAAAGTTCCATTGATTCAACAACCATTTGTATTCTTTGCAAAGACGGGTTCTTCGATTGAATGGAACGGAGATGTTAATAGTATAAAAAATTACAGAATTGGAGTAGTTAGTAAAACATCGTACGGCAAGATATTTGATGGATATGTTAAAAATAATGTGATTACGAATATCGATGAATCTAGAAGCTTTGAATTAAATATCAAGAAATTGATTGCCGGTAGAGTCGATTTAGTAATAAATAGTTATGATGTTGGTAAGCATTTGCTTGATAAATACGATGCAGGTTCGAAAATAGTTTCGCTCAATCCTCCAGTAGAAATTGTTAATAGTTATTTGGCATTTACTAAAGTAAGAAATTATACTGATCTTGCTAATCAGTTTGATATTATTCTTTGTAAAGACAGCTCAAAAAATGTGCTGTGACTTCAACAACATCGTAATAATAAAGGACAGACCACGGTTTTTCTCGGGAGTGAGTTCCGGGGACATGAGACTTAATTCCAACAACTACATCCTGCGGGCGAGCCGCAGATGTTTACGTTAGGTGGACCCTTCGGGCACTGGATGGAATAGGCTGATTTTGAGCTAAGAATATCGCTAATATCAGATAGAGTCTCTCGCAAGGTTTAACCGAGCTGGAAAATATACGATCCGAGTTCGAATATCAAAAGTGGTAGATGGAGTACGAAAGTCGGAAGTCTATATAGATAGGAATGACTAATCGATGATTTTGCTTATGGAAGCGGAGTTCGAGTCAATTGCACTTGGAAAAAGATTGATCAATAGGGGAATTGTTGGATTCTAGGAGCTTTGGGAGACCTGTGGGTGATTCCTGAGGAATTCGGCAACTTATCACGAGAAGTGACAGCGAAGTGAGACTTCGCTGCAATTATGGCTCAGACAGGCTTGATGGAGGGTAAGCACGTGAAAGTGCAAGATGATTCCGGAATAGTCAAACTCCAGAAGGCTAACCTGGACTCTCTCAACGACTTCAAAACTGCTCTTCAGGACTCGTTCCGAGTGGCGGTCGAAGCTGACTTAGGTCGACCGCTTGACGAGCCCATTCCTTCTGATGAGGACATAGAGCGGTCCATCGCTGTTGCTGGAGCTGCTACATACTGGATCATGGCAAATGATCAGCGTGTCGGTGGTGCTGTCGTTGTAATCGATGAAATAAGCAATCGAAACTCATTGTCGTTCTTCTTCATTTCAACCAGCCTGCAGAGTCGTGGGCTAGGGCTACAAGCCTGGAAAGCAATCGAGAGAGAGTACCCAAACACCAAGGTCTGGGAAACCGTCACCCCGTATTTTGAGAAACGAAACATTCACTTCTATGTAAATAGGTGTGGCTTCAAGATCGTTGAGTTCTACAACAAATTTCATCCAGATCCAAACCAAGTTTCAGTTCAGGTTCATCAAGAAGGGGATGACGAAGAGATGTTCAGATTTATGAAGGTTATGGGGCCCGAAAACGATTAGTTTCGGGGTTCGGGGGGGCACCATACTTATCTATAACATTGCAGGTATCCCGTATGTGTCCAGGTATACCCGGAAGGCCTTGAGCTGAGAGGGTGGCGGCGGGTTCAACTCCCGTGGTCTCTGGTCCAGATATAAATTGGAAATAGTTTCCCCACGTGGTGCCCTGTAATGCAAAACCTAAAATTTAGCTTTGCTTACCTACGAATTCCCGGAAATAGTCTTGGCGAAAAGTTACTCCTTGAAACGAGTTAATAATGGTGCCATGGATTAGAAATCATGGGTAATTTTGAAGACAGGTTATCCTTCAGCCAGGGATGACATGCAGATCAGCAGAATACTTGTACGCCCTCCAATCACACAGAGGTATCAATGAACAAGCTAATTGGTATTTTGAGCGTTCTTCTCGCGGCGAGTTCCGCTATGGCAGATCAAAATGATTTCAGATGCCTTAAATCAGTTGGTTTAAAGAAATCGCTCAAAATTCAATTTATATTTCTATCCGACAAAGATGACGCCGGATACGTTATCTATCAAGGTGGAAGTGCACCTATTCCTGTAGAGAGGCTAGAGGAGAAGGAGTTAAATAGGCCCCCTGGAGGTAGGCCCTCTGAGTTTGAAATTCAATGGAGAGAAACTATTTCCGGCGGAACCGGTGGTACATATGTATTTGTGAGCCAAGGTGCGCATATAGACAACTTCAGATACATCCGTAACGATGGGAAGATATTTCGGTTTGTAGAAGATATCGAAGCGTCTACAGATAATGGGTGCGAGTGGGCAACAAAATAGAATAGGCAAAGGTATGATCAATCATGGAGTTCCGGGGACATCATGCCGAAGGATCGTTTTATTTTGGTATCCTGTGTAACGATTGCGGGCTACCCCGGATGATGAAACCTGGTGGTGGTTTCACTTCCGTCAAACCGCTTTTCACGGTTGCTACTGCAAAACGGTGTATCGCAACTTCAGCAATATCGAAGAATTTTTTGCCGGTACGGCAGCCTTGGGAGCAGGGCGTTTTAACTACCTTCCTTCAAAGAGGCATAGCATGTCGAAACATCTTGTGTTACGCATTTTTGATGATGTGTAATGAATCGTAATGAAAAGATACAGCCTGGTAAGGTGCGCTATTTTGGGGGGCAATAACGCTGGTGCCTTGTGGTACAAAAAAGCTAGGAACAAATGAAAAACGATTTCCGCAATATCGGGAAGATATGAGGCAGGAAAAATAGGAACGAAAATGAGGTGATTGCGCTGAAATTATTGCACTTTTAACTTAATCCTAAGTCCAGTGCGTCTACCAAAATCACCACGCTCGCGAGTTGCGTCAAGTTGTAACCGTGAACCATGAATAACCGGTCTCGCCAAGTGATCGCTGGTATGGAAAAATTGTATTATTAACAAATTTAGGGGATTGAACGGTTATTTGGAGGATCTTAATTTATTGCGTCGGATGGCGAAGTTAGAGAGCCGGATCGGATGAGTCCGGCTGCAAAAAATGTAAGAAGGACAATAGTCACCGAGGTGAGTGCAAAGGCCGCGCGCATCCCGAGCAGATCGAAGCCTGCTCCGGCCACTAGAGCACCGGTGAACACCCCACCACTCATGGCAAGATTAAACACTCCCATCATGGTCCCGTGACCGAAGTTGGCCCGCCCCTCTTCAATGGCAAAGGCACCCAAAACCGGCCAGAGAACGGCCTCCCCCAGGCCAAGAAAAAGGTAGACTCCGATCATGGCGGTGAAAGAGTGCATGGTCGGGATAAGGAAAACCGCCAGACTCATGCAACTGGAGCCAATCAGCAAAAGCACCACCTTATCGAAACGGTCGGCCAATTTACCCATGGGGTACTGGAGCGATGCATTCACCAAGGTCCGGCTGGCAATAATCAGCCCTGTCTGAAATCCGCTGCTGCCTGGCCAGCCTGTCATCATTACCGGAAGGAAAGCCATAGTCGGAACCATCATTAACACCGTGGAAAAACGAGCGATAAGAATGCCCACAGTCCGTTTGCTTTTGAGCATGGCCTTGAGGCTGCTCAAGAGCCCTCTTGGTTTGCGTTGATCAATCGGGCAACAGGAGGGCAGGTTGCGGATGACCAGGAAAAAAGCGCCGAAACAAAGCAAGGCCATCATGTAAAAAACCGAAGCCAGCCCCCAAAAGTCGGAGAAAATGCCTCCAAGGATGGGGCCGCAGCCGATGCCGCAGAAGATGGCCACATTAATGATCCCCATGTAGCGGCCCTCCTGTCCCGGCGGAGCAAGAAAACTGGCATAAGCCATGGCCACGGGCACAATCATAGCGGCGCCGACCCCCTGGAAAAGGCGAATCAGTATCAAATGGTGGACAGCGGTGGCGTGGGGAATGAGCAGGCCGACAATGCCGTAGATAAACAACCCGGTAACGAGAAATCCTTTTCGTCCCCAACGGTCGGAAAAGTTCCCGACCAGCGGTTGCAGCAAGCCACGGCTGAGGGAGAAGGCAGCGGTGATCAGGCCCAAGGTGAATCCGGTGGCCCCAAGGGTGGTGGCCAAGATCGGGAGCACGGGAATGATGATGCCAACTCCGAGCAGGGCGATAAAGACCGAAAGCACCACGGTAAGGAGAATACGATTGGGCATGGGGTCCTTGAGAACCGATCACCGGGGCGAGGGGCGGAAAGGGGAGACAGGGAAGGGGGTTTCTCGGTTTGATTTCATGCCCCTTTCATACCATCGCTTACGGGGAAAGCAACCCTCTGTTCTTTAATACCTGGAAAATTCCGGTGTCCCAAATTCTTTTATCAGTGGTGGGGCGGTTGAAGAACCCAATAAAAAATCGTATAGTAGCCTCGCAACCCGTTGCCGCGCTGATGACGAACCCCAACCGGGAGAAATCCATGGAAAAAGATATCCGTTTCAACGCCTTAATCGTCACCGAAACCGAAGAAAAACAGTTTACCCGTAGCATCGGTCAACGTTCTGTGCAGGATTTACCGGCAGGCGAGGTGCTTATTCGGGTCTGTTATTCATCCCTTAATTATAAAGACGCGCTCTCCGCTTCCGGCAACAAGGGCGTGACGAGAAAATATCCACATACTCCGGGAATAGATGCCTCGGGCGTGGTGGCCGAAAGCAGCGATCCAGCTTTTAAGAACGGGGATCAGGTTCTGGTGACCGGGTTTGACCTGGGCATGAATACCAGCGGTGGTTTTGCCGAATACATCAGGGTTCCGGCCAGTTGGGTGGTGCCGCTACCCGCTGGGATGAGCCTGCGAGAGGTCATGATTTATGGTACCGCCGGTTTTACTGCGGCTTTGTCCTGCTACCGGCTGATCAATAATGGTGTGCTACCCAAACAGGGTCCGATTCTGGTCACTGGGGCCACTGGTGGCGTGGGCTCGATTGCCGTGGCCTTGTTGGCTAAGTCAGGATACGATGTGGTGGCGGTGACCACCAAGGTTACCGAGATCGCCTACCTGCAGGAGATTGGCGCCAAGGAGATCTTGAGTGCGGTGGAGGCCGATGATCAGAGCGGGAGGCCACTGCTTAAACCGCGTTGGGCCGGGGTAGTGGATACGGTGGGTGGCAACATCCTTAGTACTGCCATCAAGACCACCCGCTACGGTGGGACCGTAACCTGCTGCGGCAATGTCACTTCCGGGGAGTTGCACACCTCGATCTATCCTTTCATCATCAACGGCATCAGTTTGCTCGGTATCGATTCGGTGAACTGTCCCAATCCGTTACGGACCCAGGTCTGGAACAGACTCGCCACCCAATGGAAACTGGATCACCTGGAAACCATCACCACCGAATTGCCGGATCTGGAGGCCCTGGAAGAGCGGATCAATCTTATCCTTCAAGGCAAAAACCGGGGCCGGGTAATAGTTCGTATTGCAGATATCTAATCGCAATTATTCAATCCCCTTAAAAAACTATCCGCACAATAAATTTTGAGCTGAAGCATCCATGAGCGCCACCCTTCTAGCCGATCACCACAAATCCGCCCTCGTCCTTCCGGAGCAAACCCTCTCCTATGGCCAGTTACTGAGTATGGCCCATGGGTATGAGGCCCTGATCCCGGAAGAGAGCGAGCGAGTATTGATTTTTTCCGAAAATCGGCCGGAATGGATCTCTGCCTTTTATGCGGCCTGGGACTCGGATTGCACGGTGGTGCCGGTTGATTATCAGGCAACAGTCGACGAGGTGTTTTTTATCCTCAATGACTGTCGGCCGACGGTGCTCTTTTGCTCCTTGGAACGCAAGCCAATCTTGGTGGAGGCGCTTGAGCGTCTTGACTATCAACCGCAACTGCTGGTATTTGAGGCCCTGCCGCAAGTGGAGCCTAAGAAGACCGGTTCGATTCAAGCACCGGATCCCGAGCAAACGGCCCTGTTGATCTATACCTCCGGGACCACCGGCAGTCCCAAGGGGGTGATGCTCTCCTTTGCCAACTTGCTTGCCAATGTGGAGGCGGTCACCATCGGCACCCCTATCTACAGTCCGGAGGATCGGGTATTGATGCTGCTGCCGTTGCACCACATTTTTCCCTTGCTGGGCACCCTGATTATTCCCTTTCAGATCGGGGCAACGGTGGCGCTCTGCCCCTCGCTTTTGGCCGCGGATATCGTCCAAACCCTGCAACAAAACAGGATCACCATCCTTATCGGTGTGCCCCGGCTTTACAGCTTGATTATGAAATCGATTAAGGAGAAAATCGTCGCCAACAAGGTCGCCTCTCTCCTGTATCGTCTGGCTGCCCAGGTAAATCAACCCCGGTTCTCACGCTTACTCTTTAAATCTGTGCATGAAAAATTCGGCGGTTATCTCAAGTTCCTGGTCAGCGGTGGTGCCGCTCTGGACCCGGAGGTTGGACACCAATTCACGGTGCTCGGTTTTGAGGTCCTGGAGGGCTACGGCATGACCGAGGCTGCACCCATGATCACCTTTACCCGACCGGGCCTGGTGCATATCGGCTCCGCTGGGACCGCCATGAGCTGCACCACCATCGAGATCCGCGAGGGCGAAATTGTGGCCTCTGGCAAAAACATCATGCAGGGCTACTGGAATCGACCGGAAGAGACTGCGGAGGTGCTCAAGGACGGCTGGCTCTACACCGGCGATCTTGGCCGTTTGGATGAGCAGGGGCGTCTGTTTATCACCGGTCGCAAGAAAGAAATTATTGTGCTTGCCAACGGCAAGAACATCAATCCGGCGCTGATCGAGCATGAATTGGAATCCCTGCATACCACCATTGCCGAGATCGGAGTGTTTTTGAAGGATGATCTGCTGCAGGCGGTGATTCGGCCTAACTTGGCACTGATTCGGGAAAAAGGTCTCTCAAACATGGAAGATTACTTCCGCTGGCAAGTGATCGATCAATATAACCAAAAGGCCTCACCGTCAAAGCGGTTGCATAACTTCACCTTGGTGGAATGCGAACTGCCGCGTACCCGGCTTTCCAAGCTCAAACGTTTTCAGCTGCCTGGGTTGGTGACGGCGCGAGAGGAACGTCGGGCGCGGATCGAGCATCCTGCTGGCGAGGAATACCAGGTTATACGCGAGTTTCTTGAAACCCAGACCTCACGCACCATTGCCCCGGACGATCACCTTGAAATCGATGCCGCCCTTGATTCGCTGGATAAGGTGAGTTTGCTGGTTTTTATCAAACAAACTTTTGGGGTGGAGATTGCCGAGGAAAAACTGATGCACATCCCGACCCTGCGTCAGTTGAGCGGTTTTATCGCCGAGCGCAAGGAGCGGATTGTGGTCGAGCTGATAAACTGGCGTGAGATTCTCAGAGAAAAGGTGGACACCGGCTTGCCGCAGACCTGGTTTACCATCAATCTGATAAAAAATTTCAGTAACCTCCTGTTTCGGTGCTATTTCAGATTCCGCACCGAAGGCCGGGAACATATCCCGGACTCGCCCTGTATCATTGCCCCGAACCACCAGAGCTTTATCGATGGTCTCCTGGTTGCCGCTGGCTTGAAAAACACCGTGATGCAGCGCACCTGTTTCTACGCCAAAGCCAAACATCTCCAGAACCGGTGGTTGCGTTTTCTTGCCGATCGCAACAATGTGGTGATCATGGATATCCATGCCGATGTACGCCAGTCGATCCAGAAAATGGCAACCTTGCTGCAAAGTGGTAAGAATGTGATCATTTTTCCCGAAGGTACCCGTACTTTGGATGGGGCCTTGGGCGAATTTAAAAAGACCTTTGCCATCCTCAGCAAGGAACTCAATGTGCCGGTGGTGCCGGTGGCCATCCGCGGAGCCTTTGAGGCTTTGCCCTCCGGCTCTGTCCTGCCCAAACCGTTCAGGAAGATTTCGGTTCGTTTCCAGCCCCCGATCTTCCCTGCTGACCACAACTACGACTCACTCAAGGATCAGGTGCGCGAGCGGATTCATGATTGCCTCTCCCGGACTGAACAACCGCTCCTCTCTCAGGGTAGTGAACCTTGATGGTGTCGAAAGAACTTCGATCTACTGCGTTGCAGTGTTTTTCCCGACATTCACATTTATGTATGCCTTCGTGGCCGGGAAAACGTCACTTCTGGTATATCTCTGTTTTTACTTAGCCGTTTCTCATAATATCAACTGGAAAGAAGTGAGTTGCGACGTTTGAAACGTCGTTTCCGTGATCTTTTTCGAGAACGACACCCCTGACTCATTCCATTTTTTTTTCATACCAAGGAAGCCCCATGCAGCACGATGTTGTCGATGCCCGAATCAGCCCCAATGGCAGTTTGGATGTCCTTTCCCGCCAGGAGGTGAGCAAATTGCTCAACGCCAGCCAGGGAAAACTCTACCCCCTGTTTCGCAATAGTTCCCTGGCGGTGCTGAACTACGGCGATCATCTTGATGATGGCCGCGAACTGCTGGAACGGTACCGAAATTTCGATATTAGAGTCATCCAGGAGGAGCGTGGTATCAAATTGGCACTCCGCAATGCGCCGGCGAGTGCTTTTGTCGACGGCAAGATGATCCGCGGCATTAACGAGCACCTCTTTGCCGTGCTCCGCGATATCGTCTACGTGGATGACACCATCAACAACAATCTCCGTTTTGATCTTGCGACCAATGACGGCATTACCAATGCGGTGTTCCATATTCTGCGCAATGCTTGCATCATGCGGCCGCGGACCAACCCGCATCTGGTGGTCTGCTGGGGAGGGCACTCTATTTCACCCACCGAGTACGATTACAGCAAGGAGGTTGGCTATAAACTGGGTCTGCGCGGCCTGGATATCTGTACCGGTTGCGGACCGGGGGCTATGAAGGGACCGATGAAAGGCGCAACCATCGGCCATGCCAAACAGCGCATCTATAACGGCCAATATCTGGGGATAACCGAACCCGGTATTATTGCCTCGGAATCACCCAACCCCATTGTCAATGATTTGGTGATCATGCCGGATATTGAAAAACGGCTTGAAGCCTTTGTCCGTATTGGGCATGCGGTGATCGTCTTTCCAGGGGGGGTGGGCACAGCCGAAGAGATCCTCTACATTCTGAGCATCCTTCTTGATCCAGCCAACTCACGGATCCCCCTGCCGTTGATTTTTACTGGCCCAGCGGAGTCGGCCGGATATTTTGACCAGATCGATCATTTCATCACCGAGACCCTAGGACCGGCAGCACGACAGATGTATCGGATCATCATTGACGACCCTGAGACCGTCGCCCGTAAGACCCTGGAGGGGGTCAACCAGGTGCACCAGTTTCGGCTCAAGACCGATGATGCCTTTTATTTCAACTGGATGCTCAAGGTCGATTTCAGTCTGCAACTTCCCTTTGAACCCACCCACGCCACCATGCGCAACCTCAACCTGCACAAGGAACAGCTGCCGCACCAACTGGCCTCCAACCTGCGTCGGGCCTTCTCCGGAATCGTCTCTGGCAATGTCAAGGATGCCGGTATCCGTGCTATTGAAGAGCACGGGGTGTTTGAGATCAGCGGTGACGCGCAGATCATGCAACCGCTTGACCACCTGTTGGCCGCCTTTGTCGAGCAGAAACGTATGAAGCTGCCCACCACCAACTACAATCCGTGCTATCGTTTAATCGCTGAAAACAACTCAAAGATCTGAAAGAAATGCAACGAAGCTTACGCTGAGTGGAAGAACCGCTTCGTTTTTGTCGCAGAATACGGTATGGAAAGAAGATCGGTTGTGGACGGCGCAAGATGCTCCCGTCCGTTTGCACCTGACTTGCGGACTGCGTAATGGATAAAGATTCCCTCATCACCATCGTTACTGATCCTGCTTTCGACCGCCACGATACAGGTGGTGGCGAGCATCCGGAGGTTCCCGAGCGGATGCAGGTTATCACCGACCGGCTCCGGCAATGCCATTTTGCCGATCGGATTCGCTACCTGCCCACTCGCCCCGCTACCCGGGCGCAACTGCTTACTTTTCATACCGAGGGCTGGCTGTTCCGCTTTGAGGAATCGGTCCTCTCCGGCCGCACCTATATCGACCATCCCGATAATCAGGTCTGTTACGAATCCTACGATATAGCCGTCCTCTCCGCCGGTTCCGGGCTGGTCGGCGTAGATTCCGTTGAACAGGATCCCGGCTCGGTGGTCTTTTGCCAGACCCGTCCACCCGGTCACCATTCCGAGCCCAATCAACCCTATGGATTCTGTTTTCTTAACAACTGCGTCATTGCCGCACGCTACTGGCAACAGCAGTATAATCGTCGCCGGGTCTGTGTGTTTGATTTTGATGCCCATCATGGCAACGGCATTCAAACCGCCTTTGAGGAAGAGGCTGAAACCTCCTATGTCTCTATCCACGAACATCCCAGTTTCAGCTATCCCGGAACCGGTTGGGCAGAAGATAGGGGGATTGGCGCAGGGAAGGGGACAATCCTCAACCTACCGTTACCTCCTGGTGCCGGGGCCGATCAGGTGTTGCGGCAGTTGCCGAAAATCAGAAGTTTTCTCGATGTTATCCAGCCCGATGCCCTGATCATTGGTGCCGGATTCGATGCCCATCGCCTGGACGACATGTCGGGCTTGGCGTTTACGGTTGATCTCTATCGACAGTTGGGTGTGTTTGTCCGTGAGTTGGCTCGCGACTATACGGAAGGTCGCATGCTCTCCATTCTCGAGGGGGGGTATTATTTGGAAAAACTTGGTGTGTGCGTAGAGGCCTATTTGTCCGGGCTGATGGAGGCTGATTCATAATGGCATCGTTAACAAACAAACAACATAAGAGCACTTCTCCTCAAAAACAGCGAGTTGCGAATTGCAGGACGTCGTGCTCGAGGCTTTTAACGAGGACGACATATATGATATTGCTCAGGGATTAAAGGGGGAGTCTTTTTATGTTCATCTACGATCATATGACACCGTCGCCCATAACAGTCATGCCGGAACAGACTGTGGCCGAGGCTATTGAATTGCTGCAGCAATATAACATCCGTCACCTGCCGGTGGTTGACGATCAGGGGCGTTTACTCGGTGTCCTTTCCGATCGTGATCTGCGCTCGGCCAGGCCATCGTCGGTGGCCCGGAGCAAGGAACGGGGTTCGGTGGAGGAACAGGTTAACAACACACCGGTCTCGGTGGTGATGGTCCGGGACATCCTATATTTGAGACCCAATACTACCCTGGATGATGCCCTGATACTGTTTCAGTCACGCAAGATCGGGGCGCTGCCGGTGGTGAACGATGATGAAAAGCTGGTGGGTGTTTTCACCACAGCCGATCTGATGAATGCCTATCGCGATCTGTTCGGACTCGGTGCCAAAGGTTCTGTTTTGGTGTCGATCGAGGATAACGGCGACCCGCAGGCACTGAGTAAACTAGTGAAGATTATGGAAGAAAAGAAGACTCAATTTACCAGGCTGGTGCGAGCGGAAGGCAACGAAAAACGGCGGGCCATGATTTATCTACGGATCAAAACCTACAATGTGCGGGCGATCTACAAGGCCATTGAAGCGGAAGGTTTCACTATTCATGTCCCAGAGACATCGATTTAAACGAGGTGGCTATGCTGGATAAACTGTTTTCCCCGGAATCGATTGCAGTCATCGGTGCCTCCAAGACGGTGGGTAAGGTCGGCTACGACACGGTGAGCAATCTGGTCAAGAGCGGCTTCTCCGGGCCGATTATTCCGGTCAACTCTGCCGGTGGTGAACTCTTTGGCTTGAAGGTTTACCCGCAGATCGCCGAGTATCCTCATCCGGTGGACCTGGTTGTGATCGCCGTGCCGGCCGAGATGGTGCCGACAGCGGCCCGCGAGGCGGTGAAAAAGAAGGCCGGTGCCATTGTCGTTGTGGCCTCCGGCTTCAAGGAAACCGGCCGGGTGGGGCGCTCGCTGGAAGATGAGTTGACCGAAATCTGCCATAAAGGCAACGTTCGCCTACTCGGACCCAACTGTTTGGGCATTATCAACACCTCGATCAAGCTGAACGCCTCTTTTTCCAAGCGCATTCCTCAGCCCGGCAGTCTTGCCATCTTTTCCCAATCCGGTGCCCTGTGCACGGCAATGATGGATATTGCCGATGAGCGCGAATTGGGGGTCTCGAAATCAATCTCCATCGGCAACAAGGCCGACATTACCGAAGTCGACGTCCTCTCCTTCCTCGCCCACGATATTGAGACCAAGGTCATTGTCGGCTATTTGGAGGATATAAGCGACGGTGATAAATTTGTTAAGGCTGCCGAAGAGGCCAGTAGCCGTAAACCGGTGGTCATTCTCAAGGCAGGCACCACGGTGGCCGGTTCCAAGGCGGCATCCAACCATACCGGTGTGCTCGCCGGTAAGGACACGGCCTACGGTGCGGCCTTCAAGCGGGCCGGTATCTGCCGGGCCGACTCCTTTGAAGCCTTATTTGATTATGCCACGGCCCTTGCCCTGCAGCCCACGCCCAAGGGTGACCGAGTCCTGATCATCACCAACTCCGGCGGTTCCGGCACCATGGCTGCCGATGCGGTGGAAAAGTCGGGAATGAATGTTATCGCCATGGGCGACTCTTTGGCCGGAAAGCTACGCCAGGCCATGCCACCGGCAGCTTTTATCGATAACCCAATCGATATTTCCGCCGATGCCGAACCCCGTCATTATGCGGCGGCTATTGATATCGCCATGGCCGACGGCTCGATAGATGCCATCCTGGTGGTGCTTGCCCCTCAATACATGACCCAACCCGCAGCAACGGTTCGGGCCATTGTTGCCCATCTCGACGAATCCATGCCGGTGCTGGCTTCCTTCCTTGGAGGTGCCGACATCATGCCCTCTCGCAAGGAACTGGCTGCCGCCGGGTTGCCGTTCTACGATTCTCCTGAACGGGCGGTGGGCGCACTCAAGGCCATGTACGAGTACGGTGTCTGGAAACGGCGACCGGCCCGTCAGGTGGTCCGATTTCCGGTGAACCGCCGCCGGGTGGAACGGATCATCACCCGCCGCCAACGGACCGGCAGGTTGCGCCTGGATGAGGTTAAATCCAAGGATATCCTCAAAGCCTATGGATTTCACATCATGGAAGGGCGTTTGACCACAAGCCCGGAAGAAGCGGTGGAATATGCCCGTTTTATCGGCTTCCCGGTGGCAATGAAGGTGGTTTCACCCAGTATTATCCATAAATCGGATCTTGGTGGGGTGCGGTTGAACATCGGCTCAAGTCAAGAGGTGGCCGATGCCTATGACCTGATGATGCTCCGCATTAAAAAACATGCGCCCAACGCCATTGTCGAGGGCATTTATGTGGAAAAAATGGCGGAGAAGGGGATGGAGGTCATCATCGGTATGGCCCGCGATCCCCAGTTCGGGCCGATGCTGATGTTCGGTCTGGGCGGTATCTTCGTTGAGGTGATGAAGGATGTGACCTTCCACCTGGCGCCGATCACCGAAGAGGAGGCGGTGCAGATGTTGAAATCAACCCGCTCCTACCAACTGCTCGAAGGCAAACGCGGTCTTAAGGAGGTGGACATTAATGCCATCGCGGTTGCACTGCAGCGCATCAGTCAGCTGACCACCGATTTCCCGCAAATCGTGGAGTTGGATATCAATCCGTTGATTGTCGGCGAGATCGGGAACGACCCCGTGGTGGCCGATGCCCGTATGACCTTTGCCCGGCCACTGGCCCAGCAATAAACGCGTTTACCGCACCGTTTTCACCCATCGAACAAGGGACTTGTCATGGAATACGAACAAAACTGGCAGGATAAATACAGTGACATGATCGCCACCCCGGTCCAGGCCCTGAGCGGCCTTAAGGCTGGACAGCGGGTGTTCATCGGTACCGGCTGCGGCGCACCCCAGGAGTTGATTGCCGCCATGACCCAGCGGGCACGAGCCCTGACCAACGTCGAGATCATCCAGTTGATTACCAAGGGCGATGCCCCCTATGCCCACAAAAAGATGTCGGACAGTTTTGCAATCAACGCCTTTTTTATCAGCTCCAATGTCCGAAACGTCATCCAGGAGGGTTTTGGCGATTATACCCCGATTCTGCTCTCCGATGTGCCACCCCTCTTCGATTCCGGAAGTTTACCCATCGATGTCGCCCTGATTCAGGTGACGCCGCCGGATATCCGGGGCCGGGTCAGTTTGGGGATTTCGGTGGATATTGTCCGCAGTGCGATCGAGAACGCCTCTCTGGTCATTGCCGAGGTCAACCCAAACATGCCCTGGACCCACGGCGACACCCTGGTTGAGGTGTATGATCTCGATATCCTGGTGCCGGTGGATCAGCCTATTCTGGAGCGGAATGTCGACCCGCCCAATCCCATCAGCCGTAAGATCGCCCAGACTGCTGCTGCCCTCATTCCCAACGGCGCTACCATTGAGTTGGGGCTTGGTCGGGTACCCGGATATGGACGCATCCCTCAGGTGGTGATGGAATTCCTCCATGATCGTAAGGACATCGGTTTCCATACCGAGATGATTTCCGACACCATCATTCCTCTGATCGAAGCCGGGGCAGTCACCGGTGCAATGAAATCGATCGACCGGGGCAAGATTACCGCTAGTTTCTGCATGGGTACCAAGCGGCTTTACGATTATATCCATGACAACCCGTTGTTCAGCTTCCGGCCCACAGAGTACATCAACGATGCCAACGTCATCGGTAAGCACAAGCGGATGGTGGCGGTGAATATGGCCCTGGAGATCGATCTCACCGGCCAGGTCTGTTCCGATTCGGTGGGCGGTAAATTTTATTCCGGTATCGGCGGTCAGATCGACTTTAACCGGGGTGCAGCCAAATCCGAAGGCGGGCGGGCGATTATTACCCTGCCATCACTCAATAAAGAGGGCAACGAGTCCCGCATCGTCTGCACCCTTCAGCCCGGTTCCGGTGTGGTCATCAACCGCGCCAGTGTCCACTACGTGGTTACCGAATATGGCGTGGCCTACCTCCATGGAAAATCCATCCAGGAACGGGTCATGGCCCTGATCTCCATTGCCCATCCTGAATTCCGTGAGCAACTGTTCCGTGATGCAGTGGAGGCTAAATATCTCCGGCCTGACCTGGCGCGGTTCGGTAACCGTTTTCTTATCCCGGCAGAAGAGTCGGTCCGTGCATCGTTCTTGTTGGATGACGGGACCGAGGTCTCCTTCCGCTCGATCAAACCCACCGACGAGCCGCACATGCGGGATTTGATCTATAATCTCAGTCAGGAAACCATCTATTACCGATTCATGAGCCGCCAGCAACGGTTCACCACGCGTCAGATCCAGGATTTTGTCTACATTGACCATCGGCGCGATGTGGCCGTGGTCGGTACCGTGCCCGAGGCGCATGGTGAGCAGATTATTGCCGTCGGCACCTACTACCTCAATGAAAAGACCAACCTTGCCGAGGTGGCCTTTGTTGTCCGCGATGGCTGGCAGAACAAACGCTTGGGGACCTATCTTTTTAAGCATCTGACCAAGATTGCCAAACGAAACGGCATCACCGGTTTTACCGCTGAAGTCCTTCGTGAGAACGAGCGAATGCAGAACGTGTTCAACCACTCCGGTCTCAAGGTCTCCTGTCAGTTGGAAGAGGGCGTGTATAGTTTCAATATGGAATTTTGACGATTCGTTAAAAACCAAAAAACGAACTGGAGTAGCTCAAAAACAGCCCCTTACAAAGCATGAAACGTCGTTCTTCGTTAAGGGGGGCAAGGTGGGACCGTTGCACAACGGCACGGACCGGGGTATCTTTCATTTTTAATCTTTTCTCCAAGAATTTACATGGATTGGAATTTCCGTGCAGGCACCGACCTATTCCAGTGACACGCCCTTTGAGATCGTTTCCGATTTCACCCCTTCCGGCGATCAGCCCACAGCCATAGAACAGCTGGTCGCCGGGATAGAGGCGGGAGTGCGTGATCAGGTACTGCTGGGGGTTACCGGGTCCGGTAAAACCTTTACCATGGCCCAGGTGGTAGCTCGGGTGCAGCGGCCGACCTTGGTAATGGCACCCAACAAAACCCTGGCAGCCCAGCTCTTTGCCGAATTCCGCGAGCTTTTCCCCCATAATGCAGTCGAGTACTTCGTCTCCTACTACGACTACTATCAGCCCGAAGCCTATATCCCTGCCTCCGATACCTATATCGAAAAAGATTCCTCGATCAACGACGCCATCGACAAGTTGCGCCACTCCGCGACCCGCTCCCTACTTACCCGACGGGATGTACTGATTGTCGCTTCGGTTTCCTGTATTTACGGTTTGGGTTCACCGGACGAGTACAAGAACATGCACCTCTTTTTACGCACGGGTGAGGATTACCCCATGGAGGAGGTGCAACGGCGTCTCGCCTTTATGCTTTACGAGCGTAACGAATTTTCATTCCACCGCGGTACCTTCCGCGTTCGCGGCGATGTGATCGACATCTTCCCGGTGCACGAGGAGGATCGGGCCGTTCGGGTCGAATTTTTTGGCGATACCATTGACGCTATCTCGATCATCGACCCGTTACGTGGAGTGGTGATCGCGGATATGGAGGAGATGACCGTTTTTCCCGGCAGCCACTTTGTTACCAGTCAGGATAATCTCAAACAGGCGATGCAATCGATTCAGGATGAACTGCAGCTCCGTTTGAGCGAACTCCAGACGGAAAATCGGCTGGTCGAGGCCCAACGGCTGGAACAACGGACCATGTTCGACCTGGAGATGATCGGAGAGCTTGGTTATTGCAATGGCATCGAGAACTACAGCCGCCATCTCACTGGTAAACCGGAAGGAGCCCCACCTCCCAACTTGCTCGATTATTTTCCTGATGACTACCTGTTGGTTATTGACGAGTCTCATATCGGCGTGCCCCAGATCGGCGGTATGTATAATGGTGATCGCTCACGTAAACAGACCCTGGTTAATTTCGGTTTCCGCTTGCCGTCGGCCCTGGATAACCGGCCGCTCAGATTTGATGAGTTCGAACAGCGCATCCACCAGGCGGTGTACGTCTCCGCCACACCTGGCTCCTATGAGCTGAAAAAAGCCGACGGACAGGTGGTGGAACAGTTGATTCGGCCCACCGGCCTGCTCGACCCGCGCATTGAGGTTCGACCTGCTTCAAATCAGGTCGATGATCTGCTGGAGGAAATCCGTATTCGTGCCGAGCGCAACGAGGCGATTTTGGTGACTACCTTAACCAAGAGGATGGCTGAGGATCTAACCCAGTACTATGAGGATCTTGGGGTGCGGGTACGCTATCTTCACTCCGACATCAAGACCCTGGAACGGGTGGAGTTAATTCGTGATCTCAGACGACGCGAGTACGATGTGTTGGTGGGGATCAATCTTTTGCGCGAAGGACTCGATATTCCGGAGGTTTCTCTGGTAGCGGTGCTTGATGCCGATAAGGAAGGGTTTCTTCGCTCTGAGCGATCCTTGGTCCAGACTTGCGGCCGTGCGGCCCGCAATGCTCAGGGCATGGTTATCCTCTATGCCGACAAGATCACACCTTCAATGCGCTTCACCATCGACGAAACCAACCGCCGTCGCCGTATCCAGGAAGCGTATAATGAGGAACACGGTATTACCCCGCAAACGGTCATTTCCGAAATCAAGGATTCCATGACTCAGCATCTCAAGGCCTCGGGTTGGCAGGCTGCGGACGAATATCAATCACTAGCCTTATCGACAGCTGCCGAGCCGGAGGTGGTGTATCATAGCGTCGACGATCTCCATAAAGAGATAGCTGAACTGGAGGCAAAGATGCAGGAGGCGGCTAAATTGCTGGCCTTTGAAGAGGCGGCCGCTTACCGCGACCGAATTAAGGAACTGAAAATGATGGAGCTGGCCGTTGGCTGATTTTTGGTATAGATGTTCTTTGGTTGTGGTGCCGAAACTGGTGCAGGGTATGCTGACCCTTTGGTTGGGCACCGTTCGGGTGAAGTTGCGGGATCCTATTGACTTTCACAACTATGCCGCCCATGAAACCGGAATAGCCGCCTTCTGGCACTATTCTTTTCTCTATCTTTTTTGGTACCTGCGGCGATATCCGGCTGCAATCATGGTGAGCGCCTCGAAAGACGGCGCCTACATCGCCCGCCTGGCAGAACAGATGGGCCATGTGCCGGTCCGGGGCTCTTCTAACCGTGGCGGCGTTAAAGCCCTGCTTGAGATTATCCGGATAATGAAAAAACGGCAGCTGAATGCAGCCATTGTTGCCGACGGTTCCCAGGGACCAGCCCGCAAGGCCCAAGCCGGTTGCATCCTCATGGCCAGCAAGTCCGGCAAACCGATCTTCCCTATTGCCTGGGCCTGTAACCATTTTATTCGTTTTAACAGTTGGGATCAAACCCTGGTGCCGCTTCCCTTTTCCACCCTGGTCATCCGCCACGGTGAACCGCTTTCTGTCCCGCCCTCCTTGAATGCGGAACAGGTCGAGCAGTATCGCCTGGAACTGGAACAGAGGCTCAACAGGATCTATGCGGCGGCCTGGAATGAGTTGGAACTGCCGGCCCATGATCTCAACACCTCTGTGCGAAAGCAATCCAACAAAAAACGGACCGCCCTACAAGGGTGATGCCAGCCGGTAAACGGAAGTACAGATAGGGGTTTGCCTTTTTCTTGCTGTGTAAGATGTTGTTTTTTTATTTTTTGTTTTTTGAGGTTGTTAATTTTGGAACGTGTAAAAAGTATGGTTTTGGCCGGTCTGAGTGGTGGATCTGGAAAATCGGTTGTTTCTGTCGGTCTGATTGCAGCACTGAGAAATCAAGGCCGGGGAGTGGCTGTGTTCAAAAAAGGACCGGATTATATTGATGCCGGTTGGATGAGCATGGCGGCCGGACGCCCCTGTTACAATCTGGATCCCTATCTGATGACGCCGGAGGCCATAGTCACCACCTTTCAGGAACATATTTATGGCAATGCCTATGGTGTGGTTGAAGGGAACCGGGGCATTTTTGACGGAGTCAACGCCCAGGGTGAATTTTCCACCGCAGAACTGGCGAAACTCCTAGATCTGCCGGTGTTGCTGGTGGTGAACTGTTCCAAAACAACGCGAACAGTGGCTGCCATGGTCCTTGGATGCGAGGCCTTTGATCCCCGAATCCGGATCGCCGGAGTGATTCTCAACCAGATCGCAACCCCACGGCATGAATCGATAATCCGCCAATCTATTGAAATGTATAGCGATATTCCGGTTCTCGGGATTATGCCCCGGCTCAAGCAGGATATTTTCCCCATGCGCCACCTGGGCGTTATACCACACCAGGAATACGATGCCGCCGGAGAGGCGGTGGATCGTCTCGCAGCCCTGGCTGAGACTAATTTTGATCTGGATGCCATTGTTGCACGCATGCGTGGGACAGCACCCCTGCCGCCAAAGACGAGGGCCACAGAAAAGCCGCAGGTAACAATCGGTGTTTTGCGGGATGCGGCGTTTCAATTTTATTACGAAGATAACCTGGAGGCTTTAACCCTGGCGGGTGCCCGGCTGGTCATGATCGATGCCCTCCGGACTGAATCTTTGCCTGCAGATCTTGATGGACTCTATATCGGCGGCGGTTTTCCTGAAACCAGTGCTCAACAACTGGCGGAGAATGAAAGCTTTCGTCGCTCGGTACGTGAACAGGTCGATGCCGACCTGCCGGTGTACGCCGAGTGCGGCGGGTTGATTTTTCTTGGCCGCTCAATCGTTCTCCAAGGGAAGGAGTATGCCCTGGCAGGTGTTTTCCCGGTGACCTTCGGCATCAGTGGCAAGCCCCAAGCGCATGGCTATTCCAACTGTGTGGTGGAACAGACAAACAGTTTTTATCCGGTGGGTACTCGAATCAAGGGACATGAGTTTCGTTATTCCCTGGTCCGCGATTGGGACGGGCATCCCGAAGAACTGGTGTTGCGCATGGAGCGCGGGACCGGTTTTATCAACGGTCGTGATGGGTTGGTCAAGAACAACACCCTGGCCATGTATACCCATGTAATGGCCTCCGGCACCCCCCTGTGGGTTGAGGGCCTGATTGGCGCTGCTCGCCGCTATGCACTCGAAAGGAGGCCCTCGAATAGGGACAGGGTATGAGTGGAGAAAAAAGACAATCGCGGACAGGAGAATGACCACGATTTTTGACAATCCTTTTGCCGGGCTCTATAATAAAAAGATCTTTTTTCCTTCCTCCCAAAGGATTGTCGTGCGCGTGAAAAAACTACTGTTGATCAGCGGCTGTCTTGTTTTTCTTCTTCCCCGGGTTGCATCAGCTGCTCAGGAGACTTGCCTTACTCCTTCGGCCTTTGCCGTTCCCTTGGGGGGGCTCTTTGTCGTTGCGATGGTTGCCGGTTGGTTATATCGAAAATTAGGCAAACTCAAATTGCAATATGCTGAGATAGCAGATCAAGAACAGGTTCGCGCAGAGATAATTGAGCAGGCGCCTTGGCCTGTAATCCAGATCGATGGGCAATTAAAGATCGTTTTCGCCAATCGAGAGGCCAGAGATCATTTCGGGCCACAACCTCTTGTTGGGGATTCTTTTCCCAAACTGCTTCCCGGCGAGTCGGCCCATCCGCTTTTACACGTTCTCAAATCAGGTGCGCAAGATAAGGTCGAAACCGTTTCCTCCGTTGGCGTGGAGGGCACTACCCTGCGTTTATTGACCATTGATGGTCAACGGTACGGCCTCTGGTATGGGCCACCCAAGGCCGAACAGTGTGCCCAAGCTTCCAACATTTTTTTGTCGCAGGCGGAGGAATCGGCCAATCGGATGAAAAGCGAGTTTATAGCCAACATCAACCATGAAGTGCGGACACCGATGAACGCCATCATCGGCTATACGGAAATGTTGGTGAACTCGCCGCTCGGGCCCAAGGAAAAACGGTTTGTCGAGACTATTCATAAAAGCAGCATGGCCCTGGTCTCGATTTTCAATGATATCATGGAGCTTTCCAAGATTGATTCCGGGCGATTGCAGATCATGACCAGTTCCATTCGGCTGGAGTCGCTTGTGCGGGAAGTTGAAGGGCTGTATCACGATCAGGCGATGGAAAAAGGCCTCCGTTTGGAATGCCGCATGGAAAACCACTTGCCCAAGTCTTTTATCCTGGATGGAATGCGGCTTAAGCAAGTGCTGCATAATTTGATCAGCAATGCGATAAAATTCACCAGTGAGGGGCATGTGCAATTGGTGGTTGACGGCATCCCTTCGGCAGGACTGGCGAACTGTTATGATCTGAGCTTCTCGGTAGAAGATACCGGCATCGGTATTCCGAAGACGGATCAGAAGAAAATCTTTGAGGTTTTTCGACAACGCGAAGATGCGATAGCCAAGCGTTATGGCGGGGTCGGCCTTGGCTTGACCCTTTGTTCACGCTTGGTGACCATGATGGGCGGGCGGATAGACCTCCTGAGTACCGTTGGCGAAGGGTCCCGGTTCACTGTCCTTCTGGGCAACATCCTCCTGGCAGAGCCCGCAGCCGAACAACAAGTTGTGGCCGAAGAACCCAGGGCTGAGTGCCATAGCGGGGAAATGACCCTGCTTGTGGTGGATGATGTCGATCTGATTAAGGATGTGTTCATCGATTTTTTCCAGGGAGGTCCTCATAAGGTGTTGACCGCCAATACCGGTGAAGAGGCCTTGGAATTGGCCCGCTCCGAGCACCCGGATCTTATCTTTATGGATCTTAACCTCAGTGGCATGGATGGGCGTACGGTCACAAGGAAAATCCGCGAAGAGAAAGAATTGTCGACTATTCCGGTTGTGGTTATGACCGGTGAAATTCTGGAGGAGGACGACTATCGTCCGTTGTTTGACGGTTTCCTCCAGAAACCGTTCCGCCTTGAACAATTGATGGAGCTGATTGGCCAATATGCCAAGATAGGCTCCGAAAATACTGGTCAAGACGGCAAGAATGGTGGCGATATGGAAATGGATGAATCCCATCTTGCCAGCAGTGTTCAGGCTGCATGGAATGAAGAATTGGATCAACTGTTTCGTCAAGCCGTGCGTTCAGGGAGCCTTGCCGATGCAGCCGCCATTGGTGCGGCGGTGGGGAAAGAGGGAGAGGCCCATAGGGATGCTCTTCTGATGACTCTTGGTGGAGATTTGCTCCAGTTCGCTGCCGAGCCAAACATCATGGGCGTTGATCGTCTGTTGGCTAAACTTTCCCGAGTCGTCAACCGGAAGGATGTATGAATAGAAACAAACCTCTCATCTTCATCGTCGATGACGTTCCGGAGAATATCCAGATCGCCATGTCCCACCTACAGGAATTGAATTGTGATTTTGCGTATGCCACCTCCGGTGAGCAGGCCCTGGAACGCATTAGCGCCACTCACCCCGATCTTATTCTCATGGACGTGATGATGCCGGGGATGAGTGGGTTTCAGGCGGTGGAACAGTTGAATCAGGATAAGAACGTTCGTTCTATTCCGGTGATCTTCCTCACTGCCCGCGCAGAATCCGAGGATGTTGTCCATGGGTTCCGCCTTGGCGGGGTGGACTATATTACGAAACCCTTTAAAGGCGTTGAGCTGCGCTCTCGTGTGCGTAACCACCTGGAGCTTCATGCTTATAGGAGCAGCCTTGAACGGTTGGTCGAAGAGCGGAGTCGGGAAGCGGAACTGCTGAAAGATGTCATCATCGAGGCCATGGGTGAGCTTGCGGAGTATCGCGATCCGGAAACCGGCAGCCATATTCATAGAACTCGGGCCTATGTGCAGTTGCTCGCCGAGACTCTGGTCCACAATGGCCAATTCTTGGATATATTGACCCCCGATTACATTATCCTTCTCTGGAAATCGGCTCCGCTCCACGATATCGGCAAAGTAGCTATCCGTGACTCCATCCTTCTCAAACCCGGCAAATTAACTCCGGAAGAGTTTCAAGTAATGAAGATGCACACCATCTACGGCGAAGAAGTCATCGCCAACCTTGAGCAGATGGCTGGTCAACCGACCTCATTTTTGAGTTGTGCCAAGGAAATTGCCGGCAGTCATCACGAAAAATACGACGGCAGCGGCTACCCTCGTGGAATAGTCGGCGACGAGATTCCTTTGGCAGGGAGGATCATGGCAGTTGCCGATGTCTATGATGCGCTTATTTCCAAACGGGTCTATAAAAAATCCATGTCCCACCAGGATGCCATGGATATTATGCTTGAGGGGAGGGGAAGTCATTTTGATCCGTTACTGATAGAGGCCCTCCTTGAGGTTGAACCCACCTTCTCTCAAATAGCCGCCGCCAATGCCGATTAACGGCGTTTTTCCTTCATTATTCTTTTCTCTATTCCATGAACAGCTATCATAAAGAACTTTGGTTCGAGGTGCCTACCCGGCGTGCGTTTATCAATATCACCCCCCAGGTGGAGCAATGCCTGCAAGAAAGTGGTATTCGCGAAGGATTGTTGTTGTGCAATGCCATGCATATAACCGCCTCAGTCTTTATCAATGATGATGAATCCGGACTTCATTACGATTACGAGCAGTGGCTAGAGCGGTTGGCTCCCCATGAACCGGTGAGTCAATACAGGCATAACGGGTATGAAGACAATGCCGATGCCCATATGAAGCGGCAGGTCATGGGCCGTGAGGTGGTTGTGGCCGTAACCGAGGGCAAGCTTCATTTCGGCACCTGGGAACAGATCTTTTATGGTGAGTTTGACGGACGGCGCAAAAAACGGGTGCTGATCAAGATTATCGGCGAGTAATCAACCAGAAAGCAATCATGCGGATTGGTTATACATAAAAATAGAGCGTTAACCATGGTCAAACCTATATTTCGTTGTTTGTTCGTGGGCGCGGCCGCCTTGTTCAATTGCGGATTATTATCGTGCTCGGATCAAAACGATAACCAGTCAGACGGCTCCGCCCTGTTCTTGTATGGCAATGTCGATATTCGTGAGGTGCAGCTTGCCTTTCAGGACAGTGGTCGCATCTCCCGTCTTTATGTGGACGAGGGGGCGACCATTAAGACCGGGCAGGTGGTGGCCGAGCTTGATCCGGTTCGCTTTCAGTTGGAGGTCGATCGATTGACCGCAGAGGTCAATGCCCAAGCAGAGGTATTGACCCGATTAAAGAACGGTAGTCGCACTCAGGAGATTGAAAAGGCCAAGGCAGGGCTTGATTCGGCACGGGCGAGGCTCAGGGAGGCGCAGCTCAACCAGGATCGTGTACAAATACTGCGGGTGACCAACCGCATCTCCCAACAGGAAGTCGACAGTGCCAAGGCTAAGGTGGATACCCTTGAGGCCGCAGTTCGGGTAGCCCAAAATGAACTTTCCCTGGTCGTTGAGGGACCGCGTCAAGAGGACATTCAAGCGGCCCAGGCAAATTTCCAGGCATTAACCTCGGCCAGAGATTTATCAGCGCAACGCCTCCATGACAGTCGGCTTTTTGCGCCGGCGGAAGGTGTTATTCGCAGTCGTATCCTCGAAACCGGGGCCATGGCTTCAGTCGGCTCACCCGTCTTTACCCTGGCGCTGACAAATCCCCTGTGGGTTCGTGCCTATGTCAATGAACCCGACCTAGGCCGAATTCGCGAAGGTATGACCGTGGAGATCCACACCGACAGTTTTAGCGATAAGGCTTATAACGGATGGATAGGATTTATCTCTTCCACCGCCGAATTCACGCCTAAAACAGTGGAAACCACCGAATTGCGGACTAAACTGGTCTATCGTGCTCGAGTTTTTGCCTGCGATCCCAACCATGAATTGAGGCTGGGAATGCCGGTGACGGTGACGGTTGATGAGAAGCAGAATCAGTCAGTTGCACCTTCATGCGGAAACTGAGTATGTAAGATGATGTACTTCTGATTTTTTTTTTTAAATCGATAAATATGATGGAGCTTTTACGAGTCCATCTTATTTGATCGACTCGTAAAAAGTTTCGGCTCGAAGACCTGAGTACAGTATTTAGTAGCCTTGTGTGCGCTGTGTGACAACACAGTGTATACATGCATTGGGTTTTGGTTTTTTTACGACTTCGTCTTATTTGGTTTTCAATTTGATCCAGTACTGCTCATAAATTTTCAAAGTCTTTTCATCAAGGCTATCAAGAAATTCCCCTCTGGCCACCATTTCCGACGCAGGATTAACGATATTGTTTTTTTTCATTGCCTCCGGCAGCAGGGCAACGGCTTTGGCGTTGGGGGAAGAGTAGCCCATGGACTCGCTGATAGTTGCGGAAACCTTAGGTCTTAGCACGTAATCGATGAATTTGTAGGCCTCTTCCACATGCTCGGCCCCTTTTGGGATACAGAAACTATCGAGCCATAAACTGAAGCCTTCCCGGGGATAAATATACTGAATTGCCGGGTTCTCGCCATTGGCGATATAGGCTTCCCCGTTGTAGATCAGACCTGCAACCACTTCACCGGAGAGCAGAGCCTGTTTAGGGGAATCGGAATCAAAGACCCGAACTTGTGGCATCAGGCTCTGCAGTTTTTCATAGGCCTGACGTAGATGATCGGGGTTGGATTCGTTGATTGAATAACCAAGCACCTTGAGTCCGACGCCTAGCACTTCCCGCAAGTCATTGGGCAAAAGCAGTTTACCTTTGAGTTCGGGTTTCCACAGGTCTGCGGTTTTATCCACAGTCCCCTTGGGCAGGAGGGCGGTGTTGACCGCTAGGGAAGTCGACCCCCACATGTAGGGCACGGAATAGCCGTTATTAGGGTCAAAGCTCTGGTTGGTGAAACGGGTTGCAATTTGGCTAAAGTTGGGAATTTTTTTGGCGTCAATAGGTATAAGCAGACCTTGCCGTCGCATCAGGCCGACAAAATCCGAAGAAGGCACAACCAGATCATAGCCCTTACCCACCAGCTTGACCTTGGCATACATGGCCTCGTTGCTGTCGTAGGTTGATATATTGACTTTGATTCCGCTTTCCTTGGTGAAATCAGCCAACACCTCATCTGGGATATATTCGGACCAGATATAGAGATTCACCACCTTGTCGGCACAATGTGCGGACGTCACAATCGCCAACAAAGTCACAAGCGTCAGCATCCCATGTAGAATCGTTTTCATTTTTTCTCCTTAAGCAATGTTCGCGAGAGAACGAGAGCGGTTATGGTGATGGCCATCATCACCACACAAAGGGCGTTGACATCGGGTTTAATCCCGAGGCGGACCATGGAGTATATCCGCAGCGGCAGGACTTCAAAATCCGGCCCGGTGGTAAAAAAGCTGAGAATAACGTCGTCCAGGGAAAGGGTAAAGCTGAGCAGCCAGCCCCCAATCACCGCAGGGGAGGCCAGGGGAATGACGATATGGCGAAAAACCTGGTATTCGCCGGCACCCAGATCCTTGGCCGCATCAATGATGTCGCGTTGGAATCCATGAAAGCGCGAGTACACCGTGGTAGCGACAAAGGGCACGCAGAGCACGGTATGGGCCACGAGCAGGGTCGGAAAGCCAAGCGGCAAATGGAGGGCGAGAAAGAGGAGCAAAAGGGATATGGCAATAACGATATCCGGGGACATCATCATGACAAAGAGGCTGCCAAAGAGTACCTTTCTGCCGAAAAATCGATACTGATGGATAATAAAGGCCGCAACCGTTCCCAAGAGAGTGGCTACCGTGGCGGCGCAGGCGGCAATGAACAGGGAATTGAGGGCTGCCGACATCAGGCTGGAATTCTGCCATAACTTGCCGTACCATTTCAGGGTAAGCCCATGCCAGGCCAGGGAATACTTGGAGTCGTTGAATGAAAATACCGCCACCACGACTAGGGGCAGGTAGAGAAAAGCGTACACCAGAGCCGCATAAAGCCGTTGCAGCCACCGGTTCATTGCATGGACTCTTTGCCGAACCGGCGACCGGCAAAATAGTAGAGCAGCAGCATTAGGCCCATGGCCACGGTCATGGTCACACTTGCGGCCGACCCCATGGGAATATTGCGAAAGATAAGAAACTGATCGCGGATATAGTTTCCAAGGAGCATGGATCGGGCACCACCGAGAACATCGGCAATGTAGAACATTCCCAAGGCTGGCAGGAAAACCAACATGGTGCCGGCAATAATACCGGGGATGGTGAGCGGGACGGTAATCCGGAAAAAATTATTGAACCAGTTGGCTCCGAGATCTCGCCCAGCCTCCAGCAGGCGAGGATCAACGGCCTTAAGGGCCGCATAGAGGGGAAGAATCATGAACGGTAGCAGGGTATAAACCAGACCTATAAAGACGGCAAGCGGCGTATACATCAACTGAAGCGGGATGTCTATGAGACCAAGAAAGAGGAGCAGCGAGTTGATGATGCCGTCGGCTTTGAGCATCATCACCAGGGCATAGGTACGAATAAGCGAGTTGGTCCAGAAGGGGATCATGACCAGCAGCAGAAGCAGGGGCTGCACCCGTAAAGGCGCCTGGGCGAGGATATAGGCAAAGGGGTATCCGACCAGAAGACAGAGGAGTGCGGCCACAACTGCCAGGCCGATCGAATCGGCCGCCATGCTAAATACCGTAGGCGAAAGCAGATTCAGGTAGTTGGAAAGCGTCCAGCCCGATTGAACGAGGCTTTGTTCACCGCGCTCAAGAAAACTGGCACCAAGCAGGATCAGATAGGGGATAAGAGCAAGGATCACCATCCATGAGTAGGTTGAACCGATCAGGAGTTGCCGAAATCTGGAACTATTTTCCATAGGGCAGCACCACCTCCCAACCTTCATGCCAACCAAGGACCACCGCGTCGCCGGGCTTGAAGTAAAGATTTTCGCTGTCCTCGTCGAAAAATTCGGTTACCTGAACCCGGTTACCGTCTTCCAGGGTGAGCTCGACATCATAGGTAGCTCCATGGTAGAAAATGCGCCGCACCGTACCTTTGAGCCTCGCCTGCTGGAATTTAGCGGAGAGATCTTTTGACGCGGCAAGGTCGCGTTCCAATTCGAGTCGAAAATCTTCGGGCCTCAACAGTACATGCACCGCCTGTCCAAGCTCAAGGGGTCGTTTGCTTTTCAGGCTGACTGTTACCCCCTCAACAATGGCCTTGAAGGTCGAAGGGCTGGTCTGTTCGCGGATAACGCCATCCAATACGTTGATATCACCGACAAATTTGGCCACATAAAGGTTGACCGGCTCCTCGTAAATTTCCATCGGGGTGCCGATCTGTTCGATGCGACCGTGCTGCATCACAACAACCCGGTCGGACATGGCAAAGGCCTCGTCTTGGTCGTGAGTGACCAGGATAAAGCTGATACCCAGGGTGCGTTGGAGTTGTTTGAGCTCTTTTTGCATCTGTTTGCGCAGGCGATGATCAAGGGCGGAAAGCGGTTCATCGAGCAGCAGTACCCGTGGTTTATTGACGAGTGCTCGAGCAATGGCCACTCGCTGCTGTTGGCCCCCGGAAAGTTCGTTTGGACGTCGTTTTCCCATACCAGATAGCTGGACCAACTCCAAGGCCTGTGCCACTGCCTGAATGATTTCCCCGGTCGGTTTTTTGGCCATGCGCAAGCCGAAGGCGATATTGTCAAACACGCTCATGTGGGGGAATAGGGCGTAATTTTGGAAGACCGTGTTCACTGCCCGTTTTTCCGGCGGTGTTCGATCCATGGGGCTGCCGTCAAGGAGCAGGTTACCCCTGGTACACTCCTCAAAACCGCCAATTATGCGAAGCAGGGTGGTCTTGCCGCAGCCGGATGGTCCGAGCAACGAGAGAAATTCACCATCGGCTACGGACAGGGAAATATCACTGAGTGCGCGATGGCCGCCATACTCCTTGTCCACTCCAATCAGTTCGACAACCGCATTGTTCAACCCAAAAATCTCCTATAAACCCAAATGCCCGTTTTCGGGCACCGTTTCAGTACATTTTCCGTTTGCCGAAATTTGAGCCAATGACATTAAAACTGTTTTCAACAATGAACAGCGCATGCTCATCAATCGTGAAAACCACACTCTCAAGCTTTTTCAACTGGAGGTTGTTGGTGATGGCCATGAGGATGAGTTTGTCTTTGCCGCTGTATGCCCCCTTTGCATTGATAAAGGTTGCACCCTGATGCAGTTCATCGATGAAGGTCTTGGCAATCTTTTCATTTTGATCGCTGATTACATAGACGATTTTACGCTGGTTGAATAGGGAAAGAATGTAATCGACCATGGTCGAGGAGATAAAGACGAGAATAATCGAAGCGATAAAAATATCCGGGCTGTAGAAGGAAATTGTTAAGGTGAAAAGGATCAGGTTGAATAGGAGGTAGACCTTACCAACCCCGATGTTAAACCGAGTGTTGAGCATGATCGCGGCGATATCAAGCCCCCCGGCGGAACCCAAAGATCTGAGGGTAACGCCTGCGCCTGTGCCGCAGACCAAGCCGCCGGCAACGGCGGCGTACAACTGTTCTTTGATTTGAAAATCAATAGTGATCCATTGAGTGGCCAAGGTGATCGTAATCACCCCGTAGAGGCTGTACCAAAAAAAACGGCGGCCAACAAAAAACCAACCCAAGGCAAAAAGGGGAATATTGAACAGTAGGTACCACAGTGGAGGGGAGAGGATATCGGTTTTATACCAGAGGAGCAGGGCCGCGCCGTAGGCTCCTCCGGTGATAAAGGAATTGTTGATCACTGCACCGTTGATCCCGATGGCAAAAACCATCGAGCCCAGGGTCAGCAATGTCAGATTCCAGGCAATGGCTGTCGGGGTACTGCGATGGGCCATCAAGACCCCACCTGTGCGTACAATAAAGGGGTGTTCTCATACATTATTAGCGACTGTCTTTCAAGCAGCAGATCAACGTTTTATAGACCAATTTGGCCGCCAGCAGGTGTGCATGCAACCCGTTTTTCTGGGGCATTAGTCCGGTGACGTCGAATCCGACAATGGATTTTTCTCGGGCGATCATCCGGATTAGGTTGTTGAGGGTATACCAGTCCAGACCACCGGGTTCGGGTTTGACCACGGCATGCATGCACGCTGGATCAAGGATATCAAGGTTAATGGCCAGGTAAACGCTGTCACCAAGGACATCAATAGCATCGGCAGCAGCATTGAGGCTATTATTGTATATATCCCGGGCAAAGACCAGGTTGTCGATATGGATTTTTTTCTTTTCCATCTTGACCATGCTGCGGATACCAATATGGGAAACCGCACATTTTTCCTTAATACGGGCCATAACATCGGGTTGATCGTTGACCTGATCGTAGATATGCGGATGCGCCCCAAGATGGATCACACTAAGATTCGTATCCTGAGCAGCGGCAGCACTGACCAGACCTTCGCTAATCATGTGACTGCCGCCGATAGCGGCTACCAATTTGTTGCGTTTGAAATGAGCATTGGTTTGATTGGCCAACAGTTCGACCATATCCTGAAGATTTTCCGGACAGGTCAAGGGGGCAAGTGTGTGCAGACCTAGCTCGTTTAAATCGGTGTTGGTTTCGACATCATAGTCCGAGAGCAACTGTGAGGCCTGGAGAATGGCCTCGGGTCCCTTCTCCAGGCCATGGACACCGCGGGTGATACCGCTGTAGGGAACGGGCAGGATCACCGCTTTGGCTTGGTTGTACGGAACGTTTTGAGTAGCTAGATTAAGAAAATTCATAGGCACACCTTGGGGTAAACGTTGTTGTTCACCGGAATTTGGCGCAAGTTAGCCTCAGGACGATTAATCCTCGTATTCCTCATCAAAATCGTCCTCTCCGTCGTCCATTTCATCTTCATCCAGTATTTTCAACCGGATAGGGTCTAACGAACGGATCAGATATTCCGCTTCACAGTCATTGCAGTAGACCAAATCATCTTCTTCGCAAAAGCCGTCAATGATGATGTCACCACCGCAAACGGTGCACTCCTCGACCTGGAGCTCGTCCTCATCATTATCTTTATCAATCATAATCCTACCTTGTGACGGTATTATTCCCAAATTAACAGCACCTGATGCAAAGGAGTGCCAGGTGCCGACCAAGAGGCAATATGCGGCCAATGCCCAGAAATATTGCTTCATGATCGAAATATACCATCCCTCCTCTGTCAATAAAAAATTAAATGATCGGCGGAGGTGAGTTGTATTTGAAGAGAAAAAATTCCGCAAAAAGGAAATAAAACCGGGTGGAGAAAAGAGTGGTGTCGGCAAAAGAGAACTCACAAGGAGTTCTGCGAGAGTGGTTCGGGAAAGTGCGGGTTTTCGTTTTCGTCAACAGCCCAGAAAACGACGTTTTATGCTTCGTGACAGGCTGCTTTTGGACGTAAGGCTCCGTTCTTTGTTTTTTTTACGAATAATAACGGCAAAAGATCACCATCTCTCCAAGGTCGCCTACAAGAGGTTGAATTTTTTCAACTTGGCGTAGGTTGTATTCCTGCCTATACCCAGTGCTTTGGCTATTTGGCTGATATTACCGTTATATTGAACAAGGGCTTGTTTGAGTACCTGCTTTTGAATATCGTCAAAGTTAAGTGAATTGAAATGGAGAGGCTGCCCCTTGTCTGGAAGTTGTGGTTGTCTGGTAGCCTGTTGAATTTTTGTCGGCAGCGCTTCAAAACGCAGCGTATTTTCCTCCATAAGAATCATGGTTGATTCAATGACATGGCGTAGTTCGCGAATATTTCCCGGCCAGGAATAATTGGCGAGAGCTTGGCGAAACTCCGGATCTACCCCATCAATGTGCCGATCAAACTTCTGCGCGAACTCTTTAATGAAATGGTCCGCAAGGAGTTGGACATCATCTTCCCGCTGGCAGAGAGGCGGCAAGGTGAAATGCACCACATGGAGACGATAGTACAAATCCTTTCGAAAAATTCCTTCCTCAACCATCGTTTCCATATCCCGATTCGTGGCGGCAACCACCCGCACATCAACGGAAATGGGCCGTTTGCCCCCAACTCTCGTTATCTGGTTTTCATCCAGCACCCGAAGCAAATTCACCTGGATGGTAAGCGGCATTTCTCCGATTTCATCGAGGAAGAGTGTTCCACCCGAAGCCTGTTCAAATTTACCAGGTTGTCCACCTCGCAGGGCACCGGTAAATGACCCCTCCGCATATCCAAACAGTTCACTTTGAATCAGATCAGGGGCGATAGCCCCACAGTTGAGGGCCACAAACGGCATTTTTTCTCGTGGACTTGATTGATGCAGCGCACGCGCCATAACCTCCTTTCCGGTACCGCTCTGCCCGGTGATAAGGACCGTTGTATTGGTCGGGGCCACGCGGCGTGCTGTTTTCAGCAATTGCTGAAAGGAATCGCTTTTTCCAATCATGGTGGAAAAAGAATCGTGTCCGGAGCACTTGGGCGTCTGGACCGATAGACGCGTGGAAGGCGGAGGGTAAATACAGAGGGTCAATCCATGTAAATGATTGAAGTTGTTAATGAGAGGTGTGGCGTAAATATTCCAGGTGGGATTGTGCAGACAACGCAGTTCCACCATTGTGAAAGAATCAGACAAATTTTTTTCCGGTTGCAGGTCGAAGAAAGGAGAGAGGTCAAACCATTTGGCCGCATCCTTTCCGGAAAGGTTTTGAAGAGAACTGCCGAATAGGTTGGCAGCGGTTTTGTTGCAATAACAAACTTTACCATAGCGGTCCAAGGTGAGCAGGCCGATGGCGTTGTTGTTGAGCACCGTGCCGAGCATGCCCATGCATTGTTTCTGAATAAATAAGGCTTCAATAGCCCTGGCGTAATAGACAGCCAGAGCGAGGCATTGGCTGTGGTCGGACTGGAGAGGACCGGAGATATCAACACTACCGAGCAATACACCATGGAGATCAAATATGGGCGCCGCCGAACAAGCCCAGTTGTGGTGACTTTCACAGAAGTGTTCCGGACCAATGACTCGTTGCGGAAGACCGCTCGCCAGCGCTAAGCCGATGGCGTTTGTGCCCACGCTCTTTTCGCTCCAATTGGCCTCAGGCCCAAAGTCAATGCAATCGGCCATGCAAAGGGATTGATAGGATCCAATTGTTGCTGTCAGATATCCATATCGGTCACTAGTCGTAAATAACAATCCCTTCTCTTCAAGAAATGCCGAAAGGTCACGGGGGGTATTCTTCACTACATCGCATAAAAATCGATGTTCAACATTCAAGCTGTTTTCGTTGCAGAAATTGATGCATTTTTTCAGTGCGGGATCCACTCCCATTTGAAGGCAGCGCTTCCAAGATTCGGTAACGCTCGTTTTGATATACTCCTGATTTATTTTCTTGTTATTGACAAATTGACGCCACACCGACTTTTCAAGGTCATATTCAAGATCAAAAGGAAACGATCCAGTTGAAACTTGTGGATGTACAATAATTTTCTCTTTGGAAGCCTTGGTTATTGTGAATTTATTTTTATTTCTAACAAGCTCGTGCATAGTTTTCTGAGCTCCTAAGTCAATGAAAGAATATGTGTAGAAAATATATAACAATAAAAAAACAGTGATTAAAAAAACTTATTATATATTTAATAGTTAAATTTTATGCAGTTTGACTAAAACAATGAAAATAAATCGAAAAAATAAGGGTCTTTGTCAGAGTTGCAGAAAACAAGAAGGGGTTGACTGGTTAAAAATTCTGCCATACCAAGTAATTGCTCAGATTATTTGAATATGGTGAATTTAAACTATGTCCAGTCACCCCTCATTC
>JBFWLN010000030.1:0-34461 GCA_050252135.1 Desulfobulbus sp.
TTCAACCGGTTTCGCAAGTTGATACCGCGATACGAGAAGACGGATCTCTCATATATTGCACTCAACACATTGGCGGCCGCGATGATTGTCTTGAACAAGATCATGGTTATTTATAGATAAGCACTAAATACTGTAAAAACTGGTTTACTCCCCTGCCAGATACAGGTCATGAATTGTGATTGATTTTTTTATCAGTTGCAGGGTTGGTGGCCCTGAACAAGGCCCATCACATTCGGAGAGATGTCGAGTGTCGGGAAAAACGCTGCGACGAGTAGATCAATTTTTTACGACGCCATCAGGATTAATTCGCAAAAGATAAATAGCAGCGTACCCAGATGAATAGGCGGAGGAGTACAGGAGGCTCAAGCATGATGTCGGATACAAAATTTTCTCCAAGCTTATGCGCAGAAACTTCCCCCAAAATTCTCTCACGTCTTTTTCAGGATATTCTTGGCAACATACCTGCGTTAGTCACCGTTTTTGACCACCAGTTTTCACTCGTCTATACCAACCAGAATGATCTCTTAGACGAGTCTGACGAGCAGCAACGAAACTATCAGGCACTTTACCGAGCATTCTACGCACAAGGTGCGAACAATAGGCAGTATGAAACCCTAGTAGCAGAGGTGTTCGAAACAGGAAAAGCCTGTCGTGCCGAACACTGTCTCCCGGGCTTTGGCCACTTTGAGATCCACTCTTTTCCGCTTTCCACAAACCAACAACAGGTAGAATTTGTTGGCCAATATCTACGCAACATCGATGAAAAACGCAGAGTGGAAGAGGCCCTCAGTGGTGCCAATCAAAAGCTTGAGGCCATCATAGAAGCTTCACCGCTTGCGATTATCGCACTGGATCATGACGTGAACCTTACGCTCTGGAATCCCGCAGCTGAACACATGTTTGGTTGGCAAAAGGAAGAGGTGCTTGGAAAGCCGTATCCCATAGTCAACCAATATCTAAAAATAGAAGTTGGGGAAAATATTCAACGCCTGCAAAAAGGGGAAACACGCCGATCCGTAGAAACGCAGCGTATGCATAAAACCGGTGCACTGATCGATGTCAGCCTGTCCACCGCACCGATGTGTGATCGCCACGGTACCACGATCGGATATATGGCCATTATTGCAGATATTCGCGAACGGAAACGTGCGCAGGAAGCGTTACGCCAATCAGGGGCGAATTATCGCACCATATTCGATGCGGCCAATGATGCGACGTTTGTTTTCGATCCGGAAAACGGCACAATGCTTGATGTCAATCGGAAGATGTGCGAAATGTACGGCTACGAGCGAGAACAGGTATTGCAGCTGAACGTGGGTACATTATGCGCCGGATTCCCCCCCTACACCTACGAGGATCTCCTCCGGAAGATCTGGAAGACCCGCTACGACTCTTCCCATATTTTTGAATGGCTGGCGAAAGACCGCTCAGCTCGACTTTTTTGGATCGAGGTCACCATGAAGGGGGCAACCATTGGAGGTGAATATCGGGTTTTGGCTGTTGTTCGTGATATTTCCGAACGCAAGCGGGCTGAAGAAGAAAACAAGAAAATGCAGGAACGGTTGCGCCAGATTGACAAGATGGCGGCCATTGGGACGCTGGCCTCAGGCATTGCCCATGAAATCAACAACCCCAATAATTTCATCCTCGCCAACGCCCAAATCATCAACAGTATTTGGCCAGAAATAGATCGTATTCTCAGTTATTACGCACTGAGAAGCGGTCCCTTTTTTCTCGGCCGCCTTCCTTTCTCCGAGGCCAGTAGTTCCATCCCCAAGATGCTTGGTGGATTGATTGAAGGAGCAAATCGTATCAATACCATTGTCACCGGATTGAAAAACTTTGCCCGGCAGGAAAAATCACAACTGAATCAGGTGGTGGATGTGAACCGGGTCATTCAGGCCGCCTTGCCCATGCTGAAGAACCAGATACGAAAGCATACCGACACCTTCGACTGTTTCCTGGAGGATTCCCTACCTTCAGTCAAAGGCAGTTTTCAGCAATTGGAGCAGGTGGTGGTCAATCTGACCATGAATGCGTTGCATGCTCTCGAAGAGCGAGAAAGCGGCGTTTACCTATTCACCGCCTACGATAAGAAAAATGAACACGTTATTATAACGGTCTGTGATGAAGGCGCCGGCATGGCCGAGGAACTCAGACAGGTTATTTTCGATCCTTTTTTTACCACAAAACACGATTGCGGCGGCACAGGACTCGGGCTTTCCATTTGCTACAGCATTATCAAGGAACATGGCGGTCTGATCGACTGTGATTCGGCTCCCGGGCAGGGGAGCACCTTCACGGTTCGACTGCCTCTATGCCCTTTTGAACATGAGGCGGTGTGACCATGGATACGTCCTTTTCCATACTTCTTGTCGATGACGAGGAGCATATCCTGCACTCCTCGACCTTTGTGCTGCGGTATGCGGGGATTCGTCATTTGCGCGTCGAAGCGGACAGCCGCCAAGTCATTCCGCGAATCGCAAAAGAGAATATAGGGGTCGTTGTTCTTGATCTGTTCATGCCCTATGTTGCCGGTCATGATCTGCTGGCGGAACTCTGCCGCGATTATCCGCATATTCCCGTTATTGTCATGACAGCGGCTGACGAGGTTGATACAGCTGTTGCCTGCATGCGACTGGGAGCATTCGATTATCTGGTCAAACCAGTCGACAATGCCCGGCTCGTCTCGAGCGTTAAACGAGCCGTTGAGATGTGCAGCCTGAAGAACCAGGTGCGCGAACTCCGGGACCATTTGCTCACCAACACAGTGACCCAACCGGAAGCTTTTTCTTCCATGATCACGGCGAGTCCAAAGATGTCCTCGGTTTTTCAGTACTGCGAGGTGATTGCCCCGTCCATGCAGCCTGTTATCATCCTCGGCGAAACAGGGGTCGGCAAGGAACTGATTGCGCAAGCGATTCACCAATTAAGCGGAGTTCGCGGCAAATTCGTCTCGGTCAACATCGCAGGCCTTGATGACAACATGCTCTCCGATACGCTCTTCGGTCATAAGAAAGGGGCGTTTACCGGTGCGGATCAGGCGCGGACAGGTCTGATTACCCAGGCGGCCGAAGGGACCTTGTTTCTTGATGAAATCGGCGATCTGGGGGAACCTTCCCAGGTCAAATTGTTGCGCTTGCTTCAGGAACAGGAATACTATCCCATTGGTTCAGACCTGCCTCAAGTGAGTGATGCGCGCATCATAGCGGCGACCAATAAGAATCTGCGGGAAATGGTTGCGGAAAAAACGTTCCGCAACGATCTGTATTATCGATTGTGTTCCCACCAAGTGCAACTTCCTCCCTTGCGGGAACGCCAGGAAGATATTGCGTTTTTGCTGGACGCTTTCCTTGAAGAAGCGGCTGATATATTTCACAAAAAAGCACCTAGCTACCCGCCTGATTTGATATGCATGCTCGCGAATTATTCTTTTCCAGGGAATATACGCGAACTCAAGGCATTGGCCTTTGACGCCGTTGCCAGACATACACAGGGCATGCTTTCCATGGACCTTTTCCAAGATGTGATCGGTCCTCTTCCCCTCCCGTTCTTGCAGGAAACAGCCCTGGCTGAGCGTTTCAGTGAGTGGCTCCTGGAAACAGACGGCCGCTTTCCCAAGGTGCGCGAGGTGGAAAATCTTCTCATAGATGAGGCCATGCATCTGGCCAAGGGAAATCAAGGGATAGCCGCGTCCCTGCTTGGCTATTCCCGCCAAACGCTCAATAAACGCCTCATGTCCCGTAAAAAAACTCAGGAGTCGTAAGCCTGTCGTTTGTCAAAAAAATTGACAGATGTTGTTTTTCAACGCATTTTTCAACAGTTAGTCCTGCCCACGAATCAGCAGTGTTAAAAAACGCGACAGGACGCCCTTCATCACCCCCCTCCACTTAACAATTAACATACCGTTTTTCTGCTATTTTATCCGAATTTTTCTTTTGGCACTCTTCCTGCTTTTTCATAATAGTTTTGGGCGGGCTGCCGTGAGCTGGGCAGCCATATCCTCTGATGTGAATAATCCAAATAGGAGAGACAGAATGGCGTTGGCAGAGCAAGTGTTTGATTTTTTTATACCCTCAGTCAGTAAATTGGGGATTGGTGCGGTAAAACAATTGGGGGACACCGCGAAATTCCTCGGCGGAACGAAAGCTCTCCTGGTAACGGACAAGGGCGTGGCAGCCCTGGGAATGGCGGATCAAATAAAAAAGATTTTAGAAGACGCCGGTGTAACCACTCTGGTCTACAGCGATACGGAACCGAACCCCACTGACCTCAATGTGCGGGAGGGGTTGAAAATTTTTCAAAATAACAAATGCGACATGCTGGTGAGCCTGGGAGGCGGCAGTTCACACGATTGCGCTAAGGGAATCGGCATTGTTGCCTGCAATAGCGGTGATATTCGCGATTTTGCCGGTGTTGATGCTGTCCCGAATCCGCTGCCTCCGTTCATTGCCATTAACACCACAGCGGGGACTGCAGCGGAAATGACCCGCTTTGCGGTGATCACCAACACAGAGACGCATGTAAAAATGATCTTTGCCTCGGCTCGCATTACGCCTACCGTCGCCATCAATGATCCTGTGCTTATGGTAGGCATGCCGCCGGCATTGACCGCTTCAACAGGAATGGACGCCCTGACGCACGCTATCGAAGCCTATGTTGCCGCACTGGCCAATCCCATAACCGATGCCTGCGCCGTTGCGGCAATCAAACTTATTGTCGAATACCTTCCCCAAGCCGTTGCCAATGGGGACAACATGGAAGCTCGCGACAAAATGGCGTATGCAGAATACCTGGCAGGCATGGCCTTTAATAACGCAGGAATAGGTATTGTCCACGCCATGGCGCATCAGCCCGGAGCATTACTCAACAAACCGCACGGGGTATGTAATGCTATTTTATTACCGCATGGATGTGCATTTAACTTGATAGCCTGCCCTCAACGGTATGCAGACATTGCCGTGCTCATGGGAGTCAATCCCGAGGGATTTTCAACCATGGAAGTAGCGGAAAAAGGTGTCGAGGCTATTCGTAAACTTTCCGTAGCTGTCGGCATCCCTTCAGGGTTGGCTGATATCGGCGTGAAAGAGTCTGACATTCCCTTGCTCGCCGATAACGCGATCAATGATATCTGCTGCTTGTTTAATCCCAGGAAAATCGTTCTTGGTGATTTGATCAGACTTTATAAGGAAGCGATGTAATCGATAGGTCTTCTCGGAGGAGAGGCGGTATGCGTCTCCTCCGAGACAAGGTGAGAGGATGCTGGGTGTTTGAAAGAACCCGGGAAGATGGCTGTTTTTGTAGATACGCCTGGTCTCGGCTCTTTGGAAGGAGCCGAGACCAGGTACTCATCAGGCCAAAGCCTCTTTAATCCGCTCCATAGCCTTAATCACGTTAGCTTCGGAGTTGAAGGCGGAGAGGCGGATGTACCCCTGGCCGCATTTACCGAATCCTGCACCTGGGGTGCAGACCACGCCCGCCTTGTTCAAGAGCAGATCAAAAAATCCCCAAGAATCCTGACCACCCTCGATCCAGACATAGGGGGCGTTATCGCCACCCACGTAGCTGTAGCCCAGCTCGCTAATCGCCTTGCCGATGATTTTGGCATTGCTCAGGTATCCGTCGATGAGGGCGGCGCACTGTGCCTTGCCCGCCTCCGAGTAAACCGCCTCGGCGGCCTTCTGCACCGGATAGGAGACCCCGTTGAACTTGGTGCAATGGCGACGATTCCAAAGCGGATGAATGGCCTGCTTGTTGCCAGCCGCATCATAGGCCATGCATTCCTTGGGCACCACGGTATAGGCGCAGCGGGTTCCGGTGAAACCGGCGCTCTTGGAGTAGCTACGAAACTCGATTGCCACCTCACGCGCGCCTGGAATCTCGAAGATGGAGTGAGGCAGCTCCGGATCGCGGATAAAGGCCTCGTAGGCGGCATCAAAAAGAATCAGCGCCTTGGTTTCACGGGCATATTCCACCCAGAGCTGCAACTGCGCCTTGGTGATGGTCGATCCAGTGGGATTGTTGGGAAAGCAGAGGTAGATCAGGTCCACCGGCTCCTTGGGCAGCTCGGGCACGAAGTTGTTGTCCTTGGTCGACTCCAGGTACACGAGCCCTTCATAGCGGCCATCCTTGAATACGCCGGTGCGGCCGGCCATAACGTTGGTATCGAGATACACCGGGTAGACCGGATCCGGGAGGGCAATCTTGGCGTCGGTGGCAAAGAGCTCCTGGATGTTGCCGGTGTCGCATTTGGCGCCATCGGAAACAAAGATCTCATCCGCCGCCACGTCCGCACCCCGGGCCTGGAAATCATTTTTGGCGATAGCCTCGCGCAGGAAATCATACCCCTGCTCCGGACCGTAGCCACGGAAACCGCTGGTGGTGGCCATCTCGTCCACCGCCTGGTGGAAGGCCTGGATGCAGGCAGGGGGCAGGGGATTGGTGACGTCGCCGATGCCGAGTTTGATGACCTCGCGTTCGGGATTCGCGGCCTGGAAGGCGGTAACGCGTTTGGCGATGTCGGAAAACAGGTAGGAAGCCTGCAACTTGAGATAATGCTCGTTAATTTTCACCATGGCATACGTCCCTTCAGTGTGTTGGGCCGCGGGAGGCGGCATCGGTTTATAGGAAAATTATCGTTTGTGGCTGATCCTTCTCGGCCAGCCCATGCTCTTTAAAGATCCACCTTCACCCGGTCGGTGAAATCAAAACCCTCGGTGGCAAAATCGTAGTTCATATGGCCCGCATCAATTTTCATATCCGGAGCCTTGATGTAGACTTTGCCGGGGCTGATCAATTTTTTGGTGATATCATCGTATTCCAGCCGATCAGAAAGCAGTATCTGATCCTTGGTCGGCTTGGTGATCTTGACATGGTCGGTGAGTATCAGAAAACGGGTATCGACTCGGTAGCTTCCCTTGCGACTCTGAATATTAATCGGGTCCTTTTTTTTACCGATGTACATGGCAAGAACGTCTTCCATATCGATCTCGTGCTCATGCGTACCGGTAAAGGCTCGCTCAGCATCAATCTGCCACTCGTCCACCCCATGATTGGTCATGGTTATGGCCACCCGCTCCATGATGAAATTCTCCATCGACGACTCTTCCTGGGGTTGAGCCAATTTAAGATTGTAACCGCCGCGCGGGGTGAGAAAAGCGCTGACTTTGGGGTGCCAAAGTGGGCTAGAGGCAAAGAGCAGCAGTGGCAGCAGCCACAGGAGATTGCGGGGGTTGCGAATCATGATTGCCTCGAAAAAAACATACAGTCAAAAACAGTGCCGACGTAGGAGTCGCTTATCGATCGAATTTGGCTCGCATCCGTTCCAGGTTGCCCTGAGCCTCGAGAATAAGATCACAGATCTCGCGTACCGCGCCCAAACCGCCGCTACGCTCGGTGGTGTAATGAACCCGTTGGCGGATCTCAGCCACCGCATTGGCCGGAGCCGCCGCCAGGCCGACCCGGTTGAGGATCGGCAGATCCATAAGGTCATCGCCCATGTAGGCGGTCTGTGGCGGCCTGAGGCCGGTCTCCTTCAGAATTGATTCATAAACCACCAGCTTGTCCTGGTGGCCCTGAAAAACGTGCGCCAGGCGTAGGTCCTGGGCGCGCCGCTCCACCATGGGCGAGGTACGGGCGGTGATGATACCCACAGCCACGCCGCTGTCCTGCAGAAGGCGAAGGCCCAATCCGTCCTGGGTGTTGAAGCATTTTGCCTCCACCCCGTCGGAGGAGTAGATCAGGCTGCCGTCGGTGAGCACGCCGTCGACATCGAGCAGAAGTAATTTTATCTGTTTAGCCCGAATGAGGGTCACCTGCCAGGCCTCGGAGCGCACCAAGGGTGCATTGCGGGCCATGGCCCGGTTACGCAGGGCCTCGGTGAGCTCGCAATCGGTGGGATAAACACCGCCGGGGATACCGCAGGTGTCAACCATTGACCACCCCATCCACAGCCTGGCGCACGGCCAGCAACTGCTTCAACAGCGGCTCGACCTGATCAAGCGGCAGGGAGTTGGGACCATCGCACAGGGCCTTGGCCGGATCCGGATGAACCTCGATAAACAGGCCGTCGATACCGACCGCCATGGCCGCCCGCGCCAGAGGTGGGATAAACTCGCGCTGTCCGCCGGAACTGCCGCCAGCACCTCCGGGTAACTGCACCGAATGGGTGGCATCGTAGATAACCGGGTAGCCGAAGGAGCGCATCACTGCCAGCGAGCGCATATCCACCACCAGGTTGTTGTAGCCGAAACTGGCGCCGCGCTCGGTGAGCAGAATTTTTTCGGTACCAGCACCACGCAGCTTGTTGATAGCGTGTTCCATATCCCAGGGCGAGACGAACTGCCCCTTCTTGACATTGACCACCTTACCGGTTTTGGCCGCCGCCACCAACAGGTCGGTCTGGCGGCAAAGAAAGGCCGGAATCTGGAGGATATCCAAGTACTCGGCCGCCATCTCCGCCTGGGCCGGCTCATGGATATCGGAGACCACCGGTACCCCGATTTCCTCGCGCAACCGACCGAGAATACGCAACCCCTTCTCGGGACCAGGGCCGCGAAAAGAACTGAGCGAGGTCCGGTTGGCCTTGTCAAAGGAGGCCTTGAATACGTAGGAGATCCCCAGGCGGGCGGTGATTGCCTTCATTTCCCGGGCGATCTCCCAAGCCAGCTCACCGCTTTCCAGCACACAGGGGCCGGCCAGCAGCAAGAGCGGTGCACCGGGACCAACGGTAAGCGGTCCAACGGGAGTGGGTTGGATACTGACGCTCTTCATCATCTCAGGCCTTGTTCCCCTTCTTGTGGGCAATGGCTGCCTTGATGAAATCGCGGAACAGAGGATGTGGCTTCATCGGTTTGGACTGGAACTCGGGATGGAACTGGCAGCCGAGGAACCAAGGATGCTCGGCCAGCTCGACGATTTCCACCAGGTTGCCGTCGGGCGAGGTACCACTGACGATCAGCCCGGCCTCTTCCAGTTGCTGGCGGTAGGCGTTGTTGAACTCGTAGCGGTGGCGATGGCGCTCGCTGATTTCCTCCTGTCCGTAGGCCGTTGAGGCAAAGGTACCGGGTTTGAGGGTGCAGGGGTATGCGCCCAGACGCAGGGTGCCGCCCATGTCGCAATCCTTGTCGCGCTTCTCGATTTTTCCGGAACGGAAATCAAACCATTCGGTCATAAGATAAATCACCGGATGCGGGGTGGCAGGGTTGAATTCCACTGAATGGGCACCTTCAATCTTAGCAATGTTGCGGGCAAACTCGACCACGGCCAGCTGCATGCCCAAGCAAATGCCGAAGAAAGGAATCTTACGCTCGCGGGCATAGGTCACGGCCTGGATTTTACCTTCCATACCGCGACTGCCGAAACCGCCGGGTACGAGGATACCATCGCAGTGGTTCAGCTTATCGATGTCGGAGCCGTCTTCAAGGCCGTCGGCACTGATGTACTCCAGGGTGACCTTGGCGTCGTTGGCAATACCGCCGTGAATCAAGGCCTCGTGCAGACTCTTGTAGGACTCGGTTAAATCAACATACTTACCGGTGATCCCGATGTTGACCACGTTTTTCGGGTTCTTGATCTTGCGCACCAAACGCTCCCAGGGTTCGACGTTGGGGGAGCCGGTCCAGATGCCGAGCTTCTCAAGGATACGATCATCCACCCCTTCCTGGCGCAGCTTGAGCGGCAGTTCGTAGATGCTGTCCACATCAATGGCCGAGATAACCGAGTTGGCATCGACGTTACAAAACAGGGCGATCTTCTTCTTGAGATCATCGGTCAGCGGCGCCTCGGTGCGGCACATGAGAATATCGGGCTGGATACCGGAGGCGAGCAGTTCCTTGACCGAATGCTGGGTGGGCTTGGTCTTGACCTCACCGGCAGTCTTAATGTAGGGCACCAGGGTCAGGTGGATAAAGAGGGTATATTCCCTGCCCAGATCGATACGCAGCTGGCGAATAGCCTCAATAAAGGGTAATCCCTCGATATCGCCCACGGTGCCACCGATCTCGATGATGGCCACATCGCTGGAACCATCAAGCTGAAGCACGGCCTCCTTGATCTCGTCGGTGATGTGGGGAATCACCTGAACGGTGCCGCCAAGGTACTCGCCACGGCGCTCCTTCATGATAACCGAATAGTAAATCCGACCCGAGGTGTAATTGTTCTGCTTGCCCATGACCGCATTGGTGTAGCGCTCATAGTGGCCCATATCCAGATCGGTTTCCGCACCGTCGTTGGTAACGTAAACCTCACCGTGCTGGAACGGGTTCATGGTTCCGGGATCGACATTGATGTAGGGATCGAGCTTCTGAAAGGTGACGGTCAGACCGCGCGATTCGAGCAGGGAGCCAATGGAGGCGGCGGAAAGCCCCTTGCCCAAGGAGGAAAGGACCCCGCCGGTAATAAAAATAAACTTTGTCTTTTTGCTGAGGGAAGCTTTCATACCGTTACCTTGCTGGCAGTGGGAAAAAAAAGAGAAAGGCAGCCAAGCTGCCTGCATGTGGTCGGGAGGAAACTATACCCGATCATCTCCGGCTTGACAAGTCCGGGAGGACGGAATTGAACCGGATTAACGAACTGAATTAACTATAAAATATAATTATTTTTGCATCATATCCCGATGAGGCTTACCCCAGAAGGGTGGTGGCCAAATCGATCAATTCCAGGTGATGGGCCTCGCTTAAGGGGACGAAGGGGGAGTTGTCGTAAGTGGTATCGCAATTCTCAACCACCAGCACTTTGGCATCCGCACTCAAGGTATGGGTATGCCAGACAGCCTGCCTGACGTTGTAGACCAGGCCGGGTTCGAGGACTTGAGCGTGAATCCGGGTCACCGTCTCCGCGCCTTCGCCGACAAAGAGGATACAGCGCCCCGCAAGGAGGACAAAAACCTCGTCGGTCTCGTTGTGGCGCTGCATGCGGGTCAGATTTTCCGGGAGCAGATCTTCGCTAAAATTAAGCATCGCCACCCGCCAGGCCTCGAAATCCACCAGCGGCTTGTAGCTGGGGCCATCGTGACTGTGGATCGCAAGCAAATTCTCGGGGGCACTCATCGGGTGGCCGGTGCCAGGATCTGCTTGAGAAAAAGCTGGCTGCGTGGATTCTGCGGACTGGTGAAGAAGGTGTTGGGCGGGGCCACCTCGACAATGGCACCGGCATCCATAAAGATCACCTTGTCCGCCACCTCGCGGGCAAAACCCATCTCGTGGGTCACCACCACCATGGTCATGCCTTCCTTGGCCAGGGTTACCATGACCTCGAGCACCTCGTTGATCATCTCCGGATCAAGGGCCGATGTCGGCTCGTCAAAGAGCATGATCTTGGGCTCCATGGCAAGGGCGCGGGCAATGGCCACCCGCTGCTGTTGGCCGCCGGAAAGCTGGATCGGATAGTGACCGGCCCGATCGCTCATGCCGACCTTTTCGAGCAAGTTCATGGCTAAGGCCTCGGCCTTGGAACGCTCCATTTTCTTCAGTTTAATCGGCGCCAGGGTCAGGTTGTCGAGCACGGATTTATGTTTGAAGAGGTTGAAGCTCTGGAAGACCATGCCCACCTCCATGCGAATGCGGTTAATGTCCTCGTTTTCGCCATAGAGGTTGTGACCATCGACCATGATGGTACCGGAATCAATCGATTCCAGGCGATTGATGGTACGCAGCAGGGTCGACTTGCCCGATCCCGAGGGGCCGAGTACCACGACCTTTTCCCCATGACGGATATCGAGACTGACATCGGCCAAAGCCCGAAAACTGCCGAAGTACTTATTGATCTGATGAATGCGGATAATGGGATCAGCGGCGTTCATAATTGCTTAACCTGTGCTCCATGACACTGATGAGCTTGGACAAGATAAGGGTGATGAGCAGGTAAATCAGAGCGATCATGGTGTAGGTTTCAAAATAGTTGAAACTCTCCGCGGCATACTCGCGCCCGCGTCGCAGGATATCGGCAACCGCCAGGATCGACACCAGGGAGGTGTCTTTCAAGAGGGCGATAAATTCGTTGCCCACTGGCGGCAAAATGGTGCGCCAGGCCTGAGGCAAAACAACAAAGGCCATGGTCTGGCGGTGGTTGAATCCAAGCGACAGAGCCGCCTCGGTCTGACCGTGATCGATCGACTTGATACCGGCGCGGAAAACCTCGCCCATGTAGGCACCGTAACAGAAGGCCATGGCAATCACCGCCGCAACAATGTCGGGCACGCGCACAAACCGGCCGAGGGCAAAGTAGATGTAAAACAATTGCACCAATAGCGGAATTCCGCGCACCACCTCGACATAGAGCGAGGCAATCAGGTTGATGAAACGGTTGCGCGATAACCGGCCAAGGCCGGTCATGAGACCGATAAAAATGGCCAAAAAGATCGAAAGCACGGTCACCTCAAAGGTGACCCAAATGCCGTCGGGGACGAAACGAAGGATGTTTAAATAAGGGTCGGGCTTGATGACAGGCAGGAGCACAATCAGGGCAAGCGCGCCAATCAGAGCTATCCACCAGGCGGAGACCAAGCCCTTGTCCTCCGGCCGAGGAATGGCGGCGCCGTCGCCGACTTCAATTTTGGTGGTTTCTGGTTCAGACATGGGGCATTAGGCGATCTAGTTTGGGAAAAAAAACGAATCCGTGAGCATTCATCCCGACGTCACGGATTCAGGAAAAAGAAAAGCCGGGCACTAAGGCCCGGCAATCTCACCTCTGGATCAGCGGTTTACTGACCGATCCATTTTTTCTTCAATTCTTTTTCCAGGCCCTTGGCCTTGACCGCGGCAATGCCCTTATTGACCAACTCCAAAACCTTGGTGTTGCCTTTACGGACGGCTACACCGTAGTTCTCGGCCTCGCCGGACTCGATGACGGCGGCGATCTTCAGGTTATCTTTATATTTATCCAAGGCATAGTTGGCAGCAACCGGATCATCACAGACAACCGCAGCAATACGGCCGACATTGAGATCTTCCATGGCCAGACCGACCTCATCGTAGGATTTGGCCTCAACGCCTTCAACCTTCTTGATGGCAAAATAGCCGGTGGTACCGATTTGGCCGCCAACTTTTTCGCCCTTGAGGTCGGCCAAGCTCTTTGCGTTTGATTTTTTGTTGACGATCAGGGCCTGGCGAACGGTAAAGTAAGGCTCGCTGAAGTCCATGGCCTTTTTTCGTTCATCGGTGATCGTAACCGAGCTTGAAACGGCATCGTACTTGTTGGATGCCAGTCCGGCGAAGATGCCGTCCCAGGCGGTATTCTTGAATACTGGCGTAAAACCTGCTTCCTTGCCAGCAGCGGTCATGTAATCGATGGCATAGCCGACCACCTGCTTCTGGTCATTGACGAACTCCATCGGTGGCCAAGTGGCATCGGTGGCAAAAACGATGGTGGTTTCGGCGGCAACCGGACTGCACAGGGCCGCTAATAACAGCAGGGCGCTTACTATTTTGCTCAACATAGGGTTTCTCCTTACCGGGGACAAAGAAAAGGTTTCCTTCCTCTACCATTCTAAGGGAGCCCTCGCAAGAAAAAGGTTGGGTTCATCCCAGGCAAATCACGGAAAATCACACTGCTGGCAAGCCTTGAAAAACTCAGGTTTTTCTTGACGTTTTCAGGAGGTTGTAGGTATACAGCGTCCATGTATTCCTTTTTTTCTCTCACACTGCATGAGGTCGATTTATGCACCAATGTACCCGTTTTATTTTTGCGGCACTGCTCTCCTGTTCGCTACTTTTTTTAGGGGGGTGCGGTCCAAAGCAGGTGGCTCCCTATGCTGGTGGCGCCAATCCGGGTGCCGATGAAACCAACAACGCTCGCATGGGCAATATCACCGAGGAAATGGGGCCAACCACGGAAGGTCTCGATTCCACCGGCCAAGGTGGCAGCGGCAGCCTTGCCGGCGGAGCTGATCAGCAAAGCGATGCCTACAAGCGCGAGCATGGCCGTTGTTCACCGGAATTCAAGCCAATCTATTTTGATTACGATCAATCCTCTGTCAGAGGTGACCAAATTCCGACCATGGAATTCAACGGCAATTACTTGCGCAACAACCCCTCGGCACGGGTCCTGGTCGAAGGCAACACCGATGATCGCGGGACCAACGAATATAACCTGGCCCTAGGCGAACGTCGTGCGGTCAGCGCCAAGAAATACCTGATCCAATACGGTATCGAGGAGAACCGTATTCGCACCGTCAGTTACGGTGAAGAGCGGCCGCTGTTTACCGGTACCAGTGAAGACGATTTTGCGCATAATCGCCGTGACGATTTCATCCTCGAGTAAGGACAATTTGATCAACAGACCAAATCAAGCATACCCCCAATAAACCCCGACACGACAACGCTTCTGCACCGGCAGCCTCACTTGATGGGGTTGCCGGTTTCTTTTTTTCCTTCAATACTTTTCTGCTTTCTCCTTCGGTTTTCGATACAAATTTCCGTGCAATTCCCCCATCTTTTCCTTGACACGCGAATGATTATCAAATACATTTAGGAAAAATTTTCACAGAGGGATAATGGACGCAAAACTTCGCATGACCCATCAGCGCGAGATTATTCTCGAGGAATTACGCCGGTGCATAACCCATCCGACGGCGGACGAACTATATGAGCGGATCAAAAAGAGGCTGCCTCGTATCAGTCTGGCCACGGTGTACCGCAACCTTGAAATTCTTTCCGAGGCAGGGTTGATCAAAAAACTGGAAATCAGTGGCCGGCAAAAACGGTTTGACTGGGATCCCCAGGACCATGATCACGTATACTGCACCCAGTGCCACCGGGTCGACAACATTCCCACCACCACAACGCCGTTTTTGTCGGTGGATTCTGAACAGCAGAAAGGGTACCGGATCACTGGATGCAGAATTGAGTTTTACGGCCTTTGTCCGAATTGCCAGAAACCGCAAAAGATAAAAAAATCCCAAGGAGATACCAATATGGCCTGCGCATCATGCAAAAGCAAAGGACTGAGTGACGCCCAGCGTCAGGTACTCGAGGCCCTGGCCAAAAGCGGTGAAGCTTGCGGCAGCAAGGATCTCGCCGCCGTAACCGGTTTGGAATCCAAACAGGTCAGTTGCCAAATTACCGCCCTAAAAAACAAAGGGTTTGTCAGCAGCCCCCTTCATTGTAAGTATGCGATTACCGAGGAAGGTAAAAATCAGCTTACCTGCCAGTAATTATTCCCTCTGATTTTAAGCACCCTTTCAGGAGATATACCATGAGCTTTCTTGTCACCAAACAAGCTCCGGATTTTACCGCCACTGCGGTGATGCCGGACAACTCCATGAAACCGGATTTCAATCTCGCCGACTTCCGCGGCAAGTATGTCATTCTCTTTTTTTATCCGCTTGATTTCACATTTGTCTGTCCGTCTGAAATCCTAGCCTTTGACCGAGCCCGAGCCAAATTCAACGAGAAGAATTGCGAGATAATCGGCGTTTCTATCGATTCCCAGTTTTCACACTGGGCCTGGAAAAACACCCCGATCAAGCAGGGGGGTATCGGCAACATCCAATTCCCGTTGGTTGCCGACCTGGATAAAAACATTTCCCGCCAGTACGGTGTCCTGCTTGATGCTGGGATCGCCTTGCGCGGCACTTTCCTGATCGACCGTGACGGCATCATCCGTCATGCGATGATCAACGACCTGCCCCTAGGACGGAACATAGACGAGACCCTGCGAATGCTCGATGCCCTGCAATTTCACGAAAAACACGGTGACGTCTGCCCGGCCAACTGGCAGGAAGGCAAGGAGGCCATGACTCCGACTGCCGAGGGTGTTGCCGACTACCTTGCCAAACATAACAGCTAATCACAGACATAATATCCGGCAAAACATAGCAAAGCCATTTTGCCCCTTTCAGAACAGGGCAATATGACTTATTCTTTTTCATGTTTTGCCGGTGAACGGGTGAAAACGATCGCCGTTTTCGCCCGCAAGATTGCCGTGCTCGTCAAAAGCCGTACAAACGATGTGTCATGCTGCCAGGCTTGTTGTATTTCTATGACGTATGGCTTTCCGTTTTTACCTTTTAAACGAGTTCGTCAAGATTCTTTCAATCCTAAGGAGAACATGCCATGACCAAGAAGAATGAAGTGTACAAATGCGCACTCTGCGGAAACATTGTTGAAGTCCTGCATACCGGCGCTGGCGAATTGGTCTGTTGCGGCCAGGCCATGGGTCTGATGGCCGAGAATACCGTTGACGCTGCCAAGGAAAAACATGTACCGGTTATCACCAAAGTCCCAGAGGGCTATAAAGTAAATGTAGGTTCAGTGGCCCATCCCATGGAGGAGAAGCACTGGATCGAGTTCATCGAATTGATTGCCGACGGCAAAGTCTATCGTCAAAATCTCAACCCGGGTGATGCTCCCGAGGCAACCTTCTGCATTCAGGCGGAGAATGTATCCGCTCGTGAGTACTGCAACCTGCACGGGTTGTGGAAAGCCTGATCATAACTGATTGATGGCGGCGTAAAAACTTCGATCTACTGCGTCGTAGCCTTTTCCCCGGCACTCGACATACCGTATGTATGCCGTCGCGCCTGGGAAAAGGCCACTCCTTGTACATCTGTTTTTTTTACTTAGCCATTTAGAATGTGATGGACTTTTTACGAATCCATCAATTGATGGTAACTTCAATAAGAGGAGACGAAATGAAGAAATATGTCTGTGTTGTTTGTGATTATGAGTACGATCCTGCCGCTGGTGACCCGGACAACGGCGTCGCTGCCGGCACTGCCTTCGCAGATATCCCTGAAGATTGGGTCTGTCCCGTTTGCGGCGCAGGCAAAGATCAGTTCGAAGAAGCCTGATTTGTCGTACCCCCTGGCCGGTTACGTTCGGCCAGGGGGCCTGTTCCCGAGCGAACCGATCGTTCGCGCCTCACCGTGCCCCCACTCTTTCCGTGACGATCCTCGCCATGGAACCATCAGTGCAGTTCTTCTCTGTTTGCTCCACCCCCATCAAACGCAGCCTAACCCGAGGTCAAGACCATGCAAAAAATCGTCTTTTTCGCGTTTCGCAATAACCCGCTCTGTTTTATCCATGTCCTGCTCAATGCCCTGGATATGACCGAAAAAGGACTGGAGGGAAAAATTATTTTGGAGGGTGAGGCTGTGACCCTGGTCCCGATAATGGCGGATCCGAGCCATTTTCTCCATCCCCTCTACACCAAAGCCAAAGCGCAGGGGCTTATCGTCGGTGCCTGTAAAGCCTGTTCGGCCAAACTGAAAGTGACCGAGGCCATCACCAAAGAAAATATTCCGCTCATTGGCGAGATGGCCGGTCACCCGGCGATGGCTGATTATATCGTGCAGGGATACACTATTCTTCCCTTTTAATTGCTCTTCTCTTCCCAAGGATTACGCCATGAAAACGATTCAACTTGCTGAAAATGTCTACTGGGTGGGCGCCGTTGATTGGAATATCCGTGATTTTCACGGCTACTCGACCTACCGCGGTACCACCTACAATGCCTTTCTTATTATCGATGAAAAAGTCACGTTGATCGATACGGTCAAAAAGCCCTATAAGAGTGAGTTGATGCACCGTATCCACAACATCATTGATCCGAAAAAGATCGACTATCTCGTGGTCAACCATGTGGAAATGGATCACAGCGGATCGATTCCCGAAGTGGTGGAGGCTATCAATCCGGAAAAAATCATCTGCTCGAAAATGGGACAAAAGGCCCTGATTCAGCATTTCCACCGCCCGGACTGGCCCTACCATGTGGCGGCACCGGGTGAAGAGATAAGCCTGGGCAAAAAGACGCTATCATTCCTTGAGACCCGGATGCTCCACTGGCCGGATTCGATGTTCACCTATCTCAAAGAAGATCAGATCCTGTTCACCAGCGATGCCTTTGGCGAGCATCTGGCCACCAGTGAGCGATTTGACGACGAGGTCAATCAGGATGTGCTTATGCACGAGGCCACCAAGTACTACGCGAACATCCTTACCCTCTACTCGCCGCTGGTGAAAAAGCTGCTGGCTAAAGTCCAGGAGATGCAACTACCGATCAAGATGCTCGCACCTGACCACGGCGTCATCTGGCGTTCCAATCCGGGTAAAATCATCGAGGCCTACAACCGCTGGTGCAATCATCAGGGCAACGGAAGGGCCCTGGTAATTTACGATACCATGTGGGAATCGACCAAGAAAATGGCCAAGGCGGTGGCCGAAGGATTGCACGAACAAGGTGTCGAGTACAAGCTGCTAGATCTGCAGGTCAATCACCGCAGCGATGTCATGACCGATGTCCTGGAGGCCAGTGCCGTTGTCCTCGGTTCACCAACCCTCAACAACGGCATGCTACCGCGAATGGCCGATTTTCTAATGTACATGCGCGGTCTACGACCGACGAACAAGGTCGGCGCCTCCTTCGGTTCCTACGGATGGTCCGGTGAGGCGGTGAAGATGATGAACGAGATCCTCAAGGAAATGAACATCGTTGTCTGTCACGAAGGGGTTAAGGTTCAGTATGTTCCCGAGCACACCCAACTGGGACAATGCGTGGAGTTAGGGCGAACAGTGGGGAAGGCTATGCAGGGCATGATGGCTGGCCAGCAGGTGGAGTCGGTACTCTGATCGAGCGTGCTACAGCCCGTCGCTCCTGAATAAAAAAAAGCCCCGCACTTTGATCAAGTGCGGGGCTTTTTTTAAGTACGATTGCCACCAGAGCGTCCAGAGAAGGATCATCCAAATTGTAACGAAACGACGAGATTCCTCACATTCGCTCCAAATGAAAAAAACAACGGCTATTGGTCGCGGCAGCAGGAGCTGGCAAGAATGTGGGCATGCATCTGTTCCACCACCGCCTCAGCCGGCGTTTGGGTAGAATCGATGATAACCGCATCAGGGGCTGCTGTTAGCGGCGCCAGGCTTCGTTCCCGGTCATCCTTGTCCCGTTTGATGATCTGGGCCAATAGTTGTGCTTCGTCAACGGTTTCTCCTTTGCTGCGCAGTTGGGCCGCACGCCGCTGCGCCCGCACTTCGGCACTGGCATCGAGGAAAAACTTCCAAGCCGCATCCGCAAAGACCACTGTACCTGTGTCGCGGCCTTCGGCCACAATGCGGCCACCTTCACCGATCTCCTGCTGTAGCCGGGTCAGGGTCTGACGCACCATCGGTATTGCGGAGAACTGCGAAGCCAGCATGCCCATTTCCAGGGTGCGCAACTCATGGCCGATTTCAACGCCATCCACAAGGACCCGCACATCATCGTCCCCCGGCAGAGGTGGCAGAAGTTCCATCTTGAGGGCGGCCAAGAGTTCGGCCAACTGCGGGCTCTCCTTGGCAGCAACTCCTAATTTGCGGCACTGATGGGCCACAGCCCGGTACATTGCCCCGGTATCGAGGTAGGTGAAATGTAGCCTTGCCGCCAACGCCCGGGACACGGTGGATTTCCCTCCACCGGAAGGTCCGTCGATGGTGACGATCCGTTTACGCGGCCCCATATTCAAGATCCTTTAAACAGTCGGCCAAGGCACTGACAAACCGCTGATTCTCCGCCTCGGTGCCCACGGTGATACGGATAAATTCAGGATAGCCGTAGGCTTTCATCGACCGGACGATCACGCCCTTATACAGCATGGCCTCATAGAGCTTGGTGGCATCGCCTTTGACATCAATCAGGAAAAAATTGGTGTACGAAGGGTAGGGCGTACAGCCCAATTTCGCCACCTCCGTGCTCAGCCAGGCCCGTCCTTCGGAGGTTCCGGTCAGTGTCCGTTGGTAATGGGCTACATCACTCAAGGCGGCCAGGGCTCCCGCTTGGGCGGGCAGATTAATATTAAAAGGCTGACGAACCCGATGAAGCAGGGAGGCCACCTCACGATGCATGATGCCGAAACCGACCCGTAATCCCGCCAAACCAAAGGCCTTGGAAAAGGTCCGCAAGCTCACCACCGCCGGTATTGACTCGCAATCACGAATATAACCGAGGATATCAATCCGTTCCTTTGCATCGACAAAATCCACATAGGCCTCATCCACCACCACAATCACCGACTGCGGTAGGCTGCGCAGGAAGCGGTCGAACTCTTCACGGGAGATAAGGGTGCCGGTGGGATTGTTGGGGTTATCAATAAAGATCAAGCGGGTGCGATCTGTGACCCTAGCCGCAATAGCCTCAAGATCGTGGCGCATCTCTTTCAAGGGAAGGACCACATTTTCACCACCGCGAACCTGCACGAATTTTTGGTACATCAAAAAAGACGGGTGGCTGGTGATGACCATATCTCCGGTGCCAACAAAAGCTTTAACCAAAAACTCGATCACCTCGTTTGATCCGCTGCCGAGTACGATCTCCTCGGGTGCGGATCCGGTCCATTTGGCGACCGCCTCGGTGAGGTAGTAGCTTGAGCCATCCGGATACCGGTGCAGATTGGTGAGCATCTGCGCTATAGCCTCCACCGCCTTGGGTGATGGGCCCCAGGGATTCTCGTTGGAGGCAAGTTTAATGGCGTTGGTCACCCCGTACTCGCGCTCGAGTTCATCCATGGGTTTGCCAGGGGGGTAGGGGACAATAGCGGCAATATTTTGAGGTACAGGCAGTTGCATAATCAGGCGATCACCGGTTTCTTACCGGCCACTCCGGCACGTTGTTCAAGGTTATAGGCTGTCCGCAGGAGGATTTCCTCGTTAAAATGGGCCGCCTGGAGCTGCATCCCAATCGGCAGGCCGGCACTGCTGAACCCGCAAGGAACCGACATCCCGGGAATACCGGCGAGGTTAGCCGACAGGGTGAGGATATCGGAAAGATAGAGCGCCAGCGGATCATCGGCCTTATCGCCGATCTTCCAGGAGGGAGTCGGGCAGACCGGGGAGACCATCAGATCACACTGGGCAAAGGCCTTGGCAAAATCATCCTTGATCAAGGTCCGCACCTGGGAGGCTTTTTTGTAAAAGGCATCGTAATATCCAGAGGAAAGGGCATAGGTGCCAATCAAGATTCGACGCTTGACCTCGTCACCGAAGCCCTGGGAACGGCTGCGGTTGTACATTTCGATCAGGGAATCGGCGGACTGATCGCGAAAACCATAACGGACACCGTCGAACCGAGCCAGGTTGGAGCTGGCCTCGGCCGGGGCAATCAGGTAGTAGACCGCCACGCAATAATCGGTATGGGGTAGGTTGACCTCTACGATTTCAGCGCCAGCCTCCTTAAGCATGGCAATGCCACCACGTACCGACTGATCAACTTCAGGATCCAGCCCCTGGCCGAAATATTCAGCCGGAACACCGATCCTGACCCCCTTAAGGCCATCTTGGAGTGCTGCGGTAAAATCTGGGACAGCAAGCTTGATCGAGGTGGAGTCGCAGGGATCGTAGCCGCTGATGGCGTTCATCATCAGGGCGCAGTCACGGACATCCTTGGTCAGCGGGCCGACTTGATCAAGTGATGAGGCAAAGGCCACCAGACCGTAGCGGGAAACCCGGCCGTAAGTGGGCTTCATGCCCACGATACCGCAAAGGGAGGCCGGTTGCCGAATCGAGCCTCCGGTATCGGAGCCCAGCGAGGCAAAGCACTCATCCGAGGCCACCGCCGCCGCCGAGCCGCCGGAGGAACCACCGGCCACATAGCCGAGCTTCCACGGATTATGCGGGGTTTTAAAGGCACAGTTCTCGCTGGTGGAACCCATGGCAAACTCGTCCATAGCCAACTTGCCCAAAAGCACCGAGCCGGCATCCTTGAGTTTACAGACCGTGGTGGCATCGTAGGGAGCGACAAAATGCTCCAGCATGCGCGAACCGCAGGTAGTGGGCATGGAGGTGGTGCAGAGCACGTCCTTGATCGCCAGAGGAATGCCGTTCAACGGGCCCTCTTGACCGTTTTTACGCCGGGTATCGGCCTCGTCGGCCTGACGCAGCGCGCCTTCACGATCCAGAGCAAGATAGGCCTGAACCTTGGATTCCACCTGATCGATTCGATTGAGCACGGCTTCGGTCAACGCAACCGAGGTGGTTTCACCGGAGCCGAGCAGATCCAAGGCCTCATGTAAGGTTAATGCAAACAGTTCCATGGGGTGCATATATGTAAAAGGGGGGAAGAAAAAATCAATAACGATCAACTGATGACGCGGGGGACGACAAAGGCTTCACCGTTCTGGTCCGGACCGTTTTGCAAAGCTCGCTCACGGGTGAGTGAGGGGCGAACCTCGTCCTCGCGGAAAGCGTTGACCACGTTCTGGGTATGGGTGGTAACCGGAACGCCTTCGGTATTCAGTTCGTCGAGTTTGGCCACATAGGACAAAATGGCATCGAGTTGACCGGTCATGCGGTCCACTTCGGTCTCGGACAGGTCAAGCCGGGCCAATTTGGCCACATGCTGTACTTCTTCACGGGTAATTTTCATAACAAATCAGAGAAAAAGACAAAGAGGACAATGCGTTGTTGTTCGCCCAAAAAACGTAAACGATCACAAGCTCCCCCTTCTTGTCCTTGGACTATCACGGCTCCCCGCAGAGATGGGCTATAGCGGAAAATCGCGCTTGTCCAAATCTGGGGCACTTGTGACCGTTTACAAATTAGAGGTAAAGAAAGGGCGTTGCACACCTGTAATCAGTTACAAAAAACAGCTATTGTTTATACAGCGAACGCGCGGAAAGAACAACCCCTGCGAAGATTTCCACCAGCTCGGGATCAAACTGGGTGCCGGCGCAGCGGCGCAATTCGCCGATGGCCTCGGGTGTGGTCAGATTTTTTCGATAATTACGACGGGAAGTCATGGCGTCGTAACTGTCGACGATAGTGATGATCCGGGTGAGCATATCGATTTCATCGTGTCCGATGCCATCGGGATAACCGGAACCGTCCAGCTTTTCATGGTGATGGCGGATAATTTCCCGCTCGCGATCCATGAAGCTCAGTGGTTCAATGATGCTGGCGCCAATCTCAGGATGCTTTTTAATCAGGGCCCATTCATCGGGAGTAAGGCTGCCGGGTTTGCGGATGCAGGACAGGTCGATCACCAGTTTGCCAATATCATGGAATTGCGAGGCTCGCCGCAAAACGAGCAAATCGCCCCCTTCAAGTCCGGCGGACTGGCCCAGGAGCATGGCTAGCTCAGTTACCCGAATGGTATGGCCGGCGGTATATCCATCCTTTTCCTCCATGGCCGCCTGCAGGCTGGACATGATCTGTACAGTGGCCTTCTCGAGATGGCTGCTGTACTGTTCGAGTAACAGATTTTTTTCCGCCAGTTCCCGGGTCTTGGCCTGGACCTCAACCTCAAGTTGCTTTTTGTAGGCCTTTTCCTGCAGCAGATAGTGCCGCTTTTCCACCGCCTGTTTCACCTTGACGTGAAACAACTCTATATCGGCTATCGGCTTGGTGAGAAAATCGTAGGCACCGAGGTGAATTGCCTTGACCGCATAGTCCATCGTACCGACACCTGTAAGAAAAAGAACAGGTATATCAATATGCTGCTGATTAAGACGTTCCAGAGTTTCAAAACCGTCCATATCCGGCATGTTAATGTCAAGGACGATAACATCAAACTCATCTGAAACCTGTTCCAGGACCTGTCTCCCCGATTCAACCGCCACCACCTCATGATCAAAGAGGGTGAGGATCTTTTGAATCGCCAGACGGACCAGGCTATCATCATCGGCTATGAGTATCTTTGACCTCATACAATATCCTGAAGGTTGGGAACAAGAGGTAAGGGTGCGTACGCATTTGGTGGGCAAGGTCATCCGGGCCATGCAACAATCTCCGTTGTAGTCTCCCACAAATATCAACTTGAGAAAAGCTTAAATATTGCTCTGGTAGGCTCAAATATTTTTTTATGCCCTCTGCGGGTAAAACAAGCGGCTCTTGTCACAGCGATGGGAGGTTGGACAACTGAATTCGTGACGGCAGAATGCTCATGGATCCAGGTACAAATCAGGGACGGACCAGGGTGATCACCGTTTCCGGAACACCCGGGGGGCCATGGGTACCGCGATAACGGACAAAGAGGTCATCTCCCTGGCGGAACCAGTATTCTGCGGACCAGAGTGCCGACATTAACCCCTGCAAGCGAATGACCACCTTATTCGCCAGAACCTCATGGTCATCAACATTCGGCAGACGACCACTGCCCTCGCGTTCCGCTTGCAGGGTGAGAACATCCAGATTGTCCGGACGAATGGTCCAGAAGCTGGCCTTATTCTGTTTTCTCCGTTCCAAGCAATGAAGGGAAAAAGAGAGGGGTTGATACCAGGGCCGGGTATCGATTTTTTCTTCTCTCCGGACCACGTTGCCCTCAAAACGCCCGGAGAACAGCAATCGGTTGCCTTTTCGCTCCACCCGGACATCGGTATCCGGCTGCTTGCGGTAATGCCAGGACAGGGTTGTCCCCTCCGGGGTGTTGACACTGGTGTAGACCTCCTCGCCCTGATGCTGGGTTGCGGTCACTGTCACTTTGTTCGCTGCTGATTCGGCCTTCCAGGAGAAGAAAAAACCATTATCACCGGTCTGCTCACGATAGCGCAACTCAGGGGTTGAGGCCGAGGCCATGGAAGCCATGGCCAGTGGGATCAGGCAAAAACAGAGGATTGTACGCAGAGGAAGGGAAGAACGTCGAGTGGTTTTCATAAAAGTTCACTGGCAAGCATGGCAAGTTCGGAGCGCTCGCCCTTTTCAAGGTTAACGTGGGCATAAAGCCGCTGGCCCTGCATCTTTTCGATCAGGTAACTCAGGCCGTTTGACTGGGCGTCGAGATAGGGGTGATCGATTTGGTGAATGTCGCCGGTGAACACGACCTTGGTCCCTTCGCCAGCCCTGGTAATGATCGTTTTAACCTCGTGCGGGGTAAGATTTTGCGCTTCATCGACGATCATGAACATCTTAACCAAACTGCGACCGCGGATATAAGCCAGCGGTTCAATAATCAGCCGTTTCTCCTCCTGGAGCCGTCCCAAAATCTGGCCCATTTCACTTTGCTCGGAAAATTGGCCGCGAATCACAGCCAGATTGTCATAGAGTGGCTGCATATAAGGCCCGATCTTGGAGTTGATATCGCCGGGTAAATATCCAATATCCTTATTTGAAAGGGGAACAATCGGCCGAGCCAACATGATTTGGCAATAGCGCGATCGTTGTTCCAGGGCGGCAGCCAGGGCCAACAGGGTTTTACCGGTTCCGGCCTTACCCGATACCGTTACCAGGGAAATGTCGTGGTTGCACAAGGCGTGGATGGCAAAACTCTGCTCGGCATTGCGGGGGGTAATCCCGTAGACCGTGGTGCGTTGAATCTTCTCCAGTCGCCGTTCTCCCTGATTATGGGTGGCTAAAATCGATTTTCGGCTGTTGCGAAGAATCAGGTACTCGTTTGCGAGCAGTTCGCCGTGTCCGGAAAGGATTCCGACCGGAACCCCCAGGGGCTCACGGTACAGGGCATCGATCAACTCGCTATCCACTTCTTCCAGCCGACGGCAGCCGCTATACAATCCACCGATATTCTTAACATGATCGGTAGTGTAATCCTCGGCCATCAATCCCACCGACTTTGCCTTCATCCGCAGGTTGACGTCCTTGGTCACCAGGATGTAGCGGCGGAAAGGATCCTCTTTACCCAGGCAATAACCAATATTGAGAATCTGATGGTCGGGTTTGGAGGTAGCCGGGAAATGCAGCCGGAGATCCTCATGGATCACTTGCTCCAGCTTGATCGAGACCTTGCCTTTATCCGGCCCGATCCTGACTCCACCGTTAAGCAGCTTGCCGGCACTGAGGTTGTCCAGGGAGCGGACAAATTCACGAGCGTGAAAATTCAGGGTTTGATTACCCTTTTTGAACTGATCGAGTTCCTCAAGAACGGTGATTGGGATAACAATGTCATGCTCCTGGAAATTATTGATGCATGCCGAATCATGAAGAATGACATTGGTGTCCAGGATAAAAGTTTTGGGGGAGGAGCTGCTGGTCATGGGCGACTCGTTCCTCGTTTATAAGGGATGGGGAAGCAAGGGAAAACCTGTGCAGGCAGCGCAGTGGTTTCCCAGGGGCCGGCTCGACAAAGAGACAGAGGGCATCAATAAGCAAGGGCTCGTCGAGCAGGGGCTCAAAGAGATCCAGGAGTGCGGTATGAACCCGATCCTTACTTTTGCCGTCAGCCATCCGCGTGGTGAGAGTGAAATGAAACCGGAACTGTTCAAAGACATAGGGATAGCCCCAAAGTTCCAGATTTTTCTTTTCCTGGCCGCTGAGTTGCGCTGCCTTGCGCCGGGCCAGCTCGCTGGGATGAAGAGGGGCCCGAAATCGATCAAAAGCACGGGTACACAGCGAGGATAGCCCTTGTAAAGCCGCCGAATGGCGAACCGGACGCAGACAAAAGAAGTGGTCAAGCTGTGAAACCGTTAAAGGGGGAATGGTGAGCTGCCGCTGGTAAGCGGTAAAATCAGTGACCGCATCGATCAATTCTTGTTCCCGCAGACCGTCCTTGAGACGAAAAGGGGCCATCATGGTGGCATGGAAGCCATAACGGGCCGGCGTTCTGGTCAGCTCGATAATGGTTTCCGCATCCAGTCCACGAAAGGCCGGTTGTACCAATGACACTCCACTGACGGCGTCCCGACCAAGCCAACGACAGCCTTGAAGCCAGAGCGAGGAGGTTGCAGGAGGTGCAAAAAAGAGGGCATATCGCATAAAAATTCAAAAAGCCTAAAAATAGAGAACTGCTTGAACATCGTTAATGATGCAACTATGCGCCAGGGGTTTTAACCCTCTGTTATAAAATCATTACAATTGCGTGAAGATGAATATTTTTTCACCCTTCCTGATCAAATTATAACTGCGGATTAACCCCACCATAACATCGGACCGGTAGAAGACGGGCATACCTTGGTCGTCCATAGCCATTCTCAAGGACGACCCCAATTCAGCAAGGAGCGCCCATGTCCAAACTGCTTGTGGTTATTATCGACGGTCTCTGTACTGAACCCTTGGCCTGTGCCCACGTTCCCTGTCTGGATAGACTGGCAAAACGTGGGGTACTCGCCAAGCACCTGCAACCGCAGCATCCGAATCTGAGCCTGCCCAATCTGGTCAGTCTTTTCACCTCCCTGCCTCCCTCTGAGCATGGAGTTCTTTGCAACAGCGGCGCTGCCGCCATTTCGCCCCATGCAAGTTCCCTGTTCTCCCTACTGCGCTATCGTCAGCAGAACGTTGCCGCCTTTTACAGCAGCGACCGGTTACGTCTGTTGTTTCCCATGGGAGTTCTGCAAACCGGGGTACTGTTCAATTCCCAATCCATTCGTAATGTCGATCGGGATATTGCCGAACAGGCAGCCCGTCATCTGCAGCGGGAAAAACCCGATTGCTGCCTGCTCTACCTTGAAGGGGCCAATATTAGCGGCACCCACTTTGGATTTTCCTCCGAGCCCTATCTGGAAAGCGTGGAACAGGCGGATCGCGCCGTAGGTGTGATCATGGAGCACTTGCTCTTTGTCGGCGCTGAACGGGAGTACACAACCCTGGTTATGGGCTGCTGTGGCGCTGGATCGAAGTCTGAATCGGAGAACGGCTTCTCTCCCTTATTGCTCACCGGGCCTGGGATCACCCAAGGATTGGTTGCGGAGCATCCGATCTCCCTGCTTGATCTCGCCCCAACCATGGCCTCCATCCTTGGTTTGGCCCCCCATCCGGATTGGCGGGGGCGAATACTGGCCGAATGGTTTCAACGAAAACCGCTGGAGATGCGTCCTTTTTCCGGAAAAAAAGCAACTTCTGGCCGCAAACATGAACAACTTGCAGCCTAAAAAGAACACGCAAACATCCTCTCATTCCCAAGGCATGATTTTAAGTTCCTGGAATTCGACAAGTTTGTCAACCTATGGAGATAACGACATATGTTTAGAATAACCACCCTTAACGAACCTTGTAGCCAGATGAGTGCCGACAAACTCTCTGTGCGGATGTCCCCCCTTTTGTCCGAAGGGATCGACCTGCTCTGCTGCCAATCCATCGCCCATGCATCCACACCTAAAAATACAAATCAAGACAACGAAACCGACCTGCTGGCCGATCAACTGCGCCTGACCTGCAGCTGTTTTGCCGCCGATCGGCAACAAAAAAACGAATCAACCACAAACAATAAACCTCTTCGCGGCCAGGCTATTTTCACCGGTCCTGGGGTTTGGATGCTCAATAGTGGCAGCTTCGCCATCGGTGAAGATGATTGCGAAGAGGTGGTGCTCTTTGCCCTGGTGCGGAAAAACGGTTCATCGGTGCTGGTGTTTAACTTTCACCTCGCCGATTCTCCCAAGCAGCAGGCGTTGCAACTCACCGATCTTTTCCAGCACAGCCTGCTGCAAACAGTCTACGGTGCAGTGGCTATTTGCACCGACCGGGAATCCTTACTCTCGCCGAAAAAATGGCACAATCTCAGCGCAACCTCCTGCTACACACCATTCCAATTCGAGTCCACGAGCAACGGTCTTTTAACCCTGTTGAACGCCAAAAACGGGTCGATAACCAACTATTCGATGCAACTGGAGCAGGAGAAGAAGACGCTCCCCGGACTGAGCCTCTCGGTTGATATCAAGCGCACCCAAAAAAACAAACGTTCCCGTCCCTCCTTTCCATTGTCCTTCCGTGAACAGTGGCTTGGCTACCGCGACAACCGGGCTTTTGCCTGATTCTCTCCATTTTCCAAGGAGAAGCTTATGTTCACCGTCGACGATATTCTCCATCAGTACTATCCCAAATTCAGTAATCGTCCCCTGATCACCCCACCACTGCGCTCCGTGCTCCGCCGTTTGCTTCGAGAAGGGGAGTTCATCCGCTTTGCCGAGCAGTATCCCCACCTCCAGGGGATGGATTTCGTTGAACAGGTACTGGAAACCCTTCAGTTCTCCTATTCGGTGAGCGACCGTGATCGGGAAAATATCCCGGTAAGTGGTCGGGTCATGGTCGTGGCCAACCATCCCATTGGCAGCCTCGACGGGCTGGCCCTGCTCAAATTGGTGCATGAAGTTCGCACAGATGTGCGCATCGTCGGCAACGATCTGCTGGAAACCATCAAACCACTGCGCCCCTGTCTGCTCTCGGTCAAGGTGATGACCGGCAATACCCTCAAGCAACAAATTGCGCAAATCGATCGGGCCCTGGCCAACGAGGAAGCGGTAATCATTTTCCCGGCCGGCGAGGTCTCTCGATTCGGCACCCGGGGAATCAGGGACGGTCGGTGGCAAAAGGGATTTCTCCGTCTTGCCGCACGAGCCAAGGCACCGATCCTGCCGATCCATATTTGCGGCCGCAATTCGCTCTCCTTTTACACTACCTCTCTGGTGGCCAAACCGCTCTCAACCCTGATGCTCATTGGTGAGATGTTCCGTCGACAGAATAAACCGTTGCGACTGACCATCGGCGGCCTGATTCCGTACAGTGCTTACGAGGGACTGAAACTCAGGGAAAAAGACAAGCTGGCCTTGTTCCGCAAACACCTGTATCGGATCGGAATGGGCAAGAAGGGCATTTTTGCCACGGAAACGGCCATTGCTCGACCGGAACGGCGAATTGTGCTCAAAAAAAATATTCAGGAAGGGGAGTTACTGGGAAAGACACCGGATGGGAAGGAGATCTACCTGTTTTCCGGCAATGAACATCCATCGGTAATGCGGGAAATCGCCCGCCTACGGGAAATCACCTTTCGCGCCGTGGGGGAAGGATCCGGTAAACGCAGGGATACCGACACTTACGACAGATATTACCGCCATCTGGTGCTATGGTCGGCCGAGGACCTGGAAATTGTCGGAGCCTACCGCTTTGCCGATGCCGGGGCGGTGATTCGGGACCATGGTGTTGAAGGGATGTACAGCCACAGCCTGTTCCACTTCAACCAGGGCCATTTTCCCTATCTGGAACAGGGATTGGAGCTCGGACGCAGTTTTGTCCAGCAAAAATACTGGGGCAAGCGTAGCCTGGATTACCTCTGGTATGGCATCGGTGCCTTTCTCCACCGTCATCCCCAGTACCGCTATCTGTTCGGTCCGGTGAGTATCAGTAATGCCATGCCACAAATGGCCAAGGAGCTGCTCATCTTCTTCTACAAGCTCTATTTCACCGACACCCGGAACCAACCCTGTTCGCGCAATCCTTTCCGTTTCTCCCTACCGGTCACCGATCTTGCCGCCTCCTTTGTCGGCAACAACTACCGCCAGGATCTGGTGCACCTCAAGTCGCTGCTCGGTTCCATGGGCGCATCAATCCCTACCCTTTATAAGCAATACACCGAACTCTGTTCCCCGGGCGGGGTTCTCTTTCTTGATTTCAATGTGGACCGGGATTTCGGCAACTGCGTCGATGGCTTGGTTGTTGTCGACATCCACCAGCTGAAGGCGAATAAACGCAAACGCTACATCGAGAACTCGTTGGCAGGCATGGATAGCTGATCGACAGAATTCAAAGCTCCTCCGGAAGATGCATTTCTCTGATCCGGGGTTGATAAAATTATCGTTTTTTGCCTATCATCGCTTTTTTCATGCTGGTTCGGCTGGCTGCACTCAGACGTTTTTCGGTTTGTTCGATCAATTTTCGATGAATGCATATCGTTCCTGCACGCCCCCTGGCCATCCGCTGGACATAGGTTCCGTCCGGCTGCATATCCCAGACATTACGCTTGTTGGCCAGCTGCAAATCAAGCCACTGGCGCAACTGTTTGCGCTGCTTGGGTGGTTCCACCGGCACGCAGACCTCGACCCGGCTCTCGAGGTTGCGCTGCATTAAATCCGCTGATCCGATAAAATATTCCTCTTCGCCTTGATTGCGAAAATAGAACAAGCGGGCATGCTCAAGGAAGCGGCCAACCAAGGAGATGACGCGAATATTCTCCGATAAGCCGGGGATACCGGGACGGAGGCGACAGGTGTCACGAATGATGAGATCTATCCTGACTCCGGCCTGCGAGGCTTTGTAAAGGGCGGCAATGACCTCGCGATCTTCCAGGGCATTTGTTTTAAGTTGGATTAAACCAGGTGATTCGGGAGTGTGACCGCGAACTTCCCGCTCAATTTTCTTGAGCAGGGCCTTTTTCAGCATCCGGGGTGAGGGCAGCAATTTGCGGTAATGCCGCATCGGGGTGTAACCGGTGGTGAGGTAATTAAACAGCTCGGTCAGGTCGGCGCCGATATCGGCATCACAGGTAAAGATGCCAAGATCGCTGTACATCCGTGCGGTACCGGAGTGGTAATTGCCTGTGCCGATATGGGCGTAGCGGCGGAGCCCGTTGAAGTCCTTACGAATAACAAAGATCACCTTGCAATGGGTCTTCAGCCCGACCACGCCGTAAGTGACATGGATGCCCGCCTCCTCTAGGTATTCTGCCCAGCGGATGTTGGCTTGCTCGTCAAAACGGGCCTTGAGCTCGACCACCACCGCGACTTGCTTGCCGTTGCGGGCGGCATCGATCAGGTATTCGATCACCCGAGAATTGCCGGCGGTTCGGTAGAGGGTCATTTTGATCGCCCGCACCTTGGGATCAGTACTCGCCTCCCGCAGATAGCGCTCCACGGAGGTGTTGAAGGACTCATAGGGATGCTGCACCAGGATTGAGCCGTGCTTACGGATCACATGAAAAATATTGGGATCCTCATCAAGCAACTCGGGATTATCGAGTGGTTTGTGTGGCGGATAATGGAGATCCGCCCGATCAAGTTTGGCAATCTCCACTAGATCCCGTTTGCCGACGATACCGTCGACTTCGAAGACGTCGTTCCCTTCATCAACTCCTAATTCAGCGGCCAGCATCCCACGATGAAGAGCCTCCATTCCCTTGCCGACCTCCAGACGAACGATTTCGGCAAATTTGCGTTCGCGTAGGGCCGATTCGATAACCAGCAGCAAATCATTGGCTTGTTCCTGGTGCGGTTCGGTGATGGCGTTTCTGGTCACACGAAAAATTTCACTGCTTTCAACCACCATTTCCGGGAAGAGCTGCTCCAGGTTATTGCCGATCAGATCCTCCAGAGTGATGAATTGACCTTTATCTCCAAAGGCAAGGAAACGAGGCATGTCCTCACTCACCGGTACCTTAATCCGGTTCATATAGCTGTGCTCGCTGTCCGGGTATCGCACACTGACCAAAAGGTTAATCGACAAATTGGAGATAAAGGGAAAGGGATGGGCCGGGTCCATGCCTTGGGGCGTCAGCATGGGGTAGACTTGTTCCAGGAAATACTGCTCGGCCTCTGCTTTTTCCGTAAGGCTGAGATCGGCATAGGCAACTAACTTGATCTTTTTGCGACTGAGATGCCGCTTGAGTTCTTCCTCCAGCTCCTCCTGTTGCCGAAGAATGTCATGCACCTCCAGGTAACAGGCATCAATCTGTTCCTGGGGTAAGCGGCCATCCACCGATAGCTCTCGCACTCCAGCACCGACCTGTTGTTTCAGGCCGCCGATACGCTTCATAAAAAATTCGTCCAAATTGGATCCCACCACAGCCAGGAAAAAAACCCGTTCCAACAGGGGAACGCGTTCATCCTGACCCTCATGTAGGACACGGCGGTTAAAGGACAACCAGGTAAGCTCTCGGTTGAGATACCACTCCGAGGATTCAAGATTGGTGATGGGTGGGGGTAGTGTTTCTGGTAGAGGGGCAATCGATTCCATGATGATGACATAATAAGTAAAAAAAGGAGGAAAAAGAGAAATTACTATACCTGGCAAACATTTGGATTTGGTTAAATTTTATCATACTTGCGAAAAAAGAGAGGAAAGAGGTTATAATCAACGTAATTTACTGTTTTTGTATATTATTTTACAATATTTGTTTTTTCATGGAAAGGTGGCTTGATAGCGTCGTAAAGAACATTCTGCCAGGTCTATTGCCTGACCTTACGACGCATCAACATAGGGCTACGGAAAAAATAAATTATCCAGAAATAATGCGCACCTCACAGCTGAGTCTGTTAAAAAAACAACTCCTAAGTTAATATCATTATGGAAAAATGCGGGCTCGCTGCTCATCGGCAGTGACCGCCGTCAGTTTATGGCCAAAGTTGTCAATGTGCTTGGCCGTGGCGACCAGAACTATGCTGAACAATTTCTCGGTTGGAATCGTTGTACGATCCGTAAAGGCCAGACCGAACTGAAAAATCGATGTAACTGAGAATCGTCTTTTGACTATCTAAGCGCCGATGACCAAAGGAATACAATAGCTACTGATCATCCTTAACTCGCTGAGTTTGAAAAATAAAAAAGAGGTGCACACCTTTAAAAGGATGAAATCCTATACGAACAGAGTCCTCTCCACCCCACAACTTTTATAGGTTATGGGTTTATTTTTTTTTCCTACCTTGATTTTCTCTAAAATCATGTGCGATAATAACTTCGTATGGTCAGTAACTTTTCTTTTTATCCGCTAATTACGCGGTTTTTTCATGGTAGGCGAATACTATGCGTTGCCCAAAATGCGGTTACACATCTTTTGATCATCTGGAAAGCTGTAAAAAATGCCACAAACCCTTTGCATCTACAGCTGATGAAATAAACGGGACCACTTATGAAGCCGTGGCACCGCTCTTCTTGAAAATTACCAGAGATTTAGAAAAGGAATCCGTACCAAAGCCGGTGCAAAAAATCGACTTTGAAGAAATTGACCTGGAAGAAGAAACCCCTCTCCGTCCCGGCATAGATACAGAGTTTTCCCTTGACGATGATTTAGTAATTGAGGCTGAACACCGGGGGAATCTCTCATTTGCCGAACAAAATGAAGAGTTGGTGGTCAACCTCGATGATTTCCAAGAGGTAGCCCCTCATGATGAATTTACCTTAGACCTTGAAAAAAAATCTAATGAGGACAATTCCCAGTTGCCACCTATTGATTTTGGCGATCTGGACATCTCTGATTTGGGGCCGCCAAGCAAGGAAGAAAATGTTGGAGCAGAAATTTCCTTCATGGAAGAAGAGCCTGAAAAAACCAATTATCCTCCGCCCCCACCTGCAGCAAAAAAAGGCAACACCAAATCAGGGTTGGAAGATCTCAACTTCAACGGTTTAGACCTGGAGTCACCTTCAAAAATCGTCTCAAGAAGTGCAGCTGGCAAACGCTATTTGCCCTCGGTCAAGACCGGAACAGCGCTCGACAATTTCGATATTGACCTTGGCGATCTCTTTGCCGATAATAAAAAATAAAAAATTAATTGACAATAACCCTCCTTTTTTGTTAGTAATGCAGGCCTTCAAGGGTTGCCGAGATAGCTCAGTCGGTAGAGCAACGGACTGAAAATCCGTGTGTCCCTGGTTCAAATCCTGGTCTCGGCACCAGAGATACTAAAGGATCTATAAGCAATATCAAGCTTATAGATCCTTTTTTTTGTTCCAGGACCACTCACGCATCCAAGAGCCTCCTTGCTCCATATTCTCCAATTTCTGAGTTATGCTCGAAAGTGGTGTTTGAGGGAGCGCTAAAAGGAAAATGACGTATCCTGATTGGAATCAGTTCGCCAAAACTCAATTCCAACAAAAAAGGATACGTCATGAGTGAGAGTAAAGTTAT
>JBFWLN010000031.1:0-31485 GCA_050252135.1 Desulfobulbus sp.
AGTCACAAAAGCTGGCAGCAACGCTGAACAGAAACGTCGGGATGATCCATAGCGATCACTTCCTGCTTCTGCGCCCGGCCAAGTTCAGACCGGGCAGATTGGCTAAAAAATCGTTCTCAACCTTGAGCTTGCCGATCTGACGGTGGAGCTCGGCCACTTCGGCCTCATGGTTGACTTCTTTCTTTTTGCCTTTGCCAAAAAGGTCGGAAGCGTTCTTGATGAGATCCTGCTTCCAGCGGGTGATCTGGGTTGGGTGAACCCGGTACTCAGTTGCAAGGTCCGCCAGTGTCTTTGACTCTGACAGAGCAGCAAGGGCTACCGTAGCCTTAAATTCTGCGCTGTGACGTGTGCGATGCGGTGGATTTGACATTGAACTTCTCCTTCAAAATAGGTTGGTTCATTGCTTATACACCTGTCTCAATAATCGGCACCTCTTCACTTGGCCATGGTGTACAAACTGGGAATGAGTGCAGAGAAAAAGTGGCGAAAACTGAGGGGCTTCAAGCTGCTTGCCGATGTAATCCGGGGCGTCCAGTTCAAGGATGGGGAACCTGTCACCCCTTTAAGAGAAAGCGAACTCAACAGGGCCGTCGCCTGAGAGCTATTCCTAAACACCAGACTTGACTATAACTCGTGAAGATATCCTTGAGTTCCCAATTAAGTTCACTAACTTTTATACCATCCTCATACACCAGGTCTTTCGATTCGCCAGTCAGGTATCCAGCGCCAAGTCTCCCAGTGATTTCAATGCTTTTTGACCCAATATTTACCGAACCGGTGACAGTGCTAACTTTTTCGCCTGTTACAATTTCGCTAGCCTCGACAAATTGCACTAAACTTGTTGCTAACGCTAATGTTACAGACAGAGTTTTTGCCGTATTTCTCACTGGATTTACCTCCTGAATAAGAAAACGTTAGCCTGCAAAGGGTTGAGCTGTTTTTAATTGGTGAGTTTTTGATTTTCCACTCACTATATAGGAAGCGCACACTGTGAACAGAATCAGGACGTAATTTAAAGGGATAATGGCAGTGTCAATCTGTTTTCCGTAGGCACGGCTTAAGGTTATTCCAGATTCTAGATATGGACCCAAATCCAAATAAAAAAGCCCACCATTGAGGTAGGCTTTGTATATTTTTGTTCATTTTTAGTAATAAATGGCAAAGACGGCGCGGCAGCCACCTCCCACCCAGATACCACCTCTGTCCCAATCCCAGTTATCCCCCTGCTGGCAACGTTGCTTGGAGAGTTGTTTGACTATTTCAACTTGTGCATGTCGTAAGCGAGCTCGGCAATATGTCTGACGATTATCCCATGACTCACAGGTAATATGTTGTGGCCCAGAATTTCTATCGTCGCGAGGCGTCCAGCGGTCATATTGGTCACGGGGTGGGCTATCATCGTAATAGCGGTCACGGGAATAATCACGATAATCATCCATCACCTCGAATTGTGCTCGGCAACCTCTGCTGACCCATATGCCTCTGTCATCATAACCCCAAGATTGTCCTTCGTAACACCCAGACTTGCTGAGTTGTCGGATAAGCCTCACTCCCCCGCGCGTATCCACCCTGCAGTACTCAGTGCGGTCATCAATGGACTCGCATGTGAAAGCTCTCCCCCAGACAATAGAAGAAAAGAGCATCAAAGGGAGAACTGCAACAGTAGAAAAAAAAAGATTAGGTTTCATTGTTTGTCATTTAATGTGATGGGTTCGTAAAAAAGTCACGGGCTCCTAAGGCCATAGTAAAAAAAAACAGCTGATTGCGAAGCGAAAACATCCCACTAGAAGGATTTATTAAATTTAATATGCTGTAATTATTAATTTAATTACATTTCACGGTACGGTTTTCGTTCCGGCAAAATAGAGCCGTGAAGAAGGCTATGAAGCTCACTGAAAAGATATCATGGTTAATAGGACGTGTCCAAAGATGTTAGAGATGGAGCCGAGTTTCTGGATACAATCTGGCAAGATTCGGGGCGCATTCAAGATGGATACTGGCAGCCTCAAGCTATTCTGTGCAGGCAAGGTTTAAGATTCTTCCTGAACCAGTGAGGGGGGGGGGCGTGGGCTACCTGATCATGATGTATACTTCATAGAGGGCATATCGCCCATGAACCCCAACCACAGGAGGTGCACCATGAAAGTATCCCAAGCTATCGACTTCCATCTGCAGTATCACAGGGCCAATTCGAAAAAAAAATACCATCAAGACATGTGAGTACGTACTCCACCGATTCACTGCTCAATTTGGCCAACGAGACCTCGCCAGTATTTCCCAGGAGGAGGTCCTAGAGTTTCTCCTTTCCTTGACGAAGGATAACCGACAAGCCACAAAACGGAACCGGTATTCGGTCCTGGCATCCTTCTACAATTTCAGCATCAACACGGGGTTTCCAGCCCTCACCAATCCCTGCAACAGTTCAGTCATCCGAAAGATTTTCAAGCGCCCACACGCTATTCAATGGAATATCGTCGACAAGGAGACCGTCGATGAGATTATCTTCAGAACTACAAACATACGGAATCGGCTCATGCTGGAGTTGATGGCCAGAGGAGGAATGAGAGTTGGCGAGGTGCTGAATCTCTCGCCAGTAGATATCCAAGAGCGAAGCCTGGCCATCCAGAACCCCAAAAGTGGCCGATCTGGCGAGACGGTTTATGTTCCGCAGAAAATATTGGTAAGGTTAACCGCCTATGTGAAAGCCAAGGACATCCGCCAACATGACCGGATTTTTCCGATTTCCTATGTCGCAGCTTGGTCAATGGTGAAAAAGGCCGGTACACTGGTAAATATCGAATTGCGCCCTCATGATCTCCGGCGCCATGCAGCCACCTATGCGTCAAGATCCGGTACTCCAATAGAAATTGTCAGCAAAGTTATTCTACGGCACGCAGACCTTTCAACCGCTCAACGGTATCTCGGAAAGGTAAATGACACGGAAGCGATCAGGTGGATCGAGACCCCTTATGGATAGAGGGAAATTGGGCGGCAGGCATTACGCTGCCGCCCTTTGTAGCAACAGTAGCAATCTTAGGTTTGTATGAATCGAAGAGGGCTTGAGCTTATATCGGGCAAGATTACCAACAGGATACGCGCCGTACTGCCGGCAAAGGTGTTGAGATTTTCGCGGATAGTATGCCGGGTGACAATGGGTCGCGGTGCCGGAACATCCTCCGGGGAGGAACTGCATGCCATGGCGAGAACACATTTGAGTTCCTGCTGCCGGACCGGCTTGGTCAGATAGCCCGAGAATCCGATACCGGCAAAGCGGCGGGCATCACCCCGGGCTCCCAGCGAGGTCAGCATCACCATGCGGATATTGGTCAGGCGGGTGTCAGAATGGATGATCCGGCCCAGGGTCTCTCCGTCCATGTCCGGCATCTGCATGTCGATGACGGCGATGGCAAAGGGATCGTTATCGTTAAGAGCCCGCTGGAGCACGCTGAGCGCTGTAACGCCGTTGGCTGCCTCGGCAGGACGCATGCCCCAGGAGCGGAGGCGAGTCAGGAGAATTTCCCGGTTGGTGGCATTGTCATCCACCACCAGGATGCGCATGTTGCGCAGATCGCCACCAACCCGTGTTCTTTTGGTGTGGGCTTGGGCCTGTTTGGACAACCGGATGGTGAAGCGGAATATTGAGCCTTTGCCGGGCTCGCTGACAACGTCGATGGCACCGTTCATCAGCTCGACCAACTGCTTGCAAAACGTTGAGTCAAAATAAAACGAGTTGCCAGGTCAAATATCTCGCAGATGTTGAAGAGATCAAAAAACTCAAAGGGCTCCGATCCGCTCAAGGCGATATTAGCCAGAAAGATCAAAAGAAGGGCGGCACTCTGAATAAGGGGACTACGTGAAAAAAACGCCGGGGGAAAACAGATACCATTTGCATCACTCCCCCGGCGAGTCCAATTTTCTTGAAAATTACCGAATGAGTGGCAACTACTCCCACTCCCTTTGGTTCGCAGGCAAGATTACTTGTCAGATACCGTGGGTTCACCGGCGATTCAGACACCTGTATTAACCCTCTCTCCGTTTATTCTTCTCTCCGACCCCATCTGTGAGCTATATTCAAGTCTGGTGTTTAGGAATAACTCTCAAATGGCAATCCTGTCGAGTTCGCTTTCCGTTGAAGCTGGGATAGGTACTCCGTTTTTGAGCTGAACGCCTCGTATGACTTCAGCCAATAAAGTGAAACCTCGCAGCGTAACCGATCACGGGGTAAGAATTTATATTTCAATAAATTCAAGATGTTACCAATAATTGTTTCCAAGATCGAGTTAAAAGCCCTAAAAAATGATATTGAAATTCAAACAGTTACTTACCCCGTGATCGCTTACCTCGCAGCTTGTTCCATCTTTTCTGAGCACTTAGAGCGCGGACGCATGCGCTTCGCATGGACAACCGTAGTGGAATGCAACGCGGGGTGATGCGATTGCATTGTGAATGGTGATCTGATGTCAACTGGTAATACAGAAAGGAGCGAAGGGGGGCATACCCAACTCCCCCCCCTTTTTTTTGACGACAATTCAAACAGACTGATGTGCACGACAGCAAGAAATTACTTTTGTCTACCTTCGCAGAAACAGGGACATTTTTTTCATCTTCTTTTTCATTTCATCACTCAACTGCACAAACAGTTCGGCATTGTACGAGCCGGTGGACATTGAATGAATACTGAGGTCTAGGCCGACTTGCTCTTGGGTCACAGGATCTATAAGCGGAGCATCAATCTGAGATATATCCGGAGAGTTGACTATCTGCATCGCCGCAACGGCATACTTGCGCGCTGTTGCCGCCGGGGTGCCATCTTTGACTGCCGGATCAACGTTGGTTATCACAATTGAAACATTATAGTCACTGTTCAGCCTGATATCAAAGGTACGCAACTGCTGGGGGAAATCATGGAGCGACGAGGTTTCAACCTGCCAGAAGCCCCGTTCCGGTCTGCTGTCATCGTCGCTTGCAAACGCCTTGACAACATTGACATGTCGATGACCGGCTAACCACATCAGTAGATTGGGGTGACTGTGCAGCTCCGAAAGCAGCTCCGGCAGAGTGACAGCATTCTGGATGCTGGAGGGGTTGTCTGAGTTGTCAAACCACTCCATATAGCTGCCTTTTTTCGCAACGCCTATCGGCACATGGGCGGCTATGATCATCAGTTGACCGGCGGCATCACCGGCTGCCAGTTCGGCTTTCAGCCATTTCCAGCGGTACTGGTCGAGAAAACCGTGGCCATGAATTTTGGTGGAGTCGTCATCTCCCCGTTGGGTATTGTCCAGCACAATGACTTTAATGTAGGGCTTTGGAGAAAAACTATAACAGGCGAAGCCTTTTTCACGGACCCAACGGGGGACAAGGTTGAAACCATGCCCCACTGGCCTGGTGGCTGTTTTAAAAAATTCACCCACCCACTCCTCTGTGGTCAGCGAACGGCGGTCAGGATCAGGCACTACCGTTGGCGGCGTGGTAAAATCTTCCACATTTCCGGCCTTTACAATAGCGCCAGTGGAGGTGGAACCGTCAATAACGCCCATATAGTAGAGCGGAGGATTTCTGTTATAGATATCGGACGAATAGCTTGGGTAAAGGAGATTTGGCATATCTATAACTTCACTGCCGGTATAGGTGCTGCGCAGATCGCCAATATCACCGGTATCCAGCGGGATGGAGCCAAGCCAGAAGTGGTCGTGGTTGCCAATGGCCTGGTACCAGGGGATCTCACGACTTAGTCCTGCTGCTTTAAATGGTTTTTGATAATCAATGCTATCGGCTCCCGCATGAGCGCCGGAGCTTGGGGTGATCACCTTACCGTCAATAACGTCGATGTACCACCTGAGTTCATTGTACTGGGCGCTGTTGCAGGCGTCCCCCAGTGATATGCCGAAATCGATCCGCTTTTTTTTATGCAGGGCGTTTATGGTCTGGATAGTGGCATCAAGCACCTGGGTTGAATACAACATGGTCGGAGAATAGGTTGACGTTTCCAACCCTATCAGCGGTTGCATGTAAATTCCCTGAGAAGGGGACTCTTTGTCAGTGATATGGATGTCCGTGATGGCGAAGAATCGCAGCAGTTGTTTTGACGGGGTCGGATATACATATCCGGCTTCCATGAGATCATCCCGTTGTTCAACATCCAGCCCGGGGCCATCGGTCCAGACGCCATAGCCATATTCGTCGTAATCTGAGACATTTTTGAGCCCTGTGCCAACAATGGCATCTGCGGTTGTGCCTGGTTCGATTGTTTTATCTACTGTCGTAACAACAGTCGAATCAATCGGATAGCCTGTAATCCATGGTGTGCGCCTGTTTCCGTCCCAGTCGGACCTTAAGCTTCCCCAGGGAATACCGGCTACTGTTACGGCGGTGCATTTGATGAAATCCCGCCGCGAAATCTCACCGTTTTTTTTCTGTTCCTGATCCGGTGTCTTTTTCTGATTGCTCATTATGTTGCTCCATTGGTTTGAGATCTATATTCAAGTCTGGTGCTTAGGAGGTGATAAGTAGCTGCTTTTGAAGGCAGCCCTAAAAAGGTCAGATTCCTCGTCGAAGCCGCTGCATTTGTTGCTGCTACCGGTACGGGGCCGAAACACCGGCCAAAGTCGCTGTGCCGGTTGATGCAAGCGCCAGCCAAGGCCAGGCCTGAATGGCTGGCGTAAAATTCTTCGCTGCTTTGTTCGAGGATCAATCACTTCATGTTCTCACCTGTCGAGTGAGTTTTTACGACAGATGGACATTTCAATATTTATGTATAAATTTCAATATATTAACTTGATTTTTTTCGGTGTTTTTATTGATGTTTCTTCACGGATTTGGGTTTTATTCGAAGTGTAGAAAACCTGGTCCTTTGGGCCAGGTCAGAGTTCAACGGCTATGCCGGTTGAACAGAGTCGACTCAAAAGCTACTTCATAGCTCAAGTTGTCCCCACAACTAAGAGCAAGGGAGTAGCAAATGAGCCGATTAAGAAAATTATCACATACAGTTTGGCATTGCCAGTACCACATAGTTTGGACGCCAAAGTATCGCCTGAAGATCCTAGAAGGTTCAGTGGCTGCGGAAGTTGCCAACTGTATAGTAAGGATGTTCAGCGAGCAAAAATCTTGTGAAGTCATTGAATTGAATGTTCAAGTCGATCATGTGCATCTCATTGTGATGATCCCGCCCAAAATATCTATTTCTGACTATATGGGTGTAGTCAAAGGGCGGACAGCGATACGTGTTTTCAATCGATTTCGCAAGTTGAAGCAAAAGCCCTATTGGGGTAATCATTTTTGGGCTCGAGGGTATTGCGTTGGTACTGTCGGTCTTGATGCTGACAAGATACGAAAATATGTCAAGTATCAAGAAGCCCAAGAACGAAAGGCTGAGAATTAAATACCGACCAAATTGGGGACAATGATCCTCGCCTCCTCAGGAGGCAAGAGGCAGGCTAACCCCCTTTTAGGGGTAAACACAAAACCACCCCCTCTGGGGGTGGATTCTTTATTCTGATTGAGAAAATCTCTGCAACAGCCTTTGCCATCTCGCTAACGTTTACCGGTTTCATGAGAAAACGGTCAATCCCATAGTAACTAGCAGAATTTTCAGTAACTATTTCACTAAATCCGGTGCAGAGAATAATCGACAAGGAAGTATTCACTTTGCGAACTTCCTGGATGAGCTGTACACCTGTCATCTCCGGCATGGTCTGATCAGTAATCATTAGATCATATTGATTGGGGTTGTCCTTGATTTCTTGCAAGGCATCCAAGCTTCGCTGAAAGGACTGCACATTATAGCCAAGCATTTTCAGATTTTCATATACCACTTCCAGGAAATACGCTTCGTCATCAACAATGAGAATTTTTTCACCCTTCCCCAAGGGAAGCGTTGAATCGAGCAATTCTTTCTCGGTGTTTTCACCTTGAAAACTGGGGAAATAGACATCGAAAACCGACCCCTTCCCTGGTGTTGTCTGGATCTCGATCAATCCTTTATGGCTTTTTACAATGCCGGCCACGACAGCCATACCCAGTCCAGTGCCTTCATCGACGCCCTTTGTGGTGAAATATGGCTCGAATATTCTATCAACTATTTCAGGAGACATTCCGCAGCCAGTATCGGCTATAGAAATCTTGATATATCCGCCAGGGGGAATGGTCATGGACATGAACTGCTTTGCCGAGAGCAGGGTAGTGTTGGTTATTGCCACGGTGAGAACGCCCCCTGTTTCCCGCATGGCGTGGTAGGCGTTGGTCGCCAAATTCATGATAACCTGATGGATCTGGGTCGAGTCGCCAAGAATCTTATCAGGATCGGCCGCAATGTTTTTTTCGAAGGTTATCGTTTTGGGCAATGTGGACTGGAGGAGAAGCAATGTTTCCTTGACCAAAGGGATGAGGTTGATCGGCCCCATCACTGTATCGGTGTTTCTGCTGAATCGAAGAATTTGCTGCACAAGATTTTTTGCTCTATTGCCTCCCTCGAGAACACGTTCGATGTAACCCTTGATTTTGGGGTCAATAGCGGCCGGGTTCCGATAGAGAGCCAATTCTGTGTAGCCGATGATTCCTGCAAGTATATTGTTAAAGTCATGAGCGATGCCGCCGGCAAGAGTTCCAATTGCCTCACTTTTCTGGGCACGGATTACTTGTTTTTCAAGAGCGTTTTTGTCTGCGGTCGAAGCCTTTTCAGCCGGCTCTTGCGGTTGTCTCGGAACACAGTGCGGAAAGTGTGATACGGAGCGGCGCGACCGAGCACCGGTGTGCCCCGCGCCAACCAGCAAAGACCGAAGCTTGGCGAGCACACTGCCGGGCTGGGGGAACTGCTTGAAAAGGATTGGCTGCGTCCGAAGATGTTCAAACTGACGAGCCGTCGGCTACCGCCCTGACTTCGGCTATGCTCGACAGGTTGCTGCATAATGCCCATGTTATCCAGATCAGAGGCGACAGTTATCGACTCAAGGAGAAACGATAAACCGCTGTCAGCCAAGGCCATGACATGGGCCTGCCAGAATCGGTTTCTATCCTTTGGGCCGGTATGGATGATGATGTTCACGGTGGGACCTCTTTGGTTGGTATTCAAGTCGGCCACAGTATGACATCATACGATGCGAGGTAATAGATGCGGTTGTTTTGACGCTTAAGTTACAACAGATGGATAAGGAGAATATGTAATGTATTATATTGATATTTCCGAATACGGTGGGCCAGAAGTCATGACCATGAAAAAAAGCCCGATTCCGGAACCGAAGGCATACGAGATTCTCATCAAGGTCGTGGCGGCAGGTGTTAATAGGCCAGATATTCTTCAGCGCCAGGGATTATATCCAGGACCGCATGATGCTTCACCTGTTCTCGGACTCGAAGTTGCTGGCGAGGTGGTGAAGATCGGAGATAAAGTCACAGACTGGTCACCAGCAGACAAAGTTTGTGCGCTCGTTAATGGAGGTGGTTATGCTGAATATGTCGTCGTCCCTTCTGGACAGGTCCTGCCAATACCAATGGGGCTTTCAATAGAAGAGGCAGCCGCACTGCCGGAGACGTTTTTCACGGTATGGACCAATGTTTTTGACCGTGCCGCCCTCAAAGCTGGAGAACAATTAATGGTGCATGGTGGAAGCAGTGGAATCGGGACAACCGCTATTCAATTTGGCAAAGCAATGGGGGCAAAGGTTTTCGTTACCGCTGGCAGCGAAGTTAAATGTGAAGCCTGCCGCCGTCTTGGTGCCGACATTGCGATCAACTATCATCGAGATGATTATGTTTCGATCATTCACGCTGCCACAGAAGGAAAAGGTGTGGACGTGATTCTCGATATGGTTGGAGGAGACTATATTCAGCGCAACCTCAAAGTGGCCGCAAGGGGTGGTAGGATTGTTAATATTGCCTACCTCAAGGGATCAAAGGTCGAAATTGATATGCTTCCCATCCTTGTCAAGCATTTAACCCTCACTGGTTCCACGCTTCGCCCCCGGTCCACTGAAGAAAAAGCATGTATCGCGTTGGCATTGCGTAAAAACATCTGGCCACTTATTGCTCGTGGTCAAATCAAACCACAGATTGCAGCCCGCTTTCCCCTGAAAGACGTGGCTGATGCACACAAATTGATGGAGAGAGGCGAACATATTGGCAAGATAATCCTGATTGTATAACTCCAATGTTCATGTTCTCTATTCTGTGAGAGCCTGTGGAGGCTCTTATACTTCTCGTTTTCCGACTATAGGGGGATCGGTAACAAAAAAGTGAAGCGGCCTCGATTTTTTGGACAGAATCCGGGGGGAGAGATAAGATTGATGTTGGCAGTCTCAATCTGATCTGGGCAGGCAAGGATTGAGGTTATTCCTAAACCAGTAAGTGGTGAGGCAGTGGCCTATCTGAACGGGCAACTGAGGAGGACGAGGCAAGTTATCATACTTGCATCATCCCTTTCACAGAAGCGTACGAACGGATCTCGCATAAGGCTCCTGTTTGTTTTTCTTTCTGATCGAAAAACGAATACCTGTGATCAGATCGTGTTAGTGTTTACCTTTTTATGACACTTTCTCTGCAGTTGCCATGCGTCGCATAGACTGCAGAGCCTCCCTGGTGGACTCAATCTCCTCCGGACTCACTGCTTTACGGATGCGCTCCATATTTTGCATGGCTTCCTAAAACCTAATCCCTTCTACGGCGCTGATCCATTCCTACTGAAGCCGTTCCCTTCGAATGCCGAATTCTTCCATTTTTCGCCACATACGATGAACACGTTTCTCTGTCCAATGATTGGCATTGATGTAATGGCAATCGCTTAAATGGCAGCCTGAAATTAAAATTGCCGAAACACCCTGCGCAAAAGCGTCCCACAGGAATTTTTCATTTACCCTGCCTTACACATGGTGCGGATCAATCGTGTGTTGGCAGGATATTCAAGCCGCGATACTCCCGCAAAGTCAGCACCTGCATAAGAACACCAATTACATGCAAAAACCAGAATACGCTCCTCTGGCATTTCTCCCAGTACCGCTTTAATTTGTTTCTGAATCTGATTATCTGTAAAATGAGATGCATTTCGATAGCACCTTCCGGGCATTCAGCGGAACAGGTTCTACAGCCGGCACAGGCTGCGGTTGTAACATGGGCACCAGTTTTACCGAGTTTATCCACAGTGATAGCGCTAGGGACTAGTCGCAACCAGAAGCAGCCTGGCCCCCCACAAGGCATGTTCTCGTTCCCATGGTTCAGTGCTCCTCAACAGATATAGTTCTCCCCAGTCACTCTCCGTGAATACTTTTTCCGATGGCAATTATTAAAAATGATTATCATTAACTTTAATAGCCTGTGGGTATTCAGCAAACAACGGTTGTCACGAATTCAGAATGTTATTTGCACCAATGCTCTAGACAAAGAGACGCTGATTTGCCCCCCTTAGCCCCCTGCGTGCGCAAGCTAGCTTCAATACTGCAGGCACAGATTGAAATACAAGGATTTCTGCATGCACCTCCCCACTCTCCCTAATCCCCATGCGGTTGCCGTCCTGGTACTTGCCACCGTTGCCCTTGTATTATTCAGTCGTGAAAAAATAGCCCTTGAGACCTCAAGCTTCCTCTTATTGGTGATCTTAAGTGTTGGGTTTGAACTCTTTCCCTTTGAAGTGGAGGGGATTCGGTTGCATGCTGTTGATTTTTTCAAAGGTTTTGGCCACGAAGCCCTGGTTGCAGTGTGTGCACTCATGATTGCCGGTCAGGGCGTCATGCGGACCAATGCCCTTGAGCCCGCAGGACGCATACTTGCCACCCTGTGGAAGAAAAGACCTTCCCTCTCCCTGCTGATCACTCTGGTCTTTGGTGCGGTCATCAGTGCCTTCATCAACAATGTGCCAGTAGTCGTTTTGTTGATGCCGGTGCTTATTAGTGTGTCCGGCAAAACCGGCACCCCGGCCTCCTCAGTGCTCATGCCCATGGGTTTTTCGACCCTGCTGGGCGGTACGGCCACCACGATCGGCACCTCGACCAACCTGCTCATTGTTTCCGTGGCAGCTGATATGGGGATCAGGAAACTAGGCATGTTCGATTTTCTGCTCCCGGCCCTTTTGGCCGGTATAATAGGGCTTCTTTATCTCTGGCTACTGGTTCCCCGTCTGCTGCCACGCCGCACCATTGCTATTGACAACCGATCGCCGCGGGTTTTTGATGCCCATCTGGCTATACTCGAAAAGAGCCAGGCCGCAGGTCTTCCCCTGGCCAAAGCCATCGATCTCACTGGGGGAGCTATGCGAGTGTTGGCCCTGGAGCGTGGCCAAGGCAACCTGATTATGCCACTAGCAGATTTTGAGCTACAGGTGGGCGATCACCTAGTGTTGAAGGACACCCCAAAAAAACTCAAAGAATTTGAAAAGCTGGTGGGGGGCACACTTTACCCGGTGGATTCCAATGACCTCCCCGTTGATGATGATCATCCGCTGCAAGCCCCGGATCAACAGATTGCCGAGCTGGTTATCCTGCAAAGTTCTCCACTGCACGGAACAAGTCTGGCAGAATCGCGATTTGCCGACCGGTATGGGTTGGTAACCTTGGCCATTCACCGGACCGGACGATCACCCAAACGGATTTATGATCGCCTGGGAGATCTCCCCCTCATGGTGGGTGATATTCTCCTGGTCCAGGGACCGCGCGAACAACTTGCCAACCTCAAGGAAAAGGCTGACATGCTGGTGTTGGACTCTGCCATGGACCTGCCTTTCTCAAAAAAGGCGCCCACGGCTATGTTTATCATGAAGGGAATCATCCTTACCGCGGCTTTTGGTCTACTGCCGATCGCGATCAGTGCCAGCCTAGGTGCTTTGTTGATGATTATCAGCGGCTGTCTGAGTTGGCGGGATGCGACCCGAGCCTTGAGTGCCCAGGTCATTCTGATTGTAGTCGCCAGCCTCGCCTTGGGATCAGCCATGCTCAAAACCGGTGCAGCCGGCTACCTGGCCGCTCTTTTCCTGGCCCTGGCTGGTAACGCCTCACCAGCAATTGTGCTGAGCGGATTGATGCTGCTCATGGCCCTGTTTACCAACATCATATCCAACAACGCTACAGCAGTCATTGGTACACCGATAGCCATTTCCATTGCCCGGCAACTGAACCTCCCTGTGGAACCCTTTGTCCTCGCTGTTCTCTTTGGGGCCAATATGAGTTATGCCACTCCCATGGCCTACAAAACGAATCTACTGATCATGAACGCTGGCGAGTACAGTTTTCGGGATTTTCTACGGGTTGGAATACCATTACTAGTTTTGATGTGGGCGGTCCTCAGCCTCCTCCTCCCGAGTCTATATCTATAGACGGCAACAGGAGCGGGAAAAAATGCTTTTATTCAAAGAACTAAACCCGCCAATGAGAATTTCAAGGCTGCCCAGATTAGCGAAACTGCACATGGCTCAGGTGAGAATGAGACGGGAGTGCTCATTGAGTGCGCCTGCGACTTGGCCTAGGGTAAGGGAATACCGATCAACCAGGGCATCGGCGCCATAACAATCCCGAAAAGTCAGCCGCAGCAGATAAGGACAAATCAGCAGCACTGCAGGTGCCTACGTCCCCTACACACCTCCTGTCTACAACGCATCCCACTGATTTAAGAGGAGGACATAAACAGTGGCCTGTTTTGTACCTGCAGACAAAATCATGCTAAAATACAAACATAATTATTTCCAAATCCAGCCTTGTTCGGGAGCAAAATCGCTTCCTCCCCTTAAAAGGAGCGCACCACAGCATGCACGCCGATCTCAGACAGGTTATCTACGCACTTTCCGACGCCCTTGATCTTGTTGGCGTTGATGATATCGCTCACGGAAAACGGGTGGGGATTATGGCAGCGGAATGTGGCCGTTGCATGAATCTATCCGATAAGCAGATCACCATGCTCTTTGAACTGGGGCTCCTGCACGACATAGGGGTCAGTTCAGGGCTGCGGGAAAAATAAATTATCCAGAAATAATGCGCATCTCACAGCTGAATTTGTTAAAAAACAACTCATGAAAAAGGTGTTGAAACGGATCTGCAATAAAGACTTAAAAACAATTGCTTAAATAGAAAAAGCCTCTATTCTGGACAATGGTTTTCCGCTAAAAAAATCACATCCAAAACGAGGCTTTATGCACCACAAAAATATCAAGTACGCTGTGCGAAAACAACTAAAAACGCAATTCCCAAACTGGAAACGGCTTGATCGCAAAACCAAACGGGTACTTGCCACGCAAGTTCTCGCGGAAGTAGTTGCCGGATATGATTTCAACCAGCCTATAACGCCCTTAAAAGAAGCGTTGTTGGGGATTGAGGAACAGGCATCGAACAAGGGTATTGTCAGCCTCCAGAAGATGGCGAGTTTCATCGAAATGTTTACCTCCAGTCAGGTTGTCTGCCTCAAAGACTTTCGGCGATCAGCACGGTTTATCAAAGACAATGAACTTCGATATGTTAGCGATTTAATCGATGATCGCATCATCAACCGTTTGTTGGCCTACCAGGGATACAGCCCCGCTATGCGGGATTTTTTACCCAGCACTCTGCTGCGAGCCGAACTGCTCAAAGCGATCCGGTACCCCGAAATCAGCTATCGAAAATTCTGCAACGAGGAATATTTTGGCCTGGATCGCAAACAAAATCGGGCATTTTGCGGTTTACCCCTCAACCGAAACGAAATGATCGATCATACCCGGTTGTGTCAATTCCGTCGATCGCTCACCTTTGCGCAACAGGTCAACCTGCTGGTCTATATGCTCTATCATTTCAACAAGTCGGGGCTACTGGGCGAAGCATCTCTCCATGGTGTTGACTCCACCGAACTGGCCACCGATTGCAAGCATCCGTTGACGACGCTGAAAATTAATGGCAAGAAAATCCGCATCTACGGCGATCTCGACTGTGACTGCGGCAAACGCCGCAACAAACGGGACAAGTCATCCTATGTAATCGGGTACCGACTGCACACGCTGACCGCCATCGATGCCACAACCGGCCACAGTTTCCCCTTGGCGTCACTGTTGGCGCCGGCCAACCATCATGACAGTCATTTTCTGCCGTTCCTGGTCAAACTAGGGCAGGCCATGGGGATAGAGCTGAAGCTGATAACCGCCGATGAGGTCTATCATGACAAGGATGACGCTCTGTTTCTGGAAACCGGTGTTCGGTTGGTCACTCCACCATCCTCCAAAGTGCGCCTTCCAGAACATGTAGACACCCGGACGGGATCAATCTTTTGTCATGGCGCCTGTGTGGTTCCCATGCGCCACATGGGTGTTGAGGACGGATGCCACGAATACAAATGCGACGCAACCACAGAGGAGTGCAATTATGCAGGCCCTTGTTGTAAATATCGATTCATCCCTCTGGATAGCGGCTGGTTCCAGAGAGTACCCGGCAGCGCCGAACATGTGCTGAAAGCTCAGGAATTGCGCAAGCATTGCGAACGTCCTTTCAACCTCCTGAAGCATCAAACCGGCATGGAGCGTGTCCGGGTTCGCAGCCAACAGGCTATTATGGCTCGCTGCACCATCAGCAGTTTGGCCGTATTGCTGATTAAAATGGCAGGCGTTCGTAGAAAGAACTCAGCCCCGAACCCCCGCAGCAAACACTGCCCTGGGAGACGAAACAAGCAGCTTAAACGTTAACGTATTGATATAAATAAATATAAAATTACTCAACCGGCTTCCGGCCATTCCCGACCTTTACGCACTGCTCACTAAAACAAAATGGGACTACCCCCAAGAGGGCTTGCAAGTCCGAAAAATATCCGATGAGCATCGACGCCAAGCAACGGCAAGCGTAGGAAGACGAAAAAAAACAGCTGATTCAGCTTGAGGCAAGCTGCAAATTTGTTGGCCGAGAATACTTTTCAACACCTTTTTGTATTCTTCATGAGTTGTTTTTTAACAAATTCAGCTGTGAGATGCGCATTATTTCTGGATAATTTATTTTTTCCGCAGCCCTTAAAACAATTTTAGCAAAGGAACAAAACACAGTCTGCCTGATCTCTATTCGCCCTCACAGCCTCTCTGTATCGAAAGCCCCAAACGCTCCCCAATTATCGGGGAGAATGTGCTATTCAGATTTTTTCGCTGTCGATGGCCTTCGCTCTGGCACTTGGACATGGGAAACTTTGCCTTCGTTCCAATCCGAAGAGACATAAAGCTGGCAATAGCAGGCCCCAAATTCTTCCACATCCGGTGCTCTGTAGACACAAGGGCAGATGATGTCCTTGTCCGCATCACGTCGCCCCGAGGCCAGCCTGCACGGACAGGCCATATAGCCATATCGGTTCTTGTTGGTTAGTAGACCGCGAAGGAGATCAAAAGTGCGTTCCCGATCGTGGGTAAAAAAATATCCTTTAGGTTCCTGAATTTTTTTTAGCAAATCGTGGAGTTCATCCACCTCGGTTCGAATACCGATTGTTTCCTTGATTTCCTGTATTTTGAATCCGATAATGGGCTGCTCGTCGATTATAATGGTAGGAAAGGTGCAGCTGGGATTGATTGAACGCAATTCATCAAGTAGGGTTTCTCGCTCCGAATCTTCCAGCAGATCGGCCTCAACGTATTCATGGGCCACCTCGAGATCCTTGAGCATTTTCTTTATCGCTTTACAGTAACTACAGGTTGAAAGGCTGTAGAGTTTTATTTGTTTTTGCATGTAAAAGACCTTTTTTTCGTTTTCCATTATAAATTTCCTTGTCCAATCCATTGAAAATGGGTGGTTCAAAGGTTACCAATCTTGCAACATTGCATATATATGTTTTATAATGTTTAGGAGTCAAGTCGATTAATAAAATGCCTAAGGAGAGCAAAATGAGCGACAATGTAAAGGATTCGCATGAGGGCAAAACCGGTCTTGGATATGAAGAGATGGTATGGATTCGTGACAAAGATGGAAAGGAATATGCCTGCCAGTTTAACGATATTAAAGTTATCAAAAAGAAAGAGGACTTGACCGAGGAGGAATCCAATCGTTGCGTGGATGTGAGTGATGTAATAGGCAAAGAAAATTGGTAGACTTTTTTGCTGTTTTTTTATCTCCCTGCCGGGTATTGCCTGGAGGATTTTTTTGTGACAAATCTGAGGGTGTATGCCCACTAGCACCCCTCAGCATTAACAAGCGCTTTCAAATTCATTCAGAACGATACATCCGAAGGTGTGAGCTCTTTGAGTCACGGGATGCGCTTTGCGCGCAGCTACAGCAACCACTACTTCCGCTGTCATGACATCCCCCGACGGTAAAATGATGCCTGCGGACCGTGCGCGAACGAGAGTAGATAAGCAAACAGCAAAAGACGACCATGATGCAAAAGGTAATGGTAAAAAGAAGCAGTAACCGCAACATACCTCCCTACCCCCCAAAATCGTCGTAATGAATATTGGTGGACTCTACGCCAAGATTATCAAGCATATCTAGTACCGCCTTGGTCATCACGGGCGGGCCGCACATGTAGTAATTGACATCTTCCGGCGCAGAATGATGTTTGAGATATTTCTCAAAGAGCACCTGATGAATAAATCCGGTCAATCCCTGCCAGTTGTCCTCGGGCTGTGGTTCGGAGAGGGCGAGATGGAAGGTAAAGTTGTCGTGCTCTTCGGCCAGTGCCTCGAACTCCTCTGTGTAAAACAATTCCTGGAGACTGCGGCCACCGTACCAAAACGAAACCTGTCGCTGGGTGTTGCGGGCTTTAAACAGTTCAAAGATGTGGCTGCGCAGAGGCGCCATACCGGCACCGCCACCGATATAAATCATCTCTGATTCGCTTTCCTCGATAAAAAACTCCCCAAAGGGGCCTGCAACGGTCACCTCATCCCCTTCTTTCAGGTTGAAAATGTAGGAGGATGCCTGCCCCGGTGGAATCCCCAACGGCCCGCGTGGCGGTGGACTGGCGATGCGGACATTGAGTTTGAGTATTCCTTTCTCACCGGGATAGTTGGCCATGGAATAGGCACGGCTTACCGGTTGATGGACGCGGGACTGATACTGGAACATTTTGAATTTTGTCCAGTCACCGAGAAATTTTTCGTCGATATCAAAACTCTTGTAGTCCAGTGCATGGGGCGGCACTTCCACCTGGATATAACCACCCGGCTTAAAGTTGACTTCTTCACCGGCCGGCAATTCCAGGACCAGTTCCTTGATAAAGGTCGCGACGTTGTGGTTGGAGCGAACCCTGCAACGCCATTTACGGGTCTCAAGCATCTCTGGTGGCACCAGGATTTTGAGGTCGCGTTTAACCGGAACCTGGCAGGAAAGACGCATGCCCCTTCTGGCATCGGCTGGTTTGATCTGCCCCTGCTCCGTGGGCAGGATGGCACCGCCACCTTCCTCGACCATGCAACGGCATTGTCCGCAGCTCCCGCCACCACCGCAGGCCGAGGAGAGAAAGATTCCCTGTTGCGCCAAGGATGTCAGCAATTTGCCCCCAGGTTGTACCTGCAGTTCTTTTTCCTCATTCACGGTGATAATTACCTCACCACGGGGGAGCAACAACCGTTTCGCCGTCACAATCAAAGAGACCAAAGCCAATTGGATGGCTAGAAAGATCAGGACTGCACCGATAATTTCCGTCATTTCGCCATCTCCTCTATTCCATCGCCTTCCTCAACGACCACCATTCCCCGTACCACACACCTAAAATCCGCCCAATCCCATGAAGGCAAGGGCCATGAGCCCAGCACAGATAAAGGTCATCCCCAGGCCGCGCAGGCCGGCAGGCGGATCGGCATACTCCAATTTTTCACGAATTCCGGCAAGCAAAACAACGGCAAGGAAAAAACCGCCGCCCGCCCCCATCCCATAAGCAACACTCTCCAAGAAACTGTATTTGCGTTCCACCATGAACAGGCTTCCACCGAGTATGGCGCAGTTGACGGTCAACAACGGTAAAAAAATACCCAAGGTCGCGTACAGGGTGGGCATGAAACGATCAAGCGTCATTTCAAGTATCTGGACAATGGCCGCGATTACGCCAATATAGGTGAGCAGGCCAAGAAAACTTAAGTCAAGATCCGGCTGCCCAACCCAGGAAAGGGCACCTTCCTCGAGCAGATTTGTCAGGATGAGGTTGTTCACCGGAACCGTAATCACCATTAGGACCAGGACTGCCGCACCAAGACCAACGGCGCTTTTCACTTTTTTGGAGATGGCGAGAAAGGTACACATGCCGAGAAAAAAACTCAAAGGCAGGTTTTCGATGAACAGCGAGCGGATAATGATGTCAAGATAATGAGCCATCAGTCTTTCTCCTGTTGCACCGGATCAATGGTTCGCAGCACCCAGATAATCAACGCGATGATAAAAAAAGCGCTCACAGGTAAAAGCAGAAGCCCATTGCGAACATACCAGCCACCATTGGTGGTCAGAGGAAGAATCTGCCAACCGAAAAACGAACCCGAGCCCAACAGCTCCCGAATAAAGGAAACGGTCATCAACACGAATCCATAGCCAAGACCATTGCCGATACCATCGAGGAAACTGTTGAACGGGGGATTGGCCATGGCAAATCCTTCGGCTCGCCCCATGACAATGCAGTTGGTGATGATCAAGCCAATGTAGATGGAGAGTTGTTTGGCCAGATCAAAATAAAAGGCCTTGAGTATCTGATCGACCAGGATAACCAGGGTGGCTATCACGGTGATCTGAATGCCGATGCGGACGGAATTGGGAATTTGGGTGCGGACCAGAGATATAATACAGCTGGAGCAGGCAACCACCAGGGTGACGCAGACAGACATGACAAAAGCGGTCTCCATCTGCGAGGTGACGGCCAGCGCCGAGCAAATGCCCAGCACCAGCAGCGCAATCGGGTTACGCTCGATGATCGAACGCAGCAGAAGATCACGTTTTCGATCTTTCATTGAGTCCTCCCTGTTGCTGCAACCACTGGAGAAAGGTGCCAAACCCATTTTCGCCAAACCAAAACCGCAGCATTTCCGATACACCGTTACCGGTCATGGTCGCCCCGGAGATACCGTCAATACGATGGTTCGCCTCGCCGCCATCTGCGGAACCGCTCTTCACCACCCGCAGGGCAACTTTGTTATGAGAACCGTAGATTTCTTTTCCCTGCCAGCTCGCCTGCCATCTGGGATTTTCGATCTCGCCCCCAAGTCCTGGGGTTTCCCCATGTTCGTAAAAACTAATACCGCGGATGGTATTCAAATCGGCGTCCAGCGCCACGTAGGCGTACATGGTCGACCATAATCCCTTGCCGCGTACGGGCAGGATGATTTGTTGGAAACGGCCTTCCTGGTGCACCAGATACACAGGCGAGAATCGTTCAACCTGAAAGAGACCAGCCGGGTCCTGATCGCGCCCAAGGGTTCTCTTTTCCTCAACACTGCGATTGGCCTCCTGTTTTAGATCGATGAATTTGCCTGAAACCAGATCGACCAGACGTATTGCAATCAGTGCATTGAACTGATCCGCCACGTCTTTATCCGGGTTGAAGAGTCCGGCCGCACGGAGAATATTTTTTTGCTGGTCAATTTTGCGATTGGCCTCCTGGAAGGGGCGCAATCCAACGGCAGTCCCGGCTACAAGTGCTGAACAGACCAGAGCCAAAACGAGGACGGTGTAAAAGGGTCTGGCTAAGGATTCTTCAGCCATGGCGCAGCCTCCTCCTCTTGATGTTGGCCTGGATGACAAAATGATCCAAAAGCGGTGCACTAACATTACCCAGCAAAATTGCCAACATCACACCCTCGGGAAAAGCCGGATTGGCGGCGCGAATGACAATGGCAAGGACGCCGATAAGCAGACCGTACATCCATTGCCCTGTCGGCGTTTGTGCAGCAGATACAGGATCCGTTGCCATGAACACCAAACCAAAGGCAAAGCCGCCAAGTACCAGATGCCAGTGAGCCGGCAGCGTTTGCAGGCCATTCGCCGGGGACGGCAGATTGGTCAACAGCAGGACAGCCGCCAGACCGCCAAGAAGCATGGCCACCATGACACGCCAGGAGGCGATCCCGGTAAAGAGTAAAAATGCCGCCCCAAGCAGGCAGGCCAGTGTCGAGGTTTCCCCCATCGAGCCAGGCATGATGCCGACAAAGGCATCCATCCAACTGACGGAAAGCTCTGACGGATTGAGTCCGGCCGGAGATGCAGCAAGATGGGCCAGCGGGGTGGCTCTTGTCAGACCATCCACCGGTATCCAGACTGCATCTCCGGTAATCTCGATGGGATAGGCAAAATAGAGAAAAGCCCGAGAGACCAACGCCGGATTCATAAAGTTGCGGCCGACACCACCAAAAACCTCCTTGGCAAAAATGATACCGAAACTTATCCCCAAGGCGACCTGCCAAAGCGGAATCGTTGCCGGCAAGGTCAAGGGAAAGAGTAGGCTGGTGACCAGAAAGGCCTCGGAAATCTCGTGACCGCGGATGAGATTGAACAAGCCTTCCCAGATGCTGCCCACCACAACGGTGACTCCATAGATAGGCAGAAAATAGAGTGAGCCATGCACCATATTCGAAAACAAGTTGTGGGGATCGCAGCCAACCAGCTGCATAATAGCCCCTCGCCAACCGGGAGGACTATTCAGGCCAAGCTGCTGCAAGCCACTGTTGGCCTGGTTGCCGGTATTCCAGAGGGCCATTATTACACAGGGGACCAGGGCGATGATCACAGTGATCATGATTCGTTTGTAATCAACTCCGTCACGAACATGAGGGGCTATTTGCGCAACTCGCCGACTGTGAAACAAGAAGGAGTCCGTGGCCTCAAACAGGGCGTTCCATCGATGCCAAGGGCCCCCCTTGGTAAACTTTGGCTCCAGCCTGTCAAAAAACTCGCGAAGAAATTTCATGAATATCGCACCTTGAGATGAACGTCCAACCTGTGCGGCGCATCTCTTCTGGATATTTGGTCTGATGGGTGGAGATCTATCGCTACTCGCCCTGCTCTAGAGCGCTCAAAACTGAACGCAGCATTGGTCCGAATTCATTTTTCCCGGGACAAACAAAACTGCACAGAGCGAGATCTTCCTCTATTAACTCCAGGCAGCCAAGGGCTGCTGATTTTTCAGTGTCGCCGACAGCAAGGCTTTTTAATAACGAAGTGGCAATAATATCCAAGGGCATCACTTTCTCGTACACACCCAACGGGTAAATCGCTCGCCGCCCCCCCCAGGCGGCAGTGATCATGTTGAACCGCTTTCCTGGAGAGAAACGGGAGGCAAACAGACCTGTTTGCGAAAACCGTTCGCTCCCCGGAGCCAACCAGCCAAACAGGCTCCGGCCATCACTTTCGCCCAGGACGGCAACCTGCCTGTGATAGCGGCCAAGATATCCTATGGTCCCCTCTACAACCCGGCCGTCGAGCACTGAACCGGACAGCAGACGCCATTGCCCCTGGGAACGTAGTTCATGACGGCAAAGTTGTTCCACCGAGGCACCTGGTAAGGTGGTGATCAGGCGAGGCTTTCTCACTCCTGGCCCGGACAGCGCAACAATTCTGTTCTGGGGCAAGGTGCAGGTGTTACACAGGTGGCCGATCGCCTGGACATCCTGAACATCCAAATGCCAGACCTGCTTCTGCGCATGGACCGGATCGATAAAGTGGATATGGGTGGAAGGCAAGCCCGCCGGGTGGGGGCCGACAAAACCATGTACTTCAACACCAGGTATCAGGAGATTGTCGAGATCGGTACCTGGCCGGATACAGAGATGAATTGGTACACCAAGAAGACGATGCAGGCATTCAAGTCCGGTTTGAAAGTGTTGAGGATCGTGCTCCAAAATGACTGCGGCGTCGGCGGCCAGGGGAGTGGTATCCATTGCTGCGATAAAAAGCGAACTTGGTTTGGCGTCGGCATTTGGAATCTTGCCGTAAGGACGGGTACGAAAGGCGGTCCAGAGACCGGAGTTTAAAAGCAGGGAACGAAGTTCTTCAGAGGACTGGGAAGACAGCGGTGTAGAGGCGGGGAGAAAATGAACGGCCTCATTGCCGTCAACGGCAATGACCAGCGATTCGAATCTACGTTTTGGACCGCGATGAATGGCCTTGACCTCACCTGCGGCAGGTGCGGTAAACAGCACACCTTGATTTGTTTTATCAGAAAACAGGGGTTGCCCCAACCGGATCCGTTCGCCTTCTTTGACAAGCATGGTCGGCTTGAGGCCGGGATAGTCGTCGCCCATCAGGGCAACCTCCTCTACCGGAGGCCCCTTCCCTATCCGTTGCTCCGGGGTTCCAGTTATGGGAATGTCGAGACCGCGGCGAATGGTGACGATGTGCATATCAGCCTTGAAATCCGGAGGTTTTATAATGATTGAGTTGCTTGTCGATAAACAGCCCTTCGCAGTCATCAAAGTGCTGCAACAGAGCAATAGATCGTTGAGGCCCCAGGACCATGGAAGCGGTTGCCAGGCTATCAGCTAGAGCGACGGATGGGGCGGTAACGGTCGCGCTGGCTAAATCCGGTGGTGAAATCCCTTGTCGCGGGTCAAGAATATGATGGTTTTGCAGATCATCCGAGAAGGGCTGCATGTAGTCTCCGGAAGTGGCAATCGCCAAGGTGGATCTAAGCGTCAGGATGGTCATGGACTCGGTCGAATCAGCTCGGGGTTTCTGGATTCCGATTCGCCAGGGGGCGTCAGCCGGTTTCGTGCCGGTAACCATGAGATCCCCCCCCGCCTCGACGTAGACATTGTTAAATCCGGATTGTTTGAGGGTGGCTACTCCCTGGTCGACTACATACCCTTTGGCGATGCCGTCAAGGGTAATTCCCATTCCCTGTCGGGTGAAACGCACCTTGTTTCCACTGCGTTTGATATTTCGATAATCAACAAGGGGAAGAGTCTCAGCGAGCTGAGCCTGTGTGGGGAGTTGCTGTTGCCCATAGAGGCGCAGCAAGGGAAGAACCGAGATATCAAAGGCGCCATCGCTGACCTGGCTGATGTGCTCAGCCAGAGTGAGTACCTGGAGGAATTCATCGGGGGCCGCATCAAGCTGTCCTGTTACATTGAGCCGGCTCAGGGCGCTCTCATGCTGAAATCGACTAAAAAAACTCTCCAGCAATTCCATGCGGGCAAAAGTGGCTGTGGTCGCGTGCAGGCACTGGTCCTGATCCGGACCGTAGACGATGAGGTTGATTTGGGTGCCCATCATGGTCCGACTTTGACGCACCACGTGATTTTGGTCCCCAGTCCGGAGTACTCCGTACCCGTACAGGCTCCCGGCAGCACCGGCAACAGCCAGAATTTGCAGAAATTTTCGTCGTCCCAGGAGATGACGACCCTTGCCTGTTTCACTCATGGTCCACCTTCCTTTTTATGCGGGGCATTCGGCCATCGAGCATGGCTTGAGCCGGTGTTGTATAGAAAGCAAGCAGAATACATCCACCATTAAAGCAGGGGAGGCATGGCTAGAAAAATTTCAAATATGAAATATATATCCTTTTATTTTGAAGAAATGTCAACACTTTCACGAGTAAGAGATGGGCTCTCCATTTTAGATAGGATCAGCGCATAGTTGAACTGGATCCTGGCAGTATCAACCTGATCGACCGAAACAAATCTTGAGACTATTCCTGAACCAGTGAGGGGGGGCGTGGGCTACCTGATCATGATGTATACTTCATAGAGGGCATATCGCCCATGAACCCCAACCACAGGAGGTGCACCATGAAAGTATCCCAAGCTATCGACTTCCATCTGCAGTATCACAGGGCCAATTCGAAAAAAAAATACCATCAAGACATGTGAGTACGTACTCCACCGATTCACTGCTCAATTTGGCCAACGAGACCTCGCCAGTATTTCCCAGGAGGAGGTCCTAGAGTTTCTCCTTTCCTTGACGAAGGATAACCGACAAGCCACAAAACGGAACCGGTATTCGGTCCTGGCATCCTTCTACAATTTCAGCATCAACACGGGGTTTCCAGCCCTCACCAATCCCTGCAACAGTTCAGTCATCCGAAAGATTTTCAAGCGCCCACACGCTATTCAATGGAATATCGTCGACAAGGAGACCGTCGATGAGATTATCTTCAGAACTACAAACATACGGAATCGGCTCATGCTGGAGTTGATGGCCAGAGGAGGAATGAGAGTTGGCGAGGTGCTGAATCTCTCGCCAGTAGATATCCAAGAGCGAAGCCTGGCCATCCAGAACCCCAAAAGTGGCCGATCTGGCGAGACGGTTTATGTTCCGCAGAAAATATTGGTAAGGTTAACCGCCTATGTTAAAGCCAAGGATATCAGCCAACATGACCGGATTTTTCCGATTTCCTATGTCGCAGCTTGGTCAATGGCGAAAAAGGCCGGCAAGCTGGTCAATATTGAACTGCGCCCACACGATCTCAGACGCCACGCAGCCACCTATGCGTCAAGATCCGGCACTCCAATAGAAATCGTCAGCAAAGTTATTCTACGGCACGCAGACCTTTCAACCACTCAACGGTATCTCGGGAAGGTAAATGACACGGAAGCGATCAGGTGGATCGAGACCCTTTATGGGTAGAGGGAAATTGGGCGGCAGGCATTACGTTGCCGCCCTTTGTAGCAACAGTAGATCTATTAACCCGACGAGAATTGGCTCAAGTCAGATATTCGATGTGGCAATAATAACGGCTGGCATGAGCGGCGCGCGCTTCTTGCGTGTCCGGCTCAATGCCCTTGTGTACGGCCCGGCATGGGCGCGCGATCTAATGGGGTGTAAGTCCCCCTGTATGTAGACCCTGTTACTGTCGTGATGACAGGAGTATAAATACTAGCCGAATGCAAGGGCGATCTCGCGAGGGTTCGTCTGGAGGAAGCTGGAGCGCAAAGTTATGAGTCGACGAACAGAAACGGCATACAAGGCAGAGTCTCCAGGTAAGTCAGCACAACATGACAACGCCTCGGGTTGAGGAGATACGGTAAATGTGCACAACTCGGCGTCGAAGCCGTCATGAAGTGTAGGTGTGAATTGAAACGAAAGATGCTATTTTGAATCATCTCTCGCGTCAACTCACCGGCTGAAACCCATAACGGTTACTGTGAGCATTATGTTCCCTTATTCATGCGTTGAAACTCCGCAGACTTCGTTAACAAGTTTCGGGTCAATAACTATCGATTCCGGGTTCCATGCCGGGTCAAGATGCCGCATCCCGTCGATGAATGATTTCGAAGTCATAAGACTCTCTGCTGCGACTTGTCGTAGAAGATCTATCGTCTTCCGAGGGAGAGCGAAGGAGGTTGGCAGTTCCTGCAAACAACGACGTAGGTGTTTGTCCCGAACTCTGTCGAAGGAAAGTTCGGTAAATGAATAATTAGTTTTGATCGGATTTGTAATCAACGGTTCTCCGCGGCAATCTTTCAGCTGCTTATTGCAAGCTTCAACAGTATCTGATATCTGCTTCATATATTTGAAATGATTCTCAAACATCTCAACACTATCGAAAGAAACGTCGTCCATTGGTCCATTCAAAGCTACATTAAGAACACTGGTTATTCCTGGAGGGTTGCTCTTCATGTCCCAGTCATGGTTTTTAGTCGTCTTGGCGTTGGCGACAATTACCATTAAACTATCAAGCTTTGTATTCAGGATATTTTTGTTGTTATCGGTGGTGGTGACAGCATGGAAAGCGCCTCTCAGGCCAAGGTTATCTGAAAGGCCACCATCTAATAAGTGAGCAAACGAACGATCTTTGCGACGGTAGGAGGCTGCAGCTTCAGCCTCAGAATAACGGCGGTCAAACCGGCTGTCTTCTAAAGCAAGGTTGATCCATTTTGGCATCGGCGGACAATTTATATTGTCTTCTTCATTGCCTTTGTAGATATTGACAGTAAGCGGTGCAAAAGCAACAGGAAAATTAGAAGAGGCTGCAACGCCGCGTGCGACGGAAACAGTAGCAAGGTCGGAGCAGAGAAGGTCGAACTGATCCTGGGTAAACTCGAAACGATGTGTTATGCCGATATCTGTAGCGTTAAGCACCAAGAAGGGGACTTTTCCCTTCGGATTTTCAAGAAGGTCTGCAAAAGTTTTTTTTTGAAAAATATTCTGATCGTAATATTCAGCTGCCATGTCGATCCGGCTAAAGTTGGGAGAAGCTAGGCGAAACCAGTTATAAGGGTTGAAAAGATTAAAAACCAACTCCGCCTGAATGTTTTGGTATAGCATCTTTTTCGGGAAATCATCGAAGAAGCTATCCGGGAAGAGCACGTAGTAGGCAGCAGTAAAACTGCCGCCTGAAACCGAAGAAATAATCTCCACATTATCCAAGAGTTTTCTTTTTGATGTTCCCACTTTAGGGGTGTATTGTACTTTTGCGAGCGCCTCCATCAGTCCGAACGAAAAGGCAGCTGCCCGCGTTCCTCCACCTGAGAATGCAAGAAGCACAAACGGCTTATCGGGGCTTGGCTTCTCCCGTACTGCCTGGTAGTGATAACCAGCTTTACTGGTGGAGGAGGTGATGGGTAGGTTTTTTTTGGGAGCGCAACCAGCGACAATTAATATTGTCGCTACCGAGATTAGGATGACCGAGCTGTTTAGCGAGCGCATTTGAAGATCACCTTTTGCGGTTCTATGGGATTAGTAGCTTCAATGACCACTTTCTGCGGAGAATTCTCGCAATGTTTCCCATCGTAGCATACCAGAGAAATTTCATGTAGTCCGGTGTTGCACATATACGGTATTAATTTCCCATCCGTATCTTTATTAGCCCCCAGTTCTTCTCCATCAATAAAAATTGTTCCCTTTTTGTTACATGGACAAATGAAAAACTCCATAAAACCCCGCCTCCCCGTTTGGAACCAATGTCGAGCATTAGTTGATTGATAGGCCAAACAAGTAATTGTTTAATTGTTTTCAGCTTTATTGTTCTTCAATTAAACAAAGGTATTCACCAGCAATTAAGTGGCATATCGACTGAATGCTTCACGTAGTTTGTCATCGTAGCGATTTTTGCGATAGCCGGGACCATTGTAGGCCCGGGCAAAGTCAGGCCACATTTTCGTACTCAAAATTTGCGCCAGAGTCCGGCCGCCTGTTTTATTGATTTTCAGATAACGGATAAAAGCCAGGAGTTGTTCGCGTTCATTCTCCGCCATCTTGTTCGCAAAATGGTTGGCTGAATCATAGCCCAGTGCCTTCCAGTGGTATCCCATAATCTGAAACAGGCCCCAGGAGGCGGACTCAAGTGCGGCATCTGAGTGAATAGCCTGTGCACGCTTGAGCCTTTGATGCTCTCCAGACCCACCCACATAATGGATTTTAGTCCATTTCGGGTAGAGAATATCCTGATTGCCCCGCTGGAGTTCAACAGGGTGTAATCCGGCTTTTTCCAGCCGTTTCCAGAATACATGGCCTTCGAATAGAACCTTGGGTTGACGACCGATGAAGCCAACTCCATTCGATTCTACTTCATATACTGCCTTCATGGCCGGAAGCGGAACCTCGGCCTCGTTAGCGGCGTCTTCAAGATCCTTGTCGCTGAGCCATTGATTTGCCACCGCATTTTGTTCTGGCTGGGTTTGAGCCAACAGCGTGGTCCAAGTTTTCTCTCCAACTATTCCATCTACAACCAATCCAAACTTGCACTGAAAATCAACTACAGCACGTTCAGTTTCTGAATCAAACTCGCCAGAGGTGCGGGGTAATAGATTGAGCAAAACCAGCAGTTGCTGCAAACGCGAGACTCCAGAATGTTGATCGGTTCCGCGACGGAGAGTCGTCAGTTGGCTTGCACTCGCGGATTCCTGCAGAACCACTGCTCCATCACGGTCGCCTCCTGCTGGGGCAATCGCAGGTCGTATTGCTTCGGGCGGAGGCGGAACTAGGATCGCCACTACCCGACTGGGCCACGCGCCTAAATCACGCTCGAAGCAAGGCGTATCGACCAATTTGTTGCTCTTGCCACACCAGCGATTCCGTGGGTCCAGAGACTCCCAGAATTCGCCTAACTTCAGCAATTCCTCACGGTTCTGCACAAGGCGGAGATCGTCCGCTTCTTCGCGGAAAAAGTACAGGTTTATTGCGCAACGACGCAGATGCATGCTGTCCATGGTCGAGGCGCACCCGTTCTTGAGATAAAGCGCCTGCACTTCAGGCCTGCGTTCAAGTTCACCGCCGGTGACGAAGAAACGATTGTCTTCGGCATAATTGAGCAGCTTGCGTAGGTCGCTCATGAAAGCTGCCTGTTCGCGAACAAGACTCATGGCACCTCCTTTTTTGTTCTTTTCGCGAGTTCGTCATTCAAGGCATCAGTCTTGATTTTGCTGCCAGACGAACTGCCGAAATAGTAACCAAGAATCTGGGTTACTGCAGCTGAAAGCACACCCAGAATGTATATGATTATATCCTTCTGGGTGGAGTTGATTTTAGACCCCATTATTGCTTTGCCAGCGTTATCAAGTAACGGCTTGCCGCCCTGATCAAGCAATGGAACATCTCCCGACCAGTAAACAAATAACGCAAACAATATAATAGTGGCGCACACTACCAATACTCCCAGTGCAGGCTGAATCGCTTTGGCATACCAAGGCGCTTTTTCGCTCATTAATACCGCAGATTGTTGATTGCGTGCATCCTGAACATCGGCTAGATAAAGCTTTGTTTCCTCAATTCCTAGCTTGTTATCCTCAAGTTGCAAACGAAGCAGTTCTTCCTCGTGTTCAAACTCGAACTCGCGAAGCTTCGCAATATCTCCCTCGCTCAATATTGCATTTCCTTCTTCTAAATCTACCCCTGTTTTTTCCTTAATGAAGTCTTTGCCTTTGACTAAAGCTGCATTGGCAACTAACCGAAGGCCTGATGCAAGCAGCCCAGCAATGAAAGGTGCCATGTCTTTTCTCCTCTATAACAGTTACTTGGGAAAGCTTTAAAGAGTTTCAACCATTAACTCTTTGCTTGGCTGGCTAGTGTCTCGTGCGGTTAATGAATTCTTTTAATATGTTTTGTGTTATAGTGCTGCATGGCACGCATACACGAGAAATTTACGATTACTGACGAGCAGCACAAGACCTTGAAGCGTTGTTGCGCTCACCGAAAATAGCCCAGGATCTGGCGTCTCGGGCCAAGATTGTCCTCTTGACGGCATCAGGTAAAACTGCCGATCAATTGATTGTCGAGCTGGGGACAACTCTGCGCACAATCTATCGGTGGCGGAAACGGTTTATAGAGCATGGCTCCAAGGTCTTGTCGATCGTCCCCGTAGCGGCAGCCCAAAAAGCTGACCGATGCAATAGTCAAAGAAGTTTTGCGGATGTCAGTTTAGTGTATTCCTCATGAAGCCACTCATTGGAGTGTTCGCCTTATGGCCAATGCTGCAAAAATAGATAGGCCAAACCATTCACATGGAGAGAATGCGCAGCCGTGATTCTTGAGAAGGTCTCAAAATTAAAAGACGACACTAACCGAACGGGACACTAGGCGTCATCGGGGTGAACGCCAAGGGCTCGTGTTAGGGCGGACATCAGTTCGCTATACGCTGCTTGTATGTCAGCCTTTGATGGGACGGTGTCGAATTTGGTGAACTGTTCATCTCATTCCGTCTTCCATTCGTCGATTCCGTTTTTTTGGCGATCGCCGTCCCCTCCCTTTATTTTGGTACGAAGTCTTGCATCGTGGCCAAGGGCCGACAAAGGTTTCGAAAAGAATGTGTATGTATGATTGATAGGCTTCGTAGACGGCCAATTCGAAGAGATGCCGATAGATGTTGAATGCCTTGTCGAGGTCGCGTTTTGCTTGGATCGCATTTTGTGGGGATATTTCTTTCCAGTAGCCCACCCAAGTAAAGAAGCATAATAGGAGATTTAATTGGGGGGCCACCGAGTCGTACACGGCAATTCGCTTTTCGATTAGCTTTTGATTCGACCACTGGATTAGGCCGAGTCTCTTCATCCGCCTGTTCAGGAACCAAGCGAGGATCGCGACAGAGATTGGAGTCAATGTGCCGACTGCTAACTTAACTATTTCAAGAGTATTTCATGGAGCATCGGTCATTCGCTGTCTCCTAAACGAGGCCTAGCAGTAATGTGATGCACTGCGGTTATGCGGCTCGACTTAGGCGTGTTTCGATTTAATACTAAACCTTGTCGGTCGAAAAACAATAAAGTAAAAACGGGTAAATAATAGACATATTAAATATCCAAAAAAACCAATAAAGCTTGGGTCTCAATCATTTTTAGCGAGTGCTAACTGGGGTCTGTAAAAAAAGGAATTTAAGAGCAGGTAAATAATTAACGATATAACTGAGAGGTTCGCTTGAGATACTACTGAAAAAGCAGGAGGAGTGGGGTGACTTTGTAATATTAGCAAATAAGGTCAGATTAACATTGTTTTCTCCCAAGATTGAGCAACATGTTTCCTGATTATCTCAGGAGGCACTGGGTCAATAGTCGAGTAGCCCAGGGGAATCGCACCCCCAGGCCCTCACAGATCCGGACGTGAACTATAGTGGACCCCAAAAGCTGGACAGTAGTTTAAGCTGGCGCACCAAGAGGATCAAGAACCGATGAGCGATGTAAAAACTCGGCAATTTCACAGTCCTGAATTTAAGGCGAAGGTCGGCCTTGAG
>JBFWLN010000032.1:0-31058 GCA_050252135.1 Desulfobulbus sp.
CTTGCCGATGTAATCCGGGGCGTCCAGTTCAAGGATGGGGAACCTGTCACCCCTTTAAGAGAAAGCGAACTCAACAGGGCCGTCGCCTGAGAGCTATTCCTAAACACCAGACTTGACTATAACTCGTCGGCAGTTACCCGAACCTGGAACTTGCCGCTGAATTTTTTTGTGGCCAGCGGTGCAGGGATCTTCTCGCTATTTTGGGCCATATCCGCTGCAACGTCGGCAACTACCTGTCGAATCCCTTTCAAAGCCCCTTCTGGGGTTGAGTCAAGCCAGCTCAGGCTTGGAAACTCAGCGCACAGCCCCACATGTTCTTGATCTTCTTCAGACCACGTTACCCGGTATGTGTAGTGATCGTGTTCTAGCATGTTATTTCTCCTGCTTGTTCAACTTGTCGATGGCTTTCAACACTTGCCGGACTTGGTAGGCTTTGGCCATACCCTTACTGTCTTGAATGTTCACGCGTGGGTCCCCGATCCAAGGCGTTTTGTATATCCGGTGACTTGTCCCCATTTGCCGGGCTTCTCCGAAATAATGCTCACACACCTTACACAAATCCGAGAATTTGACGTTGGTGTGGTTGTTCCGAATACTTTGAACAAGTTGGTCTATTCTGTCCATGCCTCAATAGTATCAATAGTGGTATCATTTGTAAAGACGTTGCTATTGTCAGTTTGCTTTCATTTGTGTGGTGATCCGGTTCCCCAGTGGTGTGGGCTTGGTGGGGCTGGCCGTGGCGACTTCAAGGTATGGGGCTGTGCTGAGTTTCCGGTTCGCTATTGGTGTATGTTCGATGCTCCGGTTGTGATCGTGTCCGGGCGAAGAAACCAAAAAGGAAAAAACAGCATGTCGAAAGAAACGAAGAAACATTTGAGGTCGGCGCGGTAATGGTGCCTGCTGATGACTGACCCGAAAACCTGAAAGAGTTTTTTGGTAAGAAGGCAAGAAACATTGTTTCTTACTTCTTTGTTTGCGCTATGTAAGAGAAAAGGTGGTGTCTTTTACGCTGAGGTTTTGCCTCAAACGATGTCGAAAAACAGGAACGGAGCACTCTTTCGGGTTCCATCATTTCGCCCTATCTGCATTCCATCCGTAACACCGTAACAATTGCACAATAACAGAGCGTTGGCGCCTCTCAAAACGGTAACGGTTACCGTAACACTATTTCTTCCCGTAACAATATCATGCTCTGTTGCTTCGGCATATCTCGTGATCGTTACGGAACCAATCCGTTACGTTACGGAATGCGTTACGGGTCAAATTGATGTTTTTTCGTGGTTGTTACGCTGTTACGGATAAAACCAGATTCCCCGCAGGTATATACCGGGAAAAAGCCTCCTCGAATTGTCTTCTTTCATACCCCTTGGCCAAGCCCGTATGCCGAAACCGCAGAGTGGTGCTGGTGATGCCATACCCCTTCAGCTTGTTGGCCAGTTGTCGCGGAGAGACGGGGTTTCCCTGGTTGTAGGTCGCCCAGGCCTTTTCATCATCATCGCACAAAGCTTTGATCAGATCAGCGGTACTGATTCTGTCCATCTCGTTCATCTCGAATATTTCCTTGATATCGGTCAACAGCTCGGTGCCGATGGTTTTAACCGGGTTTCCGCTGCCGGAGAGTTTGACGGCCGCCTTGGTGCCTATTTCCAGCCACTGGCCGCCGGCAACCATTGCAATGGCCAGTAGCGGTTCCCAGTTATCCTGGGCACGATCGTTCAGGCATGATGGCAAAGGTGGTCGCGTCCGGCGAACCTGCTCGCTGTAGTCCTTGGCGAATCGGGCCAGTTTCCCCCGCAAAGAGCTGAACAGATCCGGACCGGCATACCTGAGCCGGTCCGGATCCTTATGGGGTAACTTGCGGCGAAGCTCCAGGACCACCGACCTGTCTATAATGGGGTCGGCAACGTGGCCAATCCCGGCTAAGGCCTTCGCCCCCCAGGTGTTGAACTTGGCCGGGGTGAAGTTGTCGCCAACGGTTCGGATGACATAGGCCGAATCCCGTGTGTGGCGGCTGTTGATGACGCCGCGCAGTTCCTCGTTGTCTTTCATGAAGGTGTCGGCCTCGTCGATCAACAGGGTTGGCTGCCCAAAGTGCCACGGCTTGGGCCACTTCATCGGCGCAGACAATGAACCGCTGAATTGTGGTGGCGATATCGGTCAGCAGTTGACTTGGATCAATCGGTTCAGGCCATGGTTCCGGTTCATCAAAGGGCGGTCGGTTGTCATTTTCCCCTTTCCCTGCCTCCTTAACCGCCTTGTCCAGGGCAGAAGCTCGAACCCCAAGCGCCTCGGCCACAGCCCGCCGTTTCTGCTCGTATTCGATGGCCGACAGTCCGGCCAGATAACGAATCATGGCTTCCGGATCCTCGGGGCCGCTTTCGTCGGTAGCGGGCTCCACGGTTGCGACAATCGGCGTGGCCGACGCAATTGCCCGACGCACCGCATCAGGTCCTTGTTCATGCCACAGGTCCCAAAAATCGGCCTTCCTGCCCATTCCCGGCACTGCGAGCAACCCGCCGACAGAGATGGTGGTGTTAGTGGCAGCCTCTATGCAAAAGGTTTAACTGCGGGTCCTTTTTCGTGGCCGAATATTACATGGAATGCCAAGAGCTTTCATTTTTTTTATAGTTGCAACTCTCGCCCGCTCCAACTGGGCCTCAATATCCTCATCCCGATTCACAAACCTTTCCATCCACTCATCTAGATCGGTAACCTTGATGCGGATGGCATTGGTATGGATGCGAGCATGGGGTAATCCATCACCGATCCAGCGAAGAATAGTTCCCCTGCACGTTGAAGTGTACTCCCCTGCTTCTTTTGTCGTCAGCCACGCTTTTGGTATTTTGTCTGGCATGTTTCGCGCCTCTGATGATTTGGGTGGCAAGAACTGATCTTTCTATCGCCAGCATATCACCTTCTACCCGTAACAGCGTAACATTTTCGACAAAACAAAAGGATAAGCTAAAATAAAAACGGAACCGTTACCGTAACGTCATGCTCGCCCAGTAACATTGCTCAATTGCTCACCTTGGCCGAATATCCCCCCCTTTTTGCTTGTTATGGAACCAATCCGTTATGTTACGGAATGCGTTACGGGTCAAATTGATGTTTTTTCGTGGTTGTTACGTTGTTACGGATAAAACCAGATTCCCCGCAGGTATATACCGGGAAAAAGCCTCCTCGAATTGTCTTCTTTCATACCCCTTGGCCAAGCCCGTATGCCGAAACCGCAGAGTGGTGCTGGTGATGCCATACCCTTTCAGCTTGTTGGCCAGCTGCCGTGGAGAGATTGGATTCCCCCGGTTGTAGGTCGCCCAGGCCTTTTCATCGTCATCGCACAAGGCTCTAATCAGATCGGCGGTGCTGATTCTTTCCCTCTCATTCATTTCGAAGATTTCCTTGATATCGGTCAACAGCTCGGTGCCGATGGTTTCAACCGGGTTTCCGCTGCCGGAGAGTTTAACGGCCGCCTTGGTGCCGACTTCCAGCCACTGGCCGCCGGCAACCATTGCAATGGCCAGTAGCGGTTCCCAGTTATCCTGGGCACGATCATTCAGGCATGACGGCAAAGGTGGTCGCGTCCGGCGAACCTGCTCGCTGTAGTCGTTGGCGAATCGGGCCAGTTTTCCCCGCAAAGAGCTGAACAGATCCGGACCGGCATACCTGAGCCGGTCCACCTCCTCATGGGGTAACTTGCGGCGAAGCTCCAGGACCACCGACCGGTCCATGATGGTGTCGGCAACGTGGCCAATCCCGGCCAAGGCCTTTGCGCCCCAGGTGTTAAACTTGGCCGGGGTGAAATTTTCACCCACGGTGCGAATAACATAGGCCGATTCCCTGGTGTGGCCGCTGTTGATGATCCCGCGCAGCTCTTCATTGTCTTTCATGAATGCGTCGGCCTCGTCGATCAACAGGGTTGGCTGCCATGCATCGATGGCCCGGTAAAGAGCCGCCGGGGAAATACTGCTCGCTGTCAGTGCCCGGGGTGATATCCGCCCCAGGAGAAAAAGCAACTGCGACTTGCCGCAACGCTTCTCCGGGGCGGTGATGACCGCCAATGGGGCAACTTGCACCACGTCGATAAACCAGGTCATGGCTACCCAGAGTGCCACGGCATGGGCCACTTCATCGGCGCAGACGATGAACCGCTGAATGGTGGTAGCGATATCGGTCAGCAGTTGACTTGGATCAATCGGTTCAGGCCATGGTTCCGGTTCATCAAAGGGCGGTCGGTTGTCATTTTTCCCTTTCCCTGCCTCCTTAACCGCCTTGTCCAGGGCAGAAGCTCGAACCCCAAGCGCCTCGGCCACAGCCCGCCGTTTCTGCTCGTATTCGATGGCCGACAGTCCGGCCAGATAACGAATCATGGCTTCCGGATCCTCGGGGCCGCTTTCGTCGGTAGCGGGCTCCACGGTTGTGTCAATCGGCGTGGCCGACGCAATTGCCCGACGCACCGCATCAGGTCCTTGTTCATGCCACAGGTCCCAAAAATCGGCCTTCCTGCCCATTCCCGGCACTGCGAGCAGCCCGCCGACAGAGATGGTGGCGTTGGTGGCAGCCTCTATACCAGGGTTTTTCTCTTTACCCGGGTCATGATCATCGTCGGCGCAGATGATGAGTTGGCGGCCGGGGAAGTTCTCCCGGACGATCAGCGCCACTGTTGCCAGGTTCGCGGCAGTGAAGGCCACCGCCACCAGTCCACAGGTGGCGGCATGGATCGCCGAGCCGGTGGCCCACCCCTCGACAATGTATACCGTGCCGCTTGATTTAGTCTGGTCTCCGATCAGGCAATGCAAACCACTCACCCGGGCACCTTTTGCAAACAGCTTGCGCCCGCCGGGGTCGATGGTCTGGATTGACTGCACCACACCAGCAGGGTTGCGCATCGGTATCAGCAAGAGGCTGCCTTCCTGGCGCACGCCATCACCGCCGAGACACTTACCAGCAAGGTAGGCGTGGCCAGGGTTAGCCGGACCCGCCATCTCCCACCTCTGGGCGGCATCGATTGCTTGCCGATCCGTGCCCGGGGGGCATCCAGTATCCTCGTTTCTCCTCTTTATCCCGGGTGTCTGATATTCTACGGTCGATAGCTGTCGATCAGGCCAGAGGCCACGGGCACGCAACGCGCCGATGACCTCCTGCTGTGAGCAGCCAGCACAGCACTTCACCACCAGGCAGCCGTTCTCGCCCAGATCAACCGACAGGGAAGGCTTCGTATCGTCATGGGCCGGGCAATGGCACATCCAACCACCACCCGGCTTCATTTTTCCACCAAGGGCTTTGCCTATACGCTCAAGAGATGCCTTCATGTGGCCCCTCGTTGCTTGTCGATAACAACTGGTTATGCAACGAATCAAGATGCTCCTGTGCTATCTCGGCCAAAAAGAGGGCCGCATCAGTTGCGCACGCCACATGCCAGGCGTAGACCTCCATGCCGTTCTGGTCGGGATCAACCGCACTGCGTAAAACGCCCAGAATCCCCCGGGCCATGTCGATTGCTTCGGTCGCTTTATCGTAATGAGCTCCGGGCCGGGCTCCAGAATGCAAAAAAAAGTCGCGTGGCTTGTCCGTTATCATTGCGCGTCCTCCCCATTTTCGAAGCGAACCCACTGGTCAGGCCCGGTTGGGATTAAATAGCAGGTGTCCAGGTGCCGTTCCAATTCCTCTCTTTCTGATTTTTGATAGGCCCGTTCCTGATTGAGCCTTTTCTCTCTCTCTTTGATGAGGTCCATGGCCAACATGAGGGTCCAGTCGACATCCTCCACATTGACGGCAAACCCTTTGCCGTCCTCGTTGACGGAGCTTGAGGCGAGGCGAATTAATGCGAGAGGCTGGCTGAGGACCTCATCCGGTTCGTCAAGAGTACCGTATTGGGCATACAGTTGTTTGTGCATGTTAGCCATGAACTGCTCGGTGGTCACGACCGTGATGGGCCGCCCCTGGCTGGTCGGGGCGTTGACTATGGTTTGCTCGTTCATTACCGCACCTCCTGCAACGATTCGCAAGGGACGGTGTTGCTCGGGTCACGGCGCACAAGCGCGTAGGGTTTGAGTCGCTTTTCCACTTCCAAATAAAGAGCTCGGCTGTGATCCTGGTAGCCAATGGCCCGGTACTCCGCCTCCTCGACCAGGTCCGACAACAGCAAGAACGCCCAGCCTGCCTGTGAGGCTGAAATTAACAATTCCGCGGTCTCTTCGTCCTGGCTGGCCATAAGCAGGCTGAGCACCGCCTTGATTTTCTCGATAGGTTCGTGCGGCTCCTTCAGCTGTTCACCGTCCATCGTATGGAAAGGGTGCAGCCCCTGCAGGATATTTTCCGAGGGGATGGTTGCCCCCTGGGCAGCCTCCTGTTTGCGCCCCTGCTCCTTGGCAACCAGCTCCCGGTAATCCGTCAGGTGTGTGCGGGAAATTGCCAGGGCCTGGGTGATCAGCTGGGCGATGTTGGGCGGGATTCCTTCTTTGCCAGCCTTCCTGGCTTTCTTGGTCAGCCAGTTCTGCCGGACCCGCTCCAGGGCCACATCAACCAGGGTAATATTGTCGGAAATCCCGATAGCCTTGCGGAATCTGCAAGAACGGTCGGCGGCGTTTTGGGAAAGATCGGATTGATTGGCAGGGTGTTTTTTGGGCGTGCTGGTGGTGGAATTGGTGGCGTGGTGCATGCTGTTTCTCCTGGGGTTTTTGGATATGAAGCCCCGGTTGCGCTTCCAAACGCAAAAAGGGGCGGGCTATGAGGGTTGGAAGACCGGCCCAGGACCGGCAGGGGTTACCCCCTCCCACATAGCCGCCCCAAAGAGAAGGCAAGCCATGATGCAAACGCACTGTGCCTGTACTCAGGGCACAAAAAAACCGCCGAGTAAGAGAATGGTGGCGGTGCGTCCGCCTGGGATTCGGGCTTCCAAACCCGGCAGACGTTTTTTGCGCCTGCGTTCGTATCTTTGCCGGGAAGTTGGGCAGTTGTCAAGGATTGATTGACAACTGCCGAGGGAACTCAATGAAGAAGTGTTTTTTGGAGCGCTTTTATAGGAGGCCCGGTTCAGTTGTCTTTTCCCTGCTCTCGGCCACGACTTTCTTTGTATCGTCGGCCAAATAATCAGAAAACAGCGCAAGTGAACCGATTGCATCGCACAGCTCGGCGACCGTTTTACCACCGATAAGAGTATCGTGCACTTCTCCACAAGTTGAACAACGAGGACGGGTTTGTATCAGAGAGATGAAGATAAGGACAGCGGTGATTGCCTGTATAGCGCGGCTGTTGTCCTGTATTTGTTCCAAATTCTCACTTTGATCACCGGAAAGTTTCCCGGTGGCCGGCGTGAGATAGATAGTGCCAAAATTTGGCAATGCGCCATCGGAGGGCCAACTCGCTTCAACAGAGGAGACGCGCATGTCATTAATGGCCTCCAGATAAGCCTCTCCATAATGTTCGACAGCTTCTTTGCGAACAATAAATTCTCCCGGTTCAAGTAAGACCAACACCCTATCTCCACCGCCATATCCTGGCAATCTACCGCCACCGGTACAAATCTTTTCTCTGATATTATCCGGCAATGATTCGAGACCATTAACGGGAACGTAACAGGCTTCATTATCATTGTTTTTTGGCAATTGCTGATTCTGCATATCATACTCTCCAATCATGTATAATTATCGGATACCGCTGCTGTTTCGATACATATTTTTGATCACCCTTTCGAGCTCACGCACGTGATTTTGATCGATTTTCATAGGGATAGGCTTACTGCTTCCCGGAAGCGTCAGATTGAGATTGATTGTTTTTGACGATCCGTCAACAGCCTGGGCCAGACCGCCTTGCTGAAAGCGCTGTTCACGTGTTGTTGTGGCCTGGGCGATCAGGCCACCGACACGGGCCTTGATGGTGTTGATCTTATCCAAACGCATGGAATTCAAGGCTTGCATGAGCGCCACGCCATAGTGGGAAACCGCCTCCTTGCGGATAACGAATTCGCCAGGCTCCAGTAGGGCGCGGACCCGGTCACCGCCGCCATAGCCAGGAAGCTTGCCGCCCCGGGCATAACGGGCCACCTCGCCGCCGGTCTGGTAGGCGCCGATTAAGCCACCCCAGCGGTTCTGCTGCACGGACTCCACGAACACCTTCACATGCCTGTCTTTGGTGAGCTCGGCCAGCTGCTTTTCCAGCTTTGCGATGTCTTCGCTTCCAGAGGCAAGGAATTGGTCCCACACTTTATCCCACTCGCTGGTGACGGCTTCTCCGGCCTGTTTGGACCCAGATTCCATGGCCGCCCACACCTTGCCCCAGTTGCCGTCTTCCGGCGGCTCTATTTGAAAGAGCTCCTGAACCTTGGTCTTGGCCGTCTCGGCGGCGGTCGCCAGTTCAGTGGCTTTGGTTTTTGTTTGATCGAGCGATTCATTGAGTTTTCCGCCGGATTGGGCATCAAGCTTTGCCTGGGCCAAGGTGAGAGCTTGGATCTGTTGAGTGATAAATTCAGATTTTAGGTCACCTGCGGCCTTCACTCCCGCCATCGCGGTTTGCAGCGCCTGGGCGCCGCTGATCACAACCCTGTCGCCGTCCTTCACCTCCTCGTTGAGCCCTTTGTAAGCGGCCTTGGCCTTGTCGGCATAATCGATAGCCACCTTGTAGGTTTCTTTGCCTGCCTCTGTGTTGCCAGAGAGGACAAGCTTTCTTGCGGCCTCACCGGCCTCTTTCGCTTTTTGTGTAAACTCGGCCGCCTCCTTTTTCCGGTCTCTCCATGCATCCACGTCGGACATGCCGGAGCGCTGCATGTCCCGCAACTCCTCCTGAACAGACCGTTGATTGTCCGCCAGTTCGCCCTGGAGTTTTTTTACCTCCTTGGCGTAGTCCTGGTACTGCTTTTTCATCTCCTTGAGGGCGTCCTTGGTCACCTCTTTTTGGGTATCCGCTGATTGCTTGGCGGATTGAGATATCTCGGCCCCTGCCTTCTGGGCCGCCTTTCCGGTTTCATCCATGGATTTGATATTTTCTTTGAGCCATGCGTTCAGCTCCTTGGCGTTCATGGTGGCAAATTCAAAAAAGGAGAGTTTGCCATCAAACACAGCATCCCATCCTGCAAAGCTCTGCCCGATATTGCCAAGAGCACCAACGGTCTTGCTGGCCAAGTCGATCATTTTTGTAAACAGGGCAATGATACCCTCTCGGTGCTGATCGATGGTTTGCGCAAGATTGATAATGGATTGTGAGATGGTTTTCGTTCCACCGCTAGCCCGGTTCGACTCATCGATAATCCGCTTAAAGCTGTTCCCCAGCATGGTCATGGCCCGTTCGACCGTGGGGGAAATCTTACTGAACTCGGAATTGATGGCCTGGGCCATTTTGGGGAAGGCGGTCCGTAAGGTCCCGGCGGTCAATTCTCCGTCCTTTGACATCTGCCGAAGCCCGGCAATATTGGTGTTGAGCGCTTTGGCCAACTCTCCGGCAAAGAATGAGTTTGATTCGAGCATGGCCCGAAACTCGTCGCCTTGCAGCACGCCGGATCCAAGGGCCTGGGCGAACTGCAGCATGAAGCTCGAGGCCATCTCTGAAGAGGACCCGTTGACGATCAGCGATTTGTTGACCAGCTCGGTGATCTGCAGGGTTTCCTCGGAAGTTCCCCCAAGGTCTTTCACCGCCCTGGCCAGCTTGGCATAGCTGTCGGCATTTCCGGCATACTCGGTCCCGGTCTGTTGGCTGATCTGGTATAATCGCTCCCGGACCAGGGCAAGCTCTTGCTCGCCGTCGGTTACCAGTTTTAGACGAGAGTTGAGGTTGGTGTACTCATCCGCTATCTTCCGCACCTCGTTGGCGTAATACGCGGTACCACCGGCGGCCAAACCGCCGATAGCCAGCTTCATTGCCGATAGGCCGGATAGTTTGATTTTCAGTGTTTCGGCCTCCTTTTGCAGCCCCTGAAGGCCCTTGGTCGCCTTGCCGATGCCCGACGACATGTTGGTGTCTTTCAGGGCAAGAATGGCTTCGATTTTAGATTGTGTGGCCATGTGGTTAACCTCGTACAGGTGTTTCTTTCAGTGCTGTGAGGAAAAACGAAAATCCATATTCCCAAGCTCTAATGTGGCCGATGGCAATCAGGATGCAGATTGCTCGGTCAAGTTCTTGCCGGAAAGAAGAGCCTTTTCCAGCCGGTCGGCGGCCTCGATGCGTCGGCTTATCATCGAGGCCAAGGAAGGGTTTACCCGAATCACCTCCTCGCACAGTGGTAATAATTCAGAAGGCTTTGCCTCCTCCAACTGGTCGAGTGGAATCCCGGTAGACTCGCTGACCGCTCGGGCCGGCACGGGTTGATCGAGCAGGTCATCAATAAACAATGGGGTTTCGTTTTTGAGTCGCTCGAATAACTCTCGCACTTGCTTGACGGTGAGTTCTCGTACAGTAACGGTTTTCCCTTGGAACGTTGTGGTTACGCTGTCTTGCATGGTTTACCTCGTTGGGTTGGATTGTGGCGGTTGTCGCCTGCTGAATAGTTTGCGCGTGGTGCGATTTTACGATTTGAGAAATTTATTCAGGATCTCGATGAAGGTTTTCTCAAATTGTTTGTCAAAGACCTGTTGAGCAATGTCGTAAAACGGAAGTAGTGGCGTGACCGATGCCCCTTTGCCCTTCAAAAATATCGGCTTAAGGCCTCGAGCGCGGATAATCGATTGCACCCGGCTGTTTCCTGGGGTTACCCACCGAACAATTCGCCCTGTCTTCGGATCGCGGACCGCAACCTTACGATTGCCTTTTTGCCAGGTCCCGAAACTGCCAATTGTCCGTTTGGTCTTCGCCCCAAATCCTGGGCCTGTTTGGAAGCGCTGATACACTCCAGGATAAAGGCGTCCATGCCGTTTCCTGATGACGACATAATCCCTATCCTTGCGGTTGCGTTTTGCAGAGGCTGCGGTCAGATTGGCGGAGTATCCGGCACCGGTCTCAGCGCGGCCCAACACGGATAAGATCTGGCGGATCTGCCCGACGCTGACGTTCCCGTAGAGATTGGGACGGCCGTAACCCGTTGGGTATAATTGCCCTACACCAATAGCCCGCTCGAATCCTTTTTCCTTTCTCTCTCCCCCCTCGACCTGGGGAACCAGATAATGTTGCTGCATGCGGTCCGGCTCCTTGAACCACACTCGAGCCTCAAGCTCGCCTTTTCGTGCCGGGGTAAGCTGTAGGCTGTTGAGGGTGTATCTGGTCGGCTTGTCAAAGACACGTTGCATCTCCTTGCGTATTTCTTCTTTGACGGCCTTTCCGGTTTTGTTCAAAGCTACCACCGCGGCCCGATCAGCCTTGCCTGGTAGAGACTTCAACTTCTCCTCCAGTTCTTTGATTCCTTTGATATTGAATGTGAACATACTTCTGTTTCCTCGTGGGAGTTGCTTGGGGCGGTCTGTTGCCCTCGTTCGTCTTGTCAATAATCCCGATCCATCTCGATCGAGTTGATATAATCCCGAAGTTCACTAGCCATCAGGCGGACATCTCTTGCTCTTTTATTTAGGTTGTAGCTAGGCAGGCGCCCTTCACGGACAAGATTCATTACCTCATGTTCCGAACAATCAAGAGTCTTGGCAGCTTCATCCGGTGTAATAAGCAGGACCTGCCCTAGGAGCTCCTGCTTGAACTGCATCACATCAAGCTTGGTTATCCGGTTGCTCATGTCATCTCGTCATGGTGGTCGTTCTCGATAGAGTTTCCCCGCCCCCTCTCTTTAGAGGCGTCAGGGCAATACAAAGAAAAAAAGGTTCGCCAGTCCACGTCCATGGAATAAATCACGGGTCCTCCCACGCATTTTCCACAAGCGGGCCTTTCGATCCGCGTTGTTCGGCTGCATTTGAATTTTGGGTTTCCGTGAAATAATGAAAATCGGGGGGCCTCGTCGGCGCAAAGCTGAAACATGTCTGTTCCTCGTGCTGCTGCTTATCATTGTGAAATTTCATAGTTTATCCCTATAGCCTAGCGGCTTTTTGCGTAATCGTGCGGCCGCCAGATGAAAAAACAAAGGCGAGCGCGCCTCTCTGGTCTACAGAGACCACAACCCCCGGGCGGGTCCATACTGGCAACCAGGCAACTCCCCAGGGTCCAACGGGCCAGCGAAATTTTGACCTTCCAACCAGGGCAGCCATGGTCCACCCAGCCGCCAGGAGTGCAGCTTTGTTCTCTTTGATCCACGGCCAAGCCGCCGCGAAGTTCGCCCGCTGCTGTTCGGTGGGTTCGTCGTTTAAGGCTGAAATGGTGGTGCCCGTGTCGTGGTGATCGCCAACCGGCAGCAGGTCAATATCTGCGGCTGGGATGGGCCGATCCTCCCCGGCAGCTTCCACGGGGTAGCCGAACAGCCCCGGCTGGCACGTCCTACAGGCAAAGCCGCCGCCGTCGATGTGCAGGAAGGCACGGCCACGGCAAACAGGGCAAGGGGCTAGGAAAGAAAGGCGCTCCGGCTTCCTATTGAGGATGCGGCGGCGCTCCTCGATCTCCGCCGGTGAGGGCCGCCAAGTGTCGGGGCCGTCGTCTTCGGCAAGGCTCTGGTGGCGCTCATGGGCCGGTGCCGAAGATGCTGTGGTGGTGCTGGCCGGTGGTGTCGGCAGGCATTGGGCATGTGGTTTGGGGTTGAACGGCTGCTCGCTGGCGGTGTTTAGGTGTTCGATGATGTCAAAAAATCCCATTTTTGCCGCCGATATGGTGGAAGTTGGTAGCTGAAAACCTAAAATCAAGGATAGCTAAAACGGAAAACTGGCTCATTTGGGCGTGCCCAAGTGCGGTTTTGCCGTGCCCAAATGCGGTTTGGGCGTGCCCAAATTGAGGAAAATATTTTTTTCACCAACAACCCCATATATATAAATATATAATATTATTATATAATATATAATAATGAAAGGGTTTGGGCACGGTGGGCACGCTGGGCACGGGGGGTAAGTGCTACGCGCAAAGCGTTTTACAGGAAATCTCTGCATACGTTTATAGATGCCGTTTTTTAGGCGTGCCCACCGTGCCCACCGTGCCCAGCCTTTAATATCAATAAGTTAGGCCGTGCCCAAGAGAAGGTGACGGCGTGCCCACCGTGCCCAATTTTTAGACAAGTCAAACTATTATTCATGCCCCTCTACCGATAACTGATTGTTTTTGTGCCATTCCAGGTCAAAAACCCATACCCTTTTTCTCTTTGGTCGCCCTTGGGCGTCAACGTCTTCAGTGGGGGCGGGAAAACGGTAGCCTAGTCCATTTCGGATATATGAGGGGTGCTGCTGCAAAGCTTTGGTAAACTGTTCGGTGGCCTGAAAGTTGAGGCCTCTATTTCGGAGAATACTTTCAACTTTCGGTAAGTTGACTACAAGCCAACCTTTTTCTATGTTCGCGTGGTAGGCGGTGGGGAATATGCCTTGCTTGTTGGGGCCGTTCTCTTCTTTGTCAGGGTCGGTTTCGATAGTATCGAGCAGTTCAAAGAAGTGGTCGGCAATGGTGGTCTGTCTGGTGGCGCTGCTGATGCACTTCCGCTTGCCCACCTCCTTTATGAAGGCGGCAAGGGCCGGGTCCTGGCGAATGTCAAAGCAAGAGCAGAACAGCCGATGGAAAGCCAGAATCAGGGCGTGGTTGTCGAGTATTCGCCGTTCACTCATGGGGGCCAGGTCGGCCCGTGCAGTGCTGTATTCTTTTTGCCAGTTGCTTTCAAAGTGAGCACGATTGACAAGCACCTGCTGCATGACTCCGGCCAGGGTCTTCTTGCCTATGCTCATCAACTTTTCATAGGCCGCCCGGCTGGCGTCGGTGAGGTCGTCGGTCTTGAATTGCAGGCTGATAACGCGCTGTCGTTCAGCCTTGGAATTGAACGGCTCCACGTTCTGCACGAACATAAGGCTGCCAAGAAACGGAGATTCCTTGGTGCTCATGTCTGTTGAAAAAGCCGCCTGGATCTGCAACGGGCCGCGGTTGAAGCCGGTTAGCAAAATGGAATAATCAAAGGCCCTATCGTTCCTTTCATTGTCCTCCAGCAAGGCGGTGAACATGGCAGAAACCTGGCCAAGAGCCCTTATTTTTCCTTTTTGGGTGTTCGTTTGGTTAAGGGGGAGCCCTTCGCCCTCCCGGCCTTGAAGATTATTCAAGGTGACCACCAGGGCGCTTTTGCCTGCCGCTGGATCGCCCCAGAGCGAAAGGAAGGGGAAGAAGCCTGCTTCTTCTTTGATCTGGTTGACGAACCACCCGGCGATTACCCAAGAGAGGGCCGCCGGGCCGTTCAAACCCCAAGCCTCTTGGATAAGCCGGTATGTCTCCTTTACCTGTTCTTTGCTGATGGTCTCCGGGGCAATGGCCTTGGCCTCGGCGTAGATAGGTGGCTTGAAAAATCGATTGTGACTAACGCGGAAATGGGCGCGTTTATCCGGGTGAAGCAACTGCCCGCCGGTATCAACCGCCCAACGAGGAAATATATAATTCCCGTGCTCCGGCTGGTAACCGGTGACGGTGAGTTGCTGCACCTCCGGGGCCTTGGCGGCGGTAATTTTTGCCTGTAGGGCGGCGACTGCCCGATGATCACCTTCAAAGTTGACCTTGGCGTAACTAAGAAAAAACTCATTCATAGTGCGGGCCGTGCTCAGATCTCGCCCGGTGGCGGTAGCCTCGATGGGTCGGCGGCCTTGCTGACTGAGAGTTATTTCGAGGTTGTAGCGAAATTCTGGGCGTGCAATGTTGGTGGTGTCAACCGTGAAGCTGGCCACCTTGACCATAGCGCGAAGCACACGGCGGGTTTCAAGATATGCCTGGTCACCGCCGCGTGGGGTCTTGAGTTGGGAGAAGTGCGTTTCCCGCTGAAAATCAAAGAGCGCGGGTGGGTGTCGGTGGAACTCGTGGAATAAATCCGCCCATTCCTGCGCCGTCTCTGCCAGGGCAAGCTGGCCATTGAGCTGAAATCGGGGGAAGGCATCTTCCAGCTTCTTCTTTGCCGGGTCCGGTGTGGTGGAGCTGGTCAATAGGTCATTCCAGTCCTGGCCGGGATCGCACAGCACAACATCGGCCTCCTGGTGGAATTTGTGCCATTTCCTGCAAGCCGCCCGCCCGGCGTCGTCATTGTCAAAGGCAAGGACCTTGTGCGGAAACTCGGCAAGGTCGAGCTTGGCGGGGGGCTGACCGGCGGCAAGCACGGCGATGGCCTGCCGGTCAAGGGCCAGGAGTGAAAGGGCATCGATAATCCCCTCGGTGATCCAAACCGGCTTGGCGAGATCGTATGCAAAGCCGGGGTGCCGCCAGTAGAGCCCGGCGGTTGACCCCATATTGTGGGTTTTACCGTCACCCGATGGCGGGTTGAATATCCGCCCGTTGGCCTGCTGCTTCCCTTGTGCGTCTTTGCCCACGGTGAACATGACAGCGCCGCTGCCGGTATTCCTAGCATTTTCCAGATACCAGAAATTGAGGCCCTGCAAGAGCGGCTCGGGAATGCCTCGGCTCAACAGGTATTCCCGTGCCGGCCGGTGCGGATCGGCTTTGGTTGGTTTGAAATCACGGTCGAAATTCGCGCGAAGTTCCGGGAACAGCTCAAGGGTTTTCGTCCGTGCACCACATTGATTGGCACGGTTGCAGTTGATCGCCATGGGGCTGTTCTGGTAGGCCCAGGCGGCTCCCTTCTCTCCGCACACCGGGCAGGTCAACCCCTGAATGGTGCTACCCGATAGCCTGGTTGCGTTGGTCCACCACTCACTGTTCTTCAGGCGCTCCAGGATTTTCCCGCCCAGTGCGCTGTCGTTCTCACACCTGCTCATGGGTAACCCGTTCAATTTCTCGCGTAATATTGAGCCAAGCATCAGTGATAAACCACGAGGCCAGGAAAAGGCCATGGGCATCAAGGGGCAGATCGTCTCCGTATACGGCGCGAATCCGGTGGATGACTTCCGCGCAAAACTCATCAACAATACGGAAACACTTGGCTATGATCCTGAGTTCCTCGATTGTTAATGGCGTTCTTTTTTCTCGCTCTAATCTTCGTTTCTGAAGGGACGCCTGCAGTTGCTCTGTTTCTTCAATGGAACAACCGGGCAAATAGGAAGGAGGCAGGTAGTTTTCCTGGGCTGATGGATAAAAGCTATATTCCATGTCAACCATGGGAAGTTCATAACGGGCGAAAGCTTGCAGGTGAAACTTGAAGCTGGCAAGACCGTCTTCAGTGGCGGTTGCCACTGATTTGATAATGGAATGTTTTGGCGAATAGGCCCGCGAAAGAAGTTGGTTGGCTATGACAACCCATTGGCTCCTCATCCAAGTCAGATTGTGGCCAAGTTTGTAGTATTCCTGGAAAGTAAAGGCGCTCATACAGCAGCCCTCGTGCCCGTCTGGTTTACCTTCTCGTTAATCCATTGATTGACGGAAGTTTCTTTCCATCTCGATGCCCTGAGGCCAACCTTCACCGGTGGCGGGAAATCTCCCTCTTGAATTTTCTTGTAAACTGTGGATCTGGATAATGCGGTGCGTTCAAGTACATCGCCAAGTCGTAAGAATCGTTCGGCGGCGGTGGTGGTGATTTGTTGCATGGGTGTCCTCCATCAAAAAAAACGTTCACGGCGGTGATAGGTCAGCTGTGGTGATGGTGGGACTATACGGAAGGCGAGAAGAGGTAGCACCGCAACTGCGGCGGGGAGCACCGCACTTGCGGTGATATTACGGTGGTTAACTCGAAAGGAATTGTTGGAAGGTATTTACTCCTGTTGCTCTATTGCTTTTTTGGCCAAAGCAAAACGTTTCTCTAGGTTTCGTTTTGAGTAGCCAGGTGTGCTTGGCATCCATTCATTGAGCGCTGCTATTATTTGAGCATCACTGGTTAACTTCCCTTCGTGTTCTTTTATTAAACCCAATAGTCCCCCAATTATCAGCAGGTCATTGCGTTCAGTTTTTGGGTTGACGGCGTGGTCCTTGTTTTTCACCTGTAGCGAATCAACCTCACTCTTTTTGAAGAGAGATGAAAGGAATACTTCACGAATCCGGTCTTGATTCCACCCGGCCTTGATAGCTAAATATTGACTTTCTGGGATAGTTATTACTGGCCACCGTTCTTCAGGCCCAGCGCTCGAGAGGATTTGGTGCAGGTCGGGCAACTTGATCCATTCACCATCCTTAGAGACCCTTATCCGACAGTATTTTTTATCGCCTCGTATTTCTTGAGTATCAAACACCGGATCTTGAACATAAGGATTTATTTTCGCTTTCCTTAGCAAAACATTTTTGGCGATGACTGGTTCACATAGCTCTTTAATCTCAGTAAAATTTTTTTCATTAATGGCCAAGTCAACCGTTTTGTAACTTCTATCATAGGCTGTAAGTTGCTTATCCTGGATATAGAAGACAAGAGAATCTTCGTTCAATTTAAGAAGCTCTAGAACTTTCTCTGATGTAAGAAAAGGTGCCATTTGATCCTCATTTCAAACAGTCCTCTGGGAGAGACCAAGCACGGAAGCCGCCAGAGGAAGCGGTTTTCGGCGAAAATGATCAGTTTCCGCCTATCCGTGCTTGTATCCTTGGTGCCGGTTACAGGCGCGTCATCCGGCCGCCCTCCGAAGTTGAACAATCTTATCCGCCTTTCCTTCCTTGAGCCCGTCAAGGTAATCCGCCCACGCTTGCATCATCTTTTTCCGCTCTGGCAAGTGCGTTGTCCGGTTGTAAGCCCGCCCTAGCGGATCGCGGACAGCGTGGGCCAGTTGATGTTCAACGATCTCCGGCCGGACGTGCAGCACTTCGTCAAGGATGGTGCGAGCCATCGCCCGGAAACCATGCCCGGTCATCTCGGTTTTGGTGTCATATCCCAGGCGCCGCAGGGCAGCGTTGACAGTGTTGTCGCTCATTGGGCGGGTGTCTGTTCGTGTTGACGGGAACACAAAACGGCCTGATCCAGTCAAAGCGTACAACTCCCGCAAGATAGAAACGGCCTGTTCCGCCAGGGGGACAAGGTGAAATTCACCCTTGCGCCTGTTCTTTTCGGTTGTCCGGAGTTTGAGCCGTTCCACCGGCACATTCCACTCCCCCTTGTCAAAATCGAATTCGGCCCACTCCGCTTGCCTGAGTTCGCCAGGGCGAAGAAAAAAAAGCGGTGCGAGCTTCATTGCACACAGGGTAACGAATCCGCCCTTGTAGCCGTCAATAGCTCGCAACAGTGCGCCAGCTTCGGCGGGGTCGGTAATAGCTGCGTAATGCTTTTTTTGAATAGCTGGGAGTGCGCCGCGCAAGTCTGGCGTGGGGTCTCGGTCGGCCCGGCCCGTGGCGATGGCATACCGGAAAACCTGCCCACAATTTTGTTTTGCCCGGTGGGCCGTGTCGAGGGTGCCCTTCTCCTCGAGCCGCCGAAGACAAGTCAGCAATTCGGGGGCAGTGATTGAACGGATTGACCTGTTGCCAAGCCAAGGGAAAATATACAGTTCGAGCCGACGGATGATTTTGTCAGCGTGGCTTGGTGCCCAGGTTGGGAGAAATTTGGCGTGCCATTCTCTGGCAAGAACCTCGAACGTGTCGTGTTCTTGAGTGTTGGCGGCTTTCTGGGCCTTTCGGACCGCGCCGGGATCTATGCCATTGTCGAGCAAAGCCCTCGCTTCTGTGCGCCGCTGTCGTGCATCGGCAAGGGTCGTTTGGGGGTACGTCCCAAGGTTGATGAGCTTCTCGGTACCCCCAAAACGATATTTCAAGCGCCAGAGTTTAGACCCGTTTGGCTTGATCAGCAGAAAAAGGCCGCCGCCGTCAAAGAGCTTGATATTGACGGTCTGGGGTTTGGTAGCTTTGACCTTGATATCGGTCAATGGGGTGGTTTTCTTGGGCATGTGGGGCTTCTCCAAGGTTTTGGGGGTACCATGGAGAACGGTACCTTGGCGTACCCCCAACGGTACCCCCAAAAATCATGGATAGCAGCGTATCATTCTGGACGTTTACGGACAACAAAAAACCCGCTTCCTCAGGCAGGAAGCGGGTTTGATGGACAACGGCGGATGTCGCCGGACTGTGTAATGGTGGAGCTAAGCGGGATCGAACCGCTGACCTCTTGAATGCCATTCAAGCGCTCTCCCAGCTGAGCTATAGCCCCTTCGTTTCCTGGAGGTGGCATTTACCATGCTATCCGAGGCATGTCAAGTTTTTCTCAATTCTTTTTTTTGTCTTTACCATATCGATTGCCAAGGGTGGGTTCTGTTGGTAATGTACCACTTTTGTTTCAGCAAGATGAGCTATTGGACCGGCTCCCTTTGCCACATCTTTTTTCTGTGCACTCAACCCGTTGACCCACTTACCCTTATATAGGTGATTTCGGAATGTTTTCTCCGTTTAATTTTTTATTTGGCTGGATGTCCAACGATCTGGCCATTGACCTTGGCACGGCCAATACAGTGCTGTACGTCAAAGGCAAGGGCATAGTTCTCCGTGAACCCTCGGTGGTCGCAGTACGAAAAGATTCCCGCGGAAGCCGGGTGCTGGCCGTGGGCCGAGAGGCTAAAGAGATGCTTGGCCGTACCCCCGGTAATATCGTGGCTATTCGTCCGATGAAGGATGGCGTCATTGCCGACTTCGAGGTCACCGAGGCCATGCTGAGGTATTTCATCAATAAAGTCCATAACCGCCGCACCCTGGTTCATCCACGAATCATCATCTCCGTACCCTCCGGCATCACCCAGGTTGAGAAACGGGCGGTGCGGGATACAGCCGAATCCGCCGGGGCCCGCGAAGTGTACCTTATCGAGGAACCGATGGCGGCAGCCATAGGCGCCAACCTCCCCATTACCGAGCCGACCGCAAACATGATTGTCGACATCGGTGGCGGTACCACTGAGGTAGCGGTCATTTCCCTGGCCGGTATCGTCTATGCGAAATCGGTTCGGGTAGCCGGCGACAAGATGGATGAGGCTATCCTTCAGCACATCAAACGCAAACACAATCTCGCCATCGGTGAACGTACTGCCGAAGAAATTAAGACCACCATTGGCAATGTCCTGCCGGAGGAACCCTACGAGACCATGGATATCAAGGGGCGCGATTTGGTCTCTGGTATTCCCAAAACTCTGACCATCACCTCCAAGGAGATCCAATCCGCCATTGCCGAACAGGTCGATGTGATTGTCGATGCGGTCCGGGTGGCCCTGGAGCAAACCCCACCGGAACTTTCGGCCGATATTGTCGATTCGGGCATTGTGCTCACCGGCGGCGGCGCGCTGTTGAAAAATCTCGACACCCGGCTAAAAATAGAAACCGGTATGCCGATCATTGTCGCCGACGATCCCCTTTCCTCGGTGGTTCTTGGATCCGGACAGGCACTTGACAACATTGATATTCTGAGAGAAATCGCCATCGACTGAATTCGATGGCGATTTTTCCCGGCCTTCAACGACCTCTTTCACCCGATAGTTGCACTTACGGCTGCCGCAGCATTTTTCCATGAAAAAAAAGAGCACCAGAAAACGAACCAGCCGTTTCAGGCTTTTCCGTGTCATTGTTTTGGCCGGTGTTCTCCTGACGTTGGCTTTAATTTTCCTTGTTTCCACCTTGGGGAGCCAGCAATTCGGCTCACTGCACAAGCTGGTTCTGGAAGCAGTGGGACCATTGCAGAAGGTTGTGGCCATTGCCAATTCCACAGTGGACCGGTTTAAATCGGAATATGTGGATATTCTACAGGACAGTCTCCGTTTGCGCGAAGAAAACAAACGTCTCGTGCAGCAACTGCAGGAGAACGAGGTTCTGCTCAATAAGAGCCGCGAGGCCATGGCCACCAACGCCAGCCTGCGTAAACTGCTGGAATTCAAGAATACACTAGGACACCAGTCCAGCGTGGCCGCAACCATAATCGGCAAAGATCCCTCGGCCATGTTTCGTTCGATCATCATTGACCAGGGCTCCAACAATGGTATCGCCAAGGGTGATCCCGTGGTCAACAGTGAGGGTGTTGTCGGTCAGGTCTTTGCGATCACCCCCAACTACGCCAAGGTGTTGTTGGCGATCGCGCCGTCCAGTGCCATAGATGTTCTGCTGCAAAAATCACGGGTGCGAGGCATTCTCAAAGGCGACGGTACGCTAATCTATAAACTTGAGTATATTCTTAAAACGGCAGAGGTCGAGGAGGGCGACCATGTGGTCACCGCTGGCTATGGCGGCATTTTCCCCACCGGCTTGCCCTTAGGGGTGGTCTCAAAAATTATTAAAAAGCCCCGGGGCATGTTTCATGAAATCGAGGTTATTCCGTCGGTCGACTACCAGAAACTCGAACACCTGCTCATACTCCACCAACCCAACCTGGCAGAAATCAAGCAGTTGGGGCAACCTTGATCCACAATGATCCGCCTGATCGCCGTTTTTTCCGTGTGTAGTTCTAGGGGTTTTACATTCAGAGGCAATGAAGGGTAATGGTTGTAGTTAATTTCATACTCATCGGCCTGTTGCTGGTTATCCTGCAAACTACGGTCTTTATGCCGCGATTGGTCTGGCTGCCAGCCCCTGATTTCTATTTTGTTCTGGTTGCCTTTCTTGCCTATCGGCTGGAGCTCATCCACAGCCTGATCATCCTCTTTCCTCTGGCCTGTTTTCTTGATGTACTCTGCGGAACCGTGCTGGGCAGCTATGCCCTTATCTGTTTCGGCTGCTTTTTTTTCGTGAAATCCGTTGCCGGAAAACTGCCTATCCGGGAAACCCTGTACCAGATCCCCTTAATCGGCGTTGCCTACCTTGTTGTCCATTGGGCAGTGTACCTGCTGTTAAATTTTTTACAGCCTGGACAACTGGTTGCATGGTCTTGGTGGCAGATGGCTATCCGTGCCCTGTTGGTTGTAGCCCTTGGCTATCCACTGTTTTTTTTCTTTGAAAAGGTACGCAAATTTTCCATAGGCAACTTTCTCCCCTGGAATCGTATGCGCCTCCGCTCGGATAATCGGCGTAGACGGCGTACCTGATGGCTATCCAAGAGAAATCCCTGCGAGGTCATTGATTGTGGCGAATTTGTATGGAGCCGATAAAAGCCCCTTAAGAAGATCGAACCAGCGGCGTGCGGAACCCCTGCTCGATGCGGAACGGCGGAGGGATACCGGTGTAACCAAACTTACCCCCCGAGATGAAAACGATCTGAGCGGCTACAAGAAAAAGGCACTTTATAGCTGCGTGCTGCTCATTTTTTTCTTTGCAATCATCATTACCCGCCTCTGGTTTTTGCAAATTCAGCAGGGTTCGGCATTCGGTGATCTTGCCGATAATAACCGGGTCCGCTCGATTGAAATTGCTGCCCCCAGAGGCAACATTTACGACCGCAAAGGACGGGAACTGGTCACCAACCGCCCTTCGTTCAATGTGGTTTGGATGCGGGAAAACAATAAAATTGACGACGAGTGGTTAAAAAATCTCACTCAAATCCTCCACCAAGATCCCTCAATCCTTCTGGAAAAAATTCGCAAAATGGCCAACACACCCGGCCATCTTCCGGTGCGGCTTGCCGAGGATATCGACTGGGAAACCGTGGCTCGAATCGAAAACAACCGGATGTATCTCCCGGAAATTAAGATCGAGGTCGTCCCGCTTCGTATCTACCACTACGGTAATCTTGCATCCCACCTGATCGGCTACATGGGTGAAATCAATAAGCCTGAACTCGATAAAACGGAATCCAACCCGGAAAGTAAGGGTCGCTACAGAGGTGGTGATCTGATCGGCAAAATGGGGCTAGAACGTTTGCGAGAGGTCGATCTACGCGGTGAAAAAGGTCATCACAACGTGGAAGTCAATGCCCTTGGCTTTGAGCAGCAGAACCTCAAAGGTGACGAACCCCTACCTGGGAACGATATTAAACTCACCCTCGATTTGGAACTGCAGAAAATCGCCGAAGAGGAGATGTCCACCAAAAATCAATCCGGAGCAGTGGTCGCGATGGAAGCCACGACCGGACGGATTCTGGTTGCCGCCAGTGCGCCGGAACTCGATCTCGGAGAGTTTGTTGGCGGCATCTCGCATAAGGCGTGGCAGGAAATGCTGAACAACCCTCTGCATCCGCTTATCAACAAGTTGATCCAGGGGCAATATCCCCCAGGCTCCACCTATAAGCCGGTGACAGCCTTTGCCGGTTTGGCCGAGGGCGTGATCACCCCGGATACAAGTGTCTTTTGTCCCGGATTCTATCGTTTCGGCAACCGGGTCTACCGATGCTGGAAACATTCCGGCCATGGAACAGTCAGCCTGAAACGGGCCTTGTCCGAATCCTGTGACGTCTATTTTTACCAGGTTGGCCAGCGACTCGGTGTCGACCGCTTGGCCCGGTATGCCAAATTGTTTGGGCTCGGTGCAAAAACCGGCGTGGAAATGGAACATGAAAAGCCCGGCATCGTCCCCTCGACGGATTGGAAGAAAAAGCGCTATGGCGTTAAATGGCATGAGGGAGAGACCCTTTCCGTTGCCATCGGCCAAGGCTATGACCTGACCACGCCCCTGCAGATAGCGCTGATGACCTCGGTCATCGCCAATGGTGGCACCCTGTATAAACCAACCGTGGTCGAGGAGGTCACCGACCCGGATGGCAAACTGGTCAGCTCATTCAAACCGGAGATTATTTCACGCATTTCCGGTCAGGGGCGCAATCTTAAACTAGTGCGCGAGGGCATGGTCGAGGCAGTCAACGGCCGCCATGGCACCGGACGTGCCGCCCAGGTTGAAGCCCACGGCATTATCGTCGGCGGCAAGACCGGCACAGCCCAAGTTGTCCGTCTGGCCCAGTACAAACACCTCAAAGAGGCAAATATTCCTTACGAATACCGCGACCACGCCTGGTTCACCTGTTTTGCCCCGGCGATCAATCCGGAGATTGTCGTGTCCGTTCTCGTCGAACATGGACTCCATGGTGGGTCTGCGTCAGCTCCCATTGCCGCCAAAATCCTCAATAAATATTTTGAGGACAAATTGAAGGGTCAGGATGAAGCCAACAATCAACCGACCAAGGGCAGGAAGGTGATACTCTCCCAGGAAATGATCGAGGAAACCGATCCGTCTCCCCCTGATGATGAGGAGAGCAATCTCCCAGCCACCCAACCCAGCACTCAGAACGATTAATCGACATATGCATCATTTTCGTCAATAACCCCCGAGAACGACGCTTCTCGCATTGTCCGTTCACCTTTTTTCTATTACGCAGCTTGCCGTTTTTGGGTTTTTACGAGGCTATCATGTTTCAATTCGACCGACGACTTCTCCAGCACTTTGACTGGGTTATGCTGTTGATGCTGGTTTTGGTGGGTTCCATGGCGCTGACCAATCTTTACAGCTCCACCTATATTACCGACATCGGCTCCTCTTCGATTTTCTTCAAACAGGCGGTCTTTTTCGCTGTCGGCCTCGTTATGATTCTCTTCCTGCTTGCCGTTGATTATCACCGGATTACCAAGCTTGGATATGTTCTGTATGTGGTTATTCTTCTCCTGCTGACTTACACCCTGTTTTTCGTCAAAGCCATTGCCGGCTCCCAGCGATGGATTGACCTTGGTTTTTTTAACCTCCAACCTTCGGAGCCCACCAAGCTGGTGCTCATTCTCGTGCTGGCCTCCTGCTATGCAAGCACGAATGTCCCTGGTGGCTATCGGCTTCGTGATCTGATCAAACCGATCATACTCACAGCCCTCCCCTTTGTGCTGATCATGCTCCAGCCTGACCTGGGAACGGCCCTGATCTGTGCGATCATCTTCGTTTCCATGACACTCTTCGTTCGCCTGCGCTGGAGCACCCTGAGCATCCTTGGCGGATCCGGGCTGCTTTGTGTCTTTATCGGCTGGAAATTTCTTCTTAAGGAATATCAGCGTAAACGGATTGAGACCTTTCTCAATCCGGAAGCCGACCCGATGAACCATGGTTATCAGATTATGCAATCCAAGATTGCGGTGGGAAGCGGCAAGGTGTTCGGCAAAGGATTCATGGAAGGAACCCAGGGACACCTCCATTTTCTGCCGGAGCGACACACCGACTTTGCCTTCTCGGTCTGGGGGGAAGAGTGGGGGTTTGCGGGATCGCTGTTTTTTCTCAGCTGTTATTTCTTTATGCTCATCTGGGGGCTGAACGTGGCCATGTCGGCCAAAGACAAGTTCGGCTCCATCCTGGCCTTCGGCTGCACCATGCTCATATTCTGGCAGGCTGTGATCAATCTATTCATGATCATGGGCTTCTTGCCGGTGGTCGGTGTCCCCCTGCCCATGTTCAGTTACGGTGGCTCATCTTTACTCACCAACATGCTGGCGATAGGCATCATCATGAATGTACGCATGCGCAGCTTTACACCTGAAACCTCAAGCAACGTCTGAACTGAGCCCGCTCAACCGGCGACGGACTTAAGCACCAGAGAGGTTAATGCCTCAATGAATTGAGGATCGGCGTTCAGCGCTCGGGTGACAGCGAACCGTATCCCCAAATTTTGAGCCATCTGCCGATATTGAATATCGATTTCATAGAGGGTTTCCACATGGTCGGAGACAAAGGAAATCGGTACAACCAACATGTTGCGACTCCCCTGATCGGCCAACTCCTGTATCACTTCCGGTAACGCCGGCCCCAACCACTCCACGGGGCCACTGCGACTTTGGTAACAAAGCCTGCCTTTGATGCCGGTGATCACCTCAATCGCTTCAATGGTCTGTTGCAGATGCGCCACATAGGGATCTCCCTCTTGGATAAACTGCACCGGCAAACTATGGGCACTATACACCAACGCCACGGCCTCTCCGGCAAAGGTCTCCAGCCCCTCACGGATTCTTGCGACCAGGCAGGCAATATAAGCCTTCTGTTCCGGCCAGGCATTAATGATATGCAGAGGCAATCGGAGGTTGCGCCGCGCCATCTGCTGCTGGAGATCGATTACGGAAGAGCCGGTGGTGGCAATGGAATAATGGGGATAGAGCGGCAGGGCAATCAAACGGCGGACCTGGGCCGCACGCATTTCCTCCAAGGCCTCGTCCGCAAAAGGATGCCAGTAACGCATGCAGGGCCGAACGATAAACCTCCCCGCTGATGCAAGTGCCCGCTCCAGGGCCTTGGCTTGCTCTTCGGTCTTGGCCCGGATCGGTGAGCCCCCACCAATACGACGGTAGTTGGCCATGCTCGTTGGAGCCCGCCGATAGGCAATAATGCGGGCAATAATTTTCTGCATAAAAACCGGCCCAAGACGAATTATCTGCCGATCGGAAAACAAATTCAGCAGAAACGGCCGAACATCCTCAAGACGGTCGGGACCACCAAGATTCAACAGTAAAACGCCAATTTTATCTTGAGTATTCATGCCGTTACTCTACTCCCCCAACCGGTTTTCCGTCAAGAAAATGTCAGTCCCCCTTGATTTCCCATTCAGGCAATGCCTATAATTGAGACATGATCACGCGGTTTCCTATCCCCAACAGAATCTCAGTGTGCCGTTTGCACACAAATTCCCCTAGTAACCACCAGCCACGGATTATGCAGGGAGAGAATCGATCCGTATTTACCTCCAAGGAAATCGCAACCTGATCTTTAGGCAGCGGCATGGGGTCGCTGTCGCCGTTCACATCGGAGGATGTTTATGGAATTGAAAATCGAGGCCAAAAATCTTGACATACGAAAGAGCTGGCAGGAAAAAATTGAGGAAGAGCGAAATCGGCTCATCCGTCATTATGCGAATTTCGTCCTCCATTTACGCGTTACCATTGAAGCAACACCGGGGTATAAGGAAGGAGGGTATGAGGTCCGCTTGGTTGCTTCGGTCCCCAATGATACGGTTGCAGTAAAGCGCTGGGGTGAAAGTGTCCGCAGTCTACTGACCGAATCCTTTGATGTTCTTGGTGCACAACTCAAAGATATCGTCAAAAAGAAAAAAAGCCATAAAGCGCCCAAGATTGCAGGTGCCGTCGTCGACGGCAAATCGATCGGCATCGTTCGAAAAATTGTCCCCGATGAGGCCTATGGGTTTATTGTCACCGATGATAAACTCGACGTTTTCTTCCATGCAAACTCGCTCAGAGACGTGGACCTCAGTGAACTTGCTGAGGGCGACGAGGTACTTTTCGCCATGGAAGAGGGGGATAAAGGTCCCCAGGCAACCTGGGTTCGGGTTGGTCAGGCCTGATCCGAAAACACTTGCGTAAATCGGGCTTCTAAAACCGGCCCTTCTTTTAAACCCTGCCACAGTATGGCGGGGTTTTTTTTACCCACCTCTATTGTCCCCTGAGGGATCACCCAAATAGTGCTTGGTCAACTTGGGTGCGCCGTGTACAAAGACAGGTTGAAACAATTTCGTGCCGTCGTTTTCCCTCTCCGGTGGCACCTCCTCATCTTCTGCAAGAAAAACCGTGCTCACCATGACCCAACCGGAACTCTATCTGATTGACGGTAGTGCCTATATTTACCGGGCCTATCACGCCATCAAACCACTGTCCAACTCCCACGGTCTGCCCACGCATGCCGCGTTCGGATTCACGTCCATCCTCAAACGGTTGCTCAAAGAACGCACGCCCCAACATCTCGCCATCGCCTTTGATACCAAAGGCCCGGTATTCCGTCATCGGCTTTACGATCAGTACAAGGCCAACCGTCCTCCCATGCCTGAAGACCTCGCTGCCCAGATTCCCTATATCCGGAAGCTAGTCGAGGCCTACCGCATTCCAAACCTGGAGGATGGCGACCAGGAAGCCGATGATTTGATTGCCTCTGTCACCAAGAAGATGACGGCCCAAGGGTACAAAGTGATCATCGTCAGCGGCGATAAGGACCTGCTGCAACTGGTAGCCCCCAATGTCACGCTGTGGGATCCCATGAATAACCGCCTCATGGACGAGGCCGCAGTGCAGGAAAAATACGGCCTCCCGCCATCGCAATTGCTCGATTATTTTGCCCTCACCGGAGACAGCGCGGATAACATCCCCGGCGTTCCCGGCGTAGGGCCCAAGTCGGCCCAGAAATTCATTGCCCAGTACGGAACCCTTGAGGGCTTGTATGCGGTGGTGGAGCAGTTAAAACAGTCCAAGATAGTTCGCAATATTCAGGAAAACCGCGAGCAGGCCTTTTTATCCCGCAATCTGGTCAGACTCAATAAGGCCGCCGAAGTACCGGAGGATATCGCCCACTACCGTTTCCAGGAACCCGACTGGGATAAACTGCGCGAACTTTTTCTAGAGTTGGAATTTCACTCCCTGCTCCAGGAAGAAAATACCGCCAGCCGCATTGACACCTCACGTTTCCATCTGGTCCAGGATGCTACGACCATAAACCAGTTGGTCAAACGGCTGGAACTCGAGCCCCATTTTGCCCTGGATACTGAAACTGACTCCCTGGATACGCTGCTTGCCAACCTTGTAGGAGTCTCGATCTGTATCGATGACGGCGAGGCCTGGTACCTCCCCTGCGGCCATCGAACGCCGGAAGGAACGTTGGTATCGGGTCAGCTCTCTGTAGAAGAGATCACCACCGCCCTCAGGCCTGTTCTCGAACATTCCGGTATCACCAAAATTGGCCACAATCTCAAATTCGATCTCGCCGTCCTTGCTGCCCCACACAATGGCGGGTTGCATCTGGCAGGTCCACTTTTTGACACCATGATCGGTGCATGGCTCCTGGAGCCCGATCGTCGTTCTTATAAACTCGACGATCTCTGCCTTGAGCTTGGGCTAAAAATGACCACCTTTGCCGAGGTCACAGCCAAGGATCCAGCGCCGGATGCCTTTTGCCGGGTCGCAGTCGATGCTGCCACAGCCTATAGTTGCGAGGATGTGTTTGGTGCCATGCGACTCTACCAGGAGCAAGGAACTCGTCTTGCCGATGCCGGACTCGATAGACTGATGCTCGATGTCGAAGGACCGCTTATCCCGGTACTGTTGGATATGGAACGAAACGGCATCCTGGTCGATGCCCCGCAGCTGGAGTTACTGTCCGAGGAGTTCGGTCAACGGCTGGAAACCTTTGAAACCGGTATATATGAATGCGCCGGCACCCCCTTTAATATCAATTCACCCAAGCAGCTGGGGGAGATTCTTTTTGAACGGCTTCAGCTCCCCAAAGGACGCAAAACCAAAACTGGCTGGTCCACGGATGTCAAAGTTTTGGAAAGCCTGAGCCAGACCCATGAACTGCCAGCTCTTATCCTCCAATACCGAAACCTGGCCAAACTCAAATCCACCTACGTCGATAAACTTGCAAGCCTGCGTAATGCAACGACCGGGCGGGTCCACACCTCATTTAACCAATGTGGCACAGCCACCGGCCGCTTAAGCTCCAGCAATCCCAACCTGCAAAATATCCCCATCCGCACCGAAGAAGGACGCCGGATACGCTCCACCTTTATCGCAGCCGAAGGATGTTCGCTGCTGGCAGCGGATTATTCCCAGATTGATTTGCGGGTTCTGGCCCATTACAGCCAAGACCCTGCTCTAGTGACCGCCTTTCTGAACGACCAGGATATCCATCGCCGCACGGCAGCGGAAATATTTTTTATAGCTCCCGAACTGGTCACCTCCGAAATGCGTCGAGTGGCCAAAACTATTAATTTTGGCATCGTCTACGGCATGTCCAGCTTTGGACTATCGAGCCAACTTCACATCAGCCGCAAGGAGGCTCAAACTTTTATCGATCGTTATTTTGCCCATTTTTCCGGAATCAAGGATTTCATGGGGAAAATTGTCGCCTCGGCAAAACAGGATGGCTTTGTCACTACCCTCCTGGGACGACGCCGGCCGTTACCCGATATTAACAGCAGCAACCGTGTCCAACGGGAATTTGCCGAGCGCACCGCCATCAACACACCGATTCAAGGAACCGCTGCTGATATCATCAAACTGGCCATGCTGCGTATTCACCGGGAACTGGTACAATCTGGGTTACGATCCCGTATGCTCCTGCAAATTCATGACGAATTGGTACTTGAGGTGCCAAAAGATGAAATTGAAAAGGTCTCGGCATTGCTGAAAGAACACATGGAAGCTGCTCTTCCCCTGCGGGTACCGCTAGTGGTTCACCTGAGCTGTAGCCAAAGTCTGGAAAAGGCTGATTAATTTTTGCTTTACATTTTGCAGCAGAACATCTAAAGACTAATCGTTTCTTTTTTTGATATTTGATGGCGTCGTAAAGACTTTGATCGACTGCGTCGTAGCGTTTTTCCTGACATACCTCAGGTATGCCTTCGCGCCAATTAAATAACGCTACTCCCTGTATACGTGTACTTTCACGTGGCCATCTCAAAAAATTTGACACATTTTTTCCGAGTCGATTTTTTTTTCGGCAAGTTGCCTTGATCGACCTTTGGCAAAAGACGGAATATTGCGGTTCAATTTTTCGTTATTTCGGAAAAAACACAAAAAATGTTTCCCCATTGGAATCAAATCTTGGGTTATATGCACATTTAAAGCGCTCTGAACTTTATTTTTTCAGGCCTGTTATTTGCATAAGAATAAGTAAGATGGCCTAAACAGGGAGAAAAATTATGAGTCCGCGAGAAGCAATTCGAATCCTGATGTTGAGCCCCATTTATTTTCGCTTACGCCCCCTGCAACGTTGGCAGTTGGTCCGCGAGTACTGCAGGCAATTTGACGTCTGTAAACGTTAATTCCCCATCACTTTTAAAGCTGGAATGACAACAGCTCCGCAGGGACCAACTACGTTGAGCGGTAAGGATCGCCGCCAGCATGTACGACACAAAATCAACACGGAAGCACTGGTTTTTATTGGTAAAGAACCAGGCACCATCATTGATATGAGCGAAGGTGGTTTGGCGGTTCATTTTGTGTCCATGAAGCACGGTACTTCCTTGCCTAAACAGCTTGATCTCTTTTTTGCAGAGCCCCAGACCTACCTTCCCGATCTGCCGGTGATGGTGGTGAATGAAATTTCCACGCCACCCTATTCCATCTTTAGTTCACTTTTTATAAAGCGACTTTGTTTGCAGTTCTGCCCGCTTTCCAACGACCAACAAAATCGAGTACGCCAATTCATCCAACTCTGCAGTGTTGCGGATAACTGATATGGGTCGTTGTCAGAGTTGCAGAAAAGGTGGCGCCGCTTCTTGCCTGATTTTCAGGTAGAGGTATTCAAGATCCCGGTATCCGCATGCTCGTTTTACGATCCTGTTGATAGTAGCATTGAATGCTTCAAGTTTG
>JBFWLN010000033.1:0-30520 GCA_050252135.1 Desulfobulbus sp.
TCGGATCGCTGGGTGAAGGAAGCCGGGAAAGCCGGACGGCGCTTGGGCTATGAAACCGAAAGACGACAAGGCGACGTGGCGGCACTGTTGAAAAAACCGGGCGTGGCCGCTTGGGACGAATTCACCGTGCCCATGTCGATGCGTGAAGTGGAACCGGGTGTGAAACTGATTATGGATATTGCGACTCTGCCGGAGCCTCCGGCTTGGCAACCGAAAAGAACGGAGAAGAGCGGAGGTGAAGCATGAGTACACATCCAGTAGGACAAGTGAGACCGAGCCAGCTGTTGTGGACCTACGGACCGGGTGCGCTGATTGACTTACCCAACCTGTCCGTGATCACGATGGGGCTGGACAGATGGGATATCGACCGGTGTCCGCCCGTGGAAGAAGCCCGATTGCTGGCTGCCGTGCGTCGGGTGCTCGGTCCGCAGGTAACCCATTTGCGGATTCCACCATTCCTGAATGACGAAGGTGCGAGCCCGTTTTCCGCCGAAGGTAAGGTCGGCGTTCCGGTCAGACCGTTCCCACGTTGGCTTCGTTGTGTGAAGTGCGGTCTTTTGGCTGAATATGACTCGGGGCTGTTCAATATCAAGGCCAACCCTTACAGGCCGGAACTGACCCACTTCGTCCATACGAACTGCATCAAAGGTGCAAATGCCGATGCCGTGCCTGCACGTTTTCTGTTGGCTTGCCGTAACGGTCATTTGGACGATTTTCCTTGGCACTGGTTCGTGCATGGCGGTCAGTCCGATTGCAGAGGAACGCTGCGTTTCTTCGAGTCAGGGGCTTCGCTGCAGACCGAAAACCTCTGGGTCAAGTGCGATGCTTGTGGCGCTTCAAAACAGTTGGCCAAAGCCTTTGGTAAAAGCGGTCAGGAAAACCTCCCGGCTTGCCGGGGCCGCAATCCTCATCTCGACAAATTCGATGCGGATTGCAACGAGCAGCCTCGGGCGGTGCTTTTGGGTGCCACCAACAGCTGGTTCCCGATCACGCTTTCCGTATTGGCCATTCCCCTCGAGAAGAACCAGCTATCCCAGTTGATTCTCGATGGATGGGACTATTTTGCAGATGCCGATTCTGTCGAAGAGATCAAGATCATCGTAAAGACCTTGGCCAAGACAAATAGCCTCCCCGGAATCGACAAGTATCAGGCGGATGAAATCTGGCTTACTGTACAGGATCGTAAAGATGGGAACGCCACCGAGATCGTTTCCGAAGGTGATATCAAGGGACCTGAATGGGATGTGTTGATATCCCCGAACCCGCCGACGGACTGGCCGCATTTTTTGAGTAGCAAGGTCGCGAGACCGGAAGCCTACAAGGATGTTCTGGATTCAGTTCTTTTGCTGGAGCGTTTGAGAGAAGTGAACGCGTTGATTGGATATACCCGTGTGGAAGCTCCCGAGGAATCGGCGGACGAAGACGAGCGACCACCAATGGCTGATCTATGCAAAGGGAGCCCTAGCTGGGTTCCTGCCGGTGAGGTCCATGGAGAGGGGATTTTCCTTCGTTTCAAAGAAAAAGCCATTTCCGATTGGGAAAAGCTGGAAGCCGTCAAACGCAGGAACCAAAAAATTGAACAAGGTCACCGTGGCTGGCGAAATGCCCGTGGTCTCGATCCGGAAGTCGGTTACCCCGGAATCAGATATACCATGCTGCACACATTCGCCCATCTGTTGATCAGGGAGCTGGCACTGGAATGTGGTTACAACGCGGCAAGTATCCGGGAGCGAATCTATGCCGGTACCGGTGATTCGCCCATGGCGGGAATTCTTGTCTATACCGCAGCGGCGGATTCCGATGGAACACTCGGTGGACTGGTGGATCTCGGCAAGCCCGAGAACCTCGGCCGCCTGATCGAACAAGCTCTGAACAGGGCCACGGTCTGCTCATCCGATCCGCTTTGCTCCGAGCACAATCCAAGCGATGATCGTTCACTCCATGCGGCGTCTTGTCACGCATGTGCATTCGTGGCCGAGACAAGCTGCGAAAGAGGCAATCGCTATCTGGACAGGGCATTGCTGGTAGAAACGTTCGAATGCAAGGAAGCCGCTTTTTTTAGAAAGATGACCAAGGATTACTACTGTGTCGCTGAGCCACAAGCATCTTACTGGTCGACGCAGAATCAATGAAGATCGATGTCTGGAGAGCAATAGCTGACATCGGGATCGAACTTCATCCCGACCGGGTAAACGCGATAGCGGACAAGGTAGCCGGTCTTTCTTCGGTAGCCGAGTTTTACAAGGCGAGTTCGGGGTTCGGCCCGGCTGCCAACAAACCGATGATGAATGCGCTGGAAAAGGCGTGGAAGAAAGATCCTGGGGTTTCACCTTTGGAACTTGCTGCCGCTTTGCGTGGCGCATCCGGAACCGCCTCGATCATGGAAAAGCGTGAAGCGGTCGAAATGGTCTGGACAGGTCCTTTCACGGGGCTGGTCGCCTCTCGGCATACAGAACAAGTTTTGCTTGAGGTGATTGACTCCGCGAGATGGCGGCTCTTCATTGTCAGTTTCGTCGCCTATGACATCAACTCGGTCAAGAAGGCTCTGCAGGATGCTGTAGGTAGGAATGTCAAGGTCGACATATTGCTGGAGTCGTCGAAAGCCCACGGCGGCAAGATCGATATCGATTCGATAGATGCCTTCAAAAAAGCGATACCGTCGGCCAACGTCTATGCGTGGAATGCCGAGTCCAAGTCTTCGGGCAGCGGAAATGGTGCCGTCCATGCGAAATGTGCCGTTGCCGATGGCTCCCTCGCTTTCATCACCAGCGCCAACCTGACCAGAGCGGCCATGGAAAACAACATGGAACTTGGGGTGTTGGTCCGTGGAGGCAATCTGCCGGAAAAACTGGAGCGGCACCTCAATGCATTGGTGACGACGGGAGTGATCAAGAAAATTTGATGGATACAGTGGATGCGGGCACCAGATCCAAGATCATGAAAAGCGTCCCTCAAAAGAGCACCAAACCTGAAATGCGTCTCAGAAAGGCGCTACACCGGATGGGATTTCGATATCGACTGCACGACAAGAAATTGCCTGGATCTCCGGATCTGGTTTTTCCGAAGTACAAAGCAGTTATTTTCGTACACGGGTGTTTTTGGCACCGACACGGCTGCAAACAGACCACAACACCCACCACGCGTGAGGATTTCTGGAAGGCCAAATTCGAAGCCAATGTCGAACGCGACAAAAAGAATGTCAGTGACCTCGAAGCGGCTGGTTGGCGGGTGATGACCGTGTGGGAATGCGAGCTGAAGAAAGCGGCTGAGAATGACCTTTTTGAAAAGATACGGGAGTTTTTGCTCTATCGAATGAACGAGACAACCTGAATTAATAAAGGATCAACCATGTGGAATGATGTAGAAACAACTCAAGACCTATTGAATTTCAAGGTTGTCGCAGATACGGCAGCTCAAATGATCAAAGACGGAAATGGTCAGCCTGTCTCTATTGGAGTTTCAGGTAGTTGGGGTGTCGGCAAGTCCTCTCTTGTTCAAATGATCGGCGAGTCCCTCAAAAGTCTTGATGGTGGAAAAAACTACATCTTCATCAATTTCAATGCTTGGCTGTATCAAGGCTACGATGACGCACGCATGGCGCTTCTCCAAAAAGTTGCCGACAAAATAATGGAGGAGTCCGAAGCGCGTAAAACTTGTGTCGACAAGGCCAAAGAGTTTATCAAGCGCATCAATTGGTTGAGAACTGCGAAATTCATGGCTCCGGTTGCCACTGGAATCATTACTGGCGGGGCTGTCGCTGGACCTGTCGGCTCTTTCATTGGCGCGATCAGTGTTTTGTTAGGTCAAAGCGGAATGCCGAGCCAAGAAGACCTGAGTAAAATCAAGGAATCCTATAATCAGGTTGCGCCTGATCTGCAGAAACTCCTGAATGATAAAGAAGAAAAGTCGGTTCCGAAAGAGATTGAGGCTCTAAGATCACTATTTCAGGAGTTGCTCAAGAAACTCGAATTGACGTTGATCGTGCTGGTCGATGATCTCGATCGGTGTTTACCCAATACTGCGATATCGACACTTGAAGCCATGCGGTTGTTGCTTCTGGTTCCTCAAACGGCATTCATCATTGCAGCTGACGAACAGATGATCCGAAATGCGGTGAGATCCCACTTTGGCAATATCGACCTCAGCGATGAACTCGTAACAAGTTACTTCGACAAACTGATTCAGATTCCACTCAGGGTTCCGCGTCTTGGTGCCAATGAGGTCAAAGGGTATCTGATTTTACTTTTGGCCGACCTCGCTCAACGGCGTGGTCAAATCACGCAAGAAGAGAAAGATCAAGGTCACGATGCAATCGTCAGTGCTATCAAAAAATCGTGGGCTGGTGGCCTAACCAAAAAGGTTATCGAAGATGCCTATGGCGATGCAGCTTCAAAACTTGCCATTCAAATAGATCTGGCGGACCAACTTGCCAATATCATGGCTACCTCAGATCACATCGCAGGCAATCCGAGGCTCATCAAGAGGTTTCTGAATAACCTTATTATTCGGGAAACGGTTGCCAAAGCTCAAGAGATGAGCGTTTCCTTTGAAGAGCTCGTTAAACTACAGCTATTTGAAAGATGCGCCCCTGCCGCCGCGTTTGAGTATCTTGCCAAACAGGTCGGTGACAGCGAGGACGGCAAACCGAAATTTCTTCAGGATCTTGAAGAAAAGGTCGCCAAAGCTGAAGAACTCACATTTTCACATGAGTCGTGGAAAGCTCCATTTATTTCAGACTGGTTGAAGTTGAGCCCACCGCTGTCTGAAATCGACTTGCGTCCGCTGCTGTATTTGAGCCGGGATAAAGCTATATCCCTTGCCAGTTTCGATGAACTTTCCCCTGATGGTAGAGAGCTGTTGTCAGCTCTCTGTGAAGCCAAAGGGTTTTTGCAGCCGCTTATCACCAACATCAAGCAGATTGGAGCGATTGAGTCGGAAAAAATCCTAACTCGAATGAAACGTCGAGCCAGAAACCAGCAATGGGAATCCGCCGTTATCGTTCAAGCGTTACATCTACCCAAGGCATTTCCTGAATTGGCCACTTCTTTCATTGCCATGCTTGATGAAATCCCCGCAGGAAAAAGACCCGCACCATTGATACCTCAATTACGCAACGAGACATGGGCAAAGGAGCTGTTGGCTCGCTGGGAACAGGATGACAGCTCGCCTGCACCTGTAAAGAAAGCTATCAATACAGCAGCCGGGAGGAAAAAGTAATGGGAACCTCTTCGTCAAGTTCAGGCCCCGGAGGCGGAGTTCCATTTGATCCCCCTTGGCTCAGTTCTGTTGAGTCGGAAATCGGGTCGCCGTTGGAGCAGATTTCAGGTGAGCCTTCACAGCCAGAGCAGAATCCTCAGCAAACCGAACCTGCAGCACAACCTGTGGAGATGGCTCCTCCAAGGCGATTTGGCAATGCGCGACGATACCTTGGTGAATATGTAAGCAGTGGCGATCGGGGTTCCCTAAAGAAAGCGTTGGGAAGCTACTCCCGAAAAGGAATGGGAGGAGCATCCAAAGTTGCCAGTCGAATGCGGACGTCAACGTCTGCCGGTGCTGGGCTTTTCAATTTCCTTCAAGGCGTTCGAGACAGTGCGGACACGAACGTCAGGGACTGGGTAAATCAACTTACCTCGAAGAATCTTTCGGCATATGAGGTTGCCGATGAAATCATAGATCAAGTGATATCAACCGGAGGTAGCCTTGAAGAGGAGTCTTGTAGGGACTCCATGGCTCAGGCGATGTCAGACCTCTTGACGATTGATCCCGATGTTGACTTGCTCAATATGGATAACGACAGCATTTGGAACGTGATGGAACTGTTCATGGCCAACGAGGCATTCAATCGACTCAATCTGGATATCGGCCAACTATTTGAAAGTGACAGATATTCCCCAAGAGAAGCCGTTTCCAGAATGAATGATATGCGGGATTATCTGAAATCAGAAATTTCGGCACAGATACAGGAACTGCGAACGGATACATCCAATCCGACAAAGGCAGAGATGAACACCCTGCTGCAATCTGCAATAAAGATCACTTTCGAAGTGTTCGAGGAGGAAGCATGAGAAGAATCATTTGTGCTCCGGAAAACCTCATCCCACAGCAGCTTGTGGAAGATACAAAATATTTCTCTATATACTCGAATCCTCGAAGGGAGAATGTCGGTTATTTCGGATCGACCTTGATAAGAGACATACAAAGAGCCGGTCTGCGTCCTTCAGAAAAGATCTGGGATTTCAATACAATCGCTTTGTCGGTCGCCGCCGCCGATAACTCGCTAACAAGGATAAACAGTGCTGATGGATGGACTCGGCAAATTGATTTAACCGTTCACCTTTGCAATCCAAGTGTTTGGGAGTCAGCAAAGCAGGAGCTTGAAAAAACGCTGAGATTTCTTACCGGGGATTTTTGGTCTCTTACTTTCAACGAAGGAGGTGTTTCTCTTCCCGTTCAGCCAGATAGAGAGTTCAACCTTTTTGAATCTACTGACTTTGATCAAGATTGCGTTTGTTTACTATCCGGCGGTGTCGATAGTTTGGCCGGTGCGATTGATCTCATGACCGAAGGTCGTAGCCCCATTTTTGTTTCTCAGGTGGTTAGAGGAGATGCTGATACTCAAAGGACCTATGCTGAGAGAATCCGTCCAGAAAGTCATCACTTCCAATGGAATCATAATATCCACCTACCTGATCATGAATCCGAAGGATCGACAAGAGGAAGGTCGATCATTTTCTTTGCCTTCGCGGCCTTGGCTGCATCTGCTATTGAAGCACAGTCCGACTCCCCAGCTGACATATACGTTCCTGAAAATGGTTTTATCAGTCTAAATATTCCGCTCAATTCAGGTAGAATGGGCAGTTTCAGTACCAAGACTACTCATCCCGTTTACTTAAGAGGAATTCAGAATCTCTGGAATGAAGTCGGAATCAGCCTGAATCTCATAATGCCCTATCAGTTCAAGACAAAAGGAGAGGTGCTGGCAGAATGTAAAAATCAACAGTTATTGAAGGAGTTGGTTTTTCAATCTGTGAGTTGTGGGAAATATCGAGTGTACAAGATGCAACATTGCGGCAGATGTGTTCCGTGCTTGGTTCGGAGGGCTGCATTTCAACGCTGGGGAGAAGTCGACCAAACGACAGGTGGTTATTATTCAGAACAATTAGATCGGATAACTTATGGAAATCCCGATGATGTAGGTGCCGCTGCCGGTGCATGTTTAGTTGCCGAGCAATCTGGAATCCACCGCTTGATTTCAGGACACCTTTCTTTTGCCGACCACCAAAATAGAGGTGACTTCGAAGGTGTCTTTTCACGAGGGCTTAGTGAGGTTAAAGAACTTTTACAGGGGAAAGGAGTGATATGATAGATCTGCATACACACCTTGATTTATACCCAAACGCGCTCGACATCCTCGCCCAGGTCAATAAAGAAAACCGTTTCACACTGGCCGTTACAACCAGCCCAAGGGCATGGGTGGCGACCTCACAAGTTTTCAAGGGACATGAGAACATCAAGGTTGCTCTCGGTTTGCATCCTGAAGTCGCTGGTCAAAAGTTTAATGAGCTGGATCTTCTATTGAGTTCGATCCATAAGGCGAATTTCATCGGAGAGGTTGGGATCGATGGCTCTTCAAGGTATTTGAAGACATTCGAGAAGCAGGAGCTGATTTTTGATAGCACGATCCGGGAGTGCGAAAAAGCCGGAGGCCGAATCATCAGCATTCATTCGAGAGGTGCCGCTTCCAAAATATTGTCAATCGTCAGAAAGTATCCGAGTTGTGGCACACCAATACTACACTGGTTTTCCGGATCGATTACCGAACTGAAAGAAGCCATCGAAATGAGGTGTTATTTCAGTGTCAATTCATTGATGCTAAAAAGCAAAAAAGGCAGAGACCTAGCATCGAGAATCCCTTCCGAGTTGGTGTTGCCGGAATCAGATGGACCTTTTGCGACTCTGAATGGCAAACCTATCATGCCTTGGGAAGCAATGGACGTATGCTTTGTCTTGAGTGATATCTGGAATGTCTCTCGCAACGAAGCAGAACAGATGGTTTTGAACAATTGTAAAAAGATAATAGATATCTAAATGGAGCTGATTTATGGCAGGTGAATATGAAAGAGCAATTAGCATCAAGGAAGCTATTGATGCGATAAATAACCGGGACTACCTATTGCCAGCCATTCAGCGTAAGTTTGTTTGGAGCAGTCATCAAATCTGCGTTTTGTTTGATTCGATCATGCGCGGATATCCTATCAACACGTTCATGATGTGGGAAATTAAAAGCGACCACATCAAAAACGAATATAAATTTTATGAATTTCTGAAGTATTACTGCCAGAGGTTCAATGAAGAGAATCCATACGTAAAGACCAGCGCCAGCTTCAAAGATTTCAAAGCTATAATCGACGGCCAGCAAAGGTTGACATCCTTGTACATAGGTTTGTGCAGTACATATGCATATAAGCAGCCTCGGGTTTGGTGGCCGGGGACCATGGATGAAAACATACTGCCGCCGAGAAAGCTTTATCTCGATCTCAAGCAGCCAGTGATTTCAGACGATGATGATTCGCTAATGAAATACAATTTCCGGTTCCTGACAGAAAAACAATATCAGGATTCATTGGCTGAACCAAAACAGCATCACTGGTTCTGTTTGCACAAAATTTTAGAGTTTCCACAGGTTGATGGAGGGAGCCAGATATGGAATAAAGTCGTAAGACCCTTTCTTGACTCTGTTGGCTTATCCGATAACGAATTTGCTCAAGAGACCCTCTCCCAACTCTACGATGTGATCAGGGTGCAGAAGATTATCCATTATTTCAATGAAACCAGTCAGGAGATTGATCACGTACTCGATGTCTTTATTCGAACCAATAGCGGTGGAACCAAGCTGGCATTTTCAGACTTACTGATGTCGATCGCTGTTGCAAACTGGGATGGGGATTTTCGTCAAGAGCTCGATAATTTGACAAACCATATCCATCAAAGCATTGACATGGGATTTTACATTGAACGGGATTGGATTCTAAAAACCTGCTTAATGCTTACTGACGCGGATGTCCGCTTCAAAGTCAAAAATTTCAAGGCTGAGCAGGTGAAGAAAATTCAGTCCGAGTGGCAATCCATAAAAGACTGCATCAAGGCCACCTTCCTTCTTGTGCGTCGACTTGGCATCAATCCACAGTCGTTGACATCCAAAAATGCTGTGATTCCTATTTGCTACTATCTGTACAAGCAAAACGAAGACAGCCGACCTTTATACCGCGACATCAATAACTTGGCCAAGTGTCATGAGCAACGGTCGAAGATCAGCCAATGGTTCTATATGGCCCTGCTCAAAGGAGTTTTTGGCGGGCAAGCGGATTCAATCCTGACAAGCATGCGCGACCTTTTACGGGACAACATTCAAAAAACAGCATTTCCTTTGGAAGCGATCATCAAGCGGTATAAAGCCACCAACAAAGACCTACGTTTCGATGATGACTACATTGAAAGTCTGCTGGATATTCAGTATGGAGAAGGCCGTTGCCGAGCACTTCTGCACCTTCTTTTCCCTGAAATGAGTTCGACCGAGGTCTTCCACATTGACCATCTGCATCCCCGTAGTGCTTTTGAAAAAAAGGCGCTCAAGTTGCACAACTTCCTCCAAAGTGACGAGACGCTACTTGGATTTTTCTCTGATGCAGGACATTGGAATTCCATGGCAAATCTTCATTTGCTCAACGACTCGCAGAATCTCTCAAAGAACGACAGACCTTTGTCCGAATGGCTCAATGACCCGAATGTAAACCTGCGAGCACAGGATCTACTTGTTGAAGGAATTGGCTTGGAGTTTGAGGCATTCAGGAAATTCTATGAGAAACGGAGGTCAAACTTGAAGGAAAGGCTGAAAAGCCGGGTTTTCATGGCAACGCAACTACCATTATCTCCAACAGTTGATGACTCGGATGAGGAAGTGGTTGAGGATTCAAATGATTGAATTTTCATGCCAATAGAGCTGTGATGCTGGTCGGTCCGATCGGAATTGGCTTGAGCTGGTATTGAATATTTGGTCATGACCATTGAAACAGTTGCGCCTGTGGAAGGGATCAGGCTCTATGGCAAACTATATTGTAGTGAGAGATTCTTGACGTCACACGGCTTTTGCCGCCTTGTAGAGAGGGGGTGGTAGCGAAGCCAGGAGAACCCGGCCACTTGAAAAAGAAAAGAAGTGTCTGCTGAATGCGCACTGTGTACCGACTCTATCTGGCAGCTGAATGAGGGGAATTGCTCCTGCAAGCTGTCCAAAAAATAATTATTTTCCTCCAGCTGATTTAATTTCCGGCAACGGTGACGTCGTGTTTTCTTCTTTCCTCTTTTTTTGCCAAAGCGCCATTTCTTCGAAACGTTTTGGAAATTCTTGGATGAAGTCTATGGCGGTTCTCGTGCTTCGTCCATGTTCTTCAACCTGCCATTCTTTTACGAGTTCAAAGAACTCGTCCATTATTTGGTCGTAACTATCCTTTTCGAGGGATTGCCCTGCGCCAGTCGGGGCGGATGCTCCCTTGCCCGTCTTATCCTCGTAGCTGATCAGTTCGTCTTTTGAGAGACCGAATTTTTCCTCGATGATATCAAACCAGGTTTCTGGGATTTTATTTTTCCTTTTGGCGTCCGTGATTGCTTGCGGAGAAATCCCAAGGGCTTGTGCCACTCCTTTCTGATTTTTTCCTTTCGATATCTTCTTAATTTTTTTGAACAAATCTTCAAAACTGAGAGATTCCATTCGACTCACCAGGTTTTTGCTTGATCTGCTTTAAAAAATGATTTAAAAAATAAAGCAGAATAAAACAAATTTACGAGAGGTAAAACAAAACCACCTGCAAATATGGGAAAAGCAGAGGAGGTTTCCGTCGGGGTAAAAACAAGCACAATATTTTTAAAAATATAAGTGTCGCAATTGGTGCACTACAAAATTGATAAGGCGCTGCTAAGGGAAATAGGAGCATTGTCGCGGCGAATATCGCGAGAAATCAGCTATGTCAAATGTGTAGGTCGTCCAATTCTACGAATTTTAATAACCGTATAATAGCAGTAGTTTGCCATTTTACGCAAATTAAATAGTAGGCCAAATAATCAAATTTCAACCTTTAATTTTTGCCCTGCATTTCACCCGACAGGTAAAGCGAATAAGGCGGAGAGTTAACAAGTCGGTGAGAAATACCAATTATTGGCCGGAGGTTTTGGGTGAACAAAAAAAATCGTATCCGGAAAATCGGAAATACGATTGGTGGAAATAGATTTACTTGATGGAAGAGGTATCAAGCAAACGTCAGTCGTTAAGACAAGAGCATGTGGGAAAGCAAATGGAAATCTTGAGGAAACCAATTCCTGAATTGCCCGTTATGCTCGAGCCATATGACACGCCACGGCTGCCGGATGCGGCGCAGAAAAATCATGTTGCCCCCAATACTTTTCTCCAATCCGCCATGTTTGGCATGGTGCAGCGTGGACACCGGAAGTATCTGGAAAAACGAAAGATTTATTCATTTCGAAACGTCACCATATTTTTCACCGGTGGTTCGCTTGATCAAGGGGATTTAGACGTGATGCTTCATGCCGTACACCTTGCTGCACAACAGGCCGCGTCGAGAAAAACAAACGGATTGGTGGAGTTTTCGGTTCGGGGCTTCTTGAAGGCGTTGAATAAAAAGCCAGGGAAATCTGGTCAAGATTGGCTGTTCAATTCCATTCGGCGGCTCTGTGCCTGTCTGGTTGAGGTTCAGTACGGGGATAACGTGCGCCAGCCAGTACTGAGAAAAATGCGCATTTATGGTGGTCCACTCATTTACGATTTCTACCATGACTCGGTCAAAAACAGATTTTTTCTACGAGTGAATGCGGATTTGGGATCACTGCTGGATCTTGGTTGGACCTCTCTGGAATGGCGCAAGAGGCTCTGCCTCAGGAACAATCTCGCGAAATGGCTGCATGGTCTGTACAGCAGCACCGCGTTGTATCCCCTGAAGACCGCGACGATCTGTCAGATGAGTCGGTCGACCTGCAAGGAACTCTACAAATTTCGCCAACAGCTCAAGAAAGCGCTCAATGAATTGGTTGAAATAGAGGCTATCGGGTCCTGGAGCATCGATGCCGAGGACAAGGTGTATGTCTTCCCGCCAAACCCTGACGCCGTGGCGTAGCAGGTAGAAACCGACTCGAACCCCGTGGCATAGCAGGTAGGAAGGCGTGGCATAGAGGGTAGGTACCCGTGGCATAGCGGGTAGGGAAGCGTGGCACAGCGGGTAGGTTGGCGTGGCATAGCGGGTAGGAGGTGTGGCGTAGCAGGTAGGCAAACCGTGGCATAGCGGGTAGCAAAGCGTGGCATAGCAGGTAGGAAAAATGGAAAAGATACTCTTGATAAAGAACGTTATCTCGAAGAGATAGCGGAACGGCTGCATGACGCTAAAAGTATTTAAAATATTCTTAAAAAAAAGAAAGGCACTCCAGATAGAAAAACTCAAAGGGAGTTGGGGCACTATGAGCACCGTTCATTTTGTTTTGCAGGGCAAAGGTGGGGTTGGGAAATCGCTGATCGCCTCTCTGCTCTACCAGTATTTGCATCAGCAGGGGATTGCTGTAACCGGTGTTGACACCGATCCGGTCAATGCGACCTTCTCAGGCTATAAAACGCTGTCTGTGCAGTCACTCGATATTATGGATGGAGACGACATTGATCAACGTCGGTTTGATTCCCTCATGGAAATCATCCTCCAGCAAACCGAAGAAAACCATATCGTCATCGATAACGGTGCCTCCACGTTCCTGCCTCTTTGCTCCTATCTCAAGGACAATGCCGCACTTGAACTCCTCGATCAGGAAGGCCATGCGGTTCTGTTGCATACGGTCATGACAGGCGGGCAGGCTGTTGTTGATACCGCATCCGGTCTCAAAACCCTGGCCACCTCCTTTCCCTCGACGTCAATTGTCGTCTGGTTGAACCGATATTTCGGGGACATTGCCATGAACGGCAAGGTCTTTGAGGATTTCAAGGTCTACCAGGAGCATTACAGCCAATTTCGTTCCATCATCAAGGTCCCTGCTCGTAAACAGTCGACCTTTGGCAAGGATTTGGAAGCCTTGCTGTCTCGTCGAGAAACCTTTGAAGCCGCCATCCATTCCAATCAACCGGTCATGGTGCGACAACGCTTAAAGACTTTTTGGGCGGAAGTATCCCGGGAAGTCGATAAGGCGCAGCTGATCGAGGCTCTGTGAAAGGGAAGGGTGATGGAAATTCAAGAAGCATTGCAAGCCGAGCAGGCGATACCGGAACTCCCTGATGGCATCGGCCTCAGTCTGGAAGAAGTCCGTATGCTGTTGGCTATGAAAAATTCAGCCTCAGTCTCTCCCGATGACCCTATCCTGATGATCGTCACCGTTCTCAATGCCTTTCTCTCGGAAGAAGAAAAGCTGCTTGATCGGCATCGTAAAGCGCTCACTGCCATCCTTACGGAACGAACAGACGGATACGTCAAGTCTGTGGAGCAGACCGCAACCCATTTGGGGGAGAGCCTCTCGAGCGCATCGGCGGCGGAAATGTCCCGCTTGTTTTCCGAGAATACCCTGAAGATAGACAAATTTAAGCAGAGCCTGTTTTGGCTGGCTGCCATTGTCACCGTCTCGGCCTTGATCAATGTGGCAGTGTTCGTTTTGCGTTGAGGAGAAGAGAGATGATTGCAGACAATCGATTACTTGTTTCCCTCGAGCATAATCTTGGCCCGGTGATCATGTCCGCTTTGCGGGATCCGGACGTGGTGGAGGTGATGCTCAATCCGGACGGCAAGATTTGGGTCGAGAAGTTGGGCCGTGAAATGGAGCCTGAGTCGGATATGGCACCGGAGCAGGCGCGATTGGTGCTCTCGTTGGTGGCCTCTGGGCTCGGCAGCAGCGTTACCGTTGAACAGCCGATTATCGAAGGTGAATTGCCTTTGGATGGATCCCGCTTCGAAGGGTTGATGCCGCCGGTAGTTTCCTCGCCAAGTTTTACCATCCGTAAAAAGGCCAGCCGAGTATTTGGACTCGATGAGTACGTCAAAGCCGGAATTCTTGATCCTGACCTGGTGCCAGTTTTTCATGAGGCATTGAAGGGTAGGGCGAACATCCTTGTTGTCGGTGGGACCGGCTCGGGCAAAACCACCTTGGTCAATGCATTGATCCGGGCGCTTGCCGGTCTCTGTCCGCTGGACCGATTGTTGATCCTGGAAGACACCATGGAGTTGCAGTCAAAAAGTGAGAATACGGTGTTCTTCAGGACCTCGGATCATGTGGATATGCGGCGGTTGGTCAAGGTCACCATGCGCTACCGACCAACCAGAATCATCATCGGTGAGGTTCGAGATGGAGCAGCCCTTGATCTGCTTAAAGCCTGGAACACCGGTCACCCTGGCGGCATCGCGACGGTGCATGCCAACAGTGCGGCCGAAGGCCTGGATCGCCTTGAGGAGTTGATCGCCGAGGCGACACCTGCTCCCAAGCAAAAGCTCATCGGTAAAAGCGTGGGCTTGGTCATTTTTATCAAACGCGTGCCTTCTGGCCGCAGAATTTCAGAAGTCCTGCGTATCCATGGCTACGATGCCATAAACCATACCTATCAAACTGAGGTTGTTTATCATGCGTAACAAACTTGCCCTGTCTCTTTTGCTGTTGGCCATCGTTGTCGTTCCGGAGCTGGCATCAGCCTCCGGTGGCATAACCGAATTCTCCAGCCCCTTGGAGAAAGTGGTCAATACCGTTACCGGTCCGGCTGGTAAATGGATTTCCATTGTGGCCATGGCCTTGTGCGGTGTGATTTTCATCCTCAATAAGGATGATCTCTCCGGCGGGTTCAAGCTGCTGCTGCAGGTGGTCTTTGGTATCAGCTTTATCGCCTTTGCCACCTCCATCGTCAATAGTGTGTTCTCCTTCTCTGGCGCGGTTATCTGATGCGCACCGTGCCGATCAGACAGAGCCTCCAACGCCATAATCTGGTGTTTGGAGCGGAGCGTGAACTGGTGATGTTCAGCGCCCTGATCGCATTTTTGGTCGGTGTTGGCGGCATGACCATCATTGCCGGACTGTCTGCGCTGGGATTTTGGTTGTGCTCGATAGGTGTTCTGCGGCTCATGGCAAAAAACGATCCCTTGATGTCAAAGATCTGGGCGCGGCATATCGGGCAACAGGAATACTTCCCGGCCAGAACTTCTCGGTGGAAACGTGCAGGAGGCTTCAAGTGCTGAAGTTAAACGATTACCGTTCAACCGCTAAGGGGCTTCCTGATCTGCTGCCTTACGCAGCCTTGGTTGCTCCCGGTGTGGTGCTCAACAAGGACGGCTCTTTTCTGGCAGCCTGGTCCTTTGCGGGGCAGGATACAGCCGGATCCACCCCGGATGAACTGGCCTGGGTCTCGCGTCAGGTGAACAATGCCATTAAGCGGCTGGGCACGGGATGGATGCTGCATGTGGATGCGATCCGCTGTCCCCACCGGGCCTATCCGCCTGCTGAAAGCGGATTCTTTCCAGATGCGGTGACGCGATTGATCGATGAAGAGCGGCGTACTTATTTTGGCAGTGGCCTCTGCTTCAAAACCGAAACCGTGTTGAGCGTCACCTACAAACCAGATTTGAACACGACCAAGATGCAGCAATCAATTCGCACCGGCGACGGTGGGAGCAGCATGGATCGCAGTCTCAATGATTTTGTTGCCACACTTTCCGAACTGGAAGACTCCTTGTCCTCGGTTTTACGGATGGAGCGGCTGGCGGAATATGAGGAGGGGGGAGTGGTCTTCTCTTCACTGCTGGCTCATTTCCAGCGCTGCCTGGTTGGAGAGCAATTTCCCGTTCGAGTGCCCAGCGTGCCTATGTACCTGGATACCATTCTTGGCGGCATTGATTTGATTGGTGGTCTGCAACCGCGCGTTGGTGATCAATATCTGGCGATGTTGGCCATCGATGGTTTGCCTTATGACTCCTGGCCGTCGATGCTTTCCGCGTTCGATAGTCTGTCTTTGCCCTATCGGTATTCGACCCGGTTTATCTGTCTGGACCAGTTGGATGGAACAAAAGAGGTCAACATGTATCGCAAGGGCTGGCAGCAACAGATGTTCAGATTCCTGGATCTCTTCCTGAACAACCCGAATGCAAGGGTGAACCGTGACGCGCAAATGATGCGAGATGATGCCGAGGAGGCCCTTTTGGAAGTCCAGTCGGGCATGGTTGGTATCGGCTATCTCAGCTCCTGTATCGAGTTGCGCCACAACCGGCTTGACGAGCTGCATGATATGGCTCGGGAGCTCAGGAAAGTGGTGCAGACGCTCGGGTTTGGTTGCCGGATCGAATCGGTGAATGCGCTTGAGGCCTGGCTTGGGACGCACCCGGGCAATGGATACGCCAATATCCGTCGGCCGTTGGTGAATACTTTGAATCTTGCTGATCTCCTGCCGCTGGCCACAACCTGGACAGGAAGTCAGTTCTCTCCTTGCCCCTTTTATCCACCCCGGTCTCGGCCACTCTCGGTGCTGACCACGGACGGTTCAACTCCGTTCTGGTTCAACCTTCATGCCGGTGATTTGGGGCATACCTTTGTTGTCGGGCCAACGGGCTCCGGCAAGAGTACCCTGTTAGGGCTTATAGCGGCGCAGTTTTGCGGATACCGCAATGCACAGATTGCCGCCTTTGACAAGGGCATGAGCTTGTACCCACTCTGTATGGGGGCGGGGGGTGACCATTACAACATCGGCCATGAGTCGCTCTCTTTTGCCCCTTTGCAACACATCGACGAATCAAAAACAGAATTTTCCTGGGCAGCTAACTGGATCGCTTCTTTAGCTGAACTGCAGAAACTGACGATTCTGCCGGGCCATCGTAATGCCATTCACACGGCCCTTGCAACCTTGCGTCATAACCCGGGGCATATGCGTTCGCTGACTGATTTTTGGCATGTCTGCCAGGATGAAGAGCTGAAAGTAGCCCTGACCCATTACACCGGCAAGGGCGCCATGGGGCATTTGCTGGATGCCAAGGAAGATAGCCTGGCCATCTCTCATTTTATGGTGTTTGAGATCGAGGATCTGATGGAGATGGGGGAGGCTAATATGATCCCCGTGCTTCTGTACCTCTTTCGTCGCTTTGAAAAATCGCTGACAGGGCAACCCTCGTTGCTGATTTTGGACGAGGCCTGGGTGATGCTTGGCCATCCGGTGTTTCGGGCAAAGATACGAGAGTGGTTGAAAGTCCTTCGTAAAGCCAATTGTGCGGTGGTGCTCGCCACCCAGAGTCTTTCCGATGCCCAGAATTCAGGGATTATGGATGTCTTGGTTGAATCCTGCCCGACCAAGATTTTCCTGCCGAACCATTCGGCCCGGCAGGAAAATCAATGCAACCTGTATGTGGATATCGGCTTGAACAGCCGTCAGATAGAAATCGTCGCCAACGCCATTCCAAAACAAGATTACTACATCATCGCCCCCGATGGTCGCCGGTTAGTGCAGTTGGCCCTTGGCCCTCGGGCACTCGCCTTCATTGGCGCTTCGGATAAAGAAAGTGTCGCCCGCATCAGGCAGTTGGTGGATAAGTTTGGTTGGGAAAATTGGCCTGATGTCTGGTTGCAGGAGAGAAAAGCATGAAAAAACAATTGTTAGCGATCGCTTTGGTCTTGGCTGCGTTTCGGCCGGTTACGGCGGATGTTGTGTACTGTACCAATTGTTCCAGCAGGTTCACCCAGGCTCTGGACCGCGTCACCAATCTCTCGCAACTGAGTACGTTGACCAACCAGTACACGGAAGCGATTCAGCAGACAGCGCAGCAGATTCAGATGGTGCAGAACATGATCCAGAACACCGCCTCGCTGCCGGGAGCGTTGAAGGGCCAACTCGCAGGGCAGCTTACCGACCTGGCATCACTCACAAGCACGCTAAAAACCCAGCGTGGAGAATTCACCGCTTTGGCGGAAGTGTTCAACACCCTGTTTCCAGAGCAGTCAGTGTTTGCCGATTTGGCTGGCGCCACCCCGGAGGAGATAGCGGCGGCAAATAAAACCTACCGCGATCATTACAACGCCTGGTCCAGTGAGGTGGATAAGGCCTCCCAGGCGACCTTTCAGCTTTCCGGTGAGCAGCTTCAGGAGCTTCAGGACGCAGGTGAGTTGGAAAGCTACATTAATAACCTGCTCAATACCCCTGACGGCCAGATGAAAGCCCTGCAGGCGGGAAATCAGTTGGCGACGATCCAGGTCCAGGAGGTCAGAAAACTGCGGGAGTTGATTGCAACCAACACGCAATCAACTCTGGTTGGTCAGATGAAAGCGGAAAAGGAATCGCAGATGCAAGCCGAACGCTGGCAAAGTGCGACCAGTACCGAGGGGTATGATTTCTCTAAATACAGCGAGGCTGTCCCGTAAATTAAGGCACTGGTTTGCTGTACTTGCTGAAGTCATACCCTGACGTATCGGTGGCTTCCTTCCAGGCTTTCATCCTTTCGTCGTCGGTTTTAGGCTTGGGCTGTTGGATATTCTGCGTTTGTTGTATCGAACTGTTATTTGTCACTTTTTGTGAGCTTTCTTTGCTCTTGTCGCACCCAGAAAATATGATTCCGGAAGAAACGAGTAGAATGATAAAAAACGATTTTTCAAGCATTTCGATTCCTCTGCTGATTGTTGGGGTTTTTCTATTGGTCATGGTGTTGAGTGGTCAATACTGCTATGCATCTCCTGGTGATGTTGTCTACAATATTTTAGATAAATTTTCCACAAAAGCATCATCTTATGGCAGTGCATTGCAGATATATGCAGAAAAAATATTTTATTGGTGTCTTGTTCTTGATGTTGTATTGCTTGGTGTTCGGGTGTCGTTAAATAGAGACGAAATTGCTTCGTCAGTGAAACAGTTTGTGCTCATGTTGCTGTTTGCTGGTTTTATTTTTTCCGTAATCAAGAATTACAGCGTTTGGTCAATGAACCTGATCAATGGCTTGCGTTCTCTTGCAACCAGTTTGGGTGGTCCCGATATCACATTAGACGCGTTCAGGATTGGCGCGAATATCGTCAAGCAGATCGTTGATAAGACATCGGCTTGGGCGCCGGTCGACTCGTTGGGGTACCTCATTTTGGGTTGCATCATAATGGCCTGTTTCGCGCTGATGGCGGCTCAAATCATTCTTATTAAGTGTGAGGCCTTTGTGGCCATGAACGCCTCGATTCTCTTGCTTGGTTTTGGTGGATCGAGCCTGTTGAAAGAGTATGCCATCAACACCATGCGCTATGCCCTGTCCGTGGCCTTTAAACTATTTGTGTTACAACTCGTCCTGGGTATCGGCCTTTCGTTTATCACCGAATTCGAGACAACGGATGCGCAACTGTATGATTTGCTCATTCTCATAGGTGCCTCTGTTGTCCTGCTTGCCTTGGTGAAAACCATCCCGGATGTCTGCGCCGGTATCATCAATGGAACCCATACCGGTAATGGAGGTTCGCTTCTTTCAACTGGGGCCATGGTCGCTGGGGCAAGCGCTGCTGTTGGGGCTGCGGTTGGCGGCGGTATTGTAGCTTCAGCCAGGGGCGCAAGTACAACAAAGGCCGCGCTCGATATGGCGGGGTATGAAGGCAAGACCGGTTGGGGCAAGGCCGGAGCCGCCGCCAGAAATCTTTGGAACGCCAATAGCGCGGCAAGGCGTGAGCGCAACGCCTGGGGCTCTATTGGGCAACGGATGAATTCTCATCTCAAAGATGGACGAGACGCAAGCAAATTGCAGGAGGAACTGTCGTCAAGCATCGCAACCACATCAAAACCACCCCCTCCCACTGACTCGGAACCTACCGAAGAACCTTCCGGTAATTAATAGCATAATCAAAACAACCTGCTGAAAATTCGGTGGGTTGTCCCCAGAATTAGGGAGAATCCGATGGTGTTTTGTCAAAAATCAGATCCATCACAGGACCGGTCTGTCCACACAAATCCATACCTCAATGCCCGTGAAGAATGGCTGGAACGATATGGATCCTACATCAGCCGGGCCGCACAATGGCGGGCAGTGGCATTTATCAGCCTGAGTTTGTTGGCCGTATCTTTGGGCGGCAATGTGATGCAGGCCAGGCAGGTCAAGGTCATTCCCTATGTCGTGGAGATGGACAAGCTGGGCAAGGTGAGCAATGTGGCCCGTCTTGAACAGTCATTTTCCACGTCAAGAAACATGATCCAATCGGAGATTGCAGATGCGATCGTCAACTGGCGGACCGTGACCGCTGACACCGAGTTGCAAAAACAGATGATCAAGCGTTTGTCCCAGGTCATCTCTGGGAGTGCTACCGGTGTCTTGAAACAGTGGTTCGAGGAAAACAGTCCGTACGAGATCGCTAAAGCCGGAAGGCTGGTTCACGTCGAGATCAAAGGGTTGCCGCTGCCGGTGAGCGACAGTTCGTATCGGGTCGAGTGGCTCGAAACGCTGCGCAATCATGCAGGGGCACTTCTCGAACAACATGGCTACGAGGCCACGGCGACCATTCAACTGCGGCCACCGCAAACAGAAACAGAGGTGATGGCGAATCCAGGTGGTGTCTATATCACGGCGCTTGCCGCCTCACGAATTATCAGCAACGAGGGAAGGTGATCAATGAAGAAACTTGTATCCAGTCTGTGCTTCCTGACGGTGTTGGGAGCGACCGCAGGTGGCAACACGCTCGCCGCTCAAACCGATTACCTTAGCCAGGTCATGGTGCCGTTGAGCGCCAAGGAGCGAAAAGCCCTCCACATATCTTCCCGATGGTCGACCAATAACGGTGTCCAGCCCTACATGACGACCGGGGGCAAGCTCATGTATGTGCATGGTGCATCGGTGCCGACGATCATCGCTTCACCGTTTCAGGTCTGTGATGTCGAGTTGGAACGAGGCGAATCGGTGAACGAGATCGTTCTGGGAGATTCAGCCCGCTGGCTTGTTGAATCGGGAACCGCCGGTAATGCCACGCACCTGTTTATCAAACCTGCAGATGCCGGTTTGGAGACCAGTGCCGTGATCACCACGGACCGGCGAGTTTACCATTTGCGACTGATTTCTCAGCTGAAGGGGTACACGCCCTACGTTGGTTTTGCCTACTACGATGCCATGCGTCGAGAAATGCAGCAAAAGCAGAATCAGGCAACCAAAGAAAAGGAATGGGGATCGACAATCGGCAATGACGGCAAGGAAGTCGATCTCGCTCAGTTGAATTTTAATTATGAGGTGGAAGGCAAGGTACCCTGGAAACCTGAGCGGGTATACGACGACGGACTGAAAACCTACATCAAATTGCCCCGGTCAACCAGGTCAGGGGAAATGCCTGCCCTCCTGGTGCGTAAGGGAGGGACCGATGTACTGGTGAACTATCGTGTCCAGGATGAAACCATGATCGTTGACGGTCTTTTCAGCACCATTGCCCTGGTCACCGGGGTGGGAGGAGACCAGGAAAGCGTGGAGATCAGGAGGGGCAAATGAACACCAAATTTGCCGTGTTGATCGTACTTCTCTGCTCAGCGGTACTATCTGGTTGTGCCGGACGTGCTGGTCTTGGCACTTCCTTTGTCGGGCAACTGCCCACGGAAGGCACGGCGTCGATTGCGCAGGATGTCACCAAGCAACTGGTGGAGTTGTATCCGCCTGGGCGCACCTCGCTCAAGCTACTCGTCCCTGAGCAAGTCGATGCGTTTAGCCAGGCCTTTGAAAATATGTTGCGCAGGCAGGGATTCATCCTCTCTTCGCGTGGCGATGTCGTCGTTAGTTATGTGCTCGATTCGCTGCAAGGAGCGACCCCCGCAGCCTGGTATCTGCAACTCAATATTACTGAACAGTCTCGTTCCGCCACTCTGGCACGTACCTATGGAGCCGACGGCAAACCAGTTGCCGGCTTTTCCTGTTTGAAAACCGGAGGAGGGGACAATGAGTGATGGTTCGCCAAACAGTCTAAAGCCACCAAAAGTGACCACGACAAGGATGAAAAAATGGCCGCTCTATGCCGTCGCACTCGTCGTTCTCGGGCTCTTTGGTGTGCTCTTCTACAGTGTCAATTATGGATCGGTTTCTCGCAAACAATCCGAGAGCAAACCGGCTGCTGTTTCTTCGGAAAAGCCTCTGGTCAATCTGGAAGGGCATGGGCTGTCGCTCCCACCGTCTGCCGATATGCCAGCGGTGATCGCACCACCTGAGGCTGAAGCAGCGAAGCGAAAAGAACCTCTGGTTGTGGTCCGAACGGATTCGAACAAAGAGAACGAGGATGCGCTCAAATTGGAGCGGGAAAGAAAACGGGCCAAGGAACAAGCCGTTCAGGAAGCCCTGAAGTCACCCCTGATCGCAAAGCGCATGGAGAACGCAAAGGAAGAACAAAAGACCACAACAACACCAGCACAGCGCGGGATGAGTCAAGCGGCAATGATTCAACAGGCTGGACTGTTGCCGGAACAAAGCCCTGTACAGGATTTCAATACGGCTGATCGCGACAAAGAACAGTTTTTCAGTCGGTCTGGTCAGGATGAGTGGCGTTCACCCTATACCCGCGAACCTGGACAACCCTTTGAGATCAAGACCGGGACTGTTATTCCCGGCATCATGATCAGCGGGATCAACTCAGACCTGCCGGGCAGCCTGATCGCCCAGGTCTCCCAGAATGTCTATGACACTGCCACCGGTCACCACCTTCTCATTCCACAGGGCTCCAAACTCTACGGAGTTTACGACTCACGCGTTGTCTTTGGCCAGAGCCGGGTACTGGTCGCCTGGAATCGGCTCAATTTTCCCGACGGTTCTGCCGTGACCCTGGGAGCGATGCCCGGCACCGATATCTCCGGTTATGCCGGTTATGAAGACCAGATCAATAACCACTACCTGCGCATCTTCGGTTCTTCCTTGCTCATGAGTCTGATCACCGGCGGGACCAGCTATGCCATGGATAACGTCTCTAACTCCAGCGACAACAGTGACGGTACCTCGGTGCAAGATGCCATGGCCGCTGCCCTGGCCGCGCAAATGGGGCAGGCAACCTTGAGCCTGTTGCAGAAAAACCTGAACATCAAGCCAACATTGGAGATCAGGCCGGGGTATCAGTTTAACGTCATTGTCACCAAGGACGTCGTCTTTCAAGAGCCGTACACACGGTTAAACAATGGCTGAACAGCAGTATGGCCATATTAACCGTCGGACCAAAAGCGGGTTCTGGAGATGGTTGATTGTGCTCTTCGTCCTCCTCTGGGGGCTGGTGGTGCTGATGTGGACCTTGCACCGAATTGGAAATCTGTATGGATACCATCCCTTGCTCGGAGAATCTTTTGTTGCCTTTGGACGCCTTTGGTACCGCCCCTGGACGGTGATTGCCTGGCCGAAAACGGTCTTCTCTTCCGCCGAGGTACAACCGTTGACCGATCAATCCATGCTGCTCTTTATGGGGCCGCTGTTGTTAAGCGCCATGTTGTATCTGGCAATCAACCAGGCTCCCAAGGGGCGAAAGGATCTGCATGGTACAGCTCGATGGGCCAACGGTAAGGAGATCCGCGCAATGGGATATCTCTCCGGACAGGGCGTGTATATCGGCGGATGGTTTGATTGTGCGACCAAAACACAGTTCTACCTGCGCCATAACGGGCCAGAACACCTGCTTTGCTTCGCACCCACACGCTCGGGTAAGGGCGTGGGGCTGATCCTGCCGACATTGCTCGCTTGGGAACAGTCCAGCATAGTGTTCGACATCAAGGGGGAGAACCATGCCCTGACCGCCGGATATCTCAGGAGCCGGGGGAATAAGGTGCTCCGTTTTGAACCGGCAGACCCGACAGGAGCAACGGCCTGCTTTAATCCTCTTGAAGAGATCCGGCTGGAAGGCGATCGGGCAATCGCGGATGTGCAGCAGGTGGCCAACATGGTGCTCGATCCAGATGGTAAGGGGCTTCCTGATTACTGGGATAAGGCAGCCTGCGGCTTTTTCGGTGGGGTGTTGCTGCACTGTCTCATCATCACCAGATTGCAGGGGAACCGGCAGGCCAGTTTGTACGATGTTTCCCTGATGCTTGAAGACCCGAATCGAGAAGGTGGCCCCAAGGAGTTATTCGAAGAGATTATCGCCACGGATCACGCAGCGATGCTGGCTCAAATGTTTCCCAGCCTCGATGAAGAGCAGGGCAGGGCGGCCCATACTTTTTGTGCCTCCGCCGCCAGCGGCATGCTCGCCAAGGCAGATAAGGAAATGGCCGGTGTCGTCTCGACCGCCACCGCCAATCTGGCGCTCTATCGGGATCCTGTTGTTGCCCGCAATATCTCCCGTTGTGATTTTCGCATCCTCGATCTGATGAATCACCAGGCAGCAGTGAATTTGTACCTGGTGGTGGCACCGGCGGATATCGACCGCCTCCGTCCCCTGCTGCGTATTTTTATGACCCAGTTACTCGGTCGTTTGACCGAGAAGATGACCTTTGCCGATGGCGCTAGCCAGGTCGCTTATCACCACCGATTGTTGTTGATGCTCGACGAATTTACTGCTCTGGGCAAGTTGCCGATATTTGAACGGGCCATTGCCTTTATGGCCGGGTACGGCATCAAGGGCTACTTCATTGTTCAGGATACCAAGCAGCTCAACAACACCTACGGTGCCGACAACGCACTGATGGCCAACTGCCATGTTCGCATTGCCTACGCGCCCAACCTGCCCGAAACTGCTGAATACCTCTCCAAACTGACCGGTACGACCACGGTGGTGAGTAAAAAGGTGTCGATCAGTCGGGGCAAAGGCGGTCGATCACGCTCGATCAGTATCAACGAAACCTCCCGACCATTGCTCACTCCCGATGAATGCCTGCGCCTGCCCGGGGCGGAGAAAGATGCTTCCGGCAAGGTCACCGCGCCCGGGGATATGTTGATCTTCACCGCAGGGCAATCACCCATCTATGGCCAGCAGATCCTGTATTTCCTTGATCCGGTATTTTCTAGCCGCGCGCGAATCCTTCCCCCGGCAAGGTCCGACAGCCTGTACGAAGGCGCTGTGCAGGAGCAACCAGAGAAACCGACGAAGCCTGTCATTACGGAAGCCGACTATGAAAAGTATCTGTGCGATTAGCCTGTGCGTTTCGTTTTTGGGGTTTGTTTGTTGGCAGCTTGGTTTTCGAGTCAACCTGACACCTTCTCTTCCTATGGGCCTGTACCGACTCACAGGCGGGCCACTGCATCGAGGGCAAATTGTAGCGTTTTGCCTTGATGATCCCGAGTTCGTTCAATTGGCGCGAGAGCGAGGGTATCTGACGGCCGGATCTTGTCCTTCCGGGCTCAGGCCACTGCTGAAAGTAATCAACGGACTGCCCGGGGACAGCGTTCAACAGTGTGGCGACATGATCATGGTCAATGACCACGTTTTGGAACACACAAAAATTCTCGGTCGGGACAGTCAAGGACGTACCATGCCGTCATCTAATCTCCTCCCTGGAATCATTCCCGCAGGAAAAGCGCTCCTTCTTTCGCAACACCACGACGGCAGTTTTGACAGCCGATACTTCGGGCTGGTGCCGATCGTTTCTTTGAGGCCGGTTGAACCGGTCATCACCTTTTGAGGAAAATGCTCATGGAATATCTGAAAGCAGCAGCACGGAAAGTTGAACAGCAGGCCTTGGAGAACCCCGGGTTGGGGATTCCGGTGGATCCGGATGTCGCCGATTATATGGGCGCGTTTTTCAGCGAGGAGGATTTGGGCGATGTAATTGAGGGGGAAGCTGATGAAGAAATCTGAGCGGAAAAGCGTCGCGGAAACCTTCACCGAAAGCATTGTCGAGGAGCTGCAAAAGGGTACGGCCCCCTGGCAGAAACCCTGGAAAGCAGGAGAGTTCCATCGGCCCATGAACCCGATCTCTGGAACTACCTATAGAGGGGTAAACACCATTATGTTGGCTCGCCATGGCTTTGCCGATCCCCGGTGGCTGACTTTTAAGCAGGCCAATGAGCAGGAATGGCGGGTCAAGAAGGGATCCAAAGCTCAGCAGGTTGTGTTCTGGCAATGGACGGATCGGCAAACCGTTCTCGATGAATCCGGTCACCCCGTTATGGATGAAAACGGTGAAGAGAAAAAGGAAAACGTTCAATTGGAACGCCCGCGCCTGCACGTATTTTCGGTGTTCAATGCTAGTCAACTGCAGACGCTCGATGGTCAGGATATTCCCCCTTACGAAGAACCGGAGCTTACCTGGGATCCTCTTCAGAAAGGAGAGGAGATATTGACCGGATCGGGAGCCACGATAAGCCATGATCAGGCTGATCGCGCCTTTTACCGGATATCCACCGATGACATTCATTTGCCACCAAAGGAGAACTTTCCCGAGGCTGGCGACTACTACAGCACGGCATTGCATGAGCTGGGGCATTGGACCGGTCACCCAAGTCGGATGGATCGAGAGTTTGGGCCGTTTGGATCCGAAGTGTACGCCAAGGAGGAGCTACGTGCTGAGATTGCCTCCTGGATGCTCAGTCAGGAACTTGGCCTGCCTCATCAGCCGAATCAGCATGTTTCCTATGTCGAGAATTGGGTGAGCGTTTTGAAAAAGGACCCGCAGGAAATTATGCGGGCTTGCCGCGACGCAGAGAAAATCAAGGAGTATGTGATGAATTTAGAACATGAAATGGCCGTGCAGCAAACGGAAAAGGAGGCAGGGGTATTTATCATCAGTGGGGCATCTCCGGAAGTGTATCAGGAATACGAGACCGCACAGGAAGCCGGATCTGCCTATCGGGTCATGTGTGCCACCCACCGGCAGGGACCCTTACACTGCGAGTATCAAGACGATACAAACATCTATATCTTGGCGAGCCAGGATCACAACTTCGCGGATCAAACAAAATTCACCCTCAAGTTCGAGGGGCTGGAATATCCGCCTCCCAAGGAGATGAAAGAAAGCTTTATGGCTGGGTATGATCGCTCGGACAAACTCCTTGAGCAAAACACTGCAGTTCAAGAATCCAGTCTGATGGCCGAAACGAAAACCTATTTGAATGTCCCCTATAAGGAAAAGAACAAGGCTAAAAAGGCAGGGGCAAAGTGGGATAGTGAGGTGAAGAGATGGTATGCACCTGAAGGCACGGATCTCGTTCCATTGTCCACCTGGTTACCCGAGAAAGAAACAGTCAATTCCATCCCGAGCATGCCACCGACCCAGGAGTTTTCTCACATGCTTCGAGAAGCGGGCTTGATAGTCGAGGAGCCGATTCTTGACGGGGGCATTCATCGTGTCCCTGTGGAATCCGGCAAGCCCGGAGCCAAGGATGGCGCCTATTGTGGCTACGAAGACGGAAGGCCAAATGGCTGGGGACAAAATTACAAGACCGGTGAACATGTCAAATGGGTTGCCACCAGGCATGTCTTAACTGAACAGGAGAAGGAGACCCTGCAGGCTGAAGCCCAGGTTCGAAAAGCCGAGCGCGAACAGCAGATTCATGAGCAGCGTGTCAAGGCCAAGAAACGAGCTTATGCAAAATGGATGAACGCAGAGCCATCGAACGAGCACATATACCTCAGGAACAAAGGAGTTGAGGGGTACGGTCTCAAGCAGGATAATCGAGGCAATCTACTCATTCCCGGCTTTGATCTTCGTACTGGTCACATTCAAACACTGCAGTGGATTGAACCCAATGGCGCAAAGAGGTTTGAATCTGGCTGCCCTCAACACGGGGCCGCTTTGGTGATTCCCTCCCCAGAGCACTTGGACGATGGGGAGATCTTGCTTGCCGAGGGATATGCTACAGCAGCAAGTATCCACATGGCCACCGGGCAGACAGTTGTTGCAGCATTTACCGCCCATAACCTCCAGCCTGTCGGAGAAATTTTGCGCGAACAGTATCCCGATGCTGAGATCACAATATGTGCCGATAATGATCACCACCTGGTTGAGCAAATCAATGGTACGCCTATTGGAAATGTCGGACTGAAAAAGGCGAAGGAGGCTGCGGCGGCAATAGGTGCGACTGTTGCGGTGCCCAAGTTCAATAGTGAAGAGATCTTGAGGCGATACACCGACTTTAACGATCTGCACAAGTCCCGAGGGCTCGAAGCGGTGGCCAAGCAGGTGAATGGCCAAGTCGTTGAGGTTGAACGGTGAGGCTTAAAGTCTTGGTGCTTCTTCTCCTGGGGGCAGTGGTTGCAAAACCTGCTCATGCTGAGCAGGTTTTTCCCATGGAATCCATGTTTCAAGAGGCGGCCCAGTTCTGGGGTGTCCCAACTGCCTGGACGCAGGCGATTGCCGATGTCGAAAGCGGTTCCAATCCCTGGTCACTCAATATAGATGGGAAGGGGTATAAACTTGCCTCCAAAGAGAAGGCGGTGGCCATGGCTAAGCATGCGGAGGCTGAAGGGCGTTCCTTTGATTCCGGGATAATGCAGGTGAATAATTTCTGGCTCAAAAAGTACGGGATCCCTTTGGAGGTCGCCTTTGATCCGTTGGCAAATATATATTTGGGGTCATGGATCCTGAAGCAGGAAATCGATCGCCACGGCCAGACCTGGGAGGCGATTGGGGCATATCACTCTCCCAATGAGTCCAAGGGGCGAAGGTACGCTGAAATGGTCAAAGGAGCCCTGGCTAAGGGGTGGGCACCAAAAGTAACTGTGTCTGGTACCGTATCCTCTTTCACTGATCGGAAACCGAAAGGGATAAGCATTGAGGCCGTCAATAAAAAGGGGGAAAGCCTCGCGCCATTGATTGTATCCGAGAGGAATTCAAAATTTCTCAACAGCTCAAGGCAAGAAGCTCGAGCTGACCCGTTCGTAAAACGGTTTCCCAAGAAAATTTAGGAGATGAAAGAGCTGTAAATACTATATTGCTGGCAGGATTTAAGTTGCAGAAGCGGGGGAAATGAAAATTTTTCCCCGTTTTTTTTATTGGGAGGGGAGAAAAAAGTACCACGTTGTGGATGAATGGGATTTTGTCTGAAAAAATAGTTCTTTCAATATGTTGTACAGAGAGTCTTTGGGTGTTAGAGAAAAAAAGTTGTATTAAACCGTAAAGGATTGCATTGTGGGAGACACCCTCAAGGGTGATCATGAAAGTCATGACTTATTGGAAGTGTTAACCATCGGAACATTTATTTTTTTCCGGTATTTTATACTGATCCAGCCTTTAGGTAGACTTAATGGAACGTGATTACCACTGAAGCTCAGCTAACGGTGGCACGAGAGGAGATCCCTCACATTGTTCGGGATGACGTCGATGTTGCAGCATCACCGGCGGAGATCAGCACCACCCCGGATGTCATCTCGACCAACGGGAGAGATCTTATCTTTACCAGCTGATTTTGAGTGGTAATCAAATAATGGAATGATATCCGGTTTCTGGTTATCGCTCAAAATTACATGATATCCAGCTAGATAATACCCAAAAACGCCGATTTTCTGATACCCTGGATTGGGATAGTGAATGATAATCAGAAACCGGATAATAAGTTGTTCGGCTTTTGGAGGGGAGCACAATCAAAGATGAGCACATATACGGTCGAAGATCTTTGCGAAAAAGGCCCGCGCTTCGCTATGGCGATGCTCTTGAACTGCCTGAAAGGTGGCGAGTCATTTGTAACATACGGTGCTATTCGCGACGAGCTGCAGCACCAACTAGGTATCGACACCATTTTCCCGACACAAATCGGCTACGTGGCAGGGTCGTTGATGGATCGAATAATCGAGGTCGACCCAAGGGCGCCGCTCATAAACGCGATGATCACTAGGCCAAACGGAATACCCGGAGTAGGTGTCGGAAGTTACTTCGCAAACCGATACAAAGTTCCGGCCTACAGCAAGTGGAAGGAAGTATCGCCCGAGAAAAAGCGCGACTTGGTTAATCGCGAGCGTGAGAAGGTGCTTCGGTACGGGCGGTGGGAGCAGATCAATTCACGTCTTTTCGGCAAAGACGCCGAGACACTCTTGCGCAAACGCGAGGGAACGGAAACCGATGGCTTGCCAAGAAATGGCAGGAACCACGGCGGAGAACCGGAAAGCGAAGAGCATAAAAAGCTGAAGGCCTGGGTCGCAGCAAATCCTCACAAAATCGGTATCGGCAAGTCATTTGGGAAAGGCGTTCCGGAGTCGTCTTTGCTGTCCGGGGACACAGTGGATGTGCTTTTTAATGATGGAACGAATTTTGTCACTGTTGAGGTCAAGTCCTGCCGCTCCAATGATGATGACTTCCGAAGGGGTATTTACCAGTGCGTGAAATATCGCGCCGTCAAGCAGGCGGAGCATCATCCAAATAAAGCAACGGTACGCGCGATCTTGGTAACGGAGCGCGAGCTAAACGAAGAGCTAAAGGTACGCGCGCGCATTCTTGATGTTTCCGTCAAATGCGTGTCAGTCAACATAAGTTGGGGAAATGATTAGCTGTCGTTTTAGTCAATTTGCGCCGAATCGGGTAGCCGGGGGAATCTCTCCCCCAGCCCCCACACCACCTAGCATGCGGGTCCGCACTAGGCGGTTCCCATGAGCTACCGAGCCGTAGCCGGGTAATGAATGTTTACCCATAGATCTTTGA
>JBFWLN010000034.1:0-30089 GCA_050252135.1 Desulfobulbus sp.
ATGAGGGGTGACTGGACATAGTTTAAATTCACCATATTCAAATAATCTGAGCAATTACTTGGTATGGCAGAATTTTTAACCAGTCAACCCCTTCTTGTTTTCTGCAACTCTGACAAAGACCCAAAAAAATGATCAAAAAAGCGAAGCAAAATAAAAATGATGGTTTTAAAAAAGCATTTTTAAGTCGTTTTACAATCTGATGAACCAATAGATGCCAATCGGTTTTATATTCTTCTGACATTTTTACCTCATTATTATAGATATCAAAAAATACAATATATTTGATTTGAATATTTTTTAATTATATTGAGATTTTATCAAATTCCATAATGGCTGACCGTGGTTATCGTTTATCCTTGCCCTCAGGTCATGAATCCCTGCATTTGCATATTCTTCAATAATATTTAAAATTTCATCATGATTTAATAGCACATTAATGTCACCGCTATCAGCTAAACACATTGCTTTAATCACGGGGAGATCATTCTGAGAGTTGAATTGTGCCCAGCGGAATATCGTCAACTTCTTTCCAGCGATAGGCCGCCGCTCTCCACGCTTGTACCCTAAGCTGGCTGCCCATAAAAAGACATCTTTCATAGTCTTGAACGGAACTGTTATCGGATCTGTACCATCGGTGAGTTCTCTATAAATACAGTGCACGGATTCATCTATAGTGACGGTATCTCGGTCAACTGGAATACTCATTATTTTACCTCTATAATCTCTGTACAGCTGGTTCTGGGACTGAATTCCAATCGATATTCCGCCCCAATCCGAGATTCCAGACACTGGCGAGCCTCATCACGCAACTCTTCATCGGTTACGAACAAAACCAATTGGTCGGCAAGCACTGGCAAGTGTTCGGCGATGGCATTGCGATGGTGTGAAGAGAGGCGCCCAAAAGGAGTATCCATGACCAGCGGTGCTTCTTCATCACTTATCCTGGACATGGCCATTATAAAGGAAAGGCTGAGTACCTGACGCTCACCCGCAGAGAGTTCCGGACGAGCTGAATAACCATAACGATCGATCACTTCCAGATTGAAATCTGGCCCAAGCCTTACGTCCTGGAAGTGACTTTCTTTCCAGACAAGTTTCTTGAATATTTCTTTGGTTTTCTCCTGAATTTTTTCGCGCATGTCATCGGCAAAGGTTTGATACATTTCGCCAATCGCATCGGCTGCTCTTTGTGCCAGATCAAGTTTGGTGCTCAACAGGACTTCACGCTTTTCCTCCCTTCGCGCCCGGTCGATCTCTTTTTTAAGTTCACCAATCTGCTTGGAAAATTTACCTTCCCTCTCCTGGAGAGAACCCTTCTCAAGTGTGATGCTCTGAATATCCGCCTGGAAGTTTTCTCTATTCCGTTCCAATTTACTGATTTCTTCAAGTGGAGAACCTTTCAGCTGCCGGCTGACGTCGTCTAATTCAGCCTCAAGGCTTCTGATAATATCAACCAATTCAACCCGGCGTCGCATGGCACTGTCTACATCTGTACTATGTTTTTCCATACGTTGATCAAATGCCTGCAGAATGGCGCAGGTGTTTAGAACTTCATCTTGCAGGGCGTCAGGTAGGCCTCTACTAATCTTGGCCGATAGGGCTCGATGCTCCTCACTACCGTCGGTAAACGAGCGACCACAAACACATATCATTTTATCTAGCAGATCTTTAATAAATTGCTGACGATAGTCACTGGGAATCTCTCCACGAGCTCTTTTCTCCTCCAATAGCAATACCGCTTTTTTGATAGCAGGTTGGGCAACTACGAAATAACCTGATGTAGCTAACTCTCTAACAACACTGACAACCTCCTCCATCTCGGTCCGGCGCTGCCTCAGTTCACGCTCAATTCGATCGCGTTGCTGCTGGAGGATATGCGTATTCTCCATTTCCCGCAGCCGCTTGTCGATATCAGCAATCTTGCGTTCAGCTGACTCTTTTTCCTGATTTAGCTCAAAAGTTCGTTCCTTAGTTTTTTTGATGTCTGCACGCGCTTTTTCTTCCAATTCAAGCAGGTCACGTAATTCTTGGCCGGATTTATTCTTCAGCTCTTTGCGGTACTCGGCAGCAACAGCTTCCAGGTGGCGGCGTGAACGCTCTAATATTTCAAGCTTCAACACGAGGTAAATCGCCTGCTTGACTTGTGAGGCTGCCTCCGGCTTAGCAAAGTTGTCGATCTTTTCACCATCGAACAGGAAGTATTCGCGCACATTGACTGGCAGAATAGAATTCATGGTGCCAACAGGGTTGTTAATCCGCTCAGCCTGCCCGTCCGCTCTGGTACGCATCATGGTGAAGCTTTCATTTTCCTCGACCTTGACGGTACCATCTTCCAGCTTGATACCCTGTAACATTCGTTTGACAAGATATCTCTCGCCGTTATGGAGAAAGGCCAAGTCAATCGAGGTGCGTACTGTCTCACCCGCAGCCGCTTGACTGGCCGCCTCCTTACTCATTAACTCACCGACATTGTCAATGACTTTCACATTGTCGACATTTTTTCCGTAAAGGCACCAGTTTATGGCGAGGAAAAAGGAGGTCTTGCCAGCCCCGTTGATACCATGAATAACGGTTACTCGTTTCTGTTCGTCTTTGGCAAAATCAACGCGCTGTTTACCACAGTATTGGCGGAAATTTTCTATGGTTATGCGCTCAAGCTTCATGAGCGTTCCCCTCCAACAAGGTCATCTACTTCTTTTTTCGCAGCGGCGGAAATGATCTCGTCAATATGCTCCTTAACACGTGGTCTTTCCATGGAGATATGCTCCTGTTCTATATCCAGCACTCCCAAAATGATATTTTTAACTGCGGGGTCAAAGGATTCAAACAAATTATTCAACCTTTCTTTGTGCATATTCCCTCTCAGAAATCCATCAGATTATATCGGCTGGCAAGATCCCAAATAGCATCCATGGCCTTATGTTTGTTCAACGCCGGTGCCGCGAACTCTTTAAACCGCTCCAACTCCTTCCGGATTATCCCACGCTCAATATTGAAAGTTGCTGAACTCTGGCTCGTCATCCAAGCCGTTGGCGGCACGGCAATCATGTCATGAATTACCGAAAATTCTTTCCCGGGTGATTTTCGTAAGACTCGACCACGACGTTGGATAAACTCCCGTGGATTACTGCTGCTGGCCATGATATATGCTGTCCGAGTACTGGGAACATCCACCCCCTCGTCTAAACATTTCATTGCAACCAAAGCCTGTATCTCTCCATTGTCAAAATCAACCAGACGCTGCTGTCGCTCACGGGTATCTTCTTCCGCAGTGAAACGCTGCACCAAAAGTCCATGCTCCCATCCGAGAAGCCGCAATACATCATCGATTTGGCCTGGTGCACAGTAAAATAGAGTGTGTTCGATATGGTCGCTGGCGTTAACTAATGCTGACAGCTCTACGATCTTGTTGGCCGCTCGGTTCAAAAGTTCGGATCGACGAATGAGCAGTAGCTTCAATGACTCTTGTGCCCGCTCATCATCTCGACCAACAAGTTGACCAATTTTAACGGTCAGCTCTTGGTAGGTTTGAAGCTCTTCGGCAGTCAATTGAACTAAATGGGGATAATAGTAATACGGCGTCAAGCTGACACCGATTGCTTTCGCTAATGGGAACGAAAAGACTGTCTCACCAAAATAGCTGCGTAATGCCGCACTTCCTTCATCATCAAACCAACGATCCGGCGTTGCAGAAAGGGCTAGACGGTAAGGGATATGATGAGGATAGTTCTGTTGGCTTCTTTCAGCTCCGAGATGATGCGCTTCATCGGCAATGATCAAGGATGGGCCATTCAAATGGGCAATGACGGCCTGAAAATCAGGAGAGATAAAGGTTGCATGGGTGGTAATGACCGTAAGAAATTCACGGTAACCGGAAGTGAAATCCATAACCATGCTGTTCAATTGATCAAACCAACTGGATTTGCTCTGGTAGGCTAAAATTGGGCGATATCCAAACTGCTGGGTTTCTTTGTCCCACTGATCAACCAGGTGCTGGTAGGGAACTGCTATAACTACAGCCAAACGCTTTTCCCGCTCATACAGCCGGACCGAGGCGGCCAAGGCGGTTTTCGTTTTACCAGTTCCTGTGGCCATCTCGAGCAGTCCCCGACAATCATGGGCAAACCACCCGTCGATAGCCTGATCTTGGTATTCACGAAGGGTAAGTTCAGCCGGGATTTGTGGCTTGACGAGTCCATGGCCCGAGGTGCTTTTTTCTTTGTCTGTAAACAAGGGCAATTGTTCCCAAGTCGGTTCAGGATAGGGCCGGTCCTGGATACGTAACTTGACGATGCAAGCCCGTGCCGCTTCAGGCAAATCAAAAACTTGCACGTTGGGGTCATCGTTATTCCACAAGCGTTCGAACCTTTTTTCATCGGCAGCTACCAACAAAGCCAGCACCGGATGCCAGGAACAGAAAATCTTTATGGACTCATAGTTCCTCGTCCCCTGAATACTATCATTATAGGAACCATTGAAACTGACCTGATTGCCGGCCTCATCAGTAAAGATGCCGAATTTGTCGTGAAACTCGCCTTGCTCTAACTTGTTGCGGGGCAACGCCAACTTGAAATCTAAAATACCATCCGCTACCATCCAAGCCAGAGCTGAAAGCGTATCCTTTTCCAACGTTTCTTCAAGGGCACTGATGCTCACTTCCATTGCCTGCTTCAGTGTTTCATCCAGACGTGCTGCGCTGCCATCTTGGAGCGCCTGCCAGTCAGCATCACCCAGGATAGGACTTGTTACCCAACGCGCTCGGCCATTATTTCCGGCAAATTCGGCCATGCCTTTTGCCGACAACCGGAGCCAAGCAGCACTGAAAAAACCGACTCCTCGGTCGTAGGTAACCGATACCGACAGGGCTGGGTTGAAAAAGTCCTTGATGATATCCCCACTAGAAGTATCAAGTATGGGGGGGAAAGGGATGTCGGAAAGTTTATTCATGGGCCTTTAAATTGCGTTATTCAAAATTTAAAAAATAAAAGCTTCATTCACCCGGCTGCACCACCGGCTGGAGCCACCAGCCAAAGGCATGACTTTGAAAGTCTACGGCTTATACCCGTTTATGCTTTGACGAGCGGGTCATCTTCCAAACTTTCCCCTTGATTGTTGTCAAATGTCGGCATATTTTAATTTGTGTAGACATTTAAAAACAGATTCGATCCAAATGTATTTTGATCCCGCATTGTTGATCTATCCTATGAAGGGAAGCGCATGCAAGGAAGTTCTCAACAAATTCTAAGTCTCCTCAAAACGAGAACGGTTTTGCGGCCTGTCGATCTTGACGAACTGGGAATTCCACGCATCACCTTGCAACGTCTCTACCAGCGTGGCCTGGTGGAAAAGGTGGCTCGTGGGCTGTATCGGCTCCCTGACACTCAGATATCCGAGCATCATTCCCTGGCGGAAGCCGCGAAGATGGTGCCGAAAGGGGTTATCTGTCTGCTTTCCGCTCTGCGGTTCCACGACCTAACCACCCAGGCACCCTATGAAATTTGGATGGCCATTGACCGGAAAACACGTTTGCCGGTAAAGAAGGAATTGCCGATCCGTTTCGTTCGTTTTTCCGGCCCCGCACTGATTGAGGGAATCGAGAATCATCTCATCGACGGGATACCGGTGGCAATATATCAACCGGGGAAAACTGTGGCTGATTGCTTCAAATATCGCAATAAAATTGGCCTGGACGTGGCACTTGAAGCCTTGAAAGATTGCTTGAGAAACCATCGATGTGAGGCTGATACTCTTTGGCGGTTTGCCAAGATCTGCCGGGTGAGCAATGTGATGCGGCCCTATCTGGAGGCTATGAACGCTTGATGGCTCGACAGAAAAACAAAGCGGCTTCGGTGAGGCAGTTGCTCTTGGATAGGTCGCGAAAAAACAGCGAAAGTTTTCAATTCCTACTGACCCGGTACGGGCTTGAACGTTTGCTGTATCGCTTGAGTCTTTCGGAGTACGAGCCCTATTTCGTCCTCAAGGGCGCGATGCTTTTCCCCATTTGGGGGATCAATGGCCATCGACCAACCATGGATGCGGACTTGCTCGGTTTTGGTGAGAGCACTGAAGCGCATGTTCGAGAAGTTTTCCAAGAACTTTGTCACCTCGATGTCGAAGACGATGGCTTGCTGTTTGCTCCGGAGAACATTCGGGTCGAAGTTATTCGTGAGGAAATGGAATACGGCGGCGTGCGGGTTAAACTGATTGCCGAGTTGGATAAAGCACGCATCCCTCTGCAGATTGACATCGGCTATGGCGACGCGGTTACGCCTCCAGCTCTGGAAATAGAATACCCCACCCTTTTGGATATGCCGGCGCCGCATCTTCGCGTCTATCCCAGAGAGTCAGTTATTGCCGAGAAGTTTCATGCCATGGTGCTGCTTGGCATGGGCAACAGCCGGATAAAGGACATGTATGATATCTGGGTGCTGGCCCGCTTGTTTGAATATAGCGGATCTGTACTGGCCCAGGCCCTTGCCCGTACTTTTGAGCGTCGGCAGACAGCTATACCCCAACAAACCCCTCTGGCATTGACCGAAGAGTTCTATGCTGATGCTGCCAAACAGGCTCTTTGGCGGAGTTTTATCAAGCGGAACAACTTGATAGAGCAGGATGTGGAGTTGGAGGAGGTCGTCCAGACGATAGGGCGTCTGCTTCTACCGGTGTGTGAAGCGTTGAATAAGGGAGTAGACTTCCCACTGTTCTGGCCGATGGGAGGCCCTTGGAGGTAATGCAATATGTTCAACAACCACCGGGCATGAAGCGCGATTCCCGAACAAGACGGAGTTTGCTCAAGTCATGAATCACCGAATTTTTCGATACGCCTGATAATTATCGAGCACCTTGGCGATGTACATCCTGGTTTCAAGGATATTCGGGATGCGTCCTTTGACCCTGCCAGGTCCGGCATTGTAGGCCGCGATACTCATTTCTAAATCCCATCCATAGTTGTCGAGCAGGGAACGCAGGTATTTGGTGCCGCCAGTGATATTGTCTTGTGGATCAAAGGGATCGGCGACCTGCAGATCCTTAGCGGTTGCTGGCATGAGTTGCATCAACCCCTGGGCGCCTTTTGGCGAAACAGCGGTGGGGTCAAAATTCGATTCAGCTTTGATGATCGCCTTGATCAGCAAAGGATCAACGCCGTGTTCGGTAGCCGCTGTTTGGATAAAGGCGTTGATGGTTTGAGGGCTTGAATCATTCTTTGATCGAGCGACAGGTCGGTTGATTGCGATTTTCCTGTTCGTTCGGCTGCTCTTGCCCCGCACATAATGGAGGTTTCCTTGAACATCCATATAGGCGGCTACTGTCGCCTCGGCAGTGGATGGCGACGAAAAGCTCAACGCGAAGAAGAGCAGTAAACCGGCCAGGACCGGAAACAATGCAAAGGACTTTCGTTCTTTTTGATCCACCTCAATCCTCGTATCTGTCACTTGTAAGGCTATTTCCGATGATTTGACTTTTCCCGAAAACATGATAAGGGTTAGCCTGAAACGTATTCTCTCACGCTCGAACCGGTGCCGATCATACCGCAAACCAGCACTCCAGAGACCAGCCATGTCTGACCAGAACAATTGGACTACCATCTGCCCTCATTGCGGGTATGAGTCAGAAGATAGCGCGATGTGCCAGTCCTGTGGCCGATTGATGGATGAGTCGGTGCCGGTGGCCCCTTTTTCCGCAAGCGGGTTGGTGGCAAAAATCGTGGATTCATGGCAGCCTTGCAACGACGTGGAGGCATTATCGCCTATCAAGGAAGAACCCGAATTCTGTCCCAGTTGGCGCATGTACCAGGGAAACATTTACCATTGGGATGATAAATAAATTTTTCTGGCATACTTCCCATCCCCAATCGACCTATTTCCTTTTATGAATCTCCACTACAGCTCCAGGTTTTCCTTCACCCGGAGCTACTTTATTCTCTGGTGGTGCCTGAAAGTACCCTTCTGACGTCGGCCGATTCCCCTGACTATCCACCACCCCTTTGAACACCTTGCCGATCCCCTCTGTGGCCATCCCTTTGGCATTGGTTCGGATTCGACCTTGTCCCGATTCTTCATGCCGGTTGACACTCCGCAGGTTATCTGCGTCGGTTATGATTCGCATCCCGTCCGGCTTCTGTAAAGGGAGGGGGCTTTCGGGAGGTTGAATGCTTCCCTCGGTAATGCCGGCGGTGTTTGAGCGAACTGATCCAGCCGCTTGATCGACAAAACCCTTCATCAGCCCTTGGTCATGGATTCGATTCCGAGTGTTATGGATGGTTCCTTGCACCTCGGAGTGGGTACTGCCCCAGCCGTATCCGTGCCCGCTGACAAATCCACTGACAATGTCACGCATATTATTGACCCCGGCTGCACCGTGTTGGGTAACATAGCTGTTGAAATCGCTGATGGTTTTACGGATCGTCTCCGGGGTTTCCTCGCCATACCGCTCTCGGGCATAATTCTTCACCAAGGCCGTGGTCAAGTCTGCACCATAGGATTCCTGTGATCTGCTGATTGACCGGGCCTCGTCAATGATGGAATAGGCCTCTGTGGCGCCGATGCGTTTGGCCACGTTGGCTAGGTAATCCAATCCACGGCCATTGCTGAATGTCTGAGCGACTGCTTCAGAGCGCACTTTGGCTTCATCTCGGGAAAAGGCTTTAGCCGTGTCTTCGGAGATGTTGAAACTGACCCGTTCTCCATCACCTCCTACTACTGATAATTGGCCATTCGCACCCAAGCTGGCACCAACGATTCTTCCTCCAGTGCCCAGCATCCCTTGCAGTTGAGTTCTCTGTATTTCATCCAAAGAATGAATAAAGCTGGATTGATCGTTAAAGGCCCGTTTCCAACTGTTGCTGAGAGAGTTGTTGAGCGTGTCGGAGTAACTCCTGTTTTCCCCACCTGACAGACTATCCCTCTGTACCTGCTGCCAGAGCATCCCCCAGTTGCTGTCACTGCCCAGGGTCTTGGCGGCACCGGCTACCTTCTGCTGCACTGCCATGGCGCCAACCTTGACCGGGTCAAGGCCATGAACTGAGGCCTGGGTTGTGGTTCTGACTCCAAAACCATCCACCGCATAGGAGGCCTTACCGGCGGCAAGGATGTCGTCCTGGATACCGGTGCCACCTGGACCAAGGGTGACGACACTGGAAGAACCGTCCGGGTTGACTGATTCAGAGCGCATCCGGGTGGCGGTGCCATCCGGTCCGGTGGAGACAGTCGCCGGTCCGGAGGCGGTGCCGACACTCTGGTTGGCCGAGGCCATCATGGTGGCAAAGTCGCCCTGTGAGGTCATAGGTGGAATTTGTCCCGCCTGTTGCAGACTCCTGCGGGCGTTCATGGCTGCGGTATGCCCGCCCACGGATTTGTGTAGGCCCCAGGACTCAGCGGCAGCCAGGTTGGCAAAGCGATGTTCGGTCATCCCGTCCAACAGGCCGGCGGCCTTGGTTTGCTGACGCATGGCGGAAGAAAGTCCATCCGGCGTTAACAAGGCTCCGGCATGACTCCCGGCTCCCTGGACAAGACTGCTCAGATTGCCTGCCAGCATGGCCAGGGCATGGCCGCCGAAGCGGATCAGCATCATCGAGAAGAGGCTGGCCAGCATGATCCCTGCGGAACGAATGACCCCAAACATGGCCAGCATCTTGGTGGAGACCGAAGGCAGGGCCGCCATGGCATAGACGCCGAGGTTTGATTGCCGGACTTCCTCGAAGTTGCGGGCGGCATAGTCCATGGCCGCCCCGTGGATCACCGCATCGGTTACGCCCCAGGTGGAGAGGAAGACAAAAAAGCCGAGCATCACCGAGGCGGCCTTGCCGACAATCGGGGTGGGGAGAAAGAGGACCAGAAATGGGATCACACCGATGGCAATGGCGGTCATCACCGCCCGGATGACCGGGATCCACTCGTTCATGGTCAGTCCGATGCCCAGCCCGGAGGTGGTAATCTTGCGGTCGCTCTCCATCAGCATGGAGGTTTCGACATCATCCTGGAAATAGAAGTTATAGAGGATCTCGGCAATCTGCCGCTGCTGGATGATGCGCTCCGGCGTCACCGCCGTGCCGGTGGTGAAGTTGAGGGTATTTGAGATCTGATTGCGGCAGGTGGCCAGCTCGGTGGCGCTGCTTGGATCGTAGTAGGATTTGCTGCACACTTTGCGGATCGACTCGCTGTAGTTGGCGGCGGTGGCATAGATCGGCTGCAGGTTGGTCCAGGCCTGGGTGCAGCTCATGGCGGTGCCGGCCGGACTCGCGGCATCGTAATAGACGGTGTAGACCGATGGATTGACCGCCTGGGCGAGATTGACCAGAAAATCGGTGCTGGTGTTGCGTAGGTCATCCAGGGACAGGGTGGTTCCCGGTCGCATAAGCTCGAAGGTGACGCAGTCCTTGACGTAGCGGATCATGGAGGTGCGGGCATAGTTGTCCTTGGGCGAGGAACCCTTGACCGACTCCAAGGCCTTGAATCCAATGCCGCCTGCGGTTTGGGTATAGGCGGCATCGGGAGCCGCCGAGATATCGATGATGTCCACCAGGCCGCGCTCAATCAGATTGAGGGTGCCGGCGGTGAAGATGATGGCATCCGGGATATCGCCTACTGTCTGAAACCGGTTCAACACCGGGTCATAAACGGTGATGTGGCCCTTGGGGACAAAGACGGCCAGATAGACGATGGCGCCGAAGACCACCGGCACGGTCCAGGTCAGCGGGATGATCCGGGCGCCGGTGGTGACGCGGGCAATCCAGGCCGCTGCCCCGGCCATGATGCCAATGACCGTCATCACGAAGATGAGCCCCTGATAGCTGGCATCGCTGAAGATCAGTCCAATGCGGATGAAAGCCTGGACAATGGGGTTGAAGCCCCCGTAGGTGTAATACTCCATATCCAAGGCCAGGGCTTGACCTGCTGAGAGGAGGACCCCGGCCAACACCAATAAATAAAGCACCTTTTTCTGCATTGTCCTTATTCCAACCATCACAACTGCATCCTCGCAGCCAAGTCCTTGCCATAGCGTCGGGTGATCTCGGCGGCCATCTGGACTTCCATCCGCTGCATGTGGTTGAGGTAGGCCACCGTGGTGTTCATCTCATTCGCAGCCGCGACATAGCTGGTTTTGGCAGCCTCTTTCAAGGCGCGAATCCGCGCCAGCATGGCGGTGATACTCTGGTCGGCATGCTCGGCAAAGAGTACAGCCGCGCACTTCTCCGGCCCCTGACCGGTGGAGGGACCGGCTTTTTTCTCCAGCACTTCCTTGGCCTTGGCGGCAATCGATTCACCCCGGAGATAGAGGTCGGAGAGCATCTGCAGGCTGTAGGCCTTGGCGGTGATGTCCGCCAGACCGGGGATGATCGTGGCCCGGGTGCTGGTGCCCACAGCGGTCTTGAGGATCGGCAGGGTGGCGAGCGGGTTCGATTCGAGGAAAGTCTGCTCGGCTGCGGTGAGCGTACCCTTGGTCTCCACCTTGTCGGCGATACTGTTCAGGGTGGTGCTGATATGGGCGACCAGATCCCGGTTGGCATCGCTGATCTGACTGCAGGCGCCTGTTGTGCTCTTGATATAGACCGCACCTTCGGTGAAGGCCTTGATGTCATCCGGATTGTTCTGCGGGCAAGGCGGAATGGCCGAGATGCGGTAGGCATTGACAGGGCCTTCCAACTGCACATCACCCACCAATCCCCGGATCAGATCGATATGACTGGAAGGAATGCTCATCCGGGAGCCGACATTGGCGAGCAACGAGCCACCAGCGAGAAAGATATTGGCCATGTCGGCATTGCAGCCGCTGGTCACTTCCGCCACATCGGCCGGCCGGGGCTGATTGTTGTTGGCCCGGTCCTGCTTGGTGAGGATGTCCCACATCTCGGCCGTGCCGCTGACCAGCTTGTTCTCCTTGATGGCGGTGCCGAGCTTCTCTCGCATCACCTCGGAGGAGTGAAAGCCGTTTTCATTGGCCACAATCCCCACCAGTTCCTTGGAGGCGGAACACTCATCGAGTTGCATTGAGTTGAGATTGTCTGCCAGGGCCTCGAAGTTCTTGATGGTGTTGGAGCACTGCTCGCAGAGGGTCTTCAGGGCCAGATCAAAGGCCACTGCCGGGGCGCCAGCCAGGATGGCCTGAAGCTTGTTGACCAGGTAGTCGGTGTTCATGAAGCTGAAGCCGCCCATGAACACATCAATGCCGCCGCAGCCGCTTTTTATCCGGGGCACCTCCACGGTGACCGGATATTCGGCTGTGCTGGGCCAGCGACCGGAAAAACTGCCGCCGGAGTAATAGCCGCGCTGCTGACCACTAAAATAGTTGGGAGTGCTTCCTGCCTGCTGCTGCAGCCAGTCGTCGACCCAACCGGCCAGCGCTGTTTGGGCGGAGAGGGTCACAGCGACAATGGTGGAAAGGAGTGCTTTATTCATGGCGATGGCCTCATAGGTGACTTGTTGACTGGACCGTTAGCCTGCCAGGGTGTCTGGATATTCAGGATCGAGGTTGGATCCAGGGCACTGCCTTTCTGAAACTCATAGGTGGTGAACGACTCCATGGAGGTATCACCCCGCATGGAGCGGATCGCCTGGTAGAGGTTGCGCTCGATTTCCGGCAGGGTGGCCACGCCGGTGGCAATGCGCATCGAGGACTCCCGGTCCTGCCTGATCAACAGCAAGGTCGGGGTGGTGGTGATGTTGAAGCGAAGAGCGATATTGGGTTCACGTTCCATATCCACCGGCTTGACCTGCCAGCCGTACTTGTCGACAAAATAGGCCAGGATCTGGGCCTGCTTCTCACAGAAGCCGCAACCAGGGCCGACGAAGAACAGCAGGGCATGATCATCTCTGGCCTCGCGAATCGTTCCCGCGATCTCTTCCTGTTGCATCTGCACCCGGGCCAGGGTGCCTGGGCTGGAAGTGGGATAGACCTGGTTAATGTTGAACAGGTCCGCCCGTTTCTGGGTGACAAACTGAGCCGCGTTGGCGTAGGCCAGGGCCTTGCGTCGGGCAATATCCTGGATGGAGAGATATTCAAGAATGTTCTGCTCGGTCGGATACTGGACCGCCTTCTTCTGCAAGCCGTTCAGCAACTGCTGAAAGTCATCCGGATGCATGTTCCACAGGTTTTCCGTGGAATAGTGGGCCAAGGACACATCACGCGAAATGGAGACCGAAGCTTTGGGCTCAGCGGCTGACACCTCCTGTTCCTCCTCGACCACTGGAGCCGGATCCTCGTACCAGAACCAGCCGTGCTTGCTCTCCTGGTAGAAGCTGGTGGTTGTCGAGGGCATAGTTGTTCCGCACCAAACTGGAGATGCCAGCAGTGTCAGGCATATCCCAAAACTACCAAAGCGGCAGCGCTTGATGGCTGATCTCGTGAACATCAATGAACCCATAGTATTTGCTGTCATAACTGCGGGGATGGGTGCCGATCATGAACAGCTTGTCCGTCGGAACCGGCCCGTTGAACGGGAAGCGGGGTAAGGGCTGCCCCTTGCTGTCTGCTTCCAGGGCCTGCCCCAGCAGCTTGCCATTGCAGAAAAAATGGTGGTTTCCATCCATGGTCAGGTAATCGCCCGGAAGGCAGCCCACCTTCTTGATCATCGGGTCATGATCTGCACGAAGTCCCCTCTGTACCTGCGAGAGGTCCCGGTGGCGAAAGACCAGGTAATCGCCTAGCTCCACCTTGGAGGGGGCTGGGAGCAGAAAGAAAACCCGATGATCGAGTGACCCACTGGTGGCCACGGTAATGCGGCTGGGCAGCCAGGAGCCGGCAAGGATGAAGGCGAGAAAGACGATAACCACGGTCTGTTCTCGCCGACTCAACCGCCACCAGGGTCTACTTGAGCTTGATCTCAGTATCCGGGTCATGATGCAGTACCACATCCTTGAGGATGATCAGGTGGTGAGGAGGTTGTTTCTGGAACACCTGTTCCAGGGTGTCGAGATTTCGTTTCCATTGGTCCTCGGTGATGGTTCCGGCAGCGAGCAAGGTCTTCTGTTGCTGCAGATAGCCTTTCAAATCTGCCACCTTCACCTTGGGCACCAGGAACCGGTCGTAGGCAAAGAGCAGCCCCAGAACGATGAGTAGGACGATACCGATCACCTCCAGGTAGCCGGGGGAGACCGTTACCCTGCGTTCTTCGTCAGGTACTTCTATTGGTTCGTTCATTGGTTACCTCGCAATCGGGCACTGATACCGGCAAGCGTGGGGCTGTTCGCAGCCTTTCCGACCTTTTCCAGCAGATAAGCCAGCTCAGTTTCTCCCTGGATTGACCAGGAATCCTGGCCGTTATCATAGACCAGGGCCGGCACCTCGTTGATGTTGTACCTTGCAAACAATTCCGGATTGACCTTGAGCGGCACTTCCAGCCGCTGGCAAGGAGAATTGGGAGTATCCCGGCATCCCGGATCAGCCTGCATCACCCGGCTGAAGTAGTCGGCATTGACTCGCTTTCCTGCCAAGCCTTGCGGCAAACCAAACAGAACCAGCACAATCCGTTGCTCGCCGGTTCGGTTGATATCGATCAAATACCGGTTCACCATCGCCTCGGGAACGGAGCTGGAAAGGAATAGATAGACCGACTCTTGGACGGAAAGGCTCCCTTGCACCTTGGCTGCTCCGGCCTGTTCCTGCGGTGCCCCCATGTGCTGCATCTTTTCTATCTGGCAACGGAGCTTCTCTTGGAAATCAGGCGAGTTGTATTCTTTCGCTGTTTGCTGAGCTGCTTCCTGTCCCTTGTCGTTATGAGCATTTTCAGGCAGGGGCATGGTTCCAGCGTTTTTCATGGCCTGTTCGACGATTTTCTCAATCTGTTCTCCGGTTTCCCTGAATTCTTCTGCCCAAACGACCCGCTCACCTTGAAAGAGGGCGATGATCAGCGCCACCGGTAGTAGACTCCCCCTCACTCGCAGCATGTGCAGCACCGTTGCTTGCGGTAGACGACCCAGAGAAATTCGTCATTGGAGCCCAAGGTACCCCTGTAGGGCGGATTGAGTCCAGAGTCGTATAGCTTTGTCGCCCTGCCGATGGGATGCACGCCTCGAATCCCCGGCCGGGCCACATTCATCTTGTAGTGGGTCTTGATCCAGACAGGGGTGTTTATGCAGCCACAAAGCGGAAAGGGATCGCAGATCATACCGATGCGATTGAGCTTGTAGAGCATCCTGTAGGCAGCGGTGGCATTGGCTTGAACGATATTATCGTTATCAACATGGCCGGTCATGGGATAGGCGGATCCACCACTGCCGACACACCAGGGCATGGCATCCAGCGGCCAGCCGGCATTGGCGGCGGTAGCATCGGCCATACAGGACATGACCATGGCCTTGTTGGCGAAAAGGGAAACCTCAGGAGTAAGCAACGCGGCCAGTTCATCGTTTTGCCACATGGAGTCATACTCGCTCCACCAGGTCCCGTAATCGCTGCGCTGACAAATCCCATACATCAGAGGAAGAAGAAAAGCGTGTGATTGGGCAAAGGTGGATTCGTTGGCCAAGTCAACTGCATCCGAACTTTTATTTTTTCCACCCAGTTCATCGGTCAGAGATCCGCCGACCGATTTACCCAGCATCGCCGAATAGAAGGCGACAGAAGAGGTGTCAAGAAGGAGAAAGGGTTCCCAATAGCTAATAATGAGACCAACATCGAAACCCCAAGCTCGTGGGCAGATACACACTCCTTCGATGGTGAAATCGATCTCCGACCATTGAATGTCGGTCATTGAGTTGAACGAAGTCCCGGATTTGGCAAGAGACGGCGTAGAAACCAGAAGGAGCAGGCCGAGCACCAGTATTCCATTAAGGCTTTTCTGCAAGACGCACCTCCCGAACGGTTAGCTTGTTGTCCTGCTCGACCACTACCGAAGGTGCGGCCTTGAGCTGGAGCCGGGCGGCAATATCGTAGGTCAGGTAATAGACCGGCCGCTTTAGCTCTTGCTTCACCTCAGCCGCATACCCACCGGACAGCAAAAGAATGACCCGCTGGTTCTGGAAATAGGGCGAACCCTTAAACCATTCAACCTGTTGTGGATCACTGCCGTCGATGACCACCAGTCCACCGCTCAACCCCACATACTGTAAGGGGTTGAAGGAGAAGCCCTGGGGATAGAGGAGCTTGCCCTGGCTATCCTTAATGTCATGTTCGAGGGTATGGGTCAGATCCACGGTGAACACCCGGTCATTCGCTGCCCGGTCCAGTGGGTGCAGGTTGGCAGGCTGATAGCGGTTATGGGTGTTGAACAGGGCATCAAGGTCAATCGAAGTGGCCTTCTGCTGAAGCTCTTTGGTGATGTCCTGCTCGACGATGGGATAGTTCTTTCCCACGGTGTCCAGCCGGGTGTGGGCTGCCCAAACCTGGGTGGCACAGGTGATAATCCACAGGATTGGTACAAGTTTAGAGTTCATCCTGCTCCCTCAGAACTACCATCTCCAGGATGGCTTCGTGATAGCTGAGCCCGCTTTTGACCATGGCCTCGATGGCGGCAATCTCAGCGGGCTTGGAGGTGTAGATGAAGTAGTCGTAGTGGTTGACCACCAGCCGGGCCACGCCCAGACCAAAGGGAGTATCGAAAAAGATCTCCGAGTATTTGGGGGGATTGGATTTGACGCTTTTCAGCAACTGGAGCACGAAGTCGTCATACTCAATCAGCCCCTGCTTGCGAGCCTGGTCAAAGTCCGAGGATTCGAGGTAGATCTTGAAGGCCGAGTTGCCGTTGATCACCCGGCCCACCTCGCCGAAGCTATCGAGGTCGAGGATGGACTGGGTGATGATCATGAAACTTCCGTTGTACTTGCGGGCGCGGCGATAGCCCTCATTGATCACCGGCCCCAGCATGGCGGCCTTGCCCAGGAATTGCCAGGCCTCGTCAAAGATGATCAACCGGGAATGGGAGCGGTCGGAGAGATAGAGATCCTGGGTGACCGCATTGAGCACCAGCAGGGTGACCACGCGGTACAGATCGGGCTGGATCTTGAGATTTTCCAACTCCAGGACCACAAAGGCATCGCGGTGGATGTCGAAGGTGGAAGGGCCGGTGAAGAACTTGCCATGAAAACCGTGGCTGGTGAACTCGCGGATGTTGAAGGCCAGCTTCCTGGCCACCTCGATCAGGGCCGGGTTATCGCTCATCGAGTCGAAATCCGCTGCCGGCACCTCGGGGAACTTGGCGAGGAACGCATAAACCGTATCGGCATCAGCCTCCTGCCCCTTTTGCTGCCAGGCCCAACGGACAGCATTGCGGATCATGTTCAGCTCGGTGTCATCGCATTTGTCGGTATCTGAGTTGGAGTAGGCCATCTGGGCAAAGACAGCGGTAACCGATTTGAGTTCCTCCTCCGGCTCCTGGATGGAGGTGAAGGGGTTGAGACAAACCGTGGTGCCTGGCTGGAAGTCGAGATAGCGGGCGCCGAGCATGTTGGCGATTTTTTTATACGAGCCACCGATGTCGATGATCCGCACCAGGGAGCCGCAGGCGTAGTAGTTAAAGGCCAGGAAATTGACCAGGAAGGACTTGCCCGAACCGGTGGTGGCGCAACAGACGGTATTGTGGTTGGGCGCTCCTTTGGCAAAGAAATCCAGGCTGACCAGTTGGCCCTTACGGCCGGTGAAGATCAGTTTTGGTATCCCACCTGTTCCGGCAAAGTCGCCCTGGACCGGTAAGAGCGGGGTTGCCGAGGGCACCGGGGCAATGAAATCCCGCTCCAGGTTGTCGACGTTCTTGCCGGTGGTGTAGAGACAAAACGGCAAGGCCGAAAGGAAGAGGATCTTCAGGACAAAGGTGTCTTGCTGCATGACATAGCCGTTATCCTCCCAAATCCGCCGGGCCCGGGTGCAGGACTCGCGGGCTTCTTCCAGATCCCGGTCCCAGACCAGGAGAATGGGGATGATGCGAACGAACTTGACCCCGTGCTCCAGGGCGTCGGTGGCCTCCAGATGCTCCTCCTGCTTCCGCCGCAGCAAAGGCGAGAGCGAACCCACCGCCTGTTGGTTGAGGAGCAAGTTGCATTTGGCGTGGATCCTGGTCTCCAGTCCTTGCTCGAAGAGGATGTTGAGGGCGTAGAGGAAGCCGGTCTTGATCTGATCCATATCCGAGACCAGGCCCCAGATGCCGCCAAAGAGCGTATTGGTCTGCAAGGGATCGACCTGGGTGGGGATGACCTTGGGGGTGGTGCAACAAAAAAAGTTGTCACCCACCTGGAGGTGATCTCCTGCCTCCCGCACCACGGTATCGGCGTTCAGGATCTGTTTTCGAAGAGGAATGGTATCGTTGTAGCTGGTGAAGTTGTGCTCCGGGTACCCGGCTGGATAATGGTTGAATAAGCGCCGCGCCCATTCAAGTAGGTCACCCGGCTGCAGGGAGCGTGGAGACAGCAGCGCCGCCTTCAAGGTTTCGGTGATCTGCCGTTTGATGTCCTGGAGGGGTTTTGCTCTCTCCCGATCGATAAAGTCCTCGGGATTCGGCGCCTCCGGCATATCTCCGGGCAGCTTGACCGCAACGAACAACCGGAAATTGCGCACCGGGATGTTGGAGCAGGCGGCCAGTCCTCGCCGTCCCTGTTCCATGAAATCGATGATCTGATCCGTGCTGGTGCGGACGATGATGTCTGCCACCGTTCTGCTCTCGCGGTAGCTGGAGAGGATCGGGGCAATATGGGAATCGGCATGGAGGATCAATTGGAGCACGCTCCCCTTGGGCAGCCCGGCCCGGAACAACCCTTCCAGCGAGGTCAGGGCTTTGGGGCCGGCAAAGGTCAGCGGGGTGCATTCCCAGAGCATGCCCAGACTGCAATCCTGGTTGAGGTAGATGTCGAGGTTGTAGTCGTAGGCCAGATAATTCAGGTAGGCCGAGAACGGATGCCGGCTGGTCATCCGCTCAAGGTCCGCCTGCTTGAGGTGAGAACCAGGCCCAATACCGAATTTTTCGAGCAGGGCAATCATGGCTTTTTCTCACTGACCTCGGTCAGCACCCACTGGGAGGGTTCAATCTCCAGATAGGCGTACCGGGTCATGAACAGTTCGTTGTTCTCCCCCTTGTAGGGCAGCAGCAATACCCGCAGGATCTTGGGTGGGTTGAGCACCGGGGTTTCGGGTGCTTCCAGCAAATCGGCCAGGGCTTTGTAACGGTTGTTCTGGGCCTCGATCTGGGAGACATTGCTGTATTCATTTTCTTGACCATCAGGAAGTCGGGCTTCCTTGTAGGCGGTCGGCGTATCCAGGCATTTGCCCTCACTGTCTTTGGCCTTGCAGCGGAAGTTCTCTTCATAGGGATTGACCGCATCCTTGACCCCGGCACAGCCGGAGACCAGGGCAAGCACGGCAAGGCAGGTGATTATTTTCATCATGGCATCTCTTCCTCACTGTTGCGCAAACTCGTTGTTCTTGATGTCCCTGATCTCCAACTCCTTGCCCTCGGAGATGATGACTGTGATCTTCTTGGCCGCGCCGACCTCGATCACCGGGGTGGTCTGCTTGACCAGGTCGAGGTAGAAATCGCTCATGGTTTGGGCGCCCTGGGAGAGACCGGTGCCCAGAGCGGACTTGCCGACCTGGGAGCCGTCGATGGTGGAGGTGGAGCCCAGAGGCGAGGTTGAGGTCGTGGTGGCCGAAGCCTTGAGGGCATCGCCAGTGCCTTCGAACAGACCAGCAACAATGGCCCGGACTGTGGCTGCGCCCATGCGCGAGACCACCCGGCCGGAAAGACCAACCTTGGAATCCGCATCGGTGACAAAACCCTTGACCTGGGCATCGATCACCGCCTTGCCCTCGTTGCTCAGGCAGGAGAGCGAGACCAGCCGAACATCGGCCCGCTCCTTGTCGAGCCGGCCGACCGCCTCGGCAACTACAAAACAACCCGAGAGTTCGGCTTTGATGTCGTTGGGCAGCACCGCTGGGGTTTTGATCCGCAGCAGCAGCGGTTCCGGGCTGTTCTTGCTCGTGCCGGAGGTGGCCGCGTCAAAGCCAGTCAACAGATTGGCTTCCATGAACGAGGGCGGCAGATACACGGTCCGGCCTTTTTTCTTGGTATCTGCCTTGGGCAGGCTGTCGTTCTTGACCACCGTGATCTTGCCGATTCGCTTTTTGTCCTTCTGGCCTCCGGCAGGTGCGATATGTCGATTTCCATCAGTTCCGGCCACCGGTTGCTGAAAGGGCGGCGGGAAGGAAGCCTTTCCGCGTTCGATCTCGCTGGCTTCGGGTATATTGGGCAGCTCTTTTTCCCTGGCAGGTTTCTGATTGCTTCTTTCAGTCGCTTCCAGATCCTTCCGGCCCCGCTCCAGTTCTCGCTGCATGGTGGAGACATGCCCTTCAAGTTCTTCCAACTTGCGGCGATACTCACGGACAATGGTCTTTTCCATCAGATCCGGATCGAGCCGGGTGTTCTGGCCTCGCTCATTGCTTTGGTCTGGCTGGTGCGTGGATCTGGAGTTGTAGCCGGTCACCACTAGCACCAGGAGGAGAGCCCCCATCAGCGACCAGATGACGACTTTCTTGCGTGCTGGTGTGAGCCGATTGAATCGTTCCTTGATCTTCATGGCTCAGTTCCGGTATCGAGAGTGGTCATGGTTGCTGTCGGCAAATCCTTGCGTTCCACCACAAAGACCCGGGTCGACTGCTTGGGTTTGAGGTTGTGTTGTTCAATGGCCACCGCCAAAATCGGGTTGCCGACAGCGGCGGTGAAGAAAGTTTTTTCGGCCAACTCCAGCTCCGTGGCCAGTCTGGAAGTAGCCTTGAAAGACTTGAGCCGCAGGCCGACGCCTTCGATCTCGACCACCTGCTGCCGGACCAGATCAAGGTCCGGGCAGAGGTGCACCGGTTGTTTCTTGTCGACCACCTGATAACTCGAAGGATACACCCCGTCGTAGGCCTCCTTGATCAGTTGCAAGGCCTGCTTTTCCAGCGGCATGTTCTTGTAGCGGGCGATGTTCTTCTCCACGGTCTCGCTCTTGGGCAGGGCGAGCCGGATTGTCACCGCGTTGATCTCCGTTGGTGCACCGATGATGGTGTAGACCGAACCATTGCAGACCGCATAGATCTCGCTGGGTTCCTTGCTGTACATGAGCTTGCCGCCCACCTCCTCGGCGGTGAACTTGATGAAGGCATTGTTGCCGGAGAAGTGGCCGGTCAGCCCTTTTTCCTCGGAGAAAATCAGATCGCTCATCTGGCCGGGACAGACGATGCGGTTGATCTCCCGATCCGAAAGTTCCACCATGGTGGGGACCTCGGCGGGAACGCCTTCGCCGGCCATGGCCTGACCGGTAATCAGCAAAAGGCAGCTGATGGAATGGCACAATCTCTTCATTTCTCACTCCTCTCTTCTCCGGATTTCTCCTTCTCCTTGAAGGTCAGCAGGGAAAAACGGCCGTCACGGATCTGGAAGTCGAGGAAATAGGTTCGGGTGGTGTTTTCCAGCCGGGTATTGCCGGTATACTGCTTCAGATCGCCAAACACCTCGATGCGGTTGTCCTTCATGTTCAGGGTCTGAGGATAGAAGACCGAACTGACCTGGGACTCCTCTATCCGGCCTGCCAACGAGTACCAGAGGGTCGAGGCCTCGGGGTAGGATTCGGGCGCGTAGTAGACCAGCAACTCGTTGAACTGTTTGCGTGCCGTACTGGGCGAATAGGTGGTGGCCAGGGAAATGATCTTTCGACCGATGTCCTGGATGTAGGCCTCGGTCGGCCTGCCCTGGACAAACTCAACCGTGCCGGTCATCTGCGGCGGAATGAGGATCACCTTCTGGTAGCGTACCGCCCGGTAGGTCATGAAGGAGGTGAACACCAGGCAGACCGTCAGAACGATCACCACAAACTGGAGCAACCGGTTGCGGGCAAAGAGGTTGCTGCTCTGTTGCACATAGGTGTTGAGTTTCACTCGTGGAACTCCTGTTCAAAATAGCCGGGATAGTTTTTCATCTGCAGCAAGGCACAGGTATAGAGCAGATGCTTGAGAAATCCCCGGGGTTTGCTCCGTTTGGTGCGGATGTAACCGTACTGGATACCGACAAAGACGATCCAGGCCAGACCGCCGTAGATCAGGGCAACGGTGAGGGTGAACAAAAAAATGGCCAGCTCATCGACCTCAAACCACAGCACCTGGAAGGGTCGGGAGAGATACTGGGGAAATTTGCGGGATGAGCCGGCCATGTTCCCCTCAACAGATCAAGGCGCCGATGGTCTCAACCACGGTGTTGGCCCGGAGCAGAAAGGCGCCGCCCAACACCACGCCGGCCGCCGGCAGGATCATCTGCCGGATGGCCAGGATTGCGGCCACGCACATGCAGGCCACCCCGCCGGTGAACCCCACCGGGCCAAGCAAGATCTGGTTGACGCCGATGTCGTACAGGTCATAGGCAAAGGAGCCGGTTGCCGGTACGGTCATGGCCAGGCTGTTTCCCGCCTTGAGCAGGGAAAACAACACGGCAGCCATCCAGGTTGTTCCATTCAAATGTTTGCGGAAGCGGTGCATTGGGTTCATCGTGGTCTCCTTCAAAGAGTTGTTGAAATATTTGCCTTCCGGCAGGTTACGGCTCAATAACGGCGAGTTCGACTCGGCGGTTGCTGGCCAGGTCTTCGTTGCCGGGTAAGGGTTGCTGCGAGCCCATGGCCGCTATTTTAGAGACGGTGTAGCCGTGGGAGCGAAGAACCGCTGCCACCTGTTCCGTCCGCTCTTGGGAGAGAACGCGGTTGCGTTCTTCCGTACCCAGCGAACAAGTGTGACCGGTGACGATTACCCCGGTGTCGGGGGCGATGGTGCATTGGGCCAGGGCTGTTAGCAGAGACTCTTGCTCGGTTTCCGACAGCTCAGCGCTGCCGAGTTTGAACCACACTACTGGCAGTGTACAAACTTTCAGGAGCCTCGCTGCCCGTTCGCCGCAGGCAGCTTGACGAAGGTTGGGCGTGCCAGTGAGGACAAAGGTCTCCTGACCAGCCAAGCGCACGGTTTCGCTCAACAGGGAAACGCGTTCCTGGCGAATCTCTCTGGCCATCAGTAGGGATCCGTTCAGGAGCAGGCCAAGGGCCAGTATGCAGATCAGGTGTAGGTTCATGGTTTCCTCACTCTCTTTTTTCCGGGGTGGTGACCTGATTTTTTATTCTTTCGTTTTCGAGCCACTTGGATGGAGTTTTGGTAATCACCAAGAAACGTTGTTTCTTACTTCTTAGTTTGTGCTTTGTAAGAGATCGTCCTGTTCCATTTTTTTCTTTTCACGATGCCTGGCGACCTGGGCTTGGGTGCGAATTTTACGGATGCGGTTGATCTGTTTTCGGGTCATCTCGAACCGGAAGGTGATCTGGATTTCTTCGATGACTTGTGTCAGAGAAAGACGCCTCTCTGGTTCCTGATTGAAATAACGGGAGTAGGCGTAGCGTTCCCATTTCGAGTTGAGGGTAACTGTTCGTAAGAATCGTTTCCTGGTATGCAGTGACATGCGATTGAGTTGTGCACGCAGCACAGCCCGGTTGCCCCAGATCTGCTCCACCAGATGCAGACCGATCAGGTCTTCCTGGGTAAGCGGATCCCGGATGATCTCCTCACGCTCCATGAGCAGCAGGATTCTCCTGGGAATGGTGGATTGACGAGCATAATCGGTGATGGTTGGGTGATGGTCGTTCATCAGTTGGCCTCGGTCAGTTGAAGGAGGGTGTTGTGGAGAAGACGGCAGGCCTGCCGTCGGCTTACGTTGAAATGCTGGGCCACCTCAAGGGTGGTCACTGGCAACTCCTGCTGGAGGATCCAGGTGCAGACCTCCCGTTTTCGACCTTTGATTCCCTGGAGGGCTTTCTCGATCTCCCCAGGGCATGGTTCAAAAGGATCGTCCGCTTCTTCTTGGAATGCAGAGCAAGGCAGGAGGTCGTGTGGAATGTGGGCCGGTTGGACACCGGCGGCCATTTTGAGACAATGGGTTTTGAAGATGACGCGAAAGAAAGGCGTCAGCTTTTGAAGGGATTTTTTCTTCCGTGCCGTGATCAGTGCTTGAGCAGCCGCAATGATTGCCTCCTGAAACAGATCGTCCTCATCTGCTGCCATGTACGGGCGATACGGGTTCGCCACCCAATGGACAATGTGCATGTGGAAGCGGACCCAATCCATGGCGGTGTGCCAGGTTTCATGGTCGGTCGTTGGTTGGTTGGCGCTCGGTGCTGTCATGGGAGATGGAGGGTAATCAGCCCTTCTTTTAAGATTAAAAAAAGATTAAAAAAAGATTAGAGGGGTAGGAGCCCTCCAAATAAATCCAGTTTTTGCAGTAAGTTACAGTCTGAAAAAATTGAGCAGCTGTGAGTGTAATGCCCACCTTTTTGTGAGTGTAATGCCCACCGCTGTGACTGCTATGCCCACGGTTTGTGACTGTAATGCCCCCCAAAGGTGACTGCTGTGCCCCCTATCATTGCGGGGGGATTGGGGAGAGGCGGACCAGGGTCAACTTGTCGTCCTGATCAATACTCCATCCCAAAATTGCACCGACCTCGATCAGTTCGTTCATGGCGTTTCGCAGGCCCCGACGAAAGTCAACCAGGCGGGCGCACTCCGAGCCGCACAGATGCTTCAAGGTGGCGACCTTCACCGGAAAGGGCGATCTATGGCTCGCATAGAAGCCATGCAGCCACTTGGCGAGATCGGTCCGGAGTTGCAGCCGCTGCTGCCACTGCACCCGGGTCCAGCCGACATCGAAAAGACCCGCCAATCTGGGGTTGATGCTGATGACAGAGGACCGTTCTTCATCGCCTGTGCACAATTCATCGATAAGCGGGCCGGTGTAGACAAAGCTCCCCTGCTGCTGCCCGTGCTGGAGATCAATGTTGATCTCCACCGTTGAGCCGGCCAGTCGACGCAGTGATTGCTTCAGCCATTCCCGGCCTGATTTACCGCTCTGCCGTCCAATGGCTGCGAGAAAGGGCTTTGCCCTGATGCGGAGACACTGCCGCGCTTTTGGATCGGGATTTCGAGCCAGGAGATGGAGCGCTTGCGCCAGGACATCAAAATCGCCCTGGTCCAATCGCCAGCCGGTGTAATGAATCGTCACTCCCTTGAGTGAGGCGATGGGTTCGCGGTTGACAGCTCTACGCCGTCCCCTTTTGATCACCGCAAACAGCGCGGAACGCAGGCACACATTGGGGATGCCGCGAGTCTTCTCCGGCCAGTTGGGAAACCGGGGGTTATGCTCAAAAGCCTCAATCTTTTGCCGTATATGCTCCGGCAGTGAGTCAAAGCAGCGATGCTTGAGCAGGTTGCTCGCCGGTTCTTCTGAGCGAAAGAATTTGTTTGAAATGCCCGCCTCCTTACTTCAGATTGGTGCGATTAAGCGTGTCAGCGTTCACGAATCTCTATGGATCGACGAGGACGCCCAGCTTTCACCGCTCGAATCCGCTTGCTTTCAAACCAGGCATTCAGATCAGCTTCCAAAATCAGAACGGTTTTCCCCGGCTTGTAGGCTGCCAAATCACCCCGCTTGATTGCCCGATGAATGGTGTGGTAGCTGCATTTGGCGAGCTCAGCTGCCTCATCGATTGTCATGGATGTGTTGCGTATCATTGGCGCATACCTTTGTAACCTCCGCTCGAATTTGCTCAGGAGAGCCCCATACCCAGATGACCTTGCTGATACCGGTGACCATCTCGAGACGAACCGCCACCGCTTTCGGACAGGGCCGTCTGCCATGGAGGATATGGCTGAAAAAGTCGGGTGAGATTTCCGCCCGGAGAGCAATCTGTTTTTGGGTGATCCGTTCTTTCGTTGCACTCATAGTCAACTATTTGGTGAATAATCAGAGCTTCGTCAAGAAAATTTGTCGATAATATACTGTTTTTATTCATAATATTGAGCGATTGCTCAAGTCATGAGCATCTGCTCAATTATTACCGCATGGCTGCCACGCAATCAGAGCCCCGAAGAAGGCCGTTAGAAGAGTGGCTCTTGATACCAAAAGTTGTGATTATGGCGAACCGCAGTGTGGTGTTCGAGCCGGTCCGTTTTTCTTCAGGCAATCGTAGGCAACTGTGGCGCTCTTGCCTATAATGTCGTCTTTTGCTTGATCGTAACCGGTTGAAATAGGGAGAAGAATAACTTGAATCGCGTCCATGTTGACATTTTGGCCATCAACAGGAACGAGGATGTATTTTCCTGGAAGTATGGAGAAATTTGCAGGTGACCCGTCCATCTTTGCAGAGGGCGGATTAGGTGATGGCGAACTTTTTTTCCTTTTCCGGTATTCTCGCCAGTACTCGGGATGTCGTTCACGCCACCGTTTGTGGGCATCGATCTGGTTTTGTCGGTAATCAGGATCAGTGGCTCTTTTTTTTCGCTGCCATTCTCTTTTTCGCGCCCGTTGGCAGTCGGCACGGTTGCAATGTTTTTGGTCGGGGTTCCTTGGGTTGAGTGGGTAGTTTCGTTGGCAAGCCTTGCAGCAGAACGTTTTCATGGCAACGGGCTCCTCAATACGCAATTGCGCTATTATTACGGAATTACGAGCAAAAAATGCTCGTGCCATGAGAGTTCAACCAAATGCGAATATGGAAAAATGTGCAACCCCCGCACATTTTCGATCAGGACGCATTCTCAGCTTTAATTTTTTGAGCAAATGCTCTATCGTTTGTGTCATGAATAACGCAATCGCTGAGCAGTTCCGGGCCGCCTTGAATTTCTTACTCTATCAGGAGGGAAGAGGAGGGCAGGTGCGTCTTGCCTTGGCCCAGAACATTGATCGCGGTTATCTCAATGCGGTGATTAAGGGGAGAAAGCCGGCGGCCGAGGAGATCCGTCTTAAAATTGCCCGTCACTTCGGTATGACGTATGAGGCAATGCTCACTCTTGGAAGGGCGGTTGAGGAAGGGACGGTGGTACAGGGCCATGGACTTTCACGGCTTGGGCCTCCAATGGATGCACCATCCCATGCTGAAAGCCTTGATCGGCATCAGGCGAAAACGAAATCCGAAGCCTTACAGCGAGTTTTGGAAATGCTCGATTCCGAAACCGAGTACAGTACCATCTTGAGCGGTGTGGTTGACGCCTTGAATAAAGCCATGAAAGAACGAAGGGGAAAAATAGATATGGCTAGGAGGCTGGAATTGCTGGAAGCGAGAATGGCGGTATTAGAGCGAATTATGGAGATGAAGTAGTGTCAGGGCAAACAAGCCATTTTGGTCGCAGTGCGACTAAATCTGCGACTAATTATTGCAACAATATGAATTTATTCATTTTGAATTATCTTGAGGGGGTAGCGGCCCACGGTCGTGCGAGTTCGAGTCTCGCCTTCGGCACCATATATAAGTCCAGCATCATCCGCTGGCGTTTTTAACCCCGTAAGTTCATTAGAATTTACGGGGTTTTTTTATGCCTTCACGTCTATTTCCTTCCGTTATCGTCCGTTGACATCCATGAATTTACCGGGTACAAATCCGGGTATATCCTGAGTGCACTCGAATAACCGGTTTTGTGAAATACCCGGTCTTGGAGGTATCTTCCTGTGTTGACGGCAATTCAAGTACGTAACGCCAAGCCAAAAGAGAAACCCTATAAACTCAACGACGGGAAAGGACTTTTCCTGCACATCGCCAAAAGCGGGAAAAAAACCTGGCGGTATCGGTATGAGTTGCCACCGGGTAAGGAGTCGACGTTCGTTATCGGAGAATACCCGGTTGTCTCCCTTGAAGATGCCCGGTCGGAAAGGATGGCATTACGGGAAATGGTCAAGGCTGGGGTCAAGCCATCGGACGCAAGGCGTCAGGAGAAGCAGGCGACCATTGAGGCCCAGGAAAAGGAAAAGCAGGTGATCGAAAACAGCTTCGAGGCTGTTACTCTCGATTGGCACCGGCACCAGAAGGACAGGTGGACGGCTAACCACGCCGAAGCAGTATTGAAAAGCCTTGAACGATACGCCTTTGAACCATTTGGCGAGATTCAAATTGACCAAATAACGCCCCCTATGGTGCTGGAAGTCGTTCGTGCTATCGAGGCCAAGGGCTCCCTTGAAATGGCATCCAAAATTTTGCAACGGATCGGGGCGGTTTTTCGATTTGCTATCCAGACAGGTAGGGCGGTTTATAATCCTGCTGCTGATATGCGCGGCGCCCTGAAGGCAAAGAAGGTGGAACATCATACCATGATTCCGCCGGAAGAATTGCCGGAGTTCCTCAAGACCCTGGCTGCAGGCGATATTCACACCACGACCAACAGTGCCATCTGGTTCACCATTCTCACTGCGGCCCGGTCCGGCGAAGTGCGCGGTGCCACCTGGGAAGAGATCGACCTTGAAAAAAAATTGTGGTCGATCCCTGGGGAACGAATGAAGATGCGTTCCCCGCACACTGTGCCTCTATCTAATCAGGCGCTCGCCATTCTCAACCGTATGAAGATCCTGCACGGTGACAAGGGCCTTGTTTTTCCCGGCATCCACTATCCGGACAAACCCCTTTCAGAAAATACCATGCTCTATGCCCTGTCTCGGATTGGCTACCACAGCAAGGCCACCATGCATGGTTTTCGGGCACTCTTTTCCACCATCGCCAACGAGGCTGGATTCAATCCGGATGCCATAGAGCGGCAGCTCGCTCACCGGGAAAAGAACGCGGTAAGGGCCGCCTACCACCGAAGCGAGTACATGCAGGAACGAACCAAAATGATGCAATGGTGGGCAGACCACCTGCACCACCTTGAACACGGGGCAGATATTGTGCCAATCGGCAGGAAAGCAGCCGCCGGGGCAGGGCAAGCGCACGAAAATCCTAGCCCGCCAGCACGTTGGCAAGGAAAGCGTTGTTGCATGCTGCTCTGAATTGTTTTTGCTTGATACTCATTTTGGTTTTATCGCGCTGTAGAAGATTGCGGGCTATATGCCGCAGCACTGCAAAGTTTTCCGGGGCGTCACCTTTCCTGATTCGGCATTCATCTTCTCGAAAAGTGACATCAAGTACATAATGGAGTGAATTTTCTATGCCCCAATGAGATCGGACCGCTTTGGCAAAGAGCTCTGCCTTGTTTTCTTGACTCGAAATATAGTAGCGACACTCTGTGCTTTTTTTGTTCTTCTCTGTCCGTTCTGAAACGACAACACCTATTGTCCGCAGCCCCTTCCATTGAGAGTGCATGGGAAGCTCGGCTGCATCGGTTGTGTAATGGGAGCGGATTTCATGGCGACCATGGCCCTTGTTTTCCACTTGATAGAAATCGAAGGTTTCACTGTTAAAAGTCGCTACATCCGCCTGGCTGAAAACTGTTTCAACGGCGTCGAGTAAGGAGCCTTGGTTACCTTTTAATCCCAACACATAATCACCACCCTGCTCGATAATCTGTGCGGCTATCTTTTTCTGACACCCCATGGCGTCAATGGTCACAATACAGCCTTTGATTTCCAGCAGTTTCAACAATTCCGGGATTGCTGTGATTTCGTTGGATTTTTCTTCGGTCTTGACTTGCCCTAAAACAAGTCGGTTTTTCGCCGCCCATGCACTCACCATATGAATGGCTGATTTACCGGAACCAGTGTCGTATGATCGCCTCAAGGTTTTTCCGTCGATAGGGATAACCTCGCCATCGACAACCTTGACTATGGAGTGCACCCAACTCAGAAAGCATTCTTGAAAAATTTTAGAGTTAAGACGAGATATAACTCGTCGAAATGTATCGTGCCCAGGCATGCCGTTGGGAAGCTCTAAAAAAGTAGAGAGCCATTCCTGCTTGGCTTTTCCAAAAATTTCAATCTGCTCCCAACCAGATGCACCAGAGACTACCGCACAAATGGCAATGATAATAATATCGATGAGCAGGTGCTGGTTTTTCCCTTCGACTCTCGGATCTTTCAAGCTTTCGAAATGGGAGGCGATATCTGGTTGCTGTGTTTTCATACCCCCTTCTCCAATTGAGTAATTTTTGAAGGGTGGTTTATAAAGGATATGTAGCCAAGATTGAATAATAATTCGATTTTATTTGAATTTTTACGCTAAGCAAACAAGTTCCTACTTCTAAATAGCCCTCGTTAGGATATTTTGATGCGCTGGCCCTGGCCGCCGGGAGTTATAGTCAAGTCTGGTGTTTAGGAATAGCTCTCAGGCGACGGCCCTGTTGAGTTCGCTTTCTCTTAAAGGGGTGACAGGTTCCCCATCCTTGAACTGGACGCCCCGGATTACATCGGCAAG
>JBFWLN010000035.1:0-29813 GCA_050252135.1 Desulfobulbus sp.
GCTTCATTTTTCACCTGTCGAGTGAGTTTTTTGGACAGGCGTATATTGCACTATTTTTAATGAAAAATCAACGTGTTAACCGATAAAACATTGCAGTTTTATTGATGAATTATCACGGATTAAGGTTCATGCATGCAGCTGTGGTCACCAAAGCCATCGAGGAAGTCGGCCGTTCGGAAGCCAAGGAGGTTGGAGCAGCCAACTTGCTCGCTGGGTATCGGGCCACAACGACGCCAGGGTCAAAGCTTTTAACGGTATCTTCCAGGCGGCCAACGCAGGGTCAGGGGATACTGAATCGTCGCCGCCTGCATCGTCATAATTTGCCTGCTCGCATCCCCCATACAAAATTTGATCAAATCCAATTATTTGGACGAAGCATCGAATTCCCGCATCCGGCATCCATCTACCGTCTGCGGACCCAATCGCAACTGAGGCAGGTTGGAAACCCGCTATAATCGAGCTTGCCGAAATTCTTTCTGATCGTAGACAACACAGGTCCATTCCATATTTCCTCTATACTCTGGACCTTCAGATCGCCTACGCCCTGAGCGCCATTGTAATCAACGCAACAGGTCACAACCCTGCCATCCCACAGCACGGACAGGGCCGACCAGGGGTAAAAACAGACCGACACTATCTTTTTCCGCAAAATGTTGTACGACTTCCCACCGCCAAAGTTGTCCAGCGAGCTGATATTCAGGCAGTCGCCCCTCTTCTTGTCCGGCAGGGAACGCCACAGGGATTGAAAGGCAGCTACCTTGGCCCCATTGGCTTCCTGTGGCAGGTATTGCAGAATCAGCCTCGGATTGCTCTGATTCAGCTCCTTCCTTATCCGCATAAAATCTTTGATGTTTTGTAGGGAAACCTTGAAATTTAGCCCTCGCATGGTGGCGTTATACGAGGCTTCGTCGGTGCCGTAAAAACTGACCTTCATGGCATCCAAACCCGCAAGGATGAGCGATCGTGCTGTCTCAGGGAAGAGCAAGGAAGCGTTGGTGACGATATAGGTCTGCTTTATCCCGCAGTCCTTTGCGAGCCTGATCCTTTCCGGCAAGAGTGTATCGAGAAGCGGCTCGCCGAATCCGTGCAGATGAACAACAGGTTTTCGGCTCGCGCGGGACAGCTCGTTCATGATCTTTTCAAATAAGGAAAATTCCATAAAACCTGGCTTTCGGGTGAGTGTATCGCGAGGGCACATCACACACTGCGCGTTGCAGCAGTTGGTATTTTCTATCAATATTTGGGAAGGCCAAGGGAGGTGGTGGCGGAAATACGGGGAATACAGGAGAGGGGTTCTGGCCAATGATAACAAAATTCTTGTTATCTTGTCCCGTGCATTGAAAATCATGTTTCTTCCTTTCGCAATGTGGTTGTCGTCATTCCAGAGCAAGGCCGCCAGAACGTCACAGGAAGAAGAGACAGTGCGTTGGTTCTAATTCCCTTTTTAGTGCAGGACCGCCAGTTCCTGAGCGACGATATCCAGCGCCAGGCGAATTTGCTCGGGCGTATGGGTGCAATTGACAAAAAAACGGAGACGAGCGGAGTTGTCGGGAACCGCCGGATAGACCATGGGCAGGGCATCGATGTCTTTTCGGAGAAGGGCTTGGGAGAGTCGTATTGCTTTAATCGAATCCCCTAGAATCACAGGAATAACGGGTGAACCAATGCTGCTGTCTCCAGTGTTGAGACCTTTTTGCCGAGCGAGTGTGAGAAAGAGCTCGGAAAGCTCGCGAAGTCGTGTGGTCCGTTGAGGTTCTTTCCTCAGCAATCGGATGGCGGTCAACGCGGCCGCGGCATTCGGAGGCGACATGCCCACGCTGTAGACAAAGCCCGGTGCGGTGTATTTCAGGTATTCAATAAGGGCTCGCGACCCGGCAATGTACCCTCCGCAGCTGGCAAAAGATTTGCTCAAGGTGCCCATCCACAGTTCCACGTCGGCAGGATTAATGCCAAAATGCTCGCCAATACCCCTGCCTGTTTCCCCGAGCACACCGATGGAGTGCGCCTCGTCGACCATAAGAAACGCGCCGTGTCGCTTTTTGATTTTGATGAATGCAGGGAGTTCCGGGATGTCCCCATCCATACTATAGATGCCTTCGATAACGACGAGCGCCCGGCGGAAACGGGGGCGTGACTCTTTAAGGATTTTGTCGAGGGCCTTCCAGTTGTTGTGGGGAAAAGAGAGGTGCGTTGCTTGCGAAAGTTGGCAGCCTTGGATGACGCTATTGTGAATCAGGGCATCATGAACAATGAGGTCCAGCTTGCCGAACAGATGGCCAATGGTGGTCACATTGGTGGCATGCCCGCTTACAAAGACCAGGCTATCCTCTGTTCCAAGCAAACTTGCAATTTCTTGTTCAATTTCACGGTGCAGCGGCCGTTCTCCTGAAGCAATACGGCTTGCCGAAACAGAGGTGCCGTAGTGATCGATGGCGTCCTTGGCAGCTTGCGAGACCGCGGGATCTCCGGACATCCCCAGGTAATTGTATCTGGAAAAGGTGATCTGCCCTTTACCTCCGGCAAGTGCGCCACTGGCGTCAGCGCCTACGTGTTCCCTGAAGAAAGGGTTGTCGATACCCCGTGCCTTCATTCCCAGCAATATCTGTTGAAGATTTCTGTATTCGGGGAAGTCCACAAACGGCAGACACTCCGGTTGCACCTCACGAACTTTATTGTGGACACAAACCCTTTCCACCGGATCTCCTGACTGCCGACCAGAGGAGAGCACCTTTCCCAAAGGTCCATCGTTGGCTTCAAACCCCTTTCCCAACATCCCGTGCCAGAGAATATGTGCCGCCAAGTCGGCTATGCTGGCGCCCATAAAGAGTGCTTCAACGGGAATTTCGATACCCACGTCTTCCTCGATGGCAGTCTTCAATTCCACAGCCATCAAGGAATCGATACCCATGGTATTTAAGGGGTCGTGCACATCCACATTGGAGAACGAAATTTTCAGAAGAACGGCCACCATTTTTGCTATGGAAGACTGGAGGGCATGGATGCGTTCCGATGCGTCTTCTTTCTCCAACTCCTCGGATTCCATCCCACCAATTGCGGACGCGGTGGCCTGCAGACGGCTGACAGCCGGTGCGTTTGTCCCAATATGGGGCCGGCGGCATTGTCCCTGTGCATCATTAAGGAGACCCTCCGGTTCCACGTCGTGCGGATAACCCATGCACTCGGCAATCACTTTCAAGTTGCCCTGGATAAAATATTCCCGGCAAAGGTTGCGTTGGACTTTTCCACTGGCCGTTTTGGGAAGACCAGCGGTTTTGAGGAGCACAACAGCATAGGCCTGGATCCCATGCTCTCGGGTGACATCTTGCCGAATGGCTTTGATAACGGTCTTGGTATCAAGGTTTCTAATGTATCGCCGCTCGATTTCCTGCACCACCACAAGCCGTTCCTCATCGCCGACTTCCACGGCAAATGCCGCGCCGCAGCCAGCCCGCAAAGACTCATGGCTTCTCTCCACGGTCCTTTCTATGTCTTGAGGATAGTGATTGAGCCCGCGGATGATGATGAGATCCTTGAGGCGACCGGTAACAAAGAGCTGGCCGGCATGGAGAAACCCCAGATCTCCCGTACGCAGAAAGGGACCTTTGCCCGTGTCGGCAAATCGGGCCCGGAAGGCCTGCTCCGTCTCTTCGGGCCGATCCCAATATCCTTGGGCAACGCTTGGCCCTGCGAGCCATATTTCTCCGACTGTATCGTCCGTGCAGGGCCTTTGCTTCTTCTGGTCGACGATAACAATCTCATGACCTAATGGCGCGCCCCCATTTCCCACCAATGCCAAATCGTGGTCACTGTCTTCTGCCGCCAGGGCAAATGTACCGGCTTTCAACGCCCGCGCATCCGCCTTAAGAGAAGTCGGTTCGGCACCCCGGCCGCATCCACAGGCAAGGAGGGTTGATTCAGCTAGACCATAACAGGGCAAATAGGCTTTTTGGCGAAAGCCGCAGGATTCAAAAAATGCGGCGAAGCGGCGGAGCGTTTCCTCCCTAACGGGTTCGGCACCGTTGAAAGCAACCTCCCAACTCCTCAGGTCAAGTCCTGACTTTTGTTCCGAAGATATTGTCCGAAGACAAAGCTCGTAGGCAAAATTCGGCCCACCACTCACAGTCCCCTTGTAGCGTGAGATGGCCATTAACCAGCGGAGCGGTTTTTGGATGAAGTGAACAGGCGACATCAATATCGCAACGCCCCCTGCGTACACAGGCTGAATGATTCCACCGATCAATCCCATGTCGTGATACGGGGGGAGCCAAATGACGCCTCGGAGATGTGGCGTATTCCCAAAAACGGTATGGATGACGGATGAATTGTGGAGCAGGTTTTCGTGGCTGATCATCACCCCCTTGGGGCGTCCCGTGGAGCCGGAGGTGTATTGGAGAACAGCGAGGGCATCAGCCCCAAGGGAAGGTTCTTGCCAAACATCTGCCAGGTGGTCGGCAATGGTGTCGATGGCTATCCAATTAAGCGATGCCAATTCGGCGGTTTGTTCTATTTGGCCTCTGTACTCTTCCAGGGTTGCAGCCGTAGTGAGAGCGACCGTGACTCCTGCGTCGGTTACAGTTGCCTTGAGGCTTGCCAGGAACTGTTTGGAGTGGGGAGGGTAGGCTGGCACGGCGACCATGCCCGCGCATAGGCAGCCGAAGAACGCCACGGGAAATGAGGTGCTCGGGGGGAAGAGTAAAAGGATGCGTTCTCCCTGAACAATGGGCAGCGTTTGAAGATGGGCCGCAATGGCAAGCGCCCTTCGCTCCAGTTCGCCATAGGTCAGTTTGTTTTCCATCCCTTCCCCGTCAATGAGATAGGTAAAGACGGTTTTCTCTCTGTGTTCTTGAGCCCGCTGGCACAGCAGGCGGATCAGGTTCGGCAATTCTGGCGTGCACATCGAGGAGGCAGGGCTCGGGTGACGAGCGGGTTGTTGAATATTATTGGCGCCGATGGTGTCCATTTTTTCCCTTTGAGTCGAAAAAGCTACTGGTCACGGCCATTAAAGCCGCGTTTTATCCGAGCACTCGCTTTTCCAAGTTCAGGTCGGTGCTGTCTGCCAAGTTTCCACCGCCAATATGAAGGTCTCTAAACACACCACCGTCTCGTTGTTGTAAGATACCTTTGCGGAGACGGTGGGTTGGGCGCGAACCACCAGAGGGCTTATGTGCCTAATGGGGCGTCATTTAAGCCGCATGCTGTTCTTCACCGAGCTCACCCCTTTGACACTGCGTGTAACCTCTACTGCTTTGTTGATATCGGATCTGGAATTGACGAATCCGCTCAGTTGAACAACACCTTTGAAGGTTTCGACATTGATTTCGCTCGATTTCAATGTGGGTTCTCCGAGAATTGCTGTTTTCACCTTGCTGGTGATGACGGTATCGTCAATATATTCCCCGGTTCCTTCCTGATGTTTTGTCGATGCACATCCAATGAAAAGTGTCATCAAGGTAACTAAGAGAAATGTGCTGAAAAAATGCGTTCGTGTCATGGATTATACCTCCAAATCATTGATGAAACGTAATTTCCCCCGGTGCAACTTGCAAAAGGGGAACTTGTAAAATACTTATCGAGTTTCAGTTGTCGTTGTGGTGGTCTTTTTCTGTTGCATCACCGGACTTTCGATGGTTGTGCTTGAGCTGGTACTCGAGCTTCTTTCAATCACTTGTTCAGATTTGTCATCTTTCGATGAACAGCCAATCATGCTGGCAAGCAAAACAAAAGAGACGAGATACAACAGGGCAAAAATATTTTTCTTTTTCATTACGGTCATCCTCTGTAGCTGAGAGAAAAGGGTCACACACAAACCGAGGTCATATGTGACCCTTTTTGAGTGTGTAAAGACTCGATAAATTATCTTGTTTCAGTCGTCGTTGTTGTGCGGTGGGTTCGTTTCTCTTCGTATACAGGTCTTGCGGATGTTTCGGTTGTGGTCTTTCGGACCACGACCTTGTTGGCGATCATTCGATCGCCTTCACGGGTGTAGTACACCGTCACCGGCAAACCGGAACGGACCGTTTCCATAGATACAGGCGCGCCAGTATCGTCGGTATAGGTTGTCGTTTTGGTTGAACTGTAGGTCATGGGAGACGAACTGGTTTCAGAGCGGACGACAATCTTGTCCGGTCCGAATTCGCTGATTGTTCCCGCGGTTTCCGTCGTTGTCATGGTCATCTGTTCCGCCGCCAATACACTGCAGGGCAGAATGAGAACGGTGAGTGCGAGCAGGATTGATTTCATTTTTTTCATGATGTTCTCCTTGTTGGGGTGAAAATAAGAAGCGTTTACGTGGATCGGTGATTGCCTCAACCGTCTGAACGCTCCCCGCGTTGGTCAGAGAGGAAGTCTGTGGGGCAGCTATATTTTTATAGGGCCATCTCGTGCGTCGACTTCTCTTTTTCATGGAAGCCATCCTTCTCAGAACACAGGCCCAAGAGACCGCAGCGTACCTTCTTGTTACCAATATCCGTGCCGACACCGCGAGTGATCGCTTTTGTCTTAATTTATTGTAGAAAAACAATATGTTATAAAGGAAATACGAACAAGAGATGTCAGTGAGAACCAGTGGGGAAATGTTGCTCGCAACGGAAGTGTTGAGCATCCTTCCCAAATAGCGAGCAACGTTTCAGGGCCACGGCCGAGAAATGGATCGCTAAAGCAGCCGCGCAGGGGGGGGAAACGGATATAAAGGAATTTTCTGAATGGAGGGGATTGCGACCCTTAGAGAAGCAAATTGTGCTGGCCTTTTACGAGGCCATCAAAAAAAAAGTGATCGCAACGTTTCCGTTACATGCAACGCTTTTTTTCACCGAGTCGCGCCTGCCTTTAGTGCGGAAAAGGGGGGCAACTCCCTTTAATGGCAGGACTAAATTCAATAAGGACGTTCTCATCCTTTTGGGCATTGAACTTGCTGCGTCATATAGAGGCGTTGGCGCTGCACGGCAAGCACATTGCATCGTCAGATGGGTCGGCCCGGCATGTGAGGACGACGTACCTCTCAAAAAACAAGCGAAAAACGTCGTTTCCGTGGACTTTTTACGAGTCCATCATTGAATGGATTTCACATTATTTCCAGGGATAGAGTCACCATGCAAATCAATCCGCTGGCAGGGAAACCTGCTAAACCTTCAATGCTGGTCAACATACCCAAACTGATCACCGCTTACTACACGCAGATCCCGAGCTTATCGGAGCCCCGGCAAAAAGTCGCGTTTGGAACCTCCGGACATCGCGGCTGTGCTTTTGACACCACCTTTAACCAATGGCATGTACTTGCTATCAGTCAGGCCCTTTGCCAATACCGCAAGCAGCAAAAAATCGATGGGCCTTTATTCCTGGGTATCGACACGCATGCCCTTTCCATACCCGCGGCTGCCAGTGCGCTCGAAGTGCTGGCTGCTAACGGGGTGGAAGTCATGCTTGCCGAAAACGATGAATACACCCCCACCCCAGCCATTTCTCATGCCATCCTCAAGTACAACCGTGGGCGCAAAAAAGGTTTGGCCGATGGTATTGTCATAACGCCGTCGCACAATCCTCCCGACAACGGAGGCTTCAAGTACAATCCGCCCAACGGCGGACCGGCTGATACCACTGTTACGCAATGGATAGAAGCCCGGGCTAATACGTTGATTACCAGCGGTCTCCAGGGTGTGGAGAGCATTCCTTATGAGCAGGCTTTGCACGCAACCACGACCCACCGCTTCGATTATCTCACTGCCTATGTCAATGATTTGGGCAATGTGCTCGACATGGATGCCATTCGCGGCGCGAGCATTCAAATGGGTGTCGATCCCCTCGGTGGTGCCGGGGTCCATTATTGGGAACGGATCGCCGAGTGTTATGGCTTGAATCTCAACGTCGTCAACGAGGAGGTCGACCCGACCTTTCGTTTTATGACGCTGGATTGGGATGGGAAAATTCGCATGGATCCATCCTCGCCTTATGCGATGCACCGATTGATAGAAATGAAGGATCAGTTTGACCTGTCCTTTGCCTGCGACACCGATCATGACCGTCACGGTGTCGTCACTCGAAGCGCAGGATTGTTACCGCCGAATCACTATCTTGCGGTCGCCATTTATTATCTTTTCCAACACCGTCCACAGTGGGGTGGGGAGGCTGCGGTCGGCAAGACGATGGTGAGTAGTCAGATGATCGACAAAATCACCGCCAAGCTTGGCCGGACACTCTATGAAGTGCCGGTTGGCTTCAAGTGGTTTGTCGATGGTCTGCTTGATAATGCCCTGGCTTTCGCTGGCGAAGAGAGCGCCGGAGCCTCCATTGCTCGTCTGGATGGCAGTGTCTGGACCACAGACAAAGACGGCATAGTCCTGGCTTTGTTAGCGGCGGAAATCACGGCCCGGATGGGACGCGATCCTGGTGAGATCTACCATAATCTTACCAGCGAGTTGGGCGAACCATTCTATGAGCGTATTGAGGCAGCCGCCACTCCGGAGCAAAAGGTTTTGCTGACACAGCTTTCACCACAGCAGGTTCAGCTCACCGAACTGGCGGGTGAAACAATTCAGTCAATCCTCACTCGCGCGCCGGGCAACAGTGAACCCCTCGGCGGACTGAAGGTAACAGCCGAAAGCGGCTGGTTCGCAGCGCGTCCGTCCGGAACGGAAGCTCTCTACAAGATATACGCCGAGAGTTTCAGGGGAAAAGAGCATTTGCACCGCATCCAGGCGGACGCGCAGACGATTGTCGGCAATGCATTGGCGGCGGCTTTATAACAATCAGCCTTGATGACGTCGTGAAAACTTCGATCTACCGCGTCGCAGCGTTTTCTCGACACTCGACATACCTGAGGTATGCCTTCGCGCCGAAAAAAACGCTACTCCTTGTATATCTGTGTTTTTACTTAGCCATCTCTTAGAGTGTGATGGACTTTTTACGAGTCCATCAGTCTTCGACCATCAGGAGAAAAAATGAGTCAACAAGCCCGCGTCCTCCATCCCCTCTACAATTTTCTCCCAACGGAAATCGAGGGGGTTGATTCTCTGGCTGAGCTCGCTTTGGATATGCGTTGCTCGTGGGATCATTCCACCGACGAAGTGTGGCGGCAACTCGATTCTGCATTGTGGGAAATCACTCATAACCCATGGGTGGTCCTGCAGACGGTTTCACGCGATAAGATCGAGCGCGTATTGGCTGATCCCGTTTTTCGTAACGACGTAGATAACTTAGTGAAAACCAGGCGACAAGAGGTCGAAACGCCTGCGTGGTTCCAGCGGGATCATGCGCAGGATCCTCTGACATGCGTCGCATATTTCAGCATGGAATTTATGCTGAGCGAGGCCTTGCCCATCTACTCGGGCGGACTTGGCAATGTTGCCGGCGATCAGCTGAAAGCCGCAAGCGACCTAGGAGTACCCGTGGTTGGTGTGGGGATCCTGTATCAACAAGGATATTTTCGTCAGGTGATTGACAAGGATGGCGTGCAACAGGCCCTCTACCCCTACAACGACCCCGGACAGCTGCCGATTACCCCCCTGCGACAGGCAAACGGCGAGTGGTTACGGTTGGAGGTCGCTTTGCCTGGTTACTCGGTCTGGCTCCGTGCCTGGCAGGTGCAGGTCGGTCGCGTCAAGCTGTACCTGCTGGACAGCAACGACGCGGCAAACTTTCCTGCGCATCGAGGGATCACCAGTGAACTGTATGGCGGCGGTCCCGAACTGCGTCTCAAGCAGGAGTTGCTCCTGGGTATTGGCGGCTGGCGCCTGCTCAGCGCACTCGGTATTCAGCCGCAAGTGTGCCACCTCAATGAAGGGCATGCGGCCTTTGCCGTCTTGGAACGAGCCCGAAGTTTCATGGAAGCAAGCGGGCAACCCTTTGAAGTTGCCTTGGCCGTGACGCGGGCAGGGAACCTTTTTACGACCCACACAGCGGTAGCTGCCGGTTTTGACCGATTTGACCCGGCACTTATCGAACAATTTCTGGGGGATTATGCTCAGCAAAAACTCGGTTTGTCCCTTCATGATCTCTTGGCCTTGGGCCGCCTGAACCCAAACGATTCCTCTGAGCCCTTTAACATGGCCTATCTGGCACTCCGTGGCAGCGGGGCGGTCAACGGCGTCAGCCGTCTGCACGGGAAAGTGAGCCGGAAGATGCTGCAGCCACTCTTTCCTCACTGGCCCGAGAAGGAAGTGCCGATCCAACATGTGACCAATGGCGTCCATATGCCGAGCTGGGACTCGGTGGCGTCAGACAACCTTTGGACAGATGCCTGCGGCAAGGAACGCTGGTTGGGTATGACCGAGACGCTGGAGCAAGACCTCCGTGGTGTTTCAGACGCCACTCTCTGGCAATTCCGCATCGCTGCCAGCAAGGCGTTTGTGGCCTATGTGCGCAAGCGGTTGTGCTTACAGTTCGGTATTTCCGGTGCTGCCCCCGAGGTCCTTGAAGCTGCCAGAAATATTTTTGATCCCAATGTGTTGACCTTGGGTTTTGCCCGACGTTTCGCGACCTACAAAAGACCGAATCTGTTGCTGCACGACCCGGAACGACTGCTGCGCCTATTGACCAATCAAAGATACCCGGTGCAGCTGATCATTGCCGGCAAAGCCCATCCAGCCGATCAAGCGGGACAGGCCCTGATTCAGGAATGGACCCGTTTCATCGGCCGCCCCGATGCTCGCCCGCATGTAGCCTTTCTCAGCGATTACGACATGCTGGTGACCGAACAAATGGTGCAAGGGGTTGATGTCTGGCTGAATACGCCCCGGCGACCATGGGAAGCGTGCGGAACAAGCGGCATGAAGGTCCTGGTGAATGGTGGCATCAATCTCTCGGAATTGGATGGCTGGTGGGCCGAGGCCTATACCCCCGAAGTTGGATGGGCTCTGGGGGATGGTCAGGAGCATGGCGACGATCCGGCTTGGGATGCTGCTGAAGCCATGGCGTTGTACGATCTGCTAGAGCAGCAGGTTATCCCAGAGTTTTACAGCCGTGATGGACATGGCATTCCCGCTACCTGGATAACCCGGATGCGGGAAAGTATGGCGCGGTTGACCCCACGCTTTTCCGCCGGTCGTGCGGTGCGGGAATACACAAAAAAATACTACCTGCCAGCGGCGGTTGCCTACAGCAAGCGGGCGGCTGATAACGGCGCAGTCGGCAAGAAAATTGTCGATTGGCGGCAGAACCTGCAAAAGCAATGGGGCAAGCTCCGTTTTGGTGAAATGATGGTTGAGTCCGACGAAGAACAGCACCTCGTCGAGGTGCAGGTCTATCTTGATGACCTTGACCTGGAGACGGTGCGGGTCGAGCTGTATGCGGACGGAATCAACGGCGAAGACCCAATTCGGCAAGAAATGCATCGGGTCCGGGACCTCGTGGGTGCGGCTGGAGGCTACGTGTACAAGGCGGCGGTGCCGGCGATTCGCCCGGTGCTCGATTATACCGCACGGGTAATCCCCAACCTTGATGGTGTCACCGTTCCCCTGGAAGCCTCGCTGGTCCTGTGGCAACGATGATGGCGCCGGAAAAAACGACACATCCTTGGATGTCTTTGTTTTTACTGAGCCATTTTCCAGGAGGTGAACCCCGTTTTACGAGTCCATCACCGATAAGATGCCCAACAAAATGTCGAATCCAGGAACACTGTGGCGATGCAACTGATACAGCCGTCTTTTGTACTAATTACCTGTCCTAGAGATGGTGAGTTGGTCGCGACACAACGTAACGCAAAGGAGGCATAGAAATGATGAATCAAATGAGTGGATGGATGAACGGATGGATGGGCGGTGGCGGAGGGATGTGGCTCTGGACGGTAATCGGCGTACTGGTGGTGGTGCTGCTGGTTGTTCTGATTATGAAAGTGTCCAAAAAATGATGGCGTCGTAAAAACTTCGATCTCCTGCGTCGACGCGTTTTGCCGACACTCGACCTCCCTTCTCCATGCCTTCGTGCCGAGGAAAACGCTACTCCTTGTATATCTATGTTTTTACTGAGCCATCTTGCAGGATGCGATGGACTTCTTACGAGCACATCATTTTTACGAGTCCATCAAAAAAAAACGACCCTCCGCTAACGAGGGTGCTTTCCCTCACTTCCGGCTTGCTGCTCAGCCCGATCAATCACGACGTAGCAGGCCCCTGAGTTCTGTTTCGGTCCTCTCAACGCTCTGCGACTATCAAAGGAAAAACGACTATGTATACAAAAAACAAAACACTTACTCCGGACCTGCTCCAAAAAATGGATGCGTATTGGCGCGCCGCCAACTACTTGTCAGTCGGGCAAATATACTTGTTCGACAATCCGCTTTTAAAGCGGCCGCTGACGCTCGCGGATGTGAAACACATGCTGCTCGGCCACTGGGGCACGACCCCTGGGCAGAACTTCATTTACATGCACCTGAACCGGATCATCAAGAAATTCGATCTGGATATGATTTATGTCTCAGGGCCTGGACATGGTGGCCCAGCGGTTGTGGCCAATACCTATCTTGAGGGGACGTATAGCGAGATCTATCCCAATATCAGCCAGGATGAGGCGGGCTTGCAGAAACTCTTTCTCCAGTTTTCGTTTCCCGGAGGAATCCCCAGCCACGCATCGCCGGAGTGCCCGGGTTCGATCCACGAGGGTGGCGAGTTGGGCTATTCGCTCAGCCATTCGTTCGGGGCCGTATTCGACAATCCGGATCTTATCGTTGCCTGTGTGGTGGGGGACGGCGAAGCGGAAACCGGACCCTTGGCCACTGCCTGGCATTCCAACAAGTTCCTCGATGCAGCCACCGACGGCGCCGTGCTGCCCATCTTGCATCTCAATGGCTATAAGATTTCCAACCCGACGGTGCTTGCTCGCATTTCCCGTGAAGAGTTGGAGCAGTTGCTTCGCGGCTACGGCTGGACGCCCTATTTCGTCGAGGGACACGAGCCCGAATTAATGCATGAGGCGATGGCCACAACGCTCGACACGGCGGTGGCGCAGATCAAGAAAATTCAGGAGAACGCCCGCATATACGGTAAAACCGAGCGCCCGCGATGGCCCATGATCGTCCTCAAATCGCCCAAAGGTTGGACCGGGCCGGAGGTGGTCGATGGCGTGCAGATCGAAGGTACCTTTCGGGCGCATCAGGTGCCGATCTCCGACCCGGCCACTCATCCTAAGCATCTCAAACTGGTGGAAGACTGGCTCAAGAGCTACCGTCCGCAAGAACTCTTCACCGAGGAAGGCCGTCTCCGACCGGAATTGGCTGAATTGGCACCGCAAGGCGATCGCCGCATGGGGGCGAATCCCCACGCCAATGGCGGCATCTTGCTGCGCGATCTGCAAATGCCCGATTTCCGCTACTATGCGGTCGATGTTCCTGCTCCAGGGGTGAGAGGTATCGGAGACACCCATGTCCTCGGGCGGTTCCTTCGTGATGTGGCGGATTTCAATAGTAACCAGCGAAATTTTCGTATCTTTGGCCCGGACGAGACGCTTTCTAACGGATTGGAGGCACTTTTTGAAACAACGAATCGCCAATGGGATGCCGCTACCGTGGCGAACGACGAATTTCTTGCGCCCACAGGCCGCGTGATGGAAATGCTCAGCGAGCATCAATGCCAGGGCTGGCTTGAGGGCTACCTGCTCACCGGGCGGCATGGACTGCTGAACAGCTACGAGGCGTTCATTCATATTGTCGACTCAATGTTCAACCAGCACGCCAAATGGCTCAAGGTGACGTCCCACCTGCCGTGGCGGCGGAAGATTGCCTCGCTCAATTACCTGCTGGCCTCCCATGTCTGGCGGCAGGATCACAACGGTTTCACCCATCAGGACCCCGGTTTTATCGACCATGTTGTCAACAAGAAGGCGGAGATTGTGCGCGTGTATCTGCCGCCGGATGCCAATTGCCTCCTGTCGGTGATGGATCACTGTCTGAGGAGCCGTCATTACGTCAATGTCGTGATTGCGGGCAAGCACCCGGCACCGCAATGGCTAACGATGGAGGAGGCCGTCATCCACTGCAACGAGGGTGTCGGCATCTGGCAGTGGGCCTGTAACGATCAGGATTCTTCACCGGATGTGGTCATGGCCTGCTGTGGCGACGTACCCACCCTGGAAACGCTGGCGGCCGTTTCCATAATGCGCGAGCATCTGCCCGATCTGAAAATACGCGTGGTCAACGTCGTCGATCTCATGAAACTTCAGCCGCAAAGCGAGCACCCGCACGGATTGAACGATATGGATTTCGACCAACTCTTTACCAAGGACAAGCCCGTCATCTTCGCCTTCCATGGCTACCCCTGGTTAGTCCATCGGCTGACCTACCGCCGCACCAACCACGCGAACATCCATGTCCGCGGTTACAAAGAAGAAGGCACGATCACCACACCGTTCGACATGACGGTCTTAAACGATCTCGACCGATTTCATTTGGTGATGGATACCATCGACCGCCTGCCGCAGACCGGCGACAAGGGCATTTATCTGAAGCAGCAGCTTGCGGATAAACTGATCGAACATAAGCAGTACATCGATAAGAACGGCGAGGATATGCCCGAAATTCGTAACTGGCAATGGGGCAATGCAAAATGAGGCTACAAGAACTTGGCGATACCGCGAGCATGCTGGTGGCCGGCGACAAAGGACTGCTGGCGATAGATGAAAGTACGCCAACCTGCGATAAGCGCTTTGCACAGCACGGGATTGCGCAAACAAAGGAGGCTCGGCGCGCCTACCGGGAAATGATTATCACCACGCCGGATCTCGGGGAGTGCATCAGCGGCGTCATCCTCTACGACGAGACGATTCGCCAACAGAAAAATGACGGTACTTCGTTCGTTCAAGTCCTCACCCATGCGGGCATTATTCCCGGTATCAAAGTGGACCTTGGAGCCAAGGATCTGGCCGGACATCCCGGAGAAAAAGTGACCGAAGGCCTGGATGGGCTACGCGAACGCCTGGGAGAATACGCGCAAATGGGCGCCCGTTTTGCCAAGTGGCGCGCGGTGATTGTCATTGATGCGGCCCTTCCGAGCCGGGGGTGCATTGAGGCCAATGCCCAGGCACTTGCCCGCTATGCTGCGTTGTGCCAGGAGGCTGGTTTGGTGCCCATTGTCGAACCGGAAGTTCTCATGGATGGTGATCATACCTTGGAGCGTTGCCGCGAGGTAACCGAGCAGGTTCTGGGCACTGTTTTTCATCATCTGTATGATCAGCGAGTGTTGCTCGAAGGCATGCTCCTGAAGCCTAACATGGTGCTTCCGGGATTGGCCTGCCCCAAACAGGAATCTGTAAACGAGGTGGCCGATGCCACGGTGAGGTGTTTGCTGCGGACAGTGCCCGCCGCAGTTCCGGGGATTGCGTTCTTGTCCGGTGGACAAACTGCGGAACTGGCCTCGGCTCGTTTGAACGCCATGAACGTCCGTTTCAAGTCGCAACAGCCATGGGCGGTGTCTTTTTCGTTTGGCCGCGCGATTCAACAACCCGCGTTGGAGATCTGGAAGGGCGAAGCGGCCAACTTGGCGGCGGCACAAAAAGCGCTTTCACACCGGGCTAGATGCAACCAGGCGGCACGCCGTGGCCAATACACGGCTGCGATGGAAGGAGGGTAACTCGTGAATCGGATCGGACCGCTTTGGAATACGCTCCACGCGAAACTTTGGTCTTCTGAAACCTCGCTAGGCAATCATGCAGACTGAAACAATCTTGATTCTGCTTTTTTCGATCGCGGCTGCTGTTGCCATTGCGGTGCGGCAACTGCATGTGCCGTACACCGTGGCACTGGTCCTCACCGGGTTGGCACTCGGCATCTTGAATCTGTTCACTCCACCCCATTTAACCAAGGCCTTGCTGTTTTCAGTCTTTTTACCGGGCCTGTTGTTTGAAGCTGCATTTCACATCGAGTTCCGCGAGTTTTGGCGCAACCGCCTGACCATCGCATCGCTGGCCGTACCGGGTGTGGCCGCGGCGGTGGCGTTGACGACTGTCATCCTGACTCCCGCCGTCAATACGCTGCATCTGGCCCCGCATTTTACCTGGCAATACGCCTTGGTGTTCGGGGCCTTGATCTCGGCGACCGACCCGATTGCCGTCGTCGCGGTGTTTCGAAGCCTAGGCGTGCCGCGGCGATTGTCGGTCCTGCTGGAGGGGGAAAGCCTGCTCAATGATGGCACGGCCATCGTGTTTTTTACTTTGAGTCTTACCCTGGTGACCGGCGTGAGCGTCACGAGCGGACAACTGGCAACGGATTTCCTCAAAATTGTCGGGTTTGGCGGGCTCATTGGCACCGCTGTCGGCTTGGCGGCATCTCAGGTGATCAAACAGATTGACGATGCCATGATCGAGATCACCCTCACCACCATTGCGGCCTATGGCTCGTTTGTAACGGCTGAGCATTTTCATTGTTCGGGCGTGATCGCGGTCGTGGCTGCGGGGGTTCTCTGCGGCAACTACGGTGCTCGAACCGGTATGTCGCCGTCCACGCGGGTTGCCGTGGAAACCTTTTGGGAATACGTGGCCTTCGCCTTGAACTCGATGGTGTTTTTGCTCATAGGCCTGGAGGTGCATTTCCACGCCTTCCTCGCTTCCTGGAAAGTGATTCTCGTGGCGTATCTGGTTGTGACCGCAGGGCGAGCGTTGGTGATCTTCGCTGTGTCCAGCCTGATCCGCAAGACCCGGGAGAAAATTCCCTGGTCATGGAGCGTTGTACTGACCTGGGGCGGATTGCGCGGGGGGCTGCCGATGGTGCTGGTCCTCAGCCTGCCGTATGATTTTTTGCACCGGGAACTCCTGGTCACGATGACCTTTGGCGTGGTGATGATTTCGATTTTGGTGCATGGGATGACGGTCTCTCCCTTGCTCCGCTGGCTGGGAATCGTCAAGGGAAGCGAACACCGGGCCGCCTATGAATTCGCTCGCGGCAAGCTGCAGGCTGCGAGTGCCGCGCTCGAAGAATTGGAGCGCATGTCCTACATAGGTTTCTCTGGGGAAGATGTGCGTGGAGGCCTGAAAAACGCGTATGAAAAACGCATCAAAAAAGAGCGGGAACTGATTGGCGAGCTGGATCTCGACCGTGCGGTGATTGCCGCCCAGGAATCGCAATGGGCACGCCGGCATCTCTTGCTGACGGAGAAAAATCATGTATTGGATTCCTTCCAGCAAGGTGTCCTGAGTCAGGTGATATACGAGCAATTGCTGGCCGACATCGATGCGCGCCTGTTGCGGCTGGAATCAGGTGAAGAAGAAAAGACAACCGAAGAACTCACTGCAATCGCTGCCCCTGGCAAAGGTTGAGAGGAAAGAGGAACATATGGGCGTTTTTATCTATTTTTTACGACATGGAGAAACCTCAGCCAGTCAAGTGGGCGGTTACTGCGGCACTCTTGACCCGGAATTGACCCCTGAAGGGTATGAGATGGGAGAGAATTTTGCCGATGCATTTAAGGCGCTCCCCTGGGCAGCCGTCTTTTCCAGTCCGCAGCGACGGGCCATGGAAACGGCCAAACCTCTCTGCACGGCAACAGGAATCCAAATGCAACTCAAAGAGGGGTTCAAAGAACTCGCCTATGGTCAATGGGAAGGAAAAACGCCCGACGAGGTGAATCTTGCCTTTCACGAGGATTATGTTCACTGGTTGGCCGATCCGGGTTGGAATGCGCCTACCGATGGAGAAAGAGGGATCGATGTTGCGCGGCGCAGTTCGCTTGTGCTCGGGGAAATCGAGCAAACCTGCAGGTCGGGCAATGTCCTTGTCGTCTCTCATAAAGCGACCCTCCGCATTATGCTGTGTTCCCTCTTAGGAATCGATATGGGGCGATATAGAGATCGTATCAGTATGGAGGTCGCCTCTGTCAGCATCGTGGAAATGGCCAAGCACGGTCCTTTTTTACACATGATAAATGATCGATCCCATTTAAAGGACCATCTGCGCCAGCGAGCCGGTACGTAATCCAGTTTTCGATTTCCTGAGCACAAGCACCACGGCGTTGAGATAACGGCCCGGCTATCCCGCCGGAATGGGCACATTCTGTGAGAGTGATGATGCGGCCCAACAAAGGAGCAATGATGAACCAAGAAGCTGCAACCACCTGCATGTCTGTAGCAAAACAAGCATCGTTCGACTTGGCCGCTGACCGGGATGGCGTCCATGCCGGTTGAATTTCAGGACTACTACCAAACCCTCGGTGTGGCACGCAACGCCAGCGGCCCGGAAATCAAAAAGGCGTTCCGCACCTTGGCCCGCAAGTTTCATCCCGATGTCGCCAAGGATACCCCAAAAGCCGAAGACAGATTCAGCGCCATCAACGAGGCCAACGAAGTGCTGAGTGACCCGGAAAAACGGCGCAAATATGATGCATTGGGCGCAAACTGGAATCAGCCTGAACAGCAGGGGAGACAACAGGAAGGGGGCTTTGCGGGGGGTACGGCAGGAGGCCCGGAGTTCCATTTCGAGGGAACGGGGTTCAGCGATTTCTTTGAACAGTTTCTCAGCGGTCGCGGCCGGGCATCCGGTGGTTTCGACAATTTCGGGCGAACGGGAGCAGCGGGAATGGGCGGAAGGACTTTTGCCCAGCGTGGGCATGATCTTGAGAACGATATTTTGGTGACGCTTGAGGAGGCCTTGCACGGCTCGACGCGCATGATCAGGCTCGAACGTACGGATCCGCGCGGCGGGCAACCCGTAAGCCAGACCTTGCGCGTCACCATCCCCGCCGGTGTTCACGAGGGGCAGATGATCCGGCTTGCCGGCAAGGGGCAGGAAGGCGTGGGCGGTGGCGGCTCGGGCAACCTGTATTTGCGGGTCGTCTTTGCCCAACATCCCGATTTCCAGGTACGCGGCGCCGACCTATACCTCGACCTGGACTTGTCGCCCTGGGAGGCAGTGTTGGGCGCTACTGTTCCGGTGCCCACCCTTGATGGCGATGTTTCCCTGAAAATTCCGGCAGACACGGCCGCCAAACGGCGATTTCGTTTACGCGGCAAAGGGTTGCCGGATGGCGACGGCGCCCGTGGCGACCTGTACGCCATTATTTCTCTGCAGACGCCGACACAGAGTTACACCCGAACAAAAAGCGCTATGGGAATCGTTGGCCGCCATATCGACCTTTAACCCGAGGAAGACCTTATGATGCAACAAACGTATGCAGACATGCCGCCGTCCCTAGCCCTTGAGATGTATCAGCCGCAGCCGGACGTCCTCTACAGCCTCGATGCAGCCGCTCATCTTGCCGCCGTTCCCCGCCGTGCCCTGCTTGTCTATTGCCGGGCCAACCTGGTGCAGCCTGTGTTGCTGCCGCCGTTCGGAATGATGGCGTTCACGGAAGAGGCCATCTATATCGTTCGCCGGATCGAGCACATGCGGGCGATTCACCGTTGCGATTTAGCGTGGCTCAACACGGTGTTCGATCTCCTCAACGAGGTGGAATATCTGCGCGCTGAGGTACGGTTTTTGCGCAACGTTTGAGTGAGGAGAGAAGCCAACGAGGAGCGGTGACCTGACAGCCCGGCAGTTGAAGTCCCTAACGCATTTACAGCAACAACAGAGCCTAAAAAGAAAAGCACATCATGAAAACAGCAACCATGCCACTCCTCTCAGAACTGATGGGAATCCGCAATGGGAAGTGGGGTAACCAACAATGAAGGCGCAGGCCGTTTACGTCGGTGGCTCGGCCCTCTGTGGCAAGGCGAACCGGCGGCAACACGCGACGTGCTGGCTGATGCTGGTACTGTTTTTTGCCCTGTCCGGATGTGTCTCCATGGCACCCTCGTACAAACAACCACCGCTGCCGGTGGCGCCTCTCTATCCGGGTGCGCCTTCTGTCTTGCCTGCCAGTTCCGGACAGCGCCCGATTGCAACCGGCTGGCGGGAGTATTTTACCGACCAACGGCTGCGACGGCTGATCGACCAGGCCTTGAACAATAATCGTGACCTCCGTCTCGCGACCTTGCGTGTCGAGGAAGCGCGTGCCACCTACGGCATCCAACGCGCCGATCAATTTCCAAGCATCGGCGTCGGCGTCGACGCGGCCCGTTCGCGTGTTCCCGGCGATTTGAATACCACCGGCCAATCAGTGGTTGGCAGTCAGTACCAGGCAGGGCTGAACCTGAATAGCTGGGAACTTGATTTTTGGGGTCGGGTACGCAGTCTCAAGGACGCGGCGCTGGAAAACTATCTGGCCAGTGATGCCGCGCGCCGAGCCGTCACTGTCACTTTGATCTCGCAGGTGGCCAATGGCTATCTGCGGCTGCGGGAACTTGACGAACGCCTCATGCTAGCCCGGCAAACCATTGCCAGCCACACCGAGTCACTGCGCATCTTCCAGCGTCGCGTTGAGGTCGGCTCGACCTCGCAACTGGATTTGACCCAAGTGGAGACCCTGTTGCAGCAGGCGCAGGCACTGGGGGCGCGACTTGAACAGGATCGTGCGTTCCAGGCCAATGGTCTGGTTTTGCTGGTGGGGAAACCTGTCGATTTTGGCCCGGTGGCCACAAACTTTAACGATGCGGAGGTGTTGCGCATTGTCCGTGTGGGGCTGCCGTCGGAGTTGTTGATCCAGCGCCCGGACATCGTGGCGGCCGAACATCAGTTGAAGGCGGCCCATGCCAATATTGGCGCGGCGCGGGCGGCCTTTTTTCCACGCATCGCCCTGACCGGTTCGTTCGGTACAGCCAGCTCCGAACTTGACAATCTGTTTGGCGCCGGTAGTCGCGCCTGGACCTTTGCGTCCAATCTCTCCTTGCCGATTTTTGACGGCGGCCTTAACCGGAGCAATCTCGATTTAGCCGAGGTTCGCCGCGGCCAAGCCGTCGCGGTCTACGAGCGGACCATCCAGAGCGCGTTTCGCGATGTGGCCGACGCCTTGGCCGCCCAAAAATGGCTAACCCGGCAGGTGCAGGTGCTGCAAGCCACTCTCACGGTGCAAACCAAACGCGCCCATCTCGCCAAGTTGCGTTACGACAACGGCGCTGCCGCCTTTCTCGAAGTGCTGGATGCACAGCGCAATTTGCTGGATGCAACGCAACAACTGGCACAAACGCGACGGGCTTTGTTGTCCAGCCGGGTTGATTTGTACGCCGCACTGGGTGGTGGAGCGTAGCATCTCGCTGTTTCCGTTGCCCACATGCCACTCCCCGCATCCTCAAAAAGGCCAACTGATATGAATGCTCCTCCTCAGCCTGAAGAAACCTTTGCCGAACCAACAGCAGCGACCGAAAAAAAACAGGCAACGCAACCCGTTCAATCGTCCCCCGACACGCCTGTAGACGCCGTCAAACAAGCGGCACGGAAATATCCGCTTAAGAAATGGGGCATCATTGCCTTGGTTGTGGTCGGCACAGCGGCAGCGGGTCTGTATGCATGGACCAAGCTGCACAAGACCGGGCCAGGTGAGGGCTTTGCCAGCGGCAATGGCCGCATCGAGGCGACCGAGATTGACGTGGCGGCCAAGCTCGCCGGCCGGATCGACCAGCTCCTTGTGAATGAAGGCGATTTTGTCGCCGCTGGTCAGCTCTTGGCGACCATGCAGGTCCAGGTACTGGAGGCGCAGCGCGACGAAGCCCGGGCCCAGTATCAACAAACAGTGAGTTCCGTGGTTGGCGCCCAGGCACAGGTTGCAGCACGAAAGAGCGACAAGCTTGTCGCTCAAGCCCTGGTGATGCAGCGAGAGAGTGAACAGAATGCCGCCCGACGCCGTTTGGCCAGGTCAACAACCCTGACCGCTGAAGGCGCCGCCTCGGAGCAGGAATTGGATGATGATCGGGCACGGGTGCAAAGCGCGCAGGCCGCAATCAATGCGGCTCAGGCCCAGGTGACGGCGGCGCAGGCCGCAATCGAAGCGGCCCAGGCTCAGGTGGTGGGGGCGCGTTCCGCCGTGGTTGCGGCTGAGGCGACGATTGCCCGCGTCGAGGCCGACATCACCGACAGCCAACTCACCTCTCCCCGCGATGGTCGGGTGCAGTACCGCGTTGCCCAGGCCGGAGAAGTGCTTGCCGCAGGCGGAACCGTGCTCAATCTGGTTGATCTCAACGATGTGTACATGACCTTTTTCCTGCCTGAAATGGCTACCGGCAAGGTGGTCCTCGGCGGCGAGGTGCATCTGGTGCTGGACGCGGCACCCACCTATGTGATTCCCGCCAAGGTTTCGTTTGTGGCCAGCACCGCCCAATTTACCCCCAAGACGGTGGAAACCGCCAGCGAACGACAAAAGTTGATGTTCCGGGTAAAAGCGCAAATCGACCGTGAACTGCTGCAAAAACACCTTCGCCTGGTCAAGACCGGCCTACCGGGTGTCGCCTGGATCAAACTCGATCCGCAAATCTCGTGGCCTGCTGAGCTGGCAATCAAGGTCCCGCAGTGAACGCAGACAACGCAACCGCTGGGCCAGTGGCGCGGCTGGTGGACGTCAGTTTGCATCACGGCAAAACCGTGGCACTCGATAGCGTCAGGCTGGATATCCCCGCCGGGCGGATGGTGGGCCTGATTGGCCCCGACGGCGTCGGCAAGTCGAGCCTGTTGTCGCTGCTCGCCGGTGCCCGTGCCCCCCAACAAGGGCAGGTAGAGGCGCTCGGCAGCGACATGTCCAACAGCAGCCAGCGTGAGGCGGTCTGCCCGCGCATTGCCTACATGCCACAAGGACTCGGCCGCAACCTGTATCCGACGCTCTCTATCGAGGAAAACCTGCAGTTTTTCGGCCGCCTGTTCGGCCACGGCGCCAAGGAGAGACGGCGCCGCATCGATGAGCTCACCACCAGCACCGATCTCAAAGATTTTCTGACCCGCCCGGCGGGCAAGCTCTCGGGTGGCATGAAGCAAAAGCTGGGATTGTGCTGCGCCCTGATCCACGATCCTGACCTGCTGATTCTCGATGAACCCACCACCGGCGTAGACCCGCTTTCGCGCAGCCAGTTCTGGGATCTTATCGACCAGATCCGCAGCGAACGCAGTGATATGAGCGTGCTGGTCGCCACGGCCTATATGGAGGAAGCCGACCGCTTTGACTGGCTGGTGGCTATGGACAGCGGCAAGGTGCTGGCAACCGGCACCCCCCCCGAATTCCATGAGCGAACCGATACCGCCACGCTCGACGCCGCGTTTATCGCCCTGTTGCCCGAGGAAAAACGACGCGACCACAAAGAGATCATTGTGCCACCGTTGGCGGAAAGTGCCGATGACGAGATCGCCATCGAAGCGCAAGGGTTGACCATGCGCTTCGGCGATTTTGTGGCTGTGGATCATGTCGATTTTCGTATCCGGCGTGGCGAGATTTTTGGGTTTCTCGGTTCCAACGGATGTGGCAAATCAACCACCATGAAGATGCTCACCGGCCTGCTGCAGGCAAGCGAAGGGCAGGCCAGTCTGTTTGGCCAGGCAGTCGACAGCAGCAATCTCGACACCCGTCAACGCGTGGGCTACATGTCGCAGTCGTTCTCGCTCTACGGCGAACTCACGGTGCGGCAAAATCTGGTGCTGCACGCGCGGTTGTTCAAGCTTACCGAAACAGACATCCCAGCGCGGGTTGACGAGATGGTCCAACGTTTTGGCCTGGGCGAAGTCCAGGACAGCTTGCCGGAAAAACTGCCGCTGGGGCACCGCCAGCGTCTATCCCTGGCAGTGGCCATGGTCCACAAACCCGAGCTGCTGATTCTTGACGAACCGACCTCCGGCGTCGATCCCGTGGCCCGCGATCTGTTTTGGCAATTGATGATCGATCTGGCCCGCAACGATCGGGTGACGATCTTCATCTCCACCCATTTCATGAACGAAGCCGAACGCTGCGACCGCATCTCGCTGATGCACGCCGGCCGGGTGCTGGTGAGCGACAAACCAGCTGCCTTGGTTGCGCTGCGCCATACAGACACCCTCGAACAGGCCTTTATCGCCTACCTCGAAGAAGCCGTCGGCAGCACGGAAGATGCTTTGGACTCCCCGAACGAGGCGACACCTGAGCCCTCCGCGCCTCCGCCGGCTGTCTTACGGCCAACCCATTTCAGCTTTGGGCGGGCCTGGAGCTATACGCTGCGCGAAACCCTGGAACTCAAACGCGACCCGGTGCGCGCCACCCTGGCGCTTTTGGGCACGGCCATCCTGATGTTTATCATGGGCTACGGCATCAACCTGGATGTGGAAAACCTCGCCTATGCCGTGCTTGATCGCGATCAGACCATGCTGAGCCGGAATTATGCACTCAATCTCTCGGGATCGCGCTATTTCATCCAAAAAACGCCAATCATCGACTACACCGACCTCGACCAGCGAATGCGCAACGGCGAACTGGCCCTAGCCATCGAAATCCCGCCTGGATTCGGCCGCGATCTGCAGCGCGGCGTCAAAGTGCAGATTGGCGCCTGGGCGGACGGGGCCATGCCGACCCGCGCCGAGACCGTGCGCGGCTACGTGATGGCCATGCACCAGATGTGGCTGGCCGATATGGCGGTGCATCGCCTGGGCAGGACCTTGGGCGTGAGCCACACCCTTGAAACCCGTTACCGCTACAACCCGGACGTCAAGAGTTTGCCTGCCATGGTTCCGTCAATCATCCCCATGCTGTTGATGATGATCCCGGCCATGCTGACCGCCTTGTCGGTGGTGCGCGAAAAGGAGCTGGGTTCCATTATCAACCTGTACGTCACTCCGGTCACGCGCAGCGAATTTCTGCTCGGCAAGCAGTTACCTTACATTGTGCTGGCGATGTTGAATTTCCTGCTGCTGACGGTGCTGGCGGTCACGCTGTTCGGGGTGCCGGTCAAGGGCAGTTTTTTCACCCTGGCCTTGGCTGCTTTGATTTTTGTGGTCTGCTCCACCGGCTTTGGCCTACTGATTTCAACCTTTACCAACAGCCAGATTGCAGCCATTTTTGTGACAATGATCGGCACCATTATTCCCTGCGTGCAATTTTCCGGGCCGCTTAACCCGGTGTCTTCGCTGGAAGGCATGGGCGCCTTCATCGGCCGCATCTATCCGGCCACGCATTTTTTGAGCATCAGCCGGGGCGTGTTCAACAAGGCCCTCGACATCACCCACCTTACGTCCTCGTTCTGGGCGTTGCTGGCGGCTGTGCCGGTGATCCTTGGCCTTGCCATCGTGCTGCTCAAAAAACAGGAGTCCTGAGATGCGTCTGTCGTTTGCCAATATGGGGCGCCTCGGCGTCAAAGAACTCTGGAGCTTGGCGCGGGATCCGATGATGCTGGTGCTGATCGCCTACACCTTCACCGTGTCCATCTACATTGCCGCCACGGTCATGCCGGAAAATCTGCACAACGCATCCATCGCCATTGTCGACGAAGATGGATCGCCGCTGTCGGCACGCCTCGTTGCCAGCTTCTACCCACCCCACTTCAAAATGGCGCAGATGATCTCGTTGTCCGAGGTCGATGTTGGCATGGATAATGGCGAGTACACCTTTGTCCTCGACATTCCACCAAATTTTCAGCGCGAAGTGTTGGCCGGGCGGGCGCCGGCTGCCCAGCTCAATGTGGATGCAACCCGCATGACCCAGGCCTTCACCGGCAGTGGCTATATCCAGCAGATCATCGCTGACGAGGTCAGTGGATTCCTCCAAAGTGCCCGCAAAACAGTGGCCCTGCCGGTTGATTTGGTCCTGCGCATGCGTTTCAATCCCAACCTGGAGCAAGCCTGGTTTGGGTCGTTGATGGAGATCATTAACAATGTCACCATGCTCTCCATCATCCTGACCGGCGCGGCCTTGATCCGTGAACGCGAGCACGGCACCATCGAACATCTGCTGGTTATGCCGGTGACGCCGACGGAGATTATGCTGGCCAAGGTCTGGTCCATGGGATTGGTAGTGCTGGTGGCAGCACTGATAGCACTGGTGTTTGTGGTGCAGGGCGTCTTGCAGGTGCCGGTTCAGGGTTCGATCGTCCTGTTCATGCTGGTGACGGCGTTGCATCTCTTTGCCACCACCTCCATGGGCATTTTCCTCGCTACCCTGGCGCGTTCCATGCCGCAGTTCGGCATGCTGCTGGTGCTGGTGCTGCTCCCGTTGCAGATGCTTTCCGGCGGCTCAACGCCGCGCGAAAGTATGCCCCAACTTGTGCAGGACGTGATGCTGGTCGCTCCCACCACCCATTTTGTGGCGGCTGCCCAGGCCATCCTCTATCGCGGCGCCGGATTTGACGTTGTGTGGCCGCAATTTCTGGGAATCCTGGTGATCGGCGTGGCGTTGTTCTTTGCCTCGCTGACTCGCTTCCACAAAACTATCAGCCAGATGGCCTGATGGTTGGCCAGCCGGAATAGATCTGAACCCTGAAGCCCTTCTTGTTGAGGGCAATAAGCCAAAACCTTGAGATGCAAGGTCTCAAGGTTGAGTGCGCCTTATGAAAAAGAAGGCGCCCCTGTGCCACAGCAAACTGGCCGCTCAAGGGCGCAAAAGTCATCCCCGTCCCCTGATCTCCTCTTATTCTCAATCTTTCCTGCCGTTTTAGAGGATAACGAAAAGAGATACACCCAACGAGTGTAACGAGAAAATCGCAACGCTTGTGCGACACGCAACGCTATCGCCTCTCGACTACCACCTTGGCCTGAGGCGGCAACGAGTTTAACCGCCTATTATATCTCCATTAAATGTATAGAGCCACGCCAGTTCCTTTAGGCATTGAACTTGCGTAACCAAAGGTATGAGCGCTGAAATACATACCGGCGCCACACCCCACACATTCGGAAAACCGGCCGGGGAGTCGCGGCGGTAGAACGGACCCGATAAACACTCTCGGCAAACCATTTTTTCCACCTTTCAATAGGAGACGCACATGAACAACACAGAAGAAGATGTGCCTGGCGGCAGCCCCGATCCCGTATTGATGGGGGCTAAAACCCTGATTGGCTATGATGTGCGCACCCATAAAGGCGAAGACATTGGCGACATCAAAGACATCATGCTCGACGTGCGTAGCGGCATGGTGCGCTATGCGGTGCTGGCTTTTGGAGGATTTATCGGCATGGGCGAAAAATTTTTTGCCGTGCCCTGGATTGCGTTGACGCTCGACACCTCCAACAAACGTTTCATTCTCAACGTGGAAAAAGAGCACCTTGCAAAAGCGCCTGGTTTTGACAAAGACAGGTGGCCGGATGGAGCAGACCCACGCTGGGCAAAGGAAATTCACGCCTATTTTGGGGTGACACAGAATCCTGACGACGCACAGGTGTAATTCGTTTTTTTGAGGGTACGCCAAGGCAGGTGTGCTCAACTCACAATAAATAAAAGACAACCAGGAGAAATTCCAATGAAGAAAAGAACCTTGCACATAAAAGAGGCATGCTCCACAGCTCTATTGGCGACGGTGTCCACGCTGCTGCTGTTTGGAGTGCCAGCGTTCGCCTCCGAAACGGACGACCGCATCGAATCGTCCGCCAAGGAGTCGTACATCTTTAAAAACTATCTCAATGATGACGACATCAAAATCAAAGCAAAGGACGGGGTTGTTGTCCTGACAGGAAGCGTCATTGCGGAACCCCACAAACAACTGGCAACGGATTCCATTGAGAGCCTCCCCGGCGTTAAGAGCGTGGACAATCAGTTGGTGCTCAACAACGAGGAAACCGCTGGAAAACAGGACGCCGTGATCAGGGAACGGGTGAAACTCGAGATGTTGTACCATCGCAACCTGAGCGTCGCCAACCCTGAATTCCAGGTGAAAGACGGCGTTGTCACCGTTCGGGGGGAGGCCGCGAGCAAGGCTCAAATCGACCTGACCACTGAATACATCAAGGATGTTGACGGTGTCAAAGACGTCAAAAACGACATGGTTATCTCCAACGCGGGGAAAACGATAGGTGAAAAAGTCGAAGACATGGGCACGTCGATAGACGACGCCTCCATCACGGCCTTAGTCAAGGCAACCTTGCTCTATCATCGTTCAACCAGCGCCCTCAACACCCGGGTCGAAACGGTGGAAGGCATGGTTAAACTGAGCGGTACAGCCAAAAATGCCGCCGAGATGGATTTGGCCACCAAATTCGTCAAAGACGTGCATGGCGTCAAGGGTGTGGTCAACAATATGGTTATCGAAAAAACAGCACCCCAAACCAAATAACTGAGCGCCCGATTGCCGGCCGGGACGCGGCATGGGGGCGCCTTGGCCGGCAAAGGACGATTGGTACAATTTGAGCGGAGGAAAACATGTTGTGGAAACTCGCAGTTATATTGCTGATTCTATGGGCGGTTGGGCTGGTGAGCAGTTACACCTTGGGAGGATTGATTCATATCCTGCTGGTTGTGGCTCTGGTCGTCCTTGTGATCAATTTTCTCCAGGGCCGCCGGTGAACGCAACGGAAACCTTGGACAAGCACTCAAGATGAAATCAACACAATTGTCAGAGATCGTCCTCGCAACGGCACATTAGAGCCAATGTGCGGTGGCCTCTGTTCTCTTGTGCAGGAGGCAGTATGACTTTACTCAACAATCTCATCAAAATAGGAGGATCGGCCGTGATTCTAAAAGACGTGGCAGATCGGATAATGGGTGCCAGAATCAACCGTGAACAGACGTTGCGCCGGAAAAGCGCAGGCATGCTGGCCTTGGGCGTTGCCCTTGGCGGTGCAGTCGGCGCGGTTGCGGGCATCCTGTATGCGCCCAAGGCCGGAAGGGAAACGCGGGAGGATCTGAGCCGGTGCGGTTGCGACGTTTGGGGGAAAATGAGGGACAATGTTTCCTCCACCGGGCACAGATTGGTCAGCGCAGTCGAGGAAAAGGGATCCCGAGTGTGCACAGCGGCCGAAAAGGGCGTTGATGCGGCCAAGGAATCGCTCAAGGAAACATCGGATTCACGAGAAGAAAGCGCCTGAAAAGGCGTACAAGTACAGCCTCATTGGCAAGGATCTCCTTATGGAAGGATACATCACTTTTGGTCAACTGGGCCTGCTGATTCTTTTTCTGCTGCTGTTGGTAGTGGGCGGTTATGTCATTGTCACCCTGAAAAACGTCAACGCCGCAGTCAAAGATATTGGGGCAATCCTTAAAGAAAATAAGGTTGCTCTCAAACTGGCTATTCCAAATATCGCCATGGCCTCGGAAAATGTGGTTGCCCTCACCAGCGAGTTGCGGTCCGGCCTTGGCGAGGCAAGTCGGGCCATTGAAACCGCCGATCAGATAGCGACCTACGCGGTGATCATTGGCGAAGTGACCAAGGCGCTGGTCGGTGTCTTTTCCTCCGCCAGAAAATAAGGCACCGAGAGCGCCAACAACAGGCCAATTCATTTTTCCGCCATGGCCCGACTCTCCTCCCAGCGTTCCCATCTAAGAGACGAGATCTGCTGGGCGGGAAGTCGGGTTTGGGGTTCAGAAGTCCGGTTGCCTGCCACCTGAGGCCATAACAATTCAATAAACAAAACAGGAGTTACTGCATGAAATCAAGCATAAAGGATCAGGCAGAAGGATCGTTCCATCAAGTTAAAGGTAAAGTGAAAGAGGTTGCCGGCAAACTCACTGGCAAACCCGAACTGGAAGTTGACGGCAAGGTTGAAAAGAACGCCGGCAAAGCCCAAGAAAAAATCGGCGAAATCAAGGAAGTTTTAGGGGAGTAACTCCATTTTTCAAGCAGACGAGGCATGACGCGTCAACCACCACAAGGAGCACGTCTCCATGCACCCACTGTATTATGCAGCCTTTGCTGCGGCCGTTTTCGCCCTGCTATTGCTCTCTGGGCCCGAGTCCGCGTCAGAGGCCGACGACCGTATCGAGTCTCTGGCCCGAGAAAACTATATTTTCAAAAACGTTTTCAAAAACAACAACATTGATGGACTCGTAAAAAGTCAAACCGCCAATTTCATTCTAATGAAAGGTGTTGGTCGAAAAATTTTGTTCAGGATGGGTGACGCTGGGAATCGTTCTCGAATTAGCTCTTTGAAATAATACCAG
>JBFWLN010000036.1:0-28804 GCA_050252135.1 Desulfobulbus sp.
CGGTGCGAAGCAACTCCGTTAACGGATCTTCGGAACTCTCTCCTGGCTTTTTAAGGGCAATAACTTTACTCTCACTCATGACGTATCCTTTTTTGTTGGAATTGAGTTTTGGCGAACTGATTCCAATTAGGATACGTCATTTTCCTTTTAGCGCTCCCTCAAACACCACTTTCGAGCATAACTCACTGCCGACACGCACCGGGCACTGGCGATCAAAGCGGCGGAAAGAAATGTGAGCCTGAACCGCTTGGTAAGCGAAAGCCTAGCAGCGGCTTGTTAAGGTATAGCACAGAGAAAAACGTCAACACCACCGAGGGCCACACTGCCGGGGGGGGCCGGAGCACCACCAGTAACGGCCGGGCTGATCACTCTCCTTGCAGGTAATCGGCCACGATCAGGCCAGGCACAACGGCAGCACACTGAGCCGTCAAAGACGATCAACACCAAGGGACCGCGACCACCTGGCCACGATCACCACCAAAGCATCGAACGAGCACCAGGAACGCACCCGGCAGCGAATCCAAGGCTGACAACAATAGTTTTTTCGTTTCTTCAGAGACGCCGTTTTTTCTTTCTTGGTTTGTTCGTTTTTTCTTCGCCGAGTGTATGGATTGTTTTTTGGGGGTACCGTTGGGGGTACGGTGTTTCGTGTTGACCAAAAATATTAAGTAATTACTTGTTATTAAGTTGTTGATTCGATAGAGCTTAGCCCACCAATATAAAAAGGGGTTTCAGTGAATAACTGAGACCCCTTTTGTCGTTTTAATCTTCCGTATTTCGCAAACATCCCATATTCCGGCCCCGGAACTACGTGAGGTTCTGGGGGCAAAATATCAAAGGGCGACCCGCAGATTCTGCAGACAAGGCAAAGATGCCTGGCATGAACAAAGTGGCACTCGATCCGAAAAGTTGAGAACTTGGCGCTGTTTTTTGTGCCGTCCCGCCATGTTCACCGCCCCCCCACGCCTGCTAATCTTGTCTCGGGCATGCATTCTTGAACGTGCAGAGCCCTTGGACGGAGATTTCGGTGATGGCGGATGTCACAAATCATCCCGCGTCATCAGCGCGAACACCCCCCAGCCTAGGTACTCACGTGTGTAAGTGGCGTAGCGCTCGGGTTCCGAGGTCAGTTGAGCTCGAACATCTTTCGCGAGCTCGTCGTCGGGATTAGCTTCAAGCCATCGGCGCATGGTGAGCCATTTAGCCGCCTCGTATCTGTCCCAGCCGTCTTGGTCTGCCAAAACCATTTCCACTATGTCATAGCCCAGGTGGCCGAAAGACGCGAGAAGTTGTGGAAGCATGAGAAAATCGGAGATTGAGTTGGCAAGACACCCCTTGGCAACATCTTCCGTCGGTGGTAACTGCCGCCAGTAGGGCTCACCGATGAGGATGATCCCACCGGTGCTCAGGCTCTGCGCCAGAAGCGCGATAGTACCGATGACTCCCCCGGCGATCCAAGTGGCACCGACGCAGGCTGCCACGCTGGCCTTCTCGTCAGAGACATAGCCGGAAGCATCGCCATGGATGAAATTGACTTGATCGGCGACGCCGAGTTCTACCGCACGGAGTTTCGCTTGCTCGGTGAACAACTGGCTCATGTCGATTCCGGTGCCGATGACGCCGTGATCGCGTGCCCAGGTGCACAGCATCTCCCCCGAACCGCTTCCGAGGTCAAGCACCCGGGCCCCCGATTCCAGACGCAGCGCCGCGCCGAGAGTGGCGAGCTTTTCGGGTGTGATCGGGTTGTGGATGCGGTGAGCACTTTCAGTGATGTTGAATATCCGAGGGATGTCCATTGTGAAAAATTTCCTTATGGGTGTGAAAAGATTCGGTCAGGGCCTAACGTGCTGGTCAGCTCCACCGGGCCATTGGTGTAAGGGTTCTTTAGCGAGTATTCCGGAAACACCATACCTCACCAACTAAACTTTTTTTCATGGGATATGGCTTTGGGGGAAGGCAGCAGATCAATTTCTTCGATGCGGGAAAACGTGAGAAATTGATTCCCGACGAGCACCAGATCCAACTGCGGCCTAACTTTGACCAGTTCATCCTCTTCTCCGGCAAAATGAGCGCGGGCACTGCTCCTGCGGTAGTTTGCGGACTGCTGCGTCAGCCCGGCAGCGACTGAAGAGGTGTTATACCTTAATTTCTTATATCTAAACTCTAGCTTTGATTAACGTGTAGACACCAAAGACCATTTCTTTTTTTTCGAATTTGGTCGTTTTTTGTTCGATATAATTAAAAATTTCTGCCACTGGCTTAGCGCCTACCACAACTGATTTCAAATACATGTAGGCGTTTGCTATGGGATGGTACCATTTTGAATGGAGGGGAATCGAATCAATAATTAACAATTGCCCTCCTGGTTTCAGGATAGATATGGCTTTTTCTAATGCCTTCTTATAATCAGGCATCGCAGTCAGAGCGAGGCAGAATACCACAGCGTCAACTTTTTGTTCCGGGGAAAAATCATACATGTCCATGCATGCAAATTCGACGTTTTCCCAACCATTTGTTCCTTTTTTGCGGTTGGCAATGTCGATCATTTGGCTTGAAAAATCGATACCAATAATTTTAGTTGATTTATCGATTATTTTTAGCAAGCTGGGCACTACTGATGCGGGGCCGCAACCCAATTCGACAATTGTTCCCCCTGGGGGGATATCAAGGTTATTTGACACCTCGGAGTATAGTCTGGAGGCTTGCCCCAAGCTCATAAGGAAAGCAATGAAGTCGTAGCTTGAAGCTGCAAGATCATATTTGCTCTTATTGGCTACTTGCCTGATGTCCATTTGCATCCTCATTTCATTGTAATTCTTTGGCTTTGGGGGTGGCCGCCTCGGCCGCCCGGTTCAGCTTCAGCTCCACATCCTCTGCGTAGGATCCCATGCCAGCCTTGTCCAGCAGTGTTTTGGCCATTGAAAGGTTGCCGGGCAAAGGAATGTGAATGGCGGAATCCGTACTAAACCCGTCTTTTGCCCCCAGAGTTGACCGGCTACGGTCTTTGTTCCTGTTTCCAGGGCTTCCTTGAGTCCGGATACAATTTCACTGCTGGACAGGTCGTTGGCACTGGAGTTCGAATTGCTGCTACCGCTGTTACTGCTGTTTTAGGATTTCATCAGTTTGGATCCCTGATCCATCAGGGACGTTCTTAAGACGGGGGCCAAAAATCCAAAAACAAGGCAAACCGCAAGAGCTGCCGCTGCAATATCGGTCCTCTTTTCACTCATTTTCACCTTTTCTCCTTAGAACTAATGACTATCGCAACCCCTGTTTTATCAGGTCAACTGACGGATTTTTTCGTCAACAACGGCCAGTTCCGCGAATGGGTTTGGGGGCTGCCTGCTGCCAGTAAGAGACAGGCGCATCCGAGCGTGGCGTCGATGAGGCTGACGCCTTCCTTCGGGTCCATGAGAAACACCGCCGTGGAAAGGGCGTCGGCTTCTGTCACCGTCGGCGCGACAATGCTGACACTCTCCCAGGAACGGGGCGAGTGACCAGTACGGGCGTTGACGATGTGATGGAACAGCTTTTCCCGGTCATAATAGACCTCATAGTTACCCGAGGTGGCTACGGCGCCGTCCTGCAGGGAAAAGGTCTCGGGATAATGGTTGCTTTGGTCGGGGTTCTGCACCGCTATGCTCCATTTCCTCCCCTGCGCCGCATGACCGCTAACCCGGATATCACCGCCCCCGTTGATCAGGTGATTGTCAACTCCCCGGGCGCGGAGGAGGGCCGAAGCCTGGTCAACAATATAGCCCTTGGCGATTCCGTCCAGGGTGATGCCCATGCCGGGCCGGGCAAATGCAAGGGCTCGGCCACGGGTTTGCAGCGACGGGAGACCAATCAGTTTGACCGCATCGGCCATTTCCTGCTCAGTGGGCTGTTTGTTGGCTGAAAATCGAGTTTCGTACAAATCGAGTAGCGGTTTGACCGTGATGTCAAACACTCCGCCGGTTCGTTGATAATAATAGCGTGAGGCGGCAATCACCGCGCCAACCGCTTCGGGCGTCTCTTCAAGGCTGCCGGTGGCGTTGAGGAGACCAACTGGAGAGCGCTCGTCAAAACGGGTCAGCAGCTTACTGAGCCGAGCTATTTCCTCAAAGGCTTCGCCCATGGCCTGTTCCGCATGATCCCGCGAGGGATGGATGGCGGTGATCGCGACATAGGTCCCCATTGCCAGCCGGGTTTCGCTCACCTTATATTGATTGCGGCGGAAAAGAAGGGATTCGATCTTCTCCGTGGGAACCAGGCTTGTTACGGCCGCACCTAGGCCAAGCAGGCCCGCAAGCTTGAGAAACGACCGCTTTTTGAGGTCACATGCGAGTTCCGATCCATTCATAATGTTGTTCCCTTCTTCTTTGGTTATCCTGCCATTTTCAGGCCGGTTTCAGGGGTGCGGCTGAGGACTTGCGGTCCTTGGTAATGCCTGAAAATATTCCGGGGGCATTTGCTGACGCAGATTTCCGCACATTCCGGTCCATAGGCCAGACAGGCCTTGTGGTCGATTTCAATCCGCCCGCTTTCATGGCTGATCGCCTGTGCCGGGCAGACTCTTACGCACAGGGTACAACCGATGCACCCGGCTTCGCAGACAGCCTTCACCGTTTTTCCGGGATCCTTGGTCGAACAGGGGACCCACACCCTGGCCTTGAGGGATTGCAGCTCAAGAATGTGTTTTGGGCACGTCCGCACGCAGACGCCGCAACCCACGCAACCATCCGGGTCGATTACCGGCAGGTTTTCGACCATGGTGATGGCGTTAAACGGGCAGGCCTCGGCGCATTCGCCCATACCGATGCAAGCGTATCGGCATTGCATCGGCCCACCAAAGGCCAGATCGGCTGCGGTACAGGACGCAAAGCCGATGTATTCGTGCTTGCGACTGACCCGTCCCTCAATTCGCGAGCAACGAACCACGGCGACCTGGTCTTCCACAGCGGTCATTTTCTTGCCGGTCAACTCGGCGACAAGCCGGGCAACCTGCTCCTTGCCGGGAAAACAGAGGTTCGGCGGCACCTCCGGATCGGTAACCACGGCGATGGCATACCCCTCACAGCCGGCATACCCGCAACCGCCGCACTGTGCCTGTGGCAGCACTTCCTTGACTTTTTCAATCAGCGGATTGGTCTTGACCGCGAATTTATGGGCGGCCAGGGCAAGGCCGATCCCGAAAAATAGACCGATGCAGCCCAACAGGACCACACCGCCGATAGCAATTTTGACCAGTGCAGGATCCATTCGCGTTCAACTCCGGGGCAAAAAACGTTTCCTTGTCATGGGGCGCATCAGAAGAGCTGCAGGCCGGAAAAACCGAGAAAGGCCATGGCGAATTGGCCTGCCACAATGAAGGCGATGGGCAATCCCCTGAAACTGGGCGGGATGTTGGCGAGATCCAACCGTTCCCTGACCGAACTCATCAGGTAGAGCGCAAGGAGAAATCCGCCACCGGCGCCGAGCGACAACATAAAGGTCTCGGGGTAGGAGTAGTTGTTGCTGGCCATGAATAACGGCACGGCAATGATCACGCAGTTGGCGATCACCAGCACCAAATAGATGCCGAAGGATTGGAAAAGAATGGGATTGACCTTGCGGAGAATAGTATCCACGGCCTGGACCGTGAGGGAGACCAAACCGATAAACACCACGATCTGAAGGAAATCCAGGTGAAAGGGGATGAGGATGAACCGGTGAAAGAACCAGCTCATCGAGGCGGACACCACCATGACGATGGTGAACACCACGCCCATACCCTTGGCTGTGCTCTTTTTCTTCGATGTACCGAAAAATACGCAAAGACCGAGGTATTTGGTGAACACAAAATTGTTCACCAACAGCGCCGATATGAGAATGGTGAGCAGATGGCCGAAATAGGGCTTGGTCACGGTGCATTGGGCCACAATGCCGGGGCCTAGTTCTCTGGTGACGACCACATAGGTTTTGCCGGTGTTGAGGGGCTCGGTAAAACAGAGGGTAACGCTACGGGCATCCGCAGCCACCTGGACCCGGTCGATCCCGAGTTTGATGTCCGGATCGTTCACCCCATACACCGTGTAATGGCCAGGATCGGCAAGTACTTTCGGATCAAGCGGACCGGCCAACCGGAGCACGATGGTGCTGGTCCCCTCGAAGCGTTGGCCGACAATCAGGTCCGCCGCGGAAGTCTGGGAAGGCAGCAATGCGGCAAGGACCCAAACGACCATCAACCAAAGGTGGATCCGTTTTTCGATCATGGTTTCACCTTCCTGTATCGTTTGTAGACGATTTCTATCCAGTTGAAAAAGGCCATCATCAAACCGACGACAAAAAAACCGGCACAGGGCAGAATGAAGAATAACAACGGCTTGAACCCGAGCACGTCATGCCCCAGGATGGCGCCCGATCCCAGCAGTTCCCGGACAAAACCAATGGCCATCATCCCGACCATGAACCCTAGCCCCATACCGAAACCGTCCCAGAAGCTGTCATGGACCGATTCCTTGCTGGCGAACATCTCCAGTCGCATGGTGATGATGGCAAAGGCAACGATCAGTTTGACGAAAATCCCCATCTTGGCGTAGGCCGTCGGCATGGTGGCCGCCAGGGTGAGGTCGATAACCGTGACCCAGGTGGCAATGGTCAGGGTGTATGTGGGAATGCGGATGCGGGGATGAATTTTATTCTTGAACAGGGAGATGGTCAAACTCGAGCAGACTTGGACGAAGAACACCGCGATCCCGAGCATGAACCCGTTCATGACCGTGGTCGAAATGCCCACGGCCGGGCACATGGACAGGGCCAGTCTGAAGATGGGGTTTTCGTTGAGAATACCGCGTGCGACCAGTTGCCGTGGCGTTTTGTCGTTAGCCATGTTTTTTACTCCTCCCCGCGGCGTTAAAAGGATACCGCAATCTTCCGCTCGGTCAGGACTGTGTCGAGGATGCGCACCCGATAGGCAAAGTCCTTGACCACCGACCTGACCCCCTCGGTCATGTGGCGGCTGGAAATGGTTGCTCCGGTCAGGGCATAGATATCGTTGTCCTTGTATGTGTGCATGATCCTTTCCGTTTCCTCGCGACTGAGGCTCCCTTCAAGGGCGCGTCGGTATTTATCGGGAAGCGGGGTCTTCACCACCTGCAGACGCTTCAAGGTCGCAAAGGACTTGTTGGTGAACTGGTTGCGGAAATATTTTTTCTCGATCTCTCCACCCAGTCCGGGGTCTTCCTCGTGTTCAAGGATTTCCAGGCCGAAAATGCTGAAATTGGGGTCCAAGGCGAGCATGACCCGGATAAAGGTCTTGAAGCCGGAAAACCGGCCCGTGAGCAGGTAGGAGACTCGTTTGCCCCTATCGGTGACAATCGTGATGCTTTCCCCGTAGTGAAGGTCGGCGACACCGATTGCCGCCAGGATGGACCGATCCCGTTCGTCCGGTATGGCGGCCTGTTCCTTACTCAAAACCACGGGTGTTTGGGCGACAAAATGGCCGTCCAGGTCGATATTGAGAAACAGGTAGCTGCCTCCCTTGCCGGGCAGCAGATAACCGACGCTTTGCGTGCCGTGCCGATTCACGACGTAGCGGTATATTTGGTTCAAGGACAGCGATGCAGGGGGAGGATTGTTGATGGAGTAGCCGAGCAGCGTATGGACGGTCTTCTGTTCACGTGCATATTCGTTTTGTTTTTTCGCCTTGTCGGTGACGATATAGGCTCCGCCCATCACCAACCCGGCAAACAGGCAGGAGAGGGTAAGGCGAACAATGATAGTGAGCATGTCCTTCATTGCGCACCTCCCAAGGGGGGCGCGAATCGGGTGGGCTTGAACCAACCGTCCAGCACCGGGCTGAGGGCGTTCATCAGCAGGATGGCGTAGCAGACGCCCTCGGGGTAGCCGCCTTTTTCGCGGATGAGCACGGTAATGGCGCCGATGCCGATACCGTAGAGGAGTTGTGCACTTTTTTGCGACGGGCTGGTCACATAATCGTTGGCCATGTAGAGCGCGCCGAGCAGGGCGCCGCCATTGAGTACGGCTAAAAGCGGATCACCACTGAACAGGGTGGGGCCGGTGAAAATCCAGCTCAGCAGGGCAATCGACGCCAGCATCGAGACCGGAATATGCCAGGTAATATACCTGCGGTAGAGCAGGTAAAGGCCGCCGAGCACCAGGAGCAGGCCGGAGGTCTCGCCAATACAACCGGGCCGCCACCCTAGGAAAAATGAGCCGTACAGGTCAAACCCGGAGCCGAACATCTGGCTAAAACTTTCCATCCCCTGGCTCTTGATCACGGCCAGTGGCGTGGCCGAGGTGACGGCGTCCACCGAACCGCCCAACGAACTGAACAGGGAAAAATCGTGGAGCGGCGCCAGCCAGGCCGAGGTCATGGACACTGGAAAGGTCGCCAGGAGAAAGGCCCGGGCCAACAAGGCCGGATTAAAGATATTGAAACCGATGCCCCCGAAGATCTGTTTGCCGATGTACATGGCCATCACCGCCCCCAACACCGGTAGTAGATAGGAGACCCCTGGCGGGATGACAAAAGCGAGCAGGACGCCGGTCAACACGGCACTGCCGTCACGGACAGTGATTGGCCGCCCGAGCAGCTTTTGAGTCACGGCTTCAACGGTTACGCAACTGGCCACGGAAACGGCGGTAATCAGTACGGTGCGAATACCGAAGAGAAAGGCTGAAAGCAGCAGGGATGGCATCAGACAGACGACCACTGTCCACATGATTTTGGCAACGGTTTCGCCGCTTTTTACATGGGGGGAAACGGAGACCTTCCACTGGCCTCCCGGTGCGGATGACGGGGATGCGGATACGTGCGGTTCGATGACGTCTCTCCTTTTTCGTAACCGATGATGCGCGGGATTGCCCCGCCCTCGGTGTAGAAACTGAAAACCTTGCCGTTAGCGTTTGATTTTCATTTTCGCCAGGCGAATGAACTGGACCAACGGACGTTTGGCCGGGCAGGCATAGGCACAGCTTCCGCATTCAAAGCAGTCGAGTACGCCGAATTGCGCTGTCTCCTGCGGACGGCCCGCCTCGACAAATAAACCAATTTCCTTGGGTTCAAGCCCCATGGGGCAGGCTTCCAGGCACCAACCGCAACGTATGCATTGGCTGTGGGGATGGGTGTCGATCTCCTCCTCGGTGAGAAAAAGCACCGCCGACGTTGTTTTAGTCACCGGGATATCCAACGAGGAGACGGCAAAACCCATCATGGGGCCGCCGACAACAATTTTGGCAAGCTCTGGACGCAGGCCACCCAGGTAAGTGACGATATCCTGGATTTTGGTCCCGATTTTGACCCGCAGATTGGCGGGCCGGACAATTCCCTTACCGGCGATGGTGAGTGTTTTTTCGTATAAGGGTTTGCCATAGACCACCACATCGTAAACGGCCTTGGTTGTGGAGACGTTCTGCACCACCACGCCCACAGCCGAAGGAAGTGCACCGGCAGGGACTTTCCGTCCGGTCAAGGCAAGAATGAGTTGTTTTTCCGCGCCTTGCGGATATTTGACCCGAAGCGTACGCACCGAAATCGAGGCTTCCTTAGAGCAGGTAGCCTGCGCCGCATGGCTCATGGCGGCAATGGCCTCCGGTTTGTTGGCCTCGATACCGATCAGGCAGTCACGGATTCCGAGAATCTTGAGAAGAATCCTGGCTCCCTCGACAATCTCCGCCGCCGCATCGCGCATCTGTCGGTCATCGCTTGTGATGTAGGGCTCGCACTCGGCGCCATTAAGCACCAGCGTGTCCACCGCGGGTTCTGTTGGGGGACGCAATTTGACATGGGTGGGAAATCCGGCTCCGCCCATACCGACAATGCCCCCTTGTTTAATCGCTTCGAGCAGTTCCTCCGGTTTTTTTCCAGCCCACGACTGCCTGGAGTATTGGCGACAGGGGATCGAATGATCCACGCTCATGGTTACGGAAGGGGAGCTGATTCGTACCGGATGCCCGGACATACCCAAAGCGATGATGCTTCCTTGCACGGGTGCGTGCAAAGGGGTGCCCAGTCCCTTGGGGACCGTGCCCAGGAGATCGCCTTCCTTGACGAGGTCCTTTTTTTTGACCACCGGCGTGCAGGGGGCACCGATATGCTGCCCGAGGATCAACTCCAGGGTATCGGGTACCGGCATCATTTCAATGCTAAGCTCAGCGGTTTGTGACTTGGCTTCGGGCGGATGCACCCCGCCTTTGGGAAATGTGAACAGCGTTGTCATCTTGCCTCTCCAGGCACGCCACCCAGGTATTGCAGGAGGAGCGTGGCGAAAAGGGAGCAGCCTTTGGCAGACAGCATACCACCACAAATCAAGCCGTTCACTCAATCCCTCCGTACTGTTTCATGAATTGAATTCGCTCGTAAGCAGCGGGATCTTCCGCTTTTTGATAACTGAGGGCGCCGCGGAATGTATCAATGCTGTTGTAGGAATGGGCTGTCATCCATTGGCAGAGGCCCTCAAGCATACGGTTGATTTGCTGCGGACCGTGTTGATAAATGGTGCTGACGACCTCAACTGCGGTAGCGCCAGCCAGGAGCTGTTTGATCAAGCCTTCGCTGTCATGGATGCCCGTGGAGGCCACCAAATCGAGGTCTGTTGAGCGCGAAAGCAATGCAATCCAGCGAAGTGTTTCAATGTTTTCCAGGGGGGTGCTGAATATATCGGCCGCTTTGATGGTCATGGATTCGATATCGATATCCGGGCGATAGTAGCGGTTGAACAGAACAAAACCATCTACCTTGCCGGTCCAGCTCAATCGGGCCACGAGGTTGGCCAACGTGGAGGAGTAACGGCTCATTTTCAGGACAATGGGAATGGCGACCTGCAATCGCACCTGATCCAGGATGTCGAAATAGAGGCTTTCATTTTCCTGGGCGCTCCGGTTCGGATTGCTCGGTAGCAGGGAAATGTTGAGTTCAAGGGCGTCCGCCCCTTGGGACTCCACGGAACGGGCAAACGAAATCCATTCCTTATTGGAGATGCAGTTGATACTGGCGATAATCGGAATGGGCACTGCTTTTTTTGCATCGGTAATCAAACGCAGATATTCGTCCACCGCATTGTTTCTGGTGTAATGGCGGATGTAATCAAGGGAGGCCGGATGATCGGAGTGGTAATGGGCGAGGTTGTGTGAATATTCCGCCTGAATCTGTTCCTCGAACAGGGATTTGAGGACAATGGCCCCTGCACCGTATTCTGCGAGTTCCTTGATCGAATGAAGGGAATTCGTCAAGCCGCAGCTCCCGACAATAAGCGGATTTTGAAGAGGAAGGCCGAGATACGTTGTTGAAAGATCTGACATCATGTCCCCGTTATTCATGGTTTCCCCGTGTGGTCGTTCCGAGACAGCGGTTAAAGACCAAATAATTCAAGGCGACGACCGGGAGAAGGGATGCAGGCCTGGGGCCAATGTACAAAAAAGCACCGGGAGAATTTGATCTTCAATTTACGAGTTACTATACATTTTTTAGTCAAAAAAACAACATGGGGTTCAGTCGACACCTATTGCGGAAGTTCATTTGAGCTGATCATGGCCACCTCTTTTGAGGACACCATCCATGTCTGGTTTTAGATAGGGAGATTGGTGTTGCTGATGCAAATCATCGTTTTTGGTTTCTTACCATCGATGAAACTGCCAATAACAGGTTCGCGAGAACGGTTTTGCGAGAAGATCATTCAAGATGATTTTGCCTGAGATTCTCAGGCCGGTTTTTTTAGGTCCAATGACAGCGGAATAGGACTTGCACTAAAATGATAGTCTAAAAAGTCGAAAGCCAAACCCATTTATACGCTAGGTAGATATGCATCGTGCATGAGGCTACAATATATTGATGCAGATCTTTGCGCCGAGACTTTTTACGACTTCATCAAAAATAGCGTGTTCCAGAAGTGCGTTGAGCTTCTATGGTTTCACGGGGGGAAACATAATATCCAACTATATTAGCCTCCTTTCTAATTTCTTCTAAGTTTTTTCCTGTTATCGTGCGCTCGTAATACCCACGTTTTGGGTTATTAGCTTCTGATAATCGTATTGTTACCTTGCCAGCGTTCTGCTCCAAACCTGTTATCTCAGCGAGGTGTCCAATTCCTGCATTTCTCCCAGGTGTTTTAATAACTGCAACACTTCCTTCACGCGGAACATGTGAATTAATAATCGATAATTTTGAAGCATAAGTCGTGAGGTTTTTAGCCGGTAATTTAATTCCCCGCTGCTGCCTTAAGAACAAAACGCAATTATTGTCGTTAGTTCCGTTGCCAACTTTATTAATTATCGAATTGGCAGCAGAAGATTTTATCGGACAGACTGCGCAACCTAATGATCTGTTTTTTGGTGCAAGCGAGTGTTTGACTCTTCGACTTGTCGAGGTCGAAGACGTCCTGGTCGTTACGGAAGTGCTCCAAGATCTGCTGTAACTCCTGACTTCTGCTTGACATAATCGTGCTTGACAGGCCAGTAGAACCATCAAGAGCACCTTAATTATGAATTGTCTTTGCATTATCCTATTAATATTGGTGGGTTAACTAAAATGTCCCAAATGTCATCTCAGGGCAAAGATGGCTTTTCGCTGTTTCAAGTGATTAAGATCTCCTATTTTTTGAAACTTTTTCTCCTGGCTATTTCTGCGCAAATCCTCGGTAAAGTTGTGGTCGTGGCGGGTCTCGTCGTTGTCGAAACCCATGCCTTCAAAGTTGAATATCTATCTTCCCGGCGATTTTTTCTGCCAACTGTCTAACGTCTTTTTTTTGCGTCCTGTACGGTATTCATATGACTACCAGACAAAATCGACGGATTGAGCTATTAAATAGCTAATGGATAGAAAAAATCCATATTGATATTTAGCTATAATTTTTTTTAGATTCGATATCTTGATAAGGATGGTAGTTGAAAAAAAGAAATATCACGCCTTCCTTGAAGGCTTCGGTAAATTTTCGTTTATATGTATCAAGGTTAATTTTTTGCATAGAAATAGTATGAAACATTTTGTTTGTCTGGTTCAGGCTGGTCAAACAAGATGAGAACTCAATTGAACATATTTCAAATGAATCTTGGCTGACAGGATAAATATTATCGTTAAACACTGCACGTCAGCGGCCAGGAAAGTGTACAGATAAAAAAAATCTAACTCTCACCGTTCCAGGCTTCAATTCATGGCTGGGGATAGCTTGCCAACGATTCCAATCATCAGGCTGAAAAGATTTCCATGATAGCACGACTTTGTTCACGGCTTTGGCAAAGCCAGCGGTACCAATCCGTAAAATGTTCATCGTTCCAGGTCATGCCCATGCTGCGCCAGCATGGAGTCAAATGAGGAAGGGATTTTTGTAGCTCATCAATCACATTATTCTCTTCATTCGCGTCACTCTCAATGCAAAGATGAGACAACAGATCTGCAAGTTGTACAACATGAGCCAAAAATTGTTCAAGAGGCGCTTGCGCCTTTGCAGGTATATGATGGTGTTCCACCGCAGACAACAGGTTGTTGGGGAAATCCCACTGCCGCAGAAGTTGCCCTCCCAACGATGCATGGTTAAACGCAAAAAGATGTTGTTCAATGGCAAGACTTTCTTCAGTGCTGAAAGAGGTCATCCATTGTTCAGGCATATACTCCTCCTCAAAAGTGAGTAGCAAGACCAGTTTGCCAATGTCGTGCATCAATCCGGCCATGAAAAAGGAGCCTGGTGCTAATCGCAGGTGCTGGGCAACATGCTGTGCTGCCATGGCAGCGAGAAAAGAGTGCTCCCAGAATTGTTCAACCGGGGCAGTGGTGACCAGATTCAGTTCCCTGAACGAGTTGTTCATAGCTTTTATCAGGGCAATGGATTGGACCTCATTGAATCCGAGGACCATGATTGCCGCTGGCAGCGAATCAATCCGTCGAGGTCGTCCGTACAGAACGGAATTGGCTAACTTGAGAATGGTGAAGCAAAGAGATTGGTCCAGGAGAATGGCCTGCACTAAGTCGTCAGCCGAGCTCTCCGGACTGGCGTTTACCTGCATAATTCTGGATACGGTGGCTGGAAGGATGGGAAAGGAGTCAAGCTGTTGTCTGATTTGTTCCGCTTTATTTTTTCGGTTCATGGCCGACTCTTCCCCCGTATCATAAAAGTTGGCAGATCGTTTAAATGCCTGCTGGCACAATCGATATGTACCAGAATGGAGCCTTATACAGTCTTTTGGGTGGCTTCTGCACTCACTTTGAATCTTATACAGAGAGATGCTATAAATGCAAACGGGTCAGGTTCGACGTCTTCGATGGTACATAGATTTCCACTAATCAAAGTGCAGGTAACGTAATGAAACAACTGGTTGCATTCCTTTTTCTCGTGGTTATTGTGCTCGTGTGTTCGGGCTGTGGTATTCCGGATCTCCCCGGGCCAATCGGCATCCCAGGTCTTTAAGCCCTCAATTAAAGATGTTTGCGGCCCTCTTGGGCGGTAAGGTCATCGCTCCGACTGACTTGAGTGGTTATCACTGTTTTCATCAACAACTCTTTTCCGCATCATAGACAACAATCAGTGGTTTGCGCAGATCCCGCGAGAGCGAATCGGCCAGGGAGCCGAAAAAGAATTTTCTGACCCCTTTGGTACGGATGGCCCCCATGACGACAATATCATGGTTTTCGGCCTCTTCCTGGATCGTCTGCACCCGGGCATCGGTTGGAACCGATTTGACCGAAATCAGAACCTGTTCCGGCTGGCGGGCAAGCCAACTGTAAATCTGCGCAGTTTTGGTATCGATTATCTCCTGGTTGACATCGGACGTCATTAAATAGAGCAGGGTAATCTGATGTTCACCGATCTTTCCAAGGGCGACCACCGCCGGGAAGACCTCCGCCAGATCGGTCATGTCAGTGACGGGAACAAGTATCCGTTCGGTATGCAGGACACCATAAAACTGGACGACAATCACTGGGCATCCCACGTGGGAGGCCACCGTCTCGAGCACCTCCGAAAAGGCCGAGGTCTCGTCGTGGAGTGGATAACTCAACACCACGGCCTTGGCGTTATCATATTCAACGGCCGCAACCAGGCCGGAAGGGATTTTGGGATCAGGAACAATTTCCGTCATCAGTTTGTAGCCCATGGTCTCCACCTCTTCCCGCTCGATCTCGAAGTTGTGAGGTGGCGGGGGCGTGCCCGGCGGTTGAACGAAAACCGCCATGGGGGTGGCCCGGTAATGATGGGCAAATATCGTGGCTATCCGGGCTATGCCATTGACGGTATGCCGGCGCGTCGCCCCGAAGATAACAACGTCCTGAGGATTTTTTCCCGGAATCAATTTACCCCAGGTCCACGGCAGAATTTTCACTCCCGCCTCGGATCTCATGAACTGATCACATTCTTTTTCCGTCATACCGGCACAGAATTGATGACCTCCCGTTGCCGTCTTCACCAGCATGGCCTCCTTGGCGTTGATAATGGCAAACCGTAAAGCAAGAGGCCCGATGAGTTCGGAAAGGAAGACTCCTGTCAGAATCACCGGCGTGATAATGGGTGAGTAGACGGAGAGCATTTTGTCGGCACTGAGCAAAAAGATAAGGCCTATCGCGACACCGGCCTGGGGGAGAAGGGCGAACCCTATATATTTACGGACAATGTTGGCTGCCTTGCCGATCCGTGCTCCTAGATGGGCCCCCAGAATCTTGCCGCAGATCCTAGCCAGAAAATAAACGACCCCGATAAGGCCCGCACCGCCGATGGTTTTTATATCGAGATGGGAACCCGCCAGGGTGAAAAACAGGACATAGATCGGGGGTTCGAAGCTGTTCAGTGCCCGAAAGACCCGGACATCGCGCTCCGCTTTGTTCACCAGGGTGAACCCGGCCGTCATTCCCGCCAGCAAGGGAGAAAAATGGAAAAAGACCGCCAACTCACTGCATAACAGGAGGATGGCCAAGCCAGAGGTCATCATTTCATCTTCATCCTTCATCGTCCTTTGTACAATCTCCAGGCAACAGCCGGTGATGAAACCAAGAACCAGTGACAGGACAATTTCAAAGAAGCCATTGCCGAGGGCAACGATCAGCGGCGTATCGCCCTGACCGATAATCTGATGGCTCAGGGAAACGGCCAGGCCGAAGATCATGATCGCCAGACCATTATCGACGGCAACGACAGCCATCAAGGAAGAGGTGAGAGGTCCTTTGGCCTTCAATTCCTTGACAACCAGAAGTGTCGACGCCGGTGCGGTCGCCACGCTGACAGCACCCAGCAGACAGGAAAGCACCACCTGATCCCTGAACAACCAGCCTTCCATCTGAAAGCCACTGCCGGCAACAACGGTAAAAATAGCAACACTGACGATGCAAAAGGCTCCCAACGCCTCAAGTAGACCAGTCCAGAACACGCTTCCGGCGTAGACCTTGATTTTTTTGATTTCGATATGCTCACCGATGCCGAAGGCAATCAGCATCAGGGCGATATGGGTGAAATGGTCCAGGCTATGGCCAATTGATTTTTCCGTAATAATCGCAAACCCCGTCGGCCCCAGAAGCAATCCAGCAAGAATATAGCCGGTTACGGAAGGGAGACGAAGCCATTGAGCAATTTTGGCGGCGACGAGACCCGCCGCCAGCAGAAGTGCCAGGCCGATGGTTACCATGGTTCCGCGTGAGTGATAGTGACCGGGTATTGGTTTTTCAAAACAGCCTGCTGGGGCGGAATAGTTCCATTTCCCACCCTCCGATTTTTCCATTATTCATAAAAAAACGAGGCTCCGTCGGAGGATTTGTGGGACAGTCGAGAAAACCATGTGTAACCTGCTCAAGTAAGGAATTTTCTTTGTACATCCTTAACCAGGATCCAAGGCCGCGCTATTATGTTTTGCCTGCCGAAAATGTGATATTTTTCAATGTAATGCTCTTTGATGATGGACTCGTAAAAAGTCTATCATATTCTGAAAGATGGCTCAGTAAAAACTCAGGTATACAAGAGGAGGTTTTTTCCAGGCGCGAAGGTATACATACGGTCTGTTGATTGTTTGGAAAAAATATCGATGGCAACCGACTCTGTAAAAGGAAAGGAAATCAGCAACCGGTTGCTCCCTCCTCCCTCAGGTTGGAGAGTACAATGTGTTGATGGGGAAGGTTGCTTGCCCGTTGGAGCACCGTGAATGAGGCAATACCGCTCATCTATTTGATTGGTAGCGGAGAACGGTGGTCTCGTCATTGGGCCTTCTGCACAGATTCCCCATTTCATTCCATTGCCGTGGCAATCATGGATAAATGACAGGAGCCGTTCGCAGGTCTCGGGCCGGTTGAGCGCGCCTTTTCCCCGCGGCGTTTTATCGATGAAAGTTTGGCCTTTAATGGCGTTGGAGGCTTCCCCATGCATCTCGACACCTCAAAACACTTTGAAAAAAGCATTCTCTGGGGCACGGCCTTTATCGATCTGTTGATCATCGCCAGCGCTCTCTTCTTTTTACTCCATAGCCGCTCCCATTTTCTCGAAGGGCTGAGTGTAACCGGCCACAATCTGGTGAAATTGCTCGAACAGCGCATTGCCGACAAGGCCCGCCTGGTGGATGATGCGGTGGTCCGCGTTGAGCGGGAGCTTGAGGAACAACTCAAAGCGGGCAAAATCGATTCTGAACAGCTCCTCAGGCACCTCCGCCTGGAGCAGGAGCAATTACCGGAGATTGACGCGATTCGAGTAACCAATGCTCAGGGGGAGGTGCTTTGGGGGAAAGGGGTGGTGCCGGGTATTCACGCCAGTTACGCTGACCGAGCTTTTTTTAAGGCCCATCAGGAAAGGCGTACCCCGGAACCAATCGTGAGTCCACCACTTAAAGGCAAGGTTTCTGGATTGTGGGTCATTGCCTTTACCCGATGTTATCGATCCCCCGAAGGCCGTTTTGCCGGGATCATCTCCGCTGCTGTTCCCGTTGAGACTTTTTCGCGTATCTTGGGAAACATCAATTTGGGTCCAACCGGAACAGTGGCCTTGCGCTACGCCGATGGCGGTTTGGTGGCACGCATGCCTCCTTTGGAGGGGCCGGTTGGAGAACCGGGGAACAAAAAGATCTCTAGTGAGTATGCGCAGTTACTCAATGCAAATACGCCCGTCGGTACTTTTCAAACCCATAACTCACCGGATTCTGTAGCTCGGAGTTATGCCTTTCGCCGGGTTTTGGGCTGGCCCTTCACTATTGCCATTGGCTTGGTCGAAAGCGAATATTTGGCCCCGTGGCGAGCTCAGGCAATCTGGGGCATGTTATTGCTCGGAATACTGTTACTGTTGACCTGGACGGTGTCCTGGGGCACCATTCGCCATTTACGTGGGCAGGCGATCAGGGAAAAAGAGCGGGAGGAAGATCTCGCTTGGCGGCGGATTCTGATTGATCAATCACAGGACGGCATTGTGGTCTTGGATAGCCGGGGCAAGATTTATGAGGCTAATCTTCGTTTTGCCGAGATGCTCGGCTATTCTCAAGGGGAAATCAAGAATCTCTTTGTTTGGGACTGGGACGCCCAATGGAGTCGTGAAAAACTGGAGGTCATGCTGAGTCGGGTTGGCACCCAAGGGGCGCATCTGGAGACGCACCATCGACGTAAGGACGGACGAGTCATTGATGTGGAGATTAGTACCAACGGCGCAGAATTCGGTGAAAAAAAGTTGGTTTTTTGTGTTTGTCGCGATGTCAGCGAACGAAATCGGGAGCGCGATGCTCTCAAGGCCAGTGAGGAAAAATACCGCATTATTTTTGAAAATCAACTCAATGCGGTTGCTCTATTTGATCTGGTAACTTTCCGTTTACTGGATGTCAATGAGGCTTATATCCGCATGTACGGGTACAGCCGAAAGGAACTCCTTGGCGGGATGACCATACTCGATGTTTCGGCAGAACCGGAACAGTCGGAGCAATCGGTGCACCAGATGGTTGACCAGGGCTCGACCTTTGTTCCTCTGCGCTATCAGTGCAAAAAAGATGGGACAGTTTTCCCGGTGGAGATTGTCGGTGGCCATTATACGTGGGATAGGCGTGCGGTTATGTTCACGCTCGCCCACGATATTTCGGTGAGAAAGCAGGCGGAAGATGATCTGCGCGAGCGCGAGGAGCTGTATCGTTTTCTCATTACCCGTTTAAACGACGGCTTTTTTGCCTGCGACAATAAGGGCCTCGTGACGTTTGCCAATGCTGCCTTGGCGCAAATAATCGGAGTGGAAGCGCCGGAATACTTGTTGGGACGACATATGTCTGAGTTTGTCGCTCCAGTTGATTTGAAACGGATTGAGGCATTCTTCAACGAGGCCGTTACCCTCCGGATTGTTCCGGCTTCCCTTGAGATTATGCTTGCCGCGGAGGGGGGACGGGATCTATGGGTCGAAGTTAAGCCCACAGTGGTTGTCCGTGACCATGGGCTGGTGTCCATCCAGGGCCTGGTTATCGATATTTCCCAGCGAAAAGAAGCCGCCGATGCTTTACAAAAAAGCGAGGAACGGCTGCATCTTGCCTTGCAGGCCACCAGGGATGCCCTCTGGGATTGGGACCTGCAAATCGGCACTATGTATTACTCACCCCGTTGGTTCCTCATGCTGGGGTATAAACCCGATGAGTTGCAGGCGGATCCGGACCTGTGGCGACAGTTGTTGCATCCCGACGACCTGGAACTGGCCGACCGGGTGATGAGCGACGCTATCGCCGGAAAAACTTTTTTTGAGATCGAAAGCCGGTTGTGCCACAAGGCTGGTCATTATGTGCCGGTACTCACCCGTGGTTATGTTTTGCGGGATGATTTCGGCAAGACCGTTCGTGTGGCAGGGACCAATACCGATTTGAGTGAACAGAAGCGGATTGAAGAAGACCGGCGGCAGTGGGAGCGGCAGGCGCTCCAACTGCAAAAGGCGGAAAGTCTCAGTCGCATGGCCGGAGCCATTGCCCATCATTTCAATAATTTGCTGAGCGTGGTGCTTGGCAATATCGAAATCAGTCTGGAAGATCTGCCCGCAGATGACCCGGTTGCCGCCAATCTCCGGGCCGCTTCCCTGGCGGGAGACCGGGCGGTTGAGGTCAGCAGCCTACTACTCACCTATCTCGGTCAAACCGAAGGCCAGCACGAATTGCTCGACCTGGGGCACCTGTATCGGCAAATCCTGCCGCAGTTGCAGGCCCTATTGCAAGAGACGATTGTGTTTGAGACCCGTTTCCCCAAAAACGGCCCTCTGGTGTGCGGCAATGGTCCTCACCTGCAACGGATGTTGAAAAATCTGATTGTCAATGCGGCCGAAGCCATTGGTGAGCGGCAAGGAACCCTCGCTCTGTTGCTGACCGTGGTGCCGCTAGTGAATATTCCTGCCAGCCACCGTTTCCCTCTGGATTGGGAACCGGAAGCCGAGCACTATGTTTGTCTGCAGGTTAAGGATTCTGGAGATGGCATTGAGGCCGCCGATATCGAGCAACTTTTTGATCCTTTTTTCTCAAGTAAATTTACCGGCCGAGGCCTTGGTCTGCCGGTGGTGATTGGCATTGTGCGTTCGCATGCTGGCGGTATCACTGTGGAGAGTTCGCCACATCAGGGAAGCGTTTTCCGGGTGTATTTGCCCCTGGTGGAGCAGGAGTCACTGCCGGTTCAGCATGGGGCCGATAACGAATCTTCTCTGCAGACTGAACGGATCATCTTGTTGGTGGAGGATGAGGAACCGGTGAGGTTGATGACCGAAACCATACTGAGTCGGCTCGGATTTGCCTATCTCAGTGCAGAAGATGGCGCCGAGGCACTGATGCTGTTTAAACAGCATGCCGATCGTATTTCCATGGTGGTTTGTGATCTGACCATGCCGAATATGGGGGGCTGGGAAATTATGGAGGCGGTAAAAAAACTCGCGCCGACGGTCCCCTTCGTCATGACCAGCGGGTATGACGAAGCCCAGGTGATGCGCGAGGGGCGTAGGCAGTATCCACAGGTATTTCTGCAAAAGCCTTATAGAAAAGACGAGCTGGGAATTGCCATCGAATCCGCCTTCAAGGCTGTCGATACCGAATCGAAGAGTCGCTAACCCGGTAGCAATAAACCTGTAACGAATGTCTAACAGTCGCCTCCTTATTGAGGTGGTAAAAATACAGCTATTACTCTCTTTTTCGTGCGTAATGGCCTTATTCTCAATAAGGAGCAACTATGGGTGTGATTTGGCAAACCTTGGGGGCAATGGGGCGCTTGTTTCGCGGACAGGCGCCAGGGCAGTTGATCATTCAGCTCACTGATCGATGCAATGCCCGTTGTCCACAATGCGGTATGCGGGTGTTGAACCGTTTTTCACGCACGCGTCTTGATAACGACTATGTGAAACGATTACTCGATGCCGGAGCCGGGAGAGGCATGGCCATGGTCTCGTTCACTGGCGGTGAGCCCATGCTTTTGCGGAACGATCTGATCGAGTTGATCACTTACGCCGGAGAGGTCGGGTTTCGTTATATCCGAACCGGTACCAACGGCTTCCTTTTTCGTAATCATCAGGATCCCCGTTTTGCTGACCGGGTCAATGCCCTGGCCGAACGTCTGGCCGCCACTCCTCTGCGTAATCTCTGGTTCTCGGTCGATTCAGCCGAACCCGCCATCCACGATACCATGCGAGGTTTTCCCGGGGTGCTGCAAGGTATTGCTAAGGCGCTGCCGATTTTTCACGCCCACGGGCTCTATCCTTCGGCCAATATCGGTCTCAATCGCAACCTCACTCAAAAAACCGCCCACCTGGAACCTTTGACCGGTAATGCGGCCTCTGAAGAACGATTTGCCCAGAGCTTTACTGATGGCCTTGAGCAGTTGTATCGCCTCCTGTTCGATATGGGATTTACCCTCACCAGCACCTGCTATCCAATGAGTGTCGAACCCGGAACCACAGGGCTACAGGCCGTGTACGGAGCCACTGCCGCCGAACGCTTGGTTCGGTTCAATGAGCGGGAGAAGGTGCTGCTGTTCCAGTCCTTGTCCGAGGCAGTGAAAAATTTTCGTTCACGGTTGCGCATCGTCACGCCCCTCTCTTCATTGCAAAGCCTTGTCAATCAACATAGTGGTCGGGACGTACAGTCCTATTATCCGTGTCGAGGGGGGATCGATTATCTCTTTGTCGATAGTGTCGATGGCCTTACCTATCCCTGCGGGTATCGGGGGGCGGAATCCATGGGGCCTCTGTGGAAACTTGATGAGCAAATTCATAAGGCCAACCGCACAACCATGTGTCGCCGTTGTGATTGGGAGTGCTTCCGTGATCCATCGGAGCTGTTTGGACCGCTTTTGCAAGGGGTATCGAATCCGATGCGGCTTGTTCGTGACCACCGGCGTGATCCGCAGTTTTTGCGCCTGTGGCTGGAAGACCTCCGCTATGCCCGTGCCTGTAGTTTTTATGATGGGCGGAAAACCGTCGATTATGCACGGCTTCAATCGTTTTCCCCTGAATGTGTTCGGGAAAGGGCCATGGGTGAGAGCCGGGTTTCCTTCAGTAGTACACGTCGTATGACGGAGGAGGTTAAATGAGCAGACTCTATTTTGCCTACGGCTCCAATATGCATCTGGCTCAGATGAGCTCTCGTTGTCCGGGGAGCCCCTTGATGGGAGCAGGACTGTTGCGCGGATACCGTTGGATCATCAGCACCCGCGGGTATGCCAATATCGTCCACGATCCCTTGGAGATGGTAGAGGGGCTGTTGTTTTTTCTCGCACCCGAGGACGAGGCTAACCTGGATCAATGTGAAGGCGTTGCTTTGGGAAAGTATCGTAAAGCCACGGTAAGGGTGCTCAACGCCAGAGAGGAGTTGAGCGCCCTTGCTTATATTGATCCGGTCATAACCGAAGGACTGCCCAAAAGTGAGTATGTGGGGAGAATCAATGCGGCCGTGCGTGATGCACAATTATCCCCTGAATATTTACAGCGAGTGATACGGCGGTTTATTCCGGAATAGATGCATCTTCCTCAACGTATAGGTTCGAAAAATCTTGCACCTTGATGTGGACGTGGCACCATGATCTCTGGTGACAAGGTGTAGAGAACTTACGATGATGCGGTACTCGTGTACTGTTGAAAAGAGGAGGGAAGGATGGAGATGGAACTAGATACGGTAGAGGTGCGGGTACTGGGCTGTCTTTTGGAAAAGGAGTTGGCCACGCCTGAGTATTATCCGCTTTCCCTTAATGGACTGGTCAATGCGTGTAACCAGAAAACCAATCGGCAACCGGTTCTCTCTTTGAGCGGAGAGGAGGTCACCGAAGCTCTGCAATCGCTCAAAGAATTGCAGTGCGTTGTGCAGAGTGATGCCGGTCGGGTTGCGAAATTCTGGCAGAGCCTGAGCAAACACTACAATTTGCTCGATCGGGAGAGGGCGCTTTTGGGGCTGTTGCTGCTACGCGGACCACAGACGCCGGGTGAGTTACGTAGTCGGTCGGACAATATGTGCCCTTTTGAAAACCTGGAGCAGGTCTCTTATTCCTTGGAGTCATTGATCTCCCTTTCCCTGGTCATGCTGTTGCCGCGGTTACCGGGGCAGAAAGAGCAGCGCTATTGCCATTTGCTGGCCGGTGAGCCGGAGGAAAATGCGGGCAGCGGTCCTGACGATTCTGTGGTGGTTCGCCGGGTTGGCGCGGATCGGATCGAGGCTCTCGAGGAAAAGGTGGCCCGGGTTGAAGCGGAGTTGGATGAACTCCGCGAGGCATTTCTTGCACTCAAGCGCAGTCTGGGCGAATAATTTGCCTCAGCGACAACGCTCCTTGCAGCAAATCCGGACCAGCATTTTACAGCGGCCAGAACTACCAGCCACCGCCACCCCCTCCACCGCCGCCGCCACCCGAGCTGCCTCCTCCTCCCATGCCTGAGGATGAGCCTGGGGCCGTCGAGGCCGAGGATACGGCCGACTGCATGCCGTTCCCCAGGGCAGAAGCGAAGGCTGCGGGATGCAGATGGTTCCAGTGGCGGCCTTGGTACCACTCTGGTGCATAGTCGGCCCGGCTGAGTACCTCGGCAAAACGCTCCCCCCACTGATTCTCCACCCCCAGGGCTATAGCATAAGGGAGGAACTGTTCAAAGAGTTCCGGTGTCTCCTCGGGTGGGTGAATAAAGTTGAGTCGGTCTTTTTCCGCCACCGCCAGGTACAGTTTAAAGCCCTCGATCTCATCCAGCGTTACTCTGCCTATTCGGGTTGGGGCCTTCAGCAGTTCGTAGAACAGGGCGTTCATCGATATCATCACCAGGAAGGCCACTCCGGCGGCAAAACCTGTTTCATGCAAGAGAAAGCCGATACCCACCACTTCTCCCGCCAGAAAGGGAAGGGCAAAGAGGGAGAGCATTACTGCGCTGGCCTTGCCCATAATGCCGTTGGATTTCCAACTCGTCAGCGCCTGCCGCACTAAGGTGACGCAGCCAAAGGTCCAGCCGGTCAGCCAGGCACTCATAAAGAGGATAAAAGGCGGTTCCTCTGCAGTCCAGGCCATCGCACCAATCGTGAGCAGCGTGAGTGCCACCCCAGGCACTACCCACAGCGAGTTGGTGAGAAAATAAGTGGAGGCCAGTTCCCGGGAAAGCTTGTCTTTCATTGCCTGCCTGGCCCTATTGAGAATGCGATGGTTGCTTTTCTCAAGCTCTATCCGCTTCCCCCCTTTGAGCAATTCGTTCCAGGCGGCACGCTCGCCAGCGGAAAGGGTCTGAGGTGCTTGGTCGGTTAATTCCAGAGAGGTTTTGCCCTGCTCGGTGATATTGAGCCCACCGCGCACGGCCATGTTGATGATACCGGCAGTGAAGGCGGTGTTGTCAAAACTCATTTTCCACAGCATCCGGACCATGGCCGGAGAAAAATCTTTGGGCGGGGCAAAGCGCGGGATGATAATTCCCTTGGCTGGATCCCGGCCCACTTTGAGCCAGGCGAGAAAATAGTACACCAGCAGCAGGCAGGCGCCTAAAGCTGCCGGGGCAAAGCTTCCCTGGTCGGCTAGCAAGGACAGCGCCTGCTCGGTGAAGCTCGGTTCGGTGACAAACCCCTTGGGCCAGCCCACGGCAATGGTCAGCCCTTCGCCCGGGGCATAGGGACGGGTGGAGTCGAAATGGATACTGCCGTCTCCGCCGTCGAGACGGTAGCCGTCCTTACTGCCTGCAAAACCCTCATATGCCCAGCCTTCACTTGCGATCGCATCTGCCGGGAGCATGACATCGCAACTGACCCGATCCAGGGGAAGGCGCCAGCCGTTGCCGGTCACATTCCAGTACAGTTCGTCGTGATCCGGGAAAAAGCCCAGTTGGCGGGTGGTTCGGTATTCAATGGTATAGACATAACGCCCGGGGCGAAGATACACATCCTTCTGGCCAGCGTAAATAGCCACTCCATTGCTGAGGCTTTCTGTATGGTGCGGTTCCGGATGACCGTCCCGTTCGACAGCAAGCAGGTCGAAGCCGACTCGAACCGTACGTCCTTGGGTGTCGGTGTAGCGGGTGGGAAACTCCCGCACTATCCCTCGTTTTATCTGCTGCCCATCTGCCTCAACCGTAATCTTTTCGGTGACCAGCAGGGAACCGTCCCGTTGGATTCGTACCGTGGAGGCAAAGTCGAGCACCCGTTCGTTCGCCAGAACCGGCATGGTTATGGAGAGCAGTATCAGGATGAGCAACAAACAGCGATGTTTCATGGTTTCCTCAACCTCTTAGGCCCCTGGGCCGGTGAAGAGCGCCTGCTCCGTAGGGGGATGAAAAAAATCAAAAGACAACCTCGGGTACCGATCGCTCGGCGCTATTTTCCAGTTCAAAGAATTCGGCCTTGCTAAAGCCGAAGCGGTCGGCGATGAGATTTGAGGGGAACGATTCGACCGCGATGTTCAACATACGCACCGAGCCATTGTAGTAACGTCGGGCCATTTGAATCTGTTCTTCGATTTCCTCCAGGGTGTTCTGCAGTTGGATGAAGGTGGTGTTGGCCTTCAGGTCCGGGTAGCTCTCGGCCAGGGCAAAGAGCTTACCCAGGGCCGCTCCAAGCAACCCTTGAGCCTGGGCAGTTTCAGCAACGCCTTGCGCGGTTTGTGCCTGACCACGGAGCTGGACTACTTCTTCCAGAGTGCTCTTTTCATGGGTTGCATAGCCTTTAACCGTGGTTACCAGATTTGGGATAAGATCGGTTCGTCGTTTGAGTTGAACATCGATCCCGCTCCAGGCCTCCTCAACCATGTTACGTTTACGCACCAGTCCGTTGTAGACGGTGACCGCCCAGAGGGCAATTGCGGTAACGAGAATTGCCAAAATGGTCAGTGTGAGCATTTTTTCTCCAGAAAATTATTTGCAGAAAGACAACCCCTTGTTGACAATTCGTTTTACGCTTCAGGGGAAGCGAAAGACGCTTTGGAGGATACTTTGAAAGGTTTCCAGCATCTGTCGGTATTGAAAGGGCTTGCTGATGTAACCGTTCATCCCCGCATCCAGACAGCGCTGCTGATCCTCTTCCAGGGCATGGGCGGTCATGGCAATAATGGGCATTCGCCTGCCGCTTAGTCGCTGGCGTAGTTTCAGGAGAATCTCTTCAGGAACGGAGACTTCAAGTTTTTCCCCGTTTTCAATCGCTCGAATTGCAACCGTGGCCGTGAGCCCATCCATTTCCGGCATCTGCACATCCATAAGCACCATGTCAAAATCATCGTCAGCGAGCTTGGCTAGTGCCTCCAAGCCATTGTTGGCGGAAGTGACCGAATGATTATGTTCAAGCATCATCACGGCCACCTCACGGTTGACCTCGTTGTCGTCCACTAGAAGTATACGCAGGTCGGCGAGTTGCTGTTCCATTGCCTGAAAGGAAGGAGAACCGTCCTCGTTCGCATCAACATTTGCCCGCTGCAGAGGAAGGGTGAAATGAAAGCAACTGCCCATGTCGGGCTGGCTTTGCGCCCATATCCTGCCACCCATCAAGGTGACGATCTTGTTACAGATCGACAGCCCCAGGCCGGTGCCGCCAAACTGGCGAGTGCAGGAAGTCTCGCCCTGTTCAAAACAGTCGAAGATACGCTCGAGCATTTCCGGAGCAACGCCGACACCTGTGTCGCATACCTGGAAGTGAAGCTGAAGGATGTCGTCGGGTTGGGAGGCCAAATCCCTGTCTGCGGTCACCTCTATCCGGATCGAACCGGTTAGGGTGAATTTGATCGCATTACCCACCAGATTTACCAAAATCTGGCGCAAGCGTAAGTCGTCACCGATGAGGGCCTGAGGCAGATCGTCATCTATGCTCTGGATGAGTTGCAACCCCTTCTGTTGGGCCTGCACCTGGAAGGTGCTGAGCACCTCTTCTATGCAGTCCCGAAGCAAGAAAGGCGCGGGTACAATTTGCATCCGTCCGGCTTCAATCTTGGAAATATCAAGGATATCGTTGAGGATGCGGAGCAGGTGGGTGGCGGAGTGATGTACCTTGCTGATGTAATCGTGTTGTTTGCTGCTGAGCGCTGTCTGTAGAGCCAGGTAGGACATGCCCATGATGGCATTCATTGGCGTGCGGATTTCGTGGGACATCTGAGCCAGGAAGGCTCCCTTGGCGGCACTGGCTTCCTCGGCGGCGAGCTTGGCCAGGATCAGTTCGTTCGCCGTCTGCTTTTTCTCGGTGATATCCATCGAATATTCGATCACCTGGATCAGTTCACCTCTTTCATCATGGATGGGGTAGCCGTGTACCTCGACGATTCGCTCCTCACCTTGCGCATTATAATGCACATGTTCCACCACAATGGGGATCCCCGTTCTTTTGATTTCAATAATCGGGCAGGGGTGCTGGTCACTTTGACAGGGAAAAGGCTGCCCATGGGAGAGCATGTGACAGGAGCGCCGGGATGTGAGAGGAGAAAAACCGGCAACCGTGTTGGCGAGCAATATTTCGTGGGTCTCCGGGTCGATTACCAAAAACGGATGGGGGAGGGCATTGATCACTGCGTGGAGAAAATTGTTTTTATGCAGGAGCTCTTGTTGGGATTGATTGAGGCTGCAATTGCTTTGGTTGAGCTGCTCGGTGCGTCTTTGGACTTCAACTTCCATGTTTTCATTGAGTTTTTTCAGCTGGTGCAGGGTGTTATGGGTAAGAGAGAGTATGCCGTAGACAAAGAGAGCACCGCAAAAAAAGATGGTACTGATCAATAGTTGTTGGGGGAAGTTAATTCTTGCAAGCTGGAGCAGAATGTAGCCGCAATAGCCGGCAATAAATAGGCCGATCAGCAGAGTCAGAACCCGCCATTTGGATTTGAGTGCGGCAGGAACAACCCGGGAAAGATGGCGGCTGTTGTGCACGGAAATCATTAATATAAGTGCGCCACAGGCCACCATGCCCATCAGAATCAACTGCATGCTCTTCCTGATCTCCCTTGAAATTGATCGTCAAGATAACGTAAACGGTAAATTTGTCTTGGAACGTGTGTGGAAAATGAAGGTTTACCCCCCGGGGATAACTTTGATTGTCGGTGTTTAAGTGGGACTTGACAAGGGAAAAAAGTCCGGTTGTCGGGGGGGGCAGTGGAGGGAATGTCAGCGGATGTGCGCTGAACGAAGGGGGATCTTAGGTGCTGAACCAGAAAAAAGGAAAACCGAGAACCTCTAAATAGAAAAGCCCTCGAAAATCGATGATTTTCGAGGGCTAAAACGACTTGTGCAAATCGTTTGCATCAAAAGTGGTCGAAGAGAGGACGCGAACTTGTTTCTATTTATTTAATATAATTAATGGCTTATCGCGAATTGAAAAAATGTGATTTTGCAAAATACGGGTCTTTGTCAGAGTTGCAGAAAAGGTGGCGCCGCTTCTTGCCTGATTTTCAGGTAGAGGTATTCAAGATCCCGGTATCCGCATGCTCGTTTTACGATCCTGTTGATAGTAGCATTGAATGCTT
>JBFWLN010000037.1:0-28790 GCA_050252135.1 Desulfobulbus sp.
TGTCTCGTATTTTATTGATATTGCGCTAAACATTAACAAAATGCGAGAAAAAAGGCAAGCGAAAGCAGAACAATTAACCTGTGAATTTAGACAGTTAAGCGAAAATACTTTTTACGAGGCCATCAACATTACGATTCAGGCACGCAAGGGCCATGTTGTCCTGACCGGGCTGGTATCTGAAGAATCCTCCAAGCTGTTGGCCGAGAAGACCGTTGCCGGTTTGCCCGGAGTGAAGAGCGTCGACAACAGGCTTGAGATCAAAGGCGCGCTCCCAATAGTCAACTCGGACGTCTGGGGGGTGGAGGAGGTGAAGGACGTGAAAAATGAGATGACCGTGTCTCTTGTCAGCGAGCAATCGACCAAAACCGTCTTTCAAACCATTGACGAAGGTCTTCTCACCGTTCAGGAGGGCAAATTCGTCAAAAATGTTCACAGGGTGAAAGACGTCAACAACCGGATGGTCATTGAATAGGTTGCAACCGAAGCGGAACGCAAACAACCGGTCTGGTGTGCCGCGTCACTTAGGCTACGGGGGCAACCGGTTGCTCGCCAGCGCCGGCGTTGCACAACCACAACAACCACAACCACAATGCAAAGGGGAAGAGTGTGAGCACGATAACCAGCAAAGACAACACGCAGATTTACTACAAAGATTGGGGCGTTGGCAAACCTGTCGTTTTCAGTCACGGTTGGCCGCTCAATGCCGACGCCTGGGAATCCCAGATGTTTTTTCTCGCCTCCCACGGCTATCGCTGCATCGCGCATGACCGCCGGGGCCATGGCCGATCCGGCCAGCCGTGGAATGGCAATGAAATGGACGTCTATGCCGACGACCTAGCGGAATTGATGGACGGGCTCGACCTGAAAGAGGCCTGCTTGATCGGTCACTCAACAGGAGGCGGCGAGGTTGTTCGTTACCTCGGACGGCACGGCTCTGCACGGGTCGCCAAGGTTGTTTTGATGGGCGCTGTGCCGCCGTTGATGCTTCAGACCGAGGCAAATCCCGGCGGCCTGCCCATGAAAGTGTTCGATGATATACGTGCTGGCCTTGCCGCTGATCGCTCGCAGTTTATCCAAGACTTGACCATCCCATTCTTTGGCGCCAACCGCGAAGGGCACAAGGTAACCCAGGGCATGCGGGACGCGTTCTGGTTCCAGGGAATGCAGGGTGGGCTCAAGAACGAGTTCGATTGCATCAAAGCCTTTTCTGAAACCGATTTCACCGATGACCTTAAAAAAATCGACGTCCCGACCCTGGTCATCCACGGTGGTGACGATCAGATTGTGCCGATCATGGCCTCGTCGATGCTCTCGTCGAAATTGATCAAAAACGCAACGTTGAAAATCTATCCGGGCGCCCCCCACGGTCTGGCCGATACGCACAAGGATGAGCTCAACGCCGATCTACTCACCTTTCTTACCGCTGCCTAAAAGAGAAGTTTGGCCCCCCGGTTGGGACATCGCAGCGAAGGTACCTTCCCAGCCATTGGAACAACCAACAACAAGGAGAATCAGCATGCCGCAATTCAGTACAGCCTTTTCAGGGTTGGCAAACGACAAGAAGCTCACCAACGAAGAACTGATCCGTGCCATCCGGTTCATGATAGCCTCTGAATACGAGGCGACGCAGTTGTACATGCAACTTGCCGAATCGACCGACAATAAGCTCGCCATCGCGGTTTTGAAAGATATTGCCGAGGAAGAGCTCGTCCACGCCGGCGAATTTCTTCGTCTCCTGAAGGAACTGGCCCCTGATGAGGATAAGCTCTATTCTAAAGGGGCAAAAGAGGTGAAGGAATTCATCAAAGAAATGAAATAGCGCCAGCCCCAAATCTTCACCCAATGAACAGAACCGCCTGAAATCTCCAAGTTGCCGCCTCACCCATCCCCCAAACCGGCAGCAGTCATAACGCTCCATTCCCTTCCCTATGCCGACGCTGCAGTCGACCAACGGAACAAGCTGTTCGTGGGAACAGAGCATGCTACTCACTCCTGGGGAAAATTATTACCACCGCCTCAGGTTTGCCGAGAAAACCGCACTCTTCACCAGTGATGGACTCGTAAAGAGTCCATCACATTCAGAGAGAGCTAAGTAAAAACAAAGATATACAATAGTCTGTTTTTTTCCGGCGCGAAACCGCACCTTCAACTGGAACAGCATGCCGGCGGCGAACCTCCAGCGGCATTGCAGCAAAGAATTGAAACCTGCTTTGGCAGTGTCGACGCCTGCAATAAAAATTTGCGCCATCGCTGTTGGGCAGTTTGGCTCTCCCCGAGACCAGACGGATCGGCTAACCGTTTTTGCCCCACTGGCGCTCACTACGCTTTCATGGAGAATTATAATGAAACATCTCAATGTGGTTGCCCTGCTTTTCCTACTCCTGCTGTCCTCATGCGCCACCAAAGGCCAAACCGGCGCAGTGGGAGGGGCTGCAGGAGGAGCCCTCATCGGACAAGCCATCGGCCATAGTGTAGGGGCAACCTTGATTGGCGCGGCTGTGGGCGGCATGGCCGGCTACATCGTCGGCAATGAAATGGACAAATCAGATCGGGACCGGCTGAATCACACCTATGAGCAAGGGGCTTCCAACCAACGCTCGTCCTGGGTGAATCCGGACAGCGGCAACCATTACGCCGTAACCCCACAACCGGCCTACCAGGATTCGTCTAGGCGGGTCTGCAGAAAGGCTGAAATTGAAGTCGTCATCAGCGGTAAACTGGAGAAAACCTACAATACGGCATGCCGCAATGAAAACGGGCAATGGGAGTTGCAACAATAACCCCCCCAAAGTTCCGGCCCGACCGGTAGTTGGGACCTTCTTTATCATCCACTCTACGGATAAAGTGTAACCTGCAGCATAACTGAGCTGTACTGTTCTGTTACACGCAACACCCTTTCGCACCTGAACGTCCTCGCGCTTAACGCCACATGAGGTTCATATGCTTAAAATATCGCTATAAAATTTATAATTCAAAGGCATTTCTTTTAGGTGCGCGTCTTGCTCAAGAGAACGTATCGAGAAAAAATTAACCTATTCCGGGAAATTTTTAACACTTCTGGAAACAGTAAGACCCAATTTCACAACCTAGCTTGATTGTCGACGGCACTCTTGCTAGCACTGATGTTTCTTCATGCAGTCCGATCCAGGTGGAGTCAATCTAACCCGTTCGACGGGCCCTCCACAGTGTGTTTGAAAAACACCACGTATCTCACGTAATTCACGATTTCCCCCATGCAACTGACAGCTTCGATCCTGGCTCAGGATGCGCCGCAGGTGTGTCCCTATGGTGCGTGTGCAGCTTTGCAACGCTCGAGGTGACGGTAGATGGTCATGAAAACAGTATTTTTGCCAGGCAATAGTGCTCGGCAAAAAAGCGTTGTCAGGAGCTTTTCGATGAACAGAGACATGCACCCGGTGCTCTTTCTTGCGAAAAACAAATATCTGGCAACATAAGAAAACAGAACGGAGGGAATTATGAAAAAGAAAGTAATTGGTTTGGTTGGTGTCGGTTGTTTGCTGATGGCAGGACAGGCGTCTGCAACGCTGGTCGATGCGCTCGCCGGTTATCAGGGACCACTGTATTTTGACCTGTCAGGGTATTCAAAAAGCCTCGACACAACGACGATTGCGGTGGGAGAAACCTGGGGCGTCATCACGGTCAACGGTGTTTTCAAAGCGCAGGCTCAGACTGTTGCCAACCGTTTGTGGGCTTCCGATGACGGCGACCAAATCTATGGCGTATTTTACGGTTTGACCGACAATTACATTACGTCGACCTCGACCGGTTTCAGCATTGGGCAGCAGGGCGGCGGTTTTACCCTGTATTCAGTCGCTGGCGGCGTTGACCTGTTGCAGGGGCCTGCAGCCCGTATTGGCGTGGATGGATATACCGGCATGGGGAGTGATGTTCTACTCAAGGGCGTCTTTGACAGTGGCGTAGATCCGGCAAACACGGTTGTTACCGTCGTTCAGACAGTATTGGACAACAAGTCCCCTACTTCTGGAGAAGGCATCGGTTACGGCTCTTTGACAACCGGCTCACTGTACACCCAGCTCAATTCCAATATGATTGTGGACTCTTCTGGCGGCGTGCATGACATGCTTTTTTCCTTCAACGTATTGGAGCCCGATGCTGCTGGCGAAACAGCTGAGTGGAGCCAAAGTTTAACCGACCCGATGGAGGCTCATACCGCCCCGGTCCCAGAACCGGCCACCATGCTTCTGTTTGGCGCAGGCCTGATGGGCCTTGCATTTGCGGGCAGAAGTTGCCGCAAATAAGCCGTGTAATGTAACGCTCAAAAAAAGGAACCGAAGACAACCGGTTCCTTTTTTGTCTGTGCAGTCGCCTCCATTGTGGTTAACGGCCTCCACTGCTCTTCTGCCTGGCGGGCAATCCCACGATGGACATTATTCGACAACGCCGCCATAGGCGATGCGGTGGAAATGCTGTGATGCAGTGCAATGGCATTGCCGCCGAAAAGCGCCAAGAGAGAAGAACCATGTCCCACAACTCCCCATCAACTCCGTACAATATATTGCAGGCATCCTCAACGCCCGCAAAATTTGGGCAAAAGGATCAGGATGGAAAATTCCATTTTCCCGGATCGTTGTCTTTGCATGCGAAACGACTGGTAAAGGGAGAAAACATCCAAGATTACGATGCCATGCACCGGTTGCGTTATCAGGTATTTTGCAACGAGGTTCATTTCCTCGATCCGGATCATTACCCTGCTGGCCTGGAGATTGACGACTTCGACGCTGTCTCCGAACACTTTTTGGCCACAAGCGCGAGTGCCAACGATGACGTCATCGGAACGGTGCGTCTGGTCAGATGGTCAGAACGGCATTCTTTTCCGACGGCCCGGCACTTTGGTTCATTGCTCCAACATTTGGATAACTTTGGCTTCCCGCTTCATTCCACCGCCGAGATTTCGCGACTCTGTATTTCCAAGCAATATCGTAAACGACTCAAGGACGGTTTACTCGGTTTGGACGGGTATGAAGAAAGTGGCGACCGTCGGAGACGATACCCGGAAGTCATTCTCGAACTGTTCAAAGTCATGTATCTCGCCAGCAGGTTTGACCTCGGTATCACCCACTGGATCGCCACCTTTGAAGATTCGCTGTACCGGTTGCTGAACCGATACGGCATCCATCTCGAACTTTTGAGCACCGAGGAAATCGATTACTACGGCAAGGTCAAAATCTACGGTGCCTTGATACCCCAGATCCTGGAAGCGATGAAAATGCAAAGGTATGAGTTCTACACTTTTTTTTGCGAACCGTGTGCTCGTCACTGAACAGGAACGTCATCCCGGTGTTTTCAGCGTTGCAGGTTTCCAGTGACACGTCATCCCGTGCCGATAAGCGATGACGCCGTTGTACTCATGTATTAGCCACAGGAGAAGAAAATGAAAACACAGGAAGAAGGCATAAAAATAGTCGCGGAAATTCGCAGGAAGCTGGTGCTGATTGAACGAAGAAAAACCCTAAAAATACTGACGACAACAGCCCCTGAGCAGCTTGTTGCTCATGGAGAGCAGCAATTGCTGAAAGCCTTTCATCGCGCCGCGCGCCGTGTTCCAGCCTATCGAGAAATCCTCAAAAATGCTGGCTGCTTGCCTGAGCAGGTGACCTCGATTGCCGCATTCAAAAGCCTGGTTCCCCTGATTACCAAGGAAGACGTCTTCCCCAAATACAGTATCAAGGAAATATGTTTGGACGGCAGCATCGGCAGAATCCGTAGCGCCATGTCAAGCTCCGGTTTCTCCGGAATTTTTTCCTTTGGCATTAATACGCACGATAATCAACGAAATGCGGTCAAAGCTATCGATACGGCGCTCGATTACATCTTTCACACCTCCCGCAAAAAAACACTGTTTATCAATAGCCTGCCCATGGGCGTGCGCGTGCCGACATCGCTGCCGGTGGCCGACACCAGCGTTCGCTGGGACATGGCTTTGGCCATTTTTCGTCAATTCTCATCAGAATTCGATCAGATCATCATCCTGAGCGATCCACATTTTCTTAAAAAAATATTGGAAGAGGGAGTCGAGCAGGGCATTGATTGGAAGCGCGAAAACGTCCATCTGATCACAGGCGAAGATTGGATGCCTGAGACCTTCCGCAGCTATCTCGGCAGTCTGTTGGGCACGGATTGGGAACGGATGGACCGGGGTGTCATTGGCGGCACCATGGGGGTGGCGGAACTTGATCTGAACCTCTTTCATGAGTCACAGGATTCCATCCGCATTCAACGAGCCGCTCTTGCCGACAGCCAGCTGCGCTATGCGCTCTACGGGCAAGGCTGCGACGTGCAACCGACGCTCTTTCATTACTATCCACATCGCACCTTTCTCGAGGTGAGTGCAAGTGGGGACGGATCTCCAGAACTGGTTGTCTCCATGCTCAGCGACGCCTTGCTGATCCCGTTGATGCGCTACAATGTCAACGATATTGCAAGGCTATATTCGTACAATGAATTAAAAACAATTTTGCATGATTGCGGATACGGGCATCTCTGTCCGGAACTCAAGTTGCCTCTGGTCGCGATCGGCGGCAGAAAAAACCGGGCGCTGGTTATCGGCAACACCTCTCTTGCCCCCGAAGCGGTCAAGCAGGGAATCTACGCCGATTTTTCTGCGGCCGCCCTCACAACCGGCTATTTTCGGCTCAGTGTCCAAGAGAGCTGCTTCCTCATAGAAATCCAGTTGCGCCGAGGTGTTGTCTCCTCACCGCTGCAGGAAAGAGCGTTGCGAGACGCTATAGAAAAATATGTCCCGGTTGCATTCCGCCTCCAAGCATATCCCTACCAAAGTTTCCCCTATTCAATGGAACTCGATTACGAGCGAAAATTCAAAAATAGCTAAAAGCACAAGGCATCGCTTCCACAAGACTTTCAGCCAGAGGACCTGATGGTGGGCCAGGTGGAAGGGGTTTGGGCCCTCAATCCATTCTTGTTTCTGCCAATAAGCCGAAACTTTGAGAGCCAGAGACAAACGCTCAATCTGGTAGGGCGGCCCTCTAAAAAGGAAGGCTGTGGGTTGGTTTGTTATTCTATGTGCGCTTGCGCCGTTTTGAGGGCGAGCTCTTTATCCTTGGTAAACAGCCGCCATTTCATTTCCGAGGAATGAATCCCGGCTTTCTTGTCCTGGCCTCTACAGTAATACCAGTGGCCAAAACGTTCGACAGTGGAAAAAGGGTGATTTTCTTCGCAGAGAAGCCCGCATGGATTGATTGTTTTAAAATAGAGCGTTTCATCTGGATCTTCATCGTACGATAAATTTTTCGGTAAGACGATTTGCGATACATCCACGCCTTCTGCTTCTTTTTCATCCAGCCAGTCTGCTATATTCATTCTGTTCTTTCTCCCTTGGTAGCTTGTCCAGGATATCGTTGAAATTCACAAAGTCATGTTTTTACGTTTCACTTTGACGGCATGGTCAATTCCTAAAGGAGCGTTGCATTCTATTCCCATGCGCATCATTTTTTCTCGGCATGCAACGCTTCGAAACCGAAAATAACGTCGAACAGCTCCTCGTCGATGCTACTCTGGCGCAAACGGTGGAATGTTCCTTTAAGCTCTTCAAGCAATTCGTTAATATTTTTGTCGGCTCGCTGCATTGCTGCCAGGCGGCTCGCGTTCTCACTCGCCAGCGATTCTGCGCAGGCCCGAAAAAGCGACACAAAAAGATATTCACCAATGAGCACCCGCAAGGTCGCGATGTCGCTCCCCATGATCTCGGGTAAATATTTCGTTGGCCAGGAACGCTTGGCCAGACTGTATTGCCACTCCTCGTCCAATGGCAGCAGCCGCTGGCTGACCGGTGAATAGACGGACCCTGCATGAGGCCGGTTGTAGAAAAGGTACAATTCGGCATTTTCATCCAGGCTGAAACGTGTCCCTCCCTCCAGGAGAATTTTTCCAACCAGTGGGGTGATGGCTTTGACAGAGTTTGGCACATTGAAGAGTCCTTTTAACTGCAGATCCGCATCCTCCAGGCGGGCATGGACACGCTCGCCGACCGCCCAGACCTCGGCTCGGGTCGGCAGCCGCTTCAACGTCTCCACTGCATAATCGGCCACCACATCATTAAATTGCCCAACTAATCCCTGGTCCGAACCGAAAACGACTGCGGTGATTATCTGAGGGCTTTGGGATCGCATCCCTTGAACAGGCAAGGACGCCGTCCCATTTTTGCGTAAGCATGCGCCTAAACCAAGCTCCACAGTGGAAAAATAATCGGTCAAAGCGTGTACCGATTTTTCGTATTGGCCAATGCTCGAAGCAGCCATTGCCTTCATGGTGCGAACAACCGACTGGAGATCTTCTGCACTCTCGATCTTGCGGCGCAAACTTGCGGTGGTGTCGCTCATTGCTTCTCCTGGAATCGTACGTGAGTGTCCAAGTACCCATGCGCTCCTTGTTTCATTTCAACCCGACACCATGGCTTCGCGCACACGTGCCAGGCGGCTTTCAAACATTTCCCTGTCGTATGGTGACTCGATGCTTCGTTCGGCGAGCTCGGCGATCCATTGTACTTTTTCATGGATCATCCGTCGCCGACTTGGGTTGGTTGTCTGACGGGCGATAGTGAGCAACGCGCCGAGCTGTCGGGACATGATGGCGACGTTACCTCGGGCATTCTGCCGAATCTGGTCGAAGGCCTCAGCAAAAAAGCTCTCGAAACTCGGGCCTTTTGCTATCAGGCGCAACGTTCCATGGTCTAGGCGGTGGGTGGCCACAATCCGGCGATTGGCAAGTTGGACCAGAATCGCGGTGAGATAATCCACACACATCACCGCCGTGGTTGTGTCGTTGATGCCGGGCGACAATGCTTTCATGGCGATATCCACAATCTGCCGAATCCCAAAGGCAACATCGTACTCCACTGTGCGTTGACGGCTGATAACATAAAGAGCATTCACCTTTGTCGTCATTGTATCGTCCAAAATATCCGGGTTGGCCACCGAGACAAGCGGCCTGCCCTCGACGACAAACTCCCCTATGCAGTATTCCATCCGCAGGATCGTTCCGTAATTCTTGGCCACACGCAAAAGTGCGTCTGCATCGAAACTTTCGAGGTACCCCCCTTTTCGAGCCGGGATGGCAACCCAAGGCTGATTGGCAAGAGACGCCCATCGGTCGCTGTCCTCATTCTCATCCTCCCCTGCGGTCAACTCCTCGGGAAACAGGTGTCCCACGGTCTCGATAGTCTCCTGCGCGGCCCCGGCAATAATGCTCGACGCCTGGATCGACGTCGAAATGTGGTGAATGAAGTAGATCAAAAACGCTATTCCAACGAAGGCAAGGATCAAGCCGGCCAACACTGCCAACGAAGGGACGAACGTTTGTTCATCGCCCCCCCGGATGGTCCGGAGCACCACCAGGCAGTACGCGAATATACCGACGAACACCCCCAACACCACCTGGTTGACGCGATCACGCATGAAAATGCGGATGACCCGTGACGTGTATTGACTGGACGTTAGGGAAAGGGCGACAAGGGTGATGGAAAACACCACTCCGGCCACCGTGATCATCGAGCTGGCTACAGCGGTGAGCAGGCTGCGAGATCCGGCCGCACCGGCGCCGAAGAGCAACGGCCACCGTTCAACGATATGTAGGTCAACGGTCGCATCAAGAGTTATCAAGACGGTAGCGAGGATAACAGCATCCAACACCATCATGGCGGGGATGAACCAGAAGCTCGACCGTATTTCTTGCCACCAGTGGCGTAGTCTCGTGAGCATACTTGTCTTCTCCTCCCTTGCAGAACATGATGGTCTTTTTACGAGTCCTTTATGGCTTGGCTTCGTTCCTTCTTCAGTGGCTCCTTTTGGGTCGGAGGGCTTGATTCGGGCGTGAACTCTTTAAGCGCGTTCCGGGCGAGGTCGAGAATGACTGCTCGATCTTCTGCAGTCAATTTCTCAGCAGTATCCAATCGCGTGCGAACTTCCACCGGAATGTCCGCTGCCGACGCCTGCACGGCTCCCTCGGCCTCTTTCATCCGTTCAAGCGGCACATTGTCGAAGAGTTCGGCGATTAAGGCAAGCAATACGGCGATTTGCGCCGGTACGGATACAGGGGTTGATTCTGGTTGCTTCAGGCAGGAACGAATCCTCCGTCCGTGTTCAATACTTTTACGGGTATCAGCATCCAGGCGGGCCCCGAACCGCGAAAAGGTTTCGAGCTCCTCAAACTGTGCATAGGCCAGCTTGAGATCGCCCGCCACCGCACGGTAGGCGGCCCTTTGCGCTTTGCCGCCAACCCGCGAAACGGATTTGCCGACATCCACCGCTGGCAAGACACCCAATTCGAACAGTGCCGGGGAAAGGTAAATCTGCCCATCTGTGATGGAAATCAAGTTGGTCGGGATATAGGCGGAGATGTCCTGCGCTTCGGTTTCTATGATGGGTAAAGCCGTGAGGGAGCCGCCGCCGCGTTCTGCGCTCAAATGGGTTGCCCGCTCGAGCAGCCGCGAGTGAATATAAAAAATATCACCGGGAAAGGCTTCCCGTCCAGGCGGACGGTGCATCAAAAGAGAGAGCTCACGGTAGGCGCGGGCGTGGTGGGTGAGGTCATCATAGACGATCAGCACGTCCTGGCCCGCTTCCATGAAATACTCGGCAATGCTGGTGGCCGCGTAGGGCGCAATATAGGTAAGGCCCGGAGGATCGTTGCCCTCGGTGACGACCACGACGGTGTACTCCATGGCGCCCTTTTCCTGCAATGTCGCCACGGTCTTGGCCACGGTGGACGCACGCTGGCCGATGGCGCAATACACACAGCGAACCTGCTGGTCACGCTGATTAAGAACGGTGTCAATGGCGATAGCGGTTTTACCGGTCTGGCGGTCGCCGAGAATCAGCTCGCGCTGACCGCGGCCAACGGGAATGAGCGCATCAATAACCTTGAGACCGGTCTGGAGGGGGACGGTGACAGGCGCACGGTCCATGATGGCGGCGGCAGGCCGTTCCACGGGCAGGCGATGGCTCGTGATCACTGGCCCGTTGCCATCGAGAGGGCGGCCAAGGGGATCGATAATACGGCCCAGCAAGCCCTCGCCAACGCCCACATCCGTAACTCGGCCTGTCCGCTGGACTTCATCACCAGCCCGCAGATGCCAGTATTCACCAAGCAGAACCACGCCAATTTCATCTGCGTCCACGTTGAACGCAATCCCCAGAACATCGCCGGGAAAAACCACCAGTTCATCGAAGCCCACGCCTGGGAGGCCAGACACCTTGGCAATGCCGGTGGCGACACTGGTGATGGTTCCCACCTCCCTTGGTACCAGTTGCGGGGTAAACGCTGTTCGCGCTTGGCCGAGCACGCTAAAAGTGCTGTCGAGTACCTTCTCGAGGCTTTCAGGTTCCCTGTTCATGGGCTTTGGGTTTCGATCGTGGAGTGTTCATGCCCCGGTTCCCCTTTGGGTTCGGGCCCGGCCTTGTCTTTCAGCAGTTCGTCGATCCCTTTTTCCAGCGAAGCCAGGTAATCCGCAATGCTCCACGCCACCTTTTGCCCATTGGTTGCGAGTTCAATGCCGCAGATCAGATCAGGTGCGGTTTCGAACTGGATGCCGATTTCAGCCGAAAAAAGGGTGTTGATTCCTTGGTGCATAGCTTCCCGTTGCTCCTGAGGCAGGTCAAAGGCACTGCGAACAATCAAGGCGTGCGCATTTTCTTTAAGCGCCTCGGCAAAGCCTTCTTTCGTCTTGCCATCCATCTCTTGCAATCGTTGCAGGAGCACTGCAACCAGACGTTCTTCCAAGCTGGTTGCAGCAAGATCCGCCAGTGTCTTTCGGGTGATGGCAAAGACTTCCTGCCGGGTCCGTTGCTGAATGGCTTGCTTTAGATCACCGGCTTCGGTTCTCAACGCCTCTTGCCGTTTAACCCGCAACGTTTCAGCCGCCTGCCGCGCTTCGTCAAGAAGTCGCTGACGTTCAACCTGCGCCTCGTCGGTCGCTTTGCGAAACAGATCATCGCGTTGTTGACCAAACTCCTTATTCTTCTGCTGGAAGGCATCGCGCTCCTTGTGGGCTTCGGCCTTTTTGGCGTCGGCATCCGCCAATTCTGCGGCAATCCGTTTCTCCCGCGCATCGATGGCATGGAGGATCGGTTGATACAGAAAGCGTTTCATCAACCATACCAGAATGAGAAAGTTGAGTATCTGGGCGCCAACAGTGAACCAATCGATAAGCATGGAGTTATTTCCCTGTGGTTTGGGCGATGACGTGGTTCCAAAAAGGGTTGGCGAAAATGAGAATCATCGAGACCACGAAACAATAGATGGCTGTGGACTCGATCATCGCCAGTCCCACGAACAAGGTCCGGGTTATCGTGGCGGAGGCGTCAGGTTGCTGAGCCAGTGAAGTCAGTGCCGTCGCAACCGCCCTGCCTTCCGCCAGCGCGGGCCCCATGGTGCCGAAACCGGTGGTGATGCCAGCGATGACAATGGATGCCACCGCGATAATCGTCATGTTGTCATACATAATAGCTCCTTGTGTGGTCGTTGTTCTTTCACTCTTTTTCTTGCGCCTCGGGTTCAGGCGAAGGCTTGCGAACTCGCGTGGCGGCGGCGATGTACACCGCGGCCAGGATACTGAAGATATAGGCCTGCACCATGCCGGTCAGCAAACCCAACACGGTCATGACAATGGGAAAGAGGAAGGGCGTGATGGTCAGCAGTATCCCGATAATCATCGCCCCGCTCATCATATTGCCAAAGAGTCGGATCGCCAGGGCCAGGGTGCGGGAAAGTTCGCTGATAATGTTAAACGGCAGCATGATGAACGTCGGTTCAGCATAGGATTTGAGATAGCCGCCTAATCCTTGTTCCTCAATGCCGAAAAACGGTACAGCCACGAAGACGCAGAGCGCAAGTGCGACAGTCGTTGAAAGCGATCCGGTTGGCGGCTCATAACCGGGAATGATTGTGCAGAGGCTGGCAGCGGCGACAAAGAGAAAGAGCGTGCCCAGAAAGCCGAGATATTGTCGTGGTTGACTCAGCCCCACCTCTTCGATTTGTTTCTCAATACCGGTGACGACGATTTCCACAAGGTTCTGCCACTGGGAACGGTGCAACCCTCTGGAAAGTCGGCGAGTTATCAGATACGACCCGACTGCCAGCACCAGCATCAAACCCCACGTGTAGACAATGGTGGCATTGAGCTTGAAAAACCCGTACTGCCAGAAAATGATTTGATCAGGACTGAGACGCATGGTCGACCTCTTTACCGGAAATGTTCTGGGCAGTAACCGGTGCTGCCGTAAGCCGGATAACGATAAAACGCGCGAGAACAAAGCCCAGGCAACAGGCCAGCAATCTCTGCCAGTGACCGCTGCCGACATAGTAAAATCCGGCCAGGGTAATGCCCGTTCGTAACAACAGGCTGCCGAGTAACCAGAACGACGGCCGTTGGGACGAAACCGCCTTGCGAACCGTCCACCACAGGCCGCCAAAAAAAAGCGCCCCTAATGCACATCCTGCGGTTGCAGCCAGCACCAGTGGCAAAATCAAGGTTTCATTCATCCGTTTTCTCCTGCTCTTCCCGCATCGCCTTTTCTTCCTTGGCCACCCAATGCCAGGCATTGAAACAGCCAATGATGAGACCGGCCACCAACAAGGCCAATGTCCAGGCATGCTTGCCCGCATGGTATTTGTCCAACCAGAGCCCAAGGCCTGCGCCGAGCAGCGTCGGCACAACCACCGACCAGCCGACAAGCCCCATCGTGCCGAGGCCAAACCAGACCCCTGGCGTGGGATTACGCCGTGCCTTGAGCTTACGGTCCGCCTTAACGCCGACCTCCTCACTCAACGGAGTCCGGTCCTTCGTGTATTTGTGTTCCGGTTCACTCATGCTGAAACTCCGCCAAGCGACGAATAAGACCACTTTCCATTTTTGCCATAACCGAGCGAACGCTCTGCTCACGTTCATCAAGGGTCAGAAATTCCGCCTCCACCTTCTCCCGCAATTGGCCGAGATCCGTGCCGCCAATGGCATTACGCACCGAGACGAGCACATCCAATCCGTTCTTGACCAGGACCCCTTCGTCCACAGCCACGCACACTTCACCGTCCGCCTCGGATTCGAAAATCAAAATACCAGGGACAAGCGCCGCAACGCAGTCCAGTCGGTGCGGCAATAGCCCAAACGAGCCATGACGGGTCTCGGCCACGATGCGAGAGACGTCATTTTTTTCAGCAAAGATCTGAAACGGTAGAAGCACCTTAAGATGCATGCGTGTCGATTGCATGTTCGACCTCCGGTTTTTGTTTCGGTGGCGAATTCGTTGGCTGCGATTCAGGTTTGGCGTTATCGGCCGGTGGATCCGATGGGGCTTTTTTCTTCGCCTCGGCAATCGCCCCAATCATATAGAGCGCACTTTCCGGATAGTCTTTGTATTCATCATGGAGAATGCGTTCGCAGCCGTCGAGGGCGTCATCGAGGCTGACAAGTTTTCCCTTGAGACCGGTGAACTGCTCGGTTGTAAAAAAAGGTTGGGTGAGAAATCGTTCCAGGCGGCGGGCGCGGGCAACCACGTTGCGGTCCCCGGGCGAGAGCTGTTCAAGGCCGAGCATGGCGATGATATCTTTGAGTTCGGCGTACTGTGCCAGGGTCCGGCGAATTTCCTGGGCCAGGCCGTAATGCCGCTGACCGACAATGCCCGGCGTGGCCATCTTGGAGTTGGACTGGAGCAGATCGATAGCTGGAAACAACCCTTCGCTTGCCCGTTTTCGCGAAAGGACAATAGATGCCGAGAGGTGGGAAAAGGTGTGGACTGCGGCCGGGTCGGTCAAATCATCCGCTGGCACATACACCGCCTGAATGGAGGTGATGGCGCCAGCGTCGGTGTTGGCGATGCGTTCCTCCAGCCCGGAAAGTTCGGTGCCCATGGTGGGCTGATAGCCCAGGCGCGAAGGCATCTGCCCCATCAGCCCCGACACTTCCATGCCAGCCTGGATGAAACGGAAAATATTGTCGATCAGCAACAGCACGTCGCGATGCTCATCATCACGGAAATATTCGGCCATGGTCAACGCCGCATGGCCGATGCGAAACCGGCTGCCGGGCGGCTCATTCATCTGGCCAAACAGCATGACCATGTTCGCCAACACGCCGGCGTCCTTCATTTCGCGGTATAACTCTTCACCTTCACGACATCGTTCGCCAATGCCGCAAAAAATACTGACCCCTTCCTGGCGCCCGATCATGTTGTGAATCATTTCGGTGAGCAATACCGTTTTGCCCACTCCTGCTCCACCGAACAGACCGGCTTTGCCGCCGCGTTCAAGGGGCAGAAGCACATCGATGGCCTTGATCCCGGTTGCAAAAATTTCCGACTTGGTGGAACGCCGTGCCAAGGCCGGCGGGGTTCGATGGACTGAACGCCATTCGACATCAGTGGGTTTTTCCAGACGATCGATAGCGTTGCCGAACACGTCAAACATGCGGGAAAGGGTACCCTTGCCGACCGGGGCCATAAGCGGCCCGCCGGTGTCCTGCACCGTCATGCCGCGGGCGAGCCCCTGAGTGACCGTTAAAGCGATGCCGCGTATGCAATGGGCATCAAGTTGGGCAAGTACCTCAATGACGATTTTCCCCTCTTGCGCGTGCAGCAACGAGTGGATGGGCGGCAAATACGTTGCAAAACGGACGTCCACGACACTGCCCCGGATCAGGGTCACCGTCCCGAGGTTGGTTGAACTGGCGTTATCTGTCATATTGGCTCTTCAGTTGCGCCGCTTATGCAGCACATAAAATAACAACAAAGCAAACAGTTAGCTAAGAAGCTTACGGATTGATTGCAGTTCGTCGCGCCGCGCTGCATCCGCTTCCGGATAGTGCATCTTCATATCTGCAAGAGTGTCGACAAGGATCTGGGAAATAATCAGCCGCGCATTCTCTTTGTCGTCAGCGGGAACAACATACCAGGGCGCATGAAGGGTACTCGTCGCGTTGAGGCAAGCCTCGTAAGCTTCCATGTAGGCTGGCCAGTATTCCCTCTCTTTCAAGTCTGCATTGCTGAATTTCCAATTTTTGTCAGGAGCATCAATGCGCGCAAGAAAACGCTTTCGCTGTTCCTCCTTTGACAGGTGGAGAAAGAATTTTATGATCCGGGTGCCGTTACGGTGGAGATGGGCCTCCAGATCCACGATGGAACGATACCGTTCCTGCCAAATGGTTTTTTCGTCAAGTCGCTCATCTGGAAGCCCCTGACTCCTGAGAATCTCGGGATGCACGCGTACGATGAGCACTTCCTCGTAATAGGACCGATTAAAAATGCCGATTCGGCCCCGTTCCGGCAAACAGCTGGTTGTGCGCCAGAGAAAGTCATGCTCCAACTCGTTTACACTCGGATGTTTGAAGCTAAAAACCTGGCAGCCTTGGGGGTTGACGCCGGACATCACATGCCGAATAGCGCCATCCTTGCCGGCAGCATCCATTGCTTGAAAGATGAGCAGGACCGCATAGCGGTTGGAAGCATAGAGAAGGCGTTGCAGATCCTCCAATTTTTCCGCGTGCTTTTTAAGGAGTTTTTTGTACTGCTTCTTTGATGTGTACAGAGGCTCGACAATCGTCGGACACTGCCTGAGAGTTACCTTTTTGGGCTGTACCCGGAACTCATTTTGAGTTTTTTTCATTTTCGCCCCTTTGGTTTCGCATCAATTCACGCGCTCGTTCATTATTCCTCCGTGCGCCTTGGCTAGGAATTTGCGAATCTATGCACGATTCCGGCCCCATCATCTGCTTGGTTTCTGTCGCAATTTCAGTCTAATCGCTTTTAACCTTGTGTCCACATTTTCTGTAGAAAATCAGTTCTGCATGGCTTGGGATCGCCGTGAGCGCCATATCTACGACAAAGGCAGAGGGGGAGAATCTTTGCACCCGCTCCCGGCGCAATTGGCCGTACCCTCCCTCTGCCTCGTGCTTCCCGGCGTGCTTATTTCTTGTTCCGCGCTACCTTTATTGGCTGAAACGGGCCATACTGATGTTGATCTTGTGAAAAATCATCGGCATAGGGCGGATACGGGCAGTCTACCGCTTTTTTCTCCAGCTTGGGATAGTCCTTCTCCAGGCCGCTCATCTGCGGTCGTTCCTGGGAGCTGAGAAATGCGGCAATGTCGTAGGCGTTTTCATTGGTGATTGCCGGATGATTCCACGGCGTCCCCAATGGCATGTTGCTATAAATAAATGCAGCGGTGGTCAGAACCCGGTTCATTCCCGCGCCGTTGTTATAACTGCCGTCGCCCCAGAGCGCCGGGGCGACGTGGTTGCCCGAACTTCCGGCCGACATCGACTGATAGCCCTCCCCATTTTCGCCATGGCAGGACATGCAAAACCGGCTATACGCCTCGCGGCCTTTATCCACCTCGGCCTTGCGGTTCGGGCCTTCGTATTTAGGCGTCCCCAGGCCGTACACAACCTTGGGCATATCTTTCGACAACCAGTTGACATAAGCGACCATTGCCTTCATCTCCCTGCTGTCGACATCTAAGACCTTGCCGTTCAGGCTGCGCGTGAAACATCCGTTAATCCGCGCCTCCAGCCCCTGCACCTTGTCTTCCCGGCCTCGATATTGAGGATACGCTTGACTCACCCCCATCCACGGGAGTCCGAACTGCTTGGTCCCGTTATCCATGTGGCAGCTCGTGCAGTTCAGCGTGTTTCCTGAAAAACGCATTTTCTCTTCCTTGGCTCCAAGGCCAAGTTGCGCATAGGTATCGGTTAAAATCAGGGCGCCGTAACGAATGAGATCACCGGCCTCTCCCTGGGGGACATCCTGCATCAGCGGTGGTGTCCAGGGAGGATAAGACGCTGCTGCCTCTATTGGCGGCGTGGTGGTACGCCCCGTATCGGCCAGGGTGGTCAAAAAACGGAGGATTGTGTTGATTTCCGTGTCTTTCAGTTTCTTGTCCAACTGGAGATACCCCATTTGGTCCACTGCTTCCGCCAAGTTTCCCACCTCGCCGTCATGGAAATAAGGGGCAGTCATGGTGACATTGCGCAACATGGGCACCTTGAACACAAATTTATCGCTTTCAAGATGGGTGACCTTCATGCGTCCAAGATCCGAGTCGTTGTTGTACGCATGGAACGCGCCTATTTTTTGGAAGGTCATCCCACCCAGATTGGGACCGCTGTGGCACTGTACGCAACCGACATTGACAAAGGTGCGCAACCCTTCCATTTCCTGGCCGGTAAGCGCTTGTTTGTCCCCATCCATGAACCGGTCGAAACGGCCCCGACTGATCAGCGTTCGTTCAAAGGCGGCAATCGCCTTGGCAAAATTATCGAAAGTCACGGGGTCTTTGTCGCCGGGAAAAGCCTTCTTGAACGCCGGAGGATACTCTGGTCTCCCGTTGAGCCGTTCGACCACCGCTGCCGCATTGGGCATACCCATTTCAATTGGGTTGAGCGGTGGCCCCTGGGCCTGTTGTTCCAACGTGGCCGCGCGTCCGTCCCAGAACTGAGCAATTTGGAACCCGGCATTCAGGGTTGGCGGATCGTTGCGGTCGCCAAATTTTCCTTCCGCGCCTTTGCCTGTTTTACGATGGTCCGCGCCTGCCCCTTTATTATCGAGGGGATGGCATGAGTTACAGGATTGGGTGTTGTTGATCGAAACGCCTTCCTCGAAATACAGCTTTTTTCCCAGCGCAATCATGGCGGGAGTGTCCCGCTCGCTCCCGGGCATAGTTGCGGGAAGTTTGCCAAAGAGCGCATGTGCCTGCATCATCAGGACGCCATCCGGGGTTCCGGGCGTCGGGTTGATGCGTGCGCGGGAGGTCTCTGCCTTTTGCGCCGTGGCTGCATTTTTGCCCGCCGCCGTCGATTCAGCCGAAGCCTGCGAGATCAAATTGCCTCCCACATCGAAGGAAACCATTGTACTTAGCCCCGTTGCCAATAAAATAACTGTTCGTAGCTTCTTGCGCATAACCACTATTCCTTTGTGCGTATTGAGGGTTTGCTGGCTCAGCTTCTTTTGACACGAAGCGACCTGTTTTGTGCAGCCTGCTGCAAGGCGGTGTTGCCGGGCAGCGTGTCCGGGGACAAGGAGGCGGCCGGAGTTTTCTTCGCCATTTCTTGGAATGTAATGGACTTTTTACAAGTCCATTATTCTTTGAAATACTCGCGCACTTTTGCCGCGATCTGGGGATCCGTCATCTTGTCGGTGGTCTCTACCGCAATAATGGTATCTCCGAGTTTGGCGTCTTCGAGGTGCCGTTTCAACTCTCCCTTGGCCTCACCAGGACCAAAAATCAGGATGGATTCGGCAGTGCTTAAAGCCGCCCTCACCTCGGTATAATATTGGTCGAGTTGGGCCGTAAACTTGCGTTCCCGGCTATCGTCCGCCTTGACTAGCTGTGCTTCATAAGGCACGGTTGGACTGCCGCCATCATTTCGCCCTAGGTGTTTTTCAACATTGGATGTGATTTCCAGCGTCTCTTCGCCTTTTGCGGAGAGTAACACGATCATTGCCTTACGATGATCAATCCATATTCCCGCTTTCGTGGTCATAAATGAAACCTCCTCTATTTTTTTGTGCTTATATCCCAGCTGTGTTGCTTGCTATTGTAATATGCGCATCAAGATGCATACCGAAACGAGAACCAATTGCTTTAGTGGGAATTTATCTAAATTTATTAAATATTTACGCCAATATAATCGGCTTTTTAAGTTTCAGCGACATGGTAAGGTATCGTTGCGCGCAACGAAATAGCTGCGCTTGATCGGTCCGTTTGTGCAACATAAAGCGTGCCGCTTGAATACGAGGACACGATGCGCGGGCAGACAAAAAGCCCGGCGGCGAATTCCTTACGGACGGCGTAAATAGAGAACGAGCCACGGTTTGTTTGCCAAAAAACTTTGAAATCCGGGCTAAAAGTATTCCCGAGAAAGTTGTTAAGACAAAAAGATGCATCAGGTCGCTTGGCTTGAAAAAGAAATAACGGAAGTCGAGCTGTTGCTTTCTGCGGACCGGGAGTCAGCCCCAAAAATAAATCCTGAAGTTTCAGCGTCAGGCTCAACCACCAAAGCACGGAGAACAGACGTGCGACCTCCAGAAGCAGTTGCAGTTCGATGAGAAGCCGTCTATTTTAGGCCGACCATCAAAACAGCCCGTCTGCCCTCACGCCTATTCACACCGAAATAGCGTATGATTCCTTCGTTCAAGACAATACCGATAGCATTTCGTGTTTCCATCCTCTGCATCCTGTTGGCTTTAGGTCATGCGCCATGGTTTCACGTCCATGCCGCTGCTCCTGAAGGCAAGCCAGCCCACGCTCTGCGGGTTGTCATGGATAACAACTACCCGCCCTATGTGTTTGTCAACAACGGGGGGGAGGTCCAGGGTATCCTTGCCGACCAGTGGCGGCTGTGGCAGGAAAAGACCGGCATCCAGGTGGAGATAACCGCGACTGACTGGAAAGCCGCTCTCTTGGATATGAAGGCCGGCAAGTACGATGTCATCGATACCGCCTTCGAAACCGAGGAACGGAAAACCTGGCTCGATTTCGGCAAACCCCACACCCGCATTGAGGTGGCCGCGTATTTCGACAAGGAGATCAGCGCTATCAACACTATCGATTCCCTGCGTGGATTCGTTGTTGCCGCCAAAGAGGGTGATGCCAACGTCAACCTGCTGCGCAGCCACGGGGTAGATAATCTGGTATTTTTCAAGAGGTATGAGGATGTTGTTCTGGCCGCGAAAGAGCGAAAAATCAACGTGTTCGTTGCCGACGCTCCACCAGCACTCTATTTCCTATACAAATACGGCCTGCAGAACGATTTCAAGAGGTCGCAACCGATCCAGGTTGGCGAATTTCACCGCGCAGTGAAAAAAGGCAACTTGGCCCTGTTGCGGGAAATCGAAACGGGATTTGCTCTGCTCACTCCCGGTGAGTTGGCGGGGATCGAAAAGAAATGGCTCGGCTCATCTCTCCGTACAAGGGTGTCCAGAACAGAAATCCTGATAGGAGGCGGCTGCCTCGGTCTGGTTTTGCTGCTGTTTTTTTTCTTGAACCGTTCACTTCGGGCGGCAGTGCGTAAGCGAACCGCCGAGCTGGAAAGCAGTCGAGGGGCACTTCAGCAAGAACGTCAACGCTTGCAGTGTGTAATTGACGGTTCGCGCCTTGGAGTGTGGGAATGGAACGTCCAAACCAATAAGCTCGTGCTCAATGAGACCTGGGCGGAGCTGATTGGCTATACCCTTGAGGAATTGACACCTTATGACTATGCCACTTGGGAAAAGCTGCTCCACCCCGACGACGTGGAACGAGCCAGAGACACGCTATCCTTATGTGTGGATGGAAAAACGTCCAACTACAACTGCGAAATTCGGATGCGGCACAAGGCCGGCCATTGGGTCTGGATTCTCGACCGTGGCCAAATTTTCACCCGCGACGCCGCAGGCAATCCGCTGTCGATGTTCGGTACTCATACCGATATCAGCACGATCAAGCGTGCCGAAGAAGATGCGCGAGACACCAGTGAACTGCTTTCGCAATTTATCAAGAATTCACCGATTTATACCTATATTAAAGAGGTAACCCCCTCTGAGAGCCGAACCCTCAAGGCCAGCGACAATTGGCAGGACATGATCGGCTTGTCGGCTGCCGAGATGCTCGGTAAAACCATGGACGAAATTTTCCCAACGGAATTCGCCTCCCAGATCACCGCCGATGACTGGCAGGTGGTTTCCCGTGGGGAAATTTTGAAACGCGAAGAAATTTTGGAAGGCCGGACCTACACCACCATCAAGTTCCCCATCCGGCTAGGAGACAAAAGTCTCCTAGCCGGTTATACCATCGATCTCACCGATCGCGTCCAGGCCGAAGAGGAGCGGGAGAAGCTACGGGAGCAGTTGATTCAGTCTCAAAAAATGGAATCCGTGGGGCGGCTGGCCGGAGGGGTTGCCCATGACTTCAACAACATGCTGAGCGTCATCATCGGCCATTGCGAATTGGCGCTCCGGGGCCTGGAGAGCAAGCATCCGCTTTATGCCGGTCTACGAAACATTCTCAAGGCAGCCGAGCATTCCGCCGATCTGACCCGTAACCTCCTGGCCTTTGCTCGCAAGCAGACCGTGGCTCCCAAGGTGCTTGATATCAATACGACCATGGAGGGGATGCTGGAGATGCTGCGGCGTCTTATGGGTGAGGGGATCGATCTGGTTTGGAAGCCGAGTGACTTGGGCTATGTCTATATTGATCCTTCGCAACTAAACCAGATTTTCGTGAATTTGTTTGTCAATGCCCGTGATGCCATCGGTGATACCGGCAAAGTCACCATCGAAACCGATTTGGTCACCATTGATGAACGCTACTGTGCCGACCATGCCGAGGTTGTAGCGGGAACCTATGTCCAACTGGCGGTGAGCGATGACGGTTGCGGCATTGAAAAAGCGACCTTGCCCCACCTGTTCGAGCCCTTTTTCACCACCAAGGAAATGGGCAAGGGGACCGGTTTAGGGTTGGCGACGGTCTATGGGATAGTCAAACAGAATAAGGGGTTCATCAATGTCTACAGTGAACCCGACCAGGGCACGACCTTCAAGATATACCTCCCTTATCACGAACCCGATCCAGAGCTGGCGATTGAGTCGGCATCGGATCAGGCCGCCAGGGGGAGCGAAATCGTGCTGGTGGTGGAAGATGAACCAATGATTCTCGAAATGGCCACGACCATGCTGGAGAGCCTGGGGTATGCAGTTCTGGGTGCGTCCGGTCCGGCCGAGGCAATCCGTCTCGCCCATGAGCACGGCAGTACGATTCAGCTGCTGATGACCGATGTGGTTATGCCCGAGATGAACGGCCGCGTTCTGGCCAACCAACTTCGCGCGTTGTTTCCCGGCCTGCGCTGCCTGTTCATGTCCGGTTATACCGCCAATGTTATTGCCCATCATGGTGTGCTTGATGAGGGTATGCACTTTATCCAGAAGCCGTTCACCATACATACCCTTGCCGCCAAGATCAGGGAGGCTCTGGGCGCAGGCGGAAGGGTTGAGCAGGAACGCTAAAGCTGAAGATCCTTATTCTCAGGATGGAAATCGAGGGCTCACCAAATTTTATATGGTCAGGCATGCTCCACAGCTTACCGTCGGAAACACCCACCAGCCGTGCATGCTCTTTTTTTTTCAAAAAACGATTTATTGAAGCATGATGGACTCGTAAAAAGACCATCACATTCTGAAAGATGGCTAAGTTAAAACGCATATATCCAAGGAATAGCGTTTTTCCAGGCGCGAAGGCGTACATAAGATATGTCAAACATCGGGAAAATCTGCTACCACTACAGCTTCATTGTTTTATCCGCGAAGGAACCGATCCGTCAGGCCGGATTCTATTTTTTCTATTGCAACCCCCTGTCCTCTTACGTCAAGAGGAGGAACCTTGATGAGAATCCTCTGTATTTTGTTTGTTTGTTTTTCCTGCTCTTTGGCTTGGGCCGGTATTCCCGCCACTCCGGTGATGACTTTGTATCGTTTCAACGGCCCCACGGATATTCCCTACTACCGGGTGGAGAGTATCAGCAAAAACGGTCCCGGTAAGCCGGTGGGGACGCTGGCCCAGGGGAGTTCGGTGATCCCCTGTGTGGTATTGGAAAACGGCCAACCCCTGACCAGCGGCGACGGGGTGCCCTATGTGGGCTTTGAGGTGGTGGTCGATGCGCGTAAGGCCTTGCCTGGTGACAGTGTCCGCCATCGGAAGATGGTCGAGGCGAGGCGGTCGATGCGGGTTGATAATAATCAGTGTGGGCCGGGTGTTCGTTATGTGCTTGATGTACGAGGGCTTTATACGATGGCCAAGCCGCCTCTCTTTGATCCGCCGCGGCAGCGGGGCGAACATGTCCAGGCCACGGTTCTCCAGGGGGAACTTGATCAGATTGTGCGCAGTTTCCACAATTCAGCAGCCTGCGGCGAGGTTAATCGACAATTGATCGGGCGGCGAAATCGATTGGAGCGGGCCTGGGACAACTACATTCGTGAGCATCGTGGCCGCTGGTCTCCTGACAACTTGCAACGAGCCAAACACCTGGACTACACCATGCGTACCGCCCTGTTTGAGGGGCACCTGGAGCGTGGCTGCAACGCCTACGGAGGCTGTGAACGTAACATCATTGCCCTGTCGATCCGTAATCGAGGCCTTGAATCATGCGCTTCACGGCTGGGCTGCAGTGCGCCTGGTGATTTCCAGGGAGTTTCGTCCATGGTTTCCCAGTACAACATCTGGGATGAATACCTGACCCAGATCTCCGGGTTGACTTCTTGTTATCTACGTGATGACCTGGCCGCGACCGGAGGTGCGACTGGCACCAATTACCGCAAGCTTCAAGCCATGTACACCCAGAGTCTCGGCGATGTGGAGCGGATTCTTTTTGGTGACGATAATGATCTGGCTAATCTTTTTCCGGGCAACAATCTTGCTGATCTGAAAAGTTTGCGGCACTACTACCATGCTCCGGCCATGGGGAAATGTTTTCCCGGTCATGATCGGATTGAATACATGTCCGGCGCGGTGGCCCGCCGCGGCAACGATTTTGCCCTGATCGCCAACACCCGTATTCAGGTGGGGGAGAAGCGCGGCGATGGTTATCTGTTCAAAAGCTTTGTTGTGCGTGATGATGAGCGCGGTGATCAGATCCGCGTGGTGGACGATTATCCCGGTTTTGTTGTTGATGCCCGGCGGGTTTCGCTTACCGGAGAATCGGCCCGTTGCCGGCCCTATGGCATTCCCGGAGGCTGTCGCTTCTCTGATATAGGACGTTATCGTAAAACACCGACTTGGGTAAATGCCGGAAAACCCTTGGAAATCAAGTGTCGGATTGCCGATCAGGGCAGTCAATGCCTGGGGCCGACTAAGACACAACAGGTTCGGGTGGGCGGTAGCTGCGATACCCAAATGCGGCCCTTTGGCGGGATTGATTAAGTAGGGGAGGCGGGGGACTTCGAGACGGGAGGCAGCAGGGTGGAAAAAGACAAAGGGGGGCGAATTGAATCGCCCCCCTTTTGTTGTTCGTATCAGAGGAGGTTGTATTTTCGTTTCATTTCTTCGTAGACCAAGCTCGAGAAGTCGCGGATCACACCGCCTCCATGGACCATCCACTGTTTGTAATCCTTGGGCACGGAGGAGCGCTCGACAATGCCGACAATGGCGTAGGGTACACGTTCGCCGTTTTTGGTTTTGGTGACAAGGATACCCATATCACCGCAGAGATGGGCCGTGGTGCCGGTTTTGTTATAGACCAGTGTGCCCGAGGGAACGTCGGTTCCCCAGAAGATGCGGTCGCGACCGGGCAGGGACATCACCCGTAGCATCTCCTGGGAGTAGGGCAACTGTTTGTTCCACAGTGCCTTGAGGAACTGGACGTAGTCCTGGGGTAAGGCGCTGTTTTTGTATGTTTTTCCTCCGGGAGGAATGTATTCGCGGATACGTACCTGACGGAAGAGACGGCCATACTCATTGTTGACCAAAGTGTTGCAGCGGGTCGGGCCTCCGAGTTGGCGGATAAACCAGTTGGTGGCCTGGTTGTCGCTATGCTGGATCATCTGCTCCATCATCTGACGATGTTTGGAACTGTACGTGAGTTTTCCTTTGTCTACCTGATGAAAAAAGGCGAGAGCGACAAAGGGCTTGATCATGCTGGCTGCCTGGAAAGAACTCTGGGAGTTGATGTTGGCCAGATAGGTGTTGTTGGTCAAGTCGAAGGCCACCAGGGCGGTGCGCTCCTGTCGTTGCAGCTTTCCTTTGGATCGTTGTTCACGGAGGAAATCCTGCACCTTACTATTGATACCGGCTACGGCACGGCTATTAGGCGGCTTGGCGAGTGCGGCCGATTCCAAGGCGGTGTCTGCGCCCTGCCTCTTCTGCTGAGGGGATATCGCTATCCGACAGCGTTTTTTGGGTATCCTGAGAGCGTTGTCGGTTTGAGTGTCCGTGGGAACAGTGACCATGGCCGGAAGTATTGATCGTTCCTGCGCGGCAATCAGTTTTGGCACTAAGTTACCTAAAGCCGTTTTGCGCCCACGGGCAAGCTTATTGGTCTCGCTTTTGTTCGCCCAGCAGTGATAAATAAGGCCATAGTTGCGGGCGCCGATTTTTTCGACTTGAAGGTTGTCCCGATCAGCGGCTGGGAGTTTACCGGTGATACGGGCGTAGATTATTTTTAGTCGGTTTGGGTCGCTGCTCTGGGTGAGTAGTAGGTGGTAGAGTTTGCTGTAGTTGCCCGCAGGTTCGATCCCTGCCGGGTTGAATCCGGCCAGTTTGAGTTTGTTGGATTGGTTGAGCGCGAGTTTGCGGGCCTGGGCCAGGGTCCCGTTTAAGGGATAGATCACTCCGAAGGCATGACCATTGCCTACGATCTGAAGCTGGCGGTCAATCTGGAGCGAGAGGACTCGCGCCAGTTTGTTGCGGTCGTCCAAGGTGCGCTGGATATCTTTGTTCCAGGTATAGACAAGCATGTAGTGTTTGGCAGAGGAAGCGGCAACCGCAGAAGATGCCAGCACAAGGAACAATGAACAGAGGATCGCAAAAAATCGCGGTGTTTTCATTGTGGCTACAACAGGTTAGGTTTGATTAAGGATATCTCGAATCATGATTTTTGCCGCCAATCTCGTCGTTACGCTCATGGTATTATCCTTGGAATATTTCAGATGTGCCTGCGGAAAAAATCTTCGCAGGACTTGGTCTTGAGCGGAAAGTCTAATAATTCAAAAAAGATGGACCCGTGAAAGGCCACCGCGTTATGCGCGATGACTCGGCAAAAACAGTATATATAGGGTACGTTTTTTTTCGGTGCGAAGGCATACATACGCTATATCGAGTGTCGGAAAAAACGCTGCGGCGCAATAGATTGAAGTTTTTACGATGCCATTAAAAAATGTCTAAAGCATGCATTGACTGACTGCATTCATGATAGCGCGTTATGTGTAAGATGTAAGAGGAAAATTTTCCATTTTCCATTTTTTCTGGGAAATACTGCCTGGGTGGTGCTCCGGTCGCTATCAAACTGGAGCACCACCATCCCTGAGTAGGTTGAGAATATTACCCGCAACCACCTTTTCGAAATCGTCTCTGTTTAAAGGCAACCGATCAATTTTTCGCAGCTCGCAACCGGGATCACCAAAGGGATAATCACTGCCGAAGAGGAGTTTGTCTGCTCCGTAATGTTCAATAAAATGGTGCAGTTCCGAGGTGGATGCCAGGGCAGTGTCGGCATAAACATTGTCGCGTTTCCAGATGCCGGCCTCATCCAGGGCACGGTAGCCGCCGTTAAGACCACCGAGGTGGGGGATGATGATTACTGCCTCTGGAGCCATGTGCTCGATGAAGTTTCGGGTATGATGAAAACTTTCCTCTAAAACGATGGGCAGCCGGCGGCGTGTGATCTCCTCGATCATCATTTTGCAGCGGGGATCCTGATAGTGGTACCTTGGCTCGTCGGAGTGGCGGTGCCACTTGATGCCGCGATAGGGCTGCTGCAAGGCCTCCACCGTAAAATCATTCCATACAAACAGATAAGGGAAAATCGGTTCGCCTTCCTCGGCCAGATCAAGCAGATATTGATTGGCACGATGACGGGTCTGTTGCCATTGCGGGGTGTCCGTAAATTCGCGGTCGTAACGATCGTAAATATCTTCCACCGGAGCAAACATGCAGGCACCGGTGATGCCTTCCTCGCGAAGCAGAGGATTGATTTCGTCGATGGGGAGGCGGGAGAGTTGAATGCCGCAGTGGATATGGCTGTCGATGATCTGGGTGGGGCGCATGACAACTCCTTGGGCTTGAGGGCTCAGTAGCGGTTAAAACTGCACATCTCCTCGCTGGATTTGCGAATCTTGGGCCGGGGTGGAGTTGTTACGTCATCGCCGTAGCCCAGGGCGATCAGGAGGCCGATTCGTCTGTTCTTCGGGATTTGCAGCAGTCGTTGCACGGTCGGCTCGTCGAACCAACCGAGCATACAGGTGCCCAGACCCAGTTCCGCGGCCTGGAGGCAAAAATGTTCGGCGGCAATGCCGATATCGATCAGGGGAAAGTCTCGACCCTTGAGACGGCCACCGATCTGGGTAATGATCTTGGGTTTTTCGATCACAAGCACCGCCAGTATCGGCGCCTGCGGGACGAACTTGTTGAATGAGACCAGAGGGCTGAAGGTAGCACGGGCGACCTGCTCCCTGAGAGCGGAATCCGTAACGATGATCAGTTTCCAGGGCTGGGAGTTGCTGGCCGAGGGGGCTAGGCGCACCGCCTCGATCAGTTGATCGATTTTTTCCGGTTCAACCGGTTTGTCGCTATAGCGACGCACACTTTGGCGGGTGAGGAGCAGGCTTGAAAAATCCATGGGGCTCATGTTTCCGATGTTCGGGTTGTCGACAGTGGCCCTCCGCGGAGGACGACGGCCTGGGCGCGGTGCTGCTCAGTCGAGGCTGTCCAGGACTGGTGGATCTTGGCCGCAAGAGGATATTTACACCCCAGAAAAAACGTTTGGCTATGATATCGGCTGGGTAGCCAGACATGTACTCACCTTTATCCCCGCCACATCTTCCACCACCAGCCCGATTTTGCCTTTTGGGCTTTTTATTCCATTAATTTATCAGGGAACTTGACAGCGCGCCGAGGGTTCTGTACCTCTTGTGAGGAATTATTGATGCTTAACCAAGATGGACTCGTAAAAAGTCAAACCGCCAATTTCATTCTAATGAAAGGTGTTGGTCGAAAAATTTTGTTCAGGATGGGTGACGCTGGGAATCGTTCTCGAATTAGCTCTTTGAAATAATACCAGGACT
>JBFWLN010000038.1:0-28024 GCA_050252135.1 Desulfobulbus sp.
CGGAATGAGGGGTGACTGGACATAGTTTAAATTCACCATATTCAAATAATCTGAGCAATTACTTGGTATGGCAGAATTTTTAACCAGTCAACCCCTTCTTGTTTTCTGCAACTCTGACAAAGACCCTGGTATTTTGGGCGATGTTCTTGATCCAATCGCCAGCTAGAGCTGATTTATCCAATTTTTTGCAGGGACTCAATACTCAGGCGAATGCCGATGCCCAGGACTACCAATTGCGTTTAAGCGCCCAATTCGGCGTTAGTTTGCCGGAGGTGCGCACCATGATGCGTTCGGTGGCGGTTCCGGCGGATGCGTTTATGTGTCTGCAGTTAGGCCAGATGCTCGGCATGCCGCCGCAACGGGTCCTCTATACCTACAACCAAAATCGGGGCCGGGGTTGGGGGGTAATCGCCCAATCCTTGGGTATCAAGCCCGGTTCAGCAGAGTTCCATGCCTTAAAACAAGGAAAATTTTCCTTCACCGGTGCACCGGCCGGTTACGCTGGTTATGCAAGCGAGGAACCAGGGAATAAGGAGCATGGGAAAGGAAAAGGTAAGGGTAAGGGACACAATAAGTGAGAATAACAGTGTTTCGGGAGATCGAGATTGCCCCGTGATTTTCCGTGAACGTTATCGAGTAACGAAAAGATATGGCAAAAGTTGATTGGAAACCCGGTACCATGATTTACCCTTTGCCGGCAGTCATGGTGAGCCTGGGGGAGACGGCCGAGGAGCAGAATATTATTACCATCGCCTGGACCGGGACCATCTGTTCCGACCCGCCGATGTGCTACATCTCGGTGCGGCCCGAGCGTCATTCCTACGCGATTTTAGAGCGGACCCGCGAGTTTGTGATCAATCTTACAACCAGGTCGCTTTCCTTTGCCACCGACTGGTGCGGGGTACGCTCGGGACGGAATTATCATAAGTTCGAGGAAATGAAACTGACTCCCGGGCAGGCATCCAAAGTGCGGGCGCCGATCATCGAAGAGGCACCGATCAATATCGAGTGCAAGGTGGTCGAGATCAAGCGCTTGGGCACGCACGATATGTTTATTGCCGAGGTGGTCAACGTCAAGGCGGATGAACAGTATATCAATCCCCGGACCGGTGCCTTTGATATGGTTAAGGCGGAACCGCTGGTTTTTGCCCATGGTGGCTACTACAGCATGGGACGTAAAATCGGCAAGTTCGGTTTTTCGGTACAGAAAAAAACGCGGAAGCGAACTGGTGCGGCCACGAAAAAGAAATGAATCCGTGAGCGTTCACGGATTCAGGCAAGAAATAAGGGCCTTAAAAAAAACAAAGAGATAGGAAACGCAGTTTTTTTCGGGGCGGAGGCATGCATAGGGTATGTCGAGTGTCGGGGAAAATGCTACAACGCTGTAGATTGATGTTTTTACGACGTCATCAACAAATAGTTGCCAGTATATTGTAATGCTAGTTCAAAAACTCGGGCCGGTGACCCTGGCCGCACTGTTGCTCACTTTTATTCCCACGCAGATTTTTGCCCTTAGCGCTCCGGAGATTTTTGCCAAGGTCGAACCTTCCGTAGTGGCGGTGCATGCTCTTGATCGACAATCCGCGGCATCCTTTTCCGGAAGCGGTGTGGTGATTCGACCGCAGCAGGTGATTACCTCCTGCTCGCTGGTGGTTGGTCGAACCGGGTTGGACGTAACCTTCGGGGATCGCAAATTTCCGGCAAGCCTATTGATGGCTGATGAGGAAAAGGGACTCTGCCTGCTGGCGGTTGTAGATCTTCCCGCAAGGCCGGTGGAACGTGGCAGCAGTCGTACGCTTTCCATGCAGGATTCGGTTTGGGCGGTTGGGTTTCCCAAGGGAACGGCCACGGTGGAGTCCGGGGTGTTGACCCAACTGCGTGGCGGTACGCCGCCGCTGATCGAAACCACGCTTTTGGGAACACCGCAGACGGTGGGCCGTGGCCTCTTTGATCAGGATGGTCGGTTAATCGGCATTACCACCGTCTTTGAGGATGGCAGTCAGCGCCTGCATTTTTCGGCCCCGGTTGAATGGTTGGACAGCCTGCAGGCAGGGGAGGCGTCGGGGGGGCTCAACCGTAAAATCCACTGGTTTAAACGGGCGGCCATGTTGGAGGAGGCCTCCAATTGGGAGCAACTCCGCGATCTGAGCCGTAAGTGGTCCACCGAGTTCCCGGAAGAGTCTTCTGCCTGGCACTCCCTTGGGTATGCCGGCATTGCACTTCACAATTTTCCGGAGGCCCAGGCTGCTTTTCAGCAGACCCTCCGCATCAACCCCAACGATATCGACGGATGGAGCAACCTGGGGTTTGTGTATACCGATCTGGGACAATTTTCCGATTCGGTTCGTGCCTACCAGGAAGTGGTTCGCATCAATTCCAAGGATGCGGATGGCTGGCTAAACCTGAGTTTGGCCCATGAGGCCGCGGGTAATCATGAGCAGGCCATGAAGGCCGTGGAAGCACTCAGGCAACTGGACGAGGTCAAGGCCCAGGAACTGCTGAAGTATTTTGAGCAGGGGGAGGCCCCTGGTTTTGATGACGCGGGCGAACACTCCCATCCCTGACACTTTTTTGATTTTAAACTTTACGTAAATGGATTTTCTTTTACTCCTGCTGCTTATTTTGCTCAACGCCGTCTTTGCCATGTCGGAGATCGCGGTGCTCTCCAGCCGGGAAGCCCGCTTACAGAAGATGGCCGCGGAGCGATTCCGTGGTGCCAACTCCGCCCTGAAACTGAAAAATAATCCCGCAGCCTTCCTCTCCACGGTCCAGATTGGAATCACCATGGTCGGTATTCTCAGCGGTGCGGTCGGGGAGAATGCACTGGTCGAACCGTTGACCCGATGGTTGGGCAACCTGCGGATACTGCAATCCTCTGCTCAGCCCTTGGCCATGGGCCTCGTGGTGATCGGGCTGACCTATGTTACGGTGGTGATTGGGGAATTGGTACCCAAGCATCTGGGATTGTTGACCCCGGAACGGATTGCGTCCCTGGTGGCGCGGCCGATGCGAATTTTGGCCCGCATTGCCAAACCGTTGGTCTGGCTGTTGACTGCCTCCTCCAATCGACTGCTGCGGCTGATCGGTGCCCGTTCCCAAAGGGAGGCCGGCGTGAGCGACGAAGAAATCAGGCTGCTGATGGAGCAGGGGGCCAAGGCGGGAGTCTTTCATGAAAGCGAACAGGTGCTGGTCGCCAATGTATTGAGGCTTGATGAGTTGCCGGTGGAGGCCATCATGACCCACCGCCAAGATGTGCAACTGCTGGATCTTGATCTACCAGAAGCGGAAATCCGCGCCTTTCTGGCTGTTTACCCTCACTCACGCATCATTGCCTGTCGAGACGGCTGGAACGTGATCGCAGGTTTATTACGGACCGCCGACCTGTTGAAAGCAGCTCTTGCCGGTGTGCCGCTGACAATCGAGGAGCACCTGCGGCCACCGTCCTATGTGCCCGAGCATGTTACCACCACCCAACTGCTGGAGCATTTCCGCAAGGCACAGCTGCAGTGTGCCCTGGTGGTCGACGAATATGGTGATATTCAAGGACTGGTGACGCTGACCGATGTGCTCACTGCCATTGTCGGCGAGGTACCGTCTTCCAGTCTGGCTGATTTACACACCATCAGGCAGCGTGAGGATGGTTCCTGGCTCATCGACGGAAGCGTCCCCATTGATCGGGTTAAATATACCCTGGGGTTGAAAAACGATCTGACTGGAGAAGCAGACCACCAGTATCACGCCATTGCCGGGTTTGTCATCCACGTTCTCGGACGCATACCCACGGAATCCGACCACTTCGAAGAACAGGGCCACCGTTTCGAAGTGGTCGACATGGACCATCACCGTATCGATAAGGTGTTGGTGACTCCGCTCTGTGAAGCGGTTAATCCCTCTGAATCTATTGGGGGCGTGGAGAGCTAGAACCATCGGCGCCTGGTGCCGAAGATGCAAGCCACTGCATGTATTGGAGAACACCGGTTTCCACATTACGAAAACCGCCTGTATAGCCTGCCGCCCGCAACCGGCTGATGTCGGCTTCGGTAAAGCTCTGGTAGCGGCCTTTCAGTTGCTCCGGGAAGGGAATATATTCCAGCTTTCCTTGCCCCAGTGCCTTCAGAACCGCATGGGCAACTTCGTTGAAACTCTGGCTTTTCCCCGTGCCGACATTGAATATGCCGGAAACATCCGCATGGTCGAACAACCAAAGGATGACATCAACCACATCCTCCACATGGATGAAGTCTCGCCTCTGCTCTCCGTGACCATACCCTCCCGATCCTTCAAACAATCGGACCACTCCATCTGCAAGCAGTTGATCACGTAAATGGAAAGCAACGCTGGCCATGCTGCCCTTGTGCTGTTCCCGGGGCCCATACACATTGAAATAGCGGAGGCCAACCACCTGCGTTTGCAGCGAGGGGATATGTCGCCGGACATACTGATCAAACAGGGTTTTAGAGTAGGCATAGGCATTGATTGGCCGTTCAAACTGCGGGTCTTCGCAAAAAATCTGCCCATTGCCGTACACCGAAGCGCTAGAAGCATAGATAAAAGGGATACGGGAGCGGTTGGCGTAGTGGAACAGCTCCTTGGAATAGGTGAAGTTGTTCTCCATCACCATCTTGCCGTTCCATTCGGTGGTTGACGAACAGGCACCCTGGTGAATCAGGGCCTCCACCTCGCCGTTACATGGTGGTTGCCTCTGCCTGATAAGGGCGATGAATTCGTCTTTATCGAGGTAATCGGCAATACGTGCATCTGCAATATTGGCGAATTTGGTTCCATCCGTGAAGTCGTCAACAACAATGATATCTTCTCTGCCCCGTTTGTTGAGGCCGTGGACAATATTACTACCGATGAATCCCAGGCCGCCGGTGACAATGATCATGATACCGCTCCCTGGCTTTCAACGCCTGGTGTCGATTCTGCCTGCAACCTGATCTGCCGATATCGATCCGAATAAACGATTTTTTCCTCTTCGATCCGTTCTATTTCCTCCCGGCTCAAATGGATGAGGCCGCAAAGGGGGCAGGAAAGATTGCATCCCTCATGGACAGCCCGTTCCAGCAGTTCGTCGACGGTCATGTGACCAATGCTTCCCCCAGCACACTGGGGGCATTCAACACGGATTTTATATTTGCTTTTTGGCGGCATAACAATACACGGTGAAGGTAAAGGGAATATTGAGCTCTCAAGATAATACGAAAATAAAAATAGTAACACTTGTTTTGTCGATTTTTCCGACCGCTGATCAGAGGAACAGCTATAACTGCTGCATCCAGTGGTCGTGCTGGCTGAATAATTCGCTTCCGTTAAAGCGGCTTGTGCCTATACGTTAAATCAAGGCTCTGACGTGGGAGCCGTCCGGGGGCTTCCCTATGCAGGAGCGTAGGAACGAGAAAAAGGAAACTCAAACAACGTCGTTTTCGCATAAGGCTGCAAGAACGACGTTGTTAACTTGGATGGGGAAGGGGGAGAGAGTCTCTAAAAGCTCAGATTGAGTCCGGTGAGGAAGCGGATACCCTCATCCGGATACCCGTAGTGGATCTCGTAGTCGGTGTCGAACAGGTTTTCGAGGTTGAGAAACCATTCTGCCTGCATTCCGGCCAGGATGAAGGGTTGGGTCGCCTTACAGTCAAGGGTTACATAGTCATCCAGGCTCTCGGACTCGATATTCTCCATTTCGCTATACTGCTTGCCGGTGTAGCGTAGGCTGGTCTCCAAACGGGTTTCGCTGCGGGGCACAGTGGCAAGCAGGGTGAGTTTCCCTTTGAGGTTCGGGGTATAGGGCAACTCTTTGCTGGTGTCATTGATCTCGGAATCCTGGAGGATGAGATTGGCTTCCAGGCTCAGGCGTTCGCTGAAGCTGTATTTACCGTTGAGCTCCATGCCATGGCGCCAAGAACTATCACCGTTAACAGGGCGATAGATGAGATCGGTGCCACGTTGGTAGAGGATGGGATCGTCGGTGTTGCTGCTAAACAGCGTCATCTGCAACGAAACGGTCTTGTTCCAGCTAAACTCAAGGCCGGCATCGGCGGCGAGGATTTTTTCCTTGTCCAAATCGGGATTGCCGCGAACCTGGTCGATGCTGCCGTGGCTGGGCTGGTAGAGTTGGCCAAAGGTAGGGATATTGACGCTATGGCCAAGGTTGGCCTTAAAACTCCAGCCGGCACCGAGCACGTGGAAGACCCCGGCGGAAACCCCGGGGTTGAAACCAAACCCGGTCACCCGATCGCCACGGGCACCCGCGGTTAGGGTCCAGTCCTGCCATTTGCGATCCGCTTGCATGCCGAGGCCAGCGGTTATCCGGTTATGGCTGCCGGAAATCGAATGGTCAAGTTCATCGTTCTCAAAGAGAGTACTGGTCCGTACCGCCCACCTATCCGCCTCATCGTTCCAGTTGTATTCCCCCTTGATCCCCATCTTGTCGTCATCCAGGGTCGATACCAGCCCGGATTGGCTTGTGTCCTCCACCTCTATCGTGTCGCCGTAGAGGTTGAGCACATAGTCGCCGGTGGACCCGGCCAAGCCGCTCAGGCGGCTGTCAAAGGCGGCCTTCTCATAGGACTGGCGCGCATCCGGGGTGGGATTATCAAGCGGGCCCGGTGATCCGGATTCGGAGGTAAAGTAGCGGCCATTGAATTCCAACTGTTGGTTGTCGGACAAATCTCCGTTCCAGTGGAGCACAAAGCTGCCGCTGTCGAGATCCTTGTTGGTTTGTTTGCCGTCGCGGTGCTTGCCCGTGGCCGAGCCCATCACCGTTGACCCTGATTCCAGTTGTAGCTGGTGGCTGCCACTGGCCTCAAGGGTTCCATAGGAGCCGACAGCTCCGCGCAGTTTGGTGAGATGTTTTTTTCCCTCCGCTCCTTTCTTGCTGCTAATGCCTTTGGTGACGATGCTGATCGCTCCCTCGCTGGCGCCGGAACCCAACCAGACCGGCACCGGTGGCTTGAACACGGTGATTGATTCAATGGTCTCGACGGGGATGCCGGAGAGGTCGGCGTTGCCATACTGACTGCTGTTGAGCGGCCGGCCGTTCAGAAGGACCAGTACGCCTCCGGATTTGCCCGAACCGCGAATGGAGATCCGCGAGCCCACGCCCATGGATTGTTTGACCTCCACCCCTGCCATCCCGTTGAGGGCCTCCTCCACGCTGAGCATGTTTCGGTTTGTGATCTCTTTTCGACCCATTACCTCGACCATGGAGGGATTTTTTTCGGCATACTCGCCCAGGCGGTCGGCGGTGACCACCATGGTTTCGAGCATGGTCGGGTCGGTACTGTGGCTTGTGGCAGCGTGTTCTTCAGCCTCGACCAGTGGCGGAGCCAGGAAGAGGGCGCCGCACCAGAGACCAAAACAGGCGGTGGTTCGAAACAGGAGGGGGCGTGGGATTACGGGCAGACCGTGCATCGGCTGAATCCTTTATTTGGGGTTTGTGGGTTGGCTGGGATCCGGGACGTAGACCATGGAGCCGTCTTCAAGGCGGTAGGCGACACCAAGCCGGTTGCCTTTGCCGCTGGCGGCCTCCTGGGTGATCCGGGAGGCCTTGATCTGGGTCCCTTTCTTGACGATGATTTCCATCTCGCCGGAGGCCTGCTGCTTCATGATGGTCATCTCGGAATTACGGTCGAACAGGTCCTGGAGACGGTAGACGCTGAACAGGGTCAGGAGCAGTCCGACGATGAACACCAGACCGATGTCAAACAGGTTGGCCACTCCGGTCATGGGATCGTCGTCACGAAAGGCGGGATCGCTGAAGGCTTTACGGGACTTGCCCGCTCTGCGTGGGAGGGAGGTAGACATCTTAGTCCTCCGGGTTGGCGTTCAGCAGCAGTTCGGTGGCGAGTTCCATGTTTTTGATGTCCTCCTCCAGCCATCGACGGCGTACGGTGTAGAAACAAAAGGCCACCGTGCCGACCGCCATGCCGACCACGGTGGTGGTGAAGGCAATGACCAAATCCGAGCTGAGCTTGGTCATGTCGCCCTGTCCCAAAGCTGCGAGCCCGGTTCCCATGGGAATGAGGGTGCCGAGCAATCCAAGCGACGGTCCGGTGCGGACGAGAATCCGCAATTTGTCCATGGACTTCCACAGCTCCAAAGTGGTGGATTGCAGCAGGTTTTCCACCGCAATCACCTTATCGCCCGGCGTGGAGAGGGTCCGGGTAAGGGTCTGGAGATAGCGGCTGACCCGGTGGGAGAGTAGGCCCTTGGCTTGGTTGGTCTGCAGCAATCGGGGCAGGTCCTCGGAAGGGCAGGCTTGGAGCCGGATGCGTTCCAGCCATTCGGCGAAGAAGCTGCCGGATTGAACGATGATCACCAGCACTAACAGACAGAGCGCCAGCAAAACCGGATAGAGCAGGGAGGAGGAAACCAGGTAAATGAAGGTTTTGAGTAGGGCACCAATATCCATTAGAACGAACTCCGAATTTTTTTATGGGTGAGGCCGAAACCGGCCGCAAAGGTAAGTAGGCTCAGTATCAAAAACGGTAGCAAGGCGGTCAGGTCTTGCGGTTGCCCGGGAGTCTGGTAGCGGGCTAGGCGATAAATTTTGTCGACATCGGTAAACTGGGGCAGCACCGCCATGGAGAGGAGAAAGTAGGCGCCGAGCAGGATCATGGTTCCCCCAAGCAGCATCTCTGCCGACTGTTTCGAGACGCGGGAAAGGCCGAGCATTAACCCCATGGCCGCCAGGCTGATGCAGAGGAAGGCGAGGTAGAGCCCGCCCACCACCTGGGGAAAACGGTCGGGGAAGAGGGAGAGGCAGAAGGCAATGCTGAACACGATCACCGTGGCGCAGACCGGGCAGGGCAGGGTAAGGAGCAGCCAACCACGGCTTCCACTCCCATGGTGATGGGAGGTGCGCAACAAGACTAGGCCCCAAAGAATCATCACCCCGGCCATAAGTAGGTGGATCTGCATCCCGGATTGAAGAAAGTGCTGTATGCCTTCCAAGTGGGCCAGCGGGTCAAGAACGCGCAACCCAATAGCCACCAGTGCAAATAGGAGCCCGTAGAGCAGGGCAAAAGCAAGGATGCGGACAATTTTTGCTTGCCAGGAGGGAGTGCGGCCGAGCAGATAGGCCAGGCCAATACCGCTTTTCCCGGCAAAGATACCGATGCTGAAGAGCACGCCCATGATCAGAGATTTGTAGACCATTGTTTTTCTCCCTTCGTGGTAATAAATAGTGGGCACAAACGGCCGTACCCACCCTATGTTCATGGCTTTTTTCAGACCACGGGTGAACGCCACTTTCCGGTTTCAAGGGTGGTGCATGCGGCCTTTTGCTTGCCCACCTTCTCCTCATTTTCTCCTTCGCGAACCCCAGACAAAGAGCGCCAGCACCAGCAGCACAAACACGCTCGCTGCCCACTGGATGCCAGAGGAGCTCAGTTCGGTGGACTCGTCCTTGGTTTGGATGTCCTCCATCTTGTAGCCCTGGACATTCTCCGGAGTCTTACCGTCCTCGGCAGCCTTGGCATCCTTCTTGGGCTCCGGCTGCGATTGGTTTGTTTCCTGGACGCTTTGTGCCTGCTCCGGCTGCGCCTGGCTCATCTGTTGCTGCTGCTCTCCAGCCGGAACTTCGTTTAATTTTGCAATAAGCTGCGCCCGGTCGGCGGTCTGCTGCTCAAGCGTTTTCTTGGCCATTTGCTCGATGGCCAATTTGAATTGCTCCACCATCTTCGGGCTGAGCACGCCGGGCATGGAGATGATGTTGACCACCATCTGGTTAAGCATGGGATTGTTGCAGGTGTGATCGCAGCAGGCCACGCCGCGTTGGATCACGTTGGTGGCGTACTCGGCTGCCAGCTTTTTGGTCACCTGCTCGTCGGCCTGCCAGTAGCCCTTGCGCACCGCCTCCAGCATGCGCGCGGTCATGGATTGATAGGCCCAGGGGTTGTGGTCATTAAAAAATTCCGCCAGCCCCATCTCGTACTTATCCTCCACATAGACCTCGAACACCTCCTGCCATTTGTCGGCACCGACCGCGTCGCGCACCGTCACTTGCCAGCCCCAGAGGTTTTCGGCAAAGTCGGCCATCTGCCGGGCTCCGCCGTAGTTGTCGCGTTTCATGCCCTCGATCCACTGGGGGTTGAGGTAGCGGGTACGCATCTCCCGGCCGATGGTCTTGGTCACATCCTCCACCATCAGCTCGTTCTTCTTGCGGTGCATGGTCACCAGGGTATCCGGGGCCTTGCCGCGTACATTCTTCACTGCCAGGGACATCCCGCCCAGGTACATGAAGAAGTCGTCGGTATCGATGATGCCGATCACGTTGGTTGAGCGCGAGTGGACCGCTGTATCCACCCCGCGCAGGTTTTCGGTGAAGGTCTCCTTGACCGGCACGGCCCACTTGCCCTGGCCCACGGCGAACTGGACCCGGTTGAGGTAGATGTTGCTGATCGATTCGTCCGAATCCCAGAGCCCGGAGGCGCCGACCATCTCCTCCACCCCGTTGCCGTAGGAACCGACCGCTTCGGTGAAAATGCGGAAGCGCGACTGTTCCTCGGCCTGCTTCTCGCCCATGCCCTTGGCCATCAGCGCCTTTTTGATCGTGACCTGGTTGCGGGCAAGGAAGTTTTCGATATCGGTCTGGGCCAGGGCCTTCTGCACCGCCTCATCGAGGAAAAGCAGTTTTTCCGGGAACATGTCCCGGTAGAGTCCCGAAGGATTGATCAGGACATCGATGCGCGGCCGAGCCAACTGCTTGCCCGGAATCACCCGGCTGCCGATCACCCGCTCGCTGGCATCCCAGACCGGCTCCACGCCCATCAGCGCCAACACTGTGGACTCGTTGACGCCCTCGTTGCGGGTGGTTTCGGTGGCCCAGAGCACCACGCCTACCTTCTCCGGGTAGTGGCCCTCCTTTTCCAGCTTGGCGCGGATCATCTCCTCGGCCGCGCGTTTACCGATGGCCCAGGCCGCCTTGGAAGGCACCTTGGCCGGGGAAAAGCCGTAAAAGTTCTTGCCCGTGGGGATGGCGGCCAGGTTGCGTAGCGGATCGTTGCCCTCGCCGGCGGGGACATACTCGCCCTTCAAGGCCCGGATCAGGTTGTTCATCTCCCGTGGCGGCGAACCTTCCAGGTCGTTCTGCATTTGGTCGGGATCGGCCTGGGGATTTTGCTTGCGGATCAGGTGCAGGGTCGAGGCTGTGGCATCATCGCTGTAGGCCTTGCCAAAGGTGTGCAGCCCGTAGGGCAGGGAGTTGTCGTCGATTTCATGGAGGTAGAGGTGGATTTTTTCCATGCCCGCCTCGTCCAGGGTGGTGAGACCGAGATCCTTGGCCATGCCGGTTTTCTCCACCAGCTGGTAGATTTTTTTCATGTATTCGGCTGCGGTCTCGCTGCCGCCGGCATGGGCGATTTCATAGCTGTGGTAGAGATCGTGGATCTGTTTGTACTCGTGGTGCAGATCCGCCTCCTTCATCGGCGGGGTGAGGTGGTCGATGATCACCCCCCGGCCGCGGCGCTTGGCCTCGATGCCCTCGCCGACATCGTCCACGATATAGGGATAGATGTTGGGAATGGCGCCGACCATGATCTCGGGCGGATCGGAAGGCGCCAGGCCGGCCTGCTTGCCGGGCAGCCACTCGTAGGTGGCATGGGTGCCGAGGTGGATCATGGCATCGGCCTGGAATTTTTCCTTCAGCCAGAGGTAGGCGGCAATGTACTGGTGATGCGGGTAAAGGCTGGTGTCGTGGTAGAGCTTCAGCGGATCGTCGGTCCAGCCCCGCGCCGGTTCCGGCAGCAGCACCACGTTGCCCAGTTTGACCATAGGGAAGACCAGCCGTCCGTCCTTGGTCATGATGGCGCAGTCCTTGGGTTGGCCCCACTGCGCGATCACCGGTTTCTTGAAGGCCTCGGGCAACCGCTCGAACCAGGTGGTGTATTCAGCAAGCGTGACCTGCTCCACCCCGCCGGAAGCGAGCAGATTATCGAGCTCGCTCGGTGCCCAGGAACCGATGTTGCGGCCGCTGGAGAGCACCATGTTTTGGATCTGTTCCTCGCTGAGCCGTTCGGGATTCTCGATGCTGTAACCCTCGGTCTGCATGCGGGCGAGAATGGTCTGCAGGCTGCGGAAGACGTTGAGGTAGGCGGCACCAATGTTCTGCTTGCCCTGGCTGTGGTTGTAGTAGAGGATGGCCACCTTTTTGTCGTGGTTGGCCTTGCGCTGCAGTTTGGCCCAATTCTTTAGCCGGGGGATGAGAAAATCAATGGACTCGTCCACGGTCTCGCCGATAAACAGCTCGCGACCAGTTGCCGGATCGATCAGTTTCTTTTTCCCCAGGATCACCGAGGGCTCGATGGCACCGGAAAACTCGGGCGTGGCCACGGCCCAGGCAGTTGCCCTCGGGCTGATGCCCACCGGATTTTTACGCCACTGCTCCACGGTCTCGGCATACGGGTTGATGACGTTGAACAGCGGCACGTTGAGCTTAATCAGCGCGGTTCGGATATCGTCGTTGATCGCCGAGGCAAATTTGAGGGTAAAGGCCAGCACCATATCCACCGGCGCTTTGCCGTCCACCGGCTTGAGATACTCCTCCAGCACCTTGGGCAGCGGCCCAAAACAGGGGAGCACCGACAACCCGCCGGCCTCGAGTTTGCGGATCAGGCTGTCCACCGCCTCGACCAGGCCGACCTTGCGGCTGTTGTTGTAAAAGAGAATGGCCACCCGGGGCCGGTCAGCCTGATATCCCGGCCGCTTTTCATACCAGTTGCGGTATTCGGCCAAGCTGGTGAAGTCTTTGGGATTGTCCGGATGGTGAATACAGATCTCCGGCACTGGTTGCAGGGGCTGATAACTGACTTCCTTATCGATGTGACGCTGCACCACCAGCCGCACCATATTGATCAGATTGTCCTGACTCGTGTGATGGTGATAGGCCATGATTCTCGGGTCAAAAAGAAGTCCTTTTTTTTCAAGCCCCTCCTGATCGCTTGCATGGTTGATCGCATACACCTTGCGCCCGGCCATGAGCTGATGCTCGATCATGTAGTCGGCCAGGTCAGTCATCATGACGTTGACCAGCACCACCGAGGAGTCTGCCACAAAGGTTTTGGCCTTAGGATCGCCTTCCAGATCAGCCAGGGTAAAGAACCGGGTTTCGATGGCGGGCGGCAGGTCCAGTGCGTCGATGGCCTTTTGCAGCTGGTAGCCGTTCATGTCGATTTCGAGGATGGCCACCTTGGCGGCCAGGGCAGCCGGTACCCAGGAAAGAAAGAAAAACAGCATTAAAAACGATGGGTTAAAGATGCGCACTTATTGCTCCTTGTTTTCTGCACGGTCAGCACTCACACCGGCCACCAGCACCCCAAAGGCTCTGGCCATAACCGGCGGTACAAGATTGGGGGTGTTGATCTTTGCTGGGGCGAGATCTTTTTTGCCGGAAAGGCGTTCACCCTCGGTAGAACAGAGCAGGTCAAAGGCCGAAAGATCGCTGATCAGCCCTTTGCCCGCATCATCGCTGATGGCCAGGGCGGTCTCGATAAACCCGGCTGTGACCGGATCCTCCAGGGCTTTTTCCAGTCGGCGCATCAGCTCGTTTTTTGCCAGGGGGGACGGGTAGAGCTGGGAGAGCCATTCCAGGCTCAGTTTGCGCTCATCAAGCCGTTGCAGCACACTGCGCCCAGCCTTGATCCCGTTCTGGCCGATCAGGGCCTCGGTCACGCCGGCATGCACCGCTTTGGCAATCAACTCGCCGATCTTGGAGTGGCCGCCGGTATAGCGAACCAGATTCCCCACGCCCTGGACCACAATCATCGAGTCGGTACCGGTGCCGGTGGCACGATAGAGCCAGGGTTGAGCCGTGCTGCGGATGTCGAGATCCAAAAGTGCCGCGGTCTTGGCCTCGGTGGCGGTAATGATTGCCCGGGCCATGCCCTCCGGAGCGAGTTTATGGTTGGTCAGAAGCACGATATTGATCGTGCCCAGAGTTTGCGCGTGGCCGATATCCTTGGACATGCGCTGGGCATTGCCGCGCACCCCGGCAGTCACCAGGGCCACGACCTCAAGATCTTTGCACCGCTGAACCTGGAGCGAGAGGTTGTCCATGTTGGCCCCGGTCATCAGCCCCGAATAGTTTTTTGGCGTGTAGCCGAGGTTGGTGGCGATATCCTTTGTGACCTGATCGACACCAAAGGCCATGTGGCCGAGGCTGGCGTGCATGGGCACAAAGGTGTTGCCCACCGCCTGAATACCGCTCAGGTTGCCGTCAATGGTGGAGAGGATCGATTGGGGGGGGTGAAACGTATCGCCAGGGATTTGAAGTCTGCGTCATTGACCCGGTGCGTGACCACCTTGGCGGATTGTACAAAAGAAAGGTCAAGCGTCAGGGGGCGTTCATCGTCAACGCCGTTTTTACGCACGGTCTTGCTGGTATCGGCAAAGAGCGCCGGATAGAACGAGGCCGCAAGCCACTGCACTGCTGCCCCAACCTGCACCGTAATTTGGCAGGCAATGGAGCAGGGAAGTTGGGTGATGGCATGGTTGCGGACCGCATCGACCTCCTTCCACCCCTCCTGTTGCAGTTGTGCGCGTACAGCCTCCATGTTGCGATCGCAGCCGTAAATTATCTGCGGGTTGAACGTCTTCCAGGTGGAGAGATCCACCGACACAAAACTGCCGTTTATGCCCCAGTGGGGAGGAACGCCTCCGGCGGCTTCGATCATCTCGTTTTGAAATGAATCGTCACCGGGACAGTACATCCCATTTGCTCCCGCCACTACTCGTGCGACCCGTTTGCGTTTTTCCCGGGGGAGTTGTTGCACACGGGTTCGAACCAAGGCGATCTGCTCTCGGTTTTGGTCGATAATTGCTTGCGCCGCCTGTTGTCGTTCAACGAGGCGACCGATCAGCTCCATGCGGGCAAATCCTTGCTCAAGCGATCCTTCATCGAAAAAGAGGGCCTTGGAAAAGATTTGAGGATTGGTTTGCCACTTTTTCAGCAAGGCCTGATTCGAGAGAGAGGCGATGATCAGGTCCGGCTCGGCTGCTTCAATTGCCTCATTATCAGGTTGGGAAAAACTGCCCAGGCTTGCGAGCCGCAGGCTGCTGTGGTTGAGCAGGTCTTGGCGGGTCAGTCCCACCAAAATATCGGTTTTATCGAGTTTAACCAGCAGATCGGTCACCGAACCCAGCAGGCACACCACCCGCTTTGGTGGTGTGTTCAGGGTCAGTTCCCTTCCCAGGCTGTCTTTGAGGGTGAGGGGATACTCCGCAGCCTGACCGGAATACAGCAATGGCCAAGTGAGCAGGAGTATTATGAGCAGGGGGCGGGTTAAAAAGGCCTGGATTCGCATGGGATTCACCTGGAGACGGAAGCGGTTTATTTGATGAAATATCCGGCAGCCCGCCATTGACCGTCCGATTCCCGCATGATGGTGACGGTTTCTGTGGCCGTCTTTTTCTTGGCGAATTCGGTGGAGAAGGTCAGTATGCAATACTCACCATCGGGTGCACCCGGAAGCGAGGTTGCCTGTTGGCTTGTTTGATGATTCCTGTGCACCAGTGTTCCCAGTGGTGTTCGCGAAGCTTGGAGTACACTGGTCCAGTTGGCCTCGGAAACGGCGCTTTGCAAGAAATTGGAGGCTGTTTGCCAACTTTTGCCGTAATTGCCCGCGTCAATCAGGCCCAGCCAGCTTTGCACCTCCTCCACTCGTGCCTCTGTTGGTTTCGAGGCGGCCGAGTAGGCGAGCGGAGCGAGGCAGGTCAACAGAAGGGAAACCACAACAGCTGAGAGTATCTTCATACGGTCCTTCATTTGGAGAAATGGTGTTGCTACTCGAGATTGGGCAAAAAAAAATCCCGGATCGAAGATTGCAATCGATCCGGGATGTCCCATTTTTACCCGTATATATGATGCGAGCGGGCTTCCGTCCACGAAGCAGACGCTCAATTCTTCAGGCAGGTCTTCTGACTTACGGATCACTCTACCGGCTGCGTCTTCCCGACTTGATCGTCAGTGACATTGAAGCAGCGTTCGTCCCCGAATACAGCAGCGGGCCTGTCTCCGATTCGCACGGAGTTCCCTATTAAGCTCTAATGAGCGCCTGAGAATAGGCCTTGTTTAGACGGTTTTAAGTGAAAGTCAAGTAGAATGTTTTTGAGAATAGTTCTTTAATTGTACTTTTTTCTCACACAGTGTGGTTGTTTCAGAGAGATCAAGTACGCTGAAGAAGAATGCTTTTGCAGTGTGTTGCATTGCAATACATAGTGAGTAACACTTTTTTATTTTTGGTCATATTTTGTAGACGTATAAAAAATATTTTCTTGACTTTTTGGAATCTATCGGTTCTATCCACCCTTAGTTCAGGTGTTCGTACGAACATAAAAGGGAACCCCGTGCAATTCGGGGACGGGCCCGCCGCTGTGACCGAGGACGAACGCTGCATTGATGTCACTGACCGTTTACGGTTGGGAAGACGCAGCCAGTAGGACGATTCGGAAGTCAGAAGACCTGCCTGAATGGTACTTTGGTGACGACTGCGAGGACGGCAGCGTACCCGGTAAGAAGTTTTTCTGCGGATAAATAGGGCTATCCCGGATCGTTTTTTGCGATCCGGGATTTTTTTTTGCCACAAAGCCCCCAAAAAATCCCCCGGAAGCCCGGCCATCCTCGCTTAAGCGTTCAACTTCATCCTAGCGTGGAATCCGTGGTCTCTCTTCGATTGTTTTTTCTCCTTTTTCTCTGCACATTGCTGCTCCCGAGGCTGGGAGGAGCTCAGCCCACCGAAACCCAACGCCGGGTGGAGCAGCCCCTCCGTCAGGCCATCGATACCCGCCAATCGGCGCAAAAGGCGGTCGATCAGTGGCGGGGTGACCGTGAACGTCTGACTGCACGGTATGAGCTTTTGCAGGAAGAGATCAAGCAGCTCAAAGAGCGTGATGGCGAGTTACAGACCGCTGTCGATTCCACGCGTGAACGGCTCGCAGCCAAGCAACAACAACTCACGGAAATTTCCCGCATCACCGGTGAAATCACCCCCTTTCTTGATGAACTGTTGCAGAAACTTGCAGCAGTCACCCAGGATGGTCCTCCCTTTCTTGAGCAGGAACGACAGCAACGCTTAGAGAAATTGCAGGCGTTGATCAATGATCCTGCCGTCAGCGTCGGTGAAAAGTACCGACGTTTGATGGAGGGATTGCTGGTAGAGGCCGAATATGGCACGACGACCGAGGTCTACCAGGCCCATGTCGATCTGCAAGGCCAACCCACGTTGGTGGATATCTTCCGCTTCGGGCGACTCAACCTGTTTTACCTCAGCCTTGATCAGGAAAATTGTGGCTCTTACAACCTGGCATCCAAAACTTGGCAGCCGCTGGATGATGCCTACTTGCGCCCGCTCAAGTTGGCCGTGGCCATGGCTGGCAAACGCCAACCCGTGGAACTGGTGAGCTTGCCGCTGGGAAGGATGGTGCAGCCATGAGAACCTTGTTCTGGATGATGATCGGGTTGTTGATAACAATTGTCGTGGTCGCTCCGCTTGCGGCCGAGGATATGCGGGCCTTACCACATCAAGCCCAACAAGCCAAAGAAGAGATGGCTCGCAAGGCAAGGGCGGAGCAGGTTGCCGCCGAGCAGGCCGCGGCCGAGATCCGGGCTAAGGTTTTTGCCGATCGCTCGAGCCTGGAAAAGGCGGTGGCCCAGCTTGAGGCGGAGAAAAACCGATTGACGGAAAAGGTGAAGGCGCTTGAGGAGACCAACACCAAACTGGCAGCCGAAGAAAGCAGCGTCAACGAACAACTAGCCCAGACCGACGGCATGGTCCGTGAACTGGTGGGGCAGATTCGGATCAACGCCAAGGACCTGGATGCACTGATCAGTCAGAATCCACAGTCTGCGGTGGGCTCTTCACCGACCTCTTTTCTTGCCGCTGTGGCCGAGGACGAGCGTTTTCCCGGTATGGACGATGTTCGTGCCATGACCACCGCCTTGGTCGATGAGATCAAGCGTTCGGGTGAGGTCAGCCTGGAAAAGGGGCAGATCATCGACCGTTCCGGGCGAGAGGTGCAGGCAGATCTCCTCCTGATCGGACCCTTCATTGCCGCCTACCGCTTGGATGGCGAGATCGGTTTCCTCAACCATTCCTCTGACGGCAGTAAACTCTACGCCTTGTCGCAGTTGCCCGGCAGCAGCCTGCAGAAGCAACTTGCCGCTTATATGGCAGGCAAGAGTGAGGCCGTGCCGGTGGATATCGGTCGGGGTGCGGCCCTGCGCCAGTTGAGCCACCAGCTCAGCCTCACCGATCAGATCGGTAAAGGCGGTCCCATTGTCTGGCCGATCCTGGGTATTCTTGTGATTGGTTTGTTGATCGTTGCTGAGCGGACTCTGCGCTTGGTGCGCAACCGCCACACCAAATTGCTCCTGATCGAGCACATCCGTGAACTGAGCCGCAACGGCGATTGGGCGGGTTGCGAGCAACTTTGCAGCCAAGCCGCCGGTAAACCCTTAGCCCGGGTGCTGCTGGCCGGACTCAAGGCAAGATCACTGCAGCCTGAGGATATGGAGAACGTACTCCAGGAGGCCATCCTCAAGGAAATTCCCGGCCTGGAGCGGTTTCTTTCCACCCTGGGCATGCTCACCGCCATCGCGCCTTTGCTGGGTTTGTTGGGCACGGTCACCGGCATGATCAACGTTTTCCATGTGATCACTCTCTATGGTGCCAGCGATCCGCGACTGATGTCCGGCGGTATCTCCGAGGCCCTGGTCACCACCATGCTCGGCCTTTCCGTGGCCATCCCTTTGATGCTGCTGCATAATCTGCTCAGTCGTGGTGTTGATCGCATGGTTGGCGATCTCGAGGAGCAGGCTGTGTCCCTGGTCAATATCATCCATCGCCGTCGGGGGCAGATATGCTGATCAGCGATGCCTGGTACAGCCTGGGCGCATACTTTCGCACCGGCGGTCCGGTGATGCTGCCGCTGCTTTTGGTCAGTCTGGCCATGTGGCTGTTGATCGCCGACCGGGCAATTATTCTGCGCAGGCTCAGTCTCCGCACCCTTTCCGGGCCTCTGGCCTGGGAGTGCATCCGCGACAATCGTTTGCCGGATCCCAACGAGGGTGGGGCAGTGGCGCTGTTGATCATTCGTTTTTTGGACCGTCGCAGCGGTGACCCTTCCCTTGATCGCAATATTCTCGATGAACTGGTGCTTTCCATGAATCGCAGCCTGAACCGGTTCCTGCCTTTGATCGGGGTGCTGGCAACGGTGGCGCCGCTGTTGGGCCTGCTGGGCACGGTCACCGGGATGATGTCCACCTTTGAGGTGATGTCGCTTTTTGGCACCGGCAACGCCAAAGGCATGGCAGGGGGCATCTCCGAGGCGCTGATCACCACCCAGACCGGGTTGATTGTGGCCATCCCGGGACTGTACATGAAAAATTTTCTCGATCGTCGAGCCCAGGCATTACGGCGGCAGCTGATTGCCACCGGCTATTACCTCCGTCGTCATCTTCAGGAGGCTCCATGCTGAATATTAGCGGCAGTCGTCGCGCCAACCGTTCAACCCCGGGGCTGGATATCGCTCCCCTGATCGACATGGTGTTCATTCTCCTCATTTTTTTCTTGGTCAACACCTCCTTTGTCAAGGAGACCGGAATCGAGGTCAGCCGTCCGACCGCCTCCACCGCCACTCTGGAGAACAAACGTTCGATCCTGATCGCCATATCTCCGGACAACCGCATCTTCATGGAACAGCGGGAGATCGATCTCCGCGCCGTACGGGCCAATGTGGAACGGGCCCTGGCGGAAAATCCGGAGGCGGCAGTGATTGTTGTTGCCGATAGGACCAGTTCCACCGGTACCGCCATCCAGGTTATGGATGGCTGCCGAATGGCCGGAGCGGTCAATGTTTCGCTGGCAGCCAGTTTGCCCCAGGGATCCTGATGGACACTGCGCTCAATCGATATCCGGGGTTGAATCAGCATTCAGGCCTGGACTGGCTCAAGGCAGCGTTGGTTGCCGCAGTGCTCAACCTAGGGTTATATCTGCTTATGCCAGCCCTGATTGCCACGGCTCCGAATAAGCCCGCCTTCGAGACCCTGGTGCCGCAGATCAGCCTCACCCGGCTGCGTCCACCGGAAACACGCAAAAAAAATGAGCCGGTCAAGCCGCCCGAGCCCAAACCGCTGCAGCGGCCCAAGCCGACCACGACGCCGTTACCGACACCCAAACTGGAACTCCCTTTCGAGCTAAATCCCCGATTGCCGAGCAGCCCGAACACGCTCAACCTCCCACCTATGGAGACCGCACTCCCCCAGGGGAATTTTAGCGAAACCTTTTCCGTCGGCCAACTCGACGGTCCGTTGACCACCTTGGTGCAGCTCCCACCAAACTATCCCCATTCAGCCAAGCGGCGCAACATCGAGGGCTGGGTCAAGGTTCGTTTCGTGGTCGATGAAAACGGGATCGTGGGCAAGGTGAGTGTGTTGGCGGCCAAGCCGGCGGGAGTTTTTGAACAGAGTGTTCTTCGCTGCCTTTCCAGCTGGCGTTTCAAGCCTGGCACCGTGGGAGGTGTGGCGGTCAAGGCCCTGGTGGAACAGACCATTACCTTCAAACTGGAGTAGAGCTATGCAATCTCGCCTTGTTGTTCTGGGATGTGGTGTGCTGTTGACCCTGCTGATGGTGGTTGCCCCCTGCAAAGCCGAGGATCTGCCGACCCCGGTGCGGCTGGTTCTGGCCAAGGCCGCACCAATGATGTCGGCCAAAGAGTATGGCAAGGCTGCCGCTGTCCTTGAGCCGGCCCTTGCCAAAAGCGAAACCCGCCATGCGGAACTGGCCTTTGCCCTGGGCAATTGCCGCCTCCTGCGGGGAGATCGCGCTGGAGCCATCAAGGCCTATATCGAAGCGGTTCAATTGAATCCGAACCATGCCCATGCCTGGCTCAATTTGGCCAAGGCCCAGTACGAGGCCAAAGCATACAAGGAGGCAGGTCGTTGCTTTGCCAAAGGCTACGGGGCGGAGCAACCCAAAAAGGCCGACAATCTCTATTTCAGTGCCTCCGCCTACCTCATGGCCGGTGCGCACCGGGAGGCGATCAGCTCTTTTGAACGGTTGTTTGCCGCCAGCAAGTCGATAAAGCCGGAGTGGCGGGAACAGTATATCCATGCCCTCGTCGACGGGGGGCAGAGTAAACGGGCCGTGCCCCTGATACGCGATCTTGTTGCCCATTCCACTGGGGTACAACAATCCCGGTGGCAGGAGGTCCTTTTGTCTCAGTATGTACGGCTGAACATGCATAGCGAAGGCGCGGCCTTTGCTCGGCAACTGATCGACCAGCAACCGTACCAAGCTCGCTGGTGGAAGGCGCTTGCCCACATTCAACTCGCCGCCAACGACTACGAAGACGCCCTCAGCACCTTGATTGCCTACAGCATGCTCAAACCTTTGAGCTTGCAGGAAAACCAATTGCTTGCCGATCTTTACCTGCAGACCGGGATTCCGGCCAAGGCTGTGCCCTTCTTCAGCCGGCAACTGCAAGCCAAGAGCGACAGCCGGACCGCCCAACGGCTTGCCATGGCTTACCAGCGGATGGACCAACCGGCCAAGGCCCTGGAAATTCTGCATCGCTACCGCAATCTGGAGGTCGACCCTCGCCTGCTGATGCTGCAGGGCGAGATCTGCTACAGCCTCCAACGCTACGTTGATGCGGCCACCAGTTATCGACGCGCCGCCGGATTGAAAGGAGGGCATCAGGGACAATCTTGGCTCATGGCCGGATATGCAGCCATGCAGGCCCAGGATTTTGAAGCCAGCCGTCAGGCCTTGTCCAAGGCGGTACAATTCGATCGGGAAAAGAAAGCGGCAACTTTGGCCCTCTCCCAGGTCAAACAACAGATGGTGCAGTGAGAAAGGACGACATTTTGCAAGATGGCTGAAATGACACAATGGATTTCGATTTTTGCCATGGTGGTTACAACCCTGCGACAAGATTCGAACAATACTCATCTTAATCTCTCCAAGGAGAACACCGTGAACCCCGTGCAGCGTAACACCATTTATCCCACCTTGCTTTCCTGCGTCGTCCTGCTTTTAGCGGTGGCACCGGTTGGGGCTGAAAGCAGGGAGGAAATCCTCTCGCCGGCCGAGGATAAGCAGGTTGTCCAAAAAGCGGAAGAGATGGTCGTTACAGCCTCAAGGAGTGAAACGGCTTTGGGCGAGACAACCAAGAGTATTGATATTGTCGATGCCGCTGACCGAGACGAGTTGCAGCAGTATTATCTCCCTAAATTGCTCAATAATGAGCCGGGTGTATTTTTGAAATGCACCGGCGGGCTGGGGCAGTGGTCCAATATCAGTATCCGCGGCGCCGGATCCCAGTATACCCAGTATCAGTACAATGGTATCCCGTTGCGTGATGCCGCCGACACCCAGACCACCTTTCAGTATTTCATCGAAGACATGTTTACCGGTTCCAATTTTGATCGGGCGGAAATCCTTAAGGGTACCAACAGTACTCTGTATGGTTCCCAGGCCATGGGCGGTGTCATTAATATCATCCCCAAAAAATGGCAATCAGGGTTGTCGGCGGATTGGCGTAACGAATTCGGTCCAAACAACACCTATGTCGGTAATGCCCGCGTGTCCTATGGCCAGGAAAAATACTATTTCGATTTCAATCCGATGTATATCAACACCGATGGAGAGGATTACGGGGGGGCCAACAGTTACAACTACGACAATACCGGTGGCACCGTGGGGGCAGGGGTTAAGTTTACCGACAGTACTGCCCTCGAATTCAGCGGCATTTTTTCGGATTCGGATTTAACCCTAGGCACGACCCCATCACTGGATTCTAACGGTAACCTGATCAAGAATCAGGCCTATGCCGACGAACACCGGGAAAGTTCACTCTCCCAGGTCGGCCTCAACTGGTCGCAAACGCTGAGTGCGGAATGGGATTACACCCTTAAGGGGGCGTACACTTCCACCGAGCGGCATTATTTTTGGTCGAATACCTCCGGGGATCAATCCAACTATGATGGCGAAAACTGGTATTTGGAGATGCAACACAACCTCCACCTCACCGATTGGCTCACCCTGAATGTCGGTGCCGATTACGAGGATTCAACGTATGAAGGTCAGGAACCGAAAAATAAATATGGCAACGATTATTCTCCTGTGAGTTTTCATGAATCCTGGGGCAACAAGGATCTGTTCACCCAGGCTCAGTTTGTGTTTCTTGATCGGAGTCTTTTTGTCAACGTCGGAGGTCGCTACAATGACCATGACGAATTCGACAGCGAGGCGGTGTGGGAGACTTCGGCTGCCTACATTTTCAAGGCGACCAACACCAAGGTGCATGCCCATGTCGGGACCGGGTATCGTACGCCGGGCCTCTATGAGATTTACGGCGGTTACCTTTCCGGTGGATCCCTGGTGACCGTGGGAAATCCAGACTTACAGCCCGAGGAAAGTATTGGTTATGAGGTGGGAGTGGATCAGAGTTTCTTTGATGGTAAGCTGAATATGGGGGCAACCTATTTTGAAACCCATTTTGACGATATGATCATTTTTGACAGTCTGGCCTATCGCTACGAGAATGCTTCCAAGGGAGAAAATTCAGGGGTGGAAACCTATATCCGGGTTCGTCCCTGGGACAAGGTGCGCTTCGATCTGGCCTATACCTACATTGATTCGCGCTATAAGGCGGATACAAGTGCAGCCGATTGGACACGTAAGGAATACCTCCCAAGGAATAAGGTGAATTTAGTTACCACTGTATACCCCACCGAAAAGCTAACCCTGGCCATGGATATCAACTGGCAGGATGAAAAAATCGTTCCCCTTTACGATGCCAGTTATAACAAGGTCCGCTGGCAGGAGGATGCGGTGATCGTGGTCAACCTGTCGGCCACCTATAAGGCATTGAAGAATATGGATATTTTCGCCCGAATCGATAACCTCTTTGACAAGGATTATACCGAATCCGGTTACTGCATGCCTGGTCAGGCTATCTTCGGCGGCATAAAGTTTCATTACTGACGAGATTCCTCACCGTTGGTTGAAATGACACCGTGATTGCGGCTACTCTTTGAAGTGGCAATATCGGCCCGATGTCCTTCCGAGCGAATGTGTGGAATCTCGATGTGTTATGTGATTTTGTTGTGACCTGTGGATGATGCGTCCACGAGTAGGCACATTGATTAAAAAACCAAGGAGAAAAACATCATGCGAGTAGGAGAAGTGCTGAAAAAAGCGATGCTGGTAGCCATGGCCGCCCTGGTTGGACTTTGGTTCCAGGCTTCAGATGCAAAGGCCGGTGAGCACGGCAAAAAGAAGGAGTCCAAAACGGCCATTTTGCTGGTTACTTTCGGCACCAGCGTGCCTCGAGCCAAGGCCTCGTTTGATAATATCGACAAACTGGTCAAGGTGGCCTTCCCGGGAGTTGATGTGCGTTGGGCTTATACCTCCAAGATCATTCGCCATAAATTGGCCAAACAGGGAACCCAGATCGATTCTCCGGAAATGGCCCTGTCCCGGCTCATGGATGAGGGGTACACCAAGGTCGCGGTGCAGTCTTTGCACATGATTCCCGGTGCGGAGTTTAATGAGATCAATACCAATGCCCACTTATTCGCGCAGATGGTAGACGGTTTTGATAATCTGCAGGTTTCCATGCCGCTCTTGATCAGCGATGACACCATGGAAGAGGCGCTCAAGATCGTCAAAAATCAGGTTATCCCCAAAGAGCGTAAAGCCGATGAAGCGGTGGTGCTTATGGGGCATGGCACCCATCATCCAAGCGACGCCATTTACAGTGCTCTGATGTATAAGGCCCAGAAGATGGACCCTAACTTTTATGTCGGCACCGTGGAAGGGCATCCCACCTTTGAGGAGATCCGGGATGCGTTGGTTGCGAAAAAAATCAAAAAGGCCTATCTCATTCCTTTTATGACCGTTGCTGGCGATCATGCCATGAATGACATGGCCGGTGATGAGCCGGATTCCTGGAAGAGTCAACTGGATGCGGTTGGCATCAAAGCCGTGCCGGTGATGAAAGGCCTTGGCGAGGTGGATGCCATCGACGCCATGTGGATCGAGCAACTGAAGGTGGCTATGGCACATTTGCAATAAGATGAACTCGTAAAACAACAAAAAAGCCCCGGATCAATCCGGGGCTTTTTTGTTGTTTGTTGCAAGAGTTTGGGAGTTACCAACCAATGAGCAGTGAACTGTGTTTGGGGAATTGTTTTTTGATCACCACTGCAACTCCATAAGAGCCAAGTATCACCAATCCGGTGATCACCGGCAGAAGCCACAGTCCGCCTGTAAAAGGAAGCCAGGATTTGATCAGGAAAAGTCCTTTGATCACCCAACCATGAATGAAAAAGATGGCAAAACTGGAAGCGGCTAGGGCTGAAAGAATTTTATTGTCGCTCTGTTCGAACCGGTGCAGGAATACCATGCAGAGCAAACAGAGCAGGAATTTTTGAATGATATTGATGTCAAAGGCATGGAGCATAAATAAGGGCTTATGATAGCTGCCCGCACCAGGGTAATAGCTACTCTGGATCATGGAGAGCAGGACCACCCCCAGGGCAAGAAGCCAGGCCTTGTTATTCAAGTGCTCATAGATCCATTCCTTGTCGATGGAGCAGAGGATACCAAACAGATAGACCGGACTGAAGAAAAGTACCGATTGAAGCACCAAAATATTGTTCACCGGCCGTTGGCCAAGGGCCGAGCAGAACAAAAGCCCAAGCGTCACCATGACCTGGGTGCGCCGTTCCAACTTGATAAAACGGATAAAGAGCGGTGAGAGCAGAAACATGATCATGATAAAGGGGATGTACCAGTAGGCGAGAAAATGGCCGCCGGTGATCAGGCTGAGAAAGATCGGCCGTATCCATTGATCCCAAAAAGAAAGGCTCGGGCCGATAAATTTATCCGGTAGGGAGGAGTGGGTGGAGAAGGTTAGGGTGAGCGCCAAGGCAGACCAGAAGAGGTAGGGTACGAACACCTTTTGGAATTTCTTGGTCATGAAACGGCTGTATTTAAACCGGGGATAAAAGACCTGGTGAAACAGGAAACCGGATATAAAGACAAACAGCGCTGTGCCACCGGTGATGATGTTGGCCAGCACCCGTTCCGGGTAAGAATTGAAGATCCATTCGCTGAGGCCATAACAGTGACCGATAACGATGAGCACAATGGCAATACCACGGTAGTATTCAAAGGATTTGAGAAACATATCTGGCTGTAAATGGTGAAGGATATGAGGGACGATAAGCTAATGTTTTTGTTATTCGCAGTGAAAATAACTTGTTCATTATGATGACGTCATAAAAAAATCGATCTACTGCGTCGCAGTATTTTCCCTGACACTCGACAGACCAGCTGTATGCCTTCGCGCTTGGAAAAACACTACTCCTTGTATCTCTTCTCTGTATTTTAACTGAGCCATCTTTCAGAATGTGATGGCCTTTTTACGAGTCCATCAATGAACGGTAAAGGAAATCCGGAAAGAAGATTTGGGGGATGACCAGGGAAACTACCGAAGTCGCGGTGATACACTGGCCCGCTGATCTGGGTTATTTGCATTGGGTACCATTTCATAGAGATAATGTGCAAGAAGCCGTCATTTTTCTCCGGCAGCAGAGGTATTCTCATCGGGGGGCAAGGGGGGAAAGCTTGAAAAATGGCTTAAAGGGTGTCGGGGAAATAGAAAGTTGATCGATTGGTAAAAAAAACAAAAAAAAAACCTTTAAATGCGGAAGACCAACGCTTCGGTGAAGAAATTACGATCTTCCATTATACTCTGTCCGTCGGGGTTTTGCCTGTATTTTAATTTGCAATAAAATTTTGCGGACAAATTGAAAGGCAGGAGTTTTTTGCTAGGAAAGTAAGACCTTATTCAAGGTGTGCTGACTGTAGGTTACCGGCCCTGGCGAGCGAAAGTCTTGCGGTGAAGTGGGGTAATCGGTAAGGTTCAGACAAATTTAGGTATGAATCAGGATGACGTCGTGAAAACTTCGAGTTACTGCGCCGCAGCGTTTTTCCAGACATTCAATAAACCTTATGTATGCCATCGCGCTGGTGAAAACGCCTACGCCTTGCTTTTGGTGTTTTTACTGAGCCTTCTCTCAGAAAATGAGGGGCTTTTTACGAGCCCATCAATCAGGAGAATAGTCAATGTTTACCCTTTCGGATGTACTTAATATTGCGGTGCAGATTGAGAAAAACGGTGAGGATACCTATCGCCGGGTCGCTGGTCAGATTAAAGATCCGGAACTTGCGCAAATGTTCAAATGGATGGCTGAGGAGGAAAAACGTCACGGTGAGGTGTTTGCTGCCATTATTGATGATCGAGAACTTACAACGGAGCAGGCGGAACTCGAGGCGATGGGACGCGCCCTGCTGCAAGACATTGTACGCAGCCAAACATTTTCTCTGGATCAGGAACAACTGGCGCGAACAACGAGCTTGGATGATTTGCTCATCCAGTCCATTGAGTTTGAAAACGACACCCTCGGGTTTTTCGAATTTCTTTCCGGTTTCCTTGATGCCCCTGAAGCAGTCAAACAGCTTGGCGTTATCATCGAACAGGAGAGGGGGCATGTAAAGCATCTTGAGGAAATACGGTTGAATACCAAATCGATCGCTGCCTACGACATCGAGTTGTAGCGAGAACGGTACGGTTTGATCGCCCCTATTTTACACTCTGGGTTAAGATATTCGGCTTGGCGGATCGCATCCCTCCGCTTATACGGGCAGAGGGCGAGGAAAAGATTACCTCAATGGGAAAGCTAGGTTTTCAAGGACTTCAGGGGACAATCTTTGGATAACAGCCCTTTTGACATTACGCACGGTCGAATTAACCGGAGGTAAAAAAATCGTATCGTGCAAATCAGCATTGATTTCGCATCCGATGCGGTCTGTATTTCCATTTTTTTTCGGGTCTTTGTCAGAGTTGCAGAAAAGGTGGCGCCGCTTCTTGCTTGATTTTCAGGTAGAGGTATTCAAGATCCCGGTATCCGCATGCTCGTTTTACGATCCTGTTGATAGTAGCATTGAATGCTTCA
>JBFWLN010000039.1:0-27553 GCA_050252135.1 Desulfobulbus sp.
ATGAACAATACGCTAAAAAAGCCGTAGCGTACGGCGCATAAACAACAGCGTCATCCCATGAGGCTGGCAATCGCACCTGACGGACCTAAATGCGGAGGTCTGTCTAACGGCGTCACGGATTCAGGATGAAATCAATCCACCGTGAGAGCACTGTGGAAAAAAGGGCTCTTTATTGAAAAAGCGTTGACTCAAAGGAAATAAACGGTTTCTGGTTATCATTCAAAACTGCATGATAACCAGTTGGAAATAACCTAAATATTGAAGACTCTAGGCAAATTATTTAGCGCCGATGAGTGATTACCAGAAACCGGTTAATAACTTGTTAGGTCAAGGAGACGTATTGTGCCATATGCATTCGATTATGATGGCGTCAGTGCTCAGTTGTACCTATTAAGCCATTTGGCAGTTGGGTCAAAGGCAGCGTGTGAGCGACGGAACTTAGTGAACGATGAGGAGCATTATGAAGATGTGCAGAACTACTTATGGTCGATGAAGGTTAATGTATCTGAGTCAATTGTTAATTTGGCTATTAAAACGCGGTTGTTGTTGGATATTGGCGGTAAAGATGATGAAGATTTTAATTGGGTCCAATATTCGGACAAGGCATTGTTGAAATACAATGTTGGGAGAATCATAACGGGAACGTTCCCATTTAATCTAAGAGAGATTTGTAATAAGATAATTCATGGCGTTGAGATGAGGTTGTTATGGTCGACTGAATATGATGAAGCTGGAGTGTTTTATTGGTTGGGCAAATGCGTGCTGAGTGGTGAACGAAATGGGAATGGCTGGAAAATGGAGTTGAGTATTGCGGATTGGTGCGATGCAATGGCGATGTTTTATGAGTTGATCAATGAAAACATTGACTGGCACCATATACGTAAATGGGATGAATGACCTAGCAAGGCAATTCAGGGAACTATAGGGGACAGACCACGTTTTTCTTATAGTATCCAGAATTTATCCAGGTATACCCTGAAAGCCTTGAACTGAAAAGGAGGCAGGGGTTCAACTCCCGACTCTGAGGAGGGTTCCGGAGACACCATACTAAATTCCAACCAAAACATTCTGCGGGCAAGCCGCAGATGTTCTCGTTGGGCCGGGTAATTTCCGGTTATTACGAAGTTGAGAGTCTCAATCAGAAAGGAGGCTTGTGTATGCAAGACATAAAGGTGAATGCTGAACTTGTCGCCTATTGCGGGCTTTATTGTGGTGCCTGTAGGTCCTACTTAAAAGGGAAATGCAAAGGGTGTCACGAGAACTCAAAGGCTGGTTGGTGCAAGGTGCGCTCGTGCTGTACGGAGAAACAGATAATGACTTGCGCTGAGTGTGCCGAATTCCCCGGTCCACAAACATGCAAGAAATTCAACAACTTCATATCCAAGCTATTTGGGCTGGTATTCAAATCCGATCGTGCTGCGTGCATTACGCAAATCAAACATCTCGGCCTTGATGGTCATGCAAAAGTCATGACTGAAATGAGAGCCCAGACAATCAAACGGTAGTCATGGTCTTCATTCAAAGGCGGAATAGATGCACAGCCAGCCCACTCATTAGTTAGAGGACATTTTTTTGAAGACAATATTGAGGCTTCTAATTGCAATTTTATTCATGTGTTTACTTTCTTCTTGTACAGATAAAAGAAAAATGTATGAAAACATTTGTCGTGGTATGTATAGCGGTGCCAACCAAATGCAAGAAATGAAAAATCAAGAACCTGTGCCTCCACCTGGGGAAGAGCATCTCAACTATGAACAGTACAAAAAAGAGAGACAAGAGTTGCTAAAAGATCATAATTGTTTGCCACCACAATAGTAATGCAAAGCCCAACAAGCCAATAAGCCGAACCGGAAATAGCCGCGTTCTTAAAAGGTGGGCAGTCCCTCAGTCGGCCGGTTATCGCACCGTTGTGCCAATGAGCCTTCGGCTAAATAACTGAATAAAAGCAGATAAAAACGAAAAGACATAAAGACAAAAGCAACAACTTAAACAGTGAATATTGATTACCATTTCATAGTACTGGCAATTTTTTGGATTGGTGGGCTGAATGTTATAATTCTAATGTCTTTAAAAAGACAAAGCCTTTCTATAAAACATTTGCTTACTCCGACATTTTTCACAAAACTACAAGGTAAAGATTGGTTGCTAGTTCTTGCCCTGGTCGCTTTAACGATGATCGTAGGTACATATATTAACTAAAAAATTTCACAACAAGTCGTTGCTGAGTAAAAGTATCTTCTGCCAGACATATTGACTTCCAAGGTGTACAATTCAGGCCATGAGATACATTGATGTCGTGCACATTTATCATGAAATTGAAATAACGTGTTTTCATATTCATAACTACCTACCCACCAATATTCTTGCATTGCCCACTCAACGGAAAAAAGACTGTGCCTTGCGCCTCCGCCCGTTCCTCTAGAGGCATGATTTTTTAACCGAAAATGGAACAACAGGCTTTCGCGTTGATACCTCAGGGCAGACGGCAGCAGGCGATGAGTCCGTAAAATTAATAGAAATTCATGCGAAAGGAACAGGTTATCGACATGGACGCCCACAGAAAGAGCCTTGTGTTTACTGAACTGGTAAATATCAGTGAATTACGCGAGTTATGCGAGAGCTTTACCGCAATCACCGGGGCAGTGACGGCCATCATTGACCTGGAAGGAAACATTCTGATCGCCACCGGATGGCAAGATATTTGTACGCGTTTCCACCGAGTCCACATGACGACGGCGAGTCGCTGTCGAGAAAGCGATACCGCCCTATCTGGTCAATTGAACAAAGGAGCGGGTTATAGCGTCTATAAGTGTAAGAATGGTCTGGTTGACGTCGCTGTACCTATTACGATCGACGGCGAACACACTGCCAACCTTTTTACCGGCCAGTTTTTCTTCGAGCCGCCGGACACAAATTACTTCATCCACCAGGCGGAAGAATTTGGTTTTGACAAAACTGATTACCTGGCCGCGTTGAGCAGGGTTCCCATTTTTTCCGAGAACCAAGTGAGAACGATGATGGATTTCCTTTCTCGCCTGGCCCGGCTCATAGGCGAGATGGGATTGGTCAGGAAAAGCCTGGAAGTTCGGGTTGAACAACGCACAGCAAATCTACGGAATACCAATGAGCAGCTCCAGCGCGAGATTGCCGAGCGCAAACAGGCCGAAGAACAACTAAAGTTCACAAATGTCCTTCTTTCCACAACACAGGAGACTTCGATCGACGGAATCCTGGTGGTTGATGAGAACGCCCGCATCCTCTCCGTTAACCGCCGGTTTGTTGAAATGTGGGGTATCCCGGCAAAACTCGTGGAAGAAAAAATCGATGAACCGGTCTTGCAGTTCGTGGCAGTCCAATTAGTGGATCCCGATTCCTCAATCCAGAAAATTCGCTATCTCTATGAGCACAGACAAGAAACCAGTAGGGATGAACTTCCTCTGATGGATGGGCGGGTATTTGATCGCTACTCAGCACCGATGTTCGGATCGGACAATCAATATTACGGACGGGTTTGGTATTTCCGCGACATCACCGAGCGCAAACAGGCCGAAGAAAAGATCCTGCACCTGGCTACGCATGATGTCCTGACGGGACTGCCCAACCGCGCGATGTTCAGCCAACTGCTCAATCACGCCATTCGAACGGCGCAGCGTTATCAATATCAGTTCGCTGTTTTCTTTATCGATCTGGATCGTTTCAAGATTGTCAACGACACGCTGGGCCATGAGGCAGGCGACCAGCTGTTGCAGGAGATAGCCATGCGCTTGAAGCAAGCGTTACGTTCGGCCGATATTGTCGCCCGTTTGGGAGGAGATGAGTTCGTTCTACTTGTCGACAAGGTAAACGATTTGAATCAAGTCGCCACGGTAGCCCATAAGGTCCTTTCTGCCGCCAGCAAACCAATGGTTCTTCTGGGGGAAGAATGCCGCGTAACGGCGAGTATCGGCATCAGCATATACCCACGGGATGCCGAAGATGAACAATTTTTGATGAAAACTGCCGACACAGCCATGTATTTAGCCAAGGAGAAAGGCAAAAATAACTATCAGTTCTACTCCAAAGAAATTCAATCAAAATCAATCGAACGGCAATCGATTGAGACAAATCTGCACTCTGCATTGGAGCGTAATGAGTTTTTTCTCCACTATCAGGCTAGGCTGGACTTCAAAACGGGTGCGATTACCGGTGTAGAGGCACTATTGCGTTGGCAGAACCCATACCTTGGATCAATGACCCCCACGCAATTTATTCCGGTGGCTGAAGAAACAGGGCTAATGGTGCCCATCGGCAGATGGGTGCTGAAGACTGCGTGTGCACAAAATGTTGCTTGGCAAAACCAAGGACTTCCCCCCGTCTGTATGGCGGTCAATGTATCGTTTAAACAGCTTACTGACGATAACCTGGTAAACGATATCCGCACTGCGCTGAAGGATTCCGCTATGGCACCGAATCTGCTGGAAATCGAAATTCCCGAAAGTATGTTAATGCACAACCCCGAGAGCGTGCTTGCTCAGCTGACCAAAATCAAGGACATGGGTGTACGACTTGCCATAGATAATTTTGGTACGGGCTACACTTCTCTTTCCCAAATTAAGGGCCTCCCTATCGACATGATCAAGGTGGACCGGTCCTTTATCTACAACCTCCTGCAAAATACTGAAAACAAAACGATTACCGAAGCGATTATTGCAATGGGGAAGACTCTTTGTCTAACCGTTGTCGCCGAAGGAGTGGAAACGCAGGCGCAAATGGACTTTTTACGGGAACACGACTGTGATGAGATGTGCGGTTACTTGTTCAATCGACCTACTACGCCTGACCAGTTTGCCGATTTGCTACGCAACCACGTCTCTGTATCGCAAAATTGAGCAAACAGAGGGCATCTATTCCTACGACAAGCCCCATGTGCCGGCTAAACAGACTCCTCCTCCACTAACATCCAAAGCTCCTAATCTTCAGATATGAAACCAGTCGTTACGTTTGAGATTGACCGCGGACACCATTCTCTGTCCATCAATGGATGGGTACAAATTGAATAGAGGTGAAGATACAAGTAGTTCATCAATTGCGAGATTGGCTATTGGAATGGGTCGGTGTCGGCCAGTAGCCGAATGCGACCACCGGCAGTAATAGAAAAATTTCAACACCTCAAATTTATGAGAAAAATAGCTTTTGGATACTCCACCCGCTGCAATATTAGATGTGCCCATTGCGTGGCCGCTGGGGCCGTGCCTGATTATAAAAAGATGGAGCTTGCAGAAGCGAAAAAAATCATCCGAGACCTGGCCGCTGTCGACGTTACCGGCGTCAGCTTTACTGCAGGTGAGCCGTTTCTCTATTTTTCTGATCTCCTCGAATTGATTTCTCTTTGCCAGGAACTCAATATTTACACCCGGATCGTTACCAATAGTTATTGGGCAAAGACACCTGAAGCGGCCCGTCACATGCTCAGCATGCTCAAGGAGAGTGGGCTTTCCCAGCTACGTATCAGCTCCAGTAGATGGCATCAAGAGCATGTTCCTTTCCGCAACGTGTTGAACGCGGCTCAGGGTTGCATGCAAACAGGAATTGATTACTTCATTTCATTTGTGACTGATTTTTCAGAAGAAGATGATGCGCATGAACAATTTTTGCGAGACCATGGACTCAAATTTTTCCCAGAGCCGATCATCTATGCCGGACGTGCCGATTCCTTGGGGCGAAAGGAACTCTTCACGGATTACCAGGATAACCGCTGTGCGATGAATCCTTATCTGGCTCCGGATTTGAACATGTATGCTTGTTGTGACGCAGGCAGTCACTTTGCCACGACTCATGTTTTCTTGCTCGGCAACCTCCAAGACCATTCCGTCGAGCAACTCTTTATAAGGAGCGAAACCAATCCTCTCTACAACTGCATCCGATTCCTGGGCATCAGCACGGTAGCCTCCTTTTCTGGACTCAAAGCCCGCGAAATAGTCACCTATCGCAAATGCGAGTTATGTAAAATATTGTTCGATACGCCGGAGACGCTGAAAAACCTTCAAGAAGCCGCCGGTACAAATCTGAAGAGATGGGTAAGATAATGCCATGCATTTATGAAATTTTATTAAGTATAGAAGTTGGTATTGAATCGAAATATTATGAATTGCGTTCTTGTATTTTTTGACCAATCTGAGTCAGACAAACAAAAAGAATTATACTATTCCTATGCAAAAAATTGATCTCGCTACATATAAACGAAAAGGCTTGCTTGAGGCCTTCAAGGATCGTGACATGCCTTTTTTTTCAACAACCAGTCATGTTAACATCTCAAATCTGAAGAAATTTATAGACAAAAACAGAAATGGATTTTTTCTGTCACTCAGTTTTTTAATAACCAAATCCGTCAACCTTGTACCGGAATTGCGGCACAGGATAATTGATGGTGAATTGTTTGAGTTGAGCAGAGTCGATCCTGGATATACTGTATTGTTGGATGATGAAACTTTTTCATTTTGCGATTCTCGTTATCTTGATTCATTCAAAGAGTACCGAGAATATTCAAAAGTTAAAATCAAGGAGGTTAAGGAATGTCCAGATCAGGGGGTTGATGAAAAACACCACATGTTTTTCATCACCAATATACCTTGGTTTAGCTTTACATCGATAGTCCATCCATATGATAAAAAATATGGTTCTATTCCAGTTATTGCGATTGGAAAATATTTCGAACAAGGAAATGAATTGTTAGTCCCTATCGGAATTCAAGTAAATCACGGATTAGTGGATGGGATTCATGTTGGTAAATTTTACCAGCATCTCTCGAGTATGTGTTCTAATCCAGAAGTATGGTTAAAATAGAGATTTTTTATTCGATTGAGTGTATTTTTTACAACTGGAAAAATTAATAATCAAAACATTTTTTGCAGTCCACCGGACCTGACGGTGGTTTTTGCTCCAATACAAGAGCAGCCCCCGCCCAACTCAAAGGAAAGAGAAAAAGAAAACATTCGTCACTTGACAAGCAGCCTCCAAATGAATCTTATTAAAAGGACCTCGAACAATTGAGCAAGGTAGCCTGAAGCCCGCAACTGTTTCACAAAAGGAAACATTGCTTCTTTTCCACTTCAGGATGTCTTGCTAACCCAGACCACCTCAGGCAGGCGCATCAATGATGATTACTAAAGGGCAGATGAGTACCTTCCGGCCAAGCCAACAATGACGAGCGAAAAAGGAACACAATGAGCAAAACACTTGTAGAAATGACGGCTGAGATCATCCAATCTCAAATCGGCCGCAAACAAATGACCACCGATGAAATAAAATTTGCCTTGAACGAAACCTTCCAAACTCTCAAAGCCCTGCAGGATACTGAATCCTCCGAGGTGGTCGAGACTGAGGTTGAAGCGCAGCCGATAATTCTGGACCCAAAGAAATCCATCCAAAAGAATAAGGTGGTTTGCCTTGAATGCGGTCAAGAATTCAAAATGCTTTCGGCAAAGCATTTGAAGTCCCACGGCCTGACCGGGAAGGAATACCGCAAGAAATATGGCTTCTCTGCCCGGCAGCCACTTTGTGCAAAAACGCTTTCTGATGCACGTTCAGCATCCGGGAAAGAGCGGGGTATTCCGGCCAACCTGCAAAAAGCCATTATCGCCCGAACCAAAAAACAAACTCCTGGCAAAAAATCGGCTTAAAACACAAGGTTTCGAGGGGGGACGCTCAATAATATACGCGTCCCTCAAATTATCCATTGCCGTTCAAATCAACCTGTTTCTGCTTATGAAAAAAGTAGATTATCGTAACCAAGCACTCAAGATCCTTCCATGGGTTTGCGGGAAATGCGGCCGTGATTTCTCCGGGAAAAACCTGCGTGAATTGACGGTTCACCACAAAGACCATAATTACAAAAACAACCCGTCCGACGGCAGCAATTGGGAGCTGTTATGTATTTACTGCCACGATAACGAACATTCCCGCTCTCTCGACGCCGAGTGGCTTCCCACTGAAAATCCAGATAGAAAGGTGGGCCCAACCATTACCCAAACCCCCTTTGCCAATCTCTCTCATCTGTTAAAAACAGGCCGGAAAAAGCCAGAAAACGATGAGTAGCAATGCCCCCCAATATGCGCCACAGTTGTTCGAAGTTCTGACGACGCCATATTCCCCGTGAACATTTTGTCCCCACTGGACTGATGAGAAATCCAGGCTCAATTTCTCACCGTCCTTCCTCCCATTGCGTGACGGTTATCCCCAAAATAAAGACGACGGCCGCGAACGCACCAATGATCGCAGCGTTATGCAGCGCGGTCACATTATCATGCAACACCATGGATGCTCGCAAGCCCTCGTTGAGATAGTACAGCGGCAGTGTTTTGGCGAACGACTGGAGAAATTCTGGCATCATCTCAAGCGGGAAGAAGCTCCCCGAGAGGAACATCATCGGAAACATGATAGCGTTGGCCGCTGCCGAGGCGCTCTGCGCTTCCTTGACGAGACGGGTGAGGATCATTCCAATGCCGACAAAGGAAAAGACGTCCAGCACGATGAAGAGCGGCAGCCAGGCGTTGATATTCAATTGAACGCCAAACACGGCGTAACTGACCAGTAGCATTAACGTGGTGGAGATGACCGCGAGAATGCATTGGTGGAGAATGTTCGACAGTATCCAGTCGGCACGGGTGATAGGGGTGGTGGCGAGCTTCCTGATAATCCCTTTCTGCCGTAGTTCCGTGTTCACATGCACCGTGCCGAACAGGCTCTCGGTCATGATTGCCATAGCAATGATGCCGGGGATGAAGAACTCAAGGAATCGGTATTTCCGGGTGTGAATCGATGCTTCCGTTGTCCGGATGAAAGGCGGTTTTGCGGAAAGTCGCTGGTTCATGGTGGCAAACACCCCGTCAAGGATTTGCATCTTTTCGATCACTGAACTGGAGCTGGGGTCGTACACATACCTGAGGGTAACAAACGCATTCAGGTCACCAAATTGCAGATATTGGGTGTAGGATTTTTCATAACCTTTGGGGATAATGAGGACCAGGTTCACCTTGTTGTCTTTGGCATATTGCGCGGCTTCCTGGGTGGAATCGACCATGGTTATCTTGAGCTTGCCGGTCGCCGCGAGGGCCTTGGCGATCTCCGCTGAGGTTTGACTTTGGTCGAGATCCTGGAGACATAAATTGAAGTGCAATTTGTCATCGTCCATGAAAATGGTGCCGAACACCAGGATCAGCAGGATCGGGAACATGGTTGTAAAGAACATGGCAGTCTTCTCGCGGTAAAAGCTTTTGATGCTCACCACGAGGTTTGCCCAGACGACACGACAATTCATGCTGCCTCCTTCTCCCCATCGGTCCCTTGGTGAAGGGCCCCGCCGGTGAGTTTGAGAAAAACCTGTTCAAGGTTAGGCTTGCGAACGTCCATGCCGAGAAACGATGCCCCGGCGTTGTCCATGGCGTTCAGTATTTCCCGGATATCATCGGCGTGTGCCACCCGCAGCTGGATATTATTGCCGTTGTTCCGGGTCGGCTCGAAACCCATCTGATTAATGACGGCAAAAGCTTTTTCATCGGCGGATTGAAGGGTGAGGGCCAGATAATCCGCGTTGCTTTCGATGAGCTGATCAGGAGATCCCATGGCGATGGTTGTGCCATTGGAAATGATGGCCACTGTGTCGGCAAGCAGTTCGGCCTCTTCCATATAGTGCGTCGTCAGGAAGACCGTCTTCCCTTTCTTCTTCAGGCCCAGCAGGACATCCCACACCTCGCGCCTGGCCCGGGGGTCGAGCCCGGTGGTTGGCTCATCGAGAAACACGACCTTGGGGTCATTCACCAGGGCAATGGCGATACCGAGGCGCTGTTTCAAACCACCGGAGAGGGTCGTGTATTGCTCCTTGGCCTTATCCGTGAGGTTGACGAGTGCTATCAACTCGTCGATATCGACGTGCCGACTGCCGAAGAGACGTGAGTAATACTGCATGGTCTCTCTGACCGTTATTCTATCAAAAGAACTAAAACCCTGCGGCAGGACCCCGATGCAAGGGACAACATCGTGTTTTTTCTTGGTGACATCCATCCCAAGAAGGCGCACTCGCCCCGAGGTAGGTCTGCGGATGGTTTCGATAATCTCGACAGTGGTGGTTTTGCCAGCGCCGTTCGGTCCCAATAGCGCAAAGACCTCACCCTTCCTGACCTTGAACGAGAGCGCATTCACCGCCAGAAAACTCCCGTACCGCTTGGTCAATTGTTCTACATCGATGGCATATTCAGTATTGTTGTTCATGAATCGACCTTTTGCCTCCGTAGAACCTTGATTCGATACTTCCTGCCCATAACCTCATCGAACTTGCCCGTGCAAGAGAGCAACGGAAAGCCACAATTGCTCCTGTGGAAACGAACGAACCTGTATGGATCGGCCTGCGGCTGAAGGAAATCGCGCCAGGGCCTTTGCCGATAAGCACGCCGTAAACGCATCCCCAATGCTCCCAGCTCTTGGTGGAGAGACATGCACGTGCCGCGGTTCCACAAGGTGGAACGCGCAACCAAGAGCCTTGACCACCGCTTCCTTGATCGACCAGAGCAGGGCAGATGCGCTGGCCACATCTCCCTCGGTCAATTGCAAGGCATGGCGCAACTCGTGGTCGTGAAAAACCCTGTGCAAGGGGTATTCTCCCTTGAATTCATTGGATGATGCCGCATCAATGCCGATATCGGATGCATCCGCGCAAAGAGCGGCCCATATCTTCCCCCCGCCTTTACTCAAAGAAATCGCTGGTCCGCGAACGTCTCCCGCCCGGAGAAGAGGCTTGCCAAGTGAATCGTGGGTTAAGTGAATGGGGGAAGCAGCACTGTCGCATAAAGGCTGGTATTGACAGCAGCGGGGAACCTTTGCCCCAACATGATCGAGTAGGGTGGCGATCAGATACTTCTTGCCGGTTCCCCGGTTTGCCATGCTTCCCTCTTGGACCTCGCCATCATCTGGCAAGGATGTGTAGAAAACGGGACCACCTTGATGCACGAAATGCACGGTATGCACGGTTAGATCCTGGCATCCCATTGCCACATTCTCCTCTCTTTCCAGCGCTATGTATCCGAACCGAAATTCGGCGCATTATTCGATTACTTTTTTCTTTCCCCGACCCTAATTTGCCGAAACAAGAGCAAGATAACAAGTCGCCATCTTGTGTGACGTGCAAAGACTGCAGGCTCAGTCGGAAACCCAGTGCATCTGCAAAGCAGCGACCTGCATAATGGCGTGGCCTTGCTCGTCCAATCCTCTGGCATCCCAACGCAAACCTTGCTCGTTCTGCTCCCGCAGCCGGGCTTCCAGGGTGATCCGTTCCCCCATTCGACATTTTCGGGAAAACCGCATTTCTCCAATGTTGAGCGGAATCATGGATCGTTGTTCCGGTATCTTCATCGCCACGCAGTAGAGGCCGGTCAACTGCAAGAGGGCTTCGAACAGGTAGGGGGAGTATTGGTATTGCGCATTGGCCAGACCTGCAAAATCAACGGTCTGCCGGTAGATGGTTTGTCCCCGGGCCACTCCCGGACCAGCTCCATCGAGGTGCTCAAGTACACGATATCTGCCCGTAAGCCCGCCGTGGTCTTCATACCATTGAAGCAACGCCGCGCTCTCCATGGGCTCGGTCTGCAATTCCTTGAGCCGGACCGGAAAATCCCGGAACCTTTCATCGACAACTTCGCCTCCATCACCGCCGTTCATGATCACCTGCCCCACACAGTGCGGGGTGAAACGGTCTGTCAACCTGCCTGCGGGGGAGATCTCCTGAGCTGCGAGCGAAACCTCGCACACAACCTCACCAAGATCGGTACCAATTCGACGGCAGGATATCCTGGAAGGTCGCGCAACCCCGGGAGGACATTGGATCATGTCCATGAACCGCACCTGGCGAACGCCGCGCACCTGTAAGTAGGGATACAGCAGCCGGGCAGCTTCCATGAACGTCTCGAGAAACATGGCGGCCGAGACCAGGGGCTGCTCGACGAACAGCAAGGGCCGGTGATCCGTGATCCATAGATCTTTTTCGCGGGAAAAAGATTTGCAGCCCTCGAGTTGTTCCCGGCGGAGGTCGAGGCTTGCGATTCCCTCGATTAGGGGAAAGTCCTCGGGGTTGAACGCCTCGATGCCCGTTTCAGCATTAGCATTGGACAAGGGGTTTGGCAAAACATTGAGCCTTGAGGTCTTGAGGGCGGGGAGTGTCCGCATGAACAGAACCCAATCGTCTTCGGCCGGTGAGACGAACAACTCCCGACAGAAAAGCCCGGCCAGCTCATTGACATGAACGTAGGCTGCCCCCATCCGCCGCATCAGGTCGCGTACATGGGGATCCTCGGCCATGCCCGCCCCCTCGATGGGAGGCAGCATCAAGGCTTTGCAGTGGATGGTGTTATTTTTTGATCGGAGAATTTGGATCAACGCCGACATCATCCGATTGGCTGCCGCATAGTTTGTTTGGCCGGGATTCCCTTGGAGAGCGGCCGCCGAAGAAAGGCCCACGAAAAAACGCAAGCCGGTTTCCCCGGCAGCCTGGAAAAGATTCCATGCCCCGAGAAATTTGGCATCCATGACCAGGGAGAAATCATCTGCCGACATTTGGCTGAGGAAATTGTCCCTGAGGAGGCCGGCGCCGTGGATGATCCCCCGGATCGGGCCATATTGATCGATTACTTCGGCCATGACGGCACGGACCATCTGGGGATTAGCGACATCGCAGACATGGTAGGAGACTTCGATCCCCGCAGCGTGCAGTTCTGCCAGGGTCCGTGCAATTTCCACGACCTTGTTGTCGGCGGCACCAGACCCTGCCAAACGATGCTCAAAAGGCGTCCTGCCCAGAAAAACCAGGCGGGGCTGAAAGGGCACAAGACTACGGGCCAGGTGGGCGCCGATCCCGGTGGCACCACCGGAGATGACGACCACGTCTCCGGGGCGTAGCGCGAGACCTGCGGTATTGTTACAGCGCAACGGGGCGAATTGTCCCTCCGAGGTATAAATGTTGCCGCCTTGATGTATCATCTCGATCGTGGTGTAGCCTCTGTCCAGGGCATCGCGCAAGGCAGAGCTGAGATTCGTTTCATCGTCAATGGCCAGGGTCCGGAACTGGATTTCCGGATATTCCTGTGCAGCACTCAGAAAGAGCCCCAGCATTCCCTCCGCCTCAAGCTGTGAAGGCGTATCGTTTGTATCCCCGGAGTGGATCAGGACGACGAATTTTTTGCCCGGTTCCTTGAGAAATGCTTGCAGCAGGATAAAAAATCCCTGGAGCACATGAGAAACGTCCACCATGCTTGCTGAACTTTTCGCCACACCTTGAGGCAAGACAATGACCATCCCGGCAAGGGAGGGCAGGCCCTCGATCCTGGCGGCTCCGCGAGCAGCCCCTTCCTCGGTACGAATATCATGGCCCTGCTCGCCACCAGCGGGAGAGGCCGACATAAAGAGCATGGGCAAGGGGGCAACCTTGAAATCCTGCCGAAGAATATCTTCTATCCTTCCCGCGCGGCTGTCATTGCTATTAGGCGAGAGAAGGAGCACGGCCTCCCCTGGACGCAAGGCCATGGGAACAGAGGGTGCTGGCTCGACGGCAACGCGATGAAAAACGAGCCGTTTTATACGTGCCTCAGCCTCTAAAGGCTTTAAACCTTCATCCTGGACCTGCGGGCTGTCGCCGGATGTGGCATCCGACTGGCGGTCGTTACCTTCCTGGCCAGCGAGAATTTTGGTGATCCGCCCGGCAATATCCTTCACCGTACGGACACCGATAAAATCCTCCATTTCGATAGTAATCGCGAATTGGCGTTCCGCCGCATCCATGATGATGGGGAGTCGACTGGAGCGGATGGACAGATCCTTGCGGAGATCCATATCCGGTTGAATCTCGTCTCTCGTAAATCCGGTCGCATCCATGATGATTTGAATGAGCCGCTCCATCAGTACTTGGTCTCCAGAAACCTCAGCACGGGGAGGTGAAGGCGGCTCCGGTAATACCGGAGGAAGTTCGAGCGCTGGCAGAGAGGCTGCCGGTTTTCCGGGAGCGATCTGCATTTGGTCTGCAATAGGCCCGGAAGCTCCGAGAATGGATTGGAGCGTAGGGGAGAGATCGTCTCCCTCAAAGTGCGGGTGAATCGTGCGCACAGCGTCCAGGATCTTGGGTTTGATGAGGCCACCGAAAGTCTCAAGCACAAATCGGTTAATTTCCCTTTGAATGATGATGTCCACCGGGTTGGCGCCTGTAAAATTGGGTTTCAACGGGGACCCATTGGCGATGGGGTGCGTTTTGTCAGGACTCGCTGCTGGGAGGGCTATACACTTCGGCTCCCCCGGAACCTTCAAGCCCCCCTGCACGAAGAGCTGCGCCAATGCCGCCCTGTAGGTCAGACTTTCGGCGGCGGGAAGGCAGGTCTGGATGCATACCGGGTCCGGGAGGGTGTCTGCGATGAGATTGCTTAATATATCGCCGGGACCGACTTCGACAAAGAGCCTGACCCTGTATTCATCCCACAGGGTCTGGACGTTCTGCATCCAATGGACGGGGGATTCCAAGTGGGCCATCAGGATGCGCCGGATCTCGGCGGGATCCGCTGGATATGGCCTCATGGTGGTGTTGGAGATGACGGGTATCCGGGGAGAATGAAAGGGGATGGAACCAATGTAGGTCTCCAACTCATCATGAATGACCCGCATGATCGGGGAGTGGAAGGCCATGCTGACGCGCAAAGGAGTCGCCCTATGCCCCATCGTCTTTATTTTGTCGCAAAAATCCTTGATCGCCCCAGTTTTGCCACTGACAACGACCTGTCGTGGTGAATTGATATTGCTGATATGGATTTCAGCGTCCATCCCCTGAATGATCTCTTTGAGTTGGTCCAGAGGGATATCCACCGCAGCCATGACGCCGGGGTCCATATCCTGCAGGGTCGCTGCCCGGTCCATGCACAGCGCCCGCCTATTGACGATGCTAAACCCATCCTCCAGGGAATAGACACCAGCAAGGCACAAGGCGGTCAGTTCACCCAGGCTATGCCCTGCCATGGCGACCGGATGTATGCCCAGCGTGGTGAGATAGCGAGCCATGGCATATTCCAAGACGAACAGGGCCGGCTGCTGCCACCTGGTCTTTTGCAAGTTTTTCACTTGATCGTGGAACAGCAGGTGAAGGAGGTCAAAGTCCGCCACTGCTGCCGCCCGATCCATCTCCTTTCTGATGAGGGGAAACGACTCATAGAGCTCGCGTCCCATTCCTTCATAGTGGGCCCCCTGCCCCGGAAACATCAAGGCCAGCGGTGGTGTGTTCAACTCCTCAATACCCATGAAGATCCCCTGCTGCTCCAGGGATCGCGGGGTCTGGCAGGCAATGACGCCCTCGGCAAGAGGGTGTGAGCTCTCGATGATCGTGAGCGCCTCTTGTTCCGATTCCGCCACCACAGCCAGCCGGTAGCTGCAGTCATCCATTGGGGCTCGAAAAAAAGAAACGCCCTGCAATCCGGGAAGGCCGCAACGTGCCTTACGCACCGAACTCTGGGTTTCCGGAAAATCCGCGGCGATCTCGACCTTGTCTCGAGCAAGACCGGGTATCCTCTCCGGCAGAACAAGGACCGTGCCTGCTTCATCCCTGGCCTGTTCCAGCTGCACCACATAGTTCGAACCTCCAAACCCAAACGCATTGACCTGAAGCCTTCTAAGCCTGCCGTTTTTGGCTTCCCAGTCAAACGGCTCGGGAGCGATAAAGAGGCCTGCGCCTTTCAGATCCATTTCCGGATCTGGCTGGTGATAGTTGAGCGTCGGCGGAAAAATGCCTTCCTTCATGGCCATAACGCCTCGGATGAGGCTGTTGATGCCCGAGGCCCCCAGTGTATGGCCGATCTGGGATTTGAAGGAGGAGAGCACGGTGCGCTTGGAGGCATTAAAGAAGGACTTGAGGGCACGGACCTCCTGGACATCGCCTTGCCGCGTACTGGTGCCATGGCATTCCACCAGGTCGACGGCCTCAGGCCCATAGGGTACGGTCTGGAAAGAGGAACGGATAGCGATTTCCTGAGTGACGCTGGCCGACTCGACCATACCCAAATGGTTGTTGCTCGCGCCCATACCGGTGACGACTGCGTGAATGCGTGCGCCTCGTGCGCGGGCCATATTTTCCCGTTCAATGATAATCATGCCCCCGCCTTCGCCCAGGACCATCCCGTCCCGTTCGCCATCAAAGGGACGAGATGTCTCATGCGCGGGCCTTTCTCGCCCGGATAGCCCGTACAGTGCGCCCAGGGCGGAGAATTCGAGGAAATGCAAATGGGTGAGATGCTCCTCACCGCCACCGACAATAGCCGCATCGATGACGCCGTTGTTGATCATCTGGACGGCGCTGTACAGGGCGACAAGAGAGGTCGCGCAGGCTGCGGAGACCGCATAGCTTGGCCCCATGAACCCATACCGGTTACAGATGAAACCAGCGGCGGCGCAATTAAGTCTGCCCAAGAGGGTGGTGTCGTCCGGGGACATGCGGCCGGATTTGATCTCTCGTTCGATGGCGCGCTGTTGATCCTGCGTAAGGGGGAGAACCCTTTGTATCGAGCCGATGATATCATGCACATAGGCCCGTATAATGGTATTGGGGAGGGGCCCCGCTGCCTCGCCCGAGTTTTGAGAGATAAGGACCCCGATCCGTTCGCGCGGTATTCCCGAATCCAGAATGCCGGATGCCCGGATGGCTTTGTCCGCAAGCCACAGGGTGATTTTTGTGGCTTCGCTCATGGATCGAAAATCGTGGGGAGGAATTCCCAGTTCCTTGCGAGAGGCCGAAAAATTGAGGAACGCGCCAACCTTGCAGTAGGTTTTATCCGAAACCTGTGGCCGGGAATCATAAAAAAGGCTGTGATCCCACCTCGAAGGCGGAACCAGGGTAATCCCGCTCTGCATGGCCAGGCTTGCAGTCCAGATTTCCTCAGGACTCTCGCCCAGGGTGTTGAGAATGCTCATCCCGGTGATGGCGATCCGTGCCCCATCGTTTCTCTCAGGGCTGACTCGCGAGGCCGATGTATTGGGGTTTTTATTGACCGAACCGGTAAATGGCTGATGCAGCAAAAGAGTGCCTTCAGCTAGAGAGCGATGAAACGAGCCAAGATCCATAACCTTACCGAGGAGGCCGGCGCAGGCCCCACTCATGAATTGCCCCCGTTGCAGACAGGTTTGTTCATCCAAGGGCACACCACCTGGTTTATCCAGGCCTCGGGCCGCTGCAAAGAGGCTCCCCGCGGTTATCTCTTCGATTTTTGAGCGGAAGGAATGCTCATCCTGCTGTCCTCCTGTAAACTCCCGCTCCAGGGCGAACACCGCATCTGTTCGCAAGGATCGCAAGGATCGCACTCGAAGCCCGGTATCATGGCCGGAAACGACCGTTCCCCCGGGAGACGATTCCAAGATCATACGCTGATAGAGCGGTGTCAGGGCACCCGTTTCCACGATGTCACTGGTGGCCAGATAGGCGGTCCCCATCTGGATGGCATCCACCCCGAGCATGGCAGCCATGAAGGCGGTCTCTCTATTGAAGATTCCTCCGGCAAGAATAATTCGACATTTTTCGAACAAAGAGGGGTGCAATCGTTTCAGATCCAATACCCTTTGCGCCAGAGTGAGTGAGCTATGGCACCCCACGTGTCCGCCGGCCTCATACCCCTCGCAAATCACGTAGCGAACACCTGCCTCAAGGGCGAGCCGCAACAGGGCCTCGTCAGGGGTAATGTAGATGACCTCAATGCCGCATTCCAGCAATGGTTTGGATATAGAGAAATCACCGCCAGCAATGACCACAAAACGGGGCTGGTGTTTCTTTATCCAGGCCAGCTGGTTTTCCCGGTGTGGGTTCTCAGCCAGAGATATTATATTCACTGCATAAGGGTACCCACCCATGACCTCTGGTAGACGTCCCAGCCGCAGGTCAAGGGTCTCCGCATTCATCATGCCGAGGGCGATGGTCGGCAATCCGCCGGCTTCGGCAACTCGCAAGGCAAACTCGGGGACATCCGTGATCCAGGACATGCCCCCCTGGATAAAGGGGTAGAGGGTTCCCATCTCCCGCGCAACAGGGCTGCCGACAAAGTAATTCTTTTTCCCTTCAGCCATGCGGCATAGGTTGCAGATCTTGGTCATGAAGGAGCGCACCGCCACCTCGGTTCCCCTTCCAAAATGTTCGACAAAGGAGGCAGCAAAAGTGGTTTCCACGCCCAAAGGGATGATGTCGTTCGGGGTGAAGTGGCTTTCAAGAGGGTGGAGAGCCCCGGAACTCAGCTTGAGCACAAAAGAAAGGCGGTTTTCCTCAGTGCTCGCAGTGGCGCAGAGTGCGCTTTCGTACCGCTTAATCTCCTTGAACGCGATCGAGTTGCCTTTGTTGAACAAACGACACGGAACCTGCATATCAAGGCCAACCAGATCGGTGGAATCGGGCCGCAGATTGGCTATACGCTGCCGTTGAACATCGTTAACCTTCACCAAATCGGTCAGCCAATGGATACTTTCCAAGACGATCCCGGCTGCTCCAGTGGTCAAGAATGCCGCTGCCGCCTCTGGGGTGGCAATACTGCCCCAAATGAGAATGTCGAGCGAGTGCGTTGAACTGAGCAGCATCGCCTTGACTGCCGCATAGAGCGCCAGGGTCGTCTCACTACTCACGAATCCGGATGCCTCGCAACCTTTGAGGACAACTCGGCCAAGCCCTTGTTTCTCGTTTAAAATCGTTGCCAGCAGACGCAGATCCCCGAGGATGGGAAAGCAACGGCAGCATGCCGATAATTCCCTCAATCTTTGGAGAAGAGCAGCCGCATTTCCCCGGAAAAATGAAGGATGACATTCGACCCAGATATTTTCGACCCTTGTTTCTTGCAGCAACTGGGGCAAAGATGCATCCGTTAGGAGATCGGCGGAAATTTTGATATCCCGAACCGGGCTGACGCCGCCTGCTTTTCGTAAGGCAGAAGAGAGTTCAGCTATCCCCAATAGCGAAAAGTCGAAGATGGCCTTGCTCCCGGTTCGGTCCGCCATTTGGGTCACCGGCGGACTCATCTCTTCAGGGCGCCAGACGAAAGCAATGATTGGATTTCGCTGTTCAGGCAAAATATTGCCCCCTCCGTTGCATCGCGATACAGACGACTTCAGTCATCATACCGACTTCCTGTAGATCCCATATTTTTTATGTATTCGCGCGCCAGCTTCCTCCAGTAAGGAGTTAATTGACTCGTTGTCCTCTAAGGTCCAGCCCAACTCCAGAGAGCTATATTTTCCTTTCTTGCGCGCGACCTTATAGAGATGGCGAATTGCCAGCAGGGGAAATCCCAGCTGCCGGTACTTCTCCTTGATGCCGAAGAGTAATCCCCGCAACCCGATAATCTCCCGCCGATAAAGGAGGAACTTCAGCAAACCCCACAGGCCGATGCGCCCATTGAGGCGTTTAAGCAATGGGTTGATGTCGGGCAAAAACACGCAGACTCCTGCGGGCTCATCTCCGTAATAGATAAAAAAGGCCAGGTCTGGATCCGCAATTTCCATCATGCTTTTTCCTATTGTCTGTATCTCATGATCGCTCAAGGGCACATATCCCCAGTTGCCGGACCAGCAGTCGTTGAATATTTCCCTGACCAAGGAAAGTTCGGGAACCGGATCCTTCAGCCGAAAAGGTCGAATGTTGACCCCTTTTTTCCGGGCCAGCCGTTCAGCAAGACTCTCCATCCACGCGGGGAGCCGGTAATTCCCGTCTATAATGAAGGACAACAGTTCTTTTTCTTTGCTCAAGCCGCACGACTCGACCAAGCGAGGATAGTACGAGGGATTGTATGTCATCATCAACGCTGGCGAAGTATCAAAGCCATCAATGAGCAAGCCCGCCTCGTAATTGATGGAGGGATTGAGCGGACCTCGCAAGAAGGTCATCCCCTTGAGGCGAACCCAGGTTTCCACGGCTGCGAAGAGGGCGGCAGCGGCTTCCGGGTCATCGGCACATTCGAAAAATCCCCAAATGCCCATCGGTTCGCCGTGAAATTCATTGTGATGGTTATCAATGATGCCTGCAATCCGTCCCACTATCTGCGAGTCACGGCGGGCCAGGAAGAGAATGCGCTCGGAAAATTCCCAAAAAGGATGGTTGGCGGAATCCAGCAGCTGACGAACCTCCTTTTTTAGGGGTGGGACCCATTGGGGGCAGTCAGCGTAAATTTTCCAAGGCAGTTCGATGAAATCTTTGAGCTCCGCTCCACTTTCCACCGTAACGATCTCAATGCCAGCCATGATTCCTCTTCTTGAAGGGTGATGGATTCGTAAAGAGGCCATCACAAGCTGAGAGATGGCTCAGTAAAAACAATATTGCTAAAGCCAATCTTCTTTTTTGTACCAGGCAGCGGTTATTTCAGCGCCACGGGCAAGAGAAACTTTGGGTTCGAAACCAAGTAAGGCCCTGGCTTTGGCGATGTCACACAGCCAATTTTTACAGCGCATTTCCTTTATTTTGCCTCTGTTTAGGAGAGAAGGCTTGCCGGTGACCCTGGCGAAAAATTCCGCAAAAATGGCCATGGCAAAGAGCATCGACTGGGGAAGTCGGAGTTTCAGTGCGCGAATTTTCATCGCTTGCGCGAATATGTCGCCGATTTCCTCCATCCGGTAGTCACTCCCATCCGATACAAAAAATATTTCACCGCTTTCCGTGTGGGCCTCTACCGCCAAGATAATCGCCCGAACCAGATCCTCAACATGGCACAAGCTGACCTGTTGATCGTGATCAGAGAGACACGGATTGATATTTTTTGAGAGACATTGAAACAGGGGAAAAAATCCTTTATCCCTTGGCCCATAAACGGCACAAGGCCGAAGGATGAGCAGGGGAAGCTCATGCGCATGGGCCAAGGCCAACTCCTCCCCCAGCAATTTGCTTTTCCCGTAGAGCGAGACCGGAGCGCAAGGGTCGGATTCGTTCTTCTTGCCGCCGCTCAGGCACGGACCAGCTGCAGCCTGGCTTGAAAGATAGATAAATTTTTTGAGCCGGATATTGTTTTCGATGCAGGCTTGGACGAGATTTTCCGTACCCTGTCCATTGACCTCAAAATAGGTTTTTTCCTTGATGGCCGCGGTTGCGCCCGCAAGATGAAACACCAGATCGACGTCCTCTACAGCAGGTTGCAAAGAGTGCTTCTCCAGGCAATCCCCAACGACAAACTCAACAGGAAAATCTTTTACCCACCCCAGATGGCTTGTATTGCGGACAAGGCATCGGACGTCGGTTCCCCGCTGCACAAGGGCTGCCACCAGATGGCTGCCGATAAACCCTGTCGCTCCCGTGACCAAAGCCTTCAATGATGCGTTCCTCACATAATGGGTAGTAGAAAGATTACATCGTACTTTCAGCAACATTCATCATTTGATTCCAGGGGGGTGAGGCCGTAACAACCCACGGATCAACAACGCAACAGAGAGCAGCTCTTATGGCTCTTCGAGAACCCGGCGGCAGACATTGGCGATATTTAAAGCCGCCGAGTTATTCTGCAGAGGCATCAGGCGGGCCAATGTGTCCCTGTCGAAATCCGAGGTGATCTCCTTACCAAGCGCAACGCCGACAAAAGCGGTCGAGGAAAATCGAGTTATCAGAGCGTCGCAGTTCGCGATCATTTCTTCGGCGTTCCCCGTCGTGAACACCAGTGCTCTAGGTGCGTGGGTTCGTATTTCCCGGGTGGCACGTTCGAAATTTTCGTTTGGGTGCAACTTGAAAATTAGCTGCCTGTTCCCCGCGATCTCCACAGCTTTCCGGATGAAGGCCTTGCGGTCCTCGTACCGGAACAATTCGCGATAATTGGACGTGCAAGCCAGTACATAGTGGTTGTAGGGAAAGTCGTTTGTTCGGTATTGCGAACAGTTATCGAAATTGGGTATGCCCGTCACCTCGATTTTCTCGAGTCGGGCGCCTCTTTGGACGAAGAAATCACGATATCCCTCGCTAGCGACACAGAAAGCCCGGTATGCGTCGCTGAGCCCTGTCATCGCCGTGTCCGCCATCCATCGAGGAAGAAAGCGGAGCCGTTTGACGATACGGTACATGATGGATTCCGGGTCTATAATCCCCTCTTGCACCAGCACGATCTTGTTGTGACGGATATTCTTTTGAAGGTAGACGTCCGTGCAGGTGACCACTAAATCGTAGGGCGGATGCTTTGCCTGGAAGTCGATGACAAGGCCATGCGTCTGTAAGTAGGCCCGACAGCGTTTAACCATCGTGTTGCCCGCGATTGTGAATTCGATCAAACCGAGTTTGCGTAGAATTTCGTCAAAGCCGTGGCAGTAGAAAGGCGAGAAGGCCTGTTCGTAGTCACCAAGGTGCTTGGCAATCTGATGCATCTGCGTTGTTTGATTCATCGAACCACAGATGAAGAGGATCCTTTTTTTCATATAGGCACCAATCACCACCATTTAAGGGCGTCACACCATAAGATGCTGTCAATTACCGCCATGAAAGGACGACTGGCATAAACGAACGATTATTCCAAATGATCTGTCCCGCTCCTTGAATAACTTTCTGTGTTTTCTTCCTATTACAGTTGTTGGACTAGACGAGTCCGTGCCGATCGGTACTTTCAGGTACCCCACGGGGACATGCTTGCCGGTTAGAGTTTGAGTTACCGGAAATAGCCTCATTTTGAGGCTCATTATCAGCAACGGATTTCCCCAATAAAAGATCCTCATGACAATGAGAACAAACCTCAGGCGAGACACCGCCCGCTAGACTACCCTGCCCTCCTGCTTGTTCAGAGGAAAAAACGTCTTTTTGTTGTATCAATACTTCTCCAGTGTTTGATTTCATGATGCACTCCTGCTTCAGATATTCGTTTGTTGCGATGCAATTTATACGGAGGGTTACTCATCGAAACACCAGGCGTAACCATCTTTAATCATAGAAAAAATGAAATCCAAGCCCGATATACTCTACATTGTCGCGGGCGTAAAACTGTCCGTTGGGAGAACTGCCATTATAGTATTCGATCAGGATTTGTAGTTTACGGCTGATGAAATCGGGGTTTTCCAGTTGCACCCCGGTGCGCAAAGACACATTCGTTTCCCAATCGTTCTCTTCGTGATTCTGGAGATCGATTGCCGCGACTGGCCGGAGAGAGCCTCCCCACCAAGCCGACGAGCTCTTAAACTCCAGGCCCCATTGCGCTATCCCCGGTTTGAGGTCGGCTGGATCACGATCAAAGAGATACCCGCCGCCGCCATAAACGCGAAATCCGTAAGGAAGATGATAGGAAAGGAGCACATCCAACCCCTCATAGCTCAAATTCACTCGTTCTTGCGGTTGTCTTCTCAGGAGGTATTCATCACCCAAATGGGAACTTTGGTGAAAAATTCTGGCCATGGCGGAAAAGTTATCTTTTTTGAACGAAAGCGGCACCGCGACAAAATAGTCGGCATTAACGAGATCGTGCGAGTCCGCATCCATATCAAAAATGGAGAACACTCCGGCCTGGAGTCCCACCTCCATTTGACTGTTCCATGGCCCGGGAAAGCGATAGAAGCTGAAGGTCTCGCCAAAAGTTGCCGAGCCCACTCCCTTCAACTGGCTGCCGTCCAGGTAGCGCTGATAGGAAGCGGAGAAATGCGGCCAGCGGGGATCTGCAATCAACGACTTAAAGAGCAAATCCCTGGGCAGAAAGATATTGACCTCGGTTGCGATTTCCGCCTTTTCCCCTTGCGACACGAATTCGTCATCCTCGCCAATCACTACCCGATTGACACCTTTGATAGCGGCGAGCGAGGTCTGCATCCGATCACGCACGCCATCCGGGGCCTCCAGCCCCTGGATATAAATGACTCCAGACCGAACCTTGAGCGTTGCGGCGGTGACCTGGAAATCCCGTTGCAGTACCGCAGTGGCATATCCTCGTATAAATTCATCGCTTGCCGGAGTTGCCGCAGCGATTCCGGGAACAATTAAGGCGAGAAAGAGCAGACCCGATAACAAGTGCATGACCATTGGTCGTTGTTGCATAAACTGATTCATCCCCCATTCCTCGTTCGGTTGCACGGCAAGAGCCGTTATGAACAATCGGCAGCCTGTTTCAGGCGTTTATTGTGTCTGGGTAAAAAGTTGGAAGAAGGGTAAATTGAAAAAAATCCGTTGTGAAATGGATTGATAATTCTTTACATAAACCAGGATCAACGATCGCCTTTTCCATCTTTAAATTTGTCGGCAACACGCCGAATAGTTGTACTTAATACATTCCAACTATTCTCCAGACCTTCCTTGATCAGTTCCCAAGAATCCTCGCTTGACTCGCCGAATTCCTTTAGTTTGTCCTTTAAAGCGTCGACTTCCTGGTCAAGTTTATCAAACTGCTCCGCATGTTTGATTCGAGCATCAGCTGCGGAATTATCCGCTTGCGCCTTAAACTCAGCCAAGTTGGCCTTCGCCAGGTCAAGTTCGGCCTCCATCTTCTGCCTATACGCTTCTCTCAAAGGCATAACGTATCTCCTTGACAACAATTCAAGCGGGTTTCTTGTTTTGGAAAAATTTGACTAAGAAAAGCAAGACAACTGCCCCCACAGTAGCGGTCACGATTGAGCCAATTAAACCGCCGGTTGCAATTGCCATAAGCTTGAAAAGGAAGCCGCCGACAACTCCACCAACAACTCCGACGACAACATTGCCCAGAAGCCCAACCCCCCAATCTTTCTTGATTATTCCAACCAGCCAACCAGCAATCGCGCCAATGCCCGTAAAAATCATCAAACTTGCTATATCCATAATCACCTCAATTTTCTCCTGATGGCCTTGTGACAAGGAAAAACCATCAAAACAAAGCGTCGCAGAAACAGTATATGGGGAAGCACCTGACCTCGTCTTCAGAGCTCTTTACGATAACGTAAATTATTAATAAGGTGGCCTGTGCAATGCTAAAACACTGTTCATGTAAGCTCTATAAAACCAGCAACCTCTTTTTTGGTCGAAGTACCCAACAAACATGGATATGCCAACTTGCAAACAAACCGGAGTGAATCCCTGCCGATCGTTTCTTGATGCGCCTAATTTCGCTTATCCCCATGCTTCCCGCCATCCTCAGAGTGGGATTTCTGCTGTCCCTGTTCATGAGTCTTACCGTGTGTTTTTTGCTCTTTACTCTGTTGCTGTTGTTGGGGTGTATGCGGTTGTTGTTTTCGTTCTCTGACCTCTCGGGGTTGTTCCTGGGCCTGCGGTTGTTGGCGGTTTTGTTTGTACAACTGTTGTTGATATTGTTTGACTTCAGGCCGTTGATGATATCGCTCTTGCCGTTGTTCTCTCAAGCCCCTGAGCTCTTGTTGCGGTCTGGGCTGATAATGCTCCACATTCCAGGTTCTATTCCTTTGCCAATACTGATCGGAATGCCATTTCTTCCAGTTATTTTTCAGCCGCTGTGGGGGGATTCGCTCATAGTTCCATCGATGTCCCGACCAATTTCGGTCGTGGTAGTATGTTCGCCATTCAGGATCGACATCATAATAAAAGCTTGGAACATTGTTATAGTTCGACCAACCACGGTTATAATTGTGTGAGCGGTACCAGCGGCCTTCCCATGGCCGCCACCACCAGCCATTCCAGAAAAACATGTCGAAATCCCTATCCGGAACAACGTAGACATTTTCGGTATCAGGAAGGACTATCACCTCTGGAGGCCCTCCGGAGAAGACCAAAGCTGGCACAATGCCTATGCTGACATTGACTTCTGCTCCTGTTGATTGCGGTTGAATAAAGACCAGTGTAAGAAAGAGCATTTCTAAAAATACTTTGTTCATTGAACGACCTCCTTGCTTGATTTCCATGCTATTACCGAATGTGCCGTCATTGTATCCCCTGCTTTATGGGCGTAGAGACGAACGCTGGCTAAAATCGTTTGGTTGAAAGACCATTGAGGAGGTAGCTGCTGGCTGGCAGAGATGAGAACACAACAAAAACGACATCATCGACAGCAAGGCCAACTTCCTAATTGGCACTTTTCACAACGAGCTTATTTTCCGTTATTTGCACGCCTTTGATTTTCCTGGTTATCTCAAGCGCCCTATCGATGCTTTGCTGCGAATCAACAACGCCACTTAACCGGACGATCCCTTTAGTGGTGGTCACCGAGATCTGGGAGGCCTTCAACATCGAGTCACTTGCTATTTCGGCTTTCACCTTGGCGGTAATAGCGGCATCATCCATATATGCCACGGCATGTTTACTTTTATCGCTGACTGTATCTCCAGCTTGTTCCATTTTTTTTGACGCTTCATCAGTCGCCTGATCGATCTTTTTCCCGGCCTGATCAACTGCCTGGTCAATCTTTTTTCCCGCCTTCTCAGCTTGGCCTTCCTGCTTGCATGCGGCCAACCCAAGAACGGACGCCAATACCAAGACAGCCAGCAATCCCTTACGCGATATTTTCATTTTGAATCTCCTTCCTCAGTTAAATTTTTCCCAGTAAAAACAGGACTAACAAAACGATCAAGATGAACCCGACCGTGCCACTCGGGGCATATCCCCACGACCGACTGTACCGCCAAGTCGGGATCACACCCAACAGAATAAGAATCAGAACAATGAGTAAAATTGAACCAAGCGACATGATCATTTCTCCAAAAAAATTGATCTGATCTGAACGGAGAGGTATCCCCGATCAGTTTGCATTAAATTAAAAATGCACCGAATGTGTCAGCCCAAGTATGCCGACGATAATCAGATACGCGGCCACAAAATAATTGAGAAATCTTGGCACAATCAGGATCAATATGCCGATCAAAATAGAAAAAATCGGTTCTATCGCCACATGAGATAAATTCATACGCACCTCTTTGCTAGGGAAGATATTGGTCGATGGCATTGATATTTGCGGCCACGACGTACAGTCTTTTCATCTTTCTGAGAGCAAGTTCAATGCCCAAAAGACAACGGGCTAAGCATGTTTATTTTTCAACGCAACTAAAGCGATTTGCGCGTCATCAGCTTCATCCCCACTCACGGAGAGTTAAAATTTTTTCGTTGCAAGCAACACAAACGTTGCCTCTCAGCTGTGAGAACGTTACATGCAAACCAATTGTAACGCCCATTGCCATGTGTCAATGAAAATGAGAACCGGTTGGTGAGGAGGTTGGGGGAAAGATATGCAGGTGGACTTGGTTCGTCTTCGGAAAGAGAATCACCACCTCAACATGGAGCGTGAAATTTTAAAAATGCAGCGGCCTTATTTGTGAACGAATCAGGGTCCGGTGCCGAATATTGCCCCCCTGTTACTGACCGCCCCTATGGAGCCATTTGATGATCGCCATAATGGAGCCGCCTCGTGATCGGTGTAATGGGGCCAGCCCCTGATCGGTCTAATGGAGCCAGGATGTGATCGCCTTAATGGCGCCACTTCCCCCTCTTTTCCTTCTTGGACTTTTCGACAACTGGGCTACCTTTTCCATTTTTTTTATGGAGGAGCCCATGGCCAATCGGAGGTTCGAGATGTTCCAGTATCAACAAATTCTTTTTCACATGCGGTCCGGTGAGTCAGACCGCGACCTTGCGCGGACGGGTGTCGTCGGAAGACGT
>JBFWLN010000040.1:0-27468 GCA_050252135.1 Desulfobulbus sp.
AAGCCGCTAAACGAAAAGCCAGAGGGTATGGCAAAAAACACTTTGCCACTATAGCCTTCCTCCTTACCGGCAAACTCAACCTTCAGAAAGTCAACCCTTTTTTACCCACCCGTTTTGGGTGAGAGCCGATTTTTATTTAATCGCGCGTGGCGGAAGACGGAGGCAAAATCAGGGGGGCTAACCTAATCCGGAAAACCTAATCCCCATCTCATTCTGAGTTCAGTTTCGATTAGCCCGCACTCTCAAACTTAATCACCCCAGGTAGTTTACTTTCGCCGGGCCGCGTTTGGTGATGCGGTGATATTCGACCGCCGGTTTGCCAAAAAGCATGGCGTAGCCAATTGTATGGTCGGATGGTATACCGAGCTGCTCCACAAGGTCCGGACAGATAGCAAGTGCCATCATGAACGGCCCGTCCCAGAGTGTACCGACTCCATGCGACGCTGCTTGCCAGTTCGAATGTGGCCAAAGCGATGTGGGTGTCCTGAACAGGGCAAGGAACGGTTTTAGGAGCGCTGCCCCTCTGAGGATAATATCACCACCTACGGTCTTCCAAACTTCGACCACCAATGCAAGATATTGACCTAAAAAGTCTTCCGGCAGATTACCTGCCGCCTCGATAGCCGCGAGGCGCTCCATTAACTCTTTTCTTAATGTGATAACCACTCAACCTCAGCTGGAAATTATTCTACTGGTAAGACACTGTTTGTCCTGCCAACTTTGGCATAGTGTGCTCAATAATAACTTTTTCAGGAGCGCTTTCCCTGCCGAAAAACAAAATTCAGTTTCAGAAAGGTCTGAGTTTGCCTGAGTTCCTTGCTCGATATTCCTCTGAGGGCCAATGTCGAGATGCGCTGGCCTAAAGGATTTTGTTTGTGATGTGGCCTCGTCCGCAGAATTTGTGGGTAGTTCTTTGAAAATAAGCCCCAGGACCTGAGCCCCGCCGGAGGCAAAGGTGTGGGGCTCCATGCTACCGACCGTACCGTACTAAAAAACGGTGCATGTGGTTGAGCCAACGACCGATCCCAATGCACCTGCTCGGATTTGATAATATAAAACACGTTGAAACAATACGTTGCGGCGCAGAACGTTACCGGTCAACCCACAGATTCTGCGGAGGAACCAAAATGTGGTCACGCTGCCTGTAGCGAGATCCAGGGCAGGCAACTCTATCAATGCCGTGCCTGCCGGTTTCAGTCATCGCTTATACAAGGAACCATTTTTTCAGCCACTAAATTGCCTCTGAAAACACGGATGCTTGGGATGTACCTGATCACACAATCCAAAGACGGAATATCCTCACTCAATTTAGTCAGGAGCCTCGGAATTTCGCCAATGCTGCTCTGCGAATGAAACACAAGCTGCAGCAGACCATGAAAAACCGCGATGATCAGTACCGTCTTGCAGGGAATATCCTGATGGATGATGCCTACTGGGGTGGCAAGAAAGGCGATGGCAAACGAGGCCGTGGAGCCACTGGTAAAATGCCTTTTGTCGCTGCGTTATCATTAACGGAAGAGGGGTTCCCCCTCTTTATCAAATTCAATCAGGTGCAACAGTTCACCTTGAAGGAAATCTCAGCCTGGAGTGTCAAGTATATCCGGCTGGGCAGCTCGGTGCTCACAGATGGCCTGGGTGGTTTTCCAGGAGTGGCTGACGCTGGTTGCGCGCATGACAAAGTGACAACTTATGTTGATGGCCGCTATACTAATGGCGATATGTTCAAATGGCTCAATATCGTTTTGGGCAATGTCAAGAATGCTCATTGCATGGCACCTACCATGCAATGAGCGATCGGCATCTTCCACGCTATTTGGCAGAATTTTGCTACCGATTCAACCGGCGCTTTCGCCTGGGCACCATGGTCGAACAACTGGCCTCGGTCGCTTTAAAAACTGCACCGATCCCTCAACGCTTGCTTAAGCTGGCTGAGGTTCGATGGTAATCATAACTTTTTTTGCTCAATTCTTTGTGGTCACTGGGCGGGATTGCTAGTACAATTCACCTGTATTGAGCCTGCTGCGCTAAGGCAGCTTGCATATCGACAATAAAATGTTTGCAGGGAAATTATGGGGTTATTAACGGGTTCGGCATCGTTGACGCGATTTATTGTCACTGGAGAAATTCCGGAATCGTTCTGGGAGTTTGCTGCACAGCGTATTGCGGCTTTGAGTTTTAAAGATATTGACGACACCATGGATGAGTATTCCATCGGTTGGGTATCAGTGGCTGATATGTTTGACAGCTCCTTTGCCTATAGTTCCTATGCTGCCGGTGATTATATTACGTTGACCATGCGGGTTGATGAGCGCAAGGTTGCCCCTTCGGTGCTGAAAAAATATGTGATGAAGGAAGAAGATCGGATAAAACGAGAGAAGCAGGTTCCCCGTTTGAACCGTGCGACGCGTTTGGAAATCAAGGAGCGGGTTCGCGCTGAATTGGTCCGAAAATCACCACCTGTCCCAGCCACCTACGACCTTTGCTGGAATCTTGCCGATAATACTTTGCTTTTTTTCTCAACCAGTAAAAAAGCAATGGCGCTTTTAGAAGATCTTTTCAAAGAGACCTTCAACCTTTCGATCATATTGCAAATACCCTGGTTGACCGGATTGCAATTGGCCGAGGGGGAAGCGGCTGAGAATTACGAAGAAATGCGTCCTGCCATTTTGCTGTAATCTTTTTTTACCAGACATACACAATATGTGATGGAGGAGATATGAACGGTTCTTTGCTCGCAGTTCTGGGTGTCGTCGTCCTGCTTGTGGTCGTCCTGATCTTGAAAATGAGAGCAGGAAAATCAAAGCCGGAGGTGCAACTAGAAGGCGAACAAGCAGTTCTTGATGAGGTGAAAGAGACAATCGCTGCGGAGGCGGTCGATGAATTGATCGAGGAACCAGCGGAACAAGAGCAGGTTGCCAAGGAAGAAATTCCCCTTGTTGACGTCGAGGAAATTCTTGAATCTTCTGTTGAAATATTGCTTGCGGAAGGGGGGAAGCCAGAGTCTCTCACTGCAAATGGAGACGAACTCGCGGCTGCTGCCGAAAGTGTAGCTGTCGTCGAATCGGAGCAAGAGGCTGGTGTTGAAGAGTCGACTTTGGCAGAGGCTATTGTTGCAGATGAGGTTGAGCAGCACGCACCTCTGGTTGCCGAGGAAGAAATTGAAGCCCAGGAAGAAGCACCCCCAACGGTAGCGGAATCCGAGGTGGAAGAGCCGGTTGAGAGCGCAGAGGTTGTTGAAGTCGAGGAGATCGTTGCAACGACTGTGATAATTGACTCAACGGAAACCGTAACCGAAGATGAGCAGCAACCTCTGGCTGTCGAGGAAGAACCTGAAGTTCAGGAAGACGCGCCAATTCCGGTAGCTGCTATCGAGGGAACGGAACCAGCTGGGTCGTCAGCAACGAAATCTTCGGATGAACCCACATATGAAAGCGTGGTCATCCCTGATCTGGCCCCCTCGGAAAAGCCGGTAGAAACCAATTTATTATTGGTTCGGTTGAGCATGGAAGAGTATGCTGATCGTCTTAACAGACTGGAAGAACAGCAGAGAGCCGCTCTGGCTGAAGCTATTGAACTTCATGATGATCAGCGTCGCGATCGGTTGCAGCGAGAGCTGGTGGTTATGAATGATCGCCTGGCGCTGCTTGCTGATCATTACGTGGAGGAGATGGCGTCCTGTCAGCAGGCCCTGGATACCCTGACCCGCCTGGAGGCAGAAGAGCCAAGTTTGGCTTTGGCAGAGGCCATATCCGAGTTGCAATCCGGAAAGACCGAGTCTGCAGCGGCCTTTCTAGAGAAGTTGAGCGGTCAATCGCATCCCCTTGCGGCCCAGGCGGCTTTCCTGTGCGGACAGCTGGCGGAAAGTCGGGTTGATTTGCAAAAGGCGATGGCCTATTACCGGCAGGCTGTATCTCGGGAGCCCGATAATCCTGGGTATTTGCGGGCAGCTGGCCTTATGGCCAGGAGCCTGTACAAGTATAAAGAGGCTTTGCCGTGGCTGGAAAGCTACGTTCAGCTGGTCAAGGATGGTGGGCCGGTTGATGCCAAGGCGGTGGCGCTTGCCCAGCGTGAACTGGCCTATACGTATGTACTTAGCGGCCAGTATCAGAAGGCAGGCCCCCTGTATAAAGAATCGATGACCGTGCTTGCTCAAAAGCTGGGTCAGGATCATCCGGAAATGGCACATAGCTGGCAGCAGATCGGCGAATTCCAGGAGACCATGGGGGCGTATGACAAGGCGGTCTCGCTGTATAAGAAAGCTCTGGCAATACTCGAGAAAAAGCGTGGCCCCGAGCATCCGGCCCTTGCCGAAATTCTGCGTAAGCTGGCCGCCTTGTGTGTTGAGTTGGAACTGGAATCCGAAGCGGTGACGCTGTATGAAAAGTTGGTTCGTATTCAGGAAAAGGCTCTACGGCCAACCCATCCGCAGTTGGTCATCAGCCTTAATAATCTGGCCGAAGCCTATAGGCTTCAGGGGCGCTATGCGGAGGCCGAGGCCTGCTATTTGAAATCCTTGCGTATCAATGAGGAGCTGCACGGCGAAGAACACCCCAGTGTGGCGGCGATTCTCCAGGAATTGGCCAAACTCTGTACCAGTCAACGCAAGGCTGAAGAGGCCAAACAGTATCAGGAGCGGGCATCGGCCATTTTTCAAAAGAGCGTCGAAGCCGCGGAAAAGATGGCTGGGGCGGAAGAGTCGTTGACGTTGGAACTTTCATAAGGCTATTTTCAAAAAAAATAAGGTAGCCATAATGGTGGCGTCAAGCCCCAAGGTATGTTTTATTTATGGATCTTGTCGATCTTATTCAGGAAAAAAGGTTTCTTGGTCAGGAATTCCTGGCCTGGCTGTGGTTTAAGTCGGAAGAGCGTGGCGGTAGCGTCGATGTGCCTGGTCGGGGCGATGTGCTGGTTATTTTTGAAAAGCACATGCTTCTTGAATACGGCGAAGGGGATGCTAGCGAAAAAGTCATCTGCCGCGGTTTGCAGACCGAGCTCAAAGAAGCCCGGGCTGGTTTGGGGCTAGCGAAAAAGCCGGAGCAGGCACGTCTGCGTCTGGCCTATGGTGATTATGAATTTGGGGTGACGTTATCCGCGGCCATCTTTGAGTTTCGCAACATCCGTTTGCCCAAAACCGTGGATTCCGTCGATGAGGGCAAAAATGCCGAAAGTCAGGAGGGGCGGGTGCTGGAACGCATTGCCCTTTTTGAGCAGCTCACCCAACTGGTGGGGGATCTGTTTCGCATGTTTATCAATATCAGGGCCTCGCATTTATGGAATGAGGAACTGGTCAAAATACGCGCCTGGATCGAATCCGGCGCCCATCAGGGATAATATTTCTTAACCACGACGTACAGCATATGGAATTTGAAACTGTGATCGGGCTGGAAATCCATGCCCAGATGAAGACCAAAAGTAAAATTTTTTGCGGCTGTTCCACCGAGTTCGGCGCACCGCCCAACACCCATACCTGCCCGGTTTGCTTAGGTATGCCCGGATCGTTGCCGGTACTTAACCGTCAGGTGGTGGAATCGGCCATAAAACTCGGCCTGGCCACGGAATCGAGCATTAATCGGGAAAATCGGTTTGCCCGTAAAAATTATTTCTATCCGGACCTGCCCAAGGGTTATCAAATTTCCCAGTTTGAACTGCCGATTTGCGAGCACGGAAGCATTGAGATCGAGGTGGAAGGACAGGAGCCCCAAACCATCGGTATCACCCGGATTCACATGGAAGAGGATGCCGGAAAATTAGTTCATGACGACCGCGAACCGGTCAGTTACGTGGATCTCAATCGTACCGGTACCCCCCTTTTGGAGATCGTCAGCGAGCCGGATCTGCGCTCACCGGAAGAGGCCGCTGCTTACTTAAAAAAACTGCATGCCATTGTCCGTTATCTTGATATCTGCGACGGTAATATGCAGGAGGGGAGCTTCCGCTGCGATGCCAATATCTCGCTGCGGCCGAGGGGACAGGAAGAATTAGGTACCCGTACCGAACTCAAGAACATGAATTCTTTCCGCAACGTTCAGTTGGCTCTGGAGTACGAGGTCCGCCGCCAGCGCGATCTGATTTTGGAAGGCGGCAAGGTGGTGCAGCAGACGCTGCTTTGGGATGCGGACAAGGGGCGAACCGAGCCCATGCGCGGCAAGGAGGAGGCTCACGATTATCGCTATTTCCCGGATCCGGATTTGATTCCGATACAGGTGGATGAGGCTTGGATTGAGCGAGTGCACGGCCAATTGCCCGAGTTGCCCGATAAGCGTCGGATGCGGTTCATTCGTGATTTCGAGTTAACCGACTACGATGCAGCCATCCTTACCGCCTCCCGCGAATTGGCCGATTATTTCGAGACCGCCTACCGGGCCTACGGCAACGCCAAAAAACTGGCTAACTTTATTGGCACCGAGCTGTTGCGTGATTACGGACCTGAGCGGATTGGCGAATGCCCGGTCAAGCCAAAGCAGTTGGCCGCCTTGCTGGTTATGATCGAGGACGGAAAAATCTCGGGTAAGATCGCCAAAACAGTCTTTGTCGAGATGCTTGCCAGCGGCAAGGAACCAGAGTTGATTATTGAAGAAAAAGGCCTGGTGCAGATGAGCGACGAGGGCCAACTGGTGGCGTTGGTGCAGGAGATCATTGCCGCCAACCCCGAGCAGGTGCAGCAGTTCCGCGATGGTAAGGCCAAGGTCATCGGTTTTTTCGTCGGCCAGCTGATGCAGAAAACCAAAGGGCAGGCGAACCCGCAGATGGCGAACCAATTGTTCCAGAAGGAACTGAACAAATAAGGTTGTGGACAAAGGTCAGTGGCAGCAGAAGGGCGACGGTCATCGCCAACGGCTCAGGGAAAAATTTCTGGAACAGGGGATCGATGCCTTCACCGACAGTGAGATCATCGAGTTGCTGCTGACCTTCGGTACGCCGCGTTCCGACTGTAAAGAGGCGGCCCGGAGCGCCTTGCAACGGTTCAAAACCCTGCCAGCGGTGCTGGATGCGGCTCCGACCGAATTGCAACAGATTAAGGGTGTCGGGCCCAAGAATATCTTTGCCCTCCAGTTCATCCAGGGCGTGGCGCGGCGGTATCTGCGCCAGCGGATTGTTGGCAAACAGTATGTCCACTCTTCTAAGGCGGTGGCCGATTACCTGATCCATTCCATGCGCGGACTTCCGCACGAAGTCCTGACCGTGGTTTTTCTCGATGCCGCGCATGCGATCATCGATTCCGCCGTGGTGGCCCAGGGTACGGTCACGGTCAACACCGTTTACCCGCGCGAGTTGGTCAAGGCCGCCCTGGCCCGCAATGCCAGTGCCCTGGTCATTGCTCACAACCATCCCTCCGGTAGCCTCACCCCGTCCCGTCAGGACGAAAAGCTCACCCGTTCCCTGCACCTAATCTGCTCGTTCATGCATATCAACCTCCTAGATCATCTCATCGTCGGAAGCGGCGATAAGGTCTATAGCTTTGCCGATCAGGGGGTGATGGCGAAAATTCGTGAGGATTGCCAGAGCATTCTCGAGAAAAACGGCTGATGGATCTGCTCACTCAGGCCGGGCTTTACCTGCACATCCCCTTCTGCCGCAGCAAGTGCCGATACTGCAGTTTCTTTTCTTTTGCACCGCAGTCGGGTGATTTTCAGGCCTTGGTCGCCTCTCTCAGGCAACAGATCCTACAGGCGGCCAAGCTTCCGGAACTCCAGGGCCTTGAATTCGCCACCTTTTTCATCGGCGGCGGCACGCCTTCCATGCTCTCTCCCGAGGTCCTAGCCGATTTGCTCGCCCTCTGTCGCCAGTCTTTTTCCTGGAGTGCGTTAACACCAGAAATCTCCATTGAGGTCAATCCCGGTACCATTGATGCAAAGGGGCTGGCGCAGTTGCGCAAAGCCGGATTCAATCGTTTATCTATCGGCATCCAATCGCTTAATGATAGCGAATTGCGCAGGCTGGGGCGCATTCATTCCCGTAAGCAGGCTTTGGCCACGGTGAATGCTGCCCGGCAGGCTGGGTTTAGTAATATCAGTTGCGATCTGATGTACGGCCTGCCCGGACAATCACCGGACTCATGGGCCCGAACCCTGGAAGAGATCTTGTCCCATGGCCCGCAACACCTCTCGCTTTACGAATTGACGGTGGAGGAGGGGACCTCATTCTGGGATCAGGTAGAAAAGGGGCAGTGCGTTTTGCCTCCGGAGGGAGAGGTGCTGGCGATGATGGACGAAACGCAAATGCGGACAAAGCACGCTGGCTTGGCCCGTTATGAGATTTCCAATTATGCCCTGTCTGGTTACCAGTGCCGCCACAACCTCAATTACTGGCACAACGGATTCTATCTGGGATTAGGTCCGGGGGCGGTTTCCGCCTTGGGCGTTGAGCGCCGGGCCGCTGTGGCCGACTTGCACCGGTATTGTCGATTGGTCAGCGGCGAGCAATCCGTCTGGGAGGAGGTGGAACAGCTGGAATCTGAAGCCGCCTTCCGCGAAACCGTGATTACGGGGCTACGGATGACGGCCGGTGTCTCCATCTCCAGTCTGCAACAGCGCTTTGCCATTGATCTGTCCACCTATTATGGCCTGGTCCTCACCCGGCTCCTCGATCAAGGTCTTCTCCTCCAGGAAGACGATAGTCTCAGGCTTAGCTCCCGCGGACTTGCCCTGGCAAACCAGGTCATGGCCGAGTTGGTCTGATCTTTTTTCCCGTCTTTTTTTTTCCTCTGTCCCGGGTAACTGAATCGCCCCTCAGCCAAAACAATCGCTAAATGCAGCAATTACCTGTAGCTCACTCTTGCCTTCTGGGGCGGTGCGGGGTAAAAGATACGGTTAAACATTTGCCTGTTTCCAATGGCAAAGTGCGGATCCCGCCCAGGCGGTATCCCGGTGTGGAAGTAGTGATGAAAGCCCCGAAGCTGTGCCGAAACACGGTGCGCAGTATGGGTACCCAGCTGGTGTGTTGTTTGTATGTCGGATGGTCCGGTTCGCCCGGTCCCTTATAGTCGTCTTTTCATTCAAACAAGGAGCAACATTATGGCAGGTTTTGTGTATCAGGATCCCTTCCCTCTCGGTAAAGATGAGACCCAATTTCGTTTGTTGGAGGGGTCAGACAAGTATGTTTCAACCGAGACCTTTAATGGTCAGGAAGTACTCAAGGTCGTCCCCGAAGCGCTGAAGGTGCTGGCAAACCAGGCTATGCGTGAAGTTTCCTTCCGTCTGCGTCCGGCCCACAACGAGCAGGTCGCCAAAATTTTCGCTGACCCCGAATCCTCTCGTAATGACAAAGAAGTTGCCTTTGCCATGCTGCGCAACGCCGAGGTCGCTGCCAGTTACGTGCTGCCGGTCTGCCAGGATACCGGCACCGCATGCGTTGTCGCTAAAAAAGGCCAGAATGTTTGGACCGGTTGCGATGATGCCGAACAGATTTCTGCCGGTGTCTACACCACCTACACCGAAGAGAACTTGCGTTACTCCCAAAATGCACCGCTGAACATGTACGACGAGGTCAACACCAAGACCAACCTGCCGGCACAGATCGACATTTATGCCACCCCAGGCAGCGAGTACAAGTTCCTCTTCCTTGCCAAAGGCGGTGGTAGTGGTAACAAAACCTATCTTTACCAGGAGACCAAGGCCCTGCTCAATCCCGGCACCTTGAAGAAATTTCTGGTGGAGAAAATGAAAACCCTGGGCACCGCAGCCTGTCCGCCCTATCACATTGCCTTCTGCATCGGCAGTACCTCGGCTGAGACCTGTTTGAAAACCGTCAAGCTGGCTTCTGCCAAATATCTGGACAACCTGCCCACCAGTGGCAACGAGTTGGGCCGTTCCTTCCGCGATGTGGAATTAGAAAAGGAACTACTGGAAGAAGCTCAGAAGCTCGGCCTCGGTGCCCAATTCGGCGGTAAATATTTTGCCCATGATATACGTGTGATCCGCATGTCCCGCCATGGCGCATCCTGTCCGGTGGGCATGGGCGTTTCCTGTTCCGCCGACCGGAATATCAAAGCCAAGATTAACAAGGACGGACTTTGGATCGAGCAGATGGATGGTGATCCCGGTCGTCTGATCCCGGCCGAGTATCGTGACCGCACCGGTGGACATCAGGTGAAGATCGACCTCAATCAGCCGATCAAAAATGTACTGGCCGAGTTGACCAAGCACCCGGTTTCAACGGTCCTTTCGCTCACCGGCACCATCATCGTCGGCCGTGACATCGCCCACGCCAAGTGGAAAGAGTTGCTCGACGCAGGCAAACCCTTGCCTGATTACCTCAAGAACCATCCGGTCTATTATGCCGGTCCGGCCAAGACTCCGGAAGGTAAGCCCTCCGGTTCTTTCGGTCCGACCACTGCCGGTCGTATGGATAGCTATGTAGATCTGTTCCAGGCTAACGGTGGTTCCATGGTCATGATCGCCAAGGGCAACCGCTCGCAGCAGGTCACCGACGCTTGCCAGAAACACGGCGGTTTCTATCTCGGCTCCATTGGTGGTCCGGCTGCGCTGCTGGCTGAAGAGAACATCAAGAAGGTTGAATGTATTGATTATCCGGAACTGGGCATGGAAGCTGTGTGGAAGATCGAGGTTGTCGACTTCCCGGCCTTCATCCTCGTGGATGACAAGGGCAACGACTTCTTTAAAGGCCTACTGTAATGAACAAGGGATGCGGGTAAATTTGCGCGAGCATTGCACCACATCGTGACAACCCAAACCGGCAGTCGGGGATTTCCCTTTCTGCCGGTTTTTTTCTCCTGAAGATTATGGATGATTTGAAAACCTCCGAGGCTTGGCGGATCTTTCGCATCCAGGCCGAACTGATTGACGGCATCGAAACCCTCAATGACCTCGGCCCGGCGGTTTCGATCTTTGGTGGTGCCCGGTTTGGTGTGGACTCTCCCTACTACACGGCTGCGCAAACCACGGCCTCTTTGCTCACCCAAATGAAGCTGGCCGTCATCACCGGTGGTGGCCCCGGTATCATGGAAGCCGCCAGTCGCGGTTGTTTTGAGGCAGGCGGAACTTCGGTGGGGCTCAATATTAGCCTACCACGGGAGCAGCACCCCAACCATTATCAGAACCGTAGCCTGAGCTTCCGTTATTTTTTCATCCGCAAACTGATGTTTGTCCGTTACGCCATGGCTTACGTTATTTTTCCCGGCGGTTTCGGCACAATGGATGAGTTTTTTGAATCACTCACCCTGATTCAGACCAAAAAAATTCGGCGTTTCCCAATCATCCTCTTCGGTACCGATTACTGGCAGGGCTTGGTTGATTGGATCCGTGCGGAGTTGTTGCCCCACAAGTCGATCGCCCCAGAGGATCTGGAACTCTTCCATATGGTGGATACGCCGGAAACTATTGCCGAGATCATTCAAGCGTATATCGAGCAATGCCGCCAGTATGAGGGCGATCAGCGCCGTAATTCTATCTGATTCCGTTGCTCGCAGTCATGTTATATTGGAGATCGTTATGAATCCCGCGTTGAACAGTCTTTTTGCCCGTCGCAGTATCCGTAAGTATACCCAGCAGGAAATACCGGAGAATTTGATCAACGATCTGCTGGAAGCAGCCATGGCTGCCCCCTCCGCCATGGCCAAAGATCCCTGGCATTTCATCGTCCTTCGTTCCCGCACCGCCATTGATCAACTTGCCGCCTGCCTGCCCAACGGCAAAATGCTCGCCGAAGCGACCGCCGCCTTGGTCGTTTGCGGCAACATCAATAGGGCCCATGATCGGGAACTCTCGTTTTTACTCCAAGATGTCAGTGCTGCGGTTGAGAACATCCTCCTTGCTGCGAACATGCTTGGCCTGGGAGCATGCTGGCTGGGCATCCATCCCTGCGAAGAACGAATTGTCGCCGTCAGCCGCCAATTCTCCCTCCCAGATGGCATCATCCCGGTGACCGGTATCTCCCTTGGCTGGCCTGCAGAGGAAAAAGAGGCCCGCACTCGGTTCAACAGAGCTTTGATGCATCGTGAACAATGGTGAAGTGTGTTCCACGGCGGCTGCGTGCATGTTCGTTTACAGCCTGAGTCCTCTTCTGCTGTCGTCAAAATGAGACAACGTGTCGGCCGATAGCATTGATTGATTACTTGCAACGAATGCTGCCGCGCCTCGACGAGAGATCCTTGTGATGCCTCGATATTGTTTGGAAATTAGCACGGGATGTCGTTGAGCCCTGTAAGTCTTTCAGTCCTGTTGCGCGCAGTTTTTCCTGTTTTTTTGTTTTGTCGGTGTCGCCATAGGGTGACAGTGAAGGGCGGATAGGGCACTTCGGCTTGTAAGGATGACTTTGCCATTGAAAGGAAAAGCCTTGCAGCGCAATGGTTTTGGCCAGAATGCGGCGGGTCGGCTGCAACGAATAGGAGTGGCGCAAAAAAACGCTATTTATTTGTTGGCAGGCATGAACCATGCTAATTCCGTTGGATGTCTTTTCTTTTGCAATTCTGGTTCTAGGAAAATTATGTTCGTCCCCGTAATTCGTTTTCTTTTTTGGCTACTTTTGTTGGTCCCAGGCAGTCTTTTTGCCGCAGAAAATCGATCCATACATGTCGAATGGGGGTATACGCCCCCAAGCCAGCCTTCGGTCACCGGTTTCAAGCTGTATCAGGAGGGTGTACTCGCCTGTCGGAGCGATAACCCTAATGCAACCGCTTTGGATTGTACCGTCACCTTGCTCGACAACCCCACCAACTTTACCTTAACCGCCACCTTCGCAGACGGTACCGAGAGCCCGCATTCTGCCCCTTTTGCCTTTTCCGGCACTGGGGAAGCCTCGGATGCACTGGCCGGGACATCCGAAAAACCTGCTGCAGATCCCGTCGCTGTACTTTCCTCCAGCACCGCAGCGGGGGCTTGTCCCTTAACGGTTTCCTTTGATGCGGCAGATTCATCAGCCGCCTCAGGGCTTACCTTGGTGAATTATGTATGGGATTACGGTGACGGTTCCAGATCCACCGGTGTCTCGGCGGCACATGTGTACAGTGTGCCAGGCACCTATACTGCAACCCTGACGGTCGTTGACAGTCAAGGACAACAAAATTCAATTGCTACCCCGATTGTGATCACCGTTGCCGCTGACGGGAGTGATAAGGAGGCAATAGCTTTACTTCCCAAGGCATCGGCGGCCAAGGTTATTGTGGCAGACCTGGCAAGTTCCTCTGCGGCTACAACCGATGCTGACGTCATGCTGGAATCCGGGGAAATTGTTCTGACCAGTAATTGGGCCAGAGTTTCCTTTGCAACCCCCTATGTTCATCCTATTGTGGTTGCCGGTCCGCCACATGGAGCCGATATGAGTCCGTGCACGGTCCGAATCCGTAATGTCACCACGGACGGTTTTGATATACGGTTGGTTGAGTGGCCATATCAAGATGGAATACATGGCAAGGAAATCGTGAGTTATTTGGTCCTGGAGCAAGGACGTACAGTGCTTGCGGACGGTTCGGTGATTGAGGCAGGCTCTTTTTCCGGGTCAAGCAAATTGAAGCTGGTTCCATTTTCCGCCTCGTTTTCCAGCAATCCCGTGGTGTTCACCAGTGTTACCACGGTGAATGAGGCCGAGGCTGTTGCTGGCCGAGTGCTGCCCTTGGGGACATTTGGTTTTATCTATCTGTTGAAAGAACAAGAAAAAAACTTCTCTTCCGGGCATGCCGACGAAACCGTGCACTATGTGGCCTGGGAGCCGGGAAAAGGCGTAATGGGGACCATGCAATATGAGGCATTTTTTACAGACCGATCCGTTACCCATCAGTGGTCGACCATTCCTTTGCACAGCACCTTTGAGCGCCCGCCGATCCTGTTTGCCGATATGCAAACATTTTCAGAACTGAATACTGCCAATCTACGTGTCCAGGAGGTGAGCACGACGGGTTTTCAAACCAAGGTTCAGGAAGAACAATCGTTGGATAATGAAGTGGAGCACACGCGGGAACAAGTCGGCTATCTGGCGATATCCCAGACAAGTGCAATGCGCCTTGCCACCTTTTCCTGGGAGTTTGACGAAGAGGAAGAACACACTATCCGTGGGTTTCATCTGCTCGTCAATGGTGAGATCTTGTGTGCAACCGACGATGTCACTGCCAGGACGTTGATCTGTGAACTGCCACAGCCTATGCAGGTTCAAGCCTTTGTCATGGAAGCGGTTCACCTGAATAATGAAGTCAGTGCTCCTTCCAACAGCCTTGTCTATCAGCCCTGAGACGATATTGGGAGGAAGGGGAAAAACGCGGAGAATGAGGGCGAAATAAGATTTTTCACCTGCTGCGGCAGGGAAAGAGGGGGGGCTTGCAAGCTACCCCCCTCTTTTTTGATGGCGTCGGGAAACGTTACGCCCTGTAAACTTTTGTTTTCACTTAACCCTCTCTCGGAATGCGATGGACTTTTTACGAGTCCATCTATCGGGGGGATGGCGAAACGAACAGTTTGCGTTTGGGTTGAATTACTTCTCTTTGCGGTAAGATTGCGCCAGCAGGGAGATGTAGTGCACCACATCCTGCTCACCACCGCAGCGATTAACGTTATCGAGTAACTGCATCATGCAGGCCGGGCAACCGGTGGAGACGGTATCCGCCTCGGTGCGGTTGATATCCTCGGCCTTCTTTTTGCCGATGGCGGAGGATGTCTCGTAGTGAGAAAGGACAAAGGAGCCACCGCTGCCGCAGCAGGCATCCGGGGCCGACATCTCCTTAAAGGTAAGTCCGGGGATGGATTTAAGGATATCGCGCGGTTCGGCAAAAACTTTCATCGATTTTTTCAGATGGCAGGAATCGTGGTAAGTCACCGTTCGTTCGATCCGGCCCTTGGGCTCACGCAGTTTGATGATCTTGGTGAGAAAGGTTGAAATGTCGTAGGTCTTCTTGGACCATTCCTCGGCCTTGGGGCCGTAGTCCGGATCCGTGGCCAGCAGTTCCACATAATCGTGCTGCCAGGCACCACCGCAGGAGCCGCAACCGGTTATCAGGTAGTCACAACCGGTAGCCTCGAAGGTGTCGATGTTGTTGCGGGCCAGTTTGCGCACGGTGTCTATATCACCATGCACCAGAACCGGTATGCCGCAGCAGTTTTGTCCCTTGGGGATATGGACCTCAATATTGTTGGCGGTCAGTACATCGATCAGATCTTTGCCGGAATCAGGGTAAAAATAGTTGAGCGAATCGCCGGTAAAAAAGGCTACCTTGATGGTGGAGCCGGGAGCACGCACTATCTCTGGAACCCGATCACGCAAAGGGGTGATAGAGAGTGATGGCATCTGGCGATCGCCGTCAAAGCCGATGGGAGTTCCCACTTTGGCAAAGGGTGCTCTGGGCGAGATTGCCTTGCCGCCTTTCTCGGATTTAAATGCCAGCCCCTGCATGGCTGCGCCGACACGAAGCCCGGCGTCAAAAAGTTTGGGGTGCTTGAGGGTGGAAAAGATCGCCTTTTTGAGCCAGGGGAGACCATTTTTCCGCACCAGGGCAGCCCGCAGGGCCAGCATAATTCGGTCGAAATTGACCTTGGTCGGGCAAGCGGTCATGCAGGATTTGCAGACCAGACAGTTGAACAGCATCGCATAGACCTGGGGGTCGTCCAATTCCAATTCACCGGCCAGAACAGCCTCGGCCACGGCAATTTTGGATCGGGTCACGGCGGATTCGACCTTTTCGACCCCATACACCGGACAGACGGCCATGCAGTTGCCGCATTTCATGCATTTGTCCAGTTCTTCCTGAACAATCGCTAAATCGTCGTGATACGTTTTATCGCTGACAGCCATGGCTTAGTTCTCCCGTACAGGGACCATTTTCCCAGGATTGAGGACGTAGTCGGGATCAAGGGCCTGCTTGATGGTGGCCATCAGATTAAGGCCGCTCTGGCCGAGTTCATCCCCGAGATATTTCATTTTAGCCACACCGATGCCGTGCTCCCCGGACAGGGTACCGCCGAAATCAAGGGCTGCCTTGAATATCTCATCAACTGCTTTGTGCATCCGGGACATCTCATCGGCGTTATTTTTGTCGCAGAGGATGGTTGGATGCAGGTTGCCATCGCCTGCATGGCCGAAGGTACCGAGGGTAAGATTGTATTTTTTGCCGATTTCTTGGCAGATGATCAGCATATCGGTGATCCGTGAACGCGGTACTGTAGCATCCTCGAGAATAACGGTGTTATTAAGCGAGGCCAGTGCGGGCAGGGCATTCCGACGGGCAGTCCACAATTGGTCGCGCTCCTGATCGGACTCTGCGGTCTTGAGATCGCCGTTATTCTCGGTGACCACCTTCATCACCGCCTCTGCCTCGGAATTCACAACATCTGCGGACATACCGTCCACTTCAATCAGCAGTAGGGCCTCGGCATCAACCGGCAGGCCGATGTGGGCAAAATCTTCCACGGTCTGAATGGTCATGCGGTCCATGATCTCCAAGGTTGCGGGAATAACCTGAGCGGCAATGATACCGGCAACGGCATTGCCCGCATCGGCCAGGGATTTGAACATACCCATCATGGTTCGACGATATTTTGGCGCCGGAATCAATTTAGCGGTGAGTTCGGTGATGATCCCCAGCGTTCCTTCAGAACCGACAAAGAGGTTGGAAAAGTCATAGGCAGTGACGTTTTTCACCGTCTTACCGCCAAACCGAACCTTGTCGCCGCTGGCCAGCACAACTTCCATGCCCATGATGTAATTTTTGGTCACGCCGTATTTCAGGCCGCGCAAACCACCGGAATTTTCAGCTGCGGACCCGCCCATGGTGGCGGTGGCCACGGTACCGGGATCTGGAGGATAGATGAGTCCATGCTCGGCAACCGCGGTGTTGAGGGCATTGATGACCACACCGGGCTGGACGACGGCGGTGAGGTTTGCGGCATCAATCTCAACGATTTTGTTCATCTTCTGGAAAGAGAGAACGATGCCCTTTTTCAGGGGAACAGTGCCGCCACTGAGATTGGTTCCGGCACCGCGGGGATAGATGGCGATGTGGTTGCGGCGGGCCAAGCGAACAATCTCCTGGACCATTTCGGCGCTGGTCGGGAGGGCGACCACATCTGGAGTTTGCCGGGGCAGATCGGCAGTGGCATCGTAACTGTAGGCGACGAGGTCTACTTTACCGGTCAATACGTTCTCTTTTCCTACCAGGGCTTCAAGCTGCTCAATGATCGATTGGTCAAGCATTGCGACGGTTCTCCTCTGCTGAAGACGCATTTGGAATTCACGTTCTCCGCCGCAATCACCAGAATTAAACGATTTAGCTAGCGGAGGTCTATTTGTCTTACCAATTATCATTTGGGAAATGATCTGTCAAATAAATTTTCGCTTGCATCGCGCTAAATCCATTGATCTCCATAAAGATTGAAGGAGGACGCAAGTTGCCCGGGCTACACATGACGGGCTTAGCAAGAAGAATGCGAGATGAAGAAAAATGAAGAAATGACGCCTTGGCCGGAAGGCTTCAGGCATGGGAAAAAAGCTGAAGTTATTGTCATGCTCATGAAAAAAAATGAGCACCACATTTCATACTTCGTCACGCACGCATATTGGATCGCATGCGCCTCCGTTATTGCGAGGCTTCTGAGACTCTTATTGGGGAACGCGGTGGGAAACGTAGGCGATACTTCGCTGTTCGGCAAAGTTGAGATGGTGCATCATGGCTTCACGGGCCGCCTCTGGATTTTTCTCCTTGATGGCATTGATGATAGCCGCGTGATGACTGAAAAGGAGTAGGTGGTCTTCTTGGGTTAGGTAGACAGCTCGCCAGACACCGCGCTGGAATTCTTTCATGGCGTCAAACAGGCTCTGCATCAGGTGCAGCCAGACGATATTATGGGTAGCCCGGGCAATGACAATGTGGAGGTTGGCGTCCAGATCCTCTGAAGGCAGCTGACCCGTCAGGTTTTTCTCCATCCCTTTGAGGATCTCGTCCATACGGCGCAGATCTTCGGGAAGGGCACGTTCGGCAGCGTAGAAGGCTGTCCAGGATTCCATACATTTGCGGACCTCGATCACCTCGAGAGCCCGATCCTGTTGGCTGCGGATCAGGTCGCTGAGTGCATTGCCCTGGCTGGGATCAACCAAACTGAGGACAACGGTGCCGCCACCTTGGTACGACATGACAAGACCGGCAGAAGCGAGAATATTGAGCGCTTCGCGGACCGATGGCCTCGAGACGCTGAACATTTCGGCCAGTTCCCGTTCCGGGGGCAGTTTGTCTCCAGGGGCGAAATCACCGGCCAGGATCGACTCGCGAATCTGATCGGCGATTTGGCTGGACACTTTCTTGGGTTTGATCGGTTTAAATCGCATGGTCATCCAATACGGCAAAGAAAACATTCAAAAGACTCCTATCTACTGCATAACCAATGGGAATGCAAGTCAGTGTCAAGTCGACGGTGGGCATGTTACGCAAAATTCGGGTTGCTAGTGAGGGTGTAATGATCGTGAATGGCGCCGGTCGATGCGCTGCATTGGCCTATAGATACTCCGGACGGCATGACCACTGCCGCCCGGAGTTGCGCGCGTCCTTTTCTTCTAGGGGCGAGCTCACCGGCCAGGGGGAATTGGCCGGTGAGCTTCAGGAGAAAAGAGACAGGAGTGAAGAGCAACAAGAAGGATGGGGGGATTACTCCGGAAGGGGATCGCTTCCGGGGGGAATCCCATGCAGTGCCTCTCCTTAGAAAATTCCAGGGTAGAGGACGTATACAAACAGTGATCCCAAAAGCCCTGCGGACAAGCCGTACACCAGGAGGGGGAGAGCGTTTCTGCGGATGATCATGCCTTCCATTCCGGCCAGACCAACGGTAGCGGAGGCAGCAACGATGTTGTGAATACACACCATGTTCCCCATGGCGCCACCAACGGCCTGGAGGGCGACAACAATCTGATGCGAGATCCCCAGCTGGGAGGCTGTGGCGTACTGGAATTCTGCAAAGAGCAAGTCGGAGACCGTGTTGGAACCGGTGATGAAGGCGCCAAGGGCACCGACGAAGGAGGCAAACATCGGCCAGGTATATCCGGTTAATGCCGCGGCGGTTTGGGCCATGGCGAGCGGCATGGACGGCATGCCGAGGGTGTTTTTCGCGGATTGTTTAAAGATCTCAACCAAGGCAACTGCAAAGAACAGGGCGATAGCTGGGTTTTTCATCCGTTTGATCGAGTCGGTCCAGGCTGCGGCAACCTTCTCACCGGGCATCTTGTGGATGAAGATGGTCAGGATCGCCACCAGCATGAAGGGAATGGTACCCGGCAGATACAGCGGCTTCATTGAGAAGCTAACCGACTCGTAGCCCATGATGTGCGGGATGGAAAAGCTGATGGAGGTCAGCCAGCTTTTGAGCGGCAGGCTGCTGATACGGGTCAAAACCAGGATCGCACCGATAAGAATATAGGGCAGCCATGCTCTGAATTGGCTCATATGAGCCTTGAATTCGCAATTCTCTGAGGTGGCAATATCGCCGGTCCACTCTTTCTCCCAGGTGGATTGCGGGCCGAAATCCCAGTTTTTTTTCGGCAGCAGGAATCCTTTCTTCGCAGCGGTCACAACCAGGGCAGTAGCGATCAGGCCACCGATGAGGCTCGGGAACTCTTCACCGATAAAGAAGGCTGTCGCGGTGTAAGGTACGGCGAAACAAATGGACGCAAATAGGGAAAACTTCCAGGCGCCCAGACCTTCAGTCCAGGATTTCTTCTCACCGAAGAAGCGGGTGAGCATCATGTTCACAAAGAGCGGCATGATGAAAATCATCGGCAGATGAAGCACTGCAGCCCACTGGCCAATAACTTTAAGGAACATGGCAAAGGAGGTGATGTCCCCAGCCTGACCGGCGGCGATGGCGGCTTCAATCTGCGGTTTAAGGTTTTTCAGGCCGAACCAAACCGGGGTGCCAACAGCACCGAAGGTCACCGGGAAGGAGTTAAGGATCAGGCAGACCATGGCGGCTGCCAGGGCCGGAAAGCCGAGGCTGAGCAGCAGCGGTGCGGCAATGGCGGCAGGCGTTCCGAAGCCGGCGGCACCCTCAAGAAAGGCGGAGAAAACAGTGGCGATAATGATGACCTGTATCCGGCGGTCGCGGCTGATGCCGTGGAAACCGTGATTGATGGTCTCCATGCCACCACTGTCGCGGAGGGTGTAGAGGATGAGAATGGCACCGAAAACAATAATGAGAACGTTAATGGCTCCGCCGAAACCATTCAGGGTTGAGGCAATAACAAAGCCGATATCCATCTTCCAGACAAAAACACCGGCAAGAGCGGTAACCAGCCAGGCCAGGGGCATGGCTTTTGTCGCCGGCCAACGAAGGCCGACCATAAGAACCAGCGCCAGGGCAATGGGCAGCAGGGCAACAAGAGCAAGCAGTTGAAGCGACATAGAGGGCCTCCTTAATGACTTTTGCGCATTTCAGCGCTTCCATGTTGGCAGGACGCCTGGGGTGGCGCCGACGCGACATCTCCCCGCAGTTTCCCGGCGGCGGAGGGGTTGACAAGTGTCCAATTCATAACGGGGTACTCCTTCAAAAGTGAGTTGATCGTAGATCCCCACCAGCGGGGTACTAACGGGTTACCAGGAAGAGCGCGCATTACCTCATGGGTCGTTAATTGGTATTACCAGTTATCTCACAGTGTAAAACTTGTCAACAAATTTTTCAAAAAATTGCTAAAAAGCATGTTGACAAAGGATGATACTTTGCAATATATGTTGATCATAAGTTGGTTTTACAATTTAAAAAATATGACCAGTGCTGTTGGATCGGCTTGGAAGTGGCCGACAGGATGGCCGGTCTAAGCTTCATCGGAGCAATCCGAGTTGAAGGAGGGAGCTGATGTACGAACAGTTTAAAACGAGAGCTGAAGGTGTGAGCGCGGAAGTGCATCGATTTACCAGCTCTGGGGAGGCGCTGACTTTTCTGACGGATTTTTTGACTCAGGAAGGTGTGGCCGAACAGCCCGGGCAGTATGCTGTCTTTGCCGATTGCCCCTTTTTGAAGAGCATTGACCCTAAGGCACTGGAAGGTATGGACGGTCTCGGTTTTGAGGTGAGTCGAGAGCGGGCAGCCGCGGCAAGAGTCGGCATCAGTCAGGTGGACTGGGCCATGGCCGATACCGGCACCTTGGTTCAGGATGCCACTGCCATCGATAAACGGTTGGTGTCGACGTTGCCGACCATCCATGTCGCCCTGATCTCCACTTCTGGTCTTCGGCCGGATATGCCCACCGTACTCGCCGAAGTCAATCCGAAAACCGCCAATTACATCGCCATGATCACCGGCCCCAGCCGCACCGCAGATATCGAACGGGTGCTGACCATCGGCGTCCATGGGCCGGAACGGCTTGTCATCGTGTTCATCGATCAGCTGGGAGGGATCAGCTAATGCAGCAGGAATTCAAACAATCCATTGATCGCGCCCTCCATAACGCCAACCTCACCGGGGCGCTCGGCAAATTTTCCGAGGCCTACAAGGTCAATCGTGCCAAGGCTTACGAAGGCATAGACTTCGAGGCCCTGCGCACCACGATTGCCGGATTAAAAGGCTATGCCGCCTCCCACATTGATGAACTATGCGATTTGTTCCAGAAAAATGCTGAAGCCAAGGGGACCAAGGTCTTCCGCGCCAATGATCCGGAAAAAGTACGCGAATATATATTGAAAGTCGCCCAGGAAAACGGGGTTAAATCGATCGTCAAATCCAAGTCCATGGCCACTGAGGAAATCCACCTCAATCCCTATCTGGAAAAGGCCGGCATTGAGGTCAACGAGACCGACCTGGGTGAGTGGATTATTCAGTTGGCTGGTCAGACGCCTTCGCACATGGTTATGCCCGCCATTCACATGACCAAGGAAGAGGTGGCCGACATCTTTTCCAAGGAAGTCGATGAGCGACTCAGCTCCGACATTCCCCGCCTGGTCAAGGTGGCCAGAGGCGAGATGCGCCCCAAGTTTCTCCGTGCCGATATGGGCATTTCCGGTGGTAACATTGCCGTGGCTGAGACCGGTTCCGTTGCCCTCGTCACCAATGAGGGCAATGCCCGTATGGTGACCACCCTGCCCAAAATTCACATTGCCGTGGTCGGTGTCGAGAAGTTGGTGGCCAAGTTCAGTGAGATCGCTCCAATCCTGAAAGCACTGCCGCGCAGTGCCACCGCCCAGTTGCTGACCTCGTATGTCACCATTATCTCCGGCCCCACCCCCACCGATGATGGAGGCACGAAAGAGCTCCATGTCATACTCATGGACAACCATCGCAGTGATATGGCGGCCGATCCCCTGTTCAAGGAGGCCCTGCAATGTATCCGTTGCGCTTCCTGCCTGAACGTTTGTCCGATTTTTCGTCTGGTCGGCGGTCATGTGTTTGGCAAGGTATACACCGGTGGTATTGGGACGATTCTCACCGCCTGGCATGACGAGTTGAAGAGTTCCGAAGATATCCAGGGACTTTGTATCCAGTGCGGGGCCTGTAAGGATGTTTGCCCGGGTAAAATCGATATCCCCGGCCTGATCATGGAGATTCGTCGTCGCCTGGTGAAAGAGCAGGGACTGTCCGTGCTGCAGAAATCAATTTTCACTGTGGTGAACAACCGGAGGGTATTCCATGCTATGCTCCGGGCCGCCTCGGTGGCAGCCAAACCCTTTGCCAAAGGCACCAAGTTCATTCGCCATTTGCCGATGTTTTTGGCCGATCTTACCGATGGCCGCAGCCTACCGGCAATTGCGCCAAAACCGTTCCGCGATGTGTTCCAAACCATCAACCAGCCCAGGGGGCTGCGAGAAAAGGTGGTGTTCTACGCTGGTTGCCTGATTGATTTTGCCTATCCGGAAATGGGTGAGGCCCTGGTGAAGATCCTCAACAAGGCCGGGATCGAGGTCGTTTTCCCCGAAGGGCAGACGTGTTGTGGCGCCCCTGCCCGCTACAACGGTGCCTATGAGACCGCTGCCGGCAATGCGGTCGACAATATCCAGGCTCTGCTGGCCGAACCGGCCGATTATGTGGTTTCCGCCTGTCCGACCTGTACCGTGGCCCTGGATCATGAGTTCATCGCCACCTTTGAGTCGCTTGGGCGCCGCAAATGGCTCCCCCAAGCACGTGAGCTTGCCGAGAAGACCATTGATTTCTCCACGTTGGTGAAAAAACTGGTCGATGAAGGACGCCTCACCCTCAAGGAAGGCCAGGAACTTGGCAAGATCACCTATCACGACTCCTGCCACCTTAAGCGGACCCTCAAGGCCGATCAGCCGCCACGGGCCCTGCTGGAGAAGGCCGGCTATGAGATAGCCGAGATGTTTGAATGTGATATTTGCTGCGGTATGGGTGGATCTTACTCCATCAAATTACCGGAGATTTCGGCTCCGATCCTGCAGAGGAAACTGAAAAACATCAGAGACACCGGTGCACCGGTGGTGGCCATGGACTGTCCCGGCTGCGTCATGCAGATTCGAGGCGGCATGGATCAGGATGGTGCTGGAGTCCAGGTGCGGCACACGGTTGAGCTCATTGCCAACCAACTGGCAGATTGATGGCTGCTTCGTTTTCGGCCCAGTTTGTCGCGGGCCGTGGCCGGGAACGGCGGTCAAAAGTGCCTGATTTAATTTGATAGAAATCTGAAAGAGTTATACAATATCTTCAAGTAAAAACATCGGCCCCCGCTCGGAGACACTCGCTGCTCCGACTGGGGGCAATCCGTTTTCCCCTTAACGCCCTGCCCATATCTTCACGGAAGCAGGAGGTCCCATTCCATGGCAAATAATTTGTACGTCACCGCAGCGGAAGAGCGAAGCGGCAAGTCGGCGATCATTCTCGGGGTCATGCAAGTGATCCTCAAAGAGATCAGTCGAATCGCCTTTTTTCGCCCCATTATTAACGATCATGTCTTCGGTCGTGTCGATCACGATCTCAACCTGATACTGAAGTACTTCAAACTCGATATCGAGTACACCGACACCCACGCCTACACCCTCAGCCAAGCCCGCCAACTCATCACCTCCGGTCAGGAGGGGATTCTCTACGAAAATATCCTCAAAAAATACAAACAGCTGGAAGCAAAGTACGATTTTGTTCTCTGCGAGGGTACCGATTTCCGCGGTAAGGATCCGGGCTTTGAATTTGATCTCAACGCCAACATCGCCGCCAACCTCGGCGCACCGGTATTGATCGTGGCCTCCGGCCGTGACAAGTCCACCGAGGAAATCTGCACCCATACCGCGATTACCATAGATACCCTTGAGGAAAAAGGGCTTGATCTTGCCGGTTGTATCATTAACCGCGCACCAGAGTCCTTTCTCCGCGATACCGCCTCCAATGCCAAGTGCCGTGAGCAGTTCGGCCGCAATTTCCCGCTCTATGTTATTCCGGAGAACAAGGCCCTGGGCAACCCCACCATCGACGATGTCAAGCGGTGGTTGGGTGCCGAGGTCCTCTACGGCAAACCGAGCATGCTCAACCTGGTTAACAACTACCTGGTTGCGGCGATGCAGATCAGCAACTTCCTTGATTACATCAAGGATGGGAGCCTGATCATCACTCCCGGTGACCGTTCAGACATCATTATCGCCAGTCTCGCCAGCCGAATCTCTTCGGCATACCCCAACATCTCCGGTATTCTCATCACCGGCGGTATCGAGGTCAGCACCAGCGTCCAGCGGCTGATCCAGGGCTGGACCGGTATTCCGGTGCCGGTGCTTTTTGTCGAGTCCCACACCTACGACACGGTCCAGAGCGTTAATGAACTCTACGGTCGGATCGAGCCCACCGATACTAAACGTATTGCCACCGCCCTGGGCTGGTTCTCCAAGTACGTGGATGTCGCCGAACTGACCAAACGGGTCGTTTCCCAGCGTTCCACCAAGATCACGCCGCGTATGTTCGAGTATTCGTTGGTGGAAAAGGCCGCTGCTAACCGGCAGCACATCGTCCTGCCCGAGGGTATGGGCGAGCGTATCCTCTGCGCCACCGATATAATTCTTAGACGTGGCATCGCCGACATCACCTTGCTCGGTAGGGAAGAGGAAATTCGCGCCAAGGCCTCCAAGCTCAACCTTAATATTGAAGGCGTCCAAATCCTCGACCCGACAGGGGCCAGCTGCTACGACGATTTCGTTGCCACCTATTTCGATATCCGCAAACATCGCGGCATCGTTATGGATGTTGCCCGCGATCGTATGTCCGACCCGACCTACTTCGGCACCATGATGGTACATAAGGGGATTGCCGATGGTATGGTCTCCGGTTCGATCACCACCACCGCCCAGACCATCCGCCCGTCTTTTGAGTTTATCAAAACCAAACCCGGCGTATCAGTGGTCTCCTCGATCTTCATCATGTGTCTCCAATCCAAGATCTTGGCCTTCGGCGACTGCGCCGTTGTGCCTAACCCCGATGCCCGTCAGCTGGCAGAGATTGCGCTTAGCTCGGCGGAAACCGCGCAGATTTTCGGCATCGAACCACGCGTGGCTCTGCTCAGTTACTCCACCGGCATTTCCGGTTCCGGACAGGACGTGGAAAAGGTGGTCCAGGCTGCGGCTATCGCCAAGGAGTTGATGGTTGAACGCGGCTTGAATTTCCCGCTGGAAGGGCCACTACAATACGATGCCGCCTTTGATCTCGAGGTGGCACATTTGAAGATGCCCAATTCAGAGGTGGCCGGGCAGGCAACCGTCTTTATTTTCCCGGATCTCAATACCGGTAACAACACCTATAAGGCCGTGCAGCGTGCAGCCAATGCTGTAGCCATGGGCCCGGTTCTACAGGGGCTCAATAAGCCGGTTAACGATCTCTCCCGCGGTTGTACCGTGCAGGATATCGTCGATACCGTGGCTTTGACCGCTATCCAGGCCCAGGTGGCTAAAAAACATTAATGCTCTTGGTGAACAGGAGAAGTGAATATGAAATTTTTTGTTATTAATTCAGGGAGTTCCTCGATCAAGTATCAGGTGATCGAGATGAAGACCGAAACCGTGTTGGCCACAGGTCTGGTCGAGCGGATCGGCGAAGATATCGGTCGTCTGAAAAATACTTTTCTGCCCGGCAGTGCAACCCAGAGTGAGATTGTGATCGAGCAGCCCATCCCCGATCATGATAGCGGTATGATGCTGGTAATCAACCTGCTCACCGACAAGGACAAGGGGATTATCAAGGATGCCTCGGAGATCACCGCCATTGGGCATCGCGTTGTTCATGGTGGCGAGGATTTCCATGCCTCGACCCGCATTACCACCAGGGTTATCGAGGCCATCCAGCGCAATGTCCCCTTGGCACCACTGCATAACCCCGCTAATCTCGACGGTATCCGTGTGGCCATGGAGCTGTTTCCGGCCGTGTTCCAGGTAGCGGTTTTCGACACCGCCTTTCATCAGACCATGCCGCCACATGCCTTTATGTATGCCCTGCCGTACAAACTTTATGAGCAGGATCGGGTGCGCCGGTACGGTTTTCACGGAACTTCGCATCGTTATGTTGCCGGTGAATGCGCCCGTCTCTTGGGTAAGCCGCTTAATGAGAGCAACCTTGTGACTGTGCATCTGGGCAACGGTTGCTCCATCACCGCGATAGAAAATGGACGCAGTATCGATACCTCCCTGGGGATGACTCCGCTGGAAGGTCTCGTTATGGGGACCCGTTGCGGTGACCTTGATCCGGCGATTCATCTGTTTTTGAAACAGAATAAGGGCATGGAGCTGGAGGCAATCGATTCAATGCTCAATAAAGAGTCCGGACTGAAGGGACTCTGCGGCATGAACGATATGCGCGATATCCACCAGGCGATTGCCGACGGCGACACCCGGGCGGCCACCGCCCTGGATGTGGCCACCTACCGCAACCGTAAATACATCGGTGCCTACATGGCCGTGCTTGGCCGGGTGGATGGTATTGTCTTCACCGCCGGTATCGGTGAGAACGACGACATCGTCCGCGCCGAATCGCTGAAAGGCCTTGAGGTCTTCGGCGTTCGCTTAGATGCAAAAAAGAACAGCGAACGCTCCAAAGAGGCCCGTTGCATCAGCACCCCGGACAGCTCGGTTCAGGTTTTCGTTATCCCCACCAACGAGGAACTGGCCATTGCCCGCGAGGTGGCCAACGTCCTGCGCGGATAGGATATTTTTTTAGTTTTTTTAAATTCAAAAAGCCCCTTCTCTGGTGAGTCCAGGAAAGGGGCTTTTTTTTAGGGGCGCGGGAAAAAATAAATATCCAATTCTGCTTGTCTTGCGGACCGGCTACGGCGTTCCTTTAACTGGTGAATATGCTTGATATTCACCAGTTAAATCGCCTTGTATCCGAACCAAAATCCGGCGCATTATTCGAAAGCTTTTTTCTTTCCCCGCCCCTTCTGTTGTTTTTTTTGAAAATTGTTTTGGCTCCTTCTACGGAAAAAACGTTGCGACGCAATAAATCAAATTTTTTTACGGGTCTTTGTCAGAGTTGCAGAAAACAAGAAGGGGTTGACTGGTTAAAAATTCTGCCATACCAAGTAATTGCTCAGATTATTTGAATATGGTGAATTTAAACTATGTCCAGTCACCCCTCA
>JBFWLN010000041.1:0-27353 GCA_050252135.1 Desulfobulbus sp.
CGGTGAATTCGTCCCAAGCGGCCACGCCCGGTTTTTTCAACAGTGCCGCCACGTCGCCTTGTCGTCTTTCGGTTTCATAGCCCAAGCGCCGTCCGGCTTTCCCGGCTTCCTTCACCCAGCGATCCGAACGATCGGAAATCATCACCTCGGCGTTGTCCTTGATGGCCTTCTTGCTGGTCGCTTTCCAGGCTCTGTTGGTGAGGCTCTCCTTGGCGCTTTTCAATTCGGGAGAAGCCACGTTGTCGAGTGCCATAGCCCCGAGGTTCGGGTTCAACGGGGCGTACCCCAGCCGCATCAGACTGACCAGCGTACCCGTCAACCCACGGTCGAGCGCTCTCGGAGCGAAAGGAGTGACCGATTGAGCCTCGACGTGTTTGTAGAAGGTGGCATGGTAATGCTCGAACGTTTCGTAATGCGAGAGGTCACGCGGTCTGGACCATGTCAACACCGTGCAAACCAGTCCCGGGAACTGACGTCCGACACGGCTCGTCGCCTGAATGTATTCGGCCGTGTTTTTCGGCTGACCGTTCACGGCCATGATTCCCAGACGATTCACGTCCACACCTACCGAGAGCATGTTGGTGGCCAGAACGATATCGATGGCCCGGGTTTCACCTTTTTCCCACTTGGTGACGTACTTGCCGTCTTCCAGAGTGGCGTTGAACTTCACTTCCAGCTGATCCAGCTTTTTCGGGATATCCTTGCTCGACACACGGGAGGTCAATTCATCCACGTTCCTGACCGACCTTTGTTCCAGCCCCGGTCGGCTGACATCGCTCATCTGCACCCTGTAGGCACGGGTCTGGACGTCATCCTCGGCAAGGCGTCTCATGCCCCCGAGTTCCCGCAGTGAATTGAAATAACCGACAACCGTCATGTATGGGTCCGCGACCTGACCGAACCGTTCGAAAAGTGACTGCGCCGCCGTCAACATGGCCACGTAGACACGAATCAACACGGCCGGACGCGAGCTTCCCGGAGAACAGATCCCCATGTATCGACGGCCGGGTTTTTCCTCGATCGGTCTCTGGACCGAAAAGAAATTGTCCTCCACATCCAGTCCATGGGGTGGGAAGACCGCCACCTGTCTCAAGAACACGTTGTTGACCTGCTCGTCGGCCTTGCGCACGGTGGCCGTCGACGCGATGACCTTGGGTCGGATCGATTTGCCACCGACCTGCCATGTGGAGAGTTCATCCACGGCGGTCTCGTAAAGCCCGACCATCGTTCCCAGCGGTCCGCTGATGAGATGGAACTCGTCCTGAATGATCAAATCCGGCGGTCGAATCGGGGTGATGTCTTTTACGGTCACCTTGGGAAGATTGCCCTTGGCGTTGTGATTGCCGGAGCAATCCGCATTGGGCCAGAGCAGGCCATGTCTGACGCACTCCTGCGTGGCACGTCCGAAGAGCGTTCGCACCTGTCCGCGCCACGCCATCATGGCGAACTTGTCCACCGTGGCGATCAGCATGGTGGGAGGATGCCTGTAAATTTCTTCGTCCACTACCAGAACGGGGATTCCCATATCCTTGGACTTGCTTCGGCCGAAATCACAGCGACCGAACTTGTCTCCACAATAGATGAACGTCCGTCCGACATCTTTTTTCACTTCGATGTCCCGGCCTTCGGCAATCTCGGCACCACACCACGGGCAGGTGGTCAACTGAGCCGGGGAATTACTGCCGTGACGCTTGCCATCCCTGAAACTCTGAATGGCCGTATGTGCCTCCTCGGTGCTTCCGGGAGTCACCCGATTACCTACCCAGAGGCCAATGGTAAAAGGAGTCGTTCCCCATTTTTTGGGATCTTCACGACGCATCGATTCCAAGGCACAGATCAGGGTGGTCGCACGCTGAAACTGCTGGAGCGTCAACAAGCGGAGGGTGTATCTCATGATCACGGCGAGACCGCGTGTACCATCCAGACCGCCCAGATCTCCCTGTAACCGTCGGATCGCCATGGTGAAAGCGGCCACGCCCAGATACGCCTCGGTCTTACCACCACCGGTGGGGAACCAGAGAAGATCGGCATAGGCTTCGAGTGGTTCGGTTCTGTCCTTGTGCTCCGGATCGGCCAAGGCTGGCAACGACAGAAGCATGAAGGCCAGCTGGAAGGGTCTCCACGAGCGGTTCTTTCGAACGTTCAGGGCATCGATATCAGGATCGTCACCGCGCCTCTTGGAGAGCGCATAGATACTGCGGATACGTTGGAGAGCCATGGCCCGATTGGCGAAGCGAAATGCCTCGAGGGCGTCTTCGCTCGTTCCCAATGTCTCGATACCTTCTTCCAGACGTTGGAGAACCTGAGAGCAGCGATCCATGGCTGCCGATGCGGCACCGTCATATCCGAGAACGTCCTTGCCGATACGCTCTCTTTGTTCAGTGATCCAGAGGGCGTAATCCTCGGTCAATATCTTCAATCCGGTTACGAGGGCATCCTTGTCCAGTTGCGCGAGGTTTTCCATGTCGAGGAAACCTTCGGCAATCATGCGCTTCATACCCGGACGGTCTTCGTCTGCCAGACCCGGTGTTTCGGTCACGGGCACTTCGTATTGGGGCAAGATTGCGGTTTTGATCTCGACCGCGTGTTCCGTATCGTTTTCGGCCGTGGTCGCATGGACGGACACACCGTGACCGACCGCGAACTCGACCTGCTTTCTGTAAATCATTTCCAGCGCTTCACGCTCGGCATCCCCTCCATCGGAATCCAGCACCGGACGCCGTCTGAAGATGGGGCATTTTTCCGGGTCACGGACGATCAGTTCCGGCTGGAACACCCATGCCTGATCCTGATTCTGTTCCGGCATGGATTGGTTGTTGATGAAAAACAACGTCACCAGCCGATCGCCGTTCTCCAGAGGCGGACTGATGGAGCCTTGAACCAGAACCTCGGGACACTGATTGTCGATGACAAGCGGTTCGATTTTCCGCTTGCTCATCGGAATGATGATGGAACCACCGGAAGGAATACGCTTCCAGCAGCGGAAAGGCTTGTCGTTGGCCTCGTTGATCCGCTCGCTTTCCGTCCTTTCGTAGCGCCCCCAGTTGGCGATGAGCTCCACATTGTCGACCGTGGAATCCACGCAGAAAGTGAAGCCCAAGGACGAGGGAACAAGCGACTGATTGGTCGAGGCATCCACCTCTCGGGTGCCTTCCTGCTCGTCTTCGGCTCCGGCCCCGGGCAGTTCGTCCTCTTCGGTGATGACCGCATTTTGCGGAGCCAGCTTTCCGACCAGATAACGGTCACGGACGCTCATGCCGATGATTTCTTCGACCGGGCCGTCGGCCGGTCCGAGAAGGTCGTCGATCATGGCCGCCTGCATCAATTCCCGGACGTATGCCTGCTCGTCAGGTGTTTCACCTGCAATGGCAGGGAATGCCGCCCAGCTCGCACCCGTCGTCGTTTTCAGGGCATTCTCGAACAGCGCCCAATCCAGCCGGTTGATCGGTGCCTTGTTTTCCGGGACGGGAATGGTCAACTCGTCCAACGTGGCGGTCGGTGTTGCCGGTAGATAGCCGTCGAAGTAGAACGAGGTGTCTTCCAGCGAAAAACGCTTTCTGAAGACCCGGCCGACGCCGATTACGGTGTACTTCCCGTCACGCTCTTCGGTGATCAGCATGGCGTCTACCGTCTGGATACCGCGCAGACTGGAAGAGCCGAAGTCGATAGTAAGGACATAGCCATCGAGGCGGGCTTCTTCACCGAGCCTCACCAGCCATGCGTTGTTATTTCTTCCCGAAGGCACCGGCGGGGTCTGTTCGGGATTCACATTGTCGTTGTCAGTCATTTACAAACCTCCATATCATTTCGACCCCTTCGAGGAGACGTTCATGAAATTGAACAGATCCAGATTGCCGTCTTCTTTGGCCGGGGATGTTTTCTTTTTGCGGGGAGTCGAAGTCTTCTTTTTGTTCTTGTCGTGCAGACCTTGGGCGACCTCTTCCTCGTAGCGTTCGTGATTCAGTTTGAGCAGGCGTTGCAGGACTTCACGCCGGGCTTCTTCAGAAATGGTAAAGCGGATGCCTTGTTTCGTTTCATGGAATCCATGACCAAGGTCTAAATCATCCCAGCAATAGGCGGCCGCAACAGCTTCATCCATTTGAACATGGAGCTCACGGAAGAGTAAAACATCGTCTTCTATGTTTTCGGGCAAATGCAACAAATTGTAGAGGTCAGTTAAACCAATATTTCTTGCTTCTTGTAATGCATCGCGAAGTCCATGATATTTTCTCCCGACGTCCCCCAAACTGGTCAAAGATTCAGGGAAAGGAAACGTTTCAAAACAATCTGATACATTGTAACGTGGTCTGTTTTCGAGTTTTGAACCATTGGTAATGGCCCATGTATGATGTACTGAAGATTGAAGTAATGAAAATGTGGAAAAATCATCGAATGCAAATACATTTAGAGCGTTAGAATAAATGTATGAGGCAGGTAGAAATGCAAACATGTGATGCTTGCTTACTGCAGATGCGACTAACACCTGGTTAAGTCCATTTATAGCCTCGTACAATTCCACTGTTGGACCGGTAAATTTCCACCATAAATCACGGCGTTGCTTTGCCATATTGTTTTTAGGGATGATTTTATCCCGTTCAGGCTTAACCCGTTCCCTAACTATATCCAGAGCGAGTGGAAATTTTTCACAATCCTCCAAACTCCAATTTTTGAAATAAATTACTCTCCTTCCAGGAGTAAGTTTTGGTGAGGTGTTTAATTCTTGTCCGTTGATAAACGGGAAAATAACATCCGCATATGTAGTTGATGAGCCAATTAGCTGTTCTGCCTCTTCATTACTGAGAAAAAATCCATCGCCCAATGGTACTGAGCCTTTAAAGCATTTTGACTTGTTTTGCCAAAGGGTGTGTACCGTTGTTAAACCTTCAAATGGCTCTAAGCTCGTGGAAATTTGAGGTACGACTTCTTTGTCTAGTACCCAAATTCCTTTCCACTGCCCTTTAAATAAAAAAATGTTAGAAACTCGAACATTTGCAGAACCTGGCCAAACAACTTCTGAATTTGCAGAATAAAGAGACACCCCATTGGCTGTCAGATAATCAAGGGTAGTCTCTTTCGTGTCAGCTTCAGAAATAGAATTTGTCGTAATGAGGCCCAAGGTACAATTTGTCTTTAGTAACTCTGCAGCCCTTAAAACAAAGTATGAACATAAATCAGCATTCTTTTTAGCATGAGGCCACTGCCTCTTTAAAAAATGGCTAAATGGCACTGAAATACGAATCGAGATCCTTAGTGCCCATAGAAAAGGAGGGTTACCCACAAAAGAATCAAATCCACCACGCTCGAAAACCTCCGGGAACTCCAATGCCCAATGAAAAGGCTTCCGTGGTGGCTTGCCTGCCGGAAGATCTATGGAAAGTGACTTTCTCGCCTCGGCAATGATCTTCCGTCCGGTCTCATTGTCGCCTTCGATATAGGCGGACGCCCATGTGGAGAGGTTGTCCATGGCACTCTCAAACGCTCGTTGGTTGCCACCGGAGGCCAAGGCTTCACCGATCATGGCGTCGGCGATATGTTCGATATGTTCCAGCTTCTGCCGGGCCTCTCGATCCAGCCGTTCCATGTATTGAACGTCCCGGATATCCCGGATCGGGGTTTCCCGGAGCTTTTTGCGGAGCGTGAGCGCATCAGTGACCGCCGCCTCGATATTGGAGGCGAACATGGATACGGTCTTTTTCTTTTCCGGATGCAGCGAAAACTTGGTCAACTGTTCCAGCTTGTGCAGCCCGAGCAGACTGTCGCCGGAGCGCAGGTTGTGATCGAGAAAGCCGAAAGGTCTGCCCTTGGCCAGCGTGATCAGCCAGATTGAAAGCTTGGCCAGCTCCACGGCCAATGGATTCAGGTCGACACCATACAAGCATTTTTCCGCCACCAGACGCCGGGCGATCAGCAGACGTTCGTCCAGTGAGTCGGGCATCGGTTCGGTGCCGCCTGCCGTTTCCAGCGCGACACCGTCCACGGTGATGAATTTTCCCTGAGCCGCTTCCTTGCCCCACGCTTCGACCAACCGTTCAGACAGCCAGCGGCAGACCTGAACGAGAAAGGCTCCCGAACCCATGGCAGGGTCGCAGATTTTCAGTTCCAGCAATTCGGTCGATGACTTCAGCAGCCACTCCTCACGCGGTTTGCCTTCGGCCGGGCCGACATAGGCAACCGGTTCGAGGGTGGTCTCGACGATGCTTTCCGTCAGGGATTTGGGCGTGTAGTGTGTGCCGGTCTCCCGCCTGTCTGCACCGAGGGTGACGGCAAAGGAATGGGCACGATAGACGATGAATTCTCCCCATGCATCGCTTCGAAGCAGATGGGCGAAGGGTTTCAGGCGAGTGGCCAGTTCCATGTCACCACCGCAGACCGTGACGATCCGGCCGAAGATGGCGTCGTCCACCTCCTTGGCCAGCGCGTTGTTGATGGCGCTCTTGCTTCTCGAGGTGGTGGCTTCGACGATGGATACCAACGCTTCTTCACCATCCAACCGGGCCGATTCGAGTTCGGCGAGTGCGATGTTCGGATTCTTGGCTTTCTGGGAGCCGATCAGCCCAAGGGTATCTTTTTTCAATCTGCGAACGGTGTGTTCCAACAGACCTTCATAGACATGGCCGATCTGCTCGACGTCCAGCGCCTTGTAGGAGAGCAGAAGCGCTCCGCCTCGCTGTTCCAAGACCTGCAACGCTTCGAGCAGCAACAACACAGTTCGATTGTCGATAGGAAGTGGCTGTGCAGGTGTCTCCTGCCAGTGTGTTCCCTTGGCACGGCCTTCCAGAAACGGAAAACGGTCCGGGTCGAAAAGCGATCCACCCAATGCGGGCATCCGCAGGGATTCATGCTCTATGCCGCCATAGACAGCCCTGAACACGGCAAGCAGCCGGGTCCAGGCATCGTGCCGTCTTTCCAGAATTTCATCACCATGCTGAACGCGCTCTTCGTCAAGCTGGTCTCTCAGTGTGACAATTGCGTAAAATTGATCGTAAACTTGATCCCCGAGAAGCATAAGTCCACGTTCCTCGGCACAAAGAACGAACACCAGCCGCATCATCACCGTCAATCCCGCTTCGTAAAGTTCGGCAGGAGGAACGTCATGCAAAAGCTCCCGGTTTCTATCCTGATCGGCCTTGTCCAGACACTGGACCAGCACCTCGACGGCACGCTTGACCTGTTCACCGAGGGTGTCCGTCACTTCTTCGTGGTGCTGGAGAGAATCTTCCAACATGACAGGAAGGGTCTCTTCTTCGGGGCCGAACCAGCGCCGCACGCCCAACAAGGACTGAAACGCTTTCAAGGTCACCGGCTCCTGAAACCAGAGGCGGGCATACCACGATACATGGGACGAGGTGCTGCCCACCGGGGCGTTCACCAGCATCCAGCGCTCGCCGTTGGTGACGAGCCCGAGCCGGACGCCCTTGTCCCGGCACAGCAGGGTCATTCGTTCGAAAACCGGAACCGGCCAACCATCACCGACCTTCACCTTTTCCAGATCCGTGCCTTCGGGCATGATGGATACAAACAACATCGGGGCACTGCCTCCATCACCCTTCAAGACAAAGTCGGACTTGAATTGGCCATCCCCGTCTGGAGACTTGTAAGCAAATTCATCGGATGCGGCCTCGAGTACCGAATCCTCGTATTCCAGCAGTTCGTCGAGCACCAGTTCGATCCAAGCCCGGTGTAGTTCGGGAAGCTGGGGATCGTCTTCCTCGACGGCATCCCGCCATTCCTCGTATGCGGAGCGAATGCGGTTCTTTCTGTATGTCTCCAGTGACTCCAGCCCCTGAGGGAAAACCTTTTCCAGCACGGATACGGCCAGAAAAGGACCGGAAATTTCGATCATCGAGAGCCACTCGGTATGTTGTGACATGTTCTTCATTTTCAGCAGCCTCCCATTTGTGACTCAGGTACGAGAAAGACCACCGCCACGGGGAAGGTTCTATCGGTCAATCCTGCGTAACGTTTCTCTATCGCCGCCTTTTCCATTTCCCGCTCTTCGGGAATTCTCGACAGTCGCATTCTCAGTGCTTCGATATCCTTGCGGATCTGGTTGCGTTCCTCGGGTTCGAATCCGGGAAGAACCATCTGTTTTGGGAGGGCATCCTCTTTCAGCTCACTTTTTATCGTTTTTTCGAGTTCATCGAGGACGTTCGTCAAATCGTCAATCTCACCATCTTTCCTGCGGCCCAAGGTGTTTTCAAGGAAACGAAGCCTGTCTTTCGAACGGGCTTCCATGGTGGCACGAATGGAACTTTCCTGTTTTTCGAAACGCTCGGTCAGAATGTCCAGAAGACCGCCTTTCGGGTCGAACGCTACAGCCTTGTCCAACAAATCCTGCAGTCGGCCTTGTTGGGGGATTCTCGAAAACCCGGTGTGCTTGAGTTCACCACCCGAGATCGTTATCTCTTCGTGCAGGCGGTGATGATCGCCCCCGGTGATGACCAGACGGGACCAGACAAGCACGGCTGGTGTCGATAGTTCACTGTCCGGAACGGTCTTGACACTCACACGGTGCAGCTTTTTTACGTCATCCAGCTTCCAGAGTTCTTCCCGCAAAAGCCGCAGGCACATCTGGACGAGTCGATGGTTCAAGTGAGCCAAGACGACATCGTCACGGCCCTTCGCCACCTCGTGGTCGAAGGTGATCGGCCTTCTTTCCCCGGTATGGGGATGTTCGAGCCCAGCAGTGGCGCGTCCCCATGAGCCCGGAAGTACAGGCACTTCAAAAACGCTGCCTTCAGGTGCTCCCGGTAAAGAGAATGGCTTCAAAGAAGGTTTTTCAGCGAGTTCCAGAGCAATGGAAACAGCCCTGTATATGTGATCGGCCGAAAGGTGGAAGTCGGTCTTAGCCTCCATGAGCCTTTCGTGCAGCTTGTCTATCTTTTCCTGAAGGCGACGCTCGGCGGATACATATTTTCTCGCCTTCGCGGCCTTACCTTCGGCGTCGGCGGTATCGAGAACCGTTCTTTTGCCCAGCATGGCTTCTTCTATTTGCTGGGCGATGACTGGGCCGACACTTCCGAGATCCTCCCGGATGGTATCGATCTTGAGCACCGCTCTCATCAGGTATTCATGGTCGCCTTCTATCTGTCCGACCTTTTTCGAGTGGATGGATTCGTTCGACTCGAAGCCTTTTCCCACAGGATGCCAGATAAAGACTTCGGACTCCTTCTGCCCGTGTCGGTCGATACGGCCGTTCCTCTGTTCCATGACGTTCGGATTCCACGGAATCTCGATATGGATCATGTAGTTACAGTGATTTTGCAGGTCGATACCCTCGGAGGCCGCATCGGTGGCCAACAGGATTCTGACGGGTGAGATATCAGGATGGGCCTGAAATGCCGCCTTGATCTTTTCTCGATCCTTCTGGTCGACACCACCATGCATCAGCATCATGCGCTCGCCGCCGAAGCCGTAGGTAGTCAGGATCTGCTCCATCCATACATGCGTGGCCCGGAATTCGGTGAAGAGAATCACCCGTTTCCCGTTCCATTCGCCATCGGTCTTCAAATGCGCTTCGAGCCAGTCGACGATGGCCGTCGCTTTGGCATCCACCCGATTCTTCGACTTTTCGGCCCACGCGGTCAGCCTGTCGAGCATCTGCCGTTGATCCTGATCGAGAGGTACCGACAATTCTCCGGCAGCTTCCACCGCTTCGTACTGGGCATCTTCGTAGAGCTGGTCGTTGGCAAAATCCTCTTCCGCTTTCAGGATGGCTTTTTTGAGGATCTTGTCGTCCATGGCACCGGTTTTTTGTTTCGATCTGGGCCGTTCGAGGCTCTCCCGGTGCTTGGCCAATGTTCCGGCAAAAGCCATTGGAGAAGAGAAAAGACGTTTCTTCAGTAGCTTATGGACGAAGTCCGAGCCGTATTCGAAGGAGCTGCCCTTGATGCTCTTCGCTCGGGCAGCCGTAAATTGTTTTAGGAGGTCATGTATCTCGCGTTCCTCATCCGAGTAATCGACCTCAAGAGGCATCAGCCTTCTTTTCGGGTACAAGGCGTTCCCGTCAGCATCGACCAGATCCGTCTTGAGTCGTCTGACCATCACTCGCTGCAACTGTTTCTCGTCCGGCATTACGGATCGGGCGAACCGCTGATCATCCAACAGTTCCAACAACGAGGTGAAAGACTCCTGATACCCGTTGTGCGGCGTGGCGCTCAAAAACAGCCGGTGTTCGAAATGTGGGGCGATGGTTCTGATCAAACGGGTTCTCTGGCTTTCCAGAGCGTATTTGGAGGCAGTCGACGGCGCGACATTGTGTGCTTCATCGATGATCAGAATGTCGAACTTTCTCGGATAGGTAATGGTCGGTGGAAGGCAATCCTTTACAAGGCGGAGACCTTCACCGCTTTTCATCCAATCCATGGAAGTGATGAGTCGTGGAAACGAGGTCCATGGGTTGGCGTGTATGCCGCGTTCGCGTCGCAGGCGCTTGATGTAATCGGTATCGACAATTCGAAATTCCAATCCGAATTTTTCCCACATCTCGACCTGCCACTTGACCTGCAGTGACGCCGGGCAGACTATGAAAACCGTTCTCGCACGATGACGGACAAGCAGTTCCTGTACGACCAGCCCCGCCTCGATGGTCTTACCCAAACCAACGTCGTCCGCAATCAGCAGATTGACGCGGGCCATGTCTATCGCACGTACCAATGGGTCGAGTTGGTAATCTTCGATGGTAATTCCGCTTCGGAAGGGAGCCTGAAGGAACGATCTGTCGGCATTTGTCACCGCACCCCAACGGACGGCATCCAGAAAGGCGTCCGATTTGTCCTCGGAATCGATGCCGGTTACACGAGGCATTCCGGCCTTTTCGAGAACCTGGGCTCCGGGTTCTATCTGCCAGACCACCTGAAGTTCTTCACCCAGAGCGTCCTCGTCCAAGGACGACAGGGTAACGAGATGCTGTCCGCCGTTGGCTTCGAAAGATTGTCCTTGAACGTCACTGACGACCCACTGCCGTCTTCGAACCTCGACAAGCTGTCCGGGTTCGGGAGCCACGGAAGCGACGGACAGATATTGCTTATAAGAATCTGTCGTGTTTTCCATCTTACCTCCTGCCTAAAAGTTATCTGCGGAGGTCGCCGTACGCCCTCACATGTTTCAAGATACTCTTACCGATGACTTCCCCCAATTTGACGGGTACGGCGTTTCCGATAAGTCGTCCGAGCGCCTTTTTGTTGATGGATTCACCAGGGGGAATGAACTTGTATTTTTGGGGAAAGCTTTGGAGGATAGCTCCTTCGCGCAGGGATATGGCTCTATTTTGTTCAGGATGGCCAAAACGCCCATTTCCGAAACCGTAGAACTGTGTAGTTATGGTCGGAGCGGGTTGCTCCCAACTCATTCGCCCATACACGCTTGGATAGGTTTTTCCGCTCGTTTTTTTGTGACATTCGGCGATGAGTTCCTCTGGCCAATCTCGCCAGGTTCGACCCGGTTTGGAAACGAGAATACGCTGATAATTGATTTCTGAGAGGGTGGAACTTTGATGCAGAAGATCATTGCTGTCTGTTTCTCCTGCCTCTATCGAGGGTAATTTCCCGATGGCGTCCTTTACGGTTTTAATCTTGCTTTCGGATATGTTCGGGTTTGAGAACCTTATCGGCCCCAACTTCGACCCCAAAAGTACCAAGCGGGTCCGTTGCTGCGGCAAACCGTATTCGGCACAATTCACGACCTTGTAATCGACGTGATAGTTGTTTACTTCCAAATCGTCCACAAACTCTCTGAATACATCCTGATCCATCAACCTCGGGACATTTTCCATCGTCACCAAATCCGGTTCGGTCTCCCTGATCAATCGAGAAAATTGCAAGAGCAACCACCATCGCTTATCCGTCGAATCAGCCTTTTGGTTATATGAAGAGAAGGTCTGACAAGGCGCGCAACCGGCAAGAAGTTTCAGGTCGGCCCCATTGTACGCGTCTAGCAGTTCAGAGGCATCGACGTCGTCGACGGATTTTAATAAAAATTTGGCCTTGTTGTTGGCTGAATAAGGGTATTCACAAGCAGGGTCGATATCTATTCCAAGATTGACAGCGATCCCTGACTTTTCGAGCCCACAAGTCAACCCCCCTGCGCCACAAAACAAATCCACAGCAACTATCTTGTGCAACGACGAATCGACTTTTCGTGCTATCGAGCCTCTGTCACTCATAGAACCTTATCTCCAAGGAAACAGAAATTATTGGAACCACCATTTTCGACCATTTTATCCACTCGTTTTTTTTAAGTATCCAAATCCGGCCAATTTTGTGTGCTGGCATATCCATTTCACTTATGTTTAACCCTTTCTTCCTAAATTTAGGATCTTGTCAGGAATTCAAAGGCCGATTTCGTAATTTTTCTAGAAATATACACCATCTAACGTATCAAACGATGACATTTCTACAAAAAAATCTCCATTTCGGCTGGCACAATTCATCCCTTCCTATAGCTGTCATCCTAAGCCCAGAGGGGATCATTTTGAAATTGTAAAGACTAGGCGACCGCACCTAAGAGGGTATACAATTGCTCGACAATATTCATGATATCGTCTCGGTGTGCTAAACGATCAAACCACTTCTGTGGAATGGCATCTATACCATAATAGGCACCTGCAATTTGACCGAAAATTGCCGCTGTAGTATCCGCATCATTGCCCAAATTGACAGCCAGCATGCATCCTTCTTCAAAAGTAGATGATCTGTGAAATGCCCACAATGCTGATTCGAGAGCATGAACAACATATCCACTGCCAACTATTTGTGGAGGTTCCTTTCGTTTAAACGATCCGCCGGCCACTTCATCGATTTCATGGCAGAGCGGCATCTTATCCCACAGCCCTACAACAGGAGTGTAACGGGGAGCAAGAAGCATATCCTTGGATATCCCTTGTACCGCACCGAGAATCAGACCGGCAAAATACCGACAGGCATCCAGGCAGGCCCTGGCACCATGGGTGGTCCTGGAACTTTCGGCACTCTGCATAATAGCATTTTCTGGGTTGGCCGCAAAAAAAAGGGGAACCGGAGCAAGGCGCATCAGGCAACCATTCCCGGCAGCGTTCTCCTCGCAAGAACCTGCAAAAGGATCACCGTTTGCCAAATATTTTTGCAATGCCCGGGAAACCGTATTGCCGATATCAAAGCATCTACCGTTGCTGCTCAGGTAGCCCTTTTTCCACCAGCGGATATACCGATCCATCTGATCGTTTGCGTCAAAGCCCTTGCAGGTCAGCAGACTCTCTGCCAGGCAGAGCGCCATTGAGGTGTCATCGGTCCATTCCCCTGGGTTGAGCCCAAACGGCCCGCCGCCGACCATATCCTCGACCAAAGGGAAAGTGCCAGGGGGCTTGAACTCCACCGTCGTTCCCACTGCATCACCGATGGCTAACCCCAGCAGGCATCCGAGATACCGTTGTTGCAAAGCAATCATGCTTCCCTCCAATCAAGGATGTACTGCTTCTGCTCCAGGGTTTCCGGTGACTGCCGATAGGTTGATTTAGGATTATGCTGCCAGAGTTCCTGAAGCCGGTCATAGGCAGACTGCCCTTGATGACCGTGTCTGGCCAGCCAGCATCCCACTACGGTTCCCGTTCGGCCGATACCTCCCCAGCAATGGACATACACAACCTTGTTCTTGTTAATGTGTTGATCGATGGCATCCAGAATTTGTTTCATCAGTTCGGAGGATTCAGGCACCGAAACATCAGGAATGGGAAATCGGAGATATCGCGCTCCATCAATCATGTTCTCGTATGGAAGCAATCCATCCTTTTCCTCAGTCAGGTCAATGAACACCGACACGCCAGCCTGCATCAAGGAATTGAGTTTGATGAGCGAGGATTGTTCGTCGATGTTCCGTGGATACTCCCCTGCGATCAGTTGGCCGGGTGACACCCAGTAGCAGCTCAGTATTGGTCGTTTCATGGTCATGTCTGTAGAAAAGTTGCGCACTCTCCTCAAACTCCCGCCCTTTTTTGCGCATCAAAATCCTTTTCTTCGTAGGCCATATCCCCTTTTTCATCACGCCTGAAGGAAGCGAGATTGGTGGATAAGGAACAGAGTGCTTCACTTACGCCCTCCGCGTTGTTGGCGTATTTCATGGCCCTATCCTGCCTGATCCCGATATCGGCAGCCACGCTGACCGCATCGATGTTGGCACCAAGGAAGACAAATTCCCAGGAATACACCTCCTGTTGCTCCTTGATCATAGCTTTGATCCGGTTCAGGCTGAATTCTTGAGACGCGTTTTCTTCCCCGTCGGTTTGAATGAGAAAAATCACCTTATCGGGCCGGTCTTCTTCGCTCATGTCACTCAGTCGTACACCGGTGGAGATGATCGCCTTGCCGACAGCGTCAAATAAAGCCGTCATCCCACGTGGCACGTAGGTGGTCTCATCCAGGTGTGCGACATCTTGAATATTGACTGCATTACAGTTGACCTCATAGCGGTCATCGAACTGAATGAGGGTGAAGGCGGCTTCTCCATCGACCTGTTTCTGTTCGTCGACAAAGGCGTTGAATGCACCGATAACTTCATTGGTCAGTGGTTTCATGGAACCGGACCGGTCAAGTACCACGGTTATGTCGCTGTAATTTTCTTTCATATCGTCTCCCGGCTAAATTGTCTTCGGCGGTTTCTTTGGCCATACGATACCATGGTTGGTATGACAAATAGCGTCTGACCAATAAAAAAAACACCATGGCAAAATATCAACACTTCTCCGGGAGCGTTTCTATATACCTTGTACCTCTACCATCAATCCGACTATGGGCAGATGGATATATGTCGCCAACACCTTCTTCCCACCGGCATGAAACAACGCATCGCGATACATCCCCAACTGACCGGCAAAGCCTGCCGCCTTTTCTTTTGCATCGGCAATACTGCCGGGAAAGCTCTTGTGATCGATGATGATGTATCCTTCCTCCGTTTCAAGGAGTAGATCGATAAAACCCGAGACAATCGTGCCGACATCGGTTCGGTATGTTACTGGGATTTCCCTGTGGCAGACAGCTTGCGGCCATTGCTTCTGGATGAAATTATCCAGCCGTTCACCCGTCTGCAGCAGGACCTCTGGACTCAGGTGCCCTTTGACGCCCCAGCGCTCGAGAGTCTCTCCTGCTACCTGCAGGCGCTTCTCCGGTGCATATTGACGATAATTGGCACCGAGAAAGGTGTGCACGGCTTCCCCCAACATTTGCATGTCCGGTTTTCCCTGCAGAGGAAGTCGTCCACCCAGCCGTTCTTCCGCTATAATATGCCCTTTGGCAGCAGCTGAAGAAGCCGCCTGATAGGCAGGAGGATATTCTCTTCCCCCGTCTGCCCTATACCCGGAACCAGGCACGACTTCCTGCTCAAGGGGCGGTAACGGCGTGCCACTTCTTTCCGTAACGGCCACCTCTTTTCCAGCCCACAGAGCAGCACCATCTTTGGATGTGGCTAGTAGTGGCGCATTTCCATCATCAATCAGCAGGCGAAGGATTCCCTTTTGCAGGAAACCCGGTCTTCCAGCCAGCACCAGGATATCCCGTGCTCTGGTCCAACCGACATAGAGGAGGCGTAATTCTTGACGTTGCTCCTTTTCCCGATGAATAACGGTTGCATCAACTTCCATCAATCGATCATGGAACGGTGCCCCTTTTTTGAAATTCCCATACGGATTGGGCCAAAAACGCAGCCTCCGGTTTGCGAGAGGATCATCCAGGGTGAAGTCTGTATCACTCACCACCGTAATGCCCAACGGCAGAGGATTATAGACCTTTTCAAGTTGAAACAAGACGATTACCGGCCATTCAAGCCCCTTTGCCCCGTGCCAGGTCAGGATCTGTACGGTATCCTCATCCTGAACAACCGCTTTGGTGTCTACGTCGAGTCCTTCAAGATGTGCAAGCAATCCGGCGGGGCTCACTCCCCTGTTTGCGACATTACAGCTTTCAATGTACTGCGCGCACAGAGAACGCAGGCTATCCAGGTTTGCGAGTCGTTCTTCTGTATCTCCCCAGGAACAACAGTGCGTGCGCACATCGGCAATCTGCATTGCCTTATCGAGTACCTGTAGCACCCCTGCGGCCTGCAGCGAGGCCCCGATCCGTTCCACCTCGTCAAAAATTGCGAGATCAAAAGCCTGCGCAGACCTGGCCGAGAGAGCCTTTTGCAGCCAGCCATTGCGATCGCCAGGATTATCAAGCAGTCTCGCAACCTCTGCGCGGGCAAGTGAATCCGTGGGATCGATCAGAAGCCGCATGACGGCAAGGACAAGTATCACTTCAGGACAGGCCAACAAACCAGGACGTGGCACTGCTGCGCTTATACCCTGTTTTTCCAAGGCCTCGGCAACAGCAACGCAAACGTCGTTTACCCTGCAGAGGATGGCAATATCGCCACCCCTGACTCGTCTACTCATACCCGTTTTGGCATCACGCACACATACGTTCTCATCGGCGAGGAAGGCTTTCATCGCCCCTGCCAACGCCAAGGCATCATCCGACTGATTCTTGCTCTCCAAATTCCAGCACTCATAGGCGGGACCAAGCCCTTCAGGTATTTGCTTTTCCACCACAGGAGCCGGTTCAAGGCGCACCCGCTGTTCCGGGAATTCGTGGTGTGCGAAGGCAGAGGCAAAAACATCGGAGGTAGAGCGCACCAACTCGGGTCGACTGCGCCATGACAGGGAAAGAGTCTCTGGCTCCTCGCCGGAAAGGATTGTCTCTATGGCCGCATCCATTAATGAGGGATCGGCATCACGAAAACCATAGATTGCCTGTTTCTGGTCACCAACCCAGACAGAACGCTTGGCAAGCGTGGCAAGCTCAAGAAATATGGCCAGTTGGATAGGACTGGTATCCTGGAATTCATCGACCAGCACTAGGTCGAGTCGCTCGCTCAAAATTTTCGCAGGCTCATGCATCTGCAGCAGTTTTAACGCCAGGGCTTCCTGATCGGTAAAATCAATAACACCCCACCTGCGTTTATACTCCTGATAGGCCGTGAGAGCCCTTGCAGCAATATTAAAGGTAAGCGTTATAAGCCGCTGGGCATCTTCTTTCAGGCGGGGATGGTTGTCATGGACCGCCGCTGCTGCTTTAAGGGGATCGGCGACATCCTGGGATTTCTTGCCTGTCTTCAACGTTGCCAAACGATGCCATTCATTCCAGGGTAAATATTCTTGCTGCTGCATACACCTCTGCAGTTGCTGTACAGTATCCCTGGCTTCCTTTGTGATTTTCGTTGTATCGAATTTGATATCGACATCGCGCAGGAATTTATGAATTGCGTCCCGCAACTGCTGATCAAAGAGGACTCCATTGGTGTGTGTTTCACCAAAGAGCCTTTGATATTCTTCAACTGAACGCCTACCGCAGGCTAGAAGGTCCGCTCCGGAGAGACCATTGGCGCGCGCTTTACCAATAATGGCACTGACTTCTTTTCGGATATCAAGACCTTGAAAACGTCGCTCAAGCTGATACATCTCGCCACTGAGCTTGGTGTCGATCTCCCCGGCCATGGACTTTGCGATGACACCGGCAACGGCGTCTTCCTCCAGCACGCGTTGCTCGGGAGATATTCCCAAATAAAAGGCAAAGTCTTGCAATAATCCGCCACACACCGAATTCACTGTTCCGATACGTGCCGCCGATAATTGTTGTGCCTGTGTGGTGAGCTTGCCGCTGAGCAGACGCGTGCGTACCCTCTCCTGCAATTCAGCAGCCGCCTTGATTGTGAAAGTCGTTGCCAGAATAGCATCAGGACGGACGCTGTCCTCCTTTACAGCGTTAAGCAATAATTCAGACAATTTATACGTCTTACCGCTTCCGGCACTGGCGGATATAATCTCTATGCGCATTGCTGAAACCTCCTACCGCAAAGAACCTCATACTCACAAAACCTGCAGGGCGGCTCAAGGATGAGCTTACCCTCCTCTACCCTGCTCTCTATATCTTCACCATTATTGCCAGGGCATAACAGTGTGCCGGATTTTACAACCTCCCAGTTAGCAGTGAAGGTTTCCTCGAATATCTGAAATATTTCTTTCGTTTCAGGAACAACAGCCTCTTCGCCAAGAGGAAAACTGCGCAGATCAGTCGTCAGCAGTGTCTGGTCTTCCAGGGTATAATAGGCAAGTTGTGGATATCTCCCTCGCAGCTCCTTGAGCAGAAAGCCGTAGAGGACAATCTGCAGGGCCGTACCCGATTCCATTTTCTTCTTATAAAACTTTGCCCAGCTCCGTTTCATATCAACCACCGTAAAGGGACTCTCTATGACAAGATCGGCAAAGCCTTCCAGACGTTGTGAAGAAAAAACACCGCTGAGTTTTTGTTCCAGGGAAATTTTTTGGACTCCTGCCTTATGGAGATGCTCCAGCAAAGCTTTGGTTGCGAGGATAACCGTTCGGCGAATTCGCTCCCGTTCCACCTCCATGCCCTCCTGGAAGAGTGCAGCGACCATTCTCGGAGCTTTTTTCGCGAACAGATCCGCTGCCATTTGTTCACCTTCTTCTGGTGTCGGCAGACTCTCTGATCCCAGTACCTCTTCAAGCAGGGAATGGGCAAGACGACCAAGAACAGGGACAAGGTCAGGCAGGGAAGTCTTGTGATTTCCCCGGATACCACCACAATACTGCAGGCTCCATTTCAGTGGGCAGCCCAGAAAATTTTCCAAACTCGAAGGCGACTCCACTTCACGCGGTGTCACCGTTTCGGGGGCTACGTGCCACACCGGTTGCGAGCAAGGCACCTGTAACAGTGGTGGTGTGGTAAGAGCAGGGGCAAAATCACTTATTATCCGCTTGCAGGTCAGTTGTTCCGCCTCTTTTCCGGATGCGGCCAACAGTTCGTCCCAGAGTGGATGAGGATAAAGTTCCTCCCCCAGATGGTCTCGCTCCGGACAAATCAGTAGCAGCTTCGACTCGGCACACAAAAGAGGACGCCGCCAGCGTTCAGCCCTGCTATTCGCAAGCAGTGCGGAATTAGGCTGATGAACGCCTGCTTCTGTGAGCAGATCCATTTCTTCCCTGGAGAACAGAGGCAGATTGATGGCAGCCACACTGGCGCGGGTAAAATTCCACCACACCATTGTGCCTGCTCTTCCGGCAACAGCCTCGGGATGGGAGACGGCGGCTAGCCCTGCCTGAGCCTGCATGACTGGAACGCCATGCTGTTCCGAAGTGGCACCATCGAGCAATTTCTGTAACAGTGGTCCCTCAACGGTCTCTTCCTGTAAGGATAAAACCATCTCCCTAAAGAGAGAACATTGGTTGATCGTAGGTAGCGCGAACGAATCATCCTTGAACCTACCACGCAGCCATGTCTGCAGCATGTCGACACGCTGTACAATCTCATCTGCTGTGAAGTTAAGGCTTGTAGCCTGCGAAAATAGCAGCTGCAGCCGATCAGCAACACGGCTTCGTTTCTCGGCATCATCAATTGCTTGTAGCCCCTCTTCGAGTTCTGCATTCCACAGATCACTGCCAACGGCGGGCCAGCGCGAAAGGGCATCGCGCAATCTCCGGCCAATACTTTTGGGAACCGGTGAGATTGGGAGAGTGAGCAGATCCATAACTCGTTCAGGATCCGGAGGATTATGGCCCATGTCGAGGACCAGTGGCAACAGTTGAAGCAGGGAGGAGCCTTCTTCCGGTTCTGCACCTGTGACAGGAAGGCCAAAACGATGCAATGCATTATCCAGTACGGCATCGCCACCTATGATGACGACATCCGTTAAACCCTCTTTTTCTTGTAGGGAAGTCAACCATGCCGCAACTTCTTCCGCTGCCCGTAACATGCCATCTGGTCGTACCAGCTGCAATGTAGCGTCACCGCATGGGGCAAAATTCTCTTTTTGCGCGTTGCCAAGATCACACTCGGAGTCACCAGCATTTTGCACCGGTCTGCAATGAACAACCGCCCCCTGCTTTTGCAGCGCACGGAAAAGATCCTGCCAGAGGAGAGGTAAGACGTCAATCTTCTCCAGCAGCACAACTTCAGGAAATTCTGCCTTGAAATCAGCAAGTTCTGCGCAAAGGGCCAGCAATCGCTGCGCAATGCCAGGGCGAATATGCGTTGAGATGCCGGCAAGATCCGCCAGTCGTGGCGTCAGCGCCTGCCCTTGCCAGCCATGAAGAACAAGGAAATCATGCAGGTGGAGAATATTGCGGGCAACTCCAAAGGGATCGGCGGAAAAGGACGATGACCAGAACTTGTTATCCTCTCTTTTCAAAAAAGGAATGAGCGCAGAAATCCGAATCACCTCATGCACAGCAGGGCCACGCAAACCGAGCATACCCTCCAGATAGCTAAGTATACCCAAGAGCCCAAGCCGGATCTCCCCTACTCTACCTCGTTCCGTATAGGGCCAGATCGGCCACGACCGACCGTCAAAGGCGGAATCGAAGATTATTTTCATCTAATTCTCCTCGTTGAAACATAAAAATTTATCAGAAAACAGGTAAGTTAGGAGTCACATAGCCCCGGACAGGTCGAGCGCCACGAGTACGTCGCTCTAATTTTTTTCATATCGTCGTCAGGTGAAAATTGTCTTTGGTGCTTTGTCTGGCCTTACGATACCATGGTTGGTATGACAAATAGCGTCTAACCAATAAAAAAAAACACCATGGCAAAATACAAACCACAGCATGCACGACTGTTGTTCATCGACAGGAAAATTCGGGAAAAACGATATCCAAATTGCTCGTCACTGGCCGAGGAGTGGGAGACAAGCTCCAGAACCATCCACCGGGATTTGGATTACATGCGTTGCGAACTGAATGCACCACTTGAGTATTCAGCCAAGGAACGGGGATTTTATTACACCGAAGAACAATACCAACTCCCAGCAATGAGTATCAGGGAGAGCGATCTCTTTGCCATTTACCTGACCGAAAAATTGCTGGAGCAGTATGAAGGAACGCCAATTTATGACAGTTTGAGATCAATGTTCAGAAAGATCGAGGATTCACTTCCGGACAAGGTAGTCATCAAACCTGCTGATCAATCTCGCTTCACCGTGATCCCCCCTTTTTCTACTGTGATTCTACCAGAGGTTTTACCAACAGTCTTCGACTGTCTGCGAACTTCGACCCGATTAGAGATCGAATATCGCACCCCTGGAGGGACAACCGTCTGGCGGCAGATTGATCCGTATCACGGGGTTCGCTTCGAGGGTGACTGGTATGTGGTTGGATTCTGTCATCTGCGAAAAGAGATCAGAACCTTCAGCCTTTCTCGAATCCAGAAGTTAAAGCAATGCAAGGACCGTTTTCGTTTGCCGGAACGATTCGATTTCAAAAAGCTCTCCGGCTGTCACTTTGGCGTTCATTGGAGCGATGAAGAGTTTGAAGTGCGTATTCTGTTTGCAAAAGAGGCAGCCATGTATGTGCGGGAGCGCCAGTGGCATTCGACACAGAATTTTGAGGAGCGTGAGGATGGTTCACTCCTGCTGACGATGACGGTCAACCATCTTTTGGAGTTGAAACGATGGATATTGTCGTGGGGGGATGCAGCGCGAGTGCTCTCCCCTTCTTCTCTGGTTGAAGAAATGCGGAACACGAGCCAAGGCATGGCAGCACACTATTCGGATTCAGGTCATTCTGAGAAGATGGGAAGGATAGGAGCTTGACAAAACATCGCTAATTTTGAGAGTTAAAAGCAAATAGGATTCGCAATGGCCAATGATGACGATGAATATAATGGTCTTTTTGACGACGATCCCGCGTTGGACTGTATTCTTTTTGAGGAAATGCGAAAAGACGAGATCTCACCAAAAGGAAGAGGCGGCTGTTTAGGAATGCTGATTATATGTTTTATTCCTGTCTGTTGCCTGGTAATCCACTTGGCGTGGGTTTAACTTTGCCAGTTCCTCTATTGTTCGCCGTAAGAATGTGTTCTACGTCCCCCTAGCTGATGGTGCATGGCAGTCTCCATTTTTCGAGTGATGGGGGAGGATTGGACATTACTCCCCACACAACAGTGGCGTTATACTGTATCTTTTACAAAGCGCTGTTGCTGTCTCATACTGATACCGATTCCAAAACATGGCAGCATGGCCGTTGATGTCCGGCCATGTGCCTATTACCATGCTTTTGTGCTTCACCTAGCACACCGTGCTTTTACCTCTACCTTGGTTGGCCTTCCGCGCTTTTTCGGCGCAGCTTGCACAAAATCCTGATGTTTTTCCACTTGCGCTGCGGCATCACGTGATTTTTGTTCTATCCAAAGGTCTACTGAGTCTACGAGCCACGCCAACCGGCGCCCTAGCTTCATTGGAGGCGGCACAGCGTCAAACTGCTTCCTAGCAAGGTGACCATGAACCGCCGCTATGCTCTTCCCCAGAATTATCGACATTTCTTCGATATTGTAAAATCGCTTTTTAACCATTGATTATTTCTCCTCAAGAGTTAATTAACTGAAAATGTTTGGGTATTCATGCAGCAATTCCCGATGTTCCCTCAAGCCCCGGTTTTATGGGATACAAAGGGATCGGGTTTCGTAAACTTTTAGAGAACGAGCTTGCTTGCAAAACAAGTTGCTTGCGGAGTGCCTGGCAATCAGCTTGGATGCAATTAACGCATTAAAAATAAACGATATTTTTTCAGTGGTGACGCGTTTTTTTTCTTGACAACGCGATGAGCGTAAAAATCGATTTTTTCATGGAATTTCAAATAATTACATGGAGAATCGATTATGCAGTCACTGAAAATTTTCTCGACCAAGGCGTTACAACTGGTTGCCCCGACCAACGGAAGAGCCGTGAGCAAAACACTCCACGTGGACGCGTTAATCCAAGCCATCAAAACTGATTTCGGCAAACTCACCGATCATCGGGCCCCAAACGCCAAGATTGCCCTCGATGACGCGCTGATATCTGCCTTTGCCGTGTTTCACCTGAAAGATCAGTCGCTCCTGGCCTTTGATGAGCGACGTCGCCGGGAACCTGAAAATTTACGCACGGTCTATGGAGTGGCCGATATTCCCTGCGACTCTCAGATGCGTGCCATCTTGGATGAGCTTGATCCAGCCTTTCTGCGGCCGGCATTTCGCACCGTTTTCCGACGGTTGCAGCGTGGCAAGAAGCTTGAATCGATGACACTGTTGGGTGGCCATTATTTGCTCAGTGGTGACGGTACGGGGTTTTACTCCTCAACAAAGGTGGCCTCACCATACTGCCTGAAAAAAACTCGTCGTAACGGAGTAGAACTCTATTACCAGCAGATGTATGCCGCGGCCCTGGTGCATCCGGATTGTCGTGAGGTGATCACCTTCTTTCCCGAAATGATTATCCGTCAGGACGGTTCGGATAAAAACGATTGCGAGCGGAACGCGGCCCGTCGTTTCTTCGAGGCACTGCGGCGTGAGCATCCGCACCTCAAGCTGATCGTCACCGAGGATGCGCTGAGCAGCAACGCGCCTCATATCGAGGATCTGCAACGGTTGGACCTCCGTTTTATCCTTGGCGTCAAACCTGGCGATCATCAGTTTCTGTTTTCATGGGTTGACGATGCCATCGCCCAAGGGAAAGTCACCGAGCTGCAGCGAGTGGATGCAAACGATCCGAAGAAAATACATTTTTACCGTTTTATCAACCAGGTGCCGCTTAACCAATCCCGCCAGGATCTACTGGTCAATTTCCTTGAATACTGGCAGGTAGATAAGAATAATAAGGTTACCCGGTTCAGTTGGGTCACAGATCTGACGATCACCCCGCAAAACGTTGAAGAGATTATGCGGGCTGGCCGTGCTCGGTGGAAGATCGAAAACGAAACCTTCAACACCTTGAAAAATCAGGGGTACAACCTGGAGCATAATTACGGATTGGGCAAGAAGCATCTCAGCGCGGTCTTTGCTATTCTCATGATGCTGGCCTTTCTTGTCGACCAGGTGCAGCAGATGAGTTGCCATCTCTTCCAGGCAGCCTTGCAAGAACTCGGTTCCAAAAGAGCGTTGTGGGAGCGAATGCGCAATTATTTCTGCATGTTCAGGGTTGATTCAATGGAGACGATCTTCCGGGTGCTGGTCTACGGCCCAGGCGGATATATTGTGCTGGATAAAGACTGGCTCGGTTAGCGTTCAGGTCACCCAGCAGAACTGTCAAAGAGCATCCCCTTCAGCCTTGTGTGAAAAGGGGAGTGGATAAGTGCGCCTAAAAAAAGGCTAACTAGCCGAAAAAACATGATGCTTGCGACCTGTGAGCAGAGAAGGCGCTGTAAATATACCTTACACTCCCACAGATAAACCCCAAAGAGCCCTCAGCGTGGTTCACATTGGTGGCCTAAGGGACAAAACGGGAAATGCTGGTATTCATGCGACTCATTTACCTTTTCACAAATCATGGAAAATCTCTCAATCCCCCAAAAATGCAACTTGCCCATAAATGGCAGCAAAAAATCCATTTTAGGCATGTCAACTGAGGAAGAAACGTCTATTAGGGCTGCCCTAATGGGTAAAAACAGCATCTTTGCTGTAAAAATTATCGCAAAAGAATTTGAACGGCGTTTTAAAGGAAAAGGCAGGACTGAACAAAGTATTGTTCGGGCACTTGCACCCGGGGGAAAAGCTGTATCCTGGACACGATTAGATCAAAATATCTGTGAGTTGTGCCAAAGTTTCTCCCGGACAGCTATTTTACTTGAAAAAAATAGATTTTTTTTGGGAGAAGACTGGGAGAACATGCCGGAAGTACAACAACAGCAAATAGATTTTTTTGACGAAGTTCGTTTAATTCTAAGATCTATTCTCCCTAAAAACGGAATTAAACTCCCGCAGGAGGCAAAGGAATATCCTACCGCAGAGGACAAAGCCAGGGCATTTGATACATGCTTTCTTTGTTGGCGTTCCGTTTCACGAACCAGGCAGGAAAAAAAGACACCGCTTTGCTATGTGCATCGTGATTTAATGAGCACTAGTAAAGAATACAGGCGGCGGAAAAGAATGCGGGAGCGGATGCTGGAAATTTTAGCTGAATTAAATGCTACGATTCCAACTCCATCCGAAGTGAGAGAACAAAACCAACTCCATCCACGCGACTTTTACTTAAGGGAACTTGCTAAATCGGACGGTAAATTTCCCGCCCTAGTAAAATATCTACATGAGTTGGAACCTTTCGGAAAATCACCGGATGATATTATACGTGCCTTAGAACATCCGATCCCATTTCATAAGCTGACGGACCTGGAAAATGCGGCTTGGGATTTTCACCTTGCAGACTTCAGTGCATATTTTGAGTTGAACTATAACCGGATTTTACTGGCAGAAGCGTGGTTACGAACTGAAGAGGCTTATAAGCATGGTGGAAAACGATAACTCCAACTCTTCAACAATCGTTTTTCCTTGGTCCAATTTTGGTGCAATTTTGGTGCACACACCTTGAAAAATAGTGATTTTTCATGAATACTCATATGCATTCATCTACCTGATATTATTTAATAACGTATGATAAGTGGTGGATGTTACGGAACGGTAATTGGGACTTAAAATCCCTCGGCCTTCGGCTGTACGAGTTCGATTCTCGTTCCGGGTACCAAATAATTTCGGCCACTTAGCGTATATTCGCTGAGTGGCCGTTTTAGTTTACACTTGCATAAACTTGCATGTTGCAAGCTTTAGGTATTGCTTACTAGTTTTTCGTTTTTTTGACACCGGGAGTTGAGCCCAGGTCTCGCCTTGCCTGTCAAGGGTTTCCGGGGTAGCCGAGATACATACGGGGGATATCAAGACAAAATGATCATTTTGTATACTGTCCTCGGAAATCGCGCATGGCGAGCTATCGGGAAAAAGAGTGATGAATCAATTTTTTATTGTAACCAATGCCGCCTTCATTCGTTTCGATTGTAGAACAGGTAAATTTGTGAGCAGATATCCTGCTCCAACCTGTACTAAGAATCAAAAGGAGAAAAGGCATGTCTATTTTTAAAAAAATCGGAAAATCTCTTTTAGTCGCTGGAATTTTCATGATGCTTGCATCCCCGGTAATGGCCGGAAATGGTAAGGGGCCAGGCAACGCTAAACATCTTTACCCTAAATGTAGTTGTTGTATACCCGGCGTAGATTGCCCGGAGTGGTGTGAGGTGTTAGGCGAATAATAATTTGAAAGGACTGTGAATGACAACCGTCCTGCTAACTCGCTCAATCAGATTTCCCCTGACCGATTACCGGCGGGGGATTTTTTTTAGTCCCCAAGCGGAGATGATGTTGTTCCCTGTAGTTCAGCCGTAACTTAAAAAAAGGGTTCACTGATTATTCAGGAACTCCTTGGTTGTGCTTGCTTAATTTCTATGGTCGGGGCGGAGTGATTCGAACACTCGACCTCCTGCTCCCAAGGCAGCCGCACCGTGGAAAATTTCTTCGATATTGTTGAAGTTACAATACACCTTTTGCGACATCTACCGTTGAAACCACTTTGACGGAAGTGAAACCGCCACCAAATCCGCCACCAAATTTAAAAACGTGGCCTGCCTCCGATTGCTTGCCTGTTCGAATTCCTTTAACCTTATTCCAATTTTATACTTTTTTGTAATAAAAATCTCAAAAAAATCGATATTTTAAAAAAAATATAGCGTTAGCTTTCGTTTCTGATTAGGAATTGAGCAACCGGCACAGGTAGCGCCTAACCACTCAATCCATAATAGGAAGGGAACATATGAACATTCAGAAAATCAATAAGTTAAGGACTCCACTCTTTAATTCACGTTTGGCAATGGCCTTGCTAATCAGCTTGGTCGCTGCGCTCCCCTACTCTGCTAACGCTGCTCTTATAGAGCATTCCCTTGAGTTTACGGACAATACCTCTGGAGCGATAGGCTCAGGTTCCTTTTTCTGGGATTCTGACACTGAAATTATGACTGGTTTGACCTGGAATTTTTCCGGTAAGATCGGCACGGTCCTCGACACCGCACTCGCTTCCACATATTCTTCCTGGGATCCGTTGGCCACCACCTACGGCGAATTGTATTATCGCTTTCTCACGGATCCAGCAGCATTCTTAAACACTCATTATAATCCATTATCTATTTCAGTTGGACTAATGCCTAGTAATGTTACCGGTGACTTCGGATTTATCGGATTTGGTGCAGAGCGAGGAAACAGCGATGCTACTTATATTTTTTATGATACCAATTGGAATTTAGTGAGCGAAGGGTGGGTTTCGGCAGCCCCTGTCCCTGAGCCTTCCACCATGCTCCTTTTTGGTGTCGGCTCTGTTGGGCTAGCAGTAATTGGTAGAAGAAAGAGAATCTAATATATCAAGTACTTATCTATAAATAAATTGTTCGTATTTTTTTGCGCCTTGAGCTAAACTTCCGTTGAAACCTATGCAACAACGGAGATTTGAATGGCACGAATCAAAACCTGGGAAATTTCAGATGCATTCTG
>JBFWLN010000042.1:0-24694 GCA_050252135.1 Desulfobulbus sp.
GAGAAGGCGTGTTTTTTTAACAAAAATTTAAGATTACGAACTAATTATTTTCACCGGTTCAGGCTCGTGTTTCTCTAATGGAAATCCTTAGCGTACGTTTTCGTTCCATTGGACTTCACACCCCTACAATAACCGGCTACCCTGCAGAGGAGGTCGTCGGTAAAAAAATTTTTTCCTTTCAAGCCAGCCAGCATCCTTTAACCTTCCCTTCAGAGCTGTTGGATACATTGAGCGAAGGCCGTGAATTTCAAGGGGAAGCATGCACTACACGTAAAAACGGTATGCAGTACTGGCAGTCGCATCGCATTGTTCCAATTGTCGACGATTCCGGTGTTATTCTTCGCATTCTTGCCTTTATGAAAGACATTACCGAAAGAAAACGCATCGAAGAATCACTGCGAGAACGCCTCCAATTCGAGGAACTGTTGTCCAGCCTTTCGGCACAATTCGTCAAACTGCCTTGCGAGCAGGTCGACGATGCCATCCGGACGGTGCTCCAACAATTGCTCGATTTTTTTGGCGTGGATCGTTGTGGAATGTTGCGAATTATTCCGGAAAGGAAAGTCTGGAAGGTCACCCATATCGCTTGCGCTCCAGATGTGGCGACGTTGCCGGTGGGAACAGAATTGCCGAGAGCGTTCTATCCGTGGGCATATGACACATTAACCGAACGGCGCCAAGTGCTGTCGCTTTCAACTCTTGATGATTTACCTGCCGAGGCTCACCTCGACAAACAGACCTTTGTAGAATGGGGAATTCAGTCCACCCTCGTTATTCCCATTGTCGTGGGCGAATCTGAAATCCATGCGGTCGGCATGGATGCATTGAAATGCAAGCAAAATTGGCCGCAAGAATTGATACCGAGACTTCGCCTTCTCGGAGAAATTTTTGTCAATGCCTTGATCCGGAGTCAGGCCTATCAAAAATTGTGCACGAGCGAGGAACGTTTGATTCAGGCTTCATCGGCCGCAGGGGCAGGTTTGTGGATTATGGAAATGACGACTGGGTGCATCTGGGCCACCCAAGAGTGCCGCAGGATCTTTCACCTCACCGAGGATGGGGGACTGAACTTTGCTGATTTCCTGGCGGTTGTCCATCCCGACGATCGCGAGCGGTTAGAACGGATGGTAACAATGGACCTGGATTTCAAAACCGCCGAAAGTATTGAGTATCGAATCTTGCTGCCTGACGGCAGCCTTCGCTGGCTCGTCAGTCGCGGTCAGGCTGCTTACAGCGGTCCCGGTCGTACGCCCTCGCTGATGGGCGTTTCCATTGATATTACAGAACGTAAAAAGATGGAAAGCCGGATCAAGGATCAGATTAAGGAAATCAACCGGCTGAAAAAACGACTGGAGGAAGAAAACAGGATGCTCCGCGAGGAGGTGAAGGCGGAACGTGGATTCGGAAAAATAGTTGGATCCAGCAACGTCCTCCAATATGTGCTCTTCCGGGCCAAGCAGGTTGCCCCCACCGATGCCACCGTGCTTATTCTCGGTGAGACCGGAACGGGCAAGGGACTGGTGGCCTGCGCTATCCACGAGATGAGTAAACGCAGAAAAAAACCTATGGTTACTGTCAATTGTGCCGCACTGCCTGGAAACCTCATTGAGAGCGAACTTTTCGGCCGGGAGAAGGGGGCGTTTACTGGCGCGCATGCCCGGCAGGCAGGCCGTTTCGAGATCGCCGATGGCGGCACCATTTTTCTCGACGAAATAGGTGAAATGTCAATAGAACTTCAAGTGAAGCTGCTCCGAGTTCTGCAGGAAGGCGAGTTTGAGCGACTCGGTGGGACCCGAACCGTTAAGGTCGATGTTCGGGTGATTGCCGCGACCAGTCGGGACTTGAAGGCCGATATTGCGACCGGCCGGTTCCGTGAGGATCTTTATTATCGGCTCCATGTTTTCCCCATCTCCTTGCCCCCGTTACGGATCCGAGCCGACGATATCCCGCAGCTGGCACAATATTTCGTCGACAGATATGCCCAAAAATTTTCCAAACGATTTGCGAAAATTGCCGAAGAGACCATGAACACACTCGTCTCCTACCAATGGCCCGGCAATGTTCGGGAACTGGAGCACGTCATAGAGCGTGGGGTCATCATCAGCCAAGAGCCTGATTTTTGCCTGGCCGACCCACTCGAAGTTCAGGCCAAGGCAATCACGGCATCCCAAACACCTTCTGAAGATCTTGAGGCCGTCAACCGTGCCCATTTTCTCCAGGTGTTGGAGAAATCCAACTGGAAAATTGAAGGAAAAGATGGAGCCGCCCAAATACTCGGCCTGCACCCAAGCACCCTCCGTTTTCGCATCAAAAAGCTGGGCATCAAACGTCCCTAGCACCATGCCCTCAACAACACACCCTCAATATATTGCAGCCCGCAATATATTGAGGGTGTGTTTCGCAACATCTCTCTCCTCGTTTTCCGCTTCTTTCCAGTAATACCAGTCTACAGAGGCCTATTTTCTATATTTGTTTTTTGTGGAATGATTTTTGGTCTAAGCATCCTGTTCTTGAAAAATCGAGCATTAACGTTGTCTCCTGTAAGTCAGCTGAAGAATCTCCCGTGGAGAGCCCTATGGACCTAGCCATTCGTTTGCTCGCCAGATCAGGCAAGTTTCAAGAACTTTGCCAAACCCTTCTGGCGCTTCTTGACACGATGCGCAATACGCCAGGCTGTTGGGAGTGCCACATCTATCAGGACATGGAAAACAGCGAAAAATTAGTTCTGTCCGTTCAATGGGAAGGCGTTGCCGCTCTCGAACAGTACATGCGATCCGAAAGCGGTGGTGCCATCCTGGGGGCTCTTGATCTGCTTGGAGAAACGGTAGAGACCAGGATCGTCAAGGAGAATCCATGGGTTGGAATCGAAGCCCTGAAGCGAATGCGATCAAACCTCTAATTTTGTCATCTTTCACACATTCTTAATAACATCAGAAAAGGAGAGAGTACGTATGCAATCAATTACTCGGTTTGGGCTGCTGCTCGCAGGGATGGCATTGTTGGCCCTTATGGGATGCGCGCCGACCACCGTCAATGTGGTCAGCCAGTCCACAGGTGCTCTACCCCAGCCTAACCGAATCTTGATCTACAACTTCGCTGTGTCGCCCGAGGAGGTGAAGCTCGACCTAGGCGTTACCGCTGAGGTGCAGGCCATGGCAGGTAATCCTCAACCGCCTTGGAGCGAAAAGGAACTTCAAGTCGGCCGGACTGTGGCCAATGCCCTGGCCGAGAAATTGGTGATCGAACTCCGTAAAATGGGTTACCCGGCGGAAAGAGTCTCGGGTAGACCTCCTTACCGAGGCGACAATGTTTTGGTGATCGAGGGACAGATCACCTCGGTCGACCAGGGAAGCCGGGCAGCCCGGGTTGTGATTGGTTTGGGTGCTGGACATTCGGACGTCAAGACCTCTACCCAGCTCTATGAGCTCCAGCGTCACGGTCGTCGGTTCGTGGAACAGTTCACCACCGATGCCCGCAGCAGCTACAAGCCAGGCATGGCCGAAACCGAGGGCGCAAGCGCCGCAGCTGGCCATTGGGCGATGGGACTTGCCGTTGGGGTTGGGCTTAACATTGCCACTGAAAAATACAGCGACAACGTTAATTCGGATGCCAAAAGGACAGCCGAACAGATCGCTCAGCAGATCAACACCATTTTTCAGAACCGCGGTTGGGTTCCGACCCTGCCGCCCCAATAATAGCAGGTAAACAGTCAATAAGGAGGGAAGACTATGAACCATTGCCTAGCGAAATTCAAGATGAATACCACCCTGCCGGCCGCGGCCGTCGGGGTAGTCTTGCCGCTGCTGTCGTCCTTGCCAGCTCTGGCAGGTGAGGTCACCGGTGTTTTAGGCTCGCCCAGTGCCACCACCACTATTAACGGTAAACAGCTCCCGGCGCCAGAGCCGAAGTTTGAGGGTGTGATCAAGGACAGTGCCTTGGAGTCGAAACCCTGGTGGGCGCCAAGCATTGTGCCGCCCAAGGGCGCACCCAACGTTCTTTTGATCATGACCGACGATTCCGGCTTCGGCGTGCCAAGTACTTTCGGTGGCGTCATCCCGACACCGACGATGGATCGCCTTGCGAAAAACGGGTTGCGCTACAATAACATCCATTCCACCGCGCTCAGCTCACCGACCCGTGCCGCTCTGATCACCGGGCGTAACCATCATTCCGCAGGTTTCGGCGTGATCTCCGAGCAATCCACGGGATTCCCGGGATACAACAGTATTATCCCCAAGAGCAAGGCGACCATTGGTCGTATCCTCAAAGAAAACGGTTATACCACCTCTTGGTTCGGTAAGGATCACAATGTGCCGGCCTTCGCCGCCAGTCAGGTCGGACCGTTTGAAAATTGGCCTATCGGCCAGGGCTTTGATTACTTTTATGGGTTCGTCGGCGGCGATGCGAACCAATGGCAGCCGAACTTATTCCGCAATACCACCCAGATCTATCCGTTCCAAGGTAAGCCGGGCTGGAACCTGGTCACCGCCATGGCCGATGACGCCATTGATTACATGAATCGGATTGATCAGACGGACCCGAGTAAGCCGTTCTTTGTTTACTACGTTCCCGGTGCCACGCATGCGCCGCATCATCCCACCAAGGAATGGGTGGACAAGATCCAGGCCATGCACCTCTTCGATGACGGCTGGAACAAGCTGAGAGAGCGGATTTTTGAGAATCAGAAACGGCTTGGCGTGATTCCTGCGGATACAAAGCTGGAGCCCTGGCCGAAAGATTTGATCAAAAACTGGGAAGAGTGCACCCCCGAAGAGAAAAAGCTCTTCATCAAACAGGCGGAGATTTTCGCCGCATTCGAGGCGTACAACGACTATGAGATTGGTCGGGTTATTCAGGCTGTCGAGGACATGGGCAAACTCGACAATACGCTGATCATCTACATCAACGGCGACAACGGTACCAGCGCCGAAGGCGGGCCGTTCGGCACGCCCAACGAAGTCGCTTTTTTCAATGGCATCAATAAGATGCCTGTTGCTGAACAGATGAAATGGTATGAGGTGTGGGGTAGCGAGCAGACCTATAACCATATGTCGGCGGGTTGGTCCTGGGCTTTCGACACCCCCTTCACCTGGTTCAAGCAAAACGCCTCGAAACTCGGCGGCATCCGTCAGTGCATGACTATCTCCTGGCCCGGCCACATCAAAGACCAGGGGGGCCTGCGCGACCAGTTCATGCATGTGATCGATATCGTCCCGACCATTCTCGACGTGGCCGGCATCAAAGCTCCCGAATATGTGGACGGGATCAAGCAGGCGCCCATTGAGGGCACGAGCCTGGCCTACACCTTCGATGCCGATAACGCCAAGGAGCCGTCGCGACACAAGACCCAGTACTTCGAAATGATGGGCCAGTGGGCCTTGTATCATGAAGGCTGGCTGTTGAGCACCAAGGTCAACCGTGCCCCTTGGGAGGCCTTCGGTGCCGCGAATCCCGATCCGCTCAATAACCAGGTGCTTGAACTTTACGACCTGAACAAGGACTTCAGCCAGTCTCTGAACATCGCTGACAAGTATCCGGAAAAGGTGAAGGAGTTAAAGAGGATATTCATCGAGGAAGGGAAGAAATATCAGGTCTTCCCGATGGACGCCTCGGTAGCGGCGCGTATCGTGGCGCCACGTCCGAACATTACCGCCGGCCGAACGGAGTTTGTCTACACCCGTCCCATGACCGGTCTGCCACAGGGTGACTCGCCGATGCTGCTCAACACCTCCTACAGCATAACGGCGGACATTACTGTTCCCGAAAGCGGCGCGGAAGGGATGATGCTGACCTCGGGAGGCCGCTTTGCTGGTTATGGTTTCTACCTGCTTAAAGGCAAGCCGGTGTTTCTTTGGAACCTCGTTGATCTCAAACGAATTAAATGGGAAGGGCCGGAGGCGCTCACTCCCGGCACGCATACCGTGGCCTTCGATTTCAAATATGACGGGCGTGGAGTCGGTACGCTCGCGTTCAACAATATGAGTGGCCTTGGACGTTCCGGCACCGGCACGCTCAAGGTGGACGGCAAGGACGTGCAGACCATCGTTATGCCGCACACCCTACCGATGATTCTGCAATGGGACGAAAGCTTCGACATCGGCTCGGATACGCTGACAGGCGTCAACGATGCCGACTACCAGCCGCCTTTTACCCTGACGGCAAAGCTCAACAAGCTGACCATCAAGGTTGATCGACCGCAATTGTCCGCAGCCGACATTAAGACCCTTGAGCAGGGCATGGAGAAAGCTGCCGCAGGCAGAGAGTAACCGTTGTTCATTGGAGCAAAACGGGCCGTTCTTCGGGGCGGCCCTACTCATTTTTGCAAAAAATAGGGGTGTAAACAACAATGAAAACCTTCTTCCAAGGAGCAATCGCCGTTGGTATTGCGGCCCTGACCATACTGGCTTCTCTCTGCACCGGTCAAGCCAAAGAAAATGTTTTTGAGGCGGTCCCGCTTGGCGTTGAAGCATATATCTACGGGTATCCGCTCGTCACCATGGAAATGACGCGGCGCGTTATGACAAACGTCGAGAAGCCCGAAGGAATGCGTGCCCCAATGGGCCACTTTGTCCGGATGCGGGAGTACCCCACGGCGGAATTTCGCGATGTGACCGCGCCCAATGCGGACACGCTCTACACCACAGCCTGGATCGAAGTCGGCAAGGAGCCCTATGTGCTCACTCTGCCGGACGCCAAGGACCGCTACTACCTCTTTCCCATGCTCGATGGCTGGACAGAGGTCTTCCAGGTGCCCGGCAAACGCACTACCGGCACCGGCGCACAGCAATACGCCATCACCGGACCCGGCTGGGAAGGCCCGCTGCCTAAAGGCGTGAAAGAGTATAAGTCGCCGACGAATATCGTCTGGCTGCTCGGACGCATCTATTGTACCGGCACCCCGGAGGATTACGCATCCGTCCATCAGATACAGGACGAGATTTCACTGGTGCCGCTCAGCTCGTATGGCAAACCCTACACGCCACCGGCAGGCAAAGTCGACCCTGCGGTCAACATGAAAATTGGTGTGCGTGAGCAGGTTAACGCGCTCAGCGTGGATGATTACTTCACCCTGCTGGCCAAACTGATGAAAGACAACCCGCCCGCCGCTGCCGACAAACCGATGCTCGAGAAAATGGCTAAACTTGGGATCGTCCCGGGGCAGCCCTTCGACAGCAGCAGGCTCGGACCAGCCACGCGCGAAGCGTTCTCCACAGTGCCGAAGATCGCTGTCGAGAAGATTATGCTGCACCTGAAGGAAGGCATCGTGACCGGGGATATGAAACTGGAGCATGGCTGGATTTTCACCACTAAGACGGGCCTCTATGGCACCAATTACCTTCAACGTGCCCTTGTAACCGCCATTGGTCTCGGAGCGAATCGTCCGCAGGACGCAGTTTATCCGACTTCGGAAGGGCCGAACGTGCTTGAGTCCTACACCGGCGAGAAAAAATACGTAATGCACTTCGAAAAGGGCCAGCTCCCGCCAGCGGAAGGCTTTTGGTCGCTCACTATGTATGACAAGGACTATTTCTTTGTTAAGAACCCGATCAACCGCCAGAGCATCAGCGCCCGCCAGGATTTGAAACGCAACGTTGATGGTTCTGTAGATCTCTACCTTCAGCACGAGATCCCTGGTGCGGACAAAGAATCCAATTGGCTCCCGGCACCGAAGGATACGTTCATCCTCATGCTGCGCCTCTACTGGCCGCAGGAAACAAAGCCCTCTATTATCGACGGCTCGTGGAAGATCCCAGAGGTCAAAGTCGTCAACTAGTCCGAATAGGTGAACAAAGCGAACGGTCCGAGTCCACATGGGATCAACCAACGATGATAAATGGAAGCAATGCTAAATCGACATGAATAGTAATAGGAAAACCAAATGAAAACCATCGTAAGAATATTTGCCACCCTGACCATTCTTGGTGCATTTCTTTTATCAGGGGGGTGTGCGAAATTGCCGGACGACGGGGCGAACACGAAACCAGCCCGCCTCGATAACCTGAACAAGGTTCGGTACATCGAGGTCTTTCTAGTCGGTGGAGATGCGGTGACAGGTGACCTCCGGGCGAACGTGTACAATTCGTCGTTGAACACGAATTATAACCCTGAGGTGACGCGTGATTCTGCACCTCAGGCGTGGGTGGAATCGCTTGATACCGAAAAACTGAAAAAGGAGTTCCATGCTCTGGGGGCATCGATCAACGGACCGAAACTGTGGATGCTGGATTGGTTTGAAATCCCGTTAGGAAAGGAACGGGTGTTCAATGGTGTGACGATTCCGTGGTGCGCCACTCTGGACCTCAAGGGCGTGGACCTGAAGAAGGAGCAGTCGGGGGAGGATTCCTACAAGCCTACAACCATCGCACGTAAGAGCCGCTTTGGTTACAACAAAGGCACGACTGTCTTCCTTATCGACGACACGGCAGGGAACACCTGGATCATGAAGGGGTATCAGGTGGGGATGAAACCCGTCTACACATTCGAAGAGTATGCGGCTAACCGGGATAGTCATTTTAAAAAGCTTCCGGTGGGCTTTAAGCTGCGGACGAAGATCTTGGACAAGGATCTGATTCTGGTGCCGGCGACAGGTATCGCCATGATCATGGCGGATGAGAATTTCTGCGTGTATGACAAGACGGGTCCTGGTTATTCGAATTACACGCCTTAAGAAGACCAAAGGCAATGAAACGCCTAAAGTGTTTAGGTGCGAATGAAGATTGATGGACTCGTCAAAAGGCCATCCCATTCTGAAAGATGGCTAAAGCTAAACACAGATGTACAAGGAGTAGCGCTTTTGCAGGCGCGAAGGCATCCATAAGATATGTCGAGTGTCGGGAAAAACCCTGCGACGCAGTAGATCTAAGTTTTGACGAAGTCAGCAAGATTACCCTGGCGGAGGCTTACAACAGTGACTCTTGACTGGCTCAAAACGACACCTCCATCCATACTGCCCGTTGGAAACGGTCCTGGCGCTTCGACCTTGGATACAAGCGGAATAACACTCCAAAACTGCATCCTCATTAAAAGGAAAATAAGATGAAAAAATACCCATCAATTTTCGTATGTGTTTTCGTTTTGATATGTGCGGCCACTGTCAGCGCTCAAGAACAATATCCGGTAATGAATATGGTTGCCGGCAAGGTGATTCAGAAATACCAACATGCAACTTGTGAGCAATTGTGGGCTGAGAAAGGTAAGCAGAAATCACAAAAGGAACAAGAAATCGTCCAGTTGCTGCGCGCCGAACCTCAGGTGCGGCAGGCATTCCTCGATAAAGTAGCGGCACCTATTGTCAACAAGATGTTCGAATGCGGCATGATTCCTTGAACATCATTTGGCGGTGCCTTCGGTTCGCTGGTCAATTGGTGAAGTATTTTACGCCTTACAAGAGGAGAACGTCATGAACTACAATACACTTCTTTGGCGAGCCCTTGTGGTCGTGCTCGCCTTGGGTCTTTTCACAGTTGCAAGCGGCGGTGTTGCAGAGAAAAGTCCAGCGTCGAAAGATTCGAAACCGGCCACGTCGCAGAGCAAGGAAACTCCACCCCCCGTCCAGATGGGGCTCGAACCGAAGGCTATGGATATCCTCAAGGCCGCATGTATCCGGCTGGCCGCTTCCCGCACCATGCGCTTCACTGTGGTGACGACTTACGAGAATCCGAGTCTTCTTGGGACTCCGCTTGCCTACACCACTCGATCGGAAGTCACCTTACAACGACCTGACAAGCTTAGGGTCATCACTCCCGGCGATGGTCCGGCGACGGAGTTTTACTATAACGGTAAAACCATGACGGCTTTTGCTCCGGCCGAAAATCTGATTGCGGTAAGCGAAGCGCCCGCCACCATCGACACGGCGTTGAAAGTGGCCTATGACTCTGCCGCGATCTATTTCCCGTTTACCGACGTGATCGTGGCCGATCCGTATAAAGATATTACCGATGGGCTGATCCTTGCCTTCTTCATGGGGCAATCCAACGTGGTCGGCGGGACGACCACCGACATGGTTGCCTATGCCAATAACGAGGTGTTCGTGCAGATTTGGATTGGGGTTGAAGACAAACTGCCCCGGATGATCCGTGCCGTCTACCGTTCAGATGCAGCCAGATTGCGCCACCAATTGGAGTTATCCAACTGGCAACTCGACGCAGCTGTCCCAGAGGATGCTTTTGCACCAACAGAAGCTGCAACGGCAAATCCTATGCCCTTCGCCCATCCGAATCCGAAACGTCCGAGGGGCGACCAGCCGGTGGCGAAAGATCCTGCATCCACAAGCAAGTAAGGAGGTATCATCCCATGAACAAATGCTTTTTTGGTTTATTCAGTCTTTCACTTGTCGCCTGCTTTTCGGGATCGGTCTGGGCCTGGGGCCATGCTAACCGTTTTGGTGGCGGTTCTATGCACAGCTTTGGGGGCAGCGCCCACCAAAATGCCTGGGGAGGCAGTACGTCACATGTCTATGGTGAGGGCACCTCCCATACCAGCGCTTGGGGCACTAGTACCTCGCACGCCTATGGCGAGGGCACCTCTCATAGCAATGTGTACGGGGGCAGTGCAACCCATTACGCTGGGGGGGGCTGGTCGAAGACCGGCGTCTACGGCGGCACCGCCTATGGCAACGCCCACTACGGTGGAGCGTATCACCCTCCTCACGCTGCAGTTTATCCGGGTTATCACCCTCCTACGACGGTTAATTATTACGGCTCCGGATGTTATAATTGCGGGGGCTGGTCCACCGGCGGCGCAGCTGCCGCTGGCGTTGCGGTCGGCATGGTCACCGGTGCTGCAATTGCCTCGGCAAATACCGCCGCCGCAACGTCCAGTGCCTATTCCGCCGGGGTCGCAGCAGGCAGCACCGGCGGGGCCGCGTACCTGATGGGGGCAACCTATGGGGCGCTGCCGGCAGGTTGCGTGAAACCGACGGTTCAGGGGCAGACCTATTACCTGTGCGGCAATACTTGGTTCCAGCCCGCCTACGGGGCTAATGGCGTCTACTATCGGGTAGTTCCGACGCCCTGAAGTGATTTTAGTGTTGGCGGAAGTTTCATCCATAGGACTATGGATAGAACCCACAGCCCTTGGGATTTTTTTCGCATCTCTTTGCTGATAATCCAGATCAAGATTTTTGAGAGGGGAATCGGCACAAAAGCCACTTGCGTGCAAGTGTACGTATAAACAAAAAAATAATGAGGGAAAATCAAAATGAAAAAAACAGCTCTCCTTATCGGCATTCTCTTTCTCATGGCCGCATGTTCTCCTGTCTCCAAGCAGACTAAGCAGGATTTGGCCAAGCCTATTAATTGTGCTACGGCTGCAGGAGATATTCGGGCGTTGAATTCTGAAAAGGAAAATGTTGGCAGGGAAATTGCCGCTGGCGTTACTGCCATAGTCCCGGTTGGTTTGGTGCTCAACACTGCTACCGGTAATGAAGGAACCAATCTTAAGGTTGCTACCGGCGAATACAACACGATGATTGATAAAAAGATTGCCGAAATCAAACGACAATGCGGCACGGAGTAAGGACCAACAAGATACTGAATTTATAAAAAATATCCAGCACGCCTTGTAGTGTGCTGGATATTTAAGTACCACCTATTAGGTGGCAATTGCACATTGGCGCAGTCTGGATACTCAATATTCGCCAAAGATGTCGAAAGCCTGTTTCGACTTTGCAATGATTGAGTCAAGCCAAGCGGCGTTTTTAATGTGAGAGGAAAAATGATAAATGTTTGTGTACATGAAGGAGCGTTTTTCGCGATGCTGGGATTGGCGCTGGTTGCAGCTTCCCCGGTACAGGCTGCGTTGACAGCAGAGGAACTGGCGAAAATTGCTCAAAATCCTGTGGGCAACATGATCAGCATCCCTTTTCAGAACAACACCAATTTCAACGTCGGACCACAAGATGGCACCCAGAACGTACTGAATATTCAGCCAGTGTTCCCGGTGGCGGTGAATCAGGACTGGAATATCATTACCCGTACCATCGTGCCGGTCATTTCAATGCCGGCATTTAACGTGACCGATGACCGTACCAACGGCATAGGCGACGCTCAGTTCAGTTCCTTCCTGTCGCCAGCCAACTCCGGTAAATGGATCTGGGGCGTGGGAGGTATTGCCCAAATTCCGACGCATAGCAATTCTGAACTAGGGAACGACAATTGGGGATTAGGTCCGTCGGCGGTAGTGCTATGCCTTGAAAGGGGTAACCCTTGGGTTTACGGGGTGTTGGTCAACAATATCTGGTCGTTGTCGAATGATGAGAGTGGCGGTTCTTATAACAACGGCCTCATTCAGCCATTTCTGAACTATAACTTTTCGGATGGCCTCTATCTCACCAGTTCGCCTATTGCCACGGTCAATTGGAAGGCAGACAACGATCAGAAGTGGACGATTCCACTGGGCGGAGGGATTGGCAAAATTTTCCACTTCGGTAGGCTGCCTGTGAACTCTCAACTTTCCGCTTACTACAGTATTGAACATCCAGACGATGCAGCAGATTGGCAAATGAGGTTGCAAGTGCAGTTTATGTTTCCGAAGTAATAATAGCGCATTCAATGGATTACTGGAAAGTAACGCATTGTTCTGAGAAAGTTAATGAATCTTTGCGGTGGTGGATGAAGAAAAAATGAATCCAAAACAACGAGCTATGGGGCAACACGAAAAGGATGCCGGTATAGAATGTGCCGAGCAGGGCCTGCACATTCTGGCAAAACCCATTGGTCCTTTGTGCAATCTCAACTGCGAGTACTGCTTCTATCTCGAAAAACAGGTCTTGTTTGGCGCGGACGAGCATTACCGTATGTCCGATGAGATACTCTCCACCTTCATCACCCAATACATCACGACTCAGACAACACCGGCGGTGGAGTTTGTTTGGCAGGGTGGGGAACCAACCATGCTGGGCCTTGAATTTTTCAAGAAAGTGGTAGCGCTTCAGCAGCCCTTTGTTGGCACCAAGACGATTACCAACGCTCTGCAGACCAACGGAACGCTTCTCGACGATGCCTGGTGCCGATTTTTAAAAAGGCACAATTTCATGGTTGGGATCAGTCTCGACGGTCCCCGAGAGATCCATAACCGCTATCGGCGCAATCGTCAGGGAAAAGGCAGCTTCGATGCGGTCATGCGCGGATTGAAGCTGCTCCAGAAGCATGGCGTCGAGTACAACGTTATGGTCAGCGTCGCCCGCGAAACCGCTTTCCAGCCGCTGGAGGTGTATCGATTTTTCCGGGATGCGGGTGTGGAATTCATCCAGTTTACGCCGGTGGTCGAGCGGTTGGCCGACCAACAATCGGCGCAGTTGGGGCTCCGACTAGCCGCTCCAGCGAGTCTGGACAGGCTGGAGGTGCAGACCAAGGTTACCGAATGGTCGGTGTTGCCCGAGGAATACGGGGATTTTCTTATTGCCATCTTCGAGGAATGGGTCCGGAACGATGTCGGCAGCGTTTTCGTTATGAATTTCGAGTGGGCGATCAATGCCTGGATCGGCAACCCCTCACCGGTCTGCGTCCATGCGAAACAGTGCGGCCGCTCACTGGTGATCGAGCATGACGGCAGCCTCTATGCCTGCGACCACTGCGTCTACCCCCAATACCGGTTGGGCAATATCCTTGCCGACACTCTGCCAGCCGTGGTGGCAAAATCGCTCAACACGCAATTCGGTATCAGTAAAGAAACTGCTCTGCCCCGATTGTGCCGCGAGTGTGAAGTACTGGCCGCCTGCCAGGGCGGCTGTCCCAATCATCGTTTCACCAGCACCTTCGACGATCAGCCCGGCCTTCACTATCTCTGTCCGGGTTACAAGAAATTCTTTCACCATATTCCCAGATATCTTGGCATTATGACCCAATTGTTGGAAAACGGACTACCGGTCAATCTGGTGATGGATGCCTTGAAAGGGCCACTAGCCATTTCCATCAACCCATGAGGAAGAGACTGTTGCTATGGAAATGAACAAGAGAAAAGAGAGACGCACTCATTGAGGAGGAAAATCATGAAAGTAGCCAAGTATCGTCTGCAATCGCTGATCATTTCCATGGCCGTCGTTGTGTTGTGTTTCGGCCAGGTTCTGGTTGCCGAGGGAAGGGAAAGGAGAGAGGAGGTCGTGCGAGGTCCGATGGGGAACACTGCGGCGGAAGGACCACGCGGCAATGTCGCGGTGGGCCAGCGATATAATGTTCTGCCCTCATCGGCACGTGCGGTGATAGTGGATGATCAAACGTACTACGTCGATGACGATGGCGTGTATTATCTGTCCTGCGATGACGATGACACTGTTTATTGCGTCGTTCCAGCCCCGCAGGATGATTAAAGCAGCTATCCGCTGCATTGTTTTTTGGGGAAACACGGTTGGGGCGTTTGTCCTGAAGTCTATTGATGTGAAACAATTCCTTGGTGGGAGAAGACAAATGAAGAAAAGAAGCGTGCAATGGGCTGCGGGCTTAATATTTCTGAATATGACCGCACTGGCCCATGCCGGCGGTCTGTATATGTATGAGATCGGCACTGAAGACCTCGGCTTAGCCAATGCCGGCAGCGCTGCCCGCGCTCAAGATGCCTCGGTCATCGCCAACAACCCTGCCGGCATGACCCGTTTACAAGGCAACCAGGCCACCGTTGGGGCGCAACTCTTGTACGGGGATCTGGACTACACCCTTAACGACTCCAGCCTGAACGGGCCAGGTAATGTTATTGGCTGGCTACCGGGCGGAAGCGCATTTTATAGCCACAGTATTAACGATGACCTGAAGCTCGGCTTGGGCCTGTATGGCAACTTTGGGCTCAGCCTCGATTTCGGCGATACCTGGTCTGGCCGAAATGTGGTGAAGGAGGCCACCCTGGTCGGGATGACCCTCCAGCCTTCGCTTGCCTACCGCATAAACGATAAATGGTCGGTCGGTGCGGGCGTTGGTATCAATTATGGCATTTTTTCCCTAACCCGCGACGAAATAGCGATTCGTGGCGGCTACGAGGTCAAACAGGACGACACCGATATCGCCCCCAATGCCAAAGTCGGCATCCTGTGGGAACCGTCTGACTACACCCGCTTTGGCCTGGCCTATACCAGCAAGGTCGATTACGACTTTGATGTGGATGCAACCGTCAACCTGCCTAGATTGGGCAGGTCGTGGACGTTGCCGGTGGACGCCATGGTAGATGCTCCGCAACAGGTGATGTTCAGTGCGGTCCAAGTCCTCAACAACAAATGGACCATTCTTGGTGAGATAGGCTGGCAGGATTGGAGTTCGTTCAGTGAGGCGGAAGTGACGATCAATAATCTTACCCTGCAGTCCAAGCTCGATTTGCAGGATACTTGGCATGCAGCCGCTGGTGTCCAGTATCAACTTAGCGCCGAAACCCGTCTCAATTTCGGCGTGGCTTACGATTCCAGTATGTATAGCGAGCAGGGAGATACTTCCTTTCTCTTGCCTGCAGGTGCAGCCTGGCGTCTCGGTACCGGCGTTCAGCGCCAGCTCAACGACCGATCCTCTCTGGGAGCTGCCTTTGAATGGCTATTGAGCGAAAGCGCCGATTCGGTTTCGCCGGATGTTCTGGCAGGAAGCTACGACAATCCGCAGATGTTTTTCTTTGCGATAAATTACAGCTACCAGTTTTAACGGACAGGACGGCATGCTGCTTAAAATGTTCATCAAAGGAGAACTGACCTCCCGAGAATTCAATAATCATTGCATAACGTAATAAACCAGTGCGCATCGATGCGCCGATACACGCACTCAAACTCTTTCCAGCCAAGAGGGTAATAGTTCAGCGACGAAAACGCCCGCTCCTTGTAGCTATTGTTCCATCTGCTCTCACACGGCCGAGCAGATGGCCCTGCTCGATTCGAGGCGGTTCAGGAAAATGAAGATACGTCTTCCAGGCCGTTGCATAACGCCAGGAATGCGCCCAATAAGTAATTCGAGATTCAGGTTTGAAATATACACGCCATATTGGTAGCTAAGCAATCGGCACTTCTGGGGGAGGTTCTTCTTCTTTCCATCCATGAAGAGAGAAGGCTCTGCCCAGCCCCGCTTTCTCCCCCTGTCTCGATGTGAGCAATGGTGGGGTTTTAGTCGCTTTACCCGCACTGCTGAATCTGGGATTACTGAATATACCCTCTAAATCCACATCAGACTTTGAATTTTTGCACCAAGCTTTCTAATTGCGCGGCAAGGCTGGTTAGCACTTCTGTACTGTCTTGGACTTGTCTGCTTTCCTCTTTCACCTCGATAGAATTCTGATTAATTATATGAATTTCTTGCGATATTTCAGCTATCACCGAAGAGCTAATTGAAACGTTATGATTTACTTCGCTTATCCCTTGTGAGGCGTTGGCAAGATTCGTTGCTATTTCCTTAGATGCTGTTGATTGTTCATCAACAGCTGTAGCGATGCTTCTAATCATGCTGTTGATTTCATCGATTACTTTAGATATATTACCGATATCTGCGACAGTACTCGATGTAGTCGTTTGCATTTCCACGATTTGATTTTTTATATCAACCGTAGCCGCTGCGGTTTGCTTCGCCAATTCTTTGATTTCATTTGCGACGACGGCGAAACCTTTTCCAGCTTCACCGGCTCTAGCGGCCTCGATAGTAGCATTAAGTGCCAATAAGTTTGTCTGCTCTGAGATCTCGGTAATTGTCTCTGTTACTCGGCCAATATTTTTCGCAGAATCACCCAAGGTGAACATTTTTTGTGAGGCAAGGGAAGCCTGTTGGACAGCCTTTTCTGAAATCAATCGTGCGGCGTCAGCGCTTTGGGAGATTTCGGTGATAGTGGCAATCATCTCCTCGGTGGATGATGCAATTATGTTCACATTGGTTGAAGATTGCCCCGTTGCTGCGGAAACCAAGTGCATGTTGCTGCTCATTTCCTCAGCAGCTGTTGCCACGGATCCGGACTTGTCGGTAGTCTCGTGCGCGGAAGAAAGGAGGCGTTGAGATACGCCAATCAAAACGCCGGAGGACTCAGATAATTTTTTCACACCATTAACGATATCTCGAATCATATTGCCGAGATGATTGATCATTAAATCTAATGAGGTTGCCATTTGGCCTACCTCATCACTACGGTTTCGTAGCTCGCCTGGTACTTGTTGGCGCATGTCTCCTTGAGTTATCTTTTCAAGAATTTGTATTCCTGCGACAATCGGTCGGCTTATACTCCTGGAGATCGTGATACCCAAACCGAGCGCAAGAACGATAAGTGCCAGGAAAACACCTGCCATCGTGTTTTGGCGCCAACGAAGAGTCTCCTCTGCTCGTTTTTCCAGTTCATTAAAATCTGCATTGGCCAATTTGACGACTTCATCAATAGCTTGGCGGTGCTGGAGATATTCAGGTTTCAATTTCAAGAAGAAAATTTCTCGCGCTTTATCTATTTGATTGGCTCGGATTGCGGCACTAAAAGGCCCAAGGGCTGACGCAAAGAAATTGCGCGCGTGTTGTTGAGCCCCCTCTAGGAACACAGACCGAATGTCTTGATTGGAAAGATTCGACTCCCAAATTTTCATCCGGTCTTGATAAAACCCTTCTCCATCGAAGAGCGTTTTAATGCGGAGCACTAAATTCTCTCTCAATTGAGGGTCGCTTTCCGCCGTGGCGGCTTCCATGGCACAAAGATAAGCCTCTATGATGTATGCTGGTGGTGGAAGAATATCGGCGACGAAATCCTTGGTGTCGACAATTTGTCGATAAATCTTCCCATTAATCCTTATCTCATCGATGGTGCTTTTAAAAAAGAAAGCACATAGCAGAAAGACAACGGCGATACTCATAAATGCAAAAATTATTTTTTTCCCTATAGTCCAACGGCCAAACATGGCTCATCCCCCTTAAATGATAAACTGGCAATTGAGCCGGAGTTTCTCACAAGTTTGGTTTTATGAACAGACAAAAATGACATTTTTTGAAATTTAAAAAATCAATCGCCGATTTTTTAAGAATAGGGGCCAGGCCACGGTTTATGAGACTCATTTGAACAATATTGATTTTTTGTGCACGGATCACAATAGGAGGGCAATCATGGCGCAACCTGTTCTGCAATCTGGTAAAGCAACCGTTCAACCTCTCTGGCAGCCGTCTTCGGAGCGGATTGGCCGGACCAACATGCTCTGTTTTTTTGAGCAGGTGAACCGCAACCAGGGAACGACATTTTCCAGTTATGATGAGCTTTACGACTGGTCGGCCAGTGAACTTTCCGCGTTTTGGAGCGAGTTCTGGGCCTACGCCGGGATAATCGTTTCGCAACCGTATGATGAGGTTATCGACGATGCCCGGGGCGCAGTGGTTTCGCGGGGCACGGTTCAACTTTGCCGAAAACCTGCTGCGTTATCGGGATGAGCGCACTGCGCTGAGCTATGGTGAGTTGTATAGGGAAGTCGCGAAGGTGGCCGTTGCCCTGCGCCGGGCGGGCGTGAAGGTGGGAGACCGGGTGGTCGGTTTTATGCCGAATATGCCCGAGTCGATTATTGCAATGCTTGGCGCTACTGCCATCGGCGCGACCTGTCCTCCTGTTCTCCGGATTTCGGTATCAAGGGGGTGCTCGACCGCTTTGGCCAGACGCGGCCGAAGGTGCTGTTTATCGCTGATGGCTATTTTTTTTAAAGGTAAGCCGTTCGACAGCCTGGAGCGAATTGGCGGGATCTCCCAACTGCCCAGCCTGGAGGCGATTGTCGTGGTCCCGTACATCAGCGACCGTCCCGATCTTGCCCACTTGGCGAGCGCGCACTGCATTGGCAGGATTTTACAACGGATACCGGGGGGAAATCGGCTGAGATCGACTTTGTCCAGCTACCGTTTGATCACCCAGGGTACATCATGTACGCCTCAGGGACCACCGGTTTACCTAAATGCATGGTGCACAGTCGGCGGGCGGGGTGTTGATCAATCAGTTTAAGGAACAGATACTGCACACCGACCTGAAGCGGCAGGATGATGTGGAACTGGCTCGTGGCAGGACTCGGCGTCGGCGCGACCCTGGTGCTCTACGACGGTAACCCATTTCATCCCGGCCCGGACGCCTTGTGGCGGATGGCTGAGGAAGAAAAAATCTCGGTTTTCGGGACCAGCGCCGGTTATATCGCTGCGTTGAGGGGGGCTGGGGTGAGGCCGAAAGAGATTGCCGATCTGATACATCTAAAAGTGTTGCTCTCTACCGGCTCGCCTCTGTCGCGGGATGATTTTTATTTTATCTACACAGAAATCAAAAAGGATATGCAGCTCGCCTCGATCTCCGGTGGCTCGGATCTCAACGGCTGTTTTGCCCTGGGCAACCCGATGGGGTCGGTTTATGCGGGCGAGTTACAGTGCCGCGGCCTGGGAATGGAGGTTTTGGCCTACGATGAGGACGGGAACTCGGTAGTGGGGCAGCAGGGTGAGTTGGTCTGCACTGCGCCTTTTCCATCGATGCCGATCTCCTTCTGGGACGATGGGGATGGCAGCAAGTACCGCGCTGCCTACTTCGAGCGGTTTCCCGGTATCTGGACCCATGGCGACTTTATCGAGGTGACCGAGCGTGGCGGACTGATCATGTACGGCCGTTCCGACGCCACCCTTAACCCCGGCGGGGTGCGTATCGGCACCGCGGAGATCTACCGGATCATGGAGCAGCTTGACGGCGTCGAAGATTCGGTGGTCATCGGTCAGCACTGGAACAACGACGTACGGGTGGTGCTCTTCGTCAAATTAGCCGATGAAGGCGTGCTGCCCCCGGAACTGGAGCAAAAGATCAGAGTCGAGATCGGCCAGGGCGCCTCACCGCGTCATGTGCCGGCGAAGATTGTCCCGGTCGCGGATATTCCCTACACCTTGAACATGAAGAAGGTGGAATGGCCGTGCACAAGGTTGTGCACGGCAGGGAGGATCACAAAACAGCAGGCAAGTACGATCACCGTAGTCATGGTCGGACTCACCATTTGAGCGGTATTGCGCTGGTTGTCCAGGGAGGTCATCACACCGCTGAAGGCGCAGAGAACTGCTAGCAATGCAATGTCAAACGAGCCGTTGATCAGGTGCTCGCAGGTCAAACGCCAGTTTTCGCCAAAGACCACATCCAGAAATACTTGGAGCGTTGGCAAGGGAAAATCCTTCACCAGCATGGCTATCGCCCCTATCATGATGAGCTGAAGCCTCGGTACCGAAAGAAAGAAGGAGCAGTTACTGAAACGGTTGACCAACGCGAAAACGCGGAGCTTGGGCCAAGTATTTGGTGGAGTGTCGTGCATGAAGGTTTCCGTGTGTATTGAAAGATCGTCTGCCGGATCCCATAATCGCCAGGATTTATTGGTCATCAATACAGTTTGACGGTACCAGCAAAATTAAGAAGCCTCCCAATCGTAGACTGGTCAAAGTCACAAAAAAGGAGGCTTCATGAACGGCATACAATATTTAAGCCACACGAAATGGGAATGCAAGTATCACATGATGTGGATACCGAAGTGCCGGAGAAAAATGCTCCATGGGGCACTTCGGAAAAACCTGGTTGATGTCTTTCACGATCTTACACGGAGTAACAAAGCTGAATAGTAAAAATTTTTTGCAGTCTCATTCAGTGTATATGTTGTGTTGATCATTGAGAACATGCGGCCTGTTACGGATCGGCAGTTATCTCCACTTGTTTCACCTCGCCGACGGGCTGGGCCTTGCGAGGCATGGTTATTGACAAAACACCGTTTTTAAAGGCGGCTTTGGTGTTATCCTGGTCAACATCTTCAGGCAGGGAGAGGACACGCTGGAAAGAGCCATAACTACGCTCGATCCTGTAGTAATTTTTTTCTTGCTCCTCTTTTTCCTGCTTCTTTACCCCCTTGATGGTCATGGTGTTGTTGCGGATATCTACCGAAACATCCTTTTCGGTTACACCAGGGACTTCCACGGTGAGCAGGTATTCCGTGTCTGCAGCACTCAGGTCAACTTTGGGTTTTAGGAACGCATCGGCGCTGAGGTTGGTGGTGCTGCCAAGAGCGCCCGTCTCGGGAAAACCCCAACCCTGGAAAAATCGATCAAAAAGGTGGTCAATATCACGGTGGACCTGGAGCATGGGGTCATGGTGACGGCCCGTGTATATCGATCTCTTCTCGCCATGTTTAACTGGAACGGAATGAACGATTTCGTCCTCATTTTTAAACCAGTTCCACGGAGCTAATTTATTCAGTTCCATAGTTATCTCCCTTTTTTGTTCTCTTCCAAATGCAGGGTGACTTTTATCCCGCCTTGATTTCGATCTGGCGAGGTTTGGCTGCCTCGGATTTTGGTAGGTGCAGGAAAATTTGGCCGTCTTTGAGTTCCGCGCTCACTTTGTTGGTATCGATGCTTTGCGGAACCGAGAAATTTCTGCGAAATTCAACGTCCCCAAATTCACGCCAAATGGATGCTCCGCTTGACTGCAAACGGCGCATCCCCGAGAGGGTCAGCTTGCCGTTGTCGATATTTATGGCGATGTCATCCTTGAGTACGCCTGGCATATCGGCATGCAGCAAGATCTCGTGCTCGTTTTCAAAAATATCTACCTCCGGTGCAATAACCGGCAATTGCTCCGTGAGGTCATGTCCTTTCTCTTTCCTGGCAACTAATTGGGTGTTTTCGCTCATAGCTTCCTCCTTATCTCGAGCATATAGAAACGGGTCATTGGATGGTGATTTGTCGCGGTTTTGCGGCCTCAGCCTTTGGTAATACCAGTTTTAGCAATCCGTCTTTAAGTGTAGCCTCCACCCTGGATGCGTCTACCTCGTAGGGTAGGGTGAAGCTGCGGGAAAATGTCCCTGCACTGCGTTCGTTGCGATGATTCTTGAATCCTTCCGGGGCGTCAGTCTTGCGGGCTCCGCTGACTTGCAGATAGTTTCCCTGGATTTTTACCTGCAAATCCTCTTTTGCAATACCAGGAACTTCAGCGAAAATTTCTAAATTGTCGCCGGTATCGCTGAGATTGGTGCGAGGGTAAGCCTCTCCCACAACCCAACCGAATCCGGGGGAGGTTGTCCGGTCAAAGTCGCTGAATATTGTATCCATGCGATTGCGGAAGAGATCCATGGCGCCTAAGAAATGTTGGATGTCATTTAAACGGGTAAGCATAACTTCCTCCTTTTGTTGATTGATTTGTAGTTCAAGATTGCTGAATTTACGAAAATATTCCTTGTTCGTGCTTGGAAAAATAAGCATGCAAAAAATGCGCGTCAATACCTTGTATATATATTTTATTTGCATTACTTTTCATGGCATATTCTAGATAAGTAATGCTTGCTGATTTTTTGGAGGGGATAATGAAAAAAGAGGATGAATCTGGATTTAAAGCTGAAGATTCCCTGGTAGGACTCTCGGCGGATATCTTGCGTGGACGGCAATCGGTTCGGGCAACTTTCCGTCTGCCTCCACAAATTATTGCTTTACTGAGTGCAGCCGCAAACCAGTTGGGATTAAAGCAGAAGTCACTGTTCGACCAACTGGTTGAGGACCGAGAAATCTTGGAACAACTGGCGGGAAGGGCCGATCATTACCAACCGCTTGATGAAATTCGTCAGCAAAAAACCTATGTCGTCAGCCGGAAGGCCTTGTTGTCGTTGGAGCATGTAGCGAGATCTTGTGACTTGCCACGCGATTTATTGGTTGAGCTTTCTATCCAGCGTTTGGTGCCGGTTCTGAATCTGGAGCAGGAAAAAAAACAGAAACGTCAATTGGTGCTTGGAAAACTCGAGATGATTTGTCAGCAAAACGAATCATTGTGGCAGGAAACAGTAGATATGCTTGGAGAGGATGACTCGACCGCACAGCTTGTCGCGGCGCTGCAGTCCTGTTGTCAGCGGGCAGCCAATGAGTTGGCGCAGCTGGTTGAGCGGGGGCAAGGAGCTTGATCGGTATCAGTAAGAAATTCTCTGAATATTTTTTGTGATTCTCTCAATTTTCACGGGAAATAGCCACGATCACCAACGGAATTTCTCCTACGACGTGGTTCTGCTCTTCCCAGGAAATAAATCTATTTGGATAATTTGCCTGTGGTAATCGGTTGTTATCTCAAAAGAAAAACTATAAAAAAAATTATTAATTTATTTGACAGATTCGAGAAATTTTGTCATAATAAAATTCGAGAATTAATTCTCCAACAAGCCTTGCCAGTGCGAGATGGAGTGACTGGTCATCAGTATTTTTTTTGAATAGTAGTTTGGGGTGAATGGGTATGAGTAACAGGACAGTGAAGGTAATCCGGAGTATTCTCAAAGGCGCACCGGAGCCAACACTGCGACGTTTGCCGTTGTATTACCGACTGCTAAAACAGTTGCGGGAAGCTGGTCGCACCGGCGTTTCTTGTACTATTATCGGCACGGAACTCAAGCTTGACGCCACGCAGGTTCGCAAGGATATCGAAATGACCGGGACCGTGGGGCGGCCTAAGGTGGGTTACGAAATCAATGAACTAATTGGCGCCATTGAACGCTTTTTAGGGTGGGATGTCACCACGGAAGCTTTTCTCGTGGGGGCTGGAAATCTGGGGGAAGCGTTATTGGGATATCCTGGTTTCTCCGAGTGCGGTTTGAGTATTGTGGCTGCCTTTGACGTTGATTCCAATAAATGTCATCGGGTGATTCACGGCAAGCATGTTCTGCATATAAGTACGTTGACTGAGTTGATGCGTAATATGCGTGTTCATTTTGGCATCATCACCGTGCCCGCCTCTGAGGCTCAACAGGCTGCCGATCTACTGGTTGAAGGTGGGGCGCTGGCGATCTGGAATTTTGCTCCTGTAAAGATTCATGTGCCGGAACGTATCATTGTGACGAATGAAGATTTGTACTGCTCTTTGGCAGTTTTATCACAAAAAATGACAAGAAAGTTGGCTGAGTCCCGTTCAAAAGGAGCAGCCAACTCATGATCACAAATGAGCGGGGCGCAGTACCGCAAACAACCGCGATGCCTGATTTTCATCCGCCATCTTGAATTATACCCGCTTCCAGCGGTATCTATAAAGGAGCTTCCGTGGCATGGCCGTTTTCGCGACAGGCTGCCATGCCGCGGGAGTACCCCTTGGGATTGACGAAAATGGTCTTAGGGGGATGGGGTTCTTTCCCCATGCCAGACTCTTTTCGAGAAAACTAGTTTTTACGAGATTCGACAACGCTCCCTACTCCTACTGCGTGGATCCTGGTATGGGTTGATACCAGGGTCCTGTCGAATTTCCCAGCCAGGTCGTTCTGTCCATCTCACTTTCTATTTGTCGTGCCCAAGCTTCGGCATCCGCTTTTGTTTCAAAAGTTTTGCTTACAGGCGGATGTCCTCGACGACGGATAAGTACCCTCCATTGCAATGGTCCACGATTCGTGTTGATCAGCGTCGAAAATTGCCCCCACTCTGTTACCCACTCCGTGGCATGAGCCCACGGAGGAACTGGAGGATGTTGACAGTGGAGACAATTGCGAAAATTCGGCGTTACCATTTTGTCGAGGGGAGAAGCATCAAGGAGATTAGCCGGTTGCTGCGTTTGTCGCGCAATACGGTTAGGAAAGTGATCCGCAGTGGTGCCACGGAGCACCGATATGAACGGGCGAGTCAGCCGCTGCCTCGTCTTGGACCCTACCAAGAGCGCTTGGTGGCTCTGCTAGAGGAGGATTGGCAGGGTCCGAAGAAACGGCGGTTAACGAGCCGGCGTCTTTTGGAGTTACTCCGCAGTGAAGGCTACAGCGGCGGCTACGACAGCATTCAGC
>JBFWLN010000043.1:0-23183 GCA_050252135.1 Desulfobulbus sp.
ATGAGGGGTGACTGGACATAGTTTAAATTCACCATATTCAAATAATCTGAGCAATTACTTGGTATGGCAGAATTTTTAACCAGTCAACCCCTTCTTGTTTTCTGCAACTCTGACAAAGACCCAAGTATTTGCGCGGAAAGGTCTGTAATTACGATGCCAGCATCTTTTCCCTCCCCGCTTTTGCCCAACAGCTGCCGCATCCGCAATATATTATCCCGCCCAGTATCGATCCGTTAAGCGACAAGAACATCGAACTGTCGCAAGAGGAGGTGAACAGAGTCTTTGTCCAGTTCAATCTTGATCCGACCCGGCCCCTTTTGGTTCAGGTTTCCCGCTATGACCGATTCAAGGATCCGGTGGGAGTCATCCAGGCCTATCGGCTGGCCAAAAAATTCATACCCGACCTGCAACTGGTGCTGGCCGGAGGTGAGGCCAGCGACGATCCGGAAGGGGAAATGGTCCTCACCGAGGTGCGCGAGGCAGCAGGAAACGACCAGGACATCCACATTCTTCTTCTGGCCCCGGATGCCCACCGTACCATCAACGCCCTGCAGCGGGCCGCCGATATCGTGCTGCAGAAATCGACCAAGGAAGGCTTCGGGCTCACTGTCACCGAGGCTATGTGGAAGAGTAAACCGGTAATCGGTGGTGATACCGGCGGCATAAGGTTGCAGGTCATTAATTATCATACCGGCTTTCTCGTCCATACCCCGGAAGGGGCGGCTCTCCGTATCCGGTATCTTCTTCATAACAAAAACCGCATGGAGGAGATGGGTAGAAAAGGCAAAGAGTATGTCCGGGAAAATTTTCTCCTGACCCGGCACCTCCGTGAGTACCTCACTTTGATGGTCAGCTTACGACATGGCAACGAATACCGTATCGATTTAAGCTGAATGCTCGTGCCACCGGGCAATAGACACTCCTGTGGAGGCACCATGACGCATCAAAAAATGGCAGTCTGGCCAGGTAATCCCTACCCATTGGGCGCCACTTGGGACGGCGAGGGTGTCAACTTTGCCATTTTTTCCGAGTGTGGCGAGAAGGTTGAGCTCTGCCTCTTCGACCACCAGGGACACAAGGAGATAGAACGCATCAACCTGGCCTGGAAAACCGATCAGGTCTGGCATTGTTACCTGCCCGAGGCACGGCCAGGTCTTCTTTACGGCTACCGGGTCCACGGCCCTTATGACCCGGAGCGGGGTTTACGTTTTAACCGGGCGAAACTGCTTCTTGATCCATACGGCAAGGCAATTTTCGGCCGACTGCGATGGAACGATGCCCTGTTCGGTTACAAAATTGGTAATTCCCTCGCCGATCTTTCCCGCAATCGGGCCAATAGTGCGCCCTTTATGCCGAAAAGCCAGGTGATCGATCCGGCCTTCACCTGGGGGAACGATCGCCCCCCCAACACCTCCTGGTATGACACCATTATCTACGAACTGCATGTTAAGGGCTTTACCTGGCAGAATCCAAAAATTCCTGAAAAACTGCGCGGTACCTATGCGGGGCTGTCTTCTGCCCCGGCGGTCGATTACCTCAAACGGCTCGGGGTAACTGCGGTGGAGATCATGCCGGTGCATGCCTTTGTCGATGAACGCCATCTGGTGGAAAAGGGTCTTACCAACTACTGGGGCTATAACTCCATCGGCTTTTTTGTCCCGGACGGACGATATTCGGCCTCCGGTCATATCAACGAGTTCAAAACCATGGTCAAAATTCTGCACTCGGCCGGAATCGAGGTTATCCTCGATGTGGTGTACAACCATACCGCCGAGGGCAATCAACTGGGACCGACGCTGTGCTTCCGGGGAATCGACAACCTCGCCTATTACCGGGTTGAGCCGGAAAACAACCGCTACTACAAGGATTTCACCGGCTGCGGCAACACCTTGAATATGTGCCATCCACGGGTGCTGCAACTGATTATGGACAGCCTGCGCTACTGGGTGCTCGAGATGCACGTCGACGGCTTTCGTTTCGACCTGGCCTCGGCCCTGGCCAGGGAACTCTATGAGGTGAACCGGCTGGGTACCTTTTTCGACATCATCCACCAGGACCCGGTGCTCTCCCAGGTCAAACTGATCGCCGAGCCCTGGGACTTAGGCGAGGGCGGCTATCAGGTGGGCAATTTTCCCGTGGGGTGGACCGAATGGAACGGAAAATATCGGGATACGGTACGTTCCTACTGGAAAGGCGAGGGCGACAATATCGGTGAGTTCGCCCACCGGATCACCGGCTCCAGTGACCTTTACGAACGAGGGGGCAGACGCCCCTACGCGAGCATCAACTTTGTCACCTGTCATGACGGCTTCACCCTGCACGATTTGGTGAGCTACAACGACAAGCACAACGAGGCCAATCTCGAAAACAACCAGGACGGAGAATCAAACAATCGCAGCTGGAACTGCGGCGACGAGGGCGCAAGCACCGATCCACAGGTCCTCTCCTTCAGATCCCGTCAGAAACGCAACTTCCTGGCCACCCTCTTTCTGTCCCAAGGGGTGCCCATGCTCCTTGCTGGCGACGAGATGGGCCGGAGTCAGCAGGGCAACAACAACACCTATTGCCAAGATACGCCCCTAAGCTGGCATGACTGGACGCTCGATGTCGAACAGAATGAGCTCCTTGGTTTCGTCCGTCGCCTGATCGCCCTGCGTAAGACCCATCATGTCTTCCGCCGCCGCCATTTTTTCCAGGGTCGTCCCATTAAGGGTTCCGGGGTCAAAGATATCATCTGGCTGACCCCGACGGGCACGGAGATGACCGACGATCAATGGCAGCATTCCTTTGCCCGCTGCCTGGGACTCTACCTGGCAGGCGATGCCCTTGAGGAGCAGGATGAAAAAGGAAACCCTGTCGTGGACAACAGATTTCTCCTGCTGGTCAATGCCCACCACGAGTCCATTCCCTTCACCCTCCCGGATTTAGTCCCTATAGCCCGCTGGCGGCTCATACTCGACACCAGCTGGTCGAACGACGGCCGGGGAGAAAAACTCCTCTGGGAGACCACGGACAGCTACCCCCTGCTCGAACATTCCCTGGCACTCTTGGTGGAATCGCAAGGGTGGGATGAAGGCTCCCCATGACAGCCCGGTATGAGCATCGGATGGCGTTCGGGGCGTCTCTCCTCCCATCTGGCGCGGTGCGTTTCAGTCTTTGGGCACCGGGAGCGGATAAAGTTACCCTCTGCCTTGAGCCAGGCGGCAAGAAATCATTTCACCCCATGCCCCGCCGGGATGATGGGTGGTTCATTCTGGAGACGCATGCGGCGAGTCGGGGCAGCTGCTACAGTTTTCAACTGGACTCCGGCCTGCTCGTTCCTGACCCGGCTTCCCGTTTTCAGCCTTCGGATGTGCACGGTCCAAGCGAGGTGATCGATCCTGCCGATTTTAGTTGGCCGGATTGCCAGTGGCATGGTCGCCCCTGGGAGGAAGCGGTCCTCTACGAGATGCATGTGGGAACTTTCAGCGCAGAAGGCACCTTCGCGGCCGCCCAACAGCGCCTTGATCATCTGGTCGAACTCGGCATCACCGCCATTGAACTCATGCCGGTGGCAGCTTTTCCCGGCCGTTGCAACTGGGGGTACGACGGCGTCCTCCCCTTTGCCCCGGACAGCAGTTACGGCCGCCCGGAAGATCTCAAAAGACTGGTCGCCGCCGCCCACGCTAAGAACATCATGGTGTTACTCGATGTGGTCTATAACCACTTCGGCCCGGAGGGGAATTATCTCCACTGCTATGCACCCCCGTTTTTCACCGAGCGCTACCAGACTCCCTGGGGCGCCGCCATCAATTTCGATGGCAACGAGAGCCCATGGGTTCGGCAGTTCTTTATCGACAATGCACTCTACTGGCTCACGGAGTACCATTTTGACGGATTGCGTCTTGATGCGGTGCATGCCATTCATGACCGGAGCCGGCCGGACATCCTGGAAGAGCTGGCCATGACAGTGCGCGCCCATTTCACGCCGCAACGCCATATCCATTTGATACTGGAAAATGACAGCAACCAGGCCCATTACCTGAAACGCAGCACCACTGCCGTCCCCCTTTTTTATACGGCGCAATGGAACGATGATCTGCACCACGCTCTGCATGTTCTCCTTACCGGCGAAAAAAGCGGTTATTACCTCGATTATGCCGAGTCACCCATCCGTCACCTCGGCCGTTGCCTGACTGAAGGTTTTGCCTACCAGGGAGAGCCCTCGCTCTTCCGCAACAAAGTCTGCCGAGGTGAAGCAAGCCGCGAGCTGCCATCCGCCGCCTTTGTAAGTTTTCTGCAAAACCACGACCAGATCGGCAACCGCGCCTTTGGTGATCGGATCAACCTGCAGGCCAACCCACAGGCGCTACGGGCGGCTCTGGCCCTACTTCTGCTGGCGCCCGCACCGCCCCTGCTTTTCATGGGTGAAGAATGGGGCAGCCGCCAGCCCTTCCCTTTTTTCTGCGATTTCAGCCCGGAAATTACCACCGCAGTCCGTGATGGACGGCACCGAGAGTTTGCCGGTTTCCCAGAGTTCAGCACTCCGGAAAGCCGCGCACGCATCCCAGACCCGGCCACGATTGCGACCTTCCTCTCTGCCAAGCTCGACTGGCAAAGCCTCGACACGGCAGAGGGGGCTGCCTGGTATACGTATTATCGCCTGCTCCTTGGCCTTCGCCGACAGGAAGTCATCCCCCGTCTGCGGACTATGCAGCCCGGGATAAATCACTGGCAGGCCATCGGGGAAAGCGGCCTGATGGTGCGCTGGTCGCTGCAAACAGGGGAGGACTTGCTGCTTTTTGCCAATCTCGGCAGGCAACCTTGTCCAGGGGATGGACTCCCCGATCAGACCCCATTTTTTGCCAGCCATGATTTTATAAAAACCAAACATGAAACCACGCTGCCTCCCTGGTCGGTCTTTTGGTTGAGAGTCGAGCCGAAACCAGGAGGAGACCCGTTATGATTCCGCCGCTGCCCCTGGCTACCTACAGGCTCCAGTTCAACAGTGCTTTTACCTTCAACGATGCCAGGCGTATCGTCCCCTATCTGCATGCCCTGGGGATCAGTCATTGCTACGCCTCCCCGGTGCTTAAGGCCCGCAGCGGCAGCAGTCACGGCTATGATATTGTCGACCATAACGCGCTGAATCCCGAGCTGGGCACATCGGAGGAATTCCTGGTTTTTATAGAGACCCTGCACGAATTTGATATGGGGCTCATCCTCGATATTGTTCCCAATCATATGGGGATCGGCGGCAGCGACAACGTCTGGTGGATCGATGTTCTTGAAAACGGCCAGGCCTCGCCCTTTGCGATCTATTTCGACATCGACTGGCAGCCAGCCTCCAAAATTCTACGCGGCAAGATTCTCCTGCCTATCCTGGGGGACTATTACGGCAAGGTCCTGGATCGCGGAGAGATTGAAATCACTTTTTCAGAGGAGCAGGGGAGTTTTACTGCCCGCTACTATGAGCACCTGTTGCCGATCGACCCGAAAACCTATCCGTATATTCTCGATCCGGCCTTTTTCTTTTTGCAGGAAAATGCATGCAATGCTGCGCCTTTAGCCGCCCGGCTTAATCAGCTCATTACCGATTGCCGGCATCTGCCGGGACGACAGACGACAGGTAGACACCGTCGCGCAGAGCGAGGGGAGAAACAGGCAGAGATCAAACGTGAACTCGCCTTACTCTGTCGGGAAAAAAGTGTTCAGGACGCTATCGCCTACGGCCTGGCCTTTTTCAATACCCCTAAAACCCCGGGGAAAGGATATGACCTGTTGCATCGCCTCCTGGAAAAACAGGCATATCGTCTTGCCTACTGGAGGGTGGCAGCGGACGAAATCAACTACCGTCGCTTCTTCAACGTCAACTCCCTGGCCGGTCTGTGCCAGGAACAGACCGAGGTCTTTGCCGCAACGCATCGTTTTCTCTTCAGCCTCATTGAAAAAGGGTTTGTCCAGGGGTTGCGCATCGATCACCCGGACGGGCTCTTCGACCCCCGTGGTTACTACGACCGGCTGAAAACCGGAATCCGCAGCCATCTCCCCCGGACAGGAATCCAGGAAGGGAGTTTTTATCTGGTGGCCGAGAAGATTCTGGCCATCCATGAAGAGCTTCCCCGGGATTGGCCAATCCATGGCACCACCGGTTATGAATTCGCCAATCTGGTTAACGGCCTCTTCATCAACCCCGCCGGTGAAAAGCCTCTCTCCCAAACCTACCGTTTCTGTACCGGCGAAAGCAGCGAATATGCAGCTATGCTCTATGATGCAAAAAAGCTGATCATTAAAACGCATCTTGCCAGCGAACTGACCGTATTGTCCAACCTGTTGCTTCGCATCGCCGAACAGGATCGTCATACCCGTGATTTCACCTTGACGGGTCTGCGAGAAGCCCTTGCCGAGGTAGTCGCCTGTTTCCCCGTGTATCGGACCTATGTGACCCTAGGGCGTGTGGGTGCGGAGGACCGTCGCTACGTGGAATGGGCGGTGACGGCAGCCAAGCGTCGCAACCCGTTAGTGGACTCGGCCATATTCGACTTTGTCCATAGCTCCCTTCTCCAGGAAGGGCATTTCCACAGCCGCCGCATCCAGGATATGGTCTCCCGATTCGCCATGAAATTCCAGCAGTATACGGCACCGGTTATGGCCAAGGCCCAGGAGGACACGGTCTTCTACCGCGATTGCCGTCTGCTCTCTTTAAACGAGGTCGGAGGGGAGCCACGCTCCTTCCGGGTCTCCAGAGCGGAATATCATCAGGCCAACACAATCCGGCAAGAATATTGGCCTCAATCCATGCTCACCACATCGACCCACGACAGCAAACGCAGCGAGGATGTCCGGGCCCGTCTCAATGTGCTGAGCGAGATTCCCAATCTCTGGCAACAACAGGTCAAACTCTGGATGAGACTCAACCGCAGGCATACCCGGCGTCTGAACGGGCATGCCACACCAAGCCGTAACGACGAGTATCATCTCTACCAGACCCTGCTGGGCACCTGGCCGCTTTTTTTTCCTGAAGGGCAGGAACTGGATCGGTATCGGGAGCGCATTGACGCCTATATGTTGAAGGCTGTGCGAGAGGCCAAAGTGCACACCTCCTGGCTCAATCCCAACCTAGCCTTCGAGGAGGCTCTGGCCTCATTCATTTCGGCTTTGCTGCAACCGAAACCTGACAATCGTTTTTTGGCGAGTCTTGCTGAGTTTTGTAAAAAAGTCAACCGGTTAGGAATGCTCAATTCCCTCTCTCAGGTCCTGCTCAAACTGACCGCCCCTGGAGTGCCGGATATCTACCAGGGCAATGAACTCTGGAATTTCAGTCTGGTTGATCCGGATAACAGGCGCCCCGTGGATTTCAGCCATGCCCAAAAACTGCTTGACGATCTTGCAATCACCTTTCCCGAAGGTGCACCAGCAGAACCAGGGCTGGACACCTTGCTTGCCACCCTGACCGATGGTCGGGCCAAGCTCTTTATCACCAGTAGAACCCTGCAGTTTCGGCACAAACACCCTGATCTCTTTTTAGAAGGGGCCTATGAAACCTTGCCGCTCTCCGGCAAAGGCGAGCGGCATCTCTGCGTGTCGGCACGAACTCTTACCGGGCAGCGTCTCATTGTTATTGCGCCCCGTTTTTTCGCCTCGCTTCTACCCGATATCAATGCCCCTTACTCGAAAATCGCCGACACGGTATGGGCGCAAACCTATTTCTGCCTGCCGGAGAACGCCTTAACCGAGACATATCACAATATTTTTACCGGGGAAAAACACTACCCTATCCGGCAGGAAGGTCAGGTTGTGCTGATGGTCGCCCCCCTGTTGCGCGCCTTTCCCGTAGCCCTGCTTTATAGCAGTAGAGAAGGTTGAGGCGTTAAAACGTACTTTTCAAAGCGTTTTACAACAACCTGATGTGAAAAAGGGAAAATGGCCCCCCTTTTTGCGGTCTGGGCTCCAAACGCGGCAGAGGTGCGATTTCAATGAATGGGATACAGGGCATTTCACCCTTGAAAGTCAGCGCGGATGAGACAGGTATAAGGGAGGGATTTTTCCCTGGAATCGGCAAAGACGCCTCTACAAGTCTCCTATTGTCTCACGGTATACAGGCTATCAGGTCGATAGAGAAAATCCGCCAATCTCCATGGCTGGGTGTCGCCGTACCATTACGGACTTAATTAAGGGCCGATTATTCTGATGATCGAAAACTATCATAGCGGATTATTGTGGCGATTGATGCGAAACTGTCCATACATCGCCTTTGGTTTGCGGCGGGCTGGTTTTGTCGGGGGAGGGGGTATGAGCCTCAATTTTAGGGCGCGGATGTGGTGAAATCCGCACTCTTGAAGTAACGGTGTGGCCTATGCAGCGACGATGTGACAGATTTCCCAACCCGTTGTCAACTGAGCACCAAAAAATCATTAATTCGGCATCATAGGCGGCAAAGAAAACCATTGCAAAAAGGCTGAACGGTTCGGCTACCGTATTACGATAATGACTGTATTGAAAAAGATAGAAGAAAATTTCGAGGTTTCATCGGCAGGGAGTTGCTGGCGCTGGATGTCTACCTATAAACAATTTATGAGGGACTCTGATGACGTTGGATCTCGATACACAGTGCATCAATACCATCCGTTTTCTCGCCGTTGACGCCGTGCAAAAAGCCAAAAGCGGCCACCCAGGCCTGCCGCTGGATGCTGCTTCCATGGCGTATGTCTTGTGGACACGATTTCTCCGCCATAATCCGGTTAATCCTGGGTGGTTTGATCGGGATCGGTTCATTTTATCTGCAGGTCACGGTTCAGCCTTACTGTACAGTCTGCTCCATCTGACCGGCTATGAGGTGTCACTTGAGCAACTCAAACAGTTCCGCCAATGGGGCAGTATTACTCCTGGCCATCCGGAACGCGGTTTGACGCCGGGTGTCGAGACCACCACCGGACCGCTCGGGCAGGGATTTGCCAACGGGGTGGGAATGGCCATGGCGGAGGCACATCTCGCCGCGTGCTATAATCGGCCCGGGTCCGAAATTATCAATCATTTCACCTACGGGTTAGTGAGCGATGGCGATCTCATGGAGGGCGTGGCGGGGGAAGCCGCCTCCCTCGCAGGCCATTTGAAACTTGGCAAGTTGATTTATCTGTACGATAGCAACCACATCACGCTCGCCGCTTCGACGCAACTTACCTTTACCGAAGACCATGCCATGCGGTTTGCCGCCTATGGCTGGCACACGCAATCCGTCGATGACGGCAATAACCTCGAAGCGATCGATCATGCCATTCAGGTGGCTCGTGAAGAAACAGGAAGGCCCTCGCTAATCCTGGTGCGGACGCACATCGGCTTTGGCTCACCCCACAAGCAGGACACCTTTAGCGCCCATGGCTCACCGCTTGGCATGGAAGAAGTAAAGTTGACAAAACTGAACCTGGGGTGGCCCGTTGAACCGTTATTCCTTGTGCCAGAGGGCGCGGGGCAGCATTTTCGGCTGGCAATCAGCCACGGAGATAAAGAGGAGGGCAAATGGAAGGCGAAGTTTGCCCGCTATGAGGAACTATACCCCAAACTTGCCTGCGAACTGCGACAGTTGATCAAGGGGGAATTACCGCAGGGGTGGGATGCTGATCTTCCCCAATTCCCTGCGGATGCCGAAGGCATGGCCACCCGCGTTGCCTCAGGGGAAGTGATCGCAAGCATTGGCCCGAAACTTCCAGGTTTGATCGGAGGCTCAGCTGATTTAAATCCGTCAACCCATACTGAATTGGCCAATGCAGGTAATTTTGAAAACCCCGAAATGGCGATTGGCGATCTGCAGGGATCTGCTGGTGGCGGTTGGAGTTATGCAGGCCGCAATGTGCAGTTTGGCGTTCGTGAACACGCAATGACCGCAATCTTGAATGGCATGGCCGCGCATGGTGCAACCATGCCGTTCGGAGCGACCTTTCTGACCTTCTCGGATTATATGCGGCCGGCGATTCGACTGGCGGCGCTGATGCGGCTGCCGGTGGTCTATGTCTTTACGCACGACAGTATTTGCATGGGGGAGGATGGCCCGACACATCAACCGGTGGAACATCTTGCAAGTTTGCGGTCAGTTCCAGGGCTCATCGTTATTCGGCCCGGCGATGCCAACGAAACTGTTGAAGCCTGGCGCGTTGCCATCGAAACGAAGGATCATCCGGTCGCGCTAGTCCTGACACGACAAAACGTGCCGACGTTTGACAGGGAGCTGTTTTTTGCGGCCGAAGGTCTTCGACGCGGTGCTTACATTTTTGCCGATGCACCCCACGCGGAACCGCAATTGATTCTGATAGCCAGCGGCTCTGAGGTCGGTTTGATCTTAGAGGCGGGGCAACAACTGCAGAAACTGAGAATTCCCGTGCGTCTCGTTTCGATGCCAAGCTGGGAATTGTTTGAGGCACAGCCCGTTGAATATCGTGAATCCGTGTTGCCGCCGTCGGTTAAGGCGCGGCTCGCCGTTGAAGCAGGTGTCACCATGGGATGGAGCCGGTATGTAGGTGATTGTGGCGATGTGATCGGCATCGATCGCTTTGGCGCGTCAGCCCCGGGTCCGGTCATGATGCGAAAGTACGGTTTTACCGTTGATAACATTTGCAAGCGGGCAGTAGCCTTGCTTGAAAGGGGGAACCATGCCTGATCAATTGATTTCATCGAGCAATACACAGAAAGCCATTGGCATTGCCGCTGACCACGGAGGATATGAGATGAAGGAGCAACTGGCTGCAAAGTTACGCGAGGCTGGCTCTACGGTAGTGGACTTCGGCAACCTTGAGTTGGCCGCAGGGGATGACTACCCGGACTTCGTTATTCCTTTAGCTCGTGCCGTTGCTCAAGGTGCGGTAGCCCGTGGAATTGCGATTTGCGGCAGCGGCGTAGGCGCTTGCATTGTAGCCAACAAGGTGCCGGATGTGCGTGCATGTCTGATCCATGACACGTTTTCGGCACGACAGGGAGTCGAGGACGACAACTTGAACCTGATCTGCCTGGGTGGTCGTGTGGTTGGTCAGGCACTCGCCTGGGAACTGGTCAAAACATTTCTCGCAGCAGCATTCAGCGGTGAAGAACGTCACCTGCGCCGTCTGGCTAAAGTGGCAACACTCGCAGGCGGCGTGTGACCTTTTTGCCGCATTATTGCTGTGTATTGTAACGGGCCCTTAAATCGATTGGAAGGTTCGCACACCAGCATTCAAGGCGAAGGTTGGGCTGGGCCTTGCAAGGGATAAGAACAATCAGCGAGATAGGCAAGCTGAAGATGGAGCTCGATTGGTTGTAAAAATTAAATCCGGAATAAGCCGGCCCGAATCCGGCAAATTCGGGTCGAAAAAAAGGATTCGGTGCCCGTGATCCGGCCATGTTCTTTGGTAGGCGTCTGTCGAGTCAGGATGTATGCGAGGCAACAGCCCGAACCGATTTCCCGGTTATGGCTGTTGTCTCGATCCTATCCAGAAGTGTGGCCCCAATATCATCCGTTCAGGGATAGAAGTATGGCCATCAGAATGAGTATCAGCAGCGCGATTCTTCTCATTTTTTCTCCTCCTGTCTTTGATTAAAAGGCTGTGTCCGCACGTCGAGTTTTTCGTCCATTGTGTTGATCGGAACAGGTGTTTTCACCTCGACCGTATGTTCCTGGTGATCATCGATCAGGTGGATGGCACCATCGTTTTGTTCAAGACCATCCACCGTTACTTGCATTGCGCCGCTCACGGTTTTTGTTTGCATAATCCTGATGTGGTAGAGCGTCTCACGATAGCGGTAGTGCATGGTGAATTCCCCCCAATCCGCAGGGAGGCAGGGGGTAAACCGGAGAATGTTTACCTCAAGTTTAAGTCCGAGGAGGGATTCCACCAGCAGGCGGTACATCCATGCAGCCGATCCCGTATACCAGGTCCAGCCTCCTCGTCCGATATGGGGAGATACCGCGTAGACGTCGGCGGCAACAACGTAGGGTTCCACCTTATAGATGTCGATTTCTTCGGGCGAGCGCGCATGGTGGATCGGGTTGATCAAATCAAAGAGTTCCCAGGCCCGAAGGTGATCCCCCAAGCGGGCAAAGGCCATGGTCGCCCAGATGGCCGCATGCGTATACTGGCCGCCATTTTCCCGGACCCCCGGGACATACCCTTTGATGTAACCGGGCTGGAGTTCGGATGTGTCAAAAGGCGGATCAAGGAGTTGTATCAACCGGTCCTGACGGCGAACAAGGCGCTCATTCAACGATTCCATTGCCTGGTGCGAACGTTCTGGATCTCCGGCTCCGGACAGGACCGACCAACTTTGGGCAATCGAATCGATCTGGCATTCAGGATTGCTTGACGATCCCAGGGGGCTGCCGTCGTCAAAATAGGCACGGCGGTACCACTGGCCATCCCATCCATGCTCCTTGAGGTTGCGGCGGAGCACCATTGCCTCTTCCGTGCAGTTCTTTGCAAACTCCATGTCGTCGCGTGCCCGGGCGATTTCGGAGAATCGCTCCAGCACTTCATAGAGGAAAAAGCCCAGCCATACGCTTTCTCCCTTGCCTTGGATGCCAATCAGATCCATGCCGTCGTTCCAGTCGCCGGAGCCGATAAGCGGCAGGCCATGTTCACCAAAGGTGAGGCCGTGGACAATGGCGCGGACACAGTGTTCATACAGACTTGCCGTTTCTCCCGATTGACCGGGAAGGTCGTAATACGAGTCCTCATCCGCCTTGACCGGGCGGCCCAAAACAAAATGGACTGCTTCATCAAGTACACCTGTGTCTCCAGTGGTTTGCACATAGCAGGAGACGGCCAGGGGCAACCAGAGGTAATCGTCCGAGCAACGGGTGCGGACACCACGATCCAGGGGCGGATGCCACCAGTGTTGCACATCGCCTTCCGGGAATTGGTGGGATGCCGCCAAGAGCAGGTGTTCGCGCACAAGATGTGGCCTGGCATAGATAAGTGCCATCACATCCTGCAATTGATCACGGAATCCAAAGGCTCCGCCCGATTGGTAGGTAGCGCTCCGCGCCCACATACGGCAGGACAGGATTTGATAGAGCAGCCAGCCGTTGACCAGCACATTGATGGATTGATCCGGGGTTTCCACCTGCACTGCGCCTAACGTGTGTTTCCAGTGCTGCCAAACCAAATCAAGGGCGCGGCGAGCCGTGATTGCACCGTGAAAACGGTACACCAGGTTTTGGGCGTCCTCAAGGTCTTGGCCTACACCGAGTTTGAAAATTATTTCGCGCTCTTGCCCGGCGGCCAGCTCGAAACTCACTTGAATCGCGCCGCATGGATCAAGGGCCGCGCCGACCCTGCCCGAAAGGTGGGTACGGGTCATGGCTGCAGGTGCTTGCAGGGAGCCGTTGCGGCCAAGGAATTCCGTTCGATCCCCAGTCATGGTGCGGACGGTGTCATCGACGGCGAAAAAGGCCGTCCGGTTACTAAATTCTGTATTGTAGGGGTTGCGCGCCAGGAGCGCGCCACTGGCCGGATCGATTTCGGTCACCACATGCATGGTCGATTTTGGTCGCAGATCGCCTAACACCCACTCAACATAGCCGGTGGCCGAAAGCCGACGGTGCCGTCCCGATTCATTGCGCACCTTGAGCACCATAAATTTCACCGCCGCGTCCAGGGCCACGTACACGGTCAGTTCGGAGCTGATACCGCGTTCGGTGTGTTCAAAAATGCTATAGCCGAATCCGTGTCGGGTGGCGTAAGGGGTTGCGCCGCGACAGGGAAGGGGCGTGGGCGACCAAAAATGGCCGCGTTCTTCATCGCGGAGGTACAACGCCTCTCCCGTCGAATCGCAGACCGGATCGTTTGCCCAGGGTGTTAGGCGGAATTCGTGCGCATTTTCACCCCAGGTATAGGCTAGGCCACTTTCGGAAATCACGGAGCCGAATTGTGGATTGGCCAAGACGTTGACCCAAGGCGCCGGCGTCAGTTGCCCCTGGGCGGTGGTAATGACGTATTCACGCCCGTCCGGGGTAAACCCACCAAGTCCGTTGAAAAACGAGAGATCGTGGCGGGGGGTAGGTGCGACAGGCAGAGGATCGGAACGATGGGTACGGGTCGGAATCAAGGCAGGGATAGTTGGTTCCAGCATGTTCCGCCCTTTGATCTGTTCCGCCAGCGTTCCTCGTTTGTCGGAAATAATGGCGCGGGCAACGGTTTGGATCAGGACACGGTCTTCTTCCGCTATCTGGTCGCCGGGCCGCACAAAAATACCGCCGGGGCGATCAATGACGTTGGCTTCGACACCGGCGGCGATCAACCCCATGATCTGATCATGGAGGAGTTGCCGATAACCGGCGCGGTCTTCGTTCCAAATAACCAAGTCGACGGACAGCCCTTTGAGGCGCCAGTAGGCGTGGGCTTGCACCAGTTGTCGGACTAACTCGACATTGGCTGGATTTTCGATTTGCAGCAACACAATCGGCAAATCACCGGAGATGGCATAGCCCCAGAGGCCGGACTGGCCGCGTCGATTTTTAATGAGAAGGCTTGGTTCAGCCCGTAGGGTGGGGTTAGTGTAGATGATTGAACCGGCCAGGCGGCGATAGAGTTGCGCATCAGCCTCCGAGGCGTTGAATTGGCGGAGCAGGACCTGGCCATGGGTCCAGGCCAGATCAAAAACACGATCCGCCAGTCGCCGATCCTGGTGTTTCTCGACCAAGCGCAAGGCGTCGTCCCGGGTTTCACCAATGCCGGAAACCAGGTTGATCGTTACCGATTCCTCGGCCTGAAGTATGATCCGGTAGCGGATAGCGACGATCGGATCGAGCACCGACCCTTCGCTGTTGGAAAGAGCCCCGGTGAAAAAATCAGCGTTACCGATCATCGCCTGGGGGGACGCCACGGTGTTGCCCCGGCCGATGAAACGCAGACGATCGGTTTCATAAGAAATATCCCCGACTTCGGCGCCATGCACGGCCATCAGATGGAACATCCATGGCGTTTGTTCGTTGACGGACCGCGGCCGCCGCGTGCAGAGAATGGCCCGCTGCTCGCGGATGATCTCGGTCTGGACAAAGAGATTGCTGAACGCCGGATGGAGCGCGTCGCCTGCGGGCGGGGCCAGAACGACTTCGGCATAACTGGTGACATCGATTGTTTTGCGTTTACGCGAACGATTGGTCAGGGTGATCCGGCGAACTTCGACATCATCCTCGGAGGAAACCACCACTTCGGTGTAGGCATCCATTTCGTCGTGACGGCAACGGAACTCAGCTCGTTCTTCGGAAAAGACCGTCTCGAAAGCGTCTGATTGCCGCAAAACCGGTTGATGGGTTGTTGACCAGAACGTGCCGCTGGCAACGTCGCGGATGTAACAGAAAGATCCCCAGTTGTCGCAGGTGCTGTCTTCACGCCAACGGGTGACGGCCAAGTCCCGCCAGCGGCTATAGCCGCCACCGGCGTTGGTCACCATCACATGGTATCTGCCGTTGGAGAGCAGTTGCACCTCCGGATTCGGTGTGTCCGGGCTGTTGAAAACCCGCATAGGCGTATCCACTGTGGTGGACGTTTCCTGGGAGGCGGCAAGCTCGGTCGAATGGGTAAAGAGGGTGGTCCCTTTGGGGATTCGTTCCTGCAACAACAGCAGGGTGGCCTGAAACAAGGGCTCGGTCTCGAATCGTTTTTGCATGGGCCGGTCCAGCAGCAAGTACGCCAGCGAGAGCAGGCTCATTCCCTGATGGTGGGCCATGAAAGACCGTACCACTACGTTTTCCACCCCACGGGGGAGACGGGAAGGCGTATAGTCGATCGCTTCGTAAAAGCCGAATCGCCCCATAAAGCCTGCCTCGGCCATCCGCTCGAGATTCAGGCAGGCTTTTTCGGGATCGACCATCAGCGCCAGCGCTGTAGCATAAGGCGCAATGACCAGATCTTCGGCCAGGCCGCGTTTGAGTCCTAGGCCGGGTACACCAAAGGCACGATATTGATAGTTGAGATGGGCATCAATGGCGTTGTAACCGCATTCCGAAACGCCCCATGGTGTTCCGGATTTTCGTCCGTAATCGATCTGGCTGGCAACAGCGCCCCTGCAGGTTTGGTCAAGCAGCGTATCCTCGTAGGTGGGCATCACCAGAAGCGGCATCAGGTATTCGAACATCGATCCGCTCCAGGAGAGGAGCACCGATCCGCAGCCGGTGGTGGTCAATAGGCGTCCTAAGGCAAACCAGGTTTCCTGTGGCAAACCACCTTGGGCAATGGCAACGAAACTGGCAAACCGTGCCTCGGACGCCAGGAGGTCGTAGTAGCTTGCGTCCTGGCGATGGTCGCCGGTGTTGTAGCCAATGGCCAGGAGCCGACGCGAGGTGTCGAAGAGAAAACCGTATTCCATTTGCGCCATCTTGTTTGCCTGCAGAGCCAAGCGTTCAAGCGTGGCAATTCGTTCATCGGCGCGGCGACTGGCTTCTTTGATGTGTGCGATGATCGGCTCCAGCCAGGCCGTTTCCTCAGCGCTTTCCCGCAGCGCAAGGCGGCTTTCAAGAGGCGGCAGGATTTGGCCGGCCAACGCTGCCAGTTGACGCAAGGTGGGTATGCGGTCGAGATCGGGCAAGGTTGCAGGTCCATGGTGCACAGACGTATTCTCCAGCCACGGCGCGAGCAATGACAGCTCGTCGAGTCCATCGCGGCATTGACGGACAAAACTCTGCATCCACCAGGCCAGGGAGCTTTCGTTCTCTGCATCTCCAGCTTCCGCACCCTTTATCGCTGCCTCTGCCGCAGTCGCCCAGTTTGCAAGGTGCAGGCGTAGGACCGCAAGGTCGGTCGGTTGAGCATGAATGGCGGCTACAAGTTGTTGATGCAGTAAGGCAATCCGAGCCTCGGTGGCAGGAAGGAGAGCTGCCGTTTCCAAGGCAATGCTGAGGCTATCCTCAAGGCCCTCAAAAAAGCGTTTTCCGAGAATGACTTCATCGGCAAGACCAAGCAATCCTTGTCGCAGAACCAGCAGATGACCGGCAAGATTGCCGCTGTCAACTGAGGAAATATAGAGGGGCAGCAAAGGTTTAAGCGATTGGGTGTCGTACCAGTTGTAAAAATGTCCCCGGTATCTTTCCAGGCTTTCCATGGTGCAGAGGGCATTGGTGGTGCGTTCGATTAATTTTCCCAGGGAAATATAGCCAAAATCGTAGGCCGAAAGGTTGGCCAGTAGCGATAATCCCATGTTGGTGGGAGAGGTGCGATGCGCAACGACAGCAATGGGGTGTTCCTGAAAGTTATCAGGTGGTAGCCAATGATCTTCCGGTCCGACAAAGGTTTCGAAAAACACCCAGGTTTTGCGGGCCATGGAGTGGAGAAAGACGGTCTGCTCGGGTAAGAGCCGTGCTTGTCGGGGAGCAGGCGACCGGCCGGTCCACCAGGCAACCACTGGGGAAGAAAGCCAGAGAAGCAAGATGGGCGTTGCCGACCACAAAGAGGACGGCCGCAGGAACCCCAGAACCAACACCGCAGTTGCGGCCAGAATCGGCGCGATCCCCATGGCGCGGCACGAGTCGGCGAGGGTGGTCTGGCGGCAGCATTCTGATCCGCTCGAGGGACTCCATTCGAGCAACCCGCGGTGGGAGATCAGTAAGCGCCAGAGGGTGCGTACTATCGCATCAAGGCTATAAAAGGCCTCGAAGGGGAGGCAGGCGAGGGTCAACAGCCCCTGGAGCAGGCCAAGACCGGTCGAAATTGCCGCAGCGGTGAGGTGTTGCCGGAGGGAAACGTCCGCAGGCTTGAGCACCACGTGCCAGGTTGAAGCGATCAGCGAGGGGATGAGGATAATCCCCACCACCGCCACGGTCCAGAACCAGGCCATGGGCAATACGGTCCATCCCAACAGTAACAGCAGGGTCAGGGCCGCCGGGACGAGACTGCGCCGCAGGTTGTCGCCGATTTTCCAGCGAGACAGCATGGAGAGAGGGTTCCTGCGAAATTTCCCGGCAAGACAGGGAACAATAGGTGTCGCCCACTGTGCAATCTGCCAATCGCCTCGAATCCACCGGTGCCGCCGACTGACATCTTCGCTGTAGCGCGACGGGTACTCCTCGTAGAGTTGCACATCGCTCAAGAATCCGGAGCGGGCATAACATCCCTCAAGGAGATCGTGGCTGAGGATGCGGTTATCCGGAAATCGACCGTCCAGCGCCTGTTCAAAGGTATCGACCTCGTAAATACCCTTGCCGATGAACGAGCCTTCGCCAAATAGGTCCTGATAGACATCGGACACAGCGCGTGTATAGGGATCGATACCGGAGTCGCTGCCGCACAGGCGCGCATATAAAGAGCGGTTGGCGCCGGACAGGCTCACCGCCACTCGGGGTTGGAGAATGCCGTAGCCGGAAACAACCCGCTGTTTGTCCGGATCATAGCAGGCACGATTCAGTGGGTGCGCCAAGGCACCGATAAACTGCCAGGCCGAATCGCGAGCCAGTTTTGTATCCGTGTCCAGGGTGATGACGTATTTAACCGTGGCAAGAACGTCTATTGTGCCGACAATGAGTGAAAAACGATCTTTGGGGTCGACATTTGGCCCGGCGCGCAGCAGCCAGTTCAGGTCGGCAAGTTTGCCGCGTTTGCGCTCATGTCCCATCCAGATCCGTTCCTGCGGATTCCAGCGGCGGGGGCGATGAAAGAGGAAAAAGGTGTCTACAGCCGAATTGCGGTACTTACTGTTCAATCCTTCGATACCCTGTCGAGCCAGTCGTAACAATGGTTCGTCTTCCGGCCGGGTTTCCTCAAGGGCGTCACGAAAATCAGTCAGCAGGCCATAATGAAGATGTTGGTCTTGATTGGCCAGGAAGCGTACTTCCAGGGCCTCGATCAAGGCGTCGATGCTGTCCTCGCTGGTGAGCATCGTCGGTACCACGACCAGGGTCCGCAATTCCTGCGGAATCCCCTCGGAGAAATCCATGCGCGGCAATGGACGGGGTGATGCCAGCAAGGTGACCAGCCAGTTTGCCAGGGCAACGGCCAGGTGGCTACCGGCCAGCACGGAAAGCAGGAGAAAGAGCCCGAACATCCATCCGTGCATGCCTGCGTGATGGACCTTGGTCGTCAAAATCCAGGCAAAGATCGCCGTCAACAGCAGGATACCGCCGCAATACAGGGCCAAGGGGAAACGGCGGCTGATTGCCGACAACGTCGAAAGCGTTGATTGCTGCACCCCAACCTGTTGCTCGAGTTGCGTCCTTCCCTTGTCGACCAGATAAAAACCGACATGGGCCGCAGGGGCGTTGCCGTCTTGACTGTTGGCTATTTCGCAAGCCAGTTGAATGGCTTGGAGTGCCACCTCGTTTTCCGAGTAACTACTTTTTTTGGCGATTGCTTCCACAGCATGGCGGTAACGATCACGCGTGGCAAAATCCATTTTGTCGTAGACGTCGCCGGGATCCTGACGCAGGGTCTGCTCGACGATGCTCATGGTCTCGACAAAAATGCGCCAGTCCATTGCCCCCAGGAATCGAAGGCTGTTGATGGTATTGCTGATGGAAACCCGATCGGCGGCCTGTTGCTGATTTTCCGCCCGCACCAGTTGTTCAATTGTCTGACCGGATTCGGCCAGACGCTGTTCAATCCAGGTGAGCGGCAGGGCCAGGTCCAGGCTTTGTCCCTGAAGGCGGCGCGCACATTCGGCAACAAAGGCACTGACCAGGTTCGGCTTTGACCGCGCCATGTCGGCGATGACCAGAATCAGACTTTTGGGATCTTTCTCCGCGACCTCGATCATCTGGTCCGCCCAGGTGTTGGCAAGGTTGCGATGGATTCTGTCGGCGGCCACCCGGGCGCCCACTCGCCGAAGATTCTCGACCAATGCCAGGCGGAGCATGATGGGAATTGCCCAGAGTTCGCCAAAGGTGAGAATGGTGACGCTCTGGTAGGCGCTGACAAAGCTGCAGAGACTTTCCGGATCGACCAGCCCATCCCCGTGGGCGATCGTTTCCAGAGCAATGTCGTAGACACGGGGGAGTTCGGCCGATTGGCCATTGTGCAGGTGCGGCAGTTCGTGGCTATACCTTTTGGGGAGGTGCCGTTTCGCCGTTTGAATTTGCTCCTCGATCAAATAAAAGTTATCAAGCAACCATTCCCCTGCCGGAGCAATTCTTCGGTTTGCTTGCACCGCTTCCGTCAGGAGAACGCGTACCCCGCGCAGGATATTTTCGTTATCAGCCAACCGCTTCAGAAGGCGGCCTTGAGGACGACCGTGTTGCAAGGTGTGCGACATTGCCAAAGCCTTGCCATGATGCTCCATCTGGTCGGCGCTGAACAATCCAGATCGCAGGGGAGGCTCGCCGTCGGCATATTGTTCTAAGGGCGCTTTTTTAACAAGGCGTGCTCGTAATGAAAGCACAAAATGACGAATAGCCGTAATGCGGATGTTCATACAGGAATCTCCTTGGTCCAACCAGCTTTCCGGCCCACTCAGATGAAAGACGGGGTCAGCGTCGTTTCATTGCATGTTCAGTCCACTATCAGTGTAATTATTTGAATATTTACGGATTATGATGGCGATTGCGCATGTGAAATGTGCATCAACGCGTTATTGACACTATACACAAGTTTCTTTTGCCGGAGAGGTTTTACGAGATAATCGATTGCATCCATGCTGAAACTCATTCTTATCGCTTCGTTGCAGGGGTATGCCGTCATTATGATGACCCCGGTTTTTATATTTCTCCGCGTTATCTCGCCTATAATGTCTACCCCACATCCATCCGGCAGGTGAATGTCAGCAAGGATCAGATCAAAACATTTTGTGTCCATAAGCAACAGTGCACTGCAATAACAGGCTGCAGTGACCACTGAATGGTTCTCCATGGTGAGAAATCTGTGAAAGCTATATCTGACAGATTCTTCATCGTCGATCACAAGTATGTCAGCCATTCTTCATCTCACTTTTGCTGGAGTCTTTTGCAACGAAAGATCTGAGCATTTCAGGTGAGTTGTCGGGCATGTTTAAAAAAAAAACATCATTGCTGTCAGATTATATACGCCTTTAGCTCTTTATAATTGCGTTTTTAATCTCATCTTGCAGCTCAACCCACGCATTCTCTAAACCCTCTTTGATCTCGTGCCAAACATCTTCATGGGCCTCATCCAGTTTCTTCAAATGATCCCTGGCTTCTTCAACCCTCTGCTCAAGTGCCTCAATTCGATTAATATGTTGCGCTCGGTCAATGGAAGTCAGTGTAATTGGCTCTGCTTTGAATTCAGCAAGTTGCGCCTGGGCAAGGTCCAATTCTGCCTGAATTTTCTCTTTGTAGGCTTCTTTCGTGCTCATATCCTCTCCTCTTTGCGTAGGTTATAGCCGGTTGTGGGGAAGTTCTTAAAATTAAAGACGCTGTGCCTCCTCAAACGGTCTGTTGCGGAGCTCGTAACGCCGTTTCCGTGGCGTTTTACGGAAACGGCAATCACCTCTTTTGTAATCAAGATTCGTGCCGACAGGCTGTTCGCTCTGTGTGAATATTTTTTTATAATAATAAGAGCAGGTTAATTGAAAGATATGAATGTTTTCACCCCAAAGGGTAAAAGAGAAAAGTGTTGCCCGCAACAGAAGCGTTGACGATTGCTCGTTGATTTTCACGCCGCGATTTATGCGTGGGTTTCGGGTGTGTCCGCCTCCAGCATTTTTCTCAGTTCCTCTCCCTGTACGCTTTCGTTTTTGGCAAGCAGGAGCGCCAGTTCATCGAGAACGGTGCGCCGCTTTGCAAGAATGGTCCGCACACGTTGATGGCTTTCCTCGACAAGGCGTGAAACCTCTTCATCGATTTGCGCTGCTTTGGCCTCACTGTATTTTTTGCCGGAAGAGAAGTTGTCTTGAAGAAACATGGATTGACGTGCCCGTTCATAGCTCACCAGGCCCAGGCTTTCGCTCATCCCATATTCGGTGACCATGGCCCGTGCAATATCCGAAGCCCGCTGCAGATCGTTCTGAGCCCCGGTCGATATTTCCTGGAAAACCAGTTCCTCCGCCACTCGGCCACCTAAGAGCACGGCCAAACGGTCAAGCAGTTCCGAGCGCGTCATCAGATAACGATCTTCGGTGGGTTGCTGCTGGGTATATCCGAGGGCCGCAATCCCTCGGGGAATGATGGAAACTTTATGGACATGGTCGGCATGTTCAACCGACTCGGCCACAATCGCGTGCCCGGATTCATGGATGGCCACAATCTCTTTTTCCAGAGTATTCATCACCCGGTTCTTTTTTTGCAATCCCGCAACCACCCGGTCAATGGCTTCGTCAAAATCGGTCGGCTCCACTGCTTCTTTTTCATTTCTGGCCGCCAGCAATGCGGCTTCGTTGATGATATTGGCCAGATCGGCTCCAACAAATCCCGGGGTGCGCCCGGCAATTTCACGCAGATCCACTTCAGGGCCCAGTGTCACATTTTTAGAATGAATGTTTAAGATAGCTTCCCGGCCATTGATATCCGGCCGATCCACCAGGACCTGACGGTCGAACCGACCCGGCCGGAGCAGGGCAGGGTCGAGGATCTCCGGTCGGTTGGTGGCCGCCATGATGATGACCCCTTTGTTGGTATCGAATCCATCCATCTCCACCAGCAGTTGATTCAGGGTTTGCTCCCGTTCGTCATGGCCTCCCATAACATTCATCCCCCGCGCTTTTCCCAGGGCATCGAGTTCATCGATAAAAATGATGCAGGGTGCCTGAGCCGCAGCCTGGGCAAACATATCGCGAACACGGGCCGCGCCCACGCCGACAAACATCTCCACAAATTCAGAGCCGCTGATGCTGAAGAACGGCACCTTGGCCTCTCCGGCAACGGCTCTGGCCAGGAGGGTCTTGCCGGTGCCCGGGGGACCAACGAGCAGCACCCCTTTGGGTATCCTGCCGCCCAGTTTTTGCGCTTTCTCCGGAGTGCTTAAAAATTCAACCACTTCCTCGAGTTCTTCCTGGGCCTCGTCGATACCGGCCACATCCATAAAACTGACCTTGATCTCACTCTCTGCAAAAATTTTAGCTTTGCTTTTGCCAAAAGACATGGCGCCCATGCCGGGCCCCATTTTTTTCAGGGTAAAACGCCAAATGAGGAAAAAAAGACCCAGAGGAATAATCCAGGCAAGCAGGCCGCTGAAAAATTTATTCGTCCGAAGAAAAGGTTAAAACCCCCGCCTTTTAGGCGGGTAGCATTCTGCTAGCAGCTGGCTTATACTGGCGAGTATGGAATATCGTCAAGGAAACCATACCAAATACAAGATCGAATA
>JBFWLN010000044.1:0-21176 GCA_050252135.1 Desulfobulbus sp.
TGTTCGCGCAGGAACAAGCCAGTCTCTTACCGATTGGTGCTCCCTTTGCGGGGTTCACCGAGCGGGAGTGCCGGGTGACGCGGACCTCGCTGATCAGTTATGACCGCAACCAGTACAGCGTGGAGAGCGCCATGGCTGGGCAGACGGTGACGATCAGGGCCGGGGCCAATTGGATTGTGGTGATCAAAAACGGCAATGTGGTTGGCGAGCATGTCCGCCAGTTTGGCCGCGACAAAATGATCTACGATCCCTGGCACTATGTGCGCCTGCTTGAGCGCAAGCCCGGTGGTGACCGCGAGTTTGTCGCCATTCTCTGCGCCGCCCGCAGTCACGGGCTGGAGTTGGTTGAGGCGGTATGCGCCAAGGCCTTGCAGGAGAAGACGATTCGCGCAGAGGTGATCCTCAACTTGATCGCCAGGGCACTGGATCCGCTGCCCGTTGAGCCTGTCCCGACACCCGACACATTGAGTCTCCAGCACGAACCCATGGCCGACTGTGGTCGCTACGATGCGTTGCTTGCGGAGGTAGAGCATGCAGCGGCATGAACTGATCGATCAATTGGGGCAACTCAAGCTCCATGGCATGGCCAGTGCTTTTGACGAGATAGTCATCCAGGGCGTTCGGCGGCAGTTGACGGTTCAGGAAATTCTCGCGCAACTGTGCCAGGCCGAGGTGGCCGAGAGAAAAGCGCGCTCCATCCGCTATCAGATGGGCATTGCCCGTTTCCCGGTGGCCAGGGATCTGGACAGCTTCCGCTTTGCCGGCTCACCCGTCAACGAAATGTTGATCCGCGGCCTGTATGATGGTGGTTTCCTTCGCCAAACTAGGAACCTTATCTTCATTGGCGGCACTGGCACCGGAAAGACGCATCTGGCCCTCGCCATCGCAGCCCATTGCGTCAAACTGGGCCATCGTGCCCGTTATTATAGCGTAGTCTCGATCTCGTCAATCAGTTGGAACGGGAGAAGGAGCAGGGCAAATCCGGTGCCTTGGCCGCACAGCTGAGCAGAGTGGACTGCGTGGTGCTCGATGAACTGGGTTATCTGCCTTTTTCCAAAAACGGCGGGGCATTACTGTTCCATCTGCTGAGCAGGCTCTATGAGCAGACATCCGTGATCGTGACCACGAATCTGAGCTTTAGCGAGTGGGCACAGGTGTTTGGCGATGCCAAGATGACCACCGCCCTGTTGGATCGCTTGACCCATCATTGCGATATTATCGAGACCGGCAACGAGAGTTACCGTTTTAAAAACCGGGAATAACCATCGCGGTGCCAATCCGCTCAAGGGACTTGCTTCCGCTCCGACGAGCAACACTTTGGCCCATTCTCGCTCCAGAAAGTCCCTTGAGCTTACTTCGCTGGCCCGAAGCACAAAGGCGGAGAGAACGACCATCTTTTTTGATTTTTAGGGGGGTCATTTTTGGACGCTGAAATGGGGTCATTTTTCAAAGCTGATTGACAAGCATCTTTATCTTTTCCCTTGAAACAAGTGTCGTTCTCGTTTACTGGCGGCGCGTCATGAGTTCGGATCATAAATTATATTCGTCCGCACAGTGGTAAGGTATCCCTTCAACGCCACAAGCAATTCATTCCTTAGGATTTAAAGGGCCACTTCTGCCAATTCATTCTCCTGACGGACTAACTCACAACCCTTTACAGCAAACTGACGTGGGCAACACACGTAACCCCTAAAACAGCACAAAACACCAATTGGACCACTATCAGTGTATTTCTGACTAAGCACCCCATTCAATATTTAAATGCACTCTGGTTTCTTTGGGGGAGGCTTTGAAGCAACGTTGGGGGGGAGGAGGCTGGGAGTAATAACAGAGGGATGGGGCAAATATGAACAGAAGAAAATTTTTTAGGAGTCCAAGATAGTCCGAGGGCATCCGTCAAAAGAGTGTATGCTGGAGTGTATACTATGCTTTAATAAAAAGAAAGAACCCCAAGTAAATAAATTACTTGGGGTGCAAAACTGGCGGAGAAGGTGAGATTCGAACTCACGGTACTCTCGTACACACGCGTTCCAGGCGTGCACCTTAAACCACTCGGTCACCTCTCCGTGATAGGTAATTCACAGTGCTGGCAGGATATTTTGCACCCGGCCAACGTGGAGCCCTTTTTATCCTGAGAACCGCTTTTTTACAAGTAAAAAATTAGCGGCGACTGCGAAAAAAATCCCGCAAGATTTGTCCACATTCTTCGGCCAAAACACCTCCGGTGACGCTAAATCCGTGATTCAACAATCCATCGCTGCCAATTTGATATTGAGAAACGATGGCCCCTCCCTTCGGATCTGTTGCACCGAAGACCAAGCGGCTAATGCGAGCATGTACCAACAGTGCCGCGCACATGGGGCACGGCTCAAGGGTGACATACAAGGTTGTTCCCGGAAGTCGATAGTTGTTGATCGCGGTGGCCGCGTACCGCAAAGCCCACATTTCAGCGTGTCCGGAAGGGTCTGAGGCGTCGATGCAGTTGTTACCTGCTTCGGCGAGAATCTTACCCTGCTCGTCGACCACCACGGCCCCCACAGGGACCTCCCCCATGGTGGCAGCCAGGCGTGCCTGTTCTAAGGCCCGATGCATCATTTGCTGATCGAATAATATGGTCTGTTGCAGCGCTTCTTCTTGCTCGTGCATGCATTCCCCCTGAATAACCCGGAAGAACTTCCGATTGCTTTTTTGAAGTGGTTGCTTATAATTACAAAAAAGATATTGCAAATACGAATTCGAAATTATGAGGCTAGCTTATGGGAGATAAAAACGCCACAATTCTCGCGTACAAGTGCTCGCCGGAAAACAGATCCCGCATTGAAGCCGCCTTGACCACCGGTTTTGAGCTCAGTTTCCACAATGACCCCACTGATTTCCAGAACGAGGTCATCCGCAGACCTTTTGACCTCATTCTGCTCAACTTTCAGGCAGAAAACGGGAGAAAGCACCACCTGCTGCAAAAAATTCAGGAACACACGCCTTCGACACCAGTCATCCTCACCTGTGAATCGGAAGAAAAACTCGATATCGACAAGACCTATGAGCCGATTATCTATGATGTTATTAATCTACCGCTCTCTGTGGGCCGGATCAAACGGACCGTCCGCCATGCCCTGGAAAAACGTCGCCAAGAAAACGAATTAGCCTACCTGCGCCGTACTCAGGATATAGTTTATAGTTTTGATCGGGTTATTGCCGAGAGTGAGAGTTTTAAGGCCATCATTAAGAGCCTGAAAAGATTCTCCTCAACCGATGCCACCATCCTGCTTACCGGGGCCACAGGAACCGGTAAAAGCTATCTCTCAGGTACAGTGCACTACAATTCACCGCGGCAGGTCCGGCCCTTTATCAAAATCAACTGCGCCAACATCCCGGAAACGCTGTTGGAATCCGAGTTATTCGGCCACGAACGCGGTTCCTTCACCGGAGCGGATAAACAGCGTATAGGCCGTTTTGAACAGGCAGATGGCGGCACTGTCTTCCTTGATGAGATCGGCGAGATCCCCCTGGAGATTCAGTCGAAACTGCTGCGGGTACTGGAGGATAAATCCTTTGAACGTATCGGTGGCAACAAAACCATTAAAGTGGATGTACGTCTTATAGTCGCCACCAATAGGGATTTGCAGGAATTGATTGCTCTGGGAAAATTCCGGGAAGACCTTTACTACCGAATCAGTGTACTCCCGGTACATTTGCCCCCATTGAAAGACCGTCCAAAATGCCTGGTACCACTTGCGCATAAGTTGCTTGAAAAGTCGACCGGTTCGCTCAACAAAGGCAATATTTGCAGTTTTTCCCAGGAGGTACTGGCCCTCATTCAGGGCTATGACTGGCCTGGTAACATCCGTCAACTTGCCAACACCATTGAGCGGGCGGTGATTCTTGAAGATGAAGACCAGATTGGCCTCTCCTCAATGCATATTCCCGAGATGGGTCGAACCATGGCACCGCTGATCCAGACAACTGAACCCCTGGAGGTGCATGAAAAGGAGCTGATTCTACGCGCTTTGACCGAAAATCTTTGGGTCCAGAAGGATGCGGCCAAATGTCTGGGCATCAGCCCCAGGGCGCTGAATTATAAAATCAAGAAGTTCGGCATCACCCACCAGAACTGGCGCAAACACAAAAAAGAGTGACGTCTAATGGAGATGGCCGCCGGTGCTCGACATGGCCAGATTGCCGTCTTTCACCCCACGCAGCGCCATCAGTTGTTCGGCCAATTCCCGCACCTGCGACGACCGCCCCTTGACGATTGTCACCTCCAGGCAGTTGTGGTGATCCATGTGCACATGGGTGGATGAGGTAATGGAATGATGGTATTTATGTTGTAATTCCGTTATTTTTTCCTGAAGTTGCGGTTGGTGATGATTGTAAACGATGCTCACTACCCCCACTACCTCGCTGTCCTGCTCCCACTCTTCGTTGACTAGTACTTTACGGATCAGGTCGCGTACCGCCTCCGACCGGTTCGAATAGCCCCTGGGATGAATATAGTTGTCGAATTGATCAAGCAGCTTTTCATCCAATGAAATGGAAAATCGTTTCAACATCGCCGGTCAGATTCCTTTTTCAAGATCTTTGAGTTTATCCAACAGCGCCCTGGCCTCATTGCGGTATTTGTCCGGGAGGGAGGTGTCTTTGGACGCTCGGGTGAGATACTGCTTGGCTAGTTTTTCCCGTCCAAGGTAGAGGTTGTACTTACTCAGATAAAATCCTGCCATCCCTTCCCGGCCACGATTGGCTTCGATTCGCCCCAATTCAAAATAGAGCGGGGGATATTCGGGCATGACGGTCGCAAAGCGCTGGAGGAGTTGTTCTGCTCGACCTATGTTGCCCCGCATGGATTCGAGTTTGGCCAGTTGATAAATGGCGTACATGTCATTGGGATCCTCACGCACTGCCCGCTCAAGCAGGGATCGGGCCTCATCAATACGGCCACTCTCCAGGAAGATGACTGACCGATCCACATTGAGAATTGATTTCTGGGGATAGCGGGCTTGCACCTTGTCCAAAAAGGCCAATGCACCATCGAAATTACGTTCATCGGCGGCCACCAGGGCCATTCCGAAATTAGCCATGACCTGCTGCTCCGGATCAGCATTTGTGTTCAGCAGAGTGGCGCAGTAAATTTTGAGTTTATCGTGATCAATGGATTGGGAAAGGACGCGGTATTTGAAGCGGATAAAGTCGAAATTATCGGTTTCCTTAAAGGATTGCTGTTTACCCTTGAGTCGGTCACTCTCGAGCATCGATTGAATATAGCCTAACCGTGCCTCGGGATTGGGATGGGTAAGTAGATATTGGGGCGTCTCGCTGCCGATGCTGTATCGGGTAATGCGACGCATAGTTCGCATCATATCTTCCATGGCCTCGGGGTTGCGGTGCATCTGTCGCATCCAGCCGTAAGAGAGTCGGTCCGCCTGCTCCTCGTCTTCGCGACTATATTGGAGATTGGCAGCCTGACCGGCCGCCATGGAGCCCATCATGATTCCGGGAGACAATCCCGGTACGCCAATGGCCAGGCCGGCTATCGCCAAGAGCAATGAGGCCGCGCCGACCACGGTATTTTTTTCCATCCGCTGGGCTATGTGGCGGCTCACCACATGGCCGATCTCATGGGCAAGCACACCAAGAAGTTGGTCCTCGTTTTTTACCTGTTCGATCAGTCCAGAGTAAAAAAACACCAAACCAGCCGGTGCGGCAAAGGCGTTGAACTGTTTGCTCTGCACCACATAGAAACGATAGTCAAAGTATTGGGGGCCAACGTTTTTCAGTACCTTCTGCCCCAGCGCATTGATGTACTGGCTGATATCTGGATCATCAAGGAGGGGCAAGCTTTTACGCATGGAATAAAGCAGTTGTTCACCAATTTTTCGTTCGTCACCAATGGTGAACGCTACTGCTTGCAAGGGAAGCAGTAGAAAAGACGTTAAGGCCAAGAGGGCCGCACAACGAAAAAAGAATGTTTTTCTTAACATATCAATGTACCGGATTGGGCAACGACAACTGCCGAGTATGGGGGGCTAGGCCACGTGATCAAAGGTAACGCGTTCAACGAGCCGGCGCAACCGGGATGCATCATTTACAGACCGAAGCGTTGGTGGTTGAGCCTGCTCTCAAGCAGCGACACACCCCAGGAGCAGGGAAAGGTTAAGAGAAAATAGAGGACGGCCACGGTCAACCAGACCTCAATGGTGAGGTAGGTGGAGGCCATCAGTTGGGTTCCCTGGTAGGTCAGCTCCTGGATGGAAATCACCGAGACAATGGCCGAATCTTTCACTAGAGAAATCATCTGCCCGGCAAGAGGCGGTAAAATTCGCCGAAAAGCCTGGGGGAGGATAACGCGCCAAAGACACTGCCTCCGAGACAAGCCCAGAGCCAAAGCCGCTTCCCACTGCGCGCGTTCGATCGATTCAATCCCGGAACGATAGATTTCTGCCATATAGGCGCTCTCAAACACGGCCAAGGTCACCAGGGCGGAGAGAAAGGCTGAAAGCTGACTGGGTGGGGCCCAAAAAAAGGTGAGGAGATTTTGACTGAAGGCAGAAGTCGTCTGCGCGATTTCGTCGAGTTGCAGCAGAGGGATGAGCTGATCCGCCAAGAAAAAATAGGACAAAAAAATGATGACCAGCGGCGGGAGATTACGCAACAGTTCAATGGCAGTCCGGGCGAGCAGGCGTCCATACAAACTCCTTCCGGTGCGAACCAGGGCTAAAAGCAGCCCCAAAGGCAGCGCAAGCAGTCCTGCCCACAGACTCAATCGTACAGTGGTCAACAATCCCTGAATTAGATAGTTTGCCACCCAACGGTGCTGCTCGGCATCATAGCGGAACAGGAACTGGGGTATAACACCCCAGTTCCAGTTGTAGTTCAATCTTTGGGTTATCCGGTAGAGGACGAATCCGGCTGTAATAAGCAGAAACAGCAGCAGGAAAAGATCCAGCGGCTTAAAGGTTCGACGTTTGTGAGCAAACACAATAATCGCGTAAACAATTAACCGTTACTGTACAAGGTTCTGCCATTGGGTTGAGCCGAACCAATAATTGTAGCGCTGGGCGATCCACCCCTTACTCTGAACCACATCAATCCAGTTGTTGAGGAAGTTGAGGGTATCCACATCCCCCTTGCGCAAACCCATGCTGATCGGCTCCCGCACCAGTTGTTCCGGATAGGCCGTCAGCAGTTCAGGGGCATTGGCGGCACTGTGAACTGGCAGAGGCTGCCCGGCAACCATGCCGTGTACCCGGCCGTTGCGGACCTCCTGCACCGCTGCCGGCTCATCATCAAAAAGTCGTAACGTGGCGAAAGGGAATCGTTCTTTAGCGGCCAGTGCAGCTGTTGAACCCAGGCGGGCGGCTAAAGTCACACCGGCTTTGTTGAAGTCATCCAGGCTCCAGCCCTCGGTCATTTTCTTGTTCGCGAGTAACCCCTGGCCGGTATAATAATAAGGATCGCTAAAATTAATTTTCAGGTTTCGTTCGGCTGTCACGGTCATGCCGCCGATGATCAGATCGAATTTACCGGCAATCAGGGCAGGAATTATACCCGACCACTTGGTAGGCACAAACTGAACCTTAACCCCCATATCCTTGGCGAGTTGCTTGGCAACATCGATCTCCAAACCGATCAACTCGCCTATTTTATCTTTCATCGCCCATGGAACAAAGACATCCATGCCCACACGCAGTGTTCCCCGCTGCATGATCTGTTCAATCGTGGATTCCGCGCTCAATTGCCGCTGGATATCACCGGCGTTTGCATTGTGCGGTCCGAAAGGAAACAAACAACAGGCAAATAACAGAAAACAGGTGAAAAATTGTTTCATCTTTTCCTCCATGGTGATGCCGTTCTGATTTGCGGCCACAACGTAGGTATCAGGGCAAACCGGCAAGGTCGAATAATGAATGGGAATTGTACGGTGCAACATACCCTTATCATGCTCGTCGGGAAAGGATCTCATGTAACGTAAGCGATCACGGGGTAAGTAACTGTTTGAATTTCAATATCATTTTTTAGCGCTTTTAACTCGATCTTGGATATAATTATTGGTAACATCTTGAATTTATTGAAATATAAATTTTCACCCCGTGATCGGTTACCATGTAACCGCTACAATTTTTCTAAATAAGGAAGGGCGTCTTTTGTTTGGGCTTCGGAGAATTCGCTCAACCTGAGAACCCGAGTCAAGTTGAGCGGGGACTCCGAAAGAAAAAGTAGGATAATCGTTTTCCGAGAAGATGGTTACTGACTGATTACGGCAAAGGAACCGTTTACAAGACGTCGTAAATCTTCTGGTGCCAACTCAATTTCCAGCCCCCTACGTCCAGCACTGACGTATATGGTGGCAAAATTTTGAGCCGATGCGTCGATAATAGTCGGCAACCGTTTCTTTTGCCCAAGAGGACTCACCCCACCGAGGACATACCCGGTTGCTCGTTCAACTGCAGCCTTCTCCGCCATGGCCGCTTTTTTGGCACCGCTCGCCTTGGCCATGAATTTCATGTTGAGCATGGAGCAAACCGGAACAACTCCTACCGCGAGTGCGTGCCCATCGAGTGCAACGACCAAGGTTTTGAACACCCGATCCTCTGGAATTCCAAGCTTCTGTGCTGCCTCTGAGCCAAAGGATTCATTTGACGGATCATGGTCGTACTCATGTATGGTATGTTCGATTTTGTTTTTTTTAGCGACGTTAATTCCAGGAGTCATGATTGATTCGTTCCATCAGTAAGGCGCAGGGGGGATATTATGGGCAAATCCCTTGAAAAGGATTTTATCGGTTGAGCAGCGTCGATTAATCGGCAGGGATCTTTGCCCAAATATATAATGTGTGAACATGTAACCGAGCACCTTCCCCTTTTAGGGGGTAATTATCAAGACCTTCTCCGTAAAATCCTATTTAATACATCTTTAAAACTGTCGCTGCCCCGGAGACCACTTTTTTCCCAACAGTCTCAGATGTTATTCATTACTAATGATCGGTTTTCATACACAGGGTACTACCTCCTCTATTCTCAACGCCTTTGGATCACGAATGCCCTGCAACCTTGGAAAATAGATTGAGGACTACTACTCCGGACAGGATCAAGCCTATGCCGAGGAATGCCGGGACATCCAGTTTTTGCCCGTGGACGATCATGGCCACAAAGGCAACGAGGACAACGCCAGCACCCGACCAGAGAGCATAGGCGATGCCCACGGGAATTGTTCGTAGAGTGAGTGATAAAAAGTAAAACGCCGCACTGTATCCCACTATAGAGATCAATGATGGCCATATGTTGGTGAAACCGTCACTTACCTTTAAAAATGAAGTTGCAACCACCTCAGCCAAGATCGCGATAGTTAAATAGAGCCAATTCAAAATAGTATTCCCTTGCTTTTAATTGTTTTATTCTTAAAAGTAACATATTCAACAAAACAATCTTGATTCTTATGAACTTAAGTAAATACTCAGCATTTCACCTGGAGATATATGAATTTACCTGTGTTGAAAATATTAATTATAGAAAACAATACCAGTATTCTCAAGCAGATTATTGAAAATATTGTCCGATGTGTTTGTAATTTTAATAGAAATGACATTTATATAAAAACGGCTAGTGCCTCAAGCCTAACAAATGCCATACAAAAAATTGAAGAGGATATTGATATTCAAGCTGTTGTTTTGAGCTGGAATGCTGAGGATCGATGGGGAGAAATCATTGAGGGTAACGAATCGACAATCAGTAATAATACTGATATTATTACTGCGATAAAATCAATCCGGGTTTCCTTGCCAATTTATATTCTAGGCGACGAAACCAAAGGATTAGATATTATCAATGAATCTATTGATATAGAATCGTTCTTTTTTCGCGACGATATCATTCAAGATCCGGAATCAATACTTGGATATATTCTCAACGATTTTGACGACCGTTGCCAGACGCCATTCTGGGATGCCTATAAAAGCTATATTACCGAATCAAACGATTCATGGCACACCCCTGGCCATAGTGGTGGACTGAGCTTTCGCAATTCACCTTATATAAGAGATTTTTATCAATTTTATGGACGCAATGTCTTTGTTGGCGATCTTTCCGTTTCAGTAGATTCTTTAGGTTCGCTCACCGAGGGGACAAACGCAATTGGCAAAGCTCAAGAGGCGGCCGCCTACACCTTTGAAAGCACCAAAACATATTTTGTCACAAACGGTTCAAGCACTTCAAATAAGATTATCTTGCAAACCCTTCTCCGTACAGGGGACAAGGTAATCGTCGATCGAAACTGCCATAAATCGGTGCATTATGGGATACTGCAAGCCAGAGCAAACCCGATTTATCTCAGCAGCATCCTGAGTCCGGAATTCGGCATATTTGCCCCTCCGACTCTGGAAGAAATTGCCCAAAAAATAACGCACAATGCAGATGTGAAACTCGTGGTTCTTACGGGATGTACGTACGATGGCCTGCTTATTGATGTGCGCCAGGTGGTGGATATGGCCCATGAACGAGGAATCAAAGTATTTATTGACGAAGCCTGGTTCGCCTATTCCCTCTTTCACCCGACTTTCAGATATTACTCAGCTATTCATGCCGGGGCCGATTATGTGACGCATTCAGCACATAAGGTTGTTTCCGCCTTTTCCCAGGCGTCCTACATCCATGTAAACGACCCTGATTTTGATGCCGACTTTTTTCATGAAATCTACAGCATGTATTCCAGCACGTCGCCAAAGTATCAAATTATAGCCTCTTTGGATGTCTGCCATAAACAGCTTGAAATGGAAGGATATGGTCTGCTGAAAGGACTTTTGGCACAGGTTGAAGAACTCAAGAGGCAGATGAAGTCTTTCAATTATGTAAAGATCCTGGATTTATCTGATTTTATAAAAATATTCCCCCATTTTAGCAAAGATAACGTTGGCCACGACAGTTTGAAAATTCTTCTTGATGTCTCCAGGCTTGAATACTCAACCACCGAAATTCACCGATATTTACTGGATGAAATCGGCTTGGAAATTGAGAAATATACCTACTCGACTATCCTGGTGCTCCTGACCTTGGGCGGGACACGATCCAAAGTCATTCGGCTGTATAATGCGCTTAAAAAACTCGACCAAAAAAAGGTTACCCTTCCAACGATTAGGTCAAAAAAAAATAGAATAGGCAATCTCCCTGGTATTACCTTGAAGAGTTTACCCTCTGATGCATTTTTTGGAGAAAGAAAGAGTCTGGACTTTGATAGCGCTGTCGGCAAAGTCTCCGCTGGCCTTGTGACCCCTTATCCTCCGGGAATCCCTTTACTGGTACCGGGACAGCTCATTGAAAAAGAATCTATTGATTACCTACGATGCCTTGTTGCACAGAATACGCGTATTCAAGGCATGTATGATGGGCAGATTTATGTGGTGCCCTGACCTGATGAAAGCCTGGCTTGAAGGCCAATTTTTTTCGGCTCACACCGTCTTTCATTGTCTCGAAAAAAAAAATCGGAAAAGATGTAAAAAATGTGTTGAAAAACACTTGGATTTTGCTTGGCATTAACAGATCTATCAAGCCCGGTGCGCCTACCACGGGCACGATGCCATCCTTTGCAAAACACCGGTAAATGTGGGGCGGCAAGATTGCTGCCTACGAAGAGTTATCAAAGAACTCCTGGAAAAATACTCCAAGGTCACCGGGCAAAGAATCTATGAAGAACTGACGGCCGCAGGTTATGCCGGTGGGATTAATATTCAGCGCGACCATCTGCGATAGGTCCGACCTGGACCGAAAAAAATCAGGTCGGCCACTTCGTGATCTGGCTCTGGCTCCAGGGCCTATCCACGCCGGTAAAACTGTACGCTACGGGTTGCGCATCTAATTAGCGATAAAAGAAGGCTCCGCTCTCCAAAGCTCTCGGCGATCATGCCGAAGCGTTCCTCTTGGGCCTGCAAAACCGTGAAAAGAAAAATTCCCCCTTTCGCACCCTCTCTTTCTCTTTGACCCTATCCTTCCTCGGTACTTTCTTGACCCTTTATTGAAATCCGGCAACTTTGCACGGGCAATCCACAAAATTTGCACAATGAGCGGTTTGAGATGTTCAAGAAATCGCGTAGTGAACGAGGTTAGGACGTTTAGGGGAAAGAGGAATCAGAAAAAAAATCGAAAGCCTTGATAGGGCCTAGCATTGGTGGCCCAATTTTTATCGTGAATATCTATCATAAATATTGTGTAAAATCGTAGATACGTTATAATTGGTCAACCAATTGGTTGAAGGCTTTCTTTGCTCCCAATGAATAAAAAATTCGTATTGCTTAGCACAAGCTGCTGGCCATTGGGCAACAGTCGGATGGACAAATAATCAATTATCGAGGAGGGGGTAAGGCGTATGAGTATTGAAATTATTGTAATGTATCTTGCTGTCGGTTTGATTGCAGGTGTATTGGCCGGTCTGCTGGGGGTTGGAGGCGGGGTAATCATTGTCCCCATGTTGGTTTTTTGTTTCACCAAACAGGGGATAGCTCCTGATCAGATGATGCATTTGGCTTTGGGAACCTCCCTAGCCAGTATTATTTTCACATCTATCTCAAGTTTCATGTCGCACCACCGGCGGGGAGCGGTGGACTGGTCCATTGTCAAAGGTATCGTTCCGGGAATTTTGGTCGGCACATTTGGCGGAACCTTTATTGCCTCACGTTTATCAACCGGATTTCTCAAAGGTTTTTTCTGTGTATTTCTCTATACGATTGCCACGCAGATGCTCTTCAATAAAAAGCCTGAGGCAACCCGTAACCTCCCGAAAACGTATGGAATGTTTTGGGTTGGTTCGGTCATAGGCGTAGTCAGTGCCCTGGTCGGTATCGGTGGAGGCTCGCTTTCGGTACCGTTCATGCTTTGGTGTAATGTGGCCGCCCACCGGGCCATTGGAACTTCTGCTGCCATTGGTTTCCCAATCGCCATTGCCGGGGCTGTCGGCTACATTGTCAACAACCTCAATGGAGTTGGGCTGCCGCCCTATAGCCTGGGGTTTGTTTATCTGCCTGCACTGGCCGGAATTGTTTTCGCCTCGGTCTTTACCGCCCCTCTAGGGGTAAAACTGGCTCATTCACTGCCCGTGGATAAACTGAAACGAATTTTCGCTTTTTTCCTTTATGCGGTTGCTACCAGAATGGTGTGGAGCCTGATCCCTTGACGGATCCGTGACGGTTGGGTGCGTGAATGGAAATTATGTGATCGAATTTTCAGCATTCTAGCGCTGGTTCCCCCTCATACTGTTAGCTTCAGCTATCTCCCTTAAGGGTGCGGATGAATGTTTACAAATCTAAGGTCATTGAGAGATGCGTAATCTGCCAGAAAACCCCCACATCGCTAAAAAGGTAGATGTCGTGATTTCTTCTCCTTGCCTTATTCTCGGTTGTCTCTCGTTTCTTTCACGAGGCTTTTTACGAAAACGACAACTGAGGTGATTTTGCTGGAAATTCGAGTGAAAATTTTTAACCGACTAAATTGGTGGACCAATTTAGCGAAGGAAGAGAACGATGGATGCCGGAAAGAAGGAAGAAAAAAAAAATGTATATACCGCCATCATCGAACGTATTCATTCAATGATTGCTTCTGGGGAAATCTCAGCAGGAGAGAAGTTGCCGCCGGAACGTAAGTTAGCTGAGCGATTTGGTGTATCACGCAGTTACCTGCGACAAGCTTTTCAGGCCCTGGCCGAACGGGGAGTTATTGAAAGTCGGCAAGGTGATGGAACCTATCTTTTAAATGAAATGGAGAGTGGGCCTTCTGTGGATACCGTCCTTGAGGCGATCACCGCACAAAGCGCTGTTCTTCACGAGATCATTGAATTCAGACAAATGATCGAGCCGCAGATAGCCGCGCTTGCTGCCCAGCGTATCGACGCCACCACCCTTGATCGGCTCAAGGTCGTTGCCTGCGATCAGCAACGAGCTCTCATGGGGGGGCGGGAGGCCACTGATTTGGATGCAGAATTCCATCAAATCCTCGCGGAAAGTGCTTCCAACAGAGTCCTCAGTCGGGTGATGGCCACTATCCAGACTATTCTCAACGAAAGTCGTTCTGAATGGCTGCAATGCCCTGATCGACGATTAACTTCGGTTGAAGGGCATCTGCGGATCATTGATGCCCTGGAAGCAAGGAACGCGGATGCGGCCTCTTTGGCTATGCAACAACATATCATGGCCATCGAGCAAGTTATCTTTCAGGAAGTGGATGAAGAAGGAAAAGAAATTCTTTGAATATGCAATCTTGTCGTTTTTGTGAAGAGCCACGAACGCGATATTTATTACTAATTAGGCAAAAAAGAAGGGGAGAGTATGAGTCTTGAAATTGTGGCGATGTATCTGGCTGTCGGCACAGTTGCCGGCGTGATCGCCGGTTTGCTTGGAGTGGGAGGGGGGTTGGTTATCGTTCCCATATTGGCTATTTGTTTTCCGATGCAAGGTATTGATCCTGAACAGGTTATGCATTTGGCTCTGGGAACTTCTCTCGCCAGTATCATTTTTACATCAATATCAAGTCTATTGGCGCATAACCGCCGAGGTGCTGTCGATTGGGCCATTTTTCGTCGCATTGTACCAGGGGTTTTGTTGGGTACATTTTGTGGAGCATTGGTGGCTTCGCACCTCTCCACCGGATTTCTGAAAGGCTTTTTTTGTATCTTCCTCTACACAGCGGCAACGCAGATGTTTTTTGGGAAAAAACCAAAGGCGTCCCGCGAATTACCTGCTGCTCCTGGAATGTTTGGCGTGGGATCGGTCATTGGTGTCGTCTCCGCTCTGGTCGGTATTGGAGGCGGTTCATTGTCGGTTCCTTTTTTTATCTGGTGCAATGTGACGGCACATCGGGCAATCGGCACTTCGGCAGCTGTGGGTTTGCCGCTGGCCATTGCAGGTGCAGCCGGTTACATCATCAATAATCCCCACGCCATCGGGTTACCCCAGTATAGTTTTGGATACATCTATCTACCGGCCCTTGCGGGGATTGTCTGCGCCTCGGTCTTTACTGCCCCCCTGGGCGCAAAGTTGGCCCATGCTCTTCCTGTGGATAAACTCAAACGTATTTTTGCCCTTTTTCTGTATGCCATTGCCACCAAAATGGTATGGAGCCTGATTTTTTAAAGGGAGTGCAGATGGGTTATTCGGTTGAGCGGGTCAAACAACTGAGAAATTCGGGCCATAGGGATGTGGGTCCCTAACCTGGGTTTTAGCACGTCAAAATGCTCAACTATTTTGGGATAATTGGGCAGCTTCACTGTTGAGCCGTCAATGGCCTTTAGGAAGAAGCCGTTCCATGTGAGTGGATTGGCATGTTTGTTGATATACTTGACCGTTTTCGTATTCAGTTCGACGAACGCTTTGGACTTGAGTTTTTTTCTTGCGTTGCAAAGAGCTGTCTCAGAGACAACGTTGCGGGCAACCACGGCCCCAGAAAGTATTTTCCAAAATTTGTTAAGTTCGGCCTAGTAGGAGCTTTTGATCAAGTTGCAAAAATACAGGATCAGTACGGGGAGAGGCCGTTTTCTGTTGTGGGTGAAGTCCAATGCTTGGCAGCGGTTTCGTTCGATGAAATCTTGATAAAAAATTATTGAATAAATTCAATTGGATTGGCACATATTTTGGAAAGCAGGTCCTGTGCCAGTTTGCTCAAGATTTTTAAATGTATCAGGCCTGATATTCTCCTCAGAGGGGGTAGATCTAGCAAGGTTGACGAAGCAAACAACATGTAACGCTAACATGCTGTTTTTGCAATGTTTATCATGATTTTTTGCGTCTTGAGTTAATGGCATTGATTAGCGCTGCTGACCGTGTTGACTTCCATCTGTTGAACAATGTCGTCCTTCCGATTAGGAAAATTACGGGGCTCAATCCCTTCAACCTTGCGGCTTACGGCCTGCCTGCTCTCTATCCTACGCTTAAAACTCCATGTTACCATAAAGCCTCCAAGGACTAGCTACCCGGTGGTTGGCCAACCTTCCGGGGCGGGATTTGCACCCGCTGAAATACACGACCTTGCCCGGCCGCACTCAACACTTTCCCTGTACATATTAATTCGGTTACTTTCCTTCCCGTAAAAATCACGGTAACGATGTCTCTCGCTTCGTAAGATACTGTTTTCACCAGGCGCAGTGCTTTAATTTGTATTTTTTTACGAATCCGTCAACTTTCACACCACCAACTCTGCCACCGGCAACACCTCCGCCCTAGCCGATATCATCTCGGCAATCGCATTTTTCCCATCCTCTGGCTGAAGATTGACCGCTGCCACCGCATCGCTCAGCAACACCACCTCAAGGCCCCGGTTCAACGCGTCCAGCGCCGTGGCCTTGACGCAATAATCAGTGGCCAGGCCACCGACACAGAGACGGGTGATATCCAGTTTTTTGAGGATATCCGCCAGGGGTGTGCAGGAGGTATCAATGCCGTCAAAGGCGGAGTAGCCATCACTGTTCTCATCCATACCCTTGGAGAGAATTATGGTCGAGCAGGCGAGTTCAAGTGCGGTATGAAAGGCCGCGCCATGGCTGTGTTGAACGCAGTGGACCGGCCAGGGGCCGCCATGGGGCTGGAAATGGGCGGTGGCGGCTGGGTGCCAGTCCCTGCTGGCAAAAATGGGGAGTCCTTTGTGAACGAACTGGAAAATGGCTCTGTTCAACGGTTCAACAATCGTGTCTCCATTGGAAACGGCCAGGGAACCGCCGGGGCAGAAATCGTTTTGCACATCCACTATCATCAGTGCGGTCTTGCTCATCATTGAGCCTCCTTCTTTGTACTTGCCTCTGCGATCAGTGTACAGCGCAGGGTTTTGAGTTGCTGGGAGATCGAAACCTTGTAGCGGTGCGGATTGACAAAACGGCGGCAGCCCCTGGGGAGAAGCGTGAGTTCATGCCGACAACGCTTTGCCATGGTCTCGATCGATTCCGGCTGCAGGGTGCGATGTCCGTTCTCCATCACCACCTGCCGCAGGTCGACCAGGCGGCTTCCTGTGGGCAGATTGGTATGGCGTAGCGGATTGGTCGGGTCATACACCTTGTCGTCGGCCTGGACCGGTTCTCCTCCCTCAAGGCAGACCAGATCCTGGAGGTATTCGCCCTCCGGGCCCACCGCCCGCAGCACCCGCTTGATGCCGGGGAGGGTGGCCTTGGCCATGTCGCTGGTGATTTTCATCTTTGGTTGGCCGTCGATGGCCACCAGCTTGTAGACTCCGCCCAAGGCAACGCCACCGGTGCCGGCTGCGGTGGCCAGCTTGGTGCCCACTCCGTAGATGTCGACCCGTCCACCTTCGTCGCGGATGGAGTCGATCACCTGCTCATCGACTTCATTGGAGGCGAGAATACGGACCTCGGGGAATCCGGCCGCATCAAGCATGCCACGTGCTTCGCGGCTGAGGTAGGCAAGATCGCCCGAATCGAGACGGATGCCGCGAAGAGTGTATCCGCGTTCTTTCAGTTCGCGGGCCACGATGATCGCATTGGGGACGCCACTCTTTACGGTGTCGTAGGTGTCGACCAAGAGCACGGTGGAGTCGGGAAAGGAGGCGGCATAGGCGCGAAAGGCGGTCAGTTCATCGGCAAAGGATTGCACCCAGCTATGGGCATGGGTACCACGAACCGGCAGGTCAAAAAGCATTCCGGCCAGCACATTGCTGGTGCCCTTGGCTCCACCGACGCAGGCGGCACGCGAGGCGGAAACACCGCCATCGGGTCCCTGGGCCCGGCGCAGGCCGAATTCGATGATCTCGGCCTCACCAGCGGCATAACAGATTCGAGCCGCCTTGGTGGCCACCAGGGTTTGGAAGTTGATGATGTTAAGCAACATGGCCTCGACCAGCTGGGCTTCCGCCAGGGTGCCGCTGACTGTGAGTAGGGGTTCGTGGGCAAAGACCACCGTGCCTTCGGGAGGGGCAAGCACGCGACCTCGAAAGCGAAACCGTTTGAGAAAATCGAGAAAGGCAGGCTTGAACAGATGCAACCCCCGGAGGTAGGCAATCTCCTCTTTAGTGAAACGCAAGCCTTCCAGGTTTTCAAGCGCCGGTTGTAATCCAGCAAAGACGGCATAGCCCCCTTCAAAGGGATTGTGGCGGAAATAGAGATCAAAGACCGCCTGCTTGTCGGCCATCCCTTCTTCGAGATAGCCGGCGAGCATGGTCAATTCGTACAGATCGGTGAGCAGTGGTGAGCAGGACATGTGGGGCTCCGCAATAGGCTGGCATTGAGGGCCGAGGCCTCGGTGGGGGGGACTGCGGTCCATTGTACTGCGAGATCAGTTGGTTAATTCATTCTCAGATAGTGCAAAAGTTTGTGCGGTGCAAGCCCTTTTCCATAAAGAGCTGTGTGTCGTAAATGCTGCGAAATTGTCGAGCTTTTGTGGCGAATCAACATAATTGAAGAATTGATAACCACGGCAGGTTGGGTTGTAAGAGGGCTATTGGGGGAGTTGGTCATTCATTTTGATTGGAGAAAAGAGGGGATAGCTGTCTGCTGTGAACCCTGTCCCGGAGTGGAATGCGCTTTGCTGCAGCAAGGTGATGATGTAAGGAGAAAGCGCATGACAGATAATAGACAAAAAATCATTATTCACGATACCACCCTCCGTGACGGCGAGCAGACCGCAGGCGTTGCCTTTACCCTGGAGGAACGGCTCAATATTGCCCGGATGCTGGACCTCGCTGGCGTGGCGGAGCTTGAAATCGGTATCCCGGCCATGGGGCCACAGGAAAGGGAAGAGATCCGGGCCATTGTTGATCTCAATCTTCAAGCCCGGTTGGTGGTCTGGTGCCGGATGCACGAACACGATCTCGCGGCTGCCCAGGAGTTGGGCGTGCATACCCTTAACCTGTCGATCCCTGTTTCCGATCAGCAGATCGAACGTAAAATCAAGCGGGATCGGAGCTGGGTCCTGGCACGAATCGGGCTGATGACCGCCCAAGCTCTTGATTTAGGATTTGAGGTCTGTATCGGTGGCGAAGACAGTTCCCGGGCGCACCCTGATTTTTTGGTGCAAGTGGTGGAGGCGGCGGAGCGGGCTGGAGCCCGGCGCTTTCGTTTTGCCGATACCCTGGGGGTGCTGGATCCTTTTGCCACCAAGGCCATCTTTGAACGGCTACGCAGTGGTTGTGGGCTTGAGCTTGAGATGCACGCCCATAACGATCTTGGCCTAGCCACGGCCAACACCCTGGCCGCCATCCTTGGCGGCGCCACCCATGTCAACACCACGGTCAATGGGCTGGGAGAGCGAACCGGGAACGCGCCTCTGGAGGAGGTGGTGATGTCGCTGCATCAACTCTATCATCGCCACACCGGCATCAACCCGCAGTCACTCGCAGCAGTTTCCCTAGCGGTGGCCGATGCCTCGCGCCGTCCGATCCCGGTTAACAAACCCATTGTCGGCTCGGGTATATTCACCCACGAATCAGGGATTCATGTCAGTGGCCTGCTGCGTGATCCAGCCAATTATCAGAGTATTGATCCCCTAGAATTGGGCCGCAGCCATGAACTGGTGCTGGGCAAGCATTCCGGTACGGATGCCGTTTGTTGGGGCTATCGCCAGATCGGAGTCGATATCAACCAGGCCCAGGCGCAAACCGTTCTGCCACACCTGCGCCAACACGCCGCCCAGACAAAACGCCAGCCGACCAGTGAAGAATTGCTTTGTTTTCTTACAGAAGGTGCTCTGACGTGCTGTCATTCGTATTGAAGGGCACTACTCAGCGCGTGGTGGCAGCTCACGACCCCAGGATTGGTAAATTTGTGCAATCTCGCCGTTCTGCCACAACTCCTCCATGCGCCGATCAAACAGTTTTTTAAAGCTCCGTCCTCGTTTCGTTTTCGCAAAGGGAATAGAGAGGTTTTGTTGACCAACGATTTCGAACGTATACTGATCCAGATCAATATCGCCAAGTCCGCTGTAGGCGGCCAGGGCATCGGAATACCTATCAAGCAGCACTTCAATTCTTCCAAATTTCAGCAGATTCCATCCTTGGGTTGAAGACGTGATTTTTTGATAATCCACCGGTACCGTCATCTCCTTGTCGTAGCCGTATCCAGAGATCCAGGCTACGCGTCGGTTTTTGAGGGTTTGAGGAAAGCTCCATTTGGGAAACGCTGATTTTTTGAAAATAGCGACCAATCGCTCCTTGCCAATGGCATAGGTTGAACTGGTGTAAGAATGGATACCAATTTGGTTTTCGATTTCCTCTGAGTAAAAGGCTATCGAGGCGTCGATTGTCTGGTTGTGGAACATGTGAACAACGCGTTTATGGGGGACGATCTCAATACAGAGATCAATGTCCAAAGGGTTGTATATAGCCTGAAGGAGATCAAAGTAGAGGCCTGAGCCGTCGGCATTGGTTTCCCCTGCCCGTTCAGGCGTTGCTATTCGGAGACAGTCGCGCGCAGCTGTCGTGGAAGAAGCCGGAGTGGGGCCAAGGCAAAGAAGAAACACAAGAAAAAGCGTCACCTGTCTCCAAAAACCACGGAGGGGATTGGGGCCAGGGGGAGATTTGTCGGAAATACGCATGTAACCGAGCCCAAAGGTGGTCGGGAATCAGCAAGATGATGGCTTTAAAAAAAAATCGATCTACTGCGTCGCAGCTTTTTTTACGACATTCGCCATACTGTTTGTATGCCTTCGCGCCGGAGAAAAGACCACTTCTTGTATAATTTTGTGTTTTTTTTGAGCCATCTCTAAGAGTTTGATTTTTTTCGAGTCCATCAAAGATAACTTAGGTTACCTTATTGTAATCGGATGTTGTGGCGAGATGAAAGGGAAAAATTTCAAGCGCGAGTTTGGTTGTGCACTTGTGGCAAGCTGAAAAGGTCTTGCCCTCCAATCATTGCAAGGGCGCTACGGGAGAGTGGTGGCTGGAGAAAATCTTTGTAAAAAAATGCTAAGGGTGTCTCTCCGGGGAGACAGGATAAGGTTTGGCTGCTTGTTCTTATCGGAAAGACGTGATCTGCTGTACTTGCAAAAACATCATTTTTCTTGTTGAGCAGCTCCCGCAAGCAATGGAAATAAAGCGCCGAAGTCACCCGGGGGAGCGATGACTTCGGCAGAAGGGAAAAGAATGGCTCTCACCCAAAACGGGTGGGTAAAAAAGGGTTGACTTTCTGAAGGTTGAGTTTGCCGGTAAGGAGGAAGGCTATAGTGGCAAAGTGTTTTTTGCCATACCCTCTGGCTTTTCGTTTAGCGG
>JBFWLN010000045.1:0-21114 GCA_050252135.1 Desulfobulbus sp.
GAAGCATTCAATGCTACTATCAACAGGATCGTAAAACGAGCATGCGGATACCGGGATCTTGAATACCTCTACCTGAAAATCAAGCAAGAAGCGGCGCCACCTTTTCTGCAACTCTGACAAAGACCCACCGATAGTCGTTTTCTCTGACAGCGGATATCGAAACAATCGCATGCCCTTATGATCACAAAGGCCAAAGAAGGTGTTCTTGGCATAATCTGCGCGTTCAATTAACTTTTTATAATGGTTCAGGCTAACGCCAATGATAATGGCTCCTCTAGGATCATTGTTCTCATCAAGAACAGCCATCCCAAAAGGGAAAATTGCCTTATTGGAAGACTTGCCAACTACAACTTCGCCAGAAGCGAATCCCTTTGAAGCTATAGCCTCCTTGAATTGTTTTCGATCGGCAAAATTGAACGCTAGAGTTTTATCGTGGTCTTTGCCTGCTGCCACAACATTGCCCCATAAATCCACAAGTATAACATTGGAATAGATAGGATTAGTTTCCAACAATGTGGCTAGGATCACGCGTGATCGTTCAATATTTGCATCTCGAATCTCTGGCATTGATGCCACAGTCCTGAGCAAAGTTCTGGTGGAATCAGTAATACGCTGTTGGATCTCAACTAACCCGTTCAGAAATATCGCAACATCCTTTTCGGCCTGTTTGACTGCATGCTTTCTGTTTGCAAACTCCGTTGCAAAAAGCACTAAAAACACCGGAATTACAGCTAACAGGACAAGAATTATTATTTTTTTCCTAATGGACCCATGAAAAAATTTCATTTATTCGAGCATTACCTCTTTAATCATTCCAAAATAATAACGAGACGTTATCGTTTTGGACACAAGACAATATATGATTACCATCGAACTTCAGCCAGCTTAAGCAAGCGTTGAGGGATCGGTGCAGTGTTTAAAGCGACCAAGGCCAGTTGTTCGACCATGGTGTCCAGACGGAAGCGCCGGTTGAATCGGTAGCAAAATTCTGCCAAATAGCGTGGAAGATGCCGATCGCTCATGGCATGGTAGGTGCCGTGCAGAGCATTCTTGACATTGCCCAAAACGATATTGAGCCATTTGAACATATCGCCATTCGTATGGCGGCCATCAACATAAGTTATCACTTTGTCATGCGTGCAACCAGCGGCAGCCACTCCTGGAAAACAACCCAGGCTATCTGTGAGCACCGAGCTGCCCGGCCGGATATACTTGACACTCCAGGCTGAGATTTCCTTCAAGGTGAACTGTTGCACCTGATTGAATTTGATAAAGAGGGGGAACCCCTCTTCCGTCAATGATAGCGCAGCGACAAAAGGCATTTTACCAGTGGCTCCACGGCCTCGTTTGCCATCGCCTTTCTTGCCACCCCAGTAGGCATCATCCATCAGGATGTTCCCTGCAAGGCGGTACTGATCATCGCGGTTATTCATGGTCTGCTGCAGCTTGTGTTTCATTCGCAGAGCAGTATTGGCAGAAATTCCGAGGCTCCTGGCTCAATTGAGTGAGGATATTCCGTCTTTGGATTGTGTGATCAAGTATATCACAAGCATCCATGTTTTCAGAGGCAATTTAGTGGCTGAAAAAATGGTTTCTTGTATAAGCGATGACTGAAACCGGCAGGCACGGCATTGATAGAGTTGCCTGCCCTGTGGACCTCCCTACAGGCAGCGTAACCACATTTTGGACAAAAAAATCCTTTAGGCCAGCGCAGCTTGAACAGCGTATCTCGACATTGGCCCTCAGAGGAATATCGAGCAAGGAACTCAGGCAAACTCAGACCTGAATCTTTACTTTTGCAACCTACTCGAAACAGGCAAAAAGGCCTGTCCCATTCATGTTTCCACCACCTTCGACCAATCTGCACAACAACCTGATTTTGCATATTTTATAGAAAAATTCACCTTATCGGAATCAGGTTTACGCCCCCCTCCCTACAATAAACAAAAAAAGGGGAATATCTGATCGTTAGATCGATATCCCCCTCAAACAGTCTAAGAAACACGCTCCGCAACCGGCTCAAGCCTACTGCGGAAAACCTGTCATGCTCAGTTGGCTTTCTTACGCAGATAGGCGGGTTCGTCGTACTCGTTGAACTCGTGGTCTTCAAAAACCGGTTTAGGCATGAGCAAGGTCCCTTTTGGTTTCGGATTGGGACGGGCGATGCTGACCGGACCGTTGTCGATATCCATGCTCTCCTCGACGGAACGAGACATCCGGGAACGGGTGGAAACCGGTGGTGCTTGCACGGTACGTGTACGCACCATTTCCAGCTGGGAGATCTCGGGTTCCTCAATGCTGGAAATACCGGTGGCAATAACCGTGACCCGCAGTTCTTCGCCCAGGGACTCGTCGAACAGTGCACCGATGATGATGTTGGCATCGTCGTGGGCCTTTTCCTGAATCAGGGCCGAAGCCTCCATGAACTCATTCATGGTCAGGGTTTCCTTGGCTGCGGAGATGTTGATCAGGATACCGCGGGCACCGTCGATGCCCACATCCTCGAGCAACTGGTTGTCGATGGCACGTTTGGCGGCCTCGGTGGCGCGATTCTCACCCGCAGCCGCGCCAGTCCCCATGATGGCCGGGCCGACTTCTTTCATAACCGTTTTCAAGTCGGCAAAGTCGACGTTGATATGCCCCGGCAGGTTGATCAGGTCGGTAATACCCTTAACCGCCTGAAGAAGCACGTTGTCGACCATCTGCATCATATCCACCAGAGTGGAATTTTTGTTCATCAGACTGAGCAACCGGTCGTTGGGCACGGTGATAATGGTGTCGGAAAACTCCTTGAGCCGGTCCCAGCCGGATTCGGCATTGCGCATCCGGGTTTTCGCCTCGAAGTAGAAAGGCTTAGTGACAACGGAAACAGTCAGCGCACCGGATTCCTTACTCAGCTTGGCAATACCCGGCGCGGCACCGGTACCGGTGCCACCACCAAGACCGGCAGTAATAAAAACCATATCCGCACCCTTGAGCACGGCCTGAAGGTCCTCATAACTTTCCTGGGCAGCCTCCCGACCCATTTCCGGATCGGCACCGGCACCCATGCCCTTGGTGATTCCCGGCCCGAGCTGAAGCCGGATATCGGCGCGCGACTTTTCCAAAGCCTGCATGTCCGTATTAGCGGCGATGAACTGCACGCCCGCCAACTGGCTCTCCACCATGGTATTGATGGCATTCCCGCCACCACCACCAACGCCGATTACCTTGATCACTGCCACGGATTCTTCTTCGGCCATTCTGAACGGCATGTTATTCTCCCCAGAATTCATTTCTGATTAATACTCCTTCTATACCACTGCACTGCTTGGGGCCATAGGGAAATCTGTTAAGCCCGCGAAAAGGCAGCTGCTTCGTCCAAAAAACACAGGAACAGCAGGTTAAACCTTCGCCACATTGTTTCCTCAAGCCCACGAGCACGACAAATCATTGTCGATTCAGACGATATTTTTTATCCAGTTTTTAAACTTGCTGACTACCCCGCCGGTCTCCTTGGGGACATAGGTCTTTGCCTTGCTCCCGTGGAGAACCAAGCCGACTCCAGTGGTGCACCGGGGCGAATGAATTTCTTCTATCCGTCCCTCCACCCCATGGGGGTAGCCGATGCGCACCGGCAGATCAAAAACCTGCTCGGCCATCTCAACGATGTTGGCCAACAGGGCTGTGCCGCCGGTAATAACGATACCGGCGTTGATCCGGTTCCGATAACCGGAGGCGCAGATGTTCTTATTGACCATCTGCAGAATCTCTTCCATTCTTGCTTCCAGGATCTCAACCATAATCCGCTGCGACACCTTGCGCGGCTTACGATCACCGACCGTTGGCACCTCAATGATGTGGTTTTCCTTGATCATCGTCGACAGGGCTCCACCATAGAGATATTTAAGTTCCTCGGCCTCCAGCAGGGGCGTACGGAGCCCCACGGAAAGATCACTGGTCAGATTGTTGCCGCCCAGCGCCAACTCCCAGGTATGCTTGATGGTGCCGTTGCAAAAAATGGCAAGATCGGTGGTGCCGCCGCCGATATCGATCAGGGCTACGCCAAGTTCCATCTCGTCCTTATTGAGCACGGTCAAGGAAGAGGCCACCGACTCGAGCACGATCTCGGACACATTGAGCCCGGCTCGGTTACAGCTGGTCACCACGTTATGCAGAGCGGTGACGTCGGCGGTGACGATATGCACATTGGTCACCAGGCGAACACCGGTCATACCCAAGGGATTCTGGATACCGGTATGATCATCCACCATGTACTCCTGGGGCAAGACATGGATGATCTGCTGGTTATCCGAGATTTTCACTGTTTGGGCGGCCAGGATGACAGCCTCGATATCCTGCTCCCGGATCTCTTGATTGTTGACGGCGATGATGCCCGGTGAATTGAACCCCTTAATATGGTTTCCGGCAATACCGACATAGACCGATTCGATATCGCATCCGGCCATATCGGAGGCAGTCTCAACCGCCTGACGGATCGATTTGACCGTGGATTCGATATTCACTACCACGCCCTTTTTCATCCCCGAAGAGGCGGCCGTGCCCACACCGATAATCTCCACGTGATCGTCGAAGACCTCGCCGATCATGGCGCAGACCTTGGTCGTTCCGATATCCAGGCCCGCTACCAGTTCACCCGGCTCACGCGGTTCCTGCTCTTCCAACTCCTCATCCGTCAATTTGGGCTCCGGTAACCAAGACTTTATCATCTATATAATCCATTCGAATTTCTTTAACGGCATCAACCAACTTCTTTGCATATAACTGATCAAGCACCCTGACCAGCCGATAATACTTCGTCTGCAACCGATCGCTTCCAAAGTACACCGGAAAGGGGCGGTCAACAAGATAGAGGATCAACCCCTTGGCCTCATCAACATGCACCTCGGAAATCGCCTGAATCGGTAACACTGTGCTGCCCCTGTCCGCGACCTGCAGCAGGTGACCGGCAGCAGCAGCCAGACTCCCCTGGACAAATCGATTCGCCTGCACATCCGTGCTGGCTCTAACCCCGGTTATTACCGGATAATCAAGCGCCTGCCCCTGCTCGGCCTCGGCAAAAAGGAGTCCGGAATGACTCAAATAATACAGGTGGCGTTCCTCGCCCTCTTCCATGTTTACTAGGGCAAAAGGCTGATATTCACTCACCTTGATCTCAATCGAGGAAGGCCATTGGGTGTGAATCTCCACCTGTTCCACCCAGGGCAACGATTCGATCCGCTCTTTGGCGCGTACGGCATCAAACTGGATCAGATTACCGCCCTGCTGCAGTCCGGCCAGATCTAAGATCAAACGCTCGCTGACCTTTTGTTCCCCAGTGATACGGATATCAGAGAGCCGGAAAACATCGGAGCTTAGTAGCCAGCGGCCTCCTATCCACAGCAGAAGAGCCGTAATGAGCAACAGAAATCCGCTCAGAATACAGTTACCGAACAGCTGTTTCCATCTCCAGCTTCGCTGGGCCCCGGTGACCACCGCCTGTGGGCGTGGCGGCACCGTTTTGGCCGGACGCCGTGGAAATAGACGGCGTAATTTGTCCGTCAACAAAGGTTTTCTGCGGCCTTTGCGGGGACGGGACGACGCCGGACGGGGTGTATAAATCGCCATCAGCCCAACAAAAAGCCCTTACAAAATCCGAACTTCCGGCTCCAGCAAAACGCCGGACTGCCGCAAAACCGTTTGCCGCACCTTTTCCATCAATACAATAATATCCTCGGGCAAAGCGCCGCCGGTATTAACGATAAAGTTGGCATGCTTCGGCGACACCATGGCCTTTCCCTGGACCAGTCCTTTGAGGCCCGCACTTTCGATCAGGCGGCCGGCGAAATCACCAACAGGATTTTTAAAAAAAGAACCGGCCGAAGCGAACCCCTGGGGTTGTTTCTGTTTACGCCGGCTGATAATGTCCCGACACCTAAGACTGATCTGCTCTCGATCACCGTGTTGCAGCGCCAACACCACACTGGTGATGAGCATGGCGCCCTCCTTTTCCCCCGGCCAGCTGGTGGAACGATAGGAGCAGTTCATCGTTCCCCGCGGAATTTCACAAATCTCTCCCGAGGCCCCAACACAACGGACCAACTGTATCCGTTCCCCGATCGAGTGGCCAAAGGCACCGGCATTCATCCGAACCGCACCACCAACAGAGCCGGGGATACCGGCCATGAAGGTCAAACCGTCCAGACTGTTTTTACTACACCAGCCGACAAAGGCCGCCAGACTACATCCGGCCGGAATTTGGACAAGCACGGGCACATCTCCCGTTGCCGTCTGCTCGGCGACAACGACATCACGCACCAAACCCCTCGGTCTGATAAAAACGCCTGGATGCCGCCGGGTGGTCACGAGGATGTTGGACCCGCCGCCAATCACCTGCCAAGGAATCTGCTCTTGGCTCAGCCACGGCAGCAGGGCGACCGACTCGTCTTCGGAAGAGACCTCCACCAGGGCTTCAACGATGCCGCCGGCACGGAAGGTGGAGTAGGCGGCCATATTGGCATCCCAGGTCACTTTCGGACAAAGGGTGCGCAGATGCTGACGCTGTTGTTCGTTCACTGAGGCGTCTCCGGCGACTTTTGCAGCAGGGTAAGCAACTCCTCGCCGCAACGGACGATGTTGCCCGCTCCCAGAGTCAACAGCAGGTCTCCCGGCTGCAACAAGGGCAGCAGTGTCTCAGGTTTCTGTATCAGCTGGGTAATAAAATGGGTTTGCCGTTGACCGTGTTGCCTGATAGCCTCCTGAAGCAGCTCGGAGCTGACGCCTTCGATCGGCTTTTCACCGGCTGGGTAGATATCGGTGAGCACGAGTACATCGGCCCGGCGAAAGGCAGTGGTAAATTCGGCAAACAATCCCTTGGTCCGGCTATAACGATGGGGCTGAAAGGCAACCACTACCCGACGGTCCGGCCAGCCCTCGCGCACCGCATCCAGGGTGGCCCGGATCTCGGTGGGATGATGACCATAGTCGTCGATCACCAGAACGCCCGCCGCTTCGCCCTTGACCTGCATCCGTCGCTGCACCCCCTGAAATTTTTCTAGGGCATTGGCGATAACCTGAAAATCGATCTCCAATTCCAAGCCAACACAGACTGCAGCCAGAGAGTTATAGACCAGATGCTTGCCTGGCCGATTGAGGCGAATCTTACCCAACTCCTCACCGTGATAGCGGACGGTGAACTGCGAGGTGCCATTACCGGAACTGAGCTTGACCGCCTGCAGGTCAGCCTGCTCGGTCAGGCCATAGGTAATGATTCGTTTTTGAATACGCGGCAACAGTTGAGCCACATTATCATTATCGATACAGACCACGGCCACTCCGTAAAAAGGGAGCCGTTCGATGAACTCGAGGAAAATGTCTTTAATGTGTTCGATATCCCGGTAATAATCGAGGTGTTCTAGATCGATATTGGTCACAACCTCAATCACCGGGGACAGCTTGAGAAAGGAGCCATCGCTCTCGTCGGCCTCGGCGACCAGAAATTCACCTTCACCCAGTTTGGCGTTACTCCCAAGGCCATGGACCTTGCCACCGACCACCACGGTGGGGTCTAACGCGGCCTCGGCCAGGACTGCAGCCACCATGGAAGTCGTCGAGGTTTTGCCGTGGCTACCCGCCACCGCGATGCCGTATTTTTTCAACCGCATCAGCTCAGCCAGCATTTCCGCCCGCTGCACCACCGGCACATGTGCTTCAAAGGCGGCAATCACTTCCGCGTTGTCTCTGGCGATGGCGGTTGAAGTCACCACCACATCCGCACCGGCTGCCCAGTCTGCATGATGGCCCTCGTGAATTTCCGCCCCGAGTTGTTCCAGGCGGACGGTGATGTCGGTTGAGCGCAGATCGGAGCCGCTGACCCGATACCCGAGGCTTAAGAGCAACTCGGCAATACCTGACATGCCAATGCCACCGATACCGACAAAATGGATGCGTTTTGTTTTTATGTACATGAAGGAGCCTGCTGTCGAATTAGTCAGTGGATATCAATGCTGCTCCATGGGCGCAGCAAGCCGCAAACACTCATCCACGATCCGGTTCGTGGCCTCCGGCATTGCCATGGTCTTCATGTTGGCCGACATATTATGTAACTCTTTCGAGTTGTGCAAGTATTCGCTGATGGTCCGTGCAAGAATTTCAGCGGAAAGTGTCGCTTCTCGCAACACCTTGCAACCATGACCCTTTTCATAATACTGCCCGTTGGTGGTCTGATGGTCATCCGCGGCAAAGGGATAGGGGATCAGCAAAGCCGGCAGCCCCATCACCGCCAATTCAGCCAGGGTGGTGGCACCTGCTCGGGAAACCACCAAATCCGCCCGATGATAAACCTTTGCCATGTCACGAATGAAGGCAGAGACCTCTGCATTGACACCGATGCGCTTATACCCCTGGCTAACCATTTCCTCATCCGCGCTGCCTGTCTGGTGGATCAAATTTACCTCTATTTGCTGCCCGGCCAGAATTTCCATAGCCTCAAGCATCAGCAAATTGACCCGATGCGCGCCCTGACTACCGCCAAGAACAAGGATGGTGGCCGGGTGGCTAGGCTCGTGCGAGGCCCTCGCTGCCGCCAGGATCTCTCCCCGTACCGGGTTACCGGTATGGACCGTCTTTGCCGCTGCAAATTCGGGTGTACAGGGCAGGGAAATAAACACCCGATCCGCCAGTTTACCGGCGAATCGATTAGCCATGCCCGGCACCGAGTTCTGCTCGTGAATAGCGATGGGCACGCCAAGACTGCGGGCCGCCAGCAGCACCGGTCCGGTGACATAGCCGCCCACACCCAAGACCAGATCTGGATGAAAATGCCTGAGCATCCGCCGGGCCCCGAGTACAGCCTTCGGCATCTGCAGCAGGTTGCGAATTTTCGTTTTGAGCCCAAGGCCTTTCACACCACCGCATTCCAGGGCGGCCAACTCAAAGCCCAAGCCGGCAAGCGCTTGCTGATCCAAGAGCCGGGAAGTCCCAATAAAAAGTACCTGCGTTGACCCGATCCGCTCCCGCATGCCATTGGCCACGGCAATTCCCGGGAAGAGATGTCCACCGGTACCACCACCAGCAACGATCAGACGCATGCACCCTCCTGTGCCAGTGAGTTTTTCAAACATGAGTTGGCCAAAGTGTGGGAACCACCCCTTTCCCGCTCTGCAATAACGGATTGAATCTCTGTCATGACAGCAGCAAAACAATCCGGGCAATAGCCATGGGTGACGGGCTCATCAATCTCAACCGGCAAAAGTCGCCAAGTCTCTTTCCATTGCGTTTTTTGACAAACGCAACACATCCGTCGCATCACAGGCACCTCATTTCTGAACCTTCTGTGGCTTTAATCTGCACACAGATTCGGCAAAGACCCGGCCACGCTCGGCATAACCGGTAAACATATCAAAGCTGGCACATCCCGGAGCAAGCAACACCAACTCTCCGGCCTTGGCCACCTGGGCTGCCCGCTGGACCGCCTCATCCATGGAGGCTGCGCGTTCAGTGGTCACCACTGAACCAAGTGCCGCGTCCATCAACGGGGTTGCCTCACCGATAAGCAGCAAATGTTTCACCTTTTTCGCCACGACATCCCGCAAGAGGGTAAAATCGCTGTTTTTGTCGCGCCCACCGGCAATGAGCACCACCGATTCATCGCAGCCAGCCAAAGCGGCTTCAAGGGCGCCGATATTCGTGGCCTTGGAGTCGTTGATGTAGCGGACACCGCCGATAACAGCCACTTCCGCCATGCGATGCGGCGGCGGCTCAAATGACCTGACCCCCTTTGCAATCCCGGCCTGATCACAACCGGCCAAGGTGGCCGCAAGGATGGCGGCAGCACCATTAAGTTGGTTGACCGAAGAGGACAGTTTGGTTCCGCTCAACTCATGGGAGAGAGCCTCTGCACCGGAAAAAACGGTCCCGAGACTGATCCGACCATCAACAATGCGGGAGGCACATTCCTGGCCGTGACCAAATTGCATCGCCACCACACCTGGGTTTACCTTGGTGGTGGCCACCACCTGGTCATCGCCGCCCAAGATCGCCATATCCCCAGGTACCTGGTGGCTAAAGAGATTCTGCTTGGCCCTGGTATAGGCCGCAAGCGAACCGTGCCTATCAATATGATCTGGAGTAATGTTCAATAACAGACCGATGTTAGGTCGAAACGCACCTACCAGATCGAGCTGAAAGCTAGAAAGCTCTAGCACCACGCAGTCATAGTCTTGCGGGCAAATAAAAAAATCGAGCAAGGGCGTGCCGATATTGCCGCCGACAAAGGGTCGTTTCCCCGCAGCCCGCAACAAAGCACCTATCAAACTGGTGACCGTGGTTTTGCCGTTTGAACCGGTCACTGCGATCACCGGTACCGGGAAACGTCCGGCAGCAAGAGCCAGTTCACCGCAAATCGGAATACCCTGCTCCCGTGCGGCCAACAAAACCGGCAGATCAAGCGGGACTCCCGGGCCAGGCACGACCAAATCAGCCCCCTTGATGAACTCCGGCAAGTGGTCACCGGTTTCCAGCTCAACCCCAGACTGTTCGAGCAAGGCCTGGGTTTCGGCCTCGATTTCCGCAAGACGCCGCCGGTCGGACACCTTGACCCGCAGGCCCTGTCGCAGCAGATCACGGACCGTCGACAAGCCTGCCGTTCCGAGTCCGATGACCACCGCGGTCATATCTTTTGTCAGTTGCATGGCCTATCTCAACTTCAAGGTCGCCAGGGCGATCAGGCCAAGGATAATGGAGATAATCCAGAAGCGGACCACGACCTTGGGTTCCAACCAACCTTTCTTCTCATAATGATGGTGAAATGGTGCCATAAGGAAAATACGCTTGCCGCCGGTCATTTTAAAATAACCGACCTGCAGAATGACCGAAAGCGCCTCCATGACAAAAATACCGCCGACAATCACCAGCAAAAATTCCTGTTTGGTAATGATCGAAATTACGCCCAGGGTTCCGCCAAGGGAGAGCGACCCCACATCCCCCATAAAGATTTCGGCCGGGTAGCAGTTGAACCAGAGAAATCCCAGGCAGGCACCGACTATCGAGGCACAGTAGATGGTCACCTCACCAGCCCCGGAAACAAAGGGGATCTGGAGATAGCTTGCCACCACCGCGTTACCGGCCACATAGGAAAAGATTAGATAGGTCGAGGCGGTGATCACGATCGGCCCTGTGGCTAAACCATCAAGGCCATCGGTGAGATTAACCGCATTGGAGGCGCCGACAACGACCACTACCGCAAAGGGCACGTACCACCAGCCTAGATTCGGATGGAAGGACTTGAAAAAGGGCAAACTGAGCACGCCGTCGTAACCAGGTGAGAGCAGCAGAAAAATCCCCACCACCAGGGCACCGAACACCTGCAGCACCAACTTTTCCCGTGCAGTCAGTCCGCGGGAGTTTCCCTTTCGAATCTTTTTTATATCGTCCATCGAACCAATGAAACCAAAAAAGAGACTGATCCCGATCAACAACCAGACAAGCCCGCTTTTAAGATCGGTCCACAACAGGACGGAGCCGGTCATGGCCGCGAGGATCAGCATGCCGCCCATGGTGGGCACGCCCTTCTTGGAAAAATGGCTCTCCGGACCGTCGTCGCGAATGACCTGGCCGTAATGTTTTTTCTGTAACCAGGCTATGAAGCGCGGCCCCAACAAGACCACGATAAGAAAGGCGGTAACGGCACAACCGATCGAACGAAAGGTGATGTAACGGAAAACATTGAGCCAGCTCAGCTCGGTATGAAAGGGATAGAGAAGATGATAAAACATAGGTTCCGTTACACAGTTGCTAACATTAAAAGTCTCGGGGTTATCGTTGTTCCAGGGCCTCGAGCAGTCGCTCCATGCGCATGCCACGGGAGCCCTTGACCAGGAGGCAATCACCGGATTCAAGCCGCCCCTGCTCGATCAATTGGATAAACCACGCAGCCATTGCAGCATGATCATCAAAAATCCGTACCGATTCCTTGCCCATACCGCCGGCAAGAGCCGCCTCGGCCACCACCGATGCGTGGGATCCGGTGAGAGCAAGGCCATCATACCCAAGCTCGGCCACCAGGGTGCCGATGCCGCCATGGAGGCTATCGGAGGCATCACCCAACTCCAGCATGTCTCCCAGAGCCGCCAGATGTCGACATCCGGGTTTGCCGAATGAAGCCACTGTACGCAAACCGGCCGCCATGGAGGAGGGGTTAGCGTTATAGGCGTCATTGATCACCTTGATGCCACCGGACATTTCACTCACGGCCAAGCGCTTATCAACCGAGGGCTGGTAACGGGTAAGCCCGAGCACGATTACTTCCGGTGGAATCCCGGCGCCATGGGCGATGGCCGCAGCAGCAGCGCAGTTGCTCACATTATGTTCACCGTATACCGGGACAGTAATCCGTTGTTGCCACTCTCCGATATGGAGCGTGAAGCGCATCCCCAGCTCACCCAGATTCTCCTGCTGGGTTGCGCTTACCAGGGGACCCAATTTACGGCCGGATGGAGATACAGCAAATCCGATTTGTTTGCCACCAGATTTTTCCGCCTGCTCCCGGACATGGACATCATCAAGATTAACAATGCGGACCGCATCCGCACGCATACCGGCAAAGAGCTCACCTTTGGCGGCCGCCACCCCTTCGATACTCCCCAACCCTTGCAGATGTGCCGGATGCACATTATTGATGCAGCCGATGTCCGGATCGGCAATAGTGGTTAGACGGGTTATTTCACCAGGCACATTCATACCCATCTCCAGCACGGCCAACTCGTGACCATACTCAATCGGCAACAAGGACAGGGGTAATCCCACCAGGTTGTTAAAATTACCCTTTGTTTTCAAAACCGGATCAATGCCGCTTTTGGTTGTTCCGGTGGCCTGGGCAAAAATGGCGGCAACCATCTCCTTGACCGTAGTCTTACCAGAACTGCCGGTAATGGCCGCCACGTGAACCTTCGGAGCGAGCAACCGACGACGATAGCTGGCCAAATCTCCCAACGCCTCCAGACTATCCTTAACCTGGATAGCGAGCACATCCGGGGCGGCCAACATATCGGGAATCCGTTCACCGATTATAGCCTTGGCACCAGCCTTAACAGCCCGCTCGATATACGCGTGACCATCAAAAGCCTCTCCCTTAAGGGCGACAAAAATATCTCCGGGACCAATGGTGCGGGAATCGGTGGAAATCTGGCCAAAGAGCCCCTGCTGCCGCCCGGAAATAATTTGCCCTTTGGTTGCAGCCAACAGATGGCGCTCATTCCAGTGCAAAAGACCGTTGGCCGCCTCACGGCAGTCGTCAAAAAAATGCCGTTTACTCCCTATAATCTGATAATTTTCGTGGCCTTTACCGGCAATGAGAATGGAATCGGTCGGTGCTGCCAGGCTACAGGCCTTGGCGATTGCTTCATGGCGGTTGGCAATCACCGCAAATCCCTGACAGCGGGCCGCCCCTGTGAGCAGAGGCTCTGCCGCAACCTGTGGTTTGCCGCTGTTTGCTACTCCGGGGATGATCTCGGAGATTATCGCCTCTGGATCTTCGGTTCTGGGATTATCGGAGGTCACAATGACCACATCGGCATATTGCCCGGCCATCTCCCCCATCAACGGCCGCTTGCCACGATCGCGATCCCCTCCACAGCCAAAAAGACAGATTAATCGACCTGGAGCGAGTGTCTTCAACGTTTGCAGCACATTTTCCAAGGCGTCCGGCGTATGGGCGTAGTCAACAAAAACCGAGGGTAAGGGCTGAGTCTCCGCTCCTGGCAACCGCACCCGCTCCAAACGGCCGGGCACCCGAGCCACCAAGCTCAGTCCCAGGCGAATGGTGCCGGTTGGAATACCAAGCCCCATACCCACACCGGCAGCGGCAAGGACGTTGAGAATATTGTAACTCCCGGTCAGCGGTGAGGTAAAATCCCCCACATCGCCTTGGAGATCAAGCTGGCAATGAAAGCCGTCAATGGTTTGGGCACAGGCCTGGGCATTGACCTCGGACTGAGCCGACAACCCGCAACGAAGCAAAGGAACATTTTTCAGCGATTGACAAAGTTCCTCCCCCCAATCCCGACCTTCGGCATGCGGCCCTGTGACGACCACGGCTATCCCGTTTTGCTTAAGATATCGGGTAAAGAGGCGCTTCTTGGCGCTAAAATAGGCCTCCATTGTCTGATGATAATCAAGGTGATCCCGACTGAGATTGGTAAATAAGGCGACATCAAACAGGGTTCGCCCAATTCGATTCTGGTGCAGGGCATGGGAAGAGACCTCCATAATCACATGGGTGACGCCTTCTTCCACCATGGTGTGCAGCAGCGACTGCAGGGTCACCGGATCCGGCGTGGTCAGGGGGGCATCTTGGATGACACACAACCCGTCACGGCCATGATAGCGATAGTTCACCGTTCCAATGACTCCGGGCCGACAGCCCGCAGCCAGCAGCATGCCCTCAATCAACCACGAACTGGTGGTTTTGCCGTTGGTGCCGGTAATGCCGATGAGCTGTAGTTTCCGGGCCGGATATCCATACCAGGCTGCGGCCAACTCGCCCACGGCGGCATGACTGTCTTCCACCAGGATCAGTGGCAGTGATGGGTCATCAAGGCCAGCCTGGTCCTCAACCACTATCGCGCTACACCCTCTGCGGATCGCCTCTGGGATAAAGGTGCGGCCATCGATCTTATCCCCAGGAACGGCAACAAAGATGCTTCCCGGCTTCACCTGCCTGGAATCAAGCACCACCGCCGTCACCGGTTGCGTCAACGCATCAGTTGAAAGCCCACGGGTTTCGAGCAGTTCGATTGTATTGAGAAGAGTGGTCAGGGTATACATAAACAGGCTACGACTATCTTGATTCCAGGGTGACGATACATTCCTCGACTCCGGTCAAAGTTTGACCGGCCAAGGGATACTGGGCAACGATCTGACCGGTTCCGTTAATCCGAACCTTCAGCTTGAACTTATCGATCTGCTGCAGTCCTTTGCGCAGGCTCATGCCACGCACCTGCGGCATGAGCGCTACCGGTTCCTCATCTTTTTCCGGCGTATTCTTAAAATTCAGCCGTTTGCTGATAAAAAACTGGTGCAGATTTTCCGGGCTCTTAGCAGGCGGAGTCTCGGCAACCATATTCGGCTCTTCCTGCCGGGCTAGTGCTGCCAGCAGATCTTTCCCAAGCTCTTCCAGACTGATGGCCTCCCCTTTCTTTTGGGGCGGATCGGGCAACAGGTGATCCTTCTCGGTGGCAATCAAGAGCAAATATTTCGGCCGGGTTGCCGGGGTAAGCGCCACAAAGAGATCCTGCATCGAATAATCCGAGAAGGTCCCTTCAGGCTGGATCTGGAGAAGATCACCGGTGAAAACCACCCCGTTTTCCTTGTCGTGTTCCCAGTTGGTAAACAATTCCCGCCGAATTTTTACCCCCAAGGCCGGATCAAGAACATGGCTCTTTTCGGTGGCATTCCGATTGCGATGGTAACGGGTTTCCGTGGCGTGATCATAGACGGAATCCACAACGTAGGGGGTGATCCGCCAACCGCCATTGGCCAGGCTTGCCAGGGTGACCCCCACCTGAACCCCAGTAACCACCGGCTGATGATCTTTGCGTTCTTTGACCGCAGGCCCGGACTCCCAATTGCCGAAAACCGACCCGTAGAGTTCAATCTGCTGCGCAAAACTATCCAGTTGCTGCTCGGAAAACCCATAATCCGGCGCGGCCACGGTGGAAGGCAGCAATCCGGGACCGTCGAGACCTTCCCGCTCAATCGCTGCGGCCCGGGTCAAAATAGGTCTGATAAGTTCCTTATCCAACAGATGATTATAGATCCGGTTGACGCGGTTGCTCTCGCTTGCCTTCCAAAAATAGTTAGGATTAAAGGAGGGTTGGTTCATTAAAGCTAGAATACGGCCGCTGCCCGGCTCGATTAAAAGCCCCATCCCTTTTTCCGTGCCGCTGGCAGCAAGGAAATCGCGAAATTTGGCCTCGAGCATTTTCTGCAAACCGATATCAAGGGTCAGCACGAGATCGGCACCGGTGTCCCCCAGATGCTCCCGCCCCTGGAAATCGATATCCGGAATATTACTCTTTCGGAAAACACCTTGAAGCAAGGTATCGTATTTTCCTTCAACCCCGGCCAGCCCCACGCCCTCTCCCAAAAATCCCAAAACATGGGAAGCCGCTGTATGCCCGGGATAGAAACGCACCTCACTTGCTTTACAACTGATTCCCTGGAGTTGCAGTGCATTGACCTGCTCAGCCTGCTTTTCGTCCAGATCGGTGACCAGCATGATGGAATACTGGGTCGACTTCAATCGAGCTTGCAGCTTTTCCGCTTTTACCCCCACCAACGGCTCCAAGGCCTGGGCAACCTGGCGCCGATCAGCCACCTCCACCGGGTTGGCAAACACCGAATAGAGCTTATAGGAGACCGCCAGTTCGCTCAAGTTGCGGTCGTAAATTGTGCCTCTTAAGACAGGTTCAGCGGGCGCCGGGCCCGCTGATAAAGACGAAATTTTGCCGACAGCAGACTGTAGAATCCTGCCGATATCCTGGAGGGTAAGGGGGCATCTATACAGAATGGCTCCAGCCGCTGCCAGCAAAATAGCCAAAAAAGGGAAGAACCATCGCCGTTTATTTTTCTTGGACCGTGCAGTTTTGACCATTGCCGTGCTACATCCGCCGCACCTGTCGTTGATCCGGCTCATACAGATTCAACTTCACCGAAGCAACAGCAACAACATGATCTTTTGAACTCAACTGGGCCCGATGGGCACGTAGCCCAACGTTGTGGTTGTACATCTGCGCATGCAGACCACGCAACTGTTCGGCCTGGGCGCGCATCTCCATCATCTGCCCGTAAAAATATTGGGTAACCAGCAGGCCGGCCACCAAGGCGACCAAGCAGGTGACGGCAAGAAACCGTCGCACAGTATTTGACAGCCGCAAAGAAAGACGACTTTTCTCCTGTCGAGTTCCCTGAAACGACCCCATCTGCCGCGGTCGATATGTTCGCACGCTCACGTTCGGTACCATGCTTTCCTCCTGCACACCCTGTTTTCTGTTTTTTGTGGCGCCTACACCCGCTCTGCAACCCGAAGCTTGGCACTGCGGGCACGGGGATTGCGTTGCATCTCTTGGCTTGTTGACTCGATAGGCCGTTTACTGATGACCTTGTACGCCGGATTCTGCTGAAAAATTTGTTTAACGATCCGATCTTCCAATGAATGAAAGGTGATAATAGCCACCCGCGCCCCTATGGCGAGAACCTCTGGAGCGGTGTTCAACAATCGGCTCAGATTGTCCAGCTCACCATTCACAGCAATCCGCAAGGCCTGGAAAACCTTGGTTGCCACATGAATCTTTGGCGGGTGATATTTCCGGGGCACAGCATCAGCGACAATGGATGCCAGCTGGCCGGTGGTTATTATCGGCGCCTGCTGACGTGCCTGGACGACAAACTTTGCTATTCGCCTCGCCTGCCGTTCTTCACCGTAATGGTAGAAGATGTCCGCTAACTGTTCTTCCGAGGAGCGGGCGACCAAGTTTGCCGCACTCATGGGCCGACGTTGGTCCATGCGCATATCGAGATCGCTATCGGTACGGAAACTAAAACCGCGCTCAGCCCGATCGAGTTGGAGGGAGGAAACCCCCAAATCAGCGATCAGACCATTAATGGATTGCACACCATGCCGGCTCAACTCGGGAACGAGATCAGCGTAGGAACCGTGGATCAGCGTGAAACGATCCCCATACTGGCTCAAATCCAACCCGGCATTAACGGCATCGGCATCCCATTCAAAACCGATAACCCGGCCATCCGGCGTAGAATGCTTCAGGATGGCCCGGGTGTGACCACCGAGGCCAAGGGTTCCATCCACATACAACCCGCCGGAAACAGGCTGAAGGCCTGCGATCACCTCCTCCAGCAAAACCGGCACATGAATAGGGTAAGGATCTTGCGACATTCGTTACAACGGATTAGAGGATACCTAAATTGGAAAGTCCGGCATTGAAATCGGCAAAGGACTCCCGGGTATGCCGGGTTTCCTCTTCCCACGCCGCCTTATCCCAAATTTCAAAATGGCGCAGCATACCAACCACGACCACGTCCTTCTCAATCCCAATACCGGAACGCAACGCAGGCGGTAAGAGAACTCGCCCCTGTTTATCAGGCGTACATTCGGTTACACCGGCGATGAGATAACGGACAAATCGACCGAAATCGGGTTGGTTTTTCCCTTCAGCCAGCAATGTTTCCTCAAGGGTTTCCCACTCGGCCATGGGATAGGCGCGAAGACATTTTTGCCAGTGGGTGATGACCAACATTTCAGCGCCGTATTGCTCTTTGAGAACATCACGGAACCGAGTCGGTATGTTCAACCGCCCTTTAGGGTCAAGAGTATGTTCCGAATGACTCCGAAATCGCTGCACGCCGCCTCTTCCACCACCATTCGCCACCTGCGTGACAACAGCCCCATTATTTTCCCCATTACCCCACTTTCCGCCACCTAGTAACAATTAGTAAACGAAGGCCTTGAGGGAGTCAAGGAAAATCACGGGAAAATCACGGGAGACCTGCGCCCTTTCCCACTTAAATAAAAAGCAGAGAACTTTCCAGCAAACACGCCAAGATAGCAGATGCAACACCAACAGAAAGGGTCTATACAAGCCTGTATATTCCAAGGGCTAAATACAGGTAGGCAGGAGGGGCGCGCCAACAATTGAATAGCCGCAAAGCCTTGCGGAAAGCGGAAGCAACATCGGTCGGCTTGTGATCGCGAGGTTTAAAAAAAACGGCGGCTCTTGTAGACAGAGCCGCCGTTTTTTTTTGATGACGTCATAAAAACTTCGATCTACTGCGTCATAGAGTTTTCCCCGACACTCGACATACCTTACATATGCCTTCGCGCCTGAGAAAACTCTACTCCTTGTATATCTGTATTTTTACCTAGCCATTTTTCGGAAAAAACTGAAAAAGACGCCTGATTATTTGGCTGGTGGTGGAGCAGCGCCTTGTTCAGGAGGGGGCGGTGGAAAAAACATGGAGGTGACATCTTTGGCGTTAATGAACACCTTGCCCGCTGCATCGATTTTGGCGTCGATACGGTCGATTGTTTTCCCTCCATCCTGGCGCCGATCTGCCAGTGCGGTCAGCGCAGCCAGCATTTTCCCAATTTCCGGATCCGTGCTGTAGGTCTGTATAATCCGTTTCAGTTCGTCTGGGTTTTCCATGGTCAAATTCAGCGTGCCAGAGGAGAGATACTTCGCCTTCGGCTCCACCTGTGCCAGGAGTGCCAAAGTCATTTTTGCCGCGGGGAAGGTCACAAAGGAATCGGTCAGGGTCAGGGTGAGCCCGCTCTGCATCAGGGCGGCCATACCATTCATCATCACTTGGCCCTGAATCGCCTGTAGATTACCCTTGGCCAGCACGGTGGGGTCGTTGATCAACTGAAACAGGGAAGGAATCCGGCTCAGTTCAAAACGAACTCGCCCGGCCTGCGGCACCGTATTGCTTCCTTGGGACACCCCCTGAAACCCGGAAAAATCCACCAGAGTATGAATTTTGCCACCTTGCCCATCACCGAGATCAAAGCCGGCGGCCAGCGTCGCCTGATCAAGGGTGACGGGGGCGGGCTGGGCATTCACCACCTTCAAATCATGGATACTGACCTCGCCCGAATACCGCTCGAAGAGTGAGAGAATTTTCTGGGCAAAGGCATAGCCTTGACGGGAAACATAAGCATCCGCCTCCTCTTTTTTCACCTGCTGGTAGCCTTCGATGGCAGAAAAAATCTCCGCAAAGAGATGCGGAGGTACTGCAAGCATACCGCCATCACCCTTTAACACGACCTGCCGCAAGGTAACCGCAACTGGTTGCGTTTTCTTAGGCGTTTTGTTCTCGATGAAAGCGAAATCGTTACATTTCCCCTCGGAATTATAAACAAATTTCTCCGTATTTGCCTCCTTATGTACACCACCACTCAGAGCAATCGAGGCTAGAGTCGCATTACCATCCCTGGAGGTAACATGTAAGTTCTGGAGGCTGCCGGTGCTGGCATAGCCGTTAAAGAGCTGTATATACTCGTCGAGATCGGTCATCAACGGTTTGATCTCGGCCATCTCCAACTTGTCGATCCGGTTTAGTCCTTTCTGCAGACTGGTTCTCAGTTCCAGAAAACGCTGGGCATTGGTACCTGTTGCCACTATTTGGCCGCTGATAGACTCAATGCCGAAGTCCATGTCTTTTTCAACAAAGGCCAACTGCTTTAACTCGCCACGAAACTTTTCGACCCAGCCGCCACCCTGCCCCTCACTGCGCCCTCCTTCGGCGACCAGCGCGGCCAATGACAGCCGCCCTTCTTTGCGTGCATCTTCGATGACGAGGTCAGCTAAATGAAGGTTGATCTTGTCGAAATTCATCAGACTACGGTTCCACAGCCCGGAAAGCTGTTGTGAACCGATGGTCAGTTCGGCCTCGGGCTTGCCATGGCTTTTGATCGGGGCCTTGTCGGCGATCCCCATCCGAACGGCCAACAAATCTTTCTCCTGGGGAGTAAACCGGAACAGAACCGGCCCCAAATCCATGGTATCGTCCTTGTCAATGACAAGGGTAAAAGGATCCAGACGAACCTCATACTCGCCATCGACCTGGGCAATGGTGTAATTGCGATTGGTTTGCAGACTGAACTCAACATCGGGCCGCGTAGCGGGGAAGAGAGCGATAAACCAATCGGTAAAGGCATAGATCAACTCTTCCTCCGGAGTTCCGGGAGTACGCGGGACAATGGGCGGAACCACTTCCACGGCCGGGACAACGGGCACTTCTGGCTGTGGTGCCCCCTCAACTGTCGCAGGCGTGGCCGGGGCCGGGGCCGGGGCCTCGGGGGCCGCAGGTTGGCTTGGTTGTACTTCCACAGCAGCGGCCTCTTCGCCAGCGACCGGTGCTTGCGGGGTAACCGTAGAGGCCTGGGACTCTACCACCGTGTTCGTCGCCGGAGCCACGCCCTCTTCTTTTTTGCTAATCTTGATGGCCTCGTAAAAAGTATTTTCGCTTAACTGTCTAAATTCACAGGTTAATTGTTCTGCTTTCGCTTGCCTTTTTTCTCGCATTTTGTTAATATTTAGCGCAATATCAATAAAATACGAG
>JBFWLN010000046.1:0-20826 GCA_050252135.1 Desulfobulbus sp.
GAATGAGGGGTGACTGGACATAGTTTAAATTCACCATATTCAAATAATCTGAGCAATTACTTGGTATGGCAGAATTTTTAACCAGTCAACCCCTTCTTGTTTTCTGCAACTCTGACAAAGACCCGAAAATGGCTAATCTCGAGTACCGGCAAGGGGAGAAAATCCTGCAGCCTAAGTAAACGATGGGAAATACCGGGGGTAGCGCCGGAAAAGAGAAGAATCGCACCGCCGGCCAGAGTTGAGGCCGCCAGAAGCTGCGGGGTCAGGGCACGGCCCAAACGCCCCACAGCCTTCACGATCTGACCGGCCAGGGCACGTTGGCGGAAGAATTCAAGCCCGCCCAGGAGTAGGCTGGCGCCAGCCAAAGGCAGGAGATAATAAATCGCCCGATAGAGCATCAGGCTGCCGGCCAGTCCATCCACAGGCACGCCGGGCAGACTGACCAGGATCAAGGACTCGAACACGCCCAAGCCACCGGGAACATGGCTGATCAGGGCCACTACCTGAGCAAGGAGAAAAATCCCGAGAAGATGGAGCAGGGAGATGTGGGCGGAAGCAGGCAGTAACACGTAGAGCACGCTCCCAGCCAGCAGCCAGTCGATCATACCGACAAAAATCTGAGCCCAGGCCATTGTCGGACGAGGCAGGGGGAACTGCCAGCCGCCCAGATTAATGGGTTTGGAACGCAGAGAAACCGTTGCCAGGTAGCCGATCACCAGTGCCAGCAGCCCCCATCCCAGGGGCTGGACTGTGGTAAAGGGCAGATGGAGCCTAGAGGGCAGGGGAAGCGGCTCCACGAGAAAGGTTAGGCCGCCGCTGGCACAGACGCCGAGCCAGAAGGTGGTCACGGTGAAGGAAATCACCCGGGCGATCTCTTCGGTGGACAGACCCCAGGCCGAGTAGAGCCGGAAGCGAATCGAGCCTGCCGCCAACAGGGACAGACCGATATTATTGCTGAAAGCGTAGCTGATAAAGGAGGTCAGGACCACCTTGCTCGCCGCCAAAGGCCGCCGAACATAGCGAATGGCCAGCAGATCGTAGCCGGTCATGATCAGATAGCTGAGCACGGTCAGGCCAAGGGCGGCGCCAATCTGCGTCAGCTTCAGGGCATGTAGTTGGCGGACGATATCGTGGTAGTGGAATTCGCTCAGGGAGTGGTGGAGAATGTACAAGGCCCCGGCAAAGAGGACCAGGGCAATGAGCGGCACCAACATCCGTAGATGTATTGATCGTGACATGAAATTCGGATCGGTTCGCACAAGCGAGCCGCCTCAATGGGTGAAAAAAATAGCGTAGCGAACGTGCCCCAGCCGCCTTGAATCTGATCAGGACGCAGGTGTTTACTCGCCATCGAGAACCGATCGAACCTTGGCGGCAAGGGAAATGTGGGAAAAGGGTTTCTGGATGAAATGAATCCCTTCTTCGAGAACACCCTGATGGGCAATGATATCCGCAGTGTATCCGGACATAAACAAACATTTGATCCAGGGATGTTCTTTTTGGATTTGCTCAGCCAAGTCGCGGCCGTTCATCTCCGGCATGATCACATCGGTGATCAGTAAGTCGATTTTGCCGGAATAAAGGTTGCATTTGTCCAAGGCCTCATAAGGAGACGTAGACGAGAACACCGTGTAGCCCAGGTGTTGAAGCATCGCCGTTGCCATCTCGAGGATGGTCGGTTCATCCTCCACCACCAAAATCGTTTCCGAACCGCCAATTGCCTCTACCGTCCGCTCCTCCCGCACCTCGTCGGCACTATCGGCTACCCGGGGAATATACACAGTAAACACGGTCCCCTGACCGGGTTCGCTGTACACATTGACAAAACCGTTATTCTGGCGAACGATGCCATATACGGTGGCCAAGCCCAGCCCCGTGCCCTTGCCCACACCCTTGGTGGTGAAAAAAGGCTCGAAAACCTGGGCCAAGGTCTCCTTATCCATACCACAGCCGTTGTCGCCCACGGTTATCTGCACATAGTCACCGGGGACACAGCCGGTGTGGACGGCGCAGTAGGAGGCGTCAAAGGTGCAGTTTTGGGTTTCAACGATAATGGTACCGACCCCGGCAATGGCATCGCGGGCATTGACGCAGAGGTTGGCCAGGATCTGGTCGATCTGGGAGGGATCGGCCTTAACCGACCAGAGCTCGGAATCCGGCAACCAGGTGAGGGTGATATCCTCGCCGATGAGCCGCCGGAGCATGGAAAGCATATTTTCGATACAGGTGTTGAGATCGAGGAGTTTGGGGGCGATAGGCTGTTTGCGGGCAAAGGCGAGCAGCTGGCGGGTAAGGTCGGCGGAACGATCGACAATCTCGCGAATGGCTCGAAAGCGATGGTAATAGGGGTTGCCCTGTTCCATGTCCAACATGGCCAGTTCGGCATGCCCCTGGACAACCATGAGCATATTATTGAAATCATGGGCAATTCCACCAGCCAACCGAGCCACGGATTCCATCTTCTGCGATTGGAGTAACTGGGCTTCCAGTTTTTCCCGTTCCTGTTCGGTCTGTTTACGCTCGGTGATATCTATGTGCGTGCCGACCATACGAAGCGCATGGCCGTTTTCCCCACGGGCAATCGCCTTGCCCCGCCCCTGGATCCATTTCCAGGTGCCGTCTTTGGTCTGCATCCGATATTCGACCAGAAAGGACTCGCAGCGGTTCTCAATGCAATCGGTATTGACGGCCAACACGGACTCCCGGTCCTCGGGGTGGAGCCTCTCCATCCAAGCGATAGCCTCCTGTGGTTGCTCGCCAGCATCATACCCCAGCATGGCCCAGTAACTGGGGCTGTAATAAACCGTACCCAAACCAATATCCCAGTCCCAGAGCCCATCCTTGGTAGCCTCCATGGCGAGGCGGAACCGTTCTTCACTGACCCGTAATGCAGCCTCGACCTGTTTACGTTCGGTAATGGCTCGTGCCTGCTGCACATTCTGATAAGCCGAAAAAGAGAGTTGGTTTGCCAGGGTGAACAGAGCCTGAGCAACGCTCTCAAACCGCTCACGGGACATGGAGGGGACTTCTTGAAAGGCTTGGATGAAATCCTCTTCATCCGCGCCTATCTCCCGGGCGTACCGGCGCATGGCTTCCTCGTCCTGGACTTCATTGCGAACCTGGCCGATCAGCCAGTTGGCCAGATGATGCCCCCCAACGGTGATACTAGCGCCGGCATCCCATAAGCCACCACTGAGACAGGGCTGGATGATCGGGCCTTCGGGATGATGTTGGCCCAGGGCCGCATCCGACTTGAAGCAGTTGGCGCAGCCGATTTCGGTGGTGCGAATTATTGCGCTGCATAATCGGGTGAAGTTGCTGGGTTCGGTGATGGGGGTCCCATCGGGACGGGTGATGAGCGAGGCCAAACCGGTGGCGTTGGCAAACTCATCCTGGATCTGCTGGATGCGGGCAAGGTCAAACAAGTCCTCAAAGGTGACCCCGTTTTCCTTGGTCAAGGGGCAGGTGAGGGCTACCAACCGTTTTTCCAGGGCTTCTTCCAGACGCTTGAACTCGCTGATATCACGAAACTCGGTAACCCGAACCAACCGCCCCTTATAGGGAATATTGGAACCACGCAAACGAGCTGGATACTGGCTGCCGTCCTTGCGACGTCCTATGGATTCGTAAGGTTGGTCAAATTTCCGTTGGATATTGCGTCTGACCTGGTCGCGGCATTGCGGGGCAATCAGCAGGAGACCATCCATGCCGATCAGTTCATCGACCGTGTAACCGGTCTGTTCGGCCAAACCCTGATTGCAGTCGAGGATTATCCCCTGATCATGAATGGTGATTCCACCGAAGGAGGCATTGTGCAGGGTCCGAAACCGCTCCTCGCTTTCGCACAGAGCTGCTTCGTCGCGCTTTCGCTGGGTGATGTCCTGGAAAAAACAATGGGTACGCTGGAATGTACCGTCCGGATTTGTGCTTATTTTGTCGTCGAAGGAGACCTGGATTAGGGAACCGTCCTTCTTGACCATCGTAAATTCAACCCCGTAGATCTCACCAGCGTCTTTGAATCGCGAAAAGTTGGCGTGGAAATAGTCACGAAAATCGGAGTGGAGAAACTCCGAAAATTTTTTACCGAGAACCTCCTCCCGGGTGTAGCCAAGGGTATCGAGCCAGCGTTGGTTGACTTCAACAAGGGTACCGTGACTGTCGAGGGATTGGTAAGCCAACGGCGACTGCACGTAGAATTGGCGCAGGCTCTCACACTCGCCTTTCAAGCGGGCCTCTGAAGCTTCAAGCTCGGCAATACGCTGTTGAAGTTGTTTTTCTGGGGAGGAATTCCGAGAGAAGAAATCGTCCATGGCTGTCCTTGAAGCGTGCTGAAAACGGAACGCCTAAGCAGCATCTCCATTGTTTCGTGGCAAACTTCGATACCGGAATAAATCGACCAAGAAACAGAAAGGGCCTGCTGCACCGATCTAGTCCTCTCTATCGTAACACAAACCATCCTTTGAAATAATGAGGAAAAACCTAGCCAACCAGATATCAGATAAAATTGAGCATCTTTTTCAACCTTTCAGCCATCTCTAACAATGTGGACATGCTGGTGGGAATTTGCCCGCTGCTTTTTGACTATTTTTACCGCCTGCTCCTTGCCAGGGGTTTAATCGTCATTTAGTATGCCTTTTTGCCAAAGCCTGCTATAGAGTTCCAGCCTGTGGTGAGCAATAGACCGTTACCAGGGACGCTCACTGACCCTGCAGAACCATACCAACGCCTGATCCGTTCATTATCTGATGCACTTTTTCTCACTTATCCTTCATGAAGCCGCCATACTCTTACGATTGACCGGCCCCCTGCTCCTGGCCCAGTTGTCGCAAACAGCCATGGGCTTTGTCGATACGGTCATGGCCGGTCGATTTTCCGCAATCGACTTGGCAGCGGTGGCCGTTGGTTCCTCGATTTTTTTCCCGATCTATCTCTTTCTCATCGGCCTACAGAATGCGGTCACACCGCTGGTGGCGCAGGCACACGGCCGAGGGGATAGGGAAGGCATTCGCTCCTCGATCCGACTGGGCATGGCGGTCGGCCTCATCGCGGGTCTACTTTTGATGCCCGTGCTCTGGTGGATGCGGCCCTTCATGGTGTGGATGGGAGTGAGCGCGGAGGTTATCCCTATTACCAGCCGCTATCTCGTTGCCGTCTCCTGGGGGCTGCCGCTGGGTGGCGTTTTCTACGGACTCAAAGGCGGGGGAGATGGGCTCGGCAAAACCCGGTTGTCAATGTTTGCCGGTTTCCTGGGGCTGGGGGTGAATATCCTGGCCAACTATGTTCTCATTTACGGGAAGTTGGGCTTGCCCTCCTTGGGTGGGGCGGGATGCGGCTGGGCGACCTCGATCTCCATTGTCGCGATGATGGCCGCAATGGCTTTGCTGCTCCATCGCAGTCGCTTGGGGGGCACGGAACGATTGTTTGTCCCCAAGACGCGAGCAACAAAAACAGCGCCCGGAGGAATAGGTTCTTTTTTACGCCTTGGCCTGCCGCTTGGGATCACCATGTTTATCGAATGCTCGATTTTCACCGTAATCGCCTTGTTCATTGCCAAGCTTGGGGCCCAGGTGGTGGCTGCGCACCAAATCGCGCTCAACTTCACCTCCATGCTCTACATGCTGCCCTACAGCCTAGCCACGGCCTTGACCGTACGGATCGGGTTCACCATCGGCCGCAGGCGGATGAGGCGGATGCCCCGAATCGTGGGGACCGGTCTGGGACTGGCCTTGTCCGGATCGGTCCTCACCTGTCTGGGCATCCTGATTTTTTCTCATGAAATTGCAGCCCTTTATACTCCAGATCCGGTCATCCAAACACTGGCGGTGGCCCTGCTGATCTATGCGGCGGTCTTTCAGATGCCGGACGCGATGCAGGTGAACGCCAGCGGCATCCTCCGTGGCTGCAAAGATACACGAGTCCCGCTGGTGCTGATGCTGTTTGCCTATTGGGGAATTGGCCTGCCCTTGGGCTACGGCCTGGGCTTAGCTGGCCTTGGGGGCATGGAGCCGGGCCCCCAAGGATTCTGGATTGGTTTGATCTGCGCGTTGGCCACCGCAGCCCTGCTGATGTGGTCCCGGGTGGTGATAGTAATGCGCCGCTTACAGCGACAAAATGAGAAGATAGTGCCTTCGGACACCGAAAAATAATTGATGGCGTCGTAAAAACTTCGATCTACTGCGTCACAGCATTTTTTCCGACACTCGACATACCTTCTGTGTGCCTTCGCGCCGAAAAAAACAAGTATTCAAAATCCCGCTAGAACTGACCGTCCATTACCTGCAAACACATGTCCGCCTTGTTGAGTGTATAGAGGTGGACACCGGGGGCGCCACCGTCGAGCAGATCCCTGACCTGGCGGCGGGCGTAGGCCACGCCGATCTCGTACACCGCCTTGGCCCCCCCTTCCTCATGGGCTTTCATCAGTCCATTGATCAGCCGCCCTGGAATACGGGCATTGCACATCTCGAGGATAAAACGTAGAGAACCCAGATTGCGAATGGGCAGGATGCCCGGGACAATGGGCACGTTCACGCCACGAGCACGCAACCGTTCCACATAATCGAAATAGGTCCGGTTGTCGAAATAGAGTTGGGTAATGATAAAATCCGCCCCACACTCCACCTTACGCCGCATGACCTCGAGATCGGCGGAAAAGGAGGACGCCTCGGCATGGGCCTCCGGGAACCCGGCCACACCGATGGCCAGCTGAGGATGATGACTGCGGATATGGCTCACCAGATGCTCGGCATGGGGGAAGTTGGCAAAAAGTTCCTCATCGGTACCAGTAAAGCCGGTCGGCCGATCACCGCGGAGAGCGAGTACGTTCTCAACCCCCAGTTCCTTGATCGCACTCAAGAAACCGTCGATTTTATCCTTGTCCGCCGTTACCCCGGTGAGGTGGGGCATGACCTCGAAACCGCAGGTCTGGATCAGCTTTTCGCAGATCTCCAGAGTGTTGGATTGGGTCGAACCACCGGCTCCGTAGGTGACCGAGGCAAAGAGTGGTTTCAGCTGCCCGAGCTCCTTCGCCACCTCGAGAAAGCCCGGCCAATCCTCTTTCGTCTTCGGCGGAAAAAATTCCAGGGAAACAAAGGGTGTATGCGTTTTGATCAGTTGAGGAATCTGCATCCCCGTACTCCTTGTTTGTTAATTTGCGGTACGTCTGCGTCCCAAACCAGGCCACGCTGTACTTTCACGACTAAATATATCGAGAAAAAAGGCCGATACGTATTTCAGGAACCTTTCTCATCTCTGAATCCGTAAGTTTTTCTTCGTGCGGACGGACGCTTCATAAGGCGGTGGGTGAACCGCAAAACAAAAATAAAGCTGCGGCTAATGTCTTCCAAGAGCAGCAACACTCACCCAAACGCATGCATTCCGCCTTCACGGATTCAGGTCATCTACCATGGAGGGTAGGCCATGACACCGAGACAAGCCATCCGTATCCTGATGCTCAGCCCCTGTTATTGGCGACTCAATCTTCCGGCCCGCAAGCAGCTGATCGACGAATTCCGCCGCAACTTTGCCATGGCTTGGCTGCCGGATACCGTGTTGCAGAAAAAGAGCAGTGCACTGTAAACGCTCGATCACCGGCGTGTCTTTTTCCCGCCCCAAAGCGGGTCCTGACCAAAGCGGGCCTGCCACCAGTCTTCGGGATCGTAGACATCGAGTTCGTCATCCCCCGCATTTTCTCGTTTCAGGGGATAGCGGTACGCATCGCAGTATCGGGTCAGTGTTTCATAGGCTGCGGTGATGCGATACATCTGCTCGCCGCTCTTGCTGCCACCGGAGTCCGGATGGTGGAGCTTGCTGAGACGATGATAAGCCCGCTTGATCTCGGCCAGTGTAGCCCGATCACTCAAGCCAAGCACCTTGGCTGCCTGCTCGATTGCCTGCCATTCTTTGGCGTTCACGTATCGGCCTCGACCTTCCTCTTCCACGACTTTTCCGTCCCGCGCAACAACCGACCGACATTCTGGGAATGCTTGATCCAAATCATGGCAACGATAAAGGCGGCCAGCCACAGCTTCCAGGCCGGGGCGTGGAGCAGCGGCAGCCAGAGCAGGATTGAAAGTGATCCTAAAAGTGAACCCAATGAAACAAAACCGGAAAAATAAACCGAGGCGATAAAAATCGCCAAACAGCCGAGCACAGCCAGCGGCGCCAGATAAAGAAAGGTACCCAGGGCGGTGGCCACTCCTTTGCCGCCTTTAAATCCCAGGTAGATCGGAAACATATGCCCAAGGACCGAGGCCGCGCCGCAGAGGGCAATGGCCAGTTCCTGCCCGGTTGTACCCTGCAGCAAGCGTGCGGCGATGAACATCGGCAAAAAGCCCTTGAGCAGGTCGCAGAGCAGAGTCAGTGCCCCTATCTTCTTCCCCAACAATCGGGTGACATTGGTTGCGCCGATATTCTTACTGCCCTCGGTGCGGATATCGATACCGCTGCCTCGAGACAGAACAAGGCCAAAGGGAATGGCCCCAAGGAAGTAAGACAGGACGATGCAGAGGATTCCGATACTGTTCATAGGCGTGAATGTTTTTGTAAGGGCAAGGAGTTAGGCCTTGTTTTGCCGAAAAATCATTTCCAGTTCACAGGCGGCGGCATAGGTGCTGATTTCCTCCTTAAGCAGCCGGACATAAGGACAGTCCACTACCGCCAGCAGAGATTGGCGCAACCGGAAGACTGTTCGTTCACCGTCTTCGATTGGCTCCAACATGTAAGGGAAAATCTGGGGCCGCCGGCAGACCTGAGGCCGATCCGGGTAAATTCGGCAGCGACCTGACTGCTCAAGGTGGGGGCATTGGCTCTCGGTTGGCATCACCAGACTCCAGCCGGCCTGCCATTGAACCAAGACCGGATCCAGGCGCTGGTAAAAATCACGCTCCCCTACCTGCAGGGGCGGTTCATCCTCGATCCGGGCTGCACGCGAGGCCGGGGTATCGATCCGCTCCAAAGGGAAATGGCCCGCCTCACCTGGTTGCAGGGGAATCTCAAAGTAGGCGTGCCGCATCTCCGCCCCCGGACCAACGCAACACAGCCTACAGCCACAGGGGGCGCAGAGCAGACTGTTGATCAGTTCCAGCTCGCGGGTGAGAATATTTTGGGCCACCAACGCCGCAGTGGCGGTCATGACATCGACCGGATTATTATCCACATCCACCACCGTTTCCTCAGGGGCTTGACCTGCCTTGAAGGCTACCAGCGGCTGAAGAAGATCGGCAAAGGGCTGCAAGGCGCTGACCGGGGCGGCATAGGAGGCATAACCGGTTTCAATGTCCGGCGGCATCTGGCTGATCACCTCGTCCACCGTGGCAAAATCACCGGTCAGATAGAGGAACTGAACCATAGCCACCAGCGGTAAAACCGGCTCTGCCAGCAAGGCCATCCCTTTCTGTAATGCATCCTTGTCAACCATGTTGCTCCTTGTAGAGTTCGGCCGCACCCTACACAAAAAAACGCCGAAAAACAAGCGGGCACAGCAGAACAAAGCACGGGAGATCTGTCGCTGAGATCTTTACTTTACCAGGCAAACTGATTACATACCCCCAAAATAAATTTTCCCAAAAATCGGTGCCCGGCACCAGGACATTATAGACTTATGGCCATTCGAGAAATTATTACCTACCCGCACCCGGTGCTTCGCCAGAAAGCGGAATCCATCACCGAGTTTAACGAGGAGCTGAAAACCCTGGTCGAGGACATGGCGGACACCATGTACCACGCCCCCGGGGTCGGCCTGGCCGCCAACCAAATCGGAGTTGCCCGCCGGTTGGTGGTGGTGGACCAGTCCACCGAGGAGGACGAACGCAACTTCATCGTCCTGGTCAATCCCGAAATCACCCAGGGCGAGGGTTCGGTGGTACAGGAGGAGGGTTGCCTGAGCGTGGTCGAGTGCTATGCCAAGGTAAAGCGCTATCAACATATCCATGTTACCGCTCAAGATGTGGACGGCAAACCGCTGGAGTTCGACGCTGAGGATCGCTTTGCCCGCATCATTCAACACGAGGTGGACCATCTCCTTGGAACGCTGTTCATCGACCACCTCAGCACGTTGAAACGGGCGATGTACAAGAAAAAGCTGAAAAAGCTCCTCAAGGATCAACAAGAATGAGTACTCCCTTGAAAATCGTATTCATGGGCACCCCGGAATTTGCGGTCCCCTCACTTCAGGCACTGATCGACTCCCCCCACGAGGTGGTGGCAGTGGTCTGCCAGCCAGACCGTCAGCGTGGCCGGGGCAAAATCCTGAGTCCGCCGCCAGTCAAGGTCCTGGCATTGGAGCACAACCTCCCTGTCCTCCAGCCTCATTCCGTCCGCACCGATGAGTTTTTTGAGGAGTTACGGATCATTGCCCCCGATCTACTGGTGGTGGTCGCCTACGGCAAGATCCTACCGGTCCGCCTTCTAGAACTGCCCCGACTCGGCGCGATCAACGTCCATGGTTCACTCTTGCCCAAGTATCGCGGTGCTGCCCCGATTCAGTGGGCGGTGATCAATGGCGAGTCCGAGACCGGCATCACCATCATGCAGATGGATGCGGGCATGGACACCGGCGACATCCTCCTGGTCAAGCGCACTCCCATCGGCCCCCAGGAGACCGCCGGCGAACTCTTTGATCGCCTCTCGGAAATGGGTGGCGCGACCCTGGAATCGGCGGTCGACCAACTGGCTGCCGGCCTGCTGACCCGACAGCCTCAAGACCACGCCTTAGCCAGCACAGCCCCCATGCTCAACAAAGAGATGGGCCATATCGACTGGAGCCTGCCGGCTAAAGAGCTGCAAAGTCTGATTCGCGGTCTTGACCCCTGGCCCTCGGCCTATGGGTTCATCAATGGCAAACGCTTTCGTTTTTTCCGCCCGGAGGTGGTGGCGCATCAATCCGGCGATGAACCCGGCACCATCTGCCGTTCCGATGCCCAGGGTTTGCTGGTCGCCACTGGAGAATATTGCCTGCAGCTGCGAGAAATCCAGCCCGAAGGAAAAAAACGGATGGAAGTGGCCACCTGCATTCGTGGCACTGCCATTGCCCCGCTGACCAAAATCAGCTGATACTGGCCTGAAGTATCCGCCTTTTTTCGCTGTTCCCCTTCCTCTTCAAGCTGAGTTGCCATGGATCGTTTGTATATGTTTATCGCCACCGGGGCCTACAGCGGCTATCTCCCCAAGGCACCCGGTACTTGGGGCTCTGCGGTCGGAGTTCTGCTTTGGTCCGTACTTGCGCGCCTGCCCCTCGCCACCTACTGGGGCATAATCGGTATCCTCTTTGTCGTTGGGGTAATCTCCGCCGGAGCCGCGGAAAAGATCGTTGATCGCGGCGATCCTGGCCTCGTGGTCATCGATGAAATCGTGGGCCAACTGATTACCCTTGGTCTCGCGCCCCTCAATCCGCTTGCGGCTCTTGTCGGATTTGTGCTTTTTCGTTTTTTTGATATACTCAAACCATTCCCGGCCAACTGGGTAGACAGCCACCTCCACGGAGGCCTGGGAATTATGCTGGATGACATCATCGCCGGTTGCTATGCTCTGTTAGTGTTGCAACTCGTTTTGTGGACGATCAAAATGCTATAACCGCAACACACGAGCCCTTTTGTGGGCCCGAGGAGCTTTCATGGCCGGTATCATCGACATCCATACCCATGCCTTTCCCGATCAGATCGCCCGGATCGCCATCCCTGCCCTTGAACGGGAGGGCAACATTAAGGCGTATCTCAACGGTACCGTCAACGATCTAATCAACTCCATGGATCGTAGCGGTGTTGAGTGTTCCACCGTCTGTTCCATTGCCACTCGCCCGGAACAGTTTCAACCCATTCTCGAGTGGTCCAGACAGATCCGTTCTGATCGCATTATTCCTTTTCCCTCACTCCACCCGGAAGACCCCAATCTGCTCGACCACCTGCAGCAACTCCACGACGAGGGGTTTAAGGGGGTAAAAATGCACCCCTATTATCAGGACTATTTCCTGGATGACCACAGCCTTTTTGCCCTGTACGAGCGGATGAATGAACTTGGCATGATCCTGGTTATCCATGCCGGTTACGATATCGCCTTTCCCCGTATCCGCAGGGCCGATCCGCAACGTATTCTCGATGTTTGCCGCCAATTTCCCGAACTGAAGCTGATAGCCACCCATCTCGGCGGTTGGGATGAGTGGAAGGATGTACATGCACTACTCACCGGCGAGCCAATCTATATGGAAATCTCCTTTGCCCTGGATTTTCTCGACCAGATCCGACTTAGGGACATTATCCTCAACCATCCTCCCGAATACCTCCTGTTCGGCACCGATTCCCCCTGGTCCGACCAGGCCACCACCCTAAAGATGCTTGCCAAACTTGGCCTGCCCGACACCTTGTTTGACGCTATGATCAGCGGTAACGCTCGGCGTCTGCTCCATCTTTGATCAACAACCAGATTCAGCCCCTCTCCCCCTCCGGTCGTTGTGTTCGCCTCGACAAGCGTACATTGCTTCCGGTCACAACTGTCGCACTTGCCTTCATATCGTTTCACACTGTCACGTGAAACATAAAAAATCAAAAAATTTGTGCGCATTGTGCATAAGTACCATTGGCACACAGGAGCAAATCATCCCTATTCCCCCACCGCAAAAAAACAACGAAATAATCGAACTTTTTTAACAATCACAGCTTAGAAACACGCCTCACCCAACCCACCATCGCCGACCAAAAAAGAGTTATTTCAATTTTTTACAACCAAAACCCCTCCCTACATCCATCACTATGTGCATCATGTGCAAAGTGTAAAAAAATATTGCACACTTTTCCGGGCAATTTTATACAGGTAGGCGAATGATGCAAATGTCCAGTGCAAATTCAATTAATTAGATACTAAGCATCAAAAAGAACGATGACGGGAGGTGCGTCGGGGGACGGATTCTTGGATCTGAAGAGACGCACACCTCGTTGACATTGATCCTCATCAAGAAGGAGGCCTGTATGGCAAAAGTCGGTGTGTACGTCTGTCATTGCGGTTCCAATATTGCCGGCGTTATCGATGTCGCGGCAGTACGCGATTTCGCAGAAACGCTCCCGGACGTGGTAATTGCGCGCAAGGATCTGTTCATGTGTTCGGATTCCGGACAGGAGATGGTCAAACAGGACGTTCGCGACGGGATCGTGGATCGGGTGGTAGTGGCGGCTTGTACCCCGCGGACCCACGAACCGATCTTCCGCGCAGCGGTCGAGAAGGCTGGTCTCAACAAGTACCTGTTCGAGATGGCCAACATCCGTGACCAGGACAGCTGGGTGCATGCCCACGACCATGAGGGGGCGACCGAGAAGGCCAAGCAGATCGTGGCCTCGGCAGTGGCCAAAGCCCGCAATCTCGAGCCCCTGGAAGACAAATACGTGCCGGTCACCGATGCAGCCCTGGTCATCGGAGCGGGTATCGGCGGTATCAGCGCCGCTCTCGAGCTTGCCAACATGGGCCACAAGACCTATCTGGTCGAGAAAAGACCCTCCATAGGAGGTGTTATGGCGCAGCTCGACAAAACCTTTCCCACCAACGACTGTTCCGCCTGTATCCTCACCCCAATGATGGTCGAGGCCTACAACCATCCCAATATCGAAACCATGACCTATTCGGAAGTGGACGATGTCGAGGGTTATATCGGCAACTTCAAAGTCAAGGTTCGCCGCAAGCAGACCTATGTCGACTGGAACAAGTGCACCGGTTGCGGAGATTGCGCCTCCAAGTGCCCCTCCAAGACCCCGGACGAGTTCAATGCCGGACTCTCCGACCGTCGGGCCGCCTTTATCATGTTTCCGCAGGCTGTGCCGAAAAAGGCGGTTATCGATATCGACCACTGTATCAACTGCGCTGGACGCGAAATCGGCACCCAGCCGAAGGTCAACGAGAAGACCGGCAAACAGATCCTCGCTCCCTGCGAACGTGCTTGCCCGGCGGAGGCGATTGACCGCTCCATTGCCCATGCCACGAAAGGCTCCATCACCGAGATCGAGGTCGGCTCCATTGTGGTCGCCACCGGTTATCAGGTAATGGAAAAAGACTGGTTCAAGGAGATGGCTCCGGCCTCACCCAACGTCATCACCGCCCTCCAACTCGAGCGCATCATTTCCGCCACCGGCCCCACAGAGGGCAAACTGTTGCGTCCCTCGGACAAAAAAAAACCGCATACCATCACCTTTGTCTCCTGCATGGGATCGCGGGATGAAAACTTCCACACCTACTGCTCCCGCTTCTGCTGCATGTACATGATCAAGCAGGCCCGGCTGATCAAGGAGAAGTACCCCAACATCGTGATCAACATGCACTTCATCGATGTGCGTGCCTTCGGCAAAGGCTACGAGGAGTACTACACTGGCGCCCGCAAGATGGGGATCAACTTCTTCCGTGGCAAGGTCGGTGGCCTGGAGATGCTGCCGGCAGACAAGCTCCGCGTACTTGCCTATGATATGGAGGCCGCCACTCCAATCGAATACGAGTCCGACCTGGTGGTCCTCGCCACTGCGGTCGAACTGCCCAAGGATGCTGTGCCCCTTGCGCAAAAACTCGGCCTCCAGTTTTGCGGCTCCAATTTCTTCCGCGAACTGCACCCCAAACTCGGTCCGGTTGAGACTGCGGTCGAGGGCCTCTTTGTTGCCGGCTGTTGCCAGGGCCCCAAGGACATCCCAGACACCGTGGCCCAGGCCAAGGGTGCCGCCGCCGCTGCAGCCGTACCGCTGGCCCAGGGCAGAGTCAAAATCGAGCCGATCATCTCCGAGGTCCACCAAGAGACCTGCAGTGGTTGTGGCATCTGCGTTCCACTCTGTCCGTATCACGCAATCGGCATGCAGGTCGGTACCGATGGCCCCAGAGCCAAAATTGAGATGTCCGCCTGCAAGGGATGTGGTGTTTGTACCTCGGCTTGTCCGTCTGGGGCCATTGTCCTCCACGGTTACGAGGAATCGCAGATTTTTGCTCAGATAGAAGCCCTGACGGTCTAAGAGGAGAATCCAGTTATGATAATCGACCAGCATAAAATCGACGAGGCCGTCTCCACCATCATCGGCTACGGCGGCCATAATATTCTCAACTGCATCCAGTGCGGTGCCTGCTCGGCAGCCTGTCCCGGTGTCCGGGCCGGATTCCCGCTTCTGTGCCGCAACCTGATTCGCCATCTGCTCAATGGCGAACTGGAGGAAATCATCGAAGATTCCTCCAGTTGGGGCTGCCAGGCCTGCAACCGCTGCACCGAAGTCTGCCCACGCGACGTGCGTCCGCAAGAGGTGGTGTTCGCCTTCCGCCGTTACCAGGCCAACGAGCTGGCTTTCTCTACCTCTTCGGTGACCAGCCAGATGAACCTGTACGAGACCGGACACGCAGTCTACACCGATCCCCGCGAGTTGCGCAAAAAGGTGGGGCTGCCGGAAGAAACGCCGACCTCCGCCTTTGACGACCAGGCCAAAAAAGAAATCCAGACGCTGATTAACAACGGGCCTATGGGCGAATTGGGGCTCTTCTAACCAGCGGAGCTTAAGCTGATTTTCCGACCACAACGAATAATGGACATGGAGTCTGTGCAGAATCACTTCTTAGCAGGCTCTCTTCATAGATATAGGTGAGATTCATGGAAAAAATTGGATTATATCTCGGCTGCAACATCCCGCTGAAGGCGCCCGATATCGAGCAGTCTTTTCGCAAGATCCTGCCCGTGTTGGGCATCGAGCCGGTGGACCTGCAAGGCGCCTCCTGCTGCCCGGCCTGGGGTACAGCGCCATCGTTTGACCTCAACACCTGGTGCGCCATCTCCAGCCGCAACATCACCATCGCCGAGGAACAGGGCGTGGACATCATGACCGGCTGCAACTCCTGCTTCGGTGTCCTCTCCGAGGCTAAGCATTTCCTCAAAAATCCGGAGCAGCGCAAGGCAGTCAACCAGAGCCTGGCCACCATCAATCGCGAGTTCAAGGACACCTCGGATATCTACCATGTGGCCCACGTACTCCATCGCAAGGTAGGCGTGGACAAGATCCGCGAGAACCTCAAGTACTCCCTCGATGGACTGAAAATTGCCGTACAGACCGGATGCCACACCCTCTGGCCCTCGGAGGTGTATAAGGTCAAGGAGGAAAACCCCTTTTTCCCGACCATCCTCCGTGATCTCTGCGAGGCCACCGGGGCCACCGTGCCCCATTATTCCCGCCTGGAGAGCTGTTGCGGCATGGGCGGCATGCGTTCTACCGATATGGAAAAATCGCTCAAGCTATTCAAGGACAAGCTGATGTCGATTAAGGAAGAGACCGATGCCGATTTGATCGTCACCACCTGTTCTTCCTGCTTCCTCCAGTTCGACATGTCCCAGCCGATTCTCAAAGAACGCGGCCTGATCGACTTCGAACCGATCCCGACCTTTTACTATACCCAGTTGCTGGCTCTGGCCATGGGATTTGCCCCCACCCAGGTGGCCGCCCTCTCGCAGATCGACCGCAGCGCGATCATCAGCGAGATCCAAAGCGAAAAACGTTTGATCAAGGAGGTGGCCTGATGTCCTTTATGCCCAATATTGTTGGCTTTGCCTGCCAATGGTGTACCTATGCCGGTGCTGACCTCGCCGGAAACCTGCGTGCCAAATACCCGCCTTCGATCAAACTGATCAAGGTCCCTTGCTCGGGCCGCGTTGAGCCGGAATACATCATGGAGGCCCTGGCCAACGGTGCCGACGGGGTGCTCGTCGGCGGCTGCCACTTTGGCGATTGCCACTATAAAACCGGCAACTACAAAACAGCCAACCGCATGAAAATTTTGAAAAAATTGATCGAGGATAGCGGTTTTGATTCCCGACGCTTCCGCCTCGAATGGATCTCCGGTGCCGAGGGCTACCGGTTTGCCGAGGTGGTGGAGGAGTTTACCAAAGAGTTGCAGGAGTTGGGACCGAACCCGTTCAAAGGAGGGAATGGCAATGGCAAATAAAATAAAAACCGCCTTTCTGCTGGCTGGCGGCTGCGCTGGCTGTGAAATGAGCGTGGTCGATCTCTCGGAAAAATTGGTTGATGCCCTGGAGCACCTGGAAATCGTCTTTTGGGCCCCGACGGTGGCCGATGTCAAATACCATGATCTCGAAGACATGCCCGACAAATCCATTGATCTGGCCTTTGTCGACGGCATGATCCGCAACAGCGAAAACCTGCATACCGTGCAGGTACTGCGGGCCAAATCCAAGGTGTTGGTGGCCTTAGGGGCCTGTGCCACTCTCGGCGGCATCGCAGCCCTAGGCGACCTGCACACCAAGGATGAACTATTCCGTCAGGCCTACAGAGATTCCTTTTCCACCGATAACCCGGATGATGTCTATCCATCGCCGGAATACCTCTTGGACGGCAAGTACGACCTGACCCTCCCCACTATCCTCGACAACTGCTCGACCATCGATCAGGTGGTGGATGTGGATTATTTCGTTGGCGGCTGTCCGCCCCATCCCTCCTTTGTCGGCAAACTGATCGGGGCCATTGTCGCCGGAGAGCTGCCGCCGGTAGGATCGTGGCTGACCAGCGGCAAGGCGGTCTGCGACACCTGCAAGCGAAACCCGGCCCTCACCGGCCAGGAACGTCTGCCCATTGGCGAGATTAAGCGTACCATCGACGACCGGCCCGATCCCAACATCTGCCTGCTCCAACAAGGCTACATGTGTTTTGGTCCGGTGACCCAGGGTGACTGCGGCGCCTCCTGCCTCAACGTCAACATCCCCTGTCGAGGCTGCGGCGGCCCGATCCCTGGGATCAAGGATTTCGGCGCCCGCTGTGTTTCCACCCTGGCCTCGAGCATGGAAAGCGAGGAAGTTGCCGCCCAGTTCATTGAAAAATACAACGATATGGCCAAGATGTTCTATCGCTACAGCCATACGGCCTCGAAACTCAATCATCGGGTCGCCGAGCAGAAGGAGAAAGCAGCATGAAAAAAATTGAAATCAGCCCGATTACCCGTCTCGAGGGTCATGGCAAAATCGCCATTTTCCTGGATGATGCCGGCAATGTGGACGACGCCTTCTTCCAGACCGTCGAGTTCCGCGGCTTTGAGAAATTCCTCCAGGGCATGCCCATGGAAGAGGTACCGCGAACGGTGTCCACTGTTTGCGGTGTCTGTCGTGGTGTCCACTTTACCGCCTCGATGAAGGCCTCGGACGGCGTTTTCGGTGTTACCCCACCTCCGGCAGGGCGCAAGCTGCGCGAGTTGTTCTTCAACGCCCACTATGTCGAGGATCACTCGGTTATTCTTTATGCCCTGGGACTGCCGGACTTTGTCGTCGGGCCGGAAGCCAATCCCGCCGAACGTAACGTGGTCGGCCTAATCAACGCCGTTGGCGCGGAAGTGGGCCGTGAGGTCCTGCGTCGGCGCGGTCTGGCGGTCAAGATCTTCGAGCTCTTGGGTGGCAAGCCCAACCATCCGGTGGCGGCCATTCCCGGTGGCTGGTCAAAACAGCTCAACGAAGAGGAGCGCAAGCAGATCGAAGAATGGTCCAAGGAGTTGGTTGGCCTGGGCGAGATGACGCTCAAAGTCTTTGAGGATGTGGTGCTGAAAAACGACAAGTACATGGAGCTGGTCACCGGTGATATGTACAAGGTCGAGGTCGGCTACATGGGTTCGGTGGACGAAAACGATAACATCACCTACTACGACGGCACCCAGAAGATCATCGACTCCGAGGGCAAGCTGGTCGGATCCTTCAAAGGAAAGGAATATCTTGATTTTATCTCCGAGCGAGTGCAACCCTGGACGTATTTAAAGTTCCCGTATCAGAAAAAAATTGGTCCCTGGAAGGGGATTGTCGAAGGTCCGGGCACTAACATTTACGCAGTTGGACCGCTGGCGCGGATGAACATCGTCAAAGGCATGGACACGCCGCTGGCGCAAAAGCACTTTGAGAAATTCCACGCCACTTTTGGCGCCAAGCCGGTGCACAATGTCCTGGCCTACCACTGGGCTCGGGCCATTGAGCTGCTCAACGCAGCCGAGAAGTGCCTCCAGCTCTCCCGTGATCCGGAGATCACCAGCAAGGACACCTGGAACAAACCGACCTCCTGTCCGGGCGAGGGTGTGGGGATCATTGAGGCGCCGCGCGGCACCCTGATCCACCACTACTGCACCGACGACAAGGGCATCGTCACCAATGCCAACCTGATCGTGGCCACCACCCACAACAACGCCCCAATTAACCTGGCAGTAAAAAAAGCGGCCAAGCACTTCATCAAAAATGGTAATGTATCCCCTGCAATGCTCAACTACGTGGAGATGGCCTTCCGTCCCTACGACCTCTGCCTGGCCTGCGCCACCCACACGGTGACTGGTGGTGGATCGCCGCTGTTGGTGGAGATCTTTGACAAAGATGGTAAACTTTACAAAACACTGAGAAATTTCTGATTCAGCAGAATGCGGTGGGCACGGAATAATCCTGCCCACCACAAGCATACAGCCTATAGTAGAGGCCAGGACGGTGAACGGAGAAATAACCCGATGATAGCGGTAAATATTTCTTGTTTCGGTGATCGCACAACATCGATGTCCTTCCCCGCGCATGTAAGGAATCTCGCTGTTTTATGACCCAACTGAAAAAGAAAGATGGCGCTCTCTTTACGGCAGCACCATCGCTCAACTGTGGTTCTCCCACCCTTGAGCAAGGGAACTCATCATTTGATGGGACCTTTTGTAGCATGAAAAAAGACCCGAGTCTGTGATCTGGCAATAGATCACAGACACTCACCCTAAAAAACTTCGCAACGAGGTTAGAGCGATGAAAACAGTGGTCGTTGGGATCGGCAACCCCTACCTTCAGGATGATCGCGCTGGCGTGGTCGTTATAGAACGGCTTGAGCAGGAGGGCATTTCCTGCCAGACGGAGATGGTCCTCACCGTGGGCTTTGAAGTGATGGACAAGATTAAAGGCTATGACCGGGCAATCATCGTCGATGCCTGCATGCTCGGCGGTGAGCCGGGTTCCATCCTCGAGGTAGGCGTGGACGATATATTCACCACCCATGCCCTGGTCAACTCCCATGCCGTCACCCTGGGCACGACCCTGAAAACCGGCTATGTCTGTTTTCCCGAGGAAATGCCCGCCGAAATCCGCATTTTACTGATTGAGGTCAAGGATATCAAGGAATTCACCCAGCAGATGTCACCCGAGGTGGAAAAAGCGGTGGAGATCGTGTTGGATCGAATTAGAGCGATGGTAGGGGAGAAGGTGGTTGCTCGATAAGGGGAAAGCGGGCAGAAAACCTCAACAGCTTGATTCTTTCCATACTATCGCGTTCTCAAGCAAGCCGAAAAAACGACGTTCCATGCTACGTAACTTTTATTTTTTACGAATCCATCACCGTTCACTCATTGCCTCGACACGTAAAACAGCCTCCGGTCCATTCTTACTGCTTCTATCCTTGCAGTGCAGCGTTATCCACCGTCTTGGTTCTTCCTTCATGACCGTCAGTGGTCGACGATCGCTTCAATGGCAAGCATTGGCCCTGTCAGAGGTGTTTAAACTGTTGATCAAGTGAGCCCTCTTGATTTCCACCAAGAAAATCCTCTCTCCTTTACCCACCTATTCACCTTGATCGCAAAATTAGAAAAAATTATGTATGCGGCCCTGCGGCGTCAAGGCCGCAGATCTAGGCTGATGGATCCATGAAAACAACAATGCGGTTCAGAAAAAGGTACTGTCAAAGCGAAGAGCATTTAGAGGGATGTTAAGTACTTATCTATAAATAAATTGTTCGTATTTTTTTGCACCTTGAGCTAAACTTCCGTTGAAACCTATGTAACAACGGAGATTTGAATGGCACGAATCAAAACCTGGGAAATTTCAGATGCATT
>JBFWLN010000047.1:0-20469 GCA_050252135.1 Desulfobulbus sp.
TTTCGACGCCAAGCGCCTTTTCAAAGATTTTTTCCATTGTTTTCAGGGTCAGGGGGGTAAGGTAGGGTTGGTCGCCAATACTCTACCTCAACCCATTACCCACCCGTTTTGAAAAAGAGCCAATAAAAAACAGTCCAGCCTCCTGCCCATCCAGGGACCGTACGGAAAGCGAATGAATTGACTCCGCCCCGGTCTCGCCCTGCATCGCATCGGTGAGATCCTCAAGCGACAACAGATCAAGGCCCGGCAGATAAACAATCAAAGGGTCGATGATATGATAATGAGCCACAAACTGCTGGTACTGCAGCCAGTGGGGATCATCGGACGATTGCCATACGGCCAGGGAATTGTCCACCCGGCTTTGCAGGGCATAAACCCCACAAAGCGCACTCACCCCAAGAAACAACACCAAGGTTAACAGCCGGTGCTTGCGCAGGTTGGAGGCAAATTCTCGGAAGAATCGCTGCATGGTTCTTGCTCACTTTTTCTTGAGAAAGGCGCTGGTCCAGGGGGTGATAAACTTGAGGCCAGCCGAGGTGATGGCATAGTTCACCCGGTGGGAAACCAGATCCTTGGGCCCCTGGGCAAGGATGCTCTCAAGGGAGGCAAGAAAATAGTCGATTTCCTCCTCGGTGATCACCAGCGGCGGGTAAACGCGCAAAACCGATTTATTGTTGAGCATCAGAGTGCCAAGAATACCGAATTGTTTGAGTAGGGCTGCCGCCACCATGCCGGGCAGATGTTCCTTGAGCACGTTGCGCAAACCGGGAATTTTTGCCGGCAAATAACGCGCTTGATCCACAATCCCCTCGTCAAATTCGATCCCGACCATCAGCCCCCGGCCACGAATATCGTGAATCCAGGCCGGATATTTAGCCTGGATAGATTTCAGCCCCTGCATGAGCCGCTCGCCCAGCGTTTTTGCCCGCTGAGCCAACTGCTCCTCCTCATAGACCTCAAGGGCAGCCATGGCGGCGGCACAACAGGTAGTGCGGCCACCAAAGGTCGAGGTTTGGACCAGGCAGTCATGGGGATTATCGTAGGCAGTCTCAAAAACCTTGGTAGTGGCGATGGTGGCGCCGATGGAGGCCATACCGCCGCCCAGGGATTTGGCCAGGGCCATGAGATCCGGCACCACCTGCTCATGCTCACAGGCAAAAAAGGTACCGGTCCGACAAAGGCCCGTCTGGATTTCATCCAGGATCAGCAGCACCCCATAACGGTTGCAGAGTTCACGCACCTGGCGCAGATAACCGGGAGGCGGCACGATGACACCGGCCTCACCCTGGATCGGTTCCAAAATCACCGCTGCCACCGAATCCTCGCCCTCGCTGGGATTGCGCTTGAGCATGGCTTCCAGGGCATCGGCATCCCCGTATGGGACGGTTTTACCGGGCAGCAGCGGGAAAAATTCCCGCAGCCGCTGGCCGCCGGTCACCGAGAGCGCCCCCAGGGTCTTACCGTGCAGTGAATTTTCAGCATAAATAAACCGCGGTCGCTTACCCTTGAAATAGCGCGCCGCCAGTTTCAACGCACCCTCCACAGCCTCGGTCCCTGAATTGCAAAAAAAGAATCGGTCCAGGGTGCCGGGGGTGAGCAGGCTGAGATTATGGGCCAGACAGGCGGCATAGGGCGAGAGCAGTTCCTTGGAAAGATCCACCCGGTTGTTTTCGAGAATGCTCAACAAGGCGGCCTTGACCTTGGGGTGATTATGGCCAAGGTTGAGCGCCCCGTAGGAGGAGACGAAATCGAGGATTTTACGCCCTTGACCGTCAATAATGGCCGCTCCCTGGGCGGATTGCGGCTCAATGGCCGTATATTCGCCCATTTCCAACAGATCCACCAACCCTGGATTGATAAACTCTTTAAACAAGGCCACTGATTCTGCATAAGGTTTGGTTCTGACTTCTTCCAGGGCGATCCAGTTCTTTTTCATTCTATTTCTCTCATTTAAGCCACCTGTGCAGGCGCGGCGGTAAAGGGATAAGTGCGGAAGAATTCTTCCAGGGCGGTCGCGGTGCACAGGGCCTCCATGGTGTTGCCCTCCAGGCTGATATCACCCTGAAAAAAGCCTTGCTGGGGCGGCAATAGACCGGCCACCACCTGGAGAAACGTGGCCGGTTGCACCTGGTAACCAAAGGTGCCTTCATCGCCGGATTCAATGCTGGCCAGACGACCATGGTCGATTTCAAGCGTCTTACGGGTCGTTGAGGTTATCTCCAACCAGAAGCGACAGGAAAGCGATTTCAGACCGGAAAGCAGTTGTTTATCCAAGTACTGGGGCAGGAATGCGTCAAAATACTCGTGGATAAGCTGGGCCTCCGCGGCCGGAAGCACCAGCGCCCTCTCCTCCTGCTTTTTTCCGGCCAGATAGTGACTGAACGCGGACAACAGCTCCTCTTCGGTAATGGCGGGCCGCCAATCAGGGCCAAGGATGACCTCGAGCTGGCTGCGATCAAAACGGAGATCCAAATCCAGGTAGGCATCATAGATGGCGGTCTTACGGGCCATGATCTTCTCCGCCGGTGACGGGGGAATAGCATCAAAGGATTCGGCATCGGCCAAACAGGCGGTTGTCCGCCCAAAGGCGGCATTGAACACATCTTCCATCATCCGGTTGGGACAGGGCCCGGCGCTGAGGAGATGGAAGGTGCGGCCGTTGATATCGGCGGTTACGGCGATACGAAGGATGGCCTCCACAACATCGTCGTCAAAGATAAACGGCAATGATCCGTCCACGCTGCCCCGTACCCTGACGCACTGCTCCTGCTCACTACGGCGATGGACGGTCAGAAGGATGCGGAAAATCCCATCCAAAAAAATGAAGGGACCAAAGGTGTTTACCGAATTCTGCGAAGGATACCGCTCAAGAATAATGCCCGGCCGGTAGATGGTGACCGCAGGTTTATTCTCCTGAGTGTGCAAGGCTATCTGTTCCCGCAAGTACTGTTCGCCCTTAAATTTGCTTGCTTCATAATTATTGCGAAACCCCTGACCGCAGTCCAGTTCGTCCTCATGGAAGATTCCGCCATAATCGCCGCGAACAAAGGCGGTGGAAACATGATGCAGATGGGCACCGGCCACTTTTGCCAGCTCAAAGGCATGACGAACCCCATCGATATTTATTTCCTGATAGTCCTCTAAACGCCCGCCTTTGAAATCGGTGCGCGCGGCAAGATGAAAAATGGTCTCCACCGTATTGGCAAGCGCATCGTAGACCTCGGGGGAAAGCCCCAACAGGGGCTGGGAGACATCGCCCTGGATATGGGTGCAGAACGGATGGCTTTGGTTCTCATCATTTTTGGGTGGTTTACGGCTCAACACCACCACTTCCTTTCCCATGGCTAACAGCGCCGCAACCAGCGGCCTGCCGGTTACGCCGGTGCCGCCGGTAACAAGAACACGCGCGCCGATCATTTGAGCACCTGACGTTTTGCCTGCTGTTGCCACTGTTCGCGGGCCTTTTGCGTCTCTTCGGTAGTAGGAATGTGCTCAACCAGATGTTGGAGGTTGCGATCCATGTTGGCGATGTACTGCTTGCGCAGTTCCTGGTCGCTAAACCGCAGGGCCTTGCGGCTCCAGGCCTGGCAATGGCCGCAGCGCTGACAGCCGAGCCTGCAGTTCGGCGTGGTGCGGGCAAAAAACGCAAGAAATCCGTCCAGGGAAGCATTATCAAGCACCACTTCCAGCGGTGGCAGACGGGTTCCATCACCGTTGTCACTGAAAGCGAGCCAATGCGGCCAGCCCAACAGTTCCAGCAAATTGCCGGTGAAGCTTTGGGCGAGATAACTGCGGCAAAGACGAAGAATCTCATTTCCGGGCAGACCACGCCCGGCAATCTTAAAATAACTGATTCCGGCCTCCTCCCAGAGGTACTGGTCTTCCGGCCTAATCCAGGGACTTTTGAGGAACTCGCTCTCGTGCGTAAGTTTACGCAGGTAGCACCAGTTGAGATAGTACTGGTTGTAGGCCATGCCCACCTCGCCCGGAACCAGACGCTGCGATCCCAGGGCGGCCACACAGTTATGGTTGTACTTGAAGTGACACTGGCAAAGGCAGACCGGGTTGACGATCACCTCCAGGGGCACCGTGCTCTGCTCACAGGCAATCCGCAAAAAATGAAAATCACGGTTCGCCTCCATATCAAGGACAATCCTTGCGGCACCAGCTTCACGGTACTGATCGATTCCAGCCAGGGCTCCAACATAACCAATAGTGGAAACCACCACCTCCAATTGAGGAAAGGCCCGACTGATGATCTCCACCAGATAGGGCACAGCAACGGTCACCGAAGCCACTCCGCTTTCCACCAAAAACGCGAGCAGACCGGCCAACTCTTGGCGGCCCTCATGGGTGTACTCCATATTGGAATAGCTGGGTGAGTTGAGCAGATAATTGAAACGAATCCCATGTACCCGCGCCTGGGCCACATGCTCTTGGAACTGTTGTCTGGTGATTGCCGGCAGATATTTGGCTGGCCTGGCCGAGTTAAAGAGGCCCTCCTGAAAGGAGCCGTAGAGCTCGAATATCTGCCCGCCGCTGTCAGCAAATTCACGGTTAAGCGTTGCAAGCTGATCGATAAACTCCGGGGTGAAGGGCGTTGGGACCGTAAAGTTGCGCATTAAGGCTTGGCCTCTTGAGCTGAAGGAACGGGAAAGGATGCGAGGATGATCGGTTTGCGGACCGGATCATCGGGGCTGGTGCGGACAAGTTGCAGATGGAGCGGTCTTGCGCGATAGGCTTTCGGGATCGAAATTTCGATGTTTTTCTGTGCACATGGAACCATGGTCTGGGCCGCATTGGCCAACATAAGCCCCTGCCCGTTCAGTGAACGATCCTCCTCCCTGTCGGCCACAAGCAGCAGGCGAATCTCCTTACTGCCATAGGTGCCGGTGGGCAGGTCGTGGGGCAAATTGTTGTGCACCGTGACTTTAAGAATGTTCTGAGCCGACCCAGAAAATGTTGGAGAAAATGTCAACTCGACTATCTCAGGGAAAAAAGCCATTTTCTCCAAGCGAATATCGTGGCTCTGGGAAGGAAGCGTCTTTTCAAAGGCAACGAGAAGATCGGAAAATAAATTCGTCCCTTGGCTGGCAGTCCGCTGGACAACACTCTGATGACATTCCTGACAGGTGGGTCGGGGCTGGTTCGCGGTGGCCTTTTGCCACTGTTCATGGGTCTCGCCATGGCAGGGGGCGCAGAAAGTAGGAACGGTGTAGGTTACCTTATCCTCGATAATCGGATGCGGCGACACCAGGGCCGTGGAGGGATGGGGGCCATGCATCTTGCCGTCAACAAGATGACAACTCACACAGGTGACCCCTTCCTCGCGGTTAAAGGATCGGGCATGCAGAACCGTATCTTGCGAGCTGAGGGTGCTATGGCATTGGAGGCACTCCTCCGCCGGCGGATTACCGGCGGCCTCCTGAAAGGCGGTATTGGTAGAGGCCTTGGCATGGGCAGTCACCTGCCACTCCCGATACTGCTGCACGTGGCAGGAGGCGCATTCACTGGCCCGAGGACCGGATTCACCTGCTGTGGGAGCTTTGGTCAGGTGATCAAAGGAGGTGCAACCGGCAATAAACGCAGCCCCGGAGAAAAAAAGAAATCGCACCACGTTACAACGAGAAATATCGGGCAATTGCATAAAACTCTCTCAACCCATGGTTTGATGGACTCGGACTCGTAAAAAGGCCATCGTGGATTCACTTGGTATACACTGGACGCATCGGCACAAAGACACCACATTGTGTGGCTTATTCTCCCTGTGCTATTAGCGCAGCCCTCATGAAGAAATGATGAAGGATCCCCCCTTGTTTCATTTGTTGAAGTATACAGTACGGAGGAGGCCTTGAGGACAACAAGGCGGCATAGGATTAAATTTTTTTCCAATCGATTGGAGAGCTCTCCCGTTGGTCGAAATGAAGGCTGCTTACCCACCTTCCCAGCGTCCGGGCAACCAGCTTCTGGGGCCGATTAGCCCGGTACTTGGGGTGGCTGCAAGCGATAGTTTGTTGCCCACCGGTGAGCGGTTTTTCTTGGTTGCGCAGGTTGGAGGCGGACGCAGGAGCGTCAGGGTTACGTTCCCACGCAGAGCGTAGGAACGTGGGTGAAAATTACATCTCAAAAAAAAAACGCCAGCTGCATCTCTATTCAATACCGCGCTAAAACGACAAATGATGACAAGCCGTGTTTTTGAGGCCCACCAATCTCCCCACAAAAAGAGAGACCAACTCCGAGATCATTTCCCCATCCATCGAAGAGAATAGAGATCGTGGCGGCGATCCTTGAGGTTCTGCACCGTGCCATTGGCGCGAGCCATTTGCAGGTTGTCGGTATTGAGGTCCGCGAGAAGGACTGTTTCAGTATTGGGGTTGGAATCAGCGGCAATACCATCGCGGGCAAAGGGAAAATCGCAGGGGGTGAGAATACAGCTCTGGGCATATTGAATATGCATATTTTTCACTCGGGGGAGGTTGCCTACATTGCCGGCCATAACCACATATAACTGATTTTCGATTGCGCGGGCTTGGCAACAGTATCGTACCCGTTGATACCCTGCCCGCTCGTCGGTGCAGAACGGGACAAAAAGCATCATTGCCCCTAAATCGGTCAGACGGCGTGCGAGTTCGGGGAATTCGGAGTCATAGCAGATCAGCACTCCGATAGGGCCACAATCTGTTTCAATGGGTCGGAGCACATCGCCGCCCTCAACATTCCACCAGGTTTCTTCGTTCGCCGTGGGATGGATTTTGGGTTGCTCGTGCACCTGGCCATCGCGGAGAAAGATATAGGCAATATTTAGGATACGGCCGTCTTCCTTGCGCGTGGGATGCGAGCCACCGATAATATTGATATTGTATCGAAGCGCCAGCTCACGCATGGCACGAATGAATTCCGGCGTTTGCCGGGTTATCTCCTCGATAGCATCCGCCGGACTGAGACTCTGTTCCTGCATGGAAAGCAGCTGGAGGGTGAACATCTCCGGAAAGAGAACAAAATCCGCCTTATATCCTGCGCAGACATCCACAAAGTATTCAACAATCGACATAAATTCGGCAAAACTGCTTACCCGCCGCTGTTCGTACTGCACCGCCGCGACCCGGACCGAGGCTGGCAAACGGCCACGGTCCCCAGCCCATTTTGGCTTGGCGCTTCCATCCGGCGCCATGAGCGGATTGCGCCAAACGAGATGGGTCCCCCAGCCCATGGAATCCACATCATCTTCAATATAATTAGGCATCAGGCCGATGATTTCAAAGCCGTTACGCAGCTGAAAGTTGAGCACATAATCGCGAATACGCCCCGCCTTGGCAAGCTCGACATAATTCTCCGCACTTTTGACTTCTTTGATCCGCTTGCGCAATCCAGGCAGTCGGCCGCCGAAGACAATGCCTTTTATCTCGTTTTTCCGGACAAATCGTTTACGCAGGTCATAAAACCGCTGGCCAATTTTATAGCCTCGATAGGCAGGGTCAACGCACACATCCATGCCATAGAGCCAGTCTCCGTTCTCATCGTGACGCGCCGCATAGCCGCCACCGGTAATAGCCTCCCAAGTATGTCGTTTTAAAGCAAATTTTTCGGCTATACGAAAACTGGCGCTGTAGCCTACAATCACCTCGTTGACCGTGGCCACCCACTGACCTTCCGAGAAATGACGAATATGGGCTTGGATCATTTCAGTCGTGTAGTTGGGCATATCCTTGTCATAAACGCGATGAGTCAGGGCGCTGATTTCCTCGGCATCCCCTCGCTGGGCATTACGGATAGCTAAACGGTGTTTTTCAGGGATGGATGATCGCGTTGCCATAATACACTCCATATTGGTTACTGCCCGGCTGAATCCAACGCGGGCCAATGATGATTCGAACAAATAAAATCGACTAAATTTCAATGAATTACAGGGCCAACCGGCACGAAATAGAATCAGCCCCATTATCCATATTGGAGATGAGCAGCATGGTGGCGGGCACGATCTTTGCCAGTATTTTTGGCAATGAATAGAGCCTACTATAATTCCTTGCCAAATACTTTACATCCGCCACCAACTGAACTGATGAAAAATCCGGGCTTAAAGGTTGTACCCCTCGCGGGTGAAGCGTCAAGCTCAATAGAACCCCGCTTCCCCCTTGCACACACCGTCTTTCCCAGCTATGTTGCGGCCTTTTTAATGCAGCGCCCCATGTCGCATGTCTGTTTTATCCGTTTCTTTTTCTGAGAGTTCCCATGATCCATCTGACCAATATCACCAAGCAACACGGTTCCCGGGTCTTATTCCGCAACGCCTCAATGCAGATTCTCCCTGCCACGCGCACCGGCCTGGTCGGTCCTAACGGCGCGGGCAAAACGACTATTTTTCGACTGATCACCGGTCAGGAAGAGGTGGACAAAGGCGACGTCTCCTGCTCCAAACGAACGGTTATCGGCTATTTTTCCCAGGAGGTCGGCGATATGTCCGGCCGTTCGGCCCTGGCCGAGGTCATGGCCGCAGCCGGAGAGGTATCGTCCCTTGGCGAGCAGATTCGGGAGATGGAAGCCGCCATGTCCACACCGATGGAAGACGATGAACTGGCGGTCCTGCTTGAACGCTACGGCAACGCCACCGAGGAATTCGAACATCGGGGCGGCTATGATCTGGAAAACCGGGCCCAGGCTGTGCTCACCGGGCTTGGCATCGGCAGCGACCGTTGGAATTTCCCGGTTGAGACCTTCAGCGGCGGTTGGAAAATGCGCATCGCCCTGGCTGGCATCCTCACCATCAACCCGGACGTCCTCCTCCTTGACGAGCCGACCAACCATCTCGATGTTGAATCCATTGTCTGGCTGGAAGAATGGCTGGTGAGCGAATTCAAGGGCGCGCTGCTGATGACCTGCCATGACCGCGAATTTATGAACCGGGTGGTCGGCCGGATTGTCGAAGTGGCCAATCAGAGTGTGACAACCTACAGCGGCAACTATGATTTTTATCTGCGCGAACGGGAAATCCGACGCGAACAGTTGCTGGCCAGCTACCGGCGCCAACAGGAGATGCTGGCCAAAGAGGAGGATTTCATTGCCCGCTTCGGGGCGCGGGTTTCCCATGCCGCCCAGGTGCAATCGCGCATCAAAAAACTGGAAAAGATCGAACGAATTGAGTTGCCACCCGAACAAAGGGTCATCAAGTTCGAGTTCGCCGAACCGCCCCGCAGCGGTGATGACGTCGCCCGCCTGGACGGACTTGGCAAGGTTTGGTTACAACCCGACGGCACAACCCGCCAGGTGTTCAGTGGGCTTGCGGGTATGATCCGGCGGCAGGAGAAAATTGCGCTCACTGGTCGCAACGGAGCCGGTAAATCCACATTGCTCAAGGTACTGGCCAGTCAGGCCGAGCCGACCACCGGCACCGTAACGAACGGCGCCAACGTTTTTATCGGCTATTTCAGCCAGCATTCCATGGACCTGCTCGACGGCGAGTCGACGGTGGCCGAAACCGTACAGGCAGCCATGCCCCAGGCCAATATCGGCGTGGTACGTAACCTTTGCGCCACCTTCCTCTTCCAGGGCGACGACGTCGACAAAAAGATCAAACTCCTCTCCGGGGGCGAAAAAAGCCGAGTGGTTCTGGCAATGCTGCTGGCCCGGCCGCTTAATTTCCTTATCCTCGACGAGCCAACCAATCACCTCGACATCCAGTCTCGCGAGGTGCTCCTTGAAGCCCTGCAACTATTCACCGGCACCCTGATCATGGTCAGCCACGACCGCCATTTTCTCCGCTCTTTGGTCAACCGGGTCTTTGAGATCGACCACGGGCAGATGTGCATTTTCGAGGGCAACTACGATTATTATCTGGAACAGATCACCCCGGTGGAAGGCACGGCATGAAGGGAGATATAATTTTGAGGAAGAAAGAGGTAAGTTGAACGACTTTGGCCATGCGGGTCGGAGTATAATATTTACCCCGACCCGACATACGCCTTGTTCAATCAATCCGGGAAGTCCACATCGCTGTGCTTGCAATGGGAACAACGAAGCATTTGGTCCAATTCATCAAAGGCGACTCGCCAATTTTCCTTGGCAATCTGTTCTTCGAATTCAGGTTGGCACTCTTCACAGAGCCAACGGTCTCCATTTGGGGTCACCCAAAGTTTCATAACTTTCTCCTTAATCTTGCGATTTTATTAACTCCTACAAGATGGTTCAAAAAAATAGGGTGCATCCCCATTTACGACGTTATTTCGATCAGCCCAACGACTGGATATAGGCTTTGTTAATCCAGCTATCGCCCTCCTCGTCAGAGAGGTCCTCTAACCGGTCTTTCTGTGCACAGAGAAATTCCTGTGAATACTGTTGGATGTAGGTATCGACTTCAAGGTCTTTATCTTTACTCAATTTTTTGAAAATCTGGATCTGAATACGATTTAACTTCATTGGTTCCTATAATTGAGAGGATTGATAGAGGTTTTGTCTCCTTCACCTGCTCGTTCCTACGCTCCAGCGTAGAAACGCAGCCATAGACGCTCCCGCGTCCTGCTTCGCTCCGAGCCATGATCAAGATTGCGCTTGCCCTGCTTGTTCAAAATAAAAAACTCCATGCATCGAATCCAGCCAATATTCGGGCAGATCACCTAACCGCCTTTTACCGGGTTTTGATCGATATATCCCAGCTTTTCTTGCGCGACAGGTTTGCTCAGATTGGACGCGGGAGCGTCGCAAGATGTCCCCACACAGGAGCATGGGAACGAGCAAAGGGAGCGAATCCCCCAAACTTCTCAGATGGTTTCCTTGTTTGCAAAGGCGGGTTCGTGCAGCGGCAGGAGGATGTCGCCCATTGATTTGACCTTCTCCACGATATCGTAGGCCTGATAGACGTTAACATGGGTACCTGGAGGAATAACCTCCATTTCCATGGCCTTTATCTGCTTTGGAGGGTCAAAGTTTTCCATGATGACACAGAATCCGGTAATAACCGCCGTGCCTGCTAAGGTATCGATGAAGATGCTCATTCCGCCCTCGGTATGGGCGGGCGTGTGCATCACCGCAATTCCCGGCAGTATCTCGCCATCTTCCCGAATCACCTCGACCTGGCCGTTCTCTTCCACATCGAGAATAAACTCCTCATTGTAGCGGTAATCAAGCGGGTGCGGATTGTGGATGCTGTCCAGTTCCTTTTCATGGACGTAAATCTTGGCATTGACGCATTTATAGTCGTTCTCGCAATGATCGTTGTGCAGATGGGTATGAATGACAACATCGATATCCTCTGGTTCCAGGTCCCACTTGGCCAACCCCTCTTCAAAAGAGTAAATCCGGCCTCCGATGGCGCGCTCCCTGTCTTCCGAGCGGATAGGCCCCATCTCGCCGGTATCGACCAGAATCTTTTTGTCGCCGCCCTCCAGGTACCAGCAATAGATTGGAATGGTGTACTGACTGCCGTTTCCATATTGGTAGGTCATCATGCTCTTATCAAAGACTTTCGTTCCCATGACGATGGGATGAATTTTGTAAGTGCTCATGCTGTGATCTCCTTCCTTCCGGATATGTATATTCTCCCCGCTCCCAAGCCATTTTGCACACAACCGACACGGTAGCAGTAGAACGACTACTGGTTTGAATTGACGCTGAAAAGCACCTCCCTACCCGCTACAAACATATACCACAAAACCAGCAGCTTGCGAGATAATCTCCTGCAAGAGACCAAACGGTTTTTCAGCATTACAACCAAGCCGCGTTTGGTTTGTATGCCTCAGTTGGCTGCCGCAAGATCGCTCACATGCGTTCGAGAGGACAGTTTTGGTGGCAGGCACCAGGAAAAAGGCCCAGTTAATCCGCTGTCATTGTTAATGGCCCTTTCTATCCTTCCCAGAGATAGAAATCAAAGCCGATACGGTCGGTGAACTCTGGGCTACCGTAATTCCATCTAAAAGCTGCATCTTCCCAACAAAATTCGGCCAGTGACATCTGTGGAATTCTCGTCCCCGGTTACAGCGGCGGGCCGGTCTCCAAAGTACACGCTTGGCTCCTAGGCACACCTGAACTATAGGTAAATGGACTATATATAGAGGGCGAATTTAATCAGTAAAACAGCAAAATAACAAAGATTTACCGTAGATTCTATTTCTTTGGCAAATAGACCGAGCGATCTCTTGACATCGCCCTCTCCTTCCGTATATTTGATTTTGGCGGATAATCCGCATTACCCGGTGATCATTGGCCCCAAAAGGGGTATGATGACCGCGAAAATGACAGGGCGGGCCCGTTAAAGCAGTCTCAGCCGGGACGGGTGCCACTCTCCTTGACATTGTGACCGGGGATCTATTTGCAGGGAGTAAGGATTATGATTGTGGGGTACAAGTGGTTGTTGGTCATGGCAGGGGGGAGCCTGGGGGCGGCGAGCCGCTATGGTATCGGCCTTCTGGCCGCTCGTTTCTGGGGGACGTCGTTTCCATACGGCACCCTGAGTGCTAATATGGCGGGCTGTTTCATTATCGGGCTGATCTTTGCCCTGGCCGACCGCTCCCGTTTACTCACCCCGGATGTGCGGTTGTTGCTCATCACCGGCTATCTGGGGGCGCTCACCACCTTCTCCTCCTTTTCCCTGGAGACCGTCAATGCCGGCCGGGCCGGGCTGACCCTGCAATCTATTTCCAATATCCTGATCAATAATATGGGGGGCCTGACCCTCACCTATCTGGGGTTGCGTCTGGGCAGTCTACGCTGGGGGGTATGATGCTGAACTACAAAACGATCGAGATTTTTACCAACGAGGAGGCTCGCTGCAACAACAAACCGGTTGCCGATGCCGTGCTCGAGTATGTCCGTGATCTGAAGATTGCCGCCCGCTGCACGGTCACCCGCGGCATTGCCGGCTGTTATGAGAGTGGCGAGATGACCACCGAACGCCTGGAGGTGCTCTCCTATAACCTGCCGCTCCAGATCCACATTGTTTTGCCGGCTGCAGCCTGCGAACAGGTGTTGACCGGGTTGGATGCGCTGGTCTGCAACGGCATCATTGCCCTGCACGATCTGGCGGTGGTCAGCCACAAAACCGCCAATACCTTTTTTCCCCGACAACTGGCAGTGCGCGATGTGATGACAAAAGATCCGGTCAGCATCAAGGCAGACAGTGGCTTGGATGAAGCTACCAGCCTACTGCTCTCCTCCATCTTTACCGGTCTGCCCGTGGTTGATGATAAAGGTGTGCCGGTGGGGGTGGTGACCCAGGGCGATTTGATCAACAAGGGTGGGTTGCCCCTGCGTTTGGGTCTGCTGGCTGCCTCCGGCCAGGATGATCGGGAGGCAGTGATGGCTGGCCTGCAACAGAAACAGGCACAGGAGGTCATGACGCGACCTGCGGTCACCATCAGCGAAGATCGCCCTCTGACCGAAGCGGTGGACCTGATGCTTGCAAAACGGCTCAAACGGCTGCCGGTGGTCAACAAAGGCGGGATGCTGGTCGGCATGCTTTCCCGCTTGGATATTTTTCGGACCGTGATGCGCGAAGCTCCAGACTGGCAGGCCTTCCGCTCACAGAAAATCGAAGTCAACAACCTGCGGACCGTTCGCGATATCCTTCGCCGGGACACGCAAACCGTTTCCAAGGAAACCACCATCGACAAGGTGATCCGGATTATCGACGGTAACGACATCCAGTGCGTGGCTGTGGTCGATGCGCAAGGTGGATTTGTTGGCATGATCGCCGACAGCGACCTGCTCCGTTTCTTCAAGCCCGATCCCCAGGGTCTGCGTTCTTTGTTTGCCCGTATCGCCCATCCCTTCAACCAGGATCTGGCTCAACGGCTGGCAACCACCACCGCGGGTGAGGTTATGCGCACCGAATTGCACACGGCAGGCGAGCACATGCTCATTGAGGACGTGATTCGCCTGATGACCGCCGAAGGGCTCAAACGCTTGCCGGTGATCGATGACCAGGGACGTTTCATGGGCATGATCAGCCGAGATTCGCTGCTCCGCACCGGATATGGAGCCGCGTAACCGTTTGATCATTCAACAAAAATTTCAACTATTCCGCAATGAACCTCCTTTCTTCGTCATCAAATGGGCGGCAAATCTTCGTTCGGCTAGGCGCGCCTTCATGGCGATCATCAGGCCCGAAACAACAACAATCAGCATCCCGAGCAGGCTGAGATGATTTGGCATGTGATCGAAAATCCCCCAACCCAAAAGCGAAGCCCAAACCAGTTGCATATAGTTCATTGGCGCTAACTGAGAAGCCGAACAGAAGCGGTAGGCCAAGGTGAAGCAGAAGTGGCCCATTCCGCCCAGAATGCCGATGGTGAGAAAGAGCAGTAGATGAAAAGTAGTGGGCGGTTCGCCCGCAAGCGACCAGGGTAAAAGCACGCCGAAGCAGAGAGCCCCGACCAGGGCACTATGAAAGAGCATGGTCAGGGTGCGTTCGCTCCCGGCGAGAATGCGCGACAGGAGTTGGTAGGTAACGTTTGCGGCAACGGTCATGAGCACACAGACAATGCCAACCCCATTCAGCCCTCCTCCGGGACGAACGATAAGCAGCACCCCCAAAAAGCCGAATCCAGCGGCAAGCCAGCCGATAAGGCCAATTTCTTCCTTGAGGAGGGGGCCGGCAATCAATACCACCAAAATCGGAGCAAGAAAAATGACAGCGGTTGATTCCGAAACCGGCATCCGCTGCAGGGCCAAACCGAAAAAAAGCGAGGCCACCACCAGGGAAAACGAACGGATAAAGACCAGCCCCGGCCGCTTTGTCTGCACCAGTTGCCGTCCTTGGCTCGGGGCAAGGACGAATACCATGAGCAGACAGTGGACCATGTAGCGGATGGCCATCACCATGGGCACGTTATAGCGCATGGTCAGGTACTTGGTAGTGGAATCCATCGAGGCAAAAAACATAGTGGCAACCACCACCAAAATGACCCCCAGGAAAGGTCGTCGCTGCGTTAAAGAGGACTCGGTTTCGCCCTCCTCTTCTTGTGACTCAATGTGCATTGTAGGCATCCCGGTGTTCGGACTGTCCGAGGCAGGTTGAGAAAAATCTGTATGGCAATAAATTAAGAGGGTAAACGACCGGCCCTTTTGATTTTTCCCAAAACAAAAGCGGAGTGCAATGTATTTTTGCTGCCTAAATTCCTCAAGAAAAGCAAAGGCGAGCAGCTTTATTTTCAAGGATCGTACGAGAGCGACAGGTCTGCCTTGCCGGAAACCCAGCCTGGCCGTCCTGCCTCTACGGGGTGGGCCTGTAGATAGGTATTATTGACCAGTCTTTCGCGTTATTTTATCCGCTCCGGAGACCGACCGATAATAGTGCGCGTGCCGACCATTTGCGCCACTTGCCCCAGGTTGGGGATGATTCCCTCATCCACCAAGTTACGGTAGCACCACTCCGGGGTGGTTTCAGTGCGATAGGTCCAGAAAAACCAGCCGTCGCCCTGCTCAAAGGCAAGCAACTGCGAGGCCGCATAGCCCCGCAGGGCTGTGGCTGCCTGGAATTCGTCCATGTTTTCCAGGGCATGGTTGTATGGACCATCGGCCCAGAGCGACACCACCTTCAAATCCAGGCCCAGACTCCACTCGCCACAGTAGACCTGGTAACCGGACTCGGCCACAATGGTTTTGACCTCCTCGCGTAGATCCACCGCGCTTTTGCGGATGTGGCCGAAGATGTCCAGGTCGAGCTCGTCTCGGACAAAACACTGATAGCGGTGGATATCAAAGGCAACGTTTTGGAACTCCGGTTCCTGGAGAAAACCGGCGTACTCGCGAAAGTTGCGGAATCCGTCGTGAAAGACCACCGTCACCTCCTCCGGTGGGCAGTGACGACGGATGCGCTGATAGGCGGCCAGGGTGTAATCCTTGAGCAGGTCGGTGGGAATATCCCAGCGCGGCTCGTTGAGCACCTCGATCCCGGACAGCATGGGCTGGGTGCGATAACGCTGGGCCAACCGCTCCAACACATCCAAGGCATGATCAATATATTCCTTCTTGGTATGCCACTCGCACACGTTCAAAATGCCGCCGTTGTCAAAACCGTTCTGGCAACCGGGTGCGGCGTGCAAATCGAGAATTACCCGCAGGTTGAATTCACTGGCCCATGCAAAGGCCTGATCGACAATATCCACCCCACCGACCACAAAAGGATAGCGTTGCTCGCCATAACTGGGATGGTAGGGATAGTCCTTGCCAAACAACCAATGCCCCACTGGCAGTCGGACCGTATTAATGCCCACTCCTGCCAGCCAGGCAAAGTCGTCCCTGGTAATGAAACTGTTCCAGTGGTGCTGCAAGCGGCGGGTGGCCTCGGTTTCGCCCAACTCAGCACAGAAGGAGGTTTCATCCGTGGCCTGAAGCCCGGCAAACAGGCTCGGAGTGATCCACTTTTCCAGGACCAGCCAGCCGCCGAGATTGACACCGCGCAGTTTATGTCTTTTGAATATGGCTCCGTTGACACAAATCGATTGATTGGTCATGAGGGTAGGTCTCCTGGCAAACAGTGGTTACAAAGCTAAATATTTATTATAAAAAGATGAATTTTCAGGAGCATGGGAGATGGACAGAATGGCGGCTTTGGGTAACTGTTCACAGAGCAAATTCATCATCCGTTCTTCATCCTCCGGCTTGAGTGAATCAAAAGCCTCCTGAAGGCAGATCCACTGGGGCTCGTTGATCAACAGCCGCACCATACCCAACCGCTGCTGCTCGCCACGGGTCAGACTCTGTAGCCAGTTATCCTCGATATCGAGTTGGTTGATCAGGTGTGCCAGGCCAACCAACCGCATCGCCTCCTCGATCTGCACCTGGGTGAACTTCCGCCTGAGCGCCGGATACCAGATCGCCTCCAGCAGAGTGCCGGTGGGTAGATGTGGCCGCGGCGGCATAAAAAAGAGACGGCCTTTGTTGGGCAATTCGATGGTGCCGCTGCCCCATGGACGGATTCCGGCAATGGCCCGAAACAATTTGGCCCCGTTGTAGAGATTACCGGTAATGAGTACGTGGTCACCCTCGTTAATCTCCATGTTAATCCCATGGGCAAGGATATCCCCCTCATATTTGCCAATGCTTAAGTCGTTGAAGGCTAGCACCTGGCGTTCCCCGGATTTCACCTGGATCCTTTGATCGGTCTTGGCGATCTCATGATCCACATCATCCAATACCCGCAGCAGGCTGAGCACCCGCTCCACCGAGGCCCGCCATTCGGCGATTCCCCCCACGTTATTGACCGGCCAGGAAAGAGCCCCGGTCATGTGCTGGAAAGCCTGTGCCGACTGCATCAGATCGCCCAGGGTAATCCTGCCAAGGATGTAACGTGGTGCGACAACCAGGATCGGAAAGGCCATGGACAGAGTAGCATACCCGGTGCCGAACATGACGATATTGCGCCAGGCGCGGGTCTGCTCGTGCCACACCTTACGGATCTTGCAGAAAAGAATACGGAATTGACGCCTCTCACAGGGTTCAGCATGGATCAGGGCAATGGCCTGACTGTTGTCCTTGGCCTCGAGCAGACCGGCACGAAATTTAGCCTCCGCCGACTGACGCACGTTGGTGGCATTGGTCAGGGGCTGGCTAACCCACCAGCCTATCCAGGAAGCAACAGCAGTATAGACGATCGCCACCCAGATCAGATGGCCGTAAATGGGAATTTGGGTAAAACCGAGATCAAGGGTGATCACCCCGGACTTGTCCCAGAGGAGCTTGGTAAAACTGATCAAAAGAAGAATGCTGTAAAACAGGGTATGGAGAAGCACCACCGCCGACTCGGTAGCCACACGGCAATCCTCGGCGATCCGGCCATCCGGGTTATCATGTTCGCCAGGCAGATGGGCCACCAGGTAATGACGGCCGTTTTCCATCCAGTGCGAAAAGACGTAATCGGTCAACCAGGTCCGCGACAACATCTGCAGATTTCGTTTTACCTCCAGATGCGACCCAGTCAGACTCATATCAGCGATAAAAAGCAGCGACAAAAGGCCGACCTGGATCAAAAAACCCTTCATGGAATGGGCCTCGAGAGCGTCGAACAGCCCTGCACTCCACTGGGTCATCAGGACCGCAACGACCATCTGCATGATGGTGAGCAGGGCAAAAAATACAAACGCCGTCCGGATCTTTTTTTTGCGGCTCGAATTCCAAAACAGTTTTGCGAGCTTGAGGAATTCTATAAAAAAATTGGTGGATTTAGGCATATACGTTCGGTGAACAGGAAAAAAGGGCTCATAAAAAGAGTACGTCGACGATCTCTGCTGATTAAGGGAGGATCAAGTTAAAGTGGGCAGTCGGTCCAAATAATTACGCAACATTTCGCCGCTGAATCCGTTGTGTTCTATGATGTTGCGGTATAGCAGGGCACTGGGTTTTGGAGTCCGTTCGAAGGTCTTTCCATCAACGGCCACCAAACCGAATTTTGGCAGAAAGGTCGTCCACTCGTAGTTATCCATCAACGACCAGTAAAAATAGCCGCGAACGTCCACGCCCCGCTCCATGGCTTCCTTGAGGGCAGAAAGATGCAGCGCCAGGTAAACGATCCGGAAACGATCGTCATCGCAGCAGCAGCCATTTTCGGTGATATGGATAGGGAAATCCTTGAGCCGCTCGAGGTTGGCAATCAACCCCTCAGGATACATTTCCTCCAGGTAAAACTCCATCGGAACCATGCGCAGTTCTTTGTGCTTAAACCGGGGGCCGTCTAGTTTGGCCAGGCGAGCATCGACCATGTGGCGGGTGTAATAGTTGACCGACCAGAAATCAATCGCACCTTTGACCTCGGGATCGTACTCGGCATCAACGTTGGGATAGACGAGCTCACCGGTGCGCAGAGCATGGAAAAAGAACTCGTTGGTGGAGAAGTCGATAAAATCGGTCATCCGCCGATCAAGGGTATCGTTGAATCGACGTGGAAACCAATGAATAAAGGCGTGGGCACTGCTCACAGGGGCTTTAGAATATTGTTTGATCAGATGATAGCCGAGGGCGTGAATGCGGATCATATTGAACTTCAGCGGTGCAATTGAGGGCCCGGCGTTGAACCCGCCCCACTGATTGAACTCGTTGATCACGTTCCAGCCGCTAACAAAGGCACTGATCTTGGGCAGGAGAAAGTTGAGATACCGCTCGAAATAACGATTGTTTTCCGGCTTACCGAAACTGCCCAGGCGATCGAACCAAAGCGGATGGGTAAAGTGATGCAAGGTCACAAAAACCCGGATCCCATTGGCAACAAGGCGCTCGAGCAAGTCTACGTAGTGAGCCACGGCCTGGTAATCCCATTGGCCATCCTCGGGTTCAATCCGGCTCCACTCGATCGACGTCCGGTAGGCCTGGTGACCGAGTCCGGCAATCAACTCCACGTCTTCTTTATAGAGGCGGTAATGGTCGCAGGCTTTACCTGAGGGGGCACGAATCTTTCGTTCCGGATCATCCTTAAAAAATTCGGGAGACTGCTCGTTATGCCAAGCCTGGGAATGGATGTTATCGCCCTCAATCTGATGACCGGCGGTGGAGCTGCCCCAGAGAAAATTTTCCGGAAAGGTGATGGCCGGCAGGCTGAAGACATCGTACATAAGAGCGCTCCATGGTTGAGTTGTTTATGCCGGATGACAAACAGGTCGATTTGAGGCATAGCGGCAGCCACCATGTAGTTGTCTCTCCTGCTCAAATCCTTCCTATCTGAAACGAGCAAACCCGTCAATAACTTCTTGAGAGTGTAGGATAAATTCAGAGCGGGCACAATGAAAGCAAACGCCAAGAACCGAAGTCCGGTATTGACGGACACCACTCTCACGAGCAGTCCAATTTCGTTGGGGATTTCATTTTTGTATTTCCATCCCGTAATCGCAGAACGAGAAGCCCTTGAAACCGACATCACCTATCTCCTTGAACTTACAGTGGAAGAGGCAAGAATTCAGCCTCTCAATGTTATTTCCTTGAGTCGGCACTGATTGTGCTATTATAAAAGAGTAGTCAATTTCTTTTTTAGGAGGACGACCATGCTCTCAGCCATCAGTTCTGCGGTTTCTGGATTACAAGCCTATTCCGTGAAAACCCAAGCGACCGCGAACAACGTAGCTAACATGAACACCGAAGGTTTTAAGCGGGACGTGGTGACCCTTTCGAGCCAAGTTCCCCAGGGCGTCAGCGCCAATGTTAGCAAAGACCGGTCTTCCGGGGCCATGGTGGCGGAAACCACCAGTAACGGTACGGAAATGGTGGAACAATCCAATACGGACCTTGTCCAGGAAATGCCGGATCTAATTATGGAAAAAAACGGGTTCAGTGCCAATATCAAGACGCTGCAAGCCACGGATCAGATGCTGAAATCCATAATCGACCTCAAAACCTGATTTTTTTATTGTGTTTTCAAACACTTAAACTAGAGTTATGCTCGAAAGTGGTGTTTGAGGGAGCGCTAAAAGGAAAATGACGTATCCTGATTGGAATCAGTTCGCCAAAACTCAATTCCAACAAAAAAGGATACGTCATGAGTGAGAGTAAAGTTAT
>JBFWLN010000048.1:0-19565 GCA_050252135.1 Desulfobulbus sp.
GCGGCATTTACCGTATCTCCTAAACCCGAGGCGTTGTCATGTTGTGCTGACTTACCTGGAGACTCGGCCTTGTATGCCATTTCTGTTCGTCGACTCATAGCTTTGCGCTCCAGCTTCCTCCAGACGAACCCTCGCGGGATCGCCCTTGCTTTCGGCTAGTATTTATGTTCCTGTCATCACGACAGTAACAGGGTTTACATACAGGGGACTTGCACCCCATGAGATCACGCCCATGCCGGGCGTACACAAGGCCATCCAGCCGACACTCGTACCTCGCGCGGCTGATGGCTTGCGTTAAGTTAGCCCATTTACTTTAACAGCTAATATTCGGCCTAGATCATGAAAGTCGTCGTAAACAGGTAGAAAAACTTCTAAAAAATGAAGATATTTATTAGCCATTCTCACAAGAACCGTGATACAGCGAAAGCCCTCGTTGATTTTCTTCTTTCCGGGCTATCGCTTGAGGACGCAGATATTCGCTGCACTTCTGTGCCTGGACACCAATTAAGGTTTGGAAAGACGATCGCCGAAATCCTAAAGGGCGACATAAATTTAGCACCAATGGTAATCGCCTTGATTTCAGTGGAAAGCCAACAAGCAGACTGGGTTTTGTTTGAATTGGGTGCCGCTTGGGGCCTTGGGAAAGACATCTTTCCGATCTTAGGGCCTGGGATTGAGATTCGAAATCTGCCTGGTCCGCTAGGAAATCTTCCTTGTGTTGTTGTGGAAGCCGAAGACGCTTCAAGCAGGATGTCCGATCTCATGCATCAACTACAGGAAGATTTGGGAGTAGGATTTAAGACTGGGGGTAAAGTTCAGGCTAACCTGGATGCATTTCTCAATTGCTATAGAAGGAGTTCGGAACAAAGTTCACTTACTACCGGATATAAGAGTTCACCAGCAAACGAGGAAGAAGTCGTTCTACTGGTGATTTGGAAACTTTCAGAATCCGAATATGATCAAAATGGCTACTCTTTGGAAGCAATTGCTCAGCGTTCGGGACTTGTAAACCCCAAATGCGAACATGTTCTAGATGCCTTAATCAATAAGAAATTTGTCGAACGAAAGACATATTTCGGAGGCATTAACGGCAAGCGGTACACGCTCAAGGAAGCCGGTCGGGAGCAATTAATTCAAGGAGGGCTGGTTGCATGATCTCTCGCCCACGAGCGAATTATACCTCTTGGTATTTTGGGTGTACCAAATCACCTAACGAGTGGCTCAAGTCGACCGCATGCCGCGGAAGCGCAATCGTTTGGTACCAAAGCTCTGTGGGTGCTGAATGCGTCGGTTTAGCCCCGCGTTAAGTGCCTAAAATAGTGAGAACCAGATGGAGCCTAAAGACTTGAAATCTAAATTGCAAATTATTGCTGAAGATTTAGTAAAGTTCATTTGGCCTTTTCTTAAAAAAGTAGACATCCAAACTGTTGAAAAGTCAGATGGCCGAAGTAAAGATTCACATGAAACATGCAAAAATGGTTCTTTCATATATTTGCTGTACGACATCAATGACAATCTTTTATACGTAGGTGAGACAGGAAAAAGTATCAAAACTAGGCTCACAGGTGATGGAAGTGGTTCACACTATAAGAAAGATTGGTATAAAGATGTTGCATATATAAAGTACTACGGAGGAAATTCTGCAGACTTATCTGATAAAGAGCGTAAGATTATCGAAGAATCAATTAGTTTGGTTAAAAGGCCGAAACACTATCGATAATCACATATGACTTGTAGCTATTGTATTTAACAACAGAATTAACGCTGACGGAAAATAGTATAGTGGACCCCAAAAGCTGGACAGTAGTTTAAGCTATACCCTACCAAGAGGATCGAAAACCGATGAGTGAGGTAAAGTCTCGGCAGTTTCACAACTCGGAGTTCAAGGCTAAGGTCGGCCTTGAAGCCCTGCGCGGAGTGAAGACTATCAACGAAATTGGCCAGGAGTATGGTGTTCATCCGGTAACGGTACGACAATGGAAGAAGGCGATCCAGGAACAGGCGAAAACGCTGTTTGAGGGAAAGCGAGGACCCAAGCCGGTCGCCGCTCACCGTGAACCGGAACTGTTGTTCAGTGAGATTGGCAAGTTGAAAGTGGAACTTGACTGGTTGAAAAAAAAGTCCGGAATCAGCCGATAAGGCAACGTCTGACTTGGGTTGACGCATCGGAGTCGATGCCGGTGGCACGACAATGCGCACTTGCCGGGGTAGCCCGAGCAACGTTTTACGCCGGCCAGCAAGCTCCTCTGGTCGACGAGGATAATCTGCTGTTCAGTCGATTAATAGACGAGGAATACACCCGCCATCCATTCTACGGCAGCCGACGAATGGTGGTCTTTCTCGATAAGCGGGGCCATATGGTCAACCGCAAAAGGGTACAAGGCCTGATGCGCGAGATGGGCCTTGCCGGCATGGCGCCAGGGCCGAACACCAGCCGCCCACACCCGGAGCATAAGGTTTACCCTTACCTCCTGCGGGGAGTTCCCGTGATCAGGCCAGACCAGGTGTGGAGCATCGATATCACGTACATTCGCCTGGCACGAGGATTCGCTTACCTGGTGGCGATCATCGACTGGTATTCCCGGCGGGTGCTGAGCTGGCGGATCAGTAACAGTATGGATACGGTATTCTGTATTGACTGCCTTGAAGAGGCGTTGCGCAGCGGTGACAAGCCGGAAATTTTCAACAGCGATCAAGGTTCGCAGTTCACCAGCAAGGCCTTCACCGCCGTCCTGCTGGGGCAAGGGATCATCATCAGCATGGACGGTCGCGGCCGGGTATTTGATAACATTTTTGTCGAACGGCTCTGGCGGAATGTGAAATATGAAGACGTGTATCTGAAAGGCTACGAGTCGATGGTCGATCTGGACAAGGGCCTCGGTGAATATTTTGTGTTTTATAACAGTGAACGCCCCCACCAGGCACTGGGGCAGGAAACACCGGATATCGTGTATCGGTCAGCTATGGGTGGCGGTGCGATGATCGTGGACAAGTACCCCCGCGCGGATGAGGAGACCCCTGTTCCGCTACGCTCCACAGGGGTCTCCTCATCCGCGGAAGTGCTGGCACAGAGTTGTTTGAGGCAGCGCCCTTCGGGCGCTACAGGAGTTCCATGTGTAGCTTAAACTCAGGTGGTTTTTGTCTTGACTCAGGGGTCCACCTTATAGCTCTGCAAAGATCGAATACTTCGGTGGTACACACAAGCTCGCGTCGCCTCCGGTTAGCCTGGTCGTTGGTCAATATTCCGCCTGTCGGTCATGACTCTTTGCAAGTAGGTTTAGCCTCAGATTCGTAAAATTTGTGGATATCTTTTAAAGAAAGTTGACAGATGCGACACGAATGTCATATCTTCGTGGCAATGACTCGATATGAGATATTGTATTGAGCGGATCGTGATGGATGCGTCCCATTAAGAGAGCATCTTGAGGCCAACATTCTTGATGCTTGTTGGTTCATTACATAACCAATACTACCGGCATGGTACTTTGGTGGCCAGTATCCGAAATGGACTGGTTCCCGTCATCTGGCAATAAGTCAGACCGGGCTTCAATCAAGCGAAGCCTGCTCTGTCCTTTGCAATCAAATAAGTGGGCTTCAAAAATCAAATTTGGAGGCCTCCTTATTCCTAGCTACTCCTCTAATGAGTGGGCTTCCCTAACCTTTGGGAGTCCATGCATGTCTAGCCTTTTTTCAAAACAACGCCTTGCTGCATTCAAAAAACAATCAGGCCGCTGCTACTATTGCGGAAGTTTTATGTAGTTGAAAAATTGCAGTAAATTTGCTATCGAACACAATATTTCCGAATTGGAAGCAGCAAGGTTTCAATGTACGGCAGAGCATCTGTTGGCAAGATGTGATGGAGGCAATAATTCTTCTGAAAATATTGTCGCTGCTTGTCGTTTCTGTAACGGCACAAGACACAAAAGAAAAACGCCCTTGGGCCCCAAAAAATACAGATCCTATATACACAAAAGATTACAGCAGGGTAAATGGCACCCCCATAAGCTTCATCATTTACTGTGCTCTCCACTGTGTTTGTAAGACGTATTTTTGCCAAATGCTTAACCGAAGGAGAAGGAGAGTAGCCGCAACTTCACTTACAACGCTTTGGGCCACTAGGAGATCACCAAAACCCGAAACCTCGGTACGGCGAACAACACAATTCTACCACGGGCAAGTTGGCCTCGAACAGTTGAACCGTTGGTGTGTTTATAGGTTAACATTCCTCATGATATTGACTATTTCAAGTAATTTTTCATAAAAGGCCTCCATGTCGAAAAGAATGAAAGACCTTGTCTACCAGTTCCATATCAAGCTATTGGGGATTGAGCCAATGATATGGAGAAGGATACAAGTTCCCGCAAAATTCAGCTTCTGGGATCTACATGTAGCAATCCAAGACTCTATGGGTTGGCTTGATTATCATCTCCACGCGTACCGGGTACGGCAAAAATACAAAAAAAAGCCCATCGAGATAGGAATCCCCCAAGACGAGTGGGATGGCGAAGACGTTATCCCGGGCTGGGAAGCGACAGTCAGTGATTACTTCACTGAACTCGGGCAGACTATGGAATATGAATATGATTTTGGAGATGGGTGGGAGCACGAACTTTTATTCGAAGGCATTCTGCTGAAGGAAAAAGACGCCTCATACCCCAGGTGTATCGACGGAGCACGTGCCTGCCCCCCTGAGGATTGTGGCAGTATCCCCGGATATTACAATTTATTGGAAATTCTCAGCAACCCCCATCACCCTGAATATGAAGACCATGTTGAATGGCTCAAGGGGCACGCCAAAAACTATCATCCATACGATCCAGAACAGTTCTCTCCGCAAGATGTTCAGTTTGACAACCCCAAAAAACGGTGGAAATTGGCTTTTCAGGATATTGGTTAGGTTGTTTGCATTGACGAAAAAAGGGGCCGTAACGAAGTAAGGAGCATGCCACGTTTTCTTGGCATCATGTCATGATTTTTTGAGCAATTGGCCTATAACACATTGAGTGATTGGTGATGATTCCTCTCTTTCCCTGTTGCGATTTTTAAGAATTCGCTGGGGCTGTTTGGTTCCTCAGGAGCAACTCGCTGAAATTTTCGTATATGTCCCGTCGGTGGCCAATTGCCCAAATGATGATGATTTTTTCTACAGTATTCACCTTATAAATAATTCGATATCGCATGAACCTATAGGACCGAAAACCAGCTAAATCGGCCTGTAGTTCTTTACCGAGGAGCGGATTTTGGGCTAATTCTTTGAGCGCAGCTCTGGCTGCGGTTTTTATTTCAGGGGAAAATTTTTTCCCGATTTCGTTGGCAGTGGATGTCAGTTTGACCTGATACAGCATTAAAAAGCCTCATCCAAGTCAACCAAGGTGTTATTGTTAACATCTTGTGCCGATCGCCTCAATTGCCCCATCATTTCTGAATCGGCAAGGATGTCGATGGTTTCTAAGAATCCCTCAAACTTTGCCATGGATAACATGACGGCTTCGGGGACGCCATTTTTTGTGATAGCTATGGTGTCATTGGTGTCGTTGATCTGTCGCACCATATCCAAGAGCTTTGCTTTGGCTTGTGTGATCGGAACAAAGGTCTCTATTGTCTGCATGTCGGTTCCTCCAAAAATGATCTATGGTCACAATACTAACCATTTTGTGTTTTGGCAAGAATTGTGGTTAGAATTATGACTAAGTAGATGAAGAGGTCTCTTTTTCTCAATTATCAAAAAACTGTCCATCACAGTGCGTCATCGCGTTGGGCTCTTCAGCGCTCCATGTCACGGCGTGCATTATCCTGCAGAAGCATCTTTGATTTTTTGCCGAGCCGAACCACATCGAGTTCGGACAACTGGCGCACACTGTGTGGATGGTTTTGTTGAGCGCGAGCAATGTGAGGCTGGTGAGCTCCTGATCGGGGGAGGGTGGTTCGTTTATGGTCTCTTCGTTCAATGCTGTTTCCTCTCAGCTGAATATTTTTGCCAAACCGTGCCAGGCCATACAGAACAGCCGCACGTTCCGTGGCTTCATCGCAGGAAAAATAGAGTTTGCTGCCGGTGTCGCGGATAGTGCCGCCGTTCGGTAAGGAAAAAATCACCACGCCATTGTTGTCGATAATGTGGTTCGTGCCTGAAAAAATCGGTGGTCGGCCTGTTTCGGTTTGCTGATCAATTTCTTCCTGAGCTTTTAAAAGCTCCATCCTTGTTACAGCCAACAATCTTGACCGATGCTTCCCGGTAATGCCAGCGGCCGCTATTTTCTTTTCACTTTGAGCCATTGAGGCTTTGGATTTGGCGAGTGCCTCATTGAGATCTTTTGCTATCTTCCCGTCGGTATTTTCGATAGTCGCATCCTGATTCTTTGACCGGAGAACATTCAGAGCGGTTTCGTCTCCTTGATCTGCCTTCCACTTCAGATAGCCATTCCAGTTATTGAATGGGGTACGCTCGCGAATCCTTCGAGTTTTTCCTTCATGAGATTCCTGGAGTCCCGCCAGGGTTGATCGCCTCTCAACATGAAGCATCTGCCTCAGCTTTCTTTTCGATTTGCGGGGGAGGATACGTGTTTCAAGGGCCTGAACCTGATGACTGAACAGGGCAAGAGCTCGTTTTTTCTCAAAGTAATATTGCTGCTGAGATGCTCGGAGGTGCAGCTGCCGCTCCTCCTTGAGGCATGTATACTGATAAAACAATGCCTCTCGCGCCGGTGTCTTCGGTTGGATTGGCTCTCGTTGATACTTCTCCATTTGTGGAGCAGTCTGCTTTGGCGGAGCATATTCCCCTAATCGTTGGGTGAGGCGGTTTTTGGAAAAATCACGGCCAAGGGCGCTGGCCTTGATGGCACCACGACCATTGATGCTGGCGATTGCCAGTCCATTACCTCTTGGAACAATTCTAATCCCAAGCTTGGCCAGGGATGTATGGGCCTCTTCCCAGCATTTTGAATCGGTCAAAGCCCTGCCGATTGCATCTTTATGGTCGATGGCAAATGATTGAAATGATTTCTCGCCGGTATGTGCCTCCATACTAGCAGCGCGTTGATTGATTTTTGGCTGTTTTTCCTGTTCGCAAGTAATCCCATTGTCGACTACCAGGTTGTATCGGTTTTCCATCTCCCGGCATACTTCCGACAACCGAAAAAAATCACGAAATGGTTCGTGCTTGGTAAATCGTTCGGGGTGGATCATGTTATAGGCAATATGCATATGCAGGTTGTTGGTATTCTTGTGGACGCCACATACCCGCTGGTGATCACTAAAACCCAGGGCTTCTGCAAAAGCCTTCTCAATATGTACAATGTTTTCTTTGCTCAACAAGGGCTCGTCCTCGGGACGAAAGCTCACCATCAAATGGTAGGTTTTGCTCCCCTGGCATCTTTGGTTGAGGCCTTGTGTTGCCTCAATTTCAAGTAGAGCGGCCGCAAAGGTTTCTGATTGGCATCCTGCATGCCAGGCAAACAGTAATTTCTCCCCCTCATGGCTGGCGTCAGCAATATATCGACCAAGGCGAATGGAGTTGTCGTTGCCTTTTTCGATGTTGATGCGTTTGGCAATCATGACCTCAGTGCCAATTGCTTGAGTTTTATACAGAGCGTTTCAAGCAAGACGATGATCCCTATCACGAGGATAAGTGCCAGCCAGCATATCCCGCGTCCAATTAACATCATCGCCCAGATTGAGGCTGCCACGGTGACTAAGACCATCATCACTTTGCCCAGTCCATGGAAACCGCACGTCTGCCACGATAATGCCAACAATGTGCAAATGATCACGGCTCCTGCAAGCTGCAGAAGATTATGGAGTATTTTCATTTGGTTGTTTCCTTGGGCGTTTTGTGGATAATCCCTCGATCAAGGCATTGAAGCGGCTCACCATATTTTCCTTTGATAGTTCAATGGACTTCAGGATCCTTCGAATCTCCAGTGAGTGGCTGCCGGAACTACCTTCGGATAAAGACATCTTGAAAAGGCCACCGAGGCGACCAAGGTCCGCGTTGGCTTTAGTCAGCGCGAGAAACGCTTGATAATCGACAGTACTGGTGACGGAATGCCCCAAGCATACCCGTTTGACGTATTTGGAAAGCGACAGGCCTGCCTGAGCCGCTGACCGGCTCATGGCACGGTACTCTTCGTCAGTAAGATAGGTGGTGATCCGTTTTTTCGTGCTGGGCATGATGTTAATGGGCAGTTGCGTTGAGCTGAAAGCGAATAAGCCTTCCCCGGATGGAGCAGGGTTGTGAGGTGCGCGGTAGCGCTACCTCACCTATCCTGCCTTTCACTCCAGATAAAAAATCAGAGAGGAAGGCACAATTCCGTAGAGAACCAAGAAAATTCGTGCAATTTGCATGATTTTCCATCATGTTTTATTATAATTTTCGATTTTAGATTAATCTTAACTATATTTTATTATTTTCTATTATGGAACGATTGAAAAAAGGGGTAGCCCGGATCGAGTTTTTCGCTGTTCGCCAGGAAGTAGAAAAATTATTAGCTGCGGGATACAGCATCAAGCTTGCTTATGAAGATTTGAAGGAAAAGGGCAAAATCACAATGAGCTACCAGGCCTTTTATAGAAATTTGAAGCCAGTGAAAAAATCAGGGGCGAAAGAAGGATCGGTTGCCCCCAGTAACAGGAAAACAAGTGTCGAGAATGGGACTGCGGTTCACCATGAAAAAAATCCCAACACGGACGATATCATCTGACATTGAGTGCATTCGGTTTTGTCGAAGTTGCTTATAGGTCTTTCTTAGGCTAGGCCATTAGTTGTAATCAAGTAGGTGAAAAAAATGTGTACCACAATGTTCATCTCCATCAACTCGGCAGGTGACTTGAATCGGTTGGGGCTGTTACGTTTTCGAAAATGGAGGATGATTTTCAGATAAATTTATCTAAATTCCAGAGGGTTGCCGAATTAAATTCCTTTGCAAAAATTTGTGAAAGTTTGCTAGGATGCCCGGGTTTAAAATTTCACCATTATGTAATTTATCAATAAATAAAGTGAGTTACTTCTCATCTAGCCAGAGTTCCGATATCGGTTTGTTTGTAAAGAATGCAATGGCTTTCATGACCCTGGCTGTAGATCTTTTTCCGTTAATTACCTGATTGACAAACTGAGCGGATACTCCAAGGAAAGAGGCGATATCCTTTTGCTTTGTGTTGTATTGTTTTAGCAATTGCTTTATTTTGCTTGTGTCAGCTTTGCTCATATTTGATTTTTAATCTAATTGTAAAGCCCTATCAAGCATAAGTTTGGAGAAAATAATGGAGCGGGTCGGTTTTGAGCAAATATTCAAAAAGATTAAACTCATAGCTGGAGGATCTAGCCAGAGAGAGGTTGCTGCAAAACTTGGGATTTCACCTCAGGCGATTTCCGACGCCAAAAGGAAAAATAGGATCCCTGAATCGTGGTATACGATTGTTTACGAGAAGTTTGGGGTGACCAGAGAAGCGCTTCATAACCAGAATGATGGCCAATCTACTAAGATTGTACAGCTTTTTAAAAACGGCCAACCGGCAAATAAGCAGGACGGCACCACTGGCTCGCATGCCCAAGTATCAGATGCGCGTGTATACGATCAGCTCATGAACGAGTTTTTTGATCTTGTTAAACAGTGGCAGGCTGAAGAGAATGGTCGAAATCCTCGGACTGCAATTGATTTTATCCAAGAATTTCCAGCGCGATTTGTTGAAATGCAAATGTGGCAGCGAAAGAAAGAGAAGGGGAGGTTGTTTAAATTTGACAGGCAAAAATCAGGTGAGTGTCTGGTGAAGGGGAGTTAGCGATCCGGAATTTTTACCGAAATCGACGTATGCAAACGTGTGCTCCCTGCGCACATCCAAAAATTATTCGTTTCCAGTGTTGGATTGAACGTCCAGGTAAAGAATATAGCTTGTGCTTCTTCCGCCACCGGCAGTTTTTTGGAGTACTCCTTTTTCGACAAGATCGGCCAGGTCTCTGCTGGCGGTGACTTTGCTACATTTGGTCATGCCTACATATTTTCTGGTTGTCATGTTTCCGATGAATTGTTCTCCGGCGTCAAGGAGACGGTTGATCACCTTTCTCTGTCTTTCGTTCAATACTGTCGCTTGGTGCATTTGCCAGAAGCTGGTTTTTTGCACCACGGTATCGACTATCCACTGTGCTTCATGCATCGCTGAAATGGTTGCCTGAAGAAACCATCTGAGCCAGGCGGTGATGTCCATTCCACCTTTGCCCGCCTTTTCCAATGCTGCGTAATACCCCTTTCTGTCATGGCTAAACTGTTTGGAAAAAGAGACGAGCTGCATGAGCCTAGGGTACTGTGCGGCCATGATATAATCGATGATAGCTCTTCCAACTCGACCATTTCCATCATCAAAGGGGTGAATCATGATGAACCAGAGGTGGGCGATTCCGGCTTTGATTAATGGCGGATGTTCACCGGTGGTATTGACCCATTGGAGAAATCGTTCCATTTCCACGCCCAGCCTGCTATGCGGCGGGGCGATGTAATGCACAGTCTCTTTACCCACCGGCCCGGAAACGATCCGCATTTCCTCGAGGCCTCGGTATTGTCCAACACGAATTTTTTTTAATCCTGAATAACCGGTCGGGAAGAGTGCGGCATGCCAGCCTTGCATTCTTGCCGTGGTAAGTGGCTCTTGTATTTGATTCCTGGCATCAAATAACATGGCTATAAGCCCATCTGTCCGGTCGTCTTTGTCATCCTGCTCTATGGGTAATCCCAGTTTTCTGCGGATTGATGATCGTACAGAACTACGACGGAGAGTTTCTCCCTCGATTGCCGATGTTTCCAAAGCATCATCAGATAACACCCGCTCCAGCGCGGCAGTACTTGCTTGCGCACTGATAGATTGGCTGATGGTTTCCAGCGTGCCAATCATATTCGAGGCTTCACTGAGATCGCTCAGAAGCTGGTCGGCATGAAAGGAAAAATGTGGCCAGTTGGCATATTGCCAGATCCATTGATACGTTTGCATGGCCTAATCGTATCATTGATGATGCGATTGAGGAAGAGAAACATATCTGATCCCTATGAGCGCCTTTCTGGATTGTATGAAGGAGAGCGTCAGTTCGCTGCGGTAGATATTCGCAGTACGCGCCTAATGTGGAAGGGCATGTTTATTTGAACGCAGAAAAGGCTAAGCCCTTTATCCTCTTTTTGCACCGTCTAACCTGTTTGCCAGTAATGCCGTTCGTAGATGTGTGTATCTTGCCAACATTTGTAAGGTTTTGTGGCCAGTGATAGCCTTGATTTCCATAACGTCCAAATCCGTATTTTCAAAAAATCGGCTTGTAGCTTCATGACGAAGGTCGTGAAAGCGGATGTTGCTCAATTCTGCTTTTTTGCGAACTCTTTTCATGGTGTCGGTTATTTGATCGGCCGTCATGCCGAACACGCGTTCTTCCCCTTCGGGAGAAGGAAGCGTTTTAAGGATATCTAATGCAGTTGTGGATAATGGCACGGTACGCGCTTCTGCGTTTTTTGTCTCAGGAAGGTAGACGTAGCGATTATTTATACTGACGTTTTTCCATTGCAAGCTGGCAATTTCTTCCCGACGCATGGCCGTAGCTAGGGCAAAAAGAATAACAGCCTGGAAAATAGGGCTGGCCGCCTTTAATAATTTTTCCTCTTCCCCATTCTCAAGGCGTCTATCACGTCCTCTGGAGGGCTTTGGCTTGGCTGCTAACTCTACAGGATTCTGTAGGCTTTCCATGCCCCAATCAGAACGGGCATAGTTGAAGAGTTTAGAAAGTAGGGCAAAATCCAATCGGATTGTGTTGCCGCTCACATTCTCAGCTTCGCGTTCGCGCCGAAAATCAGCAATGTCTTTAGCGCGAATGGTTGCCATAATACGGTGGGCTATAGGGCGACGTTGTAAAGCACGGGCACGGTCAGCTTCGCGCTTTCCATGTTTGAGGCGGGGAATATATTCTTCGATGTAGCGATCAAGGCATTCGCTCAAAGTATACTGTTCGGCTTCGGCTCGAGAAATGAACACTTTTCTGTCCATCTCACTTTCTATTTGCCGTGCCCAAGCTTCGGCATCCGCTTTTGTTTCAAACGTTTTGCTTATACGCGGATATCCTCGACGACGGATAAGTACCCTCCATTGCAATGGTCCACGATTCGTAATATTTGCCACATTGACTCCTTTTTATTTGAAGCGAGTGCACCAAATTTGCACCAAAAAGTCAATTGGAAACAAAAACAGCCACTCGGCAATTAAGCTAAGTGGCTGTATTGTTGTTGGTACCCGGAACGAGAATCGAACTCGTACAGCCGAAGGCCGAGGGATTTTAAGTCCCTTGCGTCTACCAGTTCCGCCATCCGGGCAAAGATAAAATTTTATACACTTCCCGTGGTGCTTTGTCAAACGGAGATGTTAGGGGAGAAGCTTTTGAAGTTCCGGCAGGTTAAGGGTGGCTTTTTCAGGCCTTGCTGTGCTATGCTGTCGCAATCTATAGAATTGCTTCGTCTCTCTCCCCAACTGAAATCATGCGCAAAGTCATTATCATCGCCCTCATCTTCCTGGCACTTCTTTTTGGCGGTACCTTTGGGTACATGTTGCTGGAAAATACCGGTTTCTGGATGGGCATGTACCTGACTATCATCACCGTGTTCACTGTGGGGTATGGCGATATCGTGCCGATTCACCCAGCGGGACGGGTATTTACTGTTTTTCTGGTCATAACCAGCGTCAGCTTTGTGATGTATACCTTCAGCAAAATCACCGAAACCATGGTTGATGGCGAGTTGCGGGGGTTGTATAAGAGGAGAAAAATGAATAAAGAAATTGCCCGGTTACGGGATCATTACATCGTTTGCGGGTTTGGCCGTATCGGCAAGGAGATCTGCAAGATCCTCCAGGAGCACCACCGTCCTTTTCTTGTGATCGAAAAGGATGACACTGAATTAAAGGTCTTGGAAGAGCTCCAATACATCTGGTTCAAGGGAGATGCCTCGGACGATGAGGTGCTGCAGAATGCCGGAATTGAACGGGCCAAGGGATTGGTTTCGGTGGTTGCCTCGGACGCGGATAACCTCTATATCACCCTGACTGCCAGAGGGCTAAATACGGATCTCTTTATTATGGCCCGCTCCAGCGGCGGGCAGGGCGTGCAGATCAAACTCAAGCGGGCTGGTGCATCAAAGGTCATCTCGCCGTACTCCATTGGCGCCCGGCGCATGGCCCATCTCATCGTTCGCCCCACGGTGACTGATTTTATTGATCTCACCATGCGCGCTGGCGAACTCGATCTGATCATGGAGGAGTTGCGGGTGACCGAGGCCTCCCGTTTGGCCGGGAAAAACCTGATCGAATCCGAGATCCGCAAGCGATACGACGTGATCGTGGTCGCGATCAAACGTCAGGACGGCACCATGCTCTTCAACCCCAAACCCAATTCCGTGATCATGGCCGACGATATTCTCATCGTTCTCGGTGCCAGCGAACACATCATCGGCTTGGGCAAGGAGATGTGAACGCACATCTCCTTCTTGCACGTTTTCCTTACGCTGCACGAACAATATCGAGCATCTCCCGCACCGCCTGATCCAGGCCGACCAGAACGGCCCGGCTGATGACCGCGTGGCCAATGCTCAGTTCCTCGATAAAGGGCAGGGCGGCAATGGGCTGGGTGTTGCGGTAGTCAAGCCCGTGGCCAGCATTGACCCGCAGGCCTGATTCATAGGCCCGTTCCGAGGTCTGTTCGATGAGGTGAAATTCCTGCTCCTGCTCTTCTTCGCCCTTGGCATCGCAGTAACGGCCGGTGTGCAGTTCCACATAGGTGGCGCCGACATCAACTGCCGCCTGCACCTGATCCGCTTTGGGATCGATAAACAGCGACACCGGAATTCCGGCCTTGCGCATTTTGCTAATGGTTTTGGTTAGTTTCTTGGCATTGGCGATCACGTCCAATCCGCCCTCGGTAGTTAATTCCTTTCGTTTTTCCGGTACCATGGTAATCATATCCGGAACCACTTCCAGCGCTATATCAACAATCTCAGGGGCGTTGGCCATCTCGAGATTGAGCTTGCTCTTTACGGTCTGTCGCAGCAAGCGTACGTCGCGATCCTGGATATGGCGCCGATCTTCGCGCAGATGCACTACAATTCCCTCGGCTCCGGCCAACTCGCAGATACCCGCGGCAAGCACCGGATCCGGTTCGGCGCCCCCCCGGGCCTGACGGATGGTGGCTACATGGTCAATATTGATGGCGAGAAATGGCATGTTCGTTCTCCTTTGGCTGTGCAGCAGCTTAAACAGTTCTTTTTCAAAATCCCACATCCGGATCGCCTCTTCTTCAGACCGCTCGTGGTCGTAGCCGATGAGGTGGAGCAGGCCGTGGATGATCAGTTCGATGAGGCGATGGTGCAGGCTGTGATGTTCGGCAAACGCTTCACGCCGGGCCGTTTCCACCGAGATGAGGATATCTCCCAGTTCATTGTCCGGAACCGAAAACCCGGACTCCCCATCGCTTGCGGGGAAGGAGAGCACGTTGGTTGGCCCCTGTTTGTGGCGGTATTGTTTATTGTAGGCGGCCATCTCGCTGTCGTCCATGAAGACGACACTGACCTCGGTGTGTTCAACCTCAAGCAGGTGCTGGAGTTGTTCGGTACGTAGATGAAGAAACCGTTGGTTGAGCGGCTGATGTTTGATCGACGGGCTAAGACTGAAATGAGCCGGCATGTTCAGATCTCGCTATTCTTGGTGGATTGGCGGGCAGCCTCCTGTTGTTCATAGGCGTGGATGATTTCCTGCACCAGCGGATGGCGAACCACGTCGGATTTGGCAAAGTGTTGGAAGGCGATGCCCTTGATGCCGGTAAGGATTGTCTCCGCCTGAATCAGGCCAGATTTTTTGCTCCCGGGCAGGTCGATTTGGGTAATGTCGCCGGTGATAACTGCCTGTGAGTCGAAACCGATCCGGGTAAGGAACATCTTCATCTGCTCACGGGTGGTATTCTGAGCCTCATCAAGAATGACAAAAGCGTTGTTGAGCGTTCGCCCGCGCATGAAGGCCAGCGGTGCCACCTCGATCACCCCGCGTTCGGTCAACTCCTGGGTCCGGTCCTGGCCGAGCATATCGTTAATCGCATCGGTCAGAGGTCGCAGGTAAGGATCGACCTTCTGCGCCATATCCCCTGGAAGAAAGCCGAGTTTTTCCCCGGCTTCAACCGCCGGACGGGTAAGAATGATCTTGGCCACCTGCTCCTTGGCAAGCGCGGAAACCGCCATGGCTACGGCCAGATAGGTCTTGCCGGTACCGGCAGGACCGATGCCGAAAACAATATCGTTTTCTCGGATGGCCTCGATATAGAGTTTCTGATTGACTGACTTGGGCGAGATCACCCGCTTGCGTGAGGTGATGCAAACCTTGTCGAGGAAAATTTCCTCCAGCCGTGCCTTGGGTGAGGACTCGAGGATCTTGATCCCAAAGGCGATATCTTGGCTGAACACGGGGTAGCCCTTAAGCAAAAGTCCGTACATCTGTTCCAGGGTCGAGGCGGCCAGTTCCACCGCATGTGCCCGGCCAAGGAGCTGCACTTCGTTGCCGCGGGCATTAATGGCTACGCCCGTGGCCTGTTCAATGGTGAGCAGGTTGCGGTTTAGGTCACCAAAGAGTTGCTGCGCGACCCGGTTGTCGGCAAAGGAAAGCTCTTTGGTGGTTTCCAGATTGAGAGCAGCTGGCTTCACCTTATTTGACTCCAGCGGCGGCAAAAGCCTCGTTCACCATCTTTTGCAGAGCTGCAAGGGAGCGGTCACGTACCGGCTTGGTATTGATAAACATCGATGGGGTGGCGGTAATTTCGGCGGCTTGGGCATCGGTGGTATCCTTAGCCAGCTGTGCCTGCACTTCCGGGCTGACCAGGTCCGCGTGGAATTTCTCCATGTTCAGGCCGATTTTTTTTGCGGTTTCTTCAACCACGGTATCGTTCCAATCCTTGACCTGGAACAGGGCGTCGTGCATCTCCCAAAATTTACCCTGCCGCTGAGCGGCGATTGCAGCCAGTGCCGCAGGCTCTGCATAAGGGTGCATCGCTAAAGGCATGTGTTTGAACACGATGCGCAACTTGTCTTGGTTTTGCGCCAGCAATTCGTTCAGTACTGGCTCCAGGCGTCCGCACCAGGGGCACTCAAAGTCCGAGAACAGAATCAGGGTTACCGGGGCATCAATCTTGCCGCGCACCGGAGCGCCGGTAACATCGATGTTCTGGTCAAAACTGATGTCTACCGCGCTGTAGGTCTTGGCCTTCTGATTGGCCAAAAAAAGCATGTCACCACGGGCGGCAATGTCGATCGCGTTCACCCCGGGATCAACCGGCATTACGCCTAATTGCCTGCCATTTGGGGTGAAAATATAGATCTTAGCGTCGTCACCCAAAATGAAAACCCGTTTATTGTCAAGGGATTGGGCGATATCAACCGGTTTGGCCGGAATCGACCAGGAGACCTGGACCGACCAGTTGAGATTACCGGCGGAACTGTTAGTGGCAGCGGCCTGGGCATTAACGGAGAAAGGGAGCAACAGAGCAGTGCAAAGAGCGATTTTATTCAGCATGGAGAATTGGTATCCTTCCGCGGAAAGGGTTTGGGGGGCACCATGTGCCCGCGGCTGGTAAAAACGGTTGCTTTTGATCATATCTTCCTGAAATTTCAAGAGGATGGATGATAATCATTATGAATGCCCCACACTATAATGACAGAGGCGGCAATACGCAAGCGGCAAGCAGGCGCAATGGTTAAACCAAGGGGCTTCCAGAGGTTTGCGGCCAACCAGCAACAATCACTGATGAAGAGTGGCTGTGCGGAGCTTGGTAACGGAAAGTTCAGGGTCGCCCGGGGGATAATTTTTCATTTTTTACTGATCTCACTGAAAACAGGGTGTTTTGGAAAAACACTACATGTTGGATGTTTTATTGTTGAGTCTCTCTATATGTTGTGATAATCTGCCGTCGCCAAACAGAGGCGGTCTTGAGAAATCACCTTGGCCGCCACCCCACTCAAAAGGCCGTTGCCGCAAGGTTTTGCGGTGAGTCTGCCACTCATAATCGGGCGTTTTATCCCGGTTTCGCTACCCACAGAAGAAGGTCCCATGAACACAAGCAAAGAGGAAAACATGACCAGAAGCATTACCCGTCAGCAACTCACCGAAACCGCAGAGACTGTTCTCGAGAGGCGGTACTATCTGAAGGATGCAGAGGGCAAACCGCTGGAAAATTGGGAAACCCTTTGCCGTCGGGTGAGCAACGCCGTGGCTCTGGTCGATCAGGATCAGCCTGACTACGAGAACCTGGCCGATCGCTTCTTTAACATGATTTATTACCTCGATTTTCTACCCAACTCGCCCTGCCTGATGAACGCCGGTACCGACCTTGGGCAGCTTTCAGCCTGCTTTGTTTTACCGGTGGAAGACTCGATGGACGGTATTTTCACCTCCATCCGCAACGGCGCCCTGGTCCACAAAACCGGCGGTGGTACCGGTTACTCCTTTTCCCGCCTGCGGCCGAAAAATTCATCGGTCCGCTCCACCCAGGGCGTAGCCTCCGGGCCTTTGAGCTTTGCCGCAGTCTTTGATGCCGCCACAGAAACCATCAAACAAGGCGGCAAACGACGGGGCGCCAACATGGGCGTGCTTCGGGTTGATCATCCCGACATCCTCCAGTTCATCGTTGCCAAGCAGGATCAGACTCGCTATACCAATTTTAACTTCAGCGTCGCCATAACCGATCTGTTCATGGAGGCGGTTAAAAATGATCAGGAATACGAACTGATCGATCCCTCCAACGGCCTTGTTATCGAATCCCTGCGCGCCCGTGAGGTCTTTGACAAGATTATCAACCTTGCCTGGCATAACGGCGAGCCCGGAGTCCTGTTTATCGATGCCGCCAACCGCGATAACTCCACCCCGCAACTGGGCAAGTTCGAAGCCACCAATCCCTGCGGCGAGCAGTGGCTCCTGCCTTATGAGTCCTGCAATCTGGGCTCGATCAATCTCGGCCAGTACGTCAAGGAGGGGAAGCTCGACTGGGGTCGTCTGGCAGAAACCACTCGCCTGGCAGTGCGTTTTTTAGATAACGTTATCGACTGTAACCGTTTCCCCATCCCTGAAATAGCGGAGATGACCCAGAAAACCCGCAAGGTGGGCCTGGGGATCATGGGTATGCACGACATGCTCATCCAGTTGGAATTACCCTACGGCAGCGAGGAAGGTCGAAAAAGTGCCTCCGAGGTCATGGCTTTTATCCGCAAGGAAGCTGAGGGCGCCTCCGTTGCCCTCGCCGAAATGAAGGGCACCTTTCCGGCCTATGACAAGACCTTTAACAAGTATCCGGCCCGTCGCAACGCCGCCTTGACCTCGATCCAACCCACCGGTACCGTCTCGATGATCGCGGACTGCGCCTCCGGTTGCGAGCCCTATTTTTCCATTGTCATGATCAAAAACGTCATGGACGGCGACCGTCTGTTGATGGCCAACAAACTCTTTGAGAAAGTTGCCCGACAGGAGGGCTTTTACTCCGCCGATCTGATGGAAAAGGTGGCTTCTTCCGGAACCGTCATCGGCCACAAAGAGATCCCGGAGCGCTGGCAGGATATTTTTCGTACCGCCCAGGATATCAGCCCAGAACAACACATTCGCATGCAGGGGATTCTGCAGAACAACGGGGTCGACTCCTCAATCAGCAAGACCATCAATCTGCCGTCCTCCGCCACCGAGGACGATGTCCGCACTTCCTACATGCTCGGTTTCGAGCTTGGCTGCAAGGGATTGACCGTCTACCGCGATGGCTCCCGCGATCACCAGGTGCTCAACACCGTGGCCTCCAGTCCGGATAAGACCGCGGTCGCTGGCAGCGATGGCCTAGTACAAAAAGCAACCCTGCCCGATGTGCTCAGTGCCAAGCGTTATCGCCTCAAGGATATCAACCAGGAGACCATCTATCTCATTGTCTGCTTCGATGAGGATGAAAAGCCGATGGAGGTCTTTGCCAAGTTCCCCTTTGATAATCGGGTGGATTTGAAGGATAAATCCACCATGTGGACCACCACCTGCCGTCTGGTTTCTTTGGCGCTCCGCTACCAGATTCCCATGGATGAGATCATCAAACAGTTGGATCGATCCTCTGGACACATGCTCGATTTGCCTGCCCAACTCGGTAAACTGCTCAAGTCGTTTATGGCCGCTACCCAGCATGGGTTTGCGTCGGTCTGTCCGGAATGTCAGGGAAAATTGGTGTTTGAGGAGGGGTGTGAGGTTTGTCGAGATTGCGGGTATTCTAAGTGCTCTTGACGGAGAGTATTTAGTGGTCCAGAATATTGAAAAATGTTCGGTACAATCTTTGTCGTATTATGATTGATAAGGGAGAATTAATGACGCAATCGTGGTTCCAATAAGAGCAATATTGGTCCTCGTTCCTGCGCTCCGCATAGGAGAACGTTTGGAGTTATGCTCGAAAGTGGTGTTTGAGGGAGCGCTAAAAGGAAAATGACGTATCCTGATTGGAATCAGTTCGCCAAAACTCAATTCCAACAAAAAAGGATACGTCATGAGTGAGAGTAAAGTTA
>JBFWLN010000049.1:0-18240 GCA_050252135.1 Desulfobulbus sp.
CTTGCCGATGTAATCCGGGGCGTCCAGTTCAAGGATGGGGAACCTGTCACCCCTTTAAGAGAAAGCGAACTCAACAGGGCCGTCGCCTGAGAGCTATTCCTAAACACCAGACTTGACTATAACTCTCCCCCACATCACACCAACTGACAAGGAACCAGCTATGGTCTCTCTAGATTATGAACTGGAAAAAAACAATTTTCGAAAATTCTACGACAGTAACCTGAAGCATTTAACTGATGCTAAAAACACATATATTCAGGCCATTAGCTCTTTAATCAAACGCTTTGACATCGGTGAGGTGACGAAAATAGAAGGTCGGGTTAAAGACAAAGAAGAGTGCGTAAGGAAATTTCATCGTAAATACCAAAACATGCTTGAAGCCGATGAACACTCCTACGAAATCAAGGATTTCATTTCTGACCTGATCGGCATCCGAATCGTTTGTCTGTATGAAGATCAAATCATTCTGGTGGCCGAAATATTGCAAAAACATTTCAAAATACTTGAACTCACCGACAAGATATCATCGGTAGAGAGCACTGAGAGTTCTTTTGGCTACAAGGGCCTCCACATGGACCTTGCCCTCAAAGATGAGATGGCCGCTCTGCCAAAGTACCTGCCCTATGCCGATCTTCCCTTCGAAGTGCAGATCAGATCCCTGATCCAGGATGCCTGGAGTGTACTGGACCACAAAATCAAATACAAAAAGTCGATCCCCATTGACCTTAAACGCAGAATCAATATTCTCTCTGCTCTCTTTGAGTTGGCCGACCGGGAATTCAGGGAAATCCGTAATGCCACCATGGAATTGATCCAGCAGGAAACTGATGCCCCGATCGATGAAGGTTTCGACATCGTCCTTGAAAAAGCGGCCAAAGAAAAGGTTTCAAGCTCTGCAAAAATTGTTAACGCCTTTAATTTTATAGGTATTGCCGGCCATTTTTTCAAAGATTTTGAATTCGATAACTACAAAGTAGATGACTTCGTCCACGACATCCTGGAATTGGACAGTGATTTTCACAAGTCGGATCTCCATAGTTGCTTGAACGAAAACCTGAAAATTGTCAAAATCTACCGCGATCAATTTATGACCGAAAACCCTGATAAATCCTTCAGCCCATTCACGTCGATCCGGCACTGTCTCTATCTCTATGATCGAGAAGTATTTGCAAAAATCTTATTTAAAGGGGCCCGAGGAAGATTTTCCGAATGGCTGAAAAAATCTCAGGAAACTACCGTTTGACCTAATGCAGCTGGTAGGCCAAGGCTGTTGAAGTGGCGCGCCTACACTATTCTGCTACGATTTCAGCGACCTGGCGCCTCGGAACCAGGGAGAGCTCGCCCCGCATGAGCCCCAAAAAGTGCACCCCTCCATCTTCTTCATAAAGGAGTCATCATGTTCACTCAGTCCGTCGAATTTACCCCGCCCTTTTCCCCCGCCGTGGTACCGGGGGACAACGATGTTTTTATTTCGATCCAGGCCATCAACGAATCGGTCAAAGCCAGCTCTGCCTGGGTTGGTCTGCTCCGCCAGCAAATGGCCAAGGTCATTATCGGCCAGCAGCATCTGATTGAACGTCTACTGGTCGGGCTGCTCACCGGCGGCCATATCCTGCTCGAAGGCGTACCCGGGCTCGCCAAAACGTTGGCGGTCAAGACCCTGGCCACAGCGATCCAGACGGATTTTCGACGCATCCAGTTTACTCCGGACATGCTGCCCGCGGATATCATCGGCACGGAGATTTACAATCCTCAGGATACCTCGTTTGTGGTCAAACAAGGGCCGATCTTTGCGTCGATGATCCTGGCCGACGAGATCAACCGGGCGCCTGCCAAGGTCCAGTCAGCTCTTCTTGAGGCCATGCAGGAAAAGCAGGTGACCATCGGCAACCAGAGCTTCAAGCTGCCGGACCTCTTCCTGGTGCTGGCCACGCAGAACCCCATTGAGCAGGAAGGCACCTATCCCCTGCCCGAGGCCCAGATCGACCGGTTCATGCTGAAAGTGGTCGTGACCTACCCAACCATGGCCGAGGAGCGGCAGATTCTCGATGCCATGGATCACACGGATTCATTCATTCCGGTGCATCCGGTGGTGAGCCCCGCTGACATCCTGGCCGCCCGTAAGGTTGTCGATTCCATCTACGTGGATAACAAGATCAAGGATTACATCGTCTCCCTGGTGCAGGCCACCCGCGATCCCAAGGCCTATCAGCTGGACCTGCAGGAATATATAGAGATGGGCGCTTCTCCGCGGGCAACCATCAATTTGAAGGCTGTCTCCCGCACCCTGGCCTATCTGGCTGGACGCGGCTACGTGATTCCCGATGACGTCAAGGCGGCGGCTTTGGATGTAATGCGGCATCGGTTGCGGATCAGTTATGAAGCCGAGGCCGAGGCAATTACCAGTGAAGATATCATCCGCAAAATTCTTGAGACCGTACCGGTTCCGTAAGCGTCATGGAACAGCAGCGCACCAAAGAAATCCTGAAAAAGGTCCGCCAAGTCGAGCTCCGCACCAACCGCTTGGTCAACGACAGCCTGGCAGGCGACTATCATTCCGTGTTCAAAGGCAGCGGCATGAACTTTGACGAGGTCCGGGAATATGTGCCGGGAGACGAAATCCGCACCATCGATTGGAACGTCACCGCCAGGACCGGTATCCCCCATGTTAAAAAATTCACCGAGGAGCGGGAGTTGACCATACTTCTGTTGATCGACATCAGCGGCTCGGGTGAGTTTGGGTCCACCACCGCATCGAAACGGGAGATGATGGCGGAACTGGGATCGGTGCTCGCCTTTTCCGCCATACGCAATAATGATAAGGTTGGCCTGATCCTTTTCACCGATTTTGTCGAACTCTATATCCCGCCGAAAAAAGGCCGCTCACATATCCTGCGAGTCATCCGGGAAATCCTCTTTTTCCAGCCCCAGGGCAACAAGACCGACCTGAGGGTCCCGCTCGATTTCGTGGGCCGGGTCTGTAAACGCAAAAGCGTGGTTTTTCTGATCTCCGATTTCTGCCTGCCCGGCGATTTCGGTCTGAGCCTCGAAGCGCTCCAACCCAAACTCCGCGCCGGCAATAAACGGCACGACCTGATCAGCATGATCGTCTCGGATCCGCGCGAACACCAGCTCCCCGATGTTGGTTTGCTGACCCTTGAGGATGCGGAAAGCGGCCAGCAGGTGGAATTGAACACCTCCGATCCACGCATCCGTCGCAACTATGCAAAGATTGCGGCCCAACGTCAGACGACGGTCTTAAAAACGATCCGCACCGCCGGAATCGATGTGCTCAATCTCTCCACCGATCAACCGTATCTCCCTTCACTGCTCGGATTTTTCAGGACAAGAAAGAGGAGGATGGGCCGATGAGACATATCATACCCACCATGCTGCTTATTGTGTCCCTCCTGGCACTCTCAGGGACTGTGGCATGGTGCGGCGAAGAGTCCCCCACGTCCTCCCCCCCATTGAAACTCCAGAATGCGCCCCTGCCCACGCAGGGTAGCCAGCAGGTCGAGGAGATACATGACATCAAGGGGCCAGTGCCCGTATCGGATCTGCCACGTTTCCTCATCCCAGCCCTCGCCACGATTGCTCTCCTGATTATTGCGGCCCTGGTCTTCTTTTTCCTGAAACGACGAAGAAAGCCAGCAGTGATAGGCTCTCCGCCGGATGTTATTGCCCTGACGGAGTTGGATCAGGCCCGAAGCCTGATGGCACAGCCCCTTATCTACGCGGAGCGGATTTCCGCTCTCCTGCGGCAGTATATAGAATCCCGTTTTCAGATTCGTTCCACCAGGCAGACCACCCGGGAATTTTTTTCCGGTCTTAAAAGCGACGCAACCATTGCCAGGGCAGGCATTGCCAACCATGCCGAAGACCTGCAGGAATGTATGGAACAATGCGACCTGGCAAAATTCGCCCACGGCAGCCCGAATCAGGAAAGGATGCTCGGGATGGACCGGGCTGTACGCGATTTTATCGAGACAACCCGGCAGCGGGAGACTCCATGAGAGGTTTTTGATGAACAGTACGGGAATACGCTTTTCGTGCATCACCGCTCAAGGAGGCGATGCTGTTGTCCTTGCATGCACAAGACTTTTGACTGATTTTCTAGCTAAGGAATAGGCTGATGCGCTTTCTTACTCCTGAACTTCTGTGGCTTCTGGTCCTGCTGCCGCTGCTTGCCCTGATCAGAGGCAGAAGAGGCTCTGCCACGGCCCTTATCTTTTCGACCACTGCCATCGCCGCGACCCTGGCCCAAGGACGACGGACCAGTCCCGGCCATATCCTCATGGCCATACGGCTGCTGGCGATTGGGCTGCTTATCGTCGCTTTGGCCCGGCCTCAGCTGGGCAATACCACCACGGAAATCAATGCGAGCGGAATCGATATCCTCCTGGCCGTTGATGTATCGGGTTCGATGCAGGCCATGGATTTTACGTTGCACGGCAATCCCGCCAACCGCCTGGATGTCGTCAAATCGGTGGTCGCCCAGTTCATCGACGCCCGTCCCAATGACCGGATCGGCTTGGTGGTCTTTGCCGGGAAACCGTATATGGTCAGCCCGTTGACCCTGGACCATGACTGGCTACGCAAGCGATTGGAGGCCTTATCCATCGGTATGGTCGAGGATGGCACGGCCATCGGGTCTGCAATAGGCGCTGGGATCAACCGGCTGCGTGAGAAAGATGCCAAGTCACGCATCATGATCCTCCTCACCGACGGGATGAACAATGCCGGCAAAGTACCGCCTCTGGTTGCGGCCGAGGCGGCGGAGACCCTGAAAATTAAGATCTATACCATCGGAGCTGGTACCAGAGGTGAGGCCCCGATGCCGATTATCGACAATTTCGGGCGAAAACGACTGGTTATGGCCAAGGTTGATATCGATGAAGATACCCTGACCAAGGTCGCGCAGATGACCGGCGCCCGCTACTTCCGAGCCACGGATACCCAATCCCTGGAGAAGATCTACGATGAAATCAACACCATGGAAACCACTACTCGAACCGTAAAAAACTTTGAACATTACCGGGAGCTTTTCCCCCTGTTCGTGATAGCTGCGCTGCTGCTGTTCGGCTTTGCACTGCTGCGGGATCATAAACGTCTGCCTTGATGCCTGAAGGAACTGTTATGACTTTTGCACAACCACTCTGGATCATCGCGGGCCTCATCGTCTGCATAGGTTTTCTGTTGCTGTTCCGCAACTTGCAGGCAAGGCGTCAGGCGACCCTGGAAAAATTTGCCGCTGCCCATCTGCTGGGCCGATTGAGCAGGAACGTTTCGACCAGAAAACAATTCACCAAGAAATGTATCCTGCTCCTGGCGCTGTTTTGTTGTTTCCTCGCCCTTGCCCGTCCCCAATACGGCTTCAGATGGGAGGAGGTTAAACGCAAAGGGATCGACATCCTTTTTGCCATCGACACCTCCAAGAGTATGTTGGCCGCAGATATCAAACCAAATCGGCTGGAACGGGCCAAACTTGCCGTCATGGACTTCGTTGATCAGCTGAGCGGTGATCGGGTCGGTCTTCTCCCCTTTGCCGGGTCCGCCTTTTTAATGTGCCCGTTGACCGGAGATTACCAGGCTTTTGCAACCTCCCTCAATGCGGTTGATACAACCATTATCCCCAAGGGGGGAACCGATATCGCCGCAGCCATCCGCGAAGCAACGTCTGTCCTCAGCAATGAAGCCAACTATAAACTGCTGGTTCTGATCACCGACGGTGAAAATCTTGAGGGAGATGTACTGCAAGCAGCACAAGAGGCCGCAAAAAAGGGGATGCGGATCTTCACTGTCGGCGTGGGAAGCAGAGAAGGGGAGATCATTCCGGGCGCCGAGGGTGGTAAAGGGTTTATCAAGGATGCTTCCGGAAATTTCGTGGTCTCGCGCTTGGATGAAACGACGCTCACTCAGATTGCCGAAAAGAGCGATGGCCTCTATGTTCCCCTAGGAAACAAGGGCCAGGGTCTACAGACCATCTATGAGAAAAAACTCTCGCTGGTTCCGAAAGAAGAACTGACCGAACGTCGGCACAAGGTGCCGCTGGAACGTTTCCAGTGGCCTCTGGCGGCGGCCATCGGGCTTATGACCCTCGAATTCATGATGAATACCCGAAAATCTAAGCCGTTCAAATTGCCCTTCAAATTGCCATTTAGAAAGAGTTCGCAACCCGGCAGAGGAGAGAAGCTGGCTGGCATCCTGCTTCTCCTCATCCTCTCCAGCCTCTCTTTTTGGCCCGCAGCTTTGCATGCCGCCGGGGGTGAAGAGGCGTATAATAAAGGCGATTATCCCAAGGCCCTGGACCACTACAGTCAACTGCTGAAAAAACATCCGGACGATCCGAGGATCCAGTTTGATTTTGGCACAGCTGCCTATAAAAACAAAAAATTCGACGAGGCCCTTGCCGCCTTTAACGGGGCACTCAAAAGTAACGATTTGGATTTGCAACAAAAGGCGTACTACAATCGCGGGAACACTCAGTGCAAAAAAGGCGAGGAAACCCTAAAAACCGACGCGCAACAGACCCTGGCTCAATGGCAGGAAGCGGTTGATTCGTATACCGCAAGCCTCGAGTTGAAACCCAATGATCAGGACGCCCTCTATAACCGCAAGCTGGTCCAGAAAAAGATGGAGGCGTTGAAAAAACAGCAGGAAAACAAGCCTCAGCAGCAACAGCAACAGGATCAAGACAAAAAGCAAGACTCGAAAGAGACAAAAGACAACAAAGAGGGCTCGAAACAGGATGCTCAGGGGCAGGCTCCCAAGCAATCAAACCCGCAGCAAAAAACTGATCCGGAGCCGAATGGAAAAAGCGGCGGAGAAAAGAAAAAGGACGACTCTGTGCAACCGAAGGATAACGAGTCGCAACAACAAGCCGCCACCCAGGCACAGGAAGCCGCGCAGGAAGCAAAAAATGCCGCAGCCGCCAAAGCCAAGGCAGAAGCCCGCATTGATGATCAACGTCGCAAAGAAGGAAAAATGACCAGAGAGGATGCGGAGCAGTTGCTCAACAGCCTGAAGAACGAGGAAGGCAAGGTGTTGAATTTCGTGCCGACCGGTGGACAAGACAACGACGAACCTAGGAGAGACTGGTAATGACCCCTCGTGGATTTCGACTAATTTTGATCAGATCGAAAACAGGCAGTCTGCTGTTTACCCTGTTTTTCCTGGCCATCGCCTGCTTTGCCTCCACACGTTGGTGCCAGGCGGAAACCACTGTTTCCGCCTCCCTGCATCCTGCATCATTCACTGTCGACAGGGGCACAATCCTGACCGTCACTGTCAATGGCAGCGGATCGTCCGAGATTCAGCTCCCTGTTGTTGCAGGCGTCAGCTTTCAGGGACGGGGGAGAAGCACCCAGATGCAAATCGTCAATGGTTCGCTTTCTTCCTCTGTTTCGTATACCTACCAGGTCGAGGTGGAACATCCCGGGACCTATACCCTGCCCCCCATCAGCGTATCCGTCGACGGCAGCACCCTGACGACCAGGCCGATTACCTTTGAAGTCACCGCGGCGGGAGGAACTTCCTCCAGACAGGGTGGGACTGCTGCCCCTTCAACCGATCCGAGTGTTGGTGGCAACGAAAAAGTTGCCTTTCTCCGCATCAGCGAAATCAAAGGCACCAGTTGGGCTGGCGAGAGCATCCCCGTTCGGATCACGGCGTATTCCCGCCAAGGTATAAAGGTCAGACTAAACACCTTACCCGTGCTCAAAGGAAATGACTTTGTCATACCGCAACTGGATCAACATCCTCGACAGACCGAGGAAACCGTCAATGGAACCCTCTACTCGGTACTCACCTGGGAGAGTTCGATCTCCGCTGTCAAGGAGGGGCAACGGACCCTGTCGGTGGAACTTGAGGCGACGTTGCTGTTTCCCCATCGAAGAACCCCCTTCCCAGGATTCGGAGATCAGGACGCCTTCCAAGATGATATTTTCCAAAATTTCTTCGGCGGATTCGAGAGCAAGAACATCAAAGTGGCCAGCCAGCCGATAAGCATCGAAGTGAAACAACTTCCCACAGACCATCAGCCGCATGATTTTTCCGGCGCCATCGGCCATTTCAACCTGTTGGTCGAGGCCAAGCCAACCAAGGTGGAAGTGGGCGACCCTATTACCTTGGATATGACCGTGGCTGGCGAGGGAAATTTTGATCGGGTGGAAACACCAAAATTTTCCGAAGACCCAAAATGGAAGACCTACCCTCCTTCTGCCGAATTTAAAGAGGGAGAACACCCCACCCAAGGAAAGAAACATTTCGAACAGGCAATTGTGGTCAAAGACGATCAGGTCACCGAGATTCCACCTGTCTCCTTTGTCTATTTCGATCCCGCGACGGAACAGTATGTCACCTTGACCAGCCCACCGATCCCACTCTCGGTGAAACGCGGCCAAGCGGAGGACGCGGCGGCGAAACCATCCACCTCTGCCTCGCCGGTGCCAGCAACTCAGAAGAGGGAGCCGAAAGGACAAACAATCGCCGGTCTCGCTCCGAACCATCTGCACATGGGAGGTCTGCAGAGAAAGATCATCCCGTTGTATGCTCGGCAATGGTTTGTTCTCTTGCTTGCCCTGTGCACACTCATGCTCCTTGCTGTTTTTCTCTGGAAGGCACGTCTGAAATACCTGAGGAACAATCCGGAGGTACGCCAAAAGAAAGAGATGCAGGAACTTTTCGCCAAAAATATGGCTGAAATCAGGCAAGCGGCGGAAAACAACGACAGCGGGAAATATCTGGGAGCATGCCGAACGGCCATCCGGGAAATACTCGGTCGCTACTGGCAGATCGAACCGTCGATAATCACCCTGGCCGACCTGCAGGCACGACTGCCTCCATCCTCCAGCCTCATTGTCCTCTTTACGGCGGCAGAACAGGGAGCCTATGCCAAGCACACCCTTTCGGCTGCGCAGATACGTCAGTACTCGGAGCAAATCGAGAAGGAGCTCGCCGAACTTTTATGAAAATTGGAAAACACGTAAAATTTCTATTGGCAACTTGCATCTTCCTGGCCACCTTTTGCGCCATAGCCGGGCCCGCGGCACTCGCTGCTCCTCGACAATCTGCGGAAATCCTCTTTCAACAGGGCAATAACCTCTACGAACAGGGTAACTATCAGCAAGCTCTGCAGATCTTTACCAGCATCGTTACCGAAGACGGATTCTCCGGGCCGCTGCTGTATAATCTGGCGAACTGCTACGCCCAGACTGGGCAGACCGGCCAGGCCATTCTCAATTACCAAAGGGCACTGCGTCTCTCGCCTGGAGATGCCGATATTCAAGGCAACCTCGATCTTCTGCGAAAAAATAACGGCCTATTCCAGGAAGACCGACCATTGACGCAACGGATGGCCTCCTTGCTTACCTTCGATCAATGGACCTTGTCGGCTGGACTTTTTTTTGTTCTTTTTACTCTCGCGATCCTCCTTGATTTACGTTTTTCTACCGCTCAATACCTAAAGAGCTGGATCGGCGGAATCTGTCTTCTTGGCACGGTCATAGCGATAGTGGGGGCCTTTTCCCAGTATCGGCAGCAGGATGAGGCCGTAGTCACCAGCCCCGATGCGCACTTACTCCTTTCCCCGTTCCCGTCAGCGGCATCCACCGGAACCATCCAGGAAGGCCGAGCTGTTTATCCTACGACAAAACATGGGCAATTTACCTTCATTGAAGACCAATCAGGCCGCACCGGTTGGGTCGAATCAAAGGCAATCACATCAATTATGGCTTTTGTTGCCCCATCGCAGAAAGAACAAAATCAATTTGATGCGGACTGATTTGTGCTCCATCGATTTGCCGCATAATTTGGCCAACGTGATCTCGCCAGCGTTTCCCAGGAGGATGTCCTAGAGTTTCTTCTTTCCCCCTTACGAAAAACAATCGACAAGCCACAAAACGGAATCGATTAGGTTCTGGCATCCTCTTACAACTTCAGCATCAACACAGGGTTTCCCGCCCTCACCAATCCCTGCAAGAGTTCAATCATCGGGAAAATCTTTAATAGCCCTCAAGTAATTCAGCCGCTCCACAATAATTTTGCCTTCAAGCAGCGTCTTAGCTTGCTCCTGAATTTCCTTCTTCCATTGCTCGACAGTCACCTAGAGCGGAAACACGGTCTTGAGAAATGGTTCACCAAGATCGTTCCTCAAAAACAAATTGGATAATTTTTTTCCGCGGCCCTAAAAATGCGGCGCGGCTATAAACGCCATCGGACGACACCAAACAGCACTGTGAGAAATATCGAGGCAGGCGCACCGAATTCGAATATATTGCCAGAACACTGCAAAACCAACGTGGAATAGCTTAACCAACACTTTCAGCCCTGCCACTTTCCCTTTTTTGAGGATACCCATGAAGAAAACATTTCAATTAACCCATCCAAAAATCAAACGCCCCCGCCTGATAGAGGCGATAAAGCACGAGGTTAAAAAGTACATCAAGCGAGAGCGAAATAAACAGTTACCCGAAGGTATCGATTTCTGGGATTTCGACTGCAAATACGGCCAAGTTGCTGAGAGTGCTGTGGTGATCCACTTATCTGAAATTAACAAATACATTGACACGGCCGAAGAGCAGCAGCTGGAATCCTTTTATCTCGAAATTCTGGTCAAACCAGGCCACCGGATGAAAAAAGCGAAACCAACGGAATGAAAGAAGAAGGTGTCCTTGCTTCATCACTGATCACGGGGGCTGTAACCAATTGTTTTTTCTAATGTGCAACGCCTAAGCGGTTACAGGTGTTCCAGATTTGGACAAGCGTGGGTTTCCGCTCTAGCCCATCTATGCGGGAAACCGCGATCGGCCAAAGATGGGGTGCCTGTGATCGCTGCCTTTGCCTGGAGCCACTAACCTCCTTACAAGCCAGGGCCAATTGTGAACTTTTCCCTGCCCAGGCGCCACGCAACGCCACGAACCACCTGGTAAAATTGGTAAAAATTTCAGCCTAATTATTGGAAACACCTTCCATGGAATTGATTAAACTTGGCATGACTCCTTGGTTGAATAACCAAGCCCGTGCGCTCTGCAAACCGGAACAGCGCATTGCCCGGGTAACGGCGGTTGATCGGGGGCAGTGTATCGTCAGGAATGAACAGGGAGAAACGCCAGCCAAGGCCACTGGGAGATTCATGGACGCTACCCAGTCGGCAATCGATATGCCGTGCGTTGGCGATTGGGTCTGCGTCGAATACCACGATGCTGAACATTCGGCGAGCATCCATACGGTTCTCCCCAGGAAATCGTTTCTGCGCCGGAAAGCTGCCGGGAAGAGCCTCTCCTTTCAGATAATTGCGACAAATATTGATGTGGTCTTCATTGTACAGTCCTGCCATTACGACTTTAATGTGAGCAGACTGGAACGGTATCTGGTGATGGCGAGTGAAGGGCATGTGGAACCCATGCTCGTGCTGACCAAAACAGATCTGGTGACAACCGAAGCATTGGAGCAATTAATCGCTGCAATTCGTGCTGCTGGAATTACAGCCAGGATTATTACGCTCAGCAATGTCACCGGAGCAGGTTTGAACCAGATCAAAGACGTTATGGGCTCTGGCAAAACCTACTGCCTGGTGGGTTCTTCCGGGGTCGGCAAAAGCACCCTCATTAACCGGCTCACCGGCCAGAATACTGTAAAAACAGGTACGGTAAGTCATTCCGGAGAAGGACGTCATACCACGGTGCGCCGCCAGTTGATTATTCTTGACCAGGGGGCGATGCTAATCGATACGCCGGGAATGCGGGAGGTGGGGGTTTTGGTTGCCAGCGAAGGCGTGGATGACAACTTCGATGATATCCAGCAATTATCCCCTGATTGCCGTTTCGCCAATTGCGGCCACTCGAACGAACCAGGATGCGCGGTGTTGCAGGCAGTGAAAGACGGCACCCTGCAACTGGAACACTATCAGAATTACCTCAAGCTGAAGACGGAATCAGCGGCTCATGAAACGGCCTCTCTGGAGAAACGAAGAAAAGGCAAAAAAAAATAGCCTGCCGCCGCAGCTTTTTGTTGCCGGTCCAGAGCCCCCCGATACAAGAGACACGGCTCACCGGTCATCGCGCAACACATGCATCTCGACAGCCTTGATGGCATCGGCGGCGGAGCTGGTGATCCCCCCTGTGTAGCCGGAGCCTTCCCCCACTGGATACAAATTTTTAATGGTGACGGATTCAAATCGTTCGTTGCGTGTCATCCGTACCGGAGAGGAGGTACGTGTTTCCGCACCTAACAAGATTGCATGATGAGAAACAAAGAGCGGCACCTCTTTTTTCCATTTGTAAAAGGCGGCCCGCAGTTCCTCGGTCACAAAGGGTGGAAAAATATCGTGCAGATCGGCAGCCACAGCCCCCATCTTGTACGAGTTTTCATTAAGGCCATGAGCTCGGCTCTCTCCCAGGAAATGCAGCAGATTCTGCGCCGGAACGTCCCACCCTCCCCCACCCGCCTGAAAGGCCTTCCGCTCAATATCCTGCTGGAATTTCAACCCTGCCAGGGGAGAGGCGGTTTGATAATCCTCCGCATGACAGCTGACCACCAACGCGGCATTCGAAAAGGATGATGCCCTGCGTGAATAGCTCATACCGTTCAGAACCAGCATGCCCGGTTCGGAAGACGCATTGACCACCTCGCCTCCTGGGCACATGCAGAAGGTGTACACCCCCCTTCGAATGGTTCGGTCAGTGTAATTCAACGAATAAGTCGCCGCGCCTATAGACTTGTAATCACAATACTTATCCCCGTATCGCATCTTATTGATCACTTCAACAGGATGCTCAATCCGCACGCCAACGGAAATTGGCCGCTGCTCAAACGCCACCCCTTTTGCATGCAGCATCGCCACGGTATCGCGGGCAGAATGGCCCAAGGCGATAAAAATATGGGATGAAAGATATTCCTTGTCGCCATTGATAATAATACCTTTAGCCGTATTGTCCGCAATCAGGATGTCCGTCATTTTCGAGCCATAAAAAATCTCGCCGCCTCGATCAAGAATATAGGCACGGATATTCGCCACTATTCGGCACAAGACATCCGTCCCCAAATGGGGCTTGCTGATATAGGCTATTTCTTCAGGTGCACCGAATTTGACAAAGGTCCGCAATACCCGGTTGACATAACTGGTATTATTATTTCTTCGGGAAAACAGCTTTCCGTCCGAGTACGAACCGGCACCACCCTCTCCGAACTGGATATTTGATTCAGGGTTCAGCTCTCTTTTCCGTATAAATCGCTGCACATCAACGGAGCGTTCTTCTATCTTTTTTCCTCGCTCGAAGATTAGCGGTTTCAGACCACAGTCAATCAGCTCCAGAGCGGCAAACATGCCCGCAGGACCGAAACCAACGATTATCGGTCGCTCCTTCGTCCGTACTGTTTTCCTGACAGGTTCGCCTGGTTCCCTGTACACTTGGAAATGTTGAGTGTTTGCAAAGCTCTCTGCAACACTGACGACAAGAGCAAGGGTGTAATAGAACTGTTGGGCATTACGCGTATCAAGCGATTTACTCAGGATTTTGCTGACAAGGATCTCACTTGCACCAATTCCCAACTGCCGGGATGCGGCTTGTATGTGTTCATCCATTCCGTCTTTTTCAACCGGAATCTGTAAGGCGCTCAGTATCAGCTCCAAAAAATGCTCCTCGCTTTCTTTGTCATTCGTTCAATGGCTCGAACCATTGCCCATTTTCCCACGCAGCATGATCTGCATAAATATTCCAAACCGGTCTGCCTGCCCCCGACTAACGCAATTTTAGCGCCACGCCGAGGAAAAGCTGTTTGAAACCGAGTTTTGACGGAATGTAAACCGCCACAAAATCCGCCACCAAGGTTTCATCTTTGGGGTCTGCCGCGATTATTACACGAGATACCAAAAACGATCAATTGGTATGGATCTCCCTGGAATTCCCTTTCCAATTATCTCACCTCGAGGAGTCTTTGGTTTTTATTTGGATTGCATGGGACATTACAGTACATTGCCGCCATTAGGGTCGCGGGAAAAAATAATTATCCAATTCTGCTTGTCTTTCGGTCCGGCGCATTATTCGAATACTTTTTTCTTTCCCCGACCCTTAGTTGTTCAATATTTCCCAAGAAGCTGTGTAGTTGAGGCACCAAAGAACCAATGGCCATCAAAAAATCCGATCTCTACTCCTCCCTCTGGGCCTCCTGCGATGAACTGCGCGGCGGCATGGACGCCAGCCAGTACAAGGACTATGTCCTGTTCATGCTGTTCATCAAATATATCTCCGACAAATACGGCGATTCCGACGATTTCGCTCCGCCGGTCACCATTCCGAAAGGAGCCAGCTTCACGGACATGGTCGCCCTCAAGGGCAAAAGCGATATTGGCTACAAGATTAACACCCAGGTCATCCAGCCGCTGATTGACGCCAACTCCCGCCTGGCCCGTAGCGACTTCCCCGACTTCAATGACTCCAACAAACTCGGAGATGGCAAGGATAAGGTTGAGAAACTGGGCAACCTGATTGCCATCTTCGAAAATCCAGCGCTCGATTTTTCCAAAAACCGGGCCGAGAACGACGATATTCTTGGCGACGCCTACGAGTATCTCATGCGCCACTTCGCCAGCCAGAGCGGCAAGAGCAAGGGCCAGTTCTACACACCGTCCGAAGTCAGCCGCATCATGGCCAAGGTCATCGGCATCTCTCCGGCCAACTCCAGGGCAGCCACCACCGCCTACGATCCTACCTGCGGCTCCGGCTCGCTGCTGCTCAAAGTCGCCGCCGAGGCTGGCAAGCACATCACCTTAGAGGGCCAGGAAAAGGACGTGACCACCGCCGGTCTCGCCCGCATGAACATGATCCTGCACGACTTCCCGACCGCCAACGTGCTTTCGGGCAACACCCTGTTTGATCCCAAATTCAAGGATGGCGAGCAGTTGCGCACCTACGACTACGTTGTCGCCAATCCGCCCTTCTCCGACAAAGCCTGGTCCACCGGCCTTACCCTGGGCGAAAGCGGCGACCGCTACCAGCGCTTCACCTGGGGCGTACCGCCCGCCAAGCAGGGCGACTACGCTTACCTCCTGCACATCATCCGCCAGCAAATGGTCCGCTCCGGCTACCTCAAGGCCATCATCGGCCTGCCCGCAAGGGCGTCTTTATGATCGACGCCTCCAAGGGGTTCAAAAAGGGCGGTCCGAAAAACCGTCTCCGCGAGCAGGATAGCCCCAAATTTTATTCATAGTCTGGACGCTGCCCACTTTGCCTTGACCGTCACCGCATACGCGAAAGAAGGCATCACAGATTTCATGATGATTCATGATTCCTTTGGGTGTCGAGCATCAGATATGCCAAAGATGAATAGGATTTTACGGGAAGAATTTATAAAGAGTATGATCAGGATGTCTTGAAGGATTTCCATAAGGAGGCAAGAAGGCAGATTCCAGGGGATGCCGTGGGGAGACTTCCTGTATGCCCTGACAGAGGCACGTTCTACATAAATTCTGTAAAGAATTCTAAATATTTCTTCGCTTAACAAAAATTCTTTGCGTAAAGGCAGGGGTAACCGGCTAAACTCATTACGGCGGACCAGCGCATATTTGAACTGTCTATGCAGTTCCTCGGGATGGTACTTAACGATCCGATAGAGGTTGACCAGATCTTTATCAAGCTCGTTGATTACTTCAGTTCTGCCCGGTTCCTTGGCAAAAAAGACATTGGCCGCCCCAGCAAACACCTCAACATAGCATTGGTGCTCTGGGAATCTCGAGATGATGGTTTTGGCCAGGCGGCTTTTGCCGTCAAAATAGGGTATGAGTGATTCCATGAAAGGTCCTCTTGTGTAATCGCAGGCTATATGCTACTACCTCCGTGCCCTGTCCTCAGCGTGCATCGGTGATATAGCAAGTGAACCTGCGGACCTCCTACCGTGTTAGTGCACGGTAGGAGGGTTCTGGGAGGGCTGCAACCCTCCCCAGCTCCGTCCTAATTCAGTTTCGCTATACTTGGAACGTCTTTAAAGGCATCATTCTACCTGGTTTTCCTACGATCTCCCCTGGCTTAAGTTTACGGGTTGTAGGCACCTTTTAGTGCAGTGCTAAAATAATTATCACGTAATCTCAGTGATATAATTTTCCTCGCGTGGTGAAAATCTCAAAATCTGTGGGCACACGCGAAGCGGTATTTCCGTTGAAATAAGCTAACTAACACGCTAACGTGGTGGGCAGTCATGTATCTGCGAACCACGAAAAGAAAAAACAAGAACGGCACCGTTACCGAATATCTCCAGCTCGCCCATAACGAGCGGAATCCGGAGACTAACGCTAACGTTGCCCGCATTATCCATAGCTTCGGTCGCGCCGACCAGCTTGACCGTGAGGCCTTGGTTCGGCTTGCCCGATCCATTGCCAGAGTTTGCGGGATCACCATTGTTGACTCCGCGGCAACTGAGGGAGCTCAAAGTGGCGGCCTGCCCGTCGACCTCGAGATCCTGCGCACGGTGGAACTCGGCACAGTGCTGGTCATCGAAACCCTTTGGGAGCGTTTGGGTATCGGGAAGACGCTGCGAGCTCTGTTGGGCAAAGGCAAGTATGCTGCTGCCTATGATCAGGCCCTGCTAGCCATGACGGCCAATCGCCTCTGCGCGCCTAAATCCAAGCTCGGTGTTTGGGACCGGTGGCTGGAACAGGTCCATCTGCCGAAAGTCCACGGCCTGAAACTGCGGCAGATGTACGAGGCCATGGACTTTCCCACAAGCATATTGATGAGGTGGAGGAAGCAGTCTTTTTTCAGACCGCCAATCTGTTCAACCTCTCGGTCAATCTGATTTTTTACGACACCACAACGGCTTCATTCTCTATTGATTACGAGGACGAGGCCGATGAAAACGACGGTCTGCGCCAGTACGGCCACTCCAAGGAGGGCACCTGGACGCCGCAAATCGTGGTCGCCCTAGCGGTCACTCGGGAAGGGCTGCCGGTGAAAAGTTGGATTTTTCCCGGTAACACGGCGGATGTATCCACGATCGAACGCATCAGGCAGGACTTGCGAGGCTGGAAGCTTGACCGCGCCTTGTTTGTTGCTGACTCGGGCATGAACTCCTCCGTCAACCGGGAAGAGCTTGCTCGAGCCTGCGGCAAATACCTGCTCGCCCCCCGCATGGCAACGGTGGCTGAAATAAAGAAAGAGGTACTCTCGCAACCCGGTCGTTTCACCACCTTTACCGACAATTTGCAAGCCAAGGAGGTTGTAATTGGTGATGGCGAGCGACGGCGGCGGTACATCCTCTGCTTCAACCCAAAGGAAGCAGAGCGGCAACGAAGACATCGTGAAGAGATCGTCGGCATGCTTGAAGAGGAGCTTGCCAGCCATAAGGATCGTGATGCTTCCGCCCAATGGGCTGTCGAACTTCTGGCCTCAAAAAGATACAAGCGGTACCTGAAAACAACCGATGCCGGAAAAATCCGCCTGGACCGCGCAGCCATCACCGAGGCAAAGCGCTACGACGGGAAATGGGTGTTGGAAACCAACGATGACACCATCAGTCTTGAAGATGCCGCCCTTGGTTACAAGGGGCTTTTGGTTATCGAGCGGTGTTTCCGCTCCCTCAAGCGTACCCAGATCAAGATGATGCCGATGTATCACTGGGCTGCGCGGCGCATCGAAGCACATGTGAAAATTTGTGTTCTGGCGCTGCTCATCGAGCGAGTTGCTGAACTTGAGTGTGGTCAACCCTGGTCCAAGATTCGGCTCAATTTAGCCAAGCTCCAAGCCACTGAGTTTCAAAACGACCAGCACAGTTTTTTTCAGATTAATTCAGCGCCGGAAAGCATGCCGTGAGTTGATGAAAAAACTTGCAACTCCGCTTCCGAACAAGTTTTTTGGCATAAAGCCCCTTGAAAAATAAGTGCAATACCTGTGGGCACACGCCAAAATTGGCACCACCCGCCAACACCCACCGGGCAAGGCTTTTCGGCAAGGCGTTTCCACAACCCGTAAACCCAGGGCAGAAAGCATCGTCACCACCGCCCGATGGCCCAGGTGCTCGACGAGGTGGCAGGTACCACTTTTCCGGATCCCGTTTGCACCCGATAACCCAGGTGTTGATATAGGGTCGAGTATCCACTACTGAAAAATATATTCACAAGCTTAGTGCTTATCTATAAATAACCATGATCTTGTTCAAGACAATCATCGCGGCCGCCAATGTGTTGAGTGCAATATATGAGAGATCCGTCTTCTCGTATCGCGGTATCAACTTGCGAAACCGGTTGAA
>JBFWLN010000050.1:0-17496 GCA_050252135.1 Desulfobulbus sp.
TCCTGGTATTATTTCAAAGAGCTAATTCGAGAACGATTCCCAGCGTCACCCATCCTGAACAAAATTTTTCGACCAACACCTTTCATTAGAATGAAATTGGCGGTTTGACTTTTTACGAGTCCATCAAGGATTGAAAGGTCATATTTATCATGCTTCGCTAACCGGCGCCGATTCCTCCGTTTCAACCGGCATACCGAGTCCAAGGCGCAGCTTGCGTTCAATCGAGACCAGGGTTTCCGGGTGTTCCTTGAGAAATTTTTTGGCGTTTTCACGCCCCTGGCCGATGCGTTCATCCTGGTAAGAGTACCAGGAGCCGCTTTTGTCGACTATGTTCTCGGCCACACCGAGGTCGAGTACGTCGCCGGTGCGGGAAATACCCTCGCCGAAAATGATGTCCACCTCCGCCTGTTTGAATGGTGGAGCGACCTTATTCTTGACGATTTTGACCTTGGTCAGGTTGCCGATGGAGTCCTGGCCATCCTTTATGGTGGTGGACTTGCGGATATCGATACGGATGGAGGTGTAAAACTTAAGCGCGTTGCCGCCGGAGGTGGTTTCCGGGCTACCGAACATGACCCCGATCTTCATTCGGATCTGGTTGATAAAAATCAGTACCGTGTTGGTACGGCTGAGCACGCCGGTCAATTTACGCATCGCATGCGACATCAGGCGGGCTTGGAGGCCAACGTGCTGATCGCCGATATTACCGTCGATTTCCGCCCTGGGCACCAGCGCGGCCACCGAGTCGATCACCACCACGTCAATACCGCCGCTGCGGATAAGGATTTCGGCGATCTCCAGGGCCTGCTCGCCGAAGTCGGGTTGGGAGATGAGCAGATTGTCGACATCGACCCCCAACCGCTCGGCATAATTGGTGTCCAATGCATGCTCGGCATCGATGAAGGCAACATTGCCACCCCGCCTTTGGGCTTCGGCGATGACATGCAGGGCCAGGGTGGTCTTACCCGAGGACTCCGGGCCATAGATCTCGGTCATTCGGCCGCGTGGCAGACCGCCCACTCCCAGTGCGAGGTCGATCGAGAGGATGCCGGTGGGAATGACCGGAATATTTTCCCTTTCGGTTCCCCCTAACCGCATGATGGAGCCCTTACCGAACTGGCGATGGATTTGGGTGATGGCATTGTCGACGCTTTTCAGGCGGCCTTCGACTTGTTCGTTGGATGCTTTCATGAACTTCTCCTTGTGTGCAAGCTGCTGTTATTGCGAAATTAACGCCCGGCGCACCATATCCATTGCTGTCTGCGCGGTTTTTTCCTGAATTTGTCGGCGTGAGCCGTTGAGATGGCAAAGCTGTTCACTGACGGTGTTTTGGTAACAGAGTCCGAGGTAAACCGTACCCACCGGCTTGTCCTCGCTGCCTCCTCCCGGTCCGGCGATGCCGGTAGCTGAAACCGCGATGTGAGCACCGAGCCGTTGGACTGTTCCCTTGGCCATGGCACGGGCCACCTCCGCGCTTACTGCCCCGTATTGGGCGAGTAACTGCGAGGGCACGCCCAAGAGGCCTTCTTTAAGCGCATTCGAGTAGACAATCGCGCCGCCCTTGAACCAATGCGAGCTACCGGCGGTTTGAGTGAGGCTTGCGCCGATCAATCCGCCGGTACAGGACTCGGCAGTGGCCAGCATCCAGCCTCGCTCGATCAGCAACTGTCCAACCACCGAGGCCAGGGTGTCCTGGTCGGTACCGTAGATATCGTTGCCCAGGGCCTTACGGATAAAGCTATCCGCCCGACGGAACAGAGGATCATCGACCCCTTGCTTCATGTTGTGGCCGGTGAGACTGACATGGACCTCGGCACCCACCGGATAGTAGCCGATCTGTACCCCTTGTTGTTCCAGGCTCTGTAAGCGGTTGTTGATCTCGATCTCATAGAGGCCGCAGGTGCGGTAGACTCGTTGGGCTACCGGCATGGCCCGGGAGGCATCCAGGGTCTGCAAACCGGGGAGGACCTTTTCGTGGAGGAGGATTTCCATCTGCGGTGGGACGCCAGGAAGGAAATAAATCGGTTTGTCCTGGTAGCGCAGCAGGTAGCCGGCCATACGGCAGTTATCATCCAGGACCTCGGCCCCCTCGGGGAGCTGGGCCAGCTTGGCCAGGGAGATGGTGGATTTGCAGGCGCCTTTGGTCACGCGCGCTTCGATATTGGCCTGGACGCCAGGGTTGGTGGCCGTCCGCAGATGCAGTGCCTTGACCACGGCGTCTGTGGTCAGATCGTCCGTGGTGGCGCCAAGACCACCGGTGACGACAACAAAATCCGAACGGGCAATGGCCGCCTTGAGGGCTTCGCCGATCAGCTCCGGGGCGTCGCCGATGGTGTGCATGGCCCGGATTTCATGCCCGAGCAGAAACAACTCCCGGGCAGCCAAGCCGCTGGTGCTATTGATAATCCGGCCCGAGGTCAGCTCGTCGCCGATGGCTATGATTTCTCCGATCATGATAGTGACTCGTGGATATTTAGAAACCGAGGAACCAAGCATCGTTGTGGAAAGATGGATGATGCATGGAACGCCGCCCTTATGGTTGGAGCAAGAACGGCAAGCAGGGGATCTTTGCTCCGATTATGGAAGCAGCTTACCTGGTTTGGTAATTTTCCTCAAGAAAGTCCTTGGGTAAGCATCCCATGGGCTGGCCGTCTTCAATGTCGGTGAGTTGGACCGAGACCACGGTGTGGATCAGGTCGGAGTTGCCAGCAAAGTGGAGCGGAATATAGTTTTCGCTGAATCCCTGCAATAGACCGGTTTTACTGTTGCGGCGTTCCACCAGGACCTGATGCACTTGGCCAATGCCCTGGACATAGTGGCTCTGGCGTTTTTCTTCATCCAGAGCCCTGAGCCGTTGGACTCGCGCTTCCTTCACCGGACCGGGCAGATGGTTGGGCATGGTGGCCGCCAGGGTTCCAGGGCGGCGGGAATAGGGAAAGACGTGCAGGTAGCTGATCGGCAGATCGGCAAGCAGCTGCAAGGTGTTGTCGGCCTCGGCCTCGGTTTCTCCGGGGAAACCGGCCAATACGTCGCACCCAATGGCTGCCGTGGGTGAGGCTGCCCGGACCTGGTAGATGACCTCGGCAAATTGGGATCGACTGTAGCGGCGGTTCATCCGCGCCAGCAGCTGGTCATCGCCACTCTGCAGCGGGATGTGGAGGTGAGGCATGAAGTTGGCGTGGCGGTTGATTAATTCGAGCAGGGTTTCGTTGACCTCGGTGGGCTCGATCGAACTTAGCCGCAGGCGCAGTCGAGGAAATTCCCGGCAGATTCTATCCAGCAGGCTGTAGATGGTTTCCCCTTCCTCCAGATCAAGACCGTACTTCCCCACATTGATTCCGGTGATGACTAACTCACGATACCCCTGTTCGGCAAAGACCGAAGTTTGTTCAAGGACCTTGGTCAGGGGCAGGCTGCGGCTCGGCCCCCGGGTATACGGCACGATGCAGTAGGAACAGAAGTTGTTGCAGCCGTCCTGGATACGGAGATAGGCCCGGGTGCGGCCCGGGAATCGGGTTACCGGTAGGTCGCAGATCTCCTTGTTGTCGCGGATGCGGCCCATGAGCATGATCAGATCCGGTGGATTTTCCGACAGGGCGGCATCCACCAGTTTGTGCTTGTTGCCGTTGCCGACAATGGCCACCGGATGTTCATCAAGGCTGAGCACAGCCTCCGGATCCATCTGGGCGTAACAGCCGGTGACGAAGATTCGTGCCTCGGGGCACCGTTTGAGCGCCCGCCGGATCAACTGCCGCGACTGCTGTCCTGCCCGTCCGGTGACGGTGCAGGTGTTGATAACATAGATATCGGCTTCAGCCTGAAAGGGTACCATTTGACAGCCACGGGCCTCAAAGGCGCTGGCAAAGGCTGCCGACTCAAACTGGTTGACCTTGCATCCCAAGGTGGTGATGGCGACCCGTTTCATGGTAGATCCTCCGTTGTGGTGCGTGTGATAATCCCGCTGGCTATCACCCGATCTTCCTCGTAGAGCACCGCATACTGGCCCGGAGTTACGGCCCGCTGAGGTTGCTCAAATTCGAGTTGCCAAGTTTCCTGCCCGGTTTGGCTGAGGATGGCTACTGCAGGCGTGTGGCGGGAGCGGAGTTGCACCAGGCCTCTCCAGGGCAGTGGTGGGACCTCATTGGTCCACAGCAGCGAATGAAGAGGACAGAGCTGGGAAAATAGCTGTTCGCTTTTCCCGACAATCACCCTGTTGTTCGCGCCGTCGAGGCCGACAACATACCAGGGGGTGGCATCTGGCAGGCCCAGCCCGCGGCGCTGGCCGATAGTGTAGCGCCAGATTCCGCGATGCGCACCAATGGTTCGTCCATCCAGGGTAACTACCGCTCCATTTTGCTCGCCGAGTCCGTGGTCGGCGAGAAAGCTCGGTAGGTCCTGCTCGAGAAAGCAAACATCCTGGCTTTCCTCTCCGCCAAACTGAAAACCCAGATCTGCGGCCCGTTGATAGATGGCCCCCTTGGTCCATTGGCCAAGGGGAAAGGTGAGATATTTCAGTTGGCCAGCGTCTAAGCGGGCAAGAAAATAGGACTGGTCTTTGATCGGATCCTGACCACGGCCAATCCAGCAATGGTCGTTATGATTGAGGATGCGGGCGTAGTGGCCGGTGGCGATCCGGTCCATGCCCACCTCATGCATGGCTTGGGCAAGGAGGCCGAACTTAACCGTCCGGTTGCAGTGAATGCAAGGATTTGGGGTGAGACCGGCACGGTAAGTTTGGGTGAAATACCCGATCACTTCTTGGCTGAACTGCATGCGTAGGTCGATTAGGGTCAGGGGAATTTTCAAGCGATCAGCCACCTGCCGTACCCGTGCCTCCAGGGCTTCCTGGCGCGCAAGCGGCAGTTGCATGAAAAAACCATGGACCCGATGCCCCTGCTCCAAAAGAAGGGAGGCTGCCATGGTGGAATCGACCCCGCCGCTCATGGCGATGCCGATACTCAGCGCAGCCATGTTGGTCTCGCTACAAAATGATTGGTGGAGAAAAATGACAGGAACGGCATCAAAGAGAAAGAAGGCGGAGGTTGGAGGGGCCGAATTACAACAGAGATGTTAAAACCTCGCAGTTGCGGCAGATCTCCATCTTTTCCTTCCAATTTTTATCGGCGGTACACTCGCAACGCGTACCGCTGAGGAACCAGCAGAGATGGCCGGCTTGAAATTCCCAGGCCGGGCATTCTTTTTTGCGATCGCATTTCTTGAAAGTCCAGCAATCCTTACGTTTGGTCGGCCCTTCGCCCCGCTGGTTGACTGCCAGGAAGTAGAGTTGTCGTTCAACATGGATGGGAATAGCCCGCCAACCCTGTTCATAACTTTGCACGGCCTTCAGGGAAACGCCGAGCAATTCGGCCAGAGCCTTCTGTGTTTTTCCCAGTTTTGCCCGTAAATGGGAGAACGTATCACGATTCATGTTCCTGCCTCTTGCAAAAAAAACTTTGTGTAGAGATACCACACAGTGCGAAGGGCAGCAATCCATTTTCCAGTGGTGCTGTTTTGGCGACACCTGGATTTGTTGGCAGGGACAGGGATAAAGTCTTTGGAAAATTGACCGGGAATGGTGTACTTTTATTTTGGAGTCATCTTACCCACGTTCTTGCACCCTGGAGTGGCGGCAGACATGATCGAGCAGGAAAAAGCCCACGGCATCGGCCTGGCAAGGATATTTCGGGCAACGATTTGCTCCAAAACCGGTATTATTGCCGCCTTTCGTAACGAAGCAGCCTTTCGTCAGGAGGTGATCCTCTGTGTGATTCTGCTTCCACTGGCTCTATGGCTCGGCCGGAGCAATGTCGAACGGGCCCTATTGGTCGGTAGCCTGCTGGTGGTCCTGATTGTCGAGTTACTCAATACCGCCATTGAGGTGGTGGTCGACCGTATCGGTGTCGACCGTCATGAACTCTCGGGTCTGGCCAAGGACCTGGGTTCAGCCTCGGTCTCCATGGCCATTCTTCTCACGGTGATTGTTTGGGGACTGGTGCTTTTCACCTAAAATGGACTCGTAAGAAGGCCATCACCTAAGGTTTTGCCATACGCTCCCAGCTCGCTGACCAGCCTGCGCATTTCACCCACGAGGCGCACTCTCCGCCTTGACGATAAGTTCTCTCCCTTCCAATCCGCATCGTTCTCGAACACGATTTTTTTCCCAATAAAGCAATGAGTACAATGCTCCCGGCTTGCCTCCTGTAGCAACTTTGATTTGCTTACACCTCTTGAATGGTAGGCATTGAGCGCTGGTCACACGAATTGAAATTTCGTGTTCTTTTGTGTGATTTTTTTTGAAAACGTATTATGGTTTTCCAGCCTTCGATTCGACCATTTATCTGTACACAGGAGAGAAAAAATGCCCCAAACCAAAAAAATCGCCATGACCACCTGTCTTGCCGTTGTCCTGGGAACTGCAACCGTTGCCAGTGCTCATTTCGGTACGGTGATTCCATCTGATGATATCGTTACCCAGAAGGACTCCAAGAAAATCGAGGTGGCGGTCAAGTTTCTCCATCCCATGGAGGGCCACTACATGGAGATGGCCAAGCCCAAACGGTTTGGCGTCATGAACAACAATACCACCTCCGATTTGCTCCCGAGTCTCAGCGCAACCAAGGGTAAGGGGCCGGACAAAGCATTTACCTTTTGGAAGGCCGCGTATCAGATCAAACGTCCCGGTGATTATGTCTTTTTCGTCGAGCCGCAACCCTATTGGGAACCGGCGGAAGATTCCTTTATCGTCCATTACACCAAGGTCTGCGTCAATGCGCTTGGCCTAGAGGAAGGCTGGGGCAGCCCGCTTGGCTTGGAAACCGAGATCATACCCAAAACCCGGCCTTACGGGCTCTGGACCGGAAATGTCTTTACCGGCCAAGTCCTGGTGAAAGGCAAGCCGGTCGCAGATGCTGAAGTGGAAATCGAGTATCTCAACGAGTCCAAGGACAACCCCAAGCTGGTCCAACCGCCGAGCGACCCCTTTGTTACCCAGGTGGTCAAAACCGATGCCAACGGCAATTTCACGTATGCCATGCCCCGCGCCGGTTGGTGGGGATTTGCCGCCCTGAGCACTGCGGACTGGACCATCAAGCAGGACGGCGCTGACAAGCCGGTCGAGCTGGGGGCGGTTTATTGGGTACACACTACGGATATGAAATAAACGGTAATCTGCCATGCAACGTCTTATTCGATTAATTGCCTTTATCCTCCTGTTCCTCGGTTGTGTGGTTGCCCCGGCATGGGCCCACAAGGTGAACATCTTTGCCTATGCCGAAAATGGCAAAGTCTATACGGAAAGTTATTTTGCCGACGGCCGAAAGGTGATCGGCGGTCAGGTCGAAGTCCAGGATGCGGACGGCAAACAACTGCTCGAGGGTAAAACCGACGATAAGGGGATCTTTTCCTTCCCCTTAATGGAAAAACAAACCCTGAGGATCATCGTCAATGCAGGGATGGGGCATAAAAACAGCTACCTGCTCAAACGGGAAGAGATGTAGGATGGAATCCTTGAACTGGCCTAAACGGCTCCTGGTGATGGTGGTTCTGCTGGCTGTCCTGGTGCCTTTTGGGATGACGAGGGCCGATGAACAGGTGGCTGCCGGGACGCAACCGGCACAATGCCAATCTCTAGCAACCCAGGTTGAGGCGCAAAATCACCAACTGCACCGGGAGTTACGACAGATCAAACGGGAACTGGCCCTCCTGAACCAAAACTTGGAAAAACCAGGAGTTCGAGAGGTGATGGCCGGGATCGGTTATATTCTCGGCCTGTTCGGCGTAGCCGCCATGGTAAGCGCCCGTCGTCAGGGCCGGAAGGAGGACTGAGATGCACATCGCCGATGGCGTCTTGCCCACTGCCGTTGTTGCCGGGAGTTATGTCCTCACCCTGGCCGGTCTTGGGCTCAGTCTGCGTGCGTTGGACAACCGTGACCTGCCGAAGATCGCCGTGGTGACCTCGTCGTTTTTCGTTGCCTCCCTGATCCACCTGCCCCTGGGACCGACCAGCGTCCATATGCTGCTGCCGGGGATCGTTGGCGCTTTGCTTGGCCCAGCCGCCTTTCTCTCCATCACCGTCGGACTTTTTCTTCAGAGTCTGTTGTTCCAATTTGGCGGTCTGACCGCACTAGGAGCCAATGCCTTGATGATGGGCCTGCCCGCCCTGCTTTGCGGACTTGTTTTTCGACGGTTTCGCGGAAATTCGAAAGTTTCCAACGCCATTGTCGGCGGACTGGTCAGTGCTGGCGGTGTCCTGTTGGCTGCCCTGCTCCTGGCCCTGCTCCTGGCCACCGGGGGCGAGTCTTTTCTGGGCGTAGCCAAGATTGCCGTGCTGGCCCATGTGCCGGTGATGGTGGTTGAGGGCTTGGTTGGTGGTTTTGTGATCTCGTTTCTTTTTCGGGTAAAACCGGAGTTGCTTGGCCCGACAAATAGACGAGAGCGGGCATGAATTTTCCACAAGCACACGTGATTATCTTAAACGGTGCCCAGAGTTTTGCCCTGCTCTCCTGCCTCTTTCTGCCGTTCTTTCTTGCTCTGGTGATTTGGCTTCTTAAGGAAGATGCGCAACAGCCGGGACGTCAGGGGGCAGGACCGGATTGGTCCATTCCAACCCTTGATCTCCATGCTCAAGGGCAATCGCTGTATCACTCCTGGGCTCCGGCAGTGAAAATAGCCGCCTTGCTGGCCACCTCTTTTTTGATCGTTTCCCTCAGAAATTTGCCATGGGCTTTTGCCGCCTTGTTGTTTTGCGTCCTGGCGGTGCAACTGACCGGCATGTCCTGGGTAAGGCCCTTGAAGCGTCTTGCAGCCTTGGCCGGATTTCTCGGTATGCTGGTTATTCTTCTCCCCCTGACCAGTCCTGTCCATGCGGGAGATACGGTTTTGCTCCTGCCCTGGCTCAGGTCCTGGCCAATCAACCTTGCCGGTGGGCTCCTTGCCCTGACCATTGTCTGCAAGGCCGTTGCGGTTGCTCTGCTGATGGAACCGATGCTGGCCACCTCTTCGTTATCCCAGACCCTGCAGGGCTTCACCGATCTGGGCCTTCCCTCTTCGCTCAACCAGATGATCCTGCTCTGTCATCGCTATATCTTTGTGTTCCAAGAGGAAATGCGGCGAATGCAGCGCTCGATGCGGGTACGCGGATTCGCGGCCCGTACCAATCTTGCGACTCTGCGCACCATGGGCAATGGCTTCGGCATGCTTTTTATCCGTTCCTTTGAGCGCACGGAACGGGTCTACGAGGCCATGCTCAGTCGGGGGTACCAGGGCGGCTTTCCCGGCGAGGTTCGTCAAAAAATTACCACCTTGGACTTGGTAAAAGGGACACTCTTTATTATGATCGGGCTGCTGTTGCTCGCCGGTGACCGGCTACTGCCGATCATCCGCTTCTGATCATCTTTGAATTCCCGAGTCCTCTATGCACCATATGGCAGTCCGTCCTCCGGAGGACGACGAGCGCACCCCGCTTTTTTCCCTGTGCCAACTGGCTTTCACCTATCCCGACTCCACACCGGGACTCCGGGAGATCAATCTGGATATCTTTGCCGACGACCGCATAGCCCTGGTCGGGCAAAACGGTTCGGGTAAGTCCACCCTGATCCGCCATCTCAATGGTCTGTTTCTCGCCCAGCAAGGCGAATGCCGTTACCAGAACCAACCGATTACCGACGCGATGGCGCCTCATTTGCGGCAAAAGGTGGGTATCCTGTTCCAGGATCCCGATGACCATCTTTTCTGCAACACCCTGTATGATGATGTCGCCTTTGGCCCCCGCAATCAGGGGCGTAGTCCCGAGGAGGTCGATGGCCTGGTTCGCCGTTGGCTGGCAGCGGTCGGTCTGGAGAAGTTGTTGTTCAAACCGGCGCATCATCTCAGTTATGGTCAGAAAAAACGGGCGGCTTTGGCCACCATCCTGGCCATGGCGCCCGAGGTGTTGATTGTCGACGAGCCCACTGCCAATCTCGATCCCCGGCAGGAGGCGGTCTTCCGGAAGTTGCTTTCCGATTTCAGCGGAGCCCTCATCGTGATTGAACACGATCTGCTCTTTCTCTATGGGCTCTGCGAACGCGCAATCGTCCTGGCCGAGGGGCGGGTGCATCATGACTATGGCTTGACTGATCTTGCCGCCCAACCCCAGTCCCTGCGTGAGCATGGCCTTGACTTCACCTTCCGCTTCACCTGCTGCGGCCATCACCATGATGACGGCGGCCACCACCACCATCATCATTCCACCCATGACCATGGTGCCGATGGCGTCCACCTGCCCACGGAAACCAAAGTGGCAAGACCGCTCATAGAGTTGCAGCATTTCTGCTATCGTTATCCCGACGGTACGCCCGGTGTGAGTGATATCAATCTGAGCCTCTTCGCCGGGGAAACCCTGGCCCTGATAGGCGAAAACGGCGCCGGGAAATCGACCCTGGCCCATTGCCTGCTCGGTTTGCTTAGCCCGCGCAAGGGCGAGGGGTATTATCTTTTGGATGACAAGCCGCTGGTAGAAGGTGAGTTTCAGCAGCTCTGGCGACGGGTGGGGATGGTGTTTCAGAATGCGGCGGACCAGTTGTTCTGCCCTTCCTGCTGGGAGGAGGTCGCTTTTGGTCCGCAACAGCTCGGATTGCCGGCCGATGATGTGGCGGAGCGGGTGCGGCAGGCTCTGGCCCAAGTACAATTGGGCGGATATGAGCAGCGGCCGCCCCTGCATCTGAGTGGCGGTGAACGCAAGCGTCTGGCCATTGCTGCGGCGCTCAGTCTCCAGCCCGAGATGCTGATCCTCGATGAACCCACCGCCAGCCTTGATCCGCGGAGTGAACAGCTCCTGTTGGACATTCTTGAAGGATTGCCCATCACCAAGGTCCTGATCACCCATGACCTCTTTTTTGTGCATCGCTTGAGCCGACGCACGGTGGTCCTCCACCAGGGGCGAGTCATCCGCGATTATGCCACCAGCGAATTCCTGGCCGATGAGCATCTCCAGGAGGTCAACGGCTTGGATTACACCTACAAAAATAGCTGCTATCAGGAAATTCAGGCCCTGCAGCGGGACAGGAACGGGACTCAGTCAAGCTGACCGCAGCCCGGACCCAGCAGACGGCTGCAGCCGTCCGGTCCCGGCTGAACTTGGATGCGCAGATCGATGCGCTCTTTGAGTAGGGGGACGTGGGAGATGATGCCGATCAGTTTGCCGTCCTGCTGTAGTTCGGCAAGGGTTTGCAGGGCGGTGTCCAGGGTTTCTTCGTCCAGGGTACCGAACCCTTCGTCGAGAAAGAGGGAGTCGACCCGGACATTGTGACTGGCCATGGCGGACAGCCCCAGGGACAGGGCCAGGCTGACCAGGAAGCTTTCTCCGCCGGAGAGGTTGCGGGTGGAGCGGATCTCACCGGCCTGGTAGTTGTCGATCACCTGTAGGGCAAGCGGCTCTTTGGGATCGCGGAGAAGGATGTAGCGGTCGTTCATTTTGCGCAGCTGGCGGTTGGCGTGGCTGACCATAACCTCGAAGGTGAGGCCCTGGGCAAATACGCGAAACCTTTTGCCGTCAGCCGAACCGATCAGGTGGTGGAGCAATTCCCACCGCTCCAGTTCTTGCTGCTGGTTGGCAAGGGCCAGGCGTTGGGCTTCTAATTCTCTCGTCAATCGCTGGTTGACCGCCAATCGCTCGCGATCGGCACCGATGCGTTGCTGCAGTTCTTCGATCTGCTGCTGGAGTGTTTCTTTTTCTCCCTGCAGCTCCGGCTGTGTCTTGGTCTGCTCAAGGCTCGCCTCTTCCACGGCCAATGATTTGCTCAGTTCCTCTTTGCGGGTAGTGAGCAGCACCTGCTGCTGTTCCAGTTGTTGTCTCATCCGGTCCAACTGCTGCAAAGTCTCCGCAGGGAGGATGGCGGTGGTAAAGGCGGCGAGATCGGCGAATTCGGCCTCACGCACCTGCGTAAGCAGTTGGGCCTCCTGCGCCACCCTTTTAGGGAGCAGTACCTGCAACTCTTCCCGGTCAAGACGCTGTTGTTCGCTGAGGCTGTGAACCTCTTTTTCGTTGGCCGCCAGTTTGTCCCGGGCCGTTAACTCACTAGCCTCGGCCTGCTGCACCAGGCTCCGCAGCCGTTGCTCTTCTACATTGGGATCGAGCTCGCCGTAGAGTTCTTGCCGCTGTTTCTGTAGCGTTTCCCGTTGTTGCTGCAGGTGCAAGAGTTCCTGGCTTTGGCTCTTTATCTGGGTTTCCAGATTGGTGCCTTGCAGGTCTTGTTTGTCCAGGGTGCTGACCAGTTGTCCCTCATTTCTAATCAGTTCCTCCTGCCGCGCGGATTGAGCCTTCCATCGCTGCAACCGGGTTTCCAACGCTTTAATGAACGCTTGGGGGCTCTGTGCTGGTATCCCGGCGAGAGCAAAGGGTTGCAGGTTTTCCTGGAGATCTTCCCAGGCATTGACCAGCAAGGCCTCAATGTCCTCGAGCCGGGTGTCCAGGTTACGAATATCCTGCTCCCTGCTTGCCAACACCTGGCGGTTGGCCTGGGCCCGTTGCGTGGCCTCGGTGTGGTCGTTGGCGGCCTGCTCGATCTGTGTGGCCAGGGCCTGCAGCTTGCCATCCACCTGCTCGATTGCCGCAAGACGTGTGCGCAGGGCATCCGTCTGTTGCCGACCTGTTTCCAGGGCGTGAACGATGGTGGATGCGCAGGCGTTGAGCGGCCCCAGATCGTGCTTGGTCAACAAAGGGATGAGTTGCCGGGTCAACTCCCCAATCTGGCTTTGGTTCTGTGTTTGAAGTTGGGCGATGTGCTCCAGGTCGCGGCTGAGAGCGGCCAAGGCCTCCCGATTTTTGCCGATTTCGGACTGGCTTTGCTCAAACCCCAGCCGTGCCTGGGCAAGCTCGGTTTCCCTGTCGTCAGTGGGTGGTTTTTCCGAGCTCCAGGGATGTTGTGTTGAACCACAAAGGGGACAGGGGGCTCCTTCTTGCAATCGCTCCCGCTCCTCCTCGTAGCTGCGAATGCGCAGGCTGAGCTGGTGGTTCTTTTCGCATTGCAGCACCAGCTGTTTGCGCAGCAGATGCTGCTCCTCCAGCAGGTGTAACTTGTCCTGAAGATGGCGCTGGCGACTGAGCAACTGCGTGCCCTGTTCTTTTCTCTTGTCGGTTTCTTCCGCAAGCTTTTGCAACCGCTTCGCCCATTCGTTGCCCCGTTCCAGTTGCTGAAGTCGGTTCTCCTGTTCTGTGAGGTTCCGGCGCCGTGCGGCCATAGTCTGCGGGCCAAGGAGGTCTTCCCGCTCCTGCTGCAACCGCTGCTGCTCCTGCTTGCTCGCATGCAGGGCTTGGACAGCCTGTTCCACGCTGTGGTCGAGCTGTTGCTGCTGGCTGGCGGCCTTCTCCTGTTGCTGCTTCGTGCTCGTGAGGGCTTTCTGCAGTTGACCGTGTTCAACCTCTTTCTGGCCCAAATGCAGCAGTTGCTGCCGCAGCCCGGCAAATTGTTCGACCAGGAGGGCGTCTGGGGCATGCTCGTTGAAAAATCGATGCAGCTCTTCCTTGGGACCCTGCAGATCGTTGAGCTGCTGCTTCAATTTTTCCTGTACAACCCGAATTCCTTCTTGCTCTATTTTCAGTTGGGTAACGGTTGTGGAGATCTGCTGGATGATCTTGTTCTTCTCATGGATTTGGAGGTCAAGTGCGCGCACCGCCTTGATTCGTTCCTGTTCCTGCTCACGGGTGATCTGGCTTTTGCCAAGATGCTGGAGAGCGAGGCGGTGCTCCTTTTGGAGCTGTTGTTGCACTTGCTGCAACGTTTGCAGGAGCAGACTCCGTTGTCTCTCCTTTTGTTGGTAGGCCTGGATCTGATCCTGGAGTTGTAGCAAGGTTGTATGAAACGGCACCAAAGTCTGGGCACGTTGCCCCTGTTCCAATCGACGTAGATCAGCTTTGGCCTCCTGTCGCTGCTCATTTAAGCGAATCAGTTCATTCTCTGTTGCATTGAATTGTTTTTTGAGGGTTTCGAGCTGGGCCAGGTGCTGGATGCTTTTTTCCACCTGCTCCTGTTTTGAGCGGAGTACTCCCGCAACCTTGGAATGTTCGCCAATCTCGGCCGCAATCTCCTGCTCCTCTTCCTGGCTCAACAGTTTGAGCGAGCCTAGAGCCTCTTGGAGGACGGCGGTCTTTTTGCGCTCTTCGCTGGTGCGTTCGTGGACGGCAATGGAGAGCCGGGAATAGATGCCGGTGCCGGTTATTTGCTCCAGAATCGGTGCTCGCTGGTCGGCATCGGCCTCGAGAAAGGCAGCAAAGTCGCCCTGGGCCAGCAGGATCGAGCGGGTGAAGCGGTCGTAGTCCATGCCAGTGACCTGCTCCACCATCCGTACCACCTCGCGGCTGCGGCTTTCGAGCACCTTGCCGCTTTCCAGGTCAACTATTTCATGTCGGGGTGTTTGCAACTCGCCTCCGGGTTTGCGGCGAGATCGGTGTTGGCCCCAGTGGCAACGGTATTGGCCGCTGTTGGTGGAAAAGCTGATTTCGGCAAAGCAGTCCCCAGCCCGGCGCGACATGATTTCGTTACTGCCCTTGGTGATCGAACCTAGCCTGGGAGTCCGGCCGAACAGGGCTAGGCAGATGGCATCAAGCAGGGTCGATTTTCCCGCACCCGTGGGACCGGTGATGGCAAAGATGCCCGAGGTCGCGTATTCGGGGGCGTTGAAATCAATCGTCCAGGATCCGGCCAGGGAGTTGAGATTGCGCAGATGGACCGCCAGGATTCTCACAGGCCCTCCTCCTCCTGGGCAATGGAGCGGGTCAATTCGGAGAAGGTCTGCCGTAGCATGGCGCGCTGGTTTTCTTCAATTTGATGCACCTCAAGGCAGCGCTCAAAGACTTCGTCCACGCTGAGTTCATCCAGGTTTTCCGTCTCCTGGCTTTGCTGGAGGGCAAAGTCAAATATGCGGTTGTTGCGGATACGGAGGATGCTCAGCTGCGAGTTCGCCACTGCCGCCATCAGTTGTTCGCGCAGGTTGGCGACGACCGTCTCTCCTTGGTATTGGAGCTCCAGCCAATAGGGGGTGTTTGTGCTTTTAAGCTCGTTGATTTGAGAAAGTAAGTTGGGGAGATCAGCCCGCAGACTGGCTAGGGGCTGGAAATTGGGTACCTGCAGGGGCTCGGCGGCAAAGTTTCGTCCCTGACTGGTCAGCAACAGCACCTGTTTGGACTGGCCAGCTTCGCCAAAACTCATCGGTAAAGGAGCACCGCTGTAGCGCCGGGTTGGATTGGCCGCCACCAACTGGCCGATATGAAGGTGGCCCAGGGCCAGGTAATCGATGCATTCGGGGAAACTGGCGCCTTCGATCCGGTCCAGTCCACCGATCGACAACTCCCGGACGCCATCACCCTCCTGGGTTAGGCCACCGGCGACAAAGAGATGCCCCATGGCCACCAGGGGCAAGTCAGGATCGATCTCCTGCCGCAGCTGTTCGGCTTGGTTGCAGATTTGTTGGTAATGGCTGCGAAAGCCTTCACGCAGCTGCTGGCCCTTTTGTTCCAGGGTTTCCGCCGGCCCGGCCTGGCGGATATCCCGATCACGGAGAAAGGGCACGGCGCACACCAGCAGTTCGGGCCGATTGTCCTGATCTCTGAGCAGAAGAATTTCCTTTTCAGCCTGGTCGTCGACCATGCCCACCACATGAATGTCGAGTTGACGCAGCAGTTCGCGGGGTGCTTCCAAAAGCGAAGGGCTATCGTGGTTGCCGCCGATGATCACCACATGACGGCAAAGCGATCCGGCCAACCGATGGAGAAAGCGGTAATACAATCCCTGGGCGCGGCTGCCCGGACTGGTGGTGTCAAAGATGTCGCCCGCCACCAGCAGCACCTCGACCGCCTGTTGCTCGATCTGCTCCAGCAGCCAGTCGAGAAAATGGGCCTGCTCCTCATGGCGCATTCGTCCATGAAAGCGGTGGCCTAGGTGCCAATCCGAGGTGTGGAGCAGGTGCATGGTTGGGTAAACGTGCGCTTAATAGGCGCTGATTTTGGTGTCCATGGTGAAATCCTCGCCCTCAACCTCCTTGATTAGGGCCTGACCGGCGATCACCGTCTGGCCGTTGAAGGTCAGGGTCGGGCCGCCGTGGAGCTGCCAACCACGGTTAAGCTTATCGGAGACACGTTTGCAAAAAGTTTCGTCGTCGGGACCGGTTATACAGCTATACAGTTTCATTTGCTCACCGTAACAAAGAGATATAGAGTGGTTCGATGGTGCCTGTGCATACAAACCGTGCCAGTATACCCCATCAACCCAGAGGAGGACAAATGAATACAAATGGCCTCGAAAATATACAAAAAAATGAAAATGTGAGCTTCGATCCCTTCTGTGATCGGTTAAGCCGGGATATTCGCAACCAACTCTCCGAATCCATCATGCACTGCCTGCGGATAATGAGCCTCGATCCCGCCCGCGAAGTGGCTAAACGTTTCCTGGACTTGCGGCCCGGTCCGGAACAGGGGGACTATATCGAAAATCGGCTGGCTTTCTACCAGCGATTTCTTGATCGGATTGCCGCTGGACCACAGGATGTGCTTTGGCAAGGATTGGTGTTGTGGGATTTGGGGCTGCATTTTGAGGTGCACGAGATTCTCGAGCATGCCTGGCATCGTTCCCAGGGTGAGGAAAAATTGCTGTTGCAGGCGCTGATCCGCGCTGCCGGGGTCTACATCAAAGGGGACTACGGCTATTTTGAGGCAGCGGCTAAATTGGCCGCCAAAGCCCTGCCGGTACTGGAAGCCCAGCGGCAACGACTGGCCGTCTATATCGCCCCGGAGCGGTTGTATGCGGCCATGCGTTCGCCTTTATCACCTGCTCCGATTCTGCTTAGTTGAGCTATTTTCTTCCCCAGCACAGTGCAAGGTTGACGCCCGCTGCATTTTCCGGGTAATATAGCGATCCTTTAGATGTGTCAAATAGCTGTGCGCCCGTAGCTCAGCTGGATAGAGCACCGGACTTCGAATCCGGGTGTCGGGGGTTCGAATCCCTCCGGGCGTACCATTAAATCAAGCACTTGGCCGTTTTCGGTTAGGTGCTTTTTCTTTTTGGTGCTACCTTTGGAATCCTTTTTCAGTTCCCTTTTTCAAGCAAACGAGCAAAAAAACGAACCAAACAATGGACCGAATGAATGAGGGGAAGAAAAGCATGTGTGATTTAGAATTGTGGGAAGTTTTTTTATTGAACCTGTTTCGTAAACAATAGGTCTCCGGTTCAAATCAGCAACGGGAATGCCTTCTTTGCTATTGGGAGAGAGTGAAAAAGGGATCTATGATGATTTGCCCCTGTTGGAGTTATGCTCGAAAGTGGTGTTTGAGGGAGCGCTAAAAGGAAAATGACGTATCCTGATTGGAATCAGTTCGCCAAAACTCAATTCTAGCAAAAAAGGAGGGTCTTTGTCAGAGTTGCAGAAAAGGTGGCGCCGCTTCTTGCCTGATTTTCAGGTAGAGGTATTCAAGATCCCGGTATCCGCATGCTCGTTTTACGATCCTGTTGATAGTAGCATTGAATGCTT
>JBFWLN010000051.1:0-15678 GCA_050252135.1 Desulfobulbus sp.
TAACTTTACTCTCACTCATGACGTATCCTTTTTTGTTGGAATTGAGTTTTGGCGAACTGATTCCAATCAGGATACGTCATTTTCCTTTTAGCGCTCCCTCAAACACCACTTTCGAGCATAACTCGTATTCCTCGTCTATTAATCGACTGAACAGCAGATTATCCTTGTCGACCTGAGGAGCTTGCTGGCCGGCGTAAAACGTTGCTCGGGCTACCTTTGCGAGGACGCATTGTCGTGCCACCGGCATCGACTCCGATGCATCAATCCAGGTCAGACGTTGCCTTATCGGCTGATTCTGGACCTTTTTTTCAACCAGTCAAGTTCCACTTTCAACTTGCCAATCTCACTGAATAACAGTTCCGGTTCACGGTGAGCGGCTACCGGTTTAGGCCCTCGTTTACCCTCAAACAGCGTTTTCGCCTGTTCCTGGATCGCCTTCTTCCATTGTCCTACCGTTACGGGATGGACACCATACTCCTGGCCAATTTCGTTGATCGTCTTCATGCCCCGCAGGGCCTCAAGGCCGACCTTCGCCTTAAATTCAGGACTGTGAAATTGCCGAGTTTTTACATCGCTCATCGGTTCTTGATCCTCTTGGTGCGCTAGCTTAAACTACTGTCCAGCTTTTGGGGTCCACTATACGCTGCCAGCACTTCCCGGTTTTTTTTTTTCAGCCGATGAATATACCGTTGAGTTGTGGCCAAGCTGGTATGACGGAGCATGTATTGTATTTCGACCAGGGGCACATTCTGCGCTGCTAGGATCGATGCAAATAAATGCCGAATGCCATGGAAACCAAACGGTTTAACCCCGGCTTCCTCACATATCTTTTTTAACCAATGTTGCCGGTATTGATAGGCGAGGCTCCGGTAACTTAAAAAAACACGCTCGTTCAAGTCACAATTTTTCTTTTATGACGTAACAACCAATCAATGAGATCATCCTTAACGCTGATCCATTGTGAATGCCACTCTCCTACCCTATTCTTTCTCCACTTGAGACGGATTCTTTTACGGAAAAAATCCACATCAGACCATACGAGCCGAAAAAGCTCATCCCGCCTAGCTCCCGTTTGCAAATAGCAGTAAAGCATCAATTTATCTTGGTCGTCTTCAAGAAACTAATCCATGCACTCAATCATTACTTGGCCGAGGCGTATCCATGCCTCCTCGAGTATAGCTGGTGTACAACGTGTCCACTTTTACTTGACCACATCAGAGTGCTATTTTATGCGGAGGAGCCACAAAAGGTATCTCGAGCGTCGGGAAAAACGCTGCGAGACCGTAGATCGAAGTTTTACGGTGCCACCAAGAATGTTGATAATCTCCTCACCCCAACCCCAAAATACGGCGTGCATTTTGTGTTGTATACGCAGAGGTCGTTTCCGGGGCTTCGTTCCGTAATTCGGCCAGATCGCCAAGAATCTCCGGTAGGTATTCCGGGAGATTGCATGCTTTTTCGCGGTGGCTGGCAACAATAATATCCGGAGCATCGGTTTCCAGCACTAACCATTCGCCGGGAAGCTCGATACAATTTTTTCGGACTTTTTGGGCCCGGTCGTAGGTAATGGTTCCACCCACACCGATCCCGAAGCCTAGCTTGATATATTCAACGGCCTGCTGGTAGCTCCCGGAAAAGGCATGGACAATGCCGCCGTGGGGGAAACGCTTGCGGCGCAGGGTTGCCAGGACCTGATCATGGCCCTTACGGGAGTGGATCAGCACCGGGAGCTGGGCTTGTTTGGCGATATCAAGCTGTGCTTCAAAGAGCTGCTGTTGGGCCTGGTGGTCGCTATTTTGTATAAAATAATCAAGGCCGATTTCGCCGATAGCCGTAATCCGTCCGCTTTGTGCCAACATCTTTAGCTCGTCAAGATGTTCGGGATGGTGATGGGACAGGTACATAGGGTGCAAGCCGGGCGCGGCGTGGATTCCCGGTTCGCTGCTGCTTAAATGCATCAGTCGCATCCAGCCCTCACGATCCACCCCGGGGATGACGAAGTCTTGCACGCCGACTGCGCGGGCCTGTTGCAGCACCTGCTCCAACTGGCCATAAATCGGAGAAACATCAAGATGACAGTGGGTGTCGAAAAGATGCATAGGTTGTTTTGTGGGCAAGGTCGATTGAGTTTGCGGAATAAGGTTGTGTGGCCTGGTTCCCGGGCATAAAGGCCGGCCCGCATGGGTGAACATACCTGGTGTCTGTGAAGAAATGAAGATTTTCGTTCAAGACCAACGCTTGTGAAAAATTTTTCTACAGGTATATCAATGATATCGGAGTCTTCGCTTCCCTCCGTGGGAGAATTTTTTGCAAGCATCCCGCATGGATCCCGGCATGCCGGGGAAGATTTGCAAAGAAAGGAGAGAACCGGTTTCAGTCGACAGCGCCTCCTTTATGCGGCCGACAATCGAATCTGAAATCGAGAATTCTGTCGACCGATTTGCCTTCTTCTGGCAATATATCCAAGTGTTGCAAGAAGTTACCGCCAATCTGAAAGTAAAGGAGTGATCCGATGCAGTGTTTTGTCGCGCCCCAGCATGAAGACCCATTTTTCTTTGATCGTGAAGGGCTGGAGGCGGTGGCCTCCGCTGAGGTGGTCGGTGAGGGGTTGCGATTTTTCAAGGAGCACAGGGTCATTGCCGTTGACCAGGATCAGGAGCGGTTGTGGGCACAGGTAGAGGAGGAAGATTCCGAATCCCCTTGTGCCGTTGAGATTGTAGTGGCGGGAAACGCCCTGGAGTTGGCCTGCGACTGTCGCGATGGGGAGGACGTCTGTCGCCACATGGTTGCCGCCCTTTATGCCTATGCCGAGCAGAAGGAATCGACGGGTCAGCTTTTTTCTGCTGCCGATACCGCCATCCGTGATCGGATCAAGCGCGGCCGGACCGAGGTGGTGGTCAAGCATTTAAGCGGCAAACCCTGGTTCGGCGAATGGCAGGCCGAAACCATCGGCTCCGAGACCCATTTCCCGCAGCGCTATCGGGTCACCATTCGCAGCCTCAATCAACGGGCCAACATCTGTAATTGCCCGGATTTTAAAATCAACCAGCTCGGGACCTGCAAGCATATCGAGGCGGTGCTGCACAAAATCGGTAAGCGCAAGGATTACAATGAAATAAAGGACCTGCAGGCACCCGTCTCCTACGTGCATTTGGCCTGGGATGTGGACGATGCCCCGCAGATTCGTTTGTATCGTTCTACTGCTCTGCAACCGGATTTGGCAGGGCTACTCGCCGGTTATTTTGATGCAAGCGGTCGTTTTACGGGGCGATTGCCGGATGATTTTTTTCGTTTGGCCGAGTTGGTTGAAAATCGCAGTGATCTGCACATCGGCTCGGACGCCCATGATTTTGCCCGTCACCTTGCAGCCGATGCAGCGCATAGTCTGCGGGCCGAGAAGATTCGTGGCCGGATTCTGGCCACCAACGGTCGCCTGCCGGGAGTCAAAGCCAAACTTTATCCGTATCAGATTGAAGGTGCCGCTTTTTTGGCCGGGACCGGCAGGGCACTGCTGGCCGACGATATGGGCCTTGGCAAAACCCTGCAGGCGATCGCCGGCACCGAATGGCTTTGTGCCAATGAAGGAGTGCGCAGGGTCTTGATTATCTGCCCGGCATCACTCAAGCATCAGTGGGCACGGGAGATCGAGCGGTTTACGCATCGGGAAACTCAGGTCATCCAGGGACCGGCCCCGGAACGCGGTGTTCAGTACCGTCGTGAGGCCACCTTTTTCATCATTAATTACGAGTTGATACTGCGCGATCTTTCCGTGATCAACGAGATTCTCCGTCCGGATCTGGTCATTATGGATGAGGCTCAGCGGATCAAAAATTGGCGCACCAAAATTGCCGCTGCGGTCAAACGCATCCCTAGCCGCTATGCCTTTGTTCTTTCGGGCACACCCCTGGAAAATCGGCTGGAGGACCTCTATAGCCTGATGCAGGTGGTTGATCCCAAGGTGCTCGGGCCACTCTGGCGCTATCTGGTCGACTTTCATGTCACTGATAACCGGGGCAAGGTGCTCGGGTATCGCAACCTGTCCGTGCTCCGTAAACGGCTGGCACCGGTAATGCTGCGACGCGATCGGCGGCTGGTCCGGGAACAGCTGCCCGACAAGATCGTGCAGCGACTCGACGTGGCCATGACACCTATGCAATGTGAGCTGCATGATGCCGCCATGAGTGCTGCCGGTCGACTGGCACAAATTGCCCGAACCCGGCCGCTGACGCCCAGTGAGAAAAACCGCCTGCTCGCCGCCCTGCAACAGGCGCGGATGGCTTGCAATGCCGCCGGGCTGGTCGACAAGAAGACCCAGGGCTCGCCCAAAATTGATGAATTGGCCGACATCCTCAGCGAAATCTGCCTGCAATCGGGGCTGAAGGCGGTGGTTTTTTCCCAGTGGGAGCGGATGACCCATCTGGTGGAGATGCGGCTGAAGCGGATGGGATTGGGCTGTGTGCGGCTGCATGGTGGGGTCCCGACCGCAAAACGCGGCGAACTGATGGACCGGTTCCGCGACGATGATTCGATCCAGGTGTTCATTTCCACCGATGCTGGCGGAGTCGGGCTTAATCTGCAGAGTGGGGCAGTCCTGGTTAACCTCGACGTGCCCTGGAATCCGGCGGTGCTCGAGCAACGCAACGCCCGCATCCATCGTCTCGGCCAAACCCGCACAGTGCAGATTATTACCATGGTGGCCGCCGACTCCTACGAGGAGCAGGTCTTTGCCCTGGTACGCAATAAGCAGAACCTGTTCGACAACGTGGTCGGCGAAGACGCCAGCGAGGATGTGGTCGGCATCTCGAAAAAACTGCTCGAAACCCTGGTCGAAAACCTGGCCGGCCCAGCGGCGGAACAGGCGCCAACCGAGGCGGAGGAGGTTATGGCAGACGAGCCGGAAGCGATGGCCGTCACCACCCACATTTCGCCTCCGGCAGCGGAGGTTCGGACGGCACAGGCCATTAGCCGCTGTATCGAGATCCTGCAGCAGGCCTTTGGCCCGCGTATCGAGCGCATCTTCGGTTCAGGCGGCGGGCTGGTGACGGTGCTTGACCGGGTTGACGCCGATGCCGATCGGCTGGCCGAACAGCTCTCGGCCGAGGTGCCGGTGGCGCTTATAGACCGGCTGGCACTCAAGGGGTTGCAGCGGCTCGGGGGTGGATCACCGTTAGCCGAGGCGCACAGTTATTTCGACGCTGCAACCGTGGAAAAACAATCCAGCCAATCGAGACTCCGGCGTCAGGCTCAGGAAAAACTCACCGCGGCTCAGTTGCTCTTTGATCAAGCAATGTTCGACAGCGCTCTGGAGATGGTTTTTGCTTCATTGCTCAGCGCTGCGGCGGATAAGGCGGGCTTGACCGCGCCGCTCAATCGCGCCGAGGTTGGTGTCTGGGCCTATGCCGAGGCCCTGCCGCAGGGAATTCTTGACCAGGAACAGGTTGGACTCTTGATGCGCGCCCTCGGTTTTGTCCAGGGAGGGGTTGCGCCTGCAGGCTTGGTGAGCGCACTGCTTGACGATACGGCCAGATTTATCACATCCCTGGTGGAATGAAGGCGGGTACGACGTATAACCCGAATCAGGTCCTCCCGCACGGGTTGCGGTTGTAGCACTGGAGTTTTTACGGTCTTGAGAGATATGATGGACTCGTAAAAAGTCCATCACACTCTGAAAGATGGCTCAGTAAAAACAAAGATATACAAGGAGTGGCGGTTTTTTCGGTACGAAGGCATACATAAGGTATGTCGAGTGTCGGGAAAAACGCTACGACGCCGTAGATCGAAGTTTTTACGACGCCATCATCTTTGCATTCATTCAACGGGGTATCTCATGCCTGTATCCTGTCGGGATGTAGTCCAGCAGAGCCTGCTTCTCGATATTGAGATCAACGAGAAGAACGAGATCTATTCCTTGGGCGGCGTTCTGGGGAAGCAGCATTTCCATTGCGCTGGCAAACGGAAAATCGATGGGCACTTGCTGACGCAGTTCGATCAATTTTGCCGCGATGCCCACTTCGTCCTCGGGCATAATATCCTGAACCATGATCTGCCCCGACTCAAACAGCTCGCGCCAACGCTTGGCCTGTTTGCCAAACCGATTATCGATACCCTCTTTCTTTCGCCTTTGGCCTATCCGGCCAATCCTTACCACCGTTTAGTCAAAAATTACCAGATCGTTCGGGACAGCATCAACGACCCAGTCCAGGATGCAATTCTGGCCGGGAAAGTGTTTGCCGAGCAATGGGAGGCGCTACTTGAGCAGTACAAAACCAGTGCCGATATACCGTTGCTTTATCGGGGGTTGCTGGCCACAGAGACGAGTCTTGCCGGGACAGCCGAGGCCCTCGGCTGCATGGGGATTTCCTTGCTTTCTGGTGACGATCTGCTGGCGACTTTTGTCAGTTTTTCCCGCAAACATGCCTGCAAAGCGGCCCTCGACCAGTTGATGGTGCAATTGGTCGAGGGGGCAATACCGCTCTCGCCACTGGCTTACATTGTTGCCTGGTTGTCGGTGGCGGACGGCAATTCGGTGCTGCCACCCTGGGTACGGCATCAGTTTCCCCAGGTGCCTGGAATCCTGCACCAACTTCGCGAGAATAACTGTAGGCAAGAGGATTGCGCCTACTGCCGGAAGCATCACGATCCTCGGCGTTTTCTCCAGGATTACTACGGATTTCCTGATTTCAGGGGAGAGCCCGCCACCGAGAATGGTAAGAGTCTGCAGGGAGAAATCGTGCAAGCCGCGGCCCAGGGTTCCTCGCTCTTTGCCACCCTGCCCACCGGAGGAGGCAAGTCGATATGTTATCTCCTCCCGGCGTTGATGCGGTATCAACGGCGCAATATGCTGACCATTGTCATCTCCCCCTTACAGGCCCTGATGAAGGATCAGGTCGATAATTTTTCCCGTCTCACCGGCACCAAAATCGCGGCCGCCATCTACGGCATGCTGACCATGCCGGAACGGGCCGAGGTTTTGGAAGGTGTCCGCCTGGGTGATATCGGCATCCTTTTGGTTTCCCCGGAGCAGCTACGCAACGCGTCGTTTACGGCCACCATCAACCAACGAGAAATCGGCGCTTGGGTTTTTGATGAGGCCCATTGCCTTTCTAAGTGGGGCCACGATTTTCGGCCCGATTATCTCTACGCGATCAGGTTTATTCGAGAATTTGCCGAACGGGGAAAGCTGGTTATCCCTCCTGTGCAGTGTTTTACCGCCACCGCCAAAAAAGATGTCAAAACGGAGATCATCGACATCATCCAGCGTGAACTCGGTTTGCGGGTGGTCCCTTTTGCTGGTGGCCACGAACGAACCAACCTCCATTATGAAGTCCGGGCGGTGGACCGATACGAGAAATACCAGAGTGTATTGGCCCTGCTCCAGGCCCGGCTTGAGGACAAGGGCAGTGTAGTCATCTACTGCGCCACCAGGAGAACCACGGAGCAACTGGCGGAATTTCTCCAGGAAAACGGGTTGAACGCCGAGGCCTTTCATGCCGGGCTTGAGCCCTCGATCAAGAAACGAATCCAGGAAAATTTCATCTCCGGCACCACGCCCATCATCTGCGCCACCAATGCCTTTGGCATGGGCATTGACAAGGAAGACGTCCGTCTGGTCATCCATCTCGATATTCCGGGTTCGCTGGAAAACTATCTCCAGGAGGCGGGACGGGCCGGACGCGATCGGAATGCCGCGGAGTGCATTCTCATCTTCAACGAACAGGATATCGAAGGGCAATTCCGCCTCAGCGCTGATTCAATGCTCAATCAACGGCAAATCGCCCAGTTCCTCCGAGGTCTTCGTTATTCGGCGCGGGGGGAAAATTCCGTGGTCTTGACCGCCGGTGATCTGCTGCGGTTGGACGTGGTCGATGTGGACCCGGATCTTCATGATGGCGATACCCGGGTGCGCACGGCTCTGGCGTGGCTGGAGCGGGCAGGGTATCTGCAGCGCAATGAAAATAAAAACAGAATTTTCCAGGGAAAACCAACACTCAGGAGTCTGGAGGAGGCGGCGGAAAAGATTGCCGGGCTTAACCTCTCCCGGCGGCAGCAGCAACGGTGGCTAGCCATTCTCGGCGCCCTGATGGAGAGAAACCGGTTGAACCAGGCTTTCAGCGCCGATGAACTGGCTGGTCTGTCGGCCTTTGCCACCATGGAGGGAGACAGCGACACCGAATCGGAAACTCAAAGGGTCATCCGCACCTTGCACGACATGGCCAACCAGGGTCTTCTGGAGCAGACAACCCTGCTCAGCGCTTATATCCGCTACAAGGTGCAGAACAGTTCAGAGAAACAGCTGCAAAAGGTCATTGCCCTGGAAAATGATTTTCTGCAATTGCTTGAGGAAATCGGACCTGAGGTGGAGGTGGAGACTTATCTGGAGTTGGATCTACGCCAGATCAATCAGTTGATGATTGATAAAGGGTATGGCGATTGTTCTCCGCACGCCTTGAAACTTTTTCTCTACGGCCTGAGCCGAGACGGCAAGGGACTGGCAGGAGCCAAGGGGAGCCTTTCTTTCAAGGCGCGTGGCAACCATCGGTTTTCACTGGTGCTGCATCGGGATTGGACTACCTTGCGCAAGACGGTTGAGCTTCGTCAGTTAGCGGCTCTTCGATCATTGCAGGCCATTGCCACGGCAGTGCCGGCCGAAACCAAAGCCGGTGTTAACGTCCTGGTGGAATTTAGTCTGGAGCAGATCATCGCCGCCCTGAGAGGCGACCTGCTTTTAGCCGATAAATTGCGCGATCCCCTGGCCGCTGCCGAACGAGCCCTGACCTTTATGCATGAGCAACGGGTGATCGACCTGCAGCAGGGGTTGGCTGTTTTTCGCCAGGCCATGACGATTGAGTTGAATCCGGCGGCAAAAAACAGGCGTTATTCACGGGAGGATTTTTTCCCCCTGAAAACCCACTACGCCGAACGAACTTTTCAGATCCATGTCATGAATGAATACGCGCGCCTGGCGTTAACCAAAATCAGCGGCGCTTGGCAGTATGTCACCTCCTATTTCGAAGATGACAAGGAGCAGTTTCTTAATCGATTTTTCCCGGGCAAAGAAAAAATTTTCGAGCGGGCCACCAGCAAACAATCCTACCAGAGAATCGTCGACGATCTCCACAATCCAGCGCAGGAAAAAATCGTTACTGCAGACCAGGAGAAAAATCTGCTGATCCTTGCCGGACCTGGGGCGGGAAAAACGCGGGTGGTCGCCCACCGGGTGGCCTATCTTCGGCGGGTCGTCAGGATCAACCCTCAAGCGATTTTGGTACTTTGCTTCAACCGCAGTGCCATCCTCAACCTTCGCCAACGGCTCCGTGATCTGGTTGGTGAGGACATGGGCGGTGTCACCCTGCTGACCTTTCATGGGCTGGCCTTGCGTCTGACTGGCCAGTCTTTGGTAACCAAGGACCGGCAGCGGCGACGCGAAGAGGTCGATTTTTCCTCGGTGATTCGGGATGCCATCACCCTCTTGCAGGGTAAAAAGGAGGTGGCGGGAATGGAGGGGATGCCAGCTGATTTTGCCCTGGTGGGGCGATTCAGTCATATCCTGGTGGATGAATATCAGGATATCGACGCCGACCAGTATGAGCTGGTCTCCCTGGTAGCGGGGAAATGCCGTGAAGAGGGTGAACGGAAGCTGGCCATTCTTGCCGTTGGTGATGATGATCAGAATATCTATCGATTTCGGGGGGCGAGTGTCGATTTCATCCGGAAATTCCAGGAAGACTATGCTGCCGAGGTCCATTACCTGGTCGAAAATTTCCGCTCCACTGTCCATATTATCAATGCCGCCAATTGCCTCATCGCCCACAATAGCGACCGGATGAAAACCGGACACCCGATCCGCATCAACAAGGCCCGCGAATCTCTGCCTCCGGGCGGCAACAGGCAAGGCAACGATCCTCTGATGCAAGGGAAAGTGCAGATACTCGAAGTCGACGATTCCACTTCTCAGGCAACGGCGGTTTTGGAGGAGCTGCATCGGTTGCAAAGCTGTGGGCCGGTTGATTTTGGCCATTGCGCTGTTCTTGCTCGTGAATGGAAGGATCTTGATATCGTCCGCAGTGTCTGTGAGGACCGTGGGCTGCCGGTCCGCTTTTTTTGGGGACGGCAAGGTTCATTCCCGCGATTGACTCGGGTTCAAGAGAATGCGGACCTGCTCGAATGGCTGCGGACACGGCGGACGAAATCCATCGACGCCAGCACGCTGTTGGCGCAGGTGGATCATCTCTGCCCGGTAAAGACCCTTTGGAGCAAGAATCTACGGGTTATCCTCACGCAATGGCTCGAGGAAACCAACAATGCCCCTCAGTCTGTTGCCGCCATTGAGGAGTATCTCTATGAGGTTCTGGCCGAGCAAGGCCGGGCCAAGAGTGTGGGTGCGGGCATCTTTCTTGCCACCGCCCATTCCGTCAAGGGGATGGAATTCGATCATGTGTTTATTCTGGGAGATAGTTGGCACGCTGTGACCGAGGCAACTTTGGAGGACGAACGAAGGCTCTACTATGTGTCGATGTCCCGGGCTCGGGAGACCTTGCATCTCTTTTCGTTGTCGGATGGCGCTCATCCCCATCTTTCGTTGCTTGCGGGAGATTTTCTGCTTCGAAGAAAAGTCGTTCCTGCTGTTGCCGAGCAACCGGCCCCGCGAACCTATCATTTGCTGGGATTGGAGGATTTTTTTATCGATTTTGCCGGGCTCAGAGCCGAGGAGCACCCGGTACGGCAGACATTGGCCCGGATGGTCGCAGGGGAAAAGGTTCATATCCAACAACGCAACAAGCATCTCGAGTTAGTTGACGGCACTGGAGTCGCCGTTGCTCGGTTGTCGAAAAAGGCCCAGGAAGAGTGGGGACAGAGATTTGCGAGTATACGGGAAGTTCGTGTTGTCGCTTTGGTGCGGAGGTACCGGGACGATGTGGCGGACAAAGAGTTTCAGGCGCACTGCAAAGGAGCGCGTTGGCTGGTTCCGGTGGTTGAGATAATTCGTTGACGCAGCCGCTGGGGCTGATGCGAGGCGGTTTGCGGGGATCTTTGTAAAAAAAAACAGGGTGTCGGACGGAAAAGCCGATACCCTGTTTTGTATGGAGCTAACGGTGTTACTGGAAATATTTCTTGGTTTCCTTCACAATTACCGGGGTGAGGAAAAGCAGGGCAATCAGGTTCGGGATGGCCATTAGACCGTTTAAGGTGTCGGAAATGTTCCACACCAGGCTCAGCTTGGAGACTGCACCCACGCCGATAAATGCGATAAAGACCAGCCGGTAAGGGAGAATCGATTTGACCCCAAAGAGGTATTCGATCGATTTCTCGCCGTAATAACACCAGCCCAAGATGGTGGAGTAGGCAAACATCGCAATGCCGATGGTGACTATATGAGCGCCGCCAGGCATACCGGCTGCGTAGGCTATGGTGCTCAGCTCCGCACCGGTGGCTCCGTTGGACCAGCTATTGGTGATGATGAGCACCAGGCCGGTCATGGTGCAGACAACGATGGTGTCAATGAAGGTCTGTGTCATGGAGACCAGAGCCTGGGTGATAGGGCTACGGGTCTGGGCGGCTGCAGCCGCGATCGGCGCACTACCCAGACCGGATTCGTTGGAAAATACACCACGGGCGACGCCCAAGCGAATGGCCATCATCACTGTGGAACCGGCAAAACCACCAACCGCAGCGGTGGGATTGAAAGCCTGCTCAATGATAAGCATGAACGCGGCGGGAACGGCACTGATATTGGTGAAGATGATATAGCAGGACCCCAAAATATAAAACACGATCATGAAGGGCACAAAAAAACCGGTGAACTGACCGATTTTCTTGATGCCGCCCAGAACAACCGCGGTGGTGCAGACCATCAGGAACAATCCGGTCGCCCATTGCGGGACATGATAGGTGGCCTGCATGGCATCGGCCACGGAATTGGCCTGGACCATGTTGCCGATGCCAAAAGCCGCACAGGCGGCAAAAACAGCAAAGATGGTTCCCAGCCAAGGCATTTTCAACCCTTGGGAGATGTAATACATCGGACCACCGCTCATCTCACCGTTTTCATCGACCACCCGGTACTTGACCGCCAGCACCGCTTCTGAATACTTGGTCGCCATGCCCACCAGGCCGGTTATCCACATCCAGAACAGGGCGCCCGGTCCACCAGCGGCGATAGCTGTGGCCACACCGGCAATATTACCGGTGCCGACGGTTGCGGAAAGTGCCGTCATCAATGCTTGAAAATGGGTGATATCTCCCGGCTGATCGGTTGCTTCCTTGCGTTTGATCAGGGCGAGATAGAGGGCATGGCCAAGTTGTCTGAACTGAAGCCCGCGTAAGGAAAAAGTGAGCCAAAAACCTGTGCCGACGAGTAATATCAACATGGGCGGTCCCCAGGCAAAAGCACCTATTTTCCCCACGATGACATCCAATTCACTTAAAACATCCATCCCCTCACTCCTTTGAATTTTTCTTGGTTTATTGAGTTGTTCATTGAGAAAAAAATAACATGTTTGCAATGCTTGGTGCACGCAAAGTTACAAACATACAGAGACTGAGTCCATTCGTCAAAAAAAGGAACAGGAAAATTGAAAATATTTGGACGTATGGGAGGAACGACGGCGGAGATTGGTTCTGAGGGAAAATAAATTGAATTGGAGCCGATTGTTCCTCGGGAATTTTAAAAAATAGGTGGGGGGTGAGGAATTAATGCATAAGGTATCGGCGATTGAATGCTGATAAGTTCGCAAAAAGCTTTGAGCATCCTCTTTTCGTCGAGAAAATAGGGTGTGAAAAAGTGATGGATTCGTAAAAAGTCCATCACATTCTAGGATATGTTTTGCGGGCATGACAATAATCATAACCATGTTTTAAATAGTGTATGTTGACCACCTATATTGCCCTCTTTGTGGGGCTTGCTCTCCTTGTTTGGAGCGCTGAACGTTTTGTGGAGGGAGCTGCTGCGACAGCGCGTCACTTTGGCATGCCCTCATTGTTGATTGGAATGGTTGTTGTCGGCTTCGGCACCTCCGCCCCGGAAATGGTAGTTTCGGCGTTGTCTGCCTCTCAGGGAAATCCAGGTCTTGCCCTGGGAAATGCCTATGGTTCGAATATCACCAACATTGCTTTGATTTTGGGACTGACCGCTGTGATCAGCCCTATCATCGTACACTCCCAGGTGCTACGAAAGGAACTGCCTTTATTGATCGCCGTGACCGCATTGGCGGCATGGCAATTGTCAGATGGCGAGATCTCAAGGTTTGACGCCTGGATCATGTTGGGTCTTTTTGCTGTGCTGATGGCCTGGACCATTCGCCAGGGACTGAAGCAACAGGCCGATGCGCTGGGCACGGAGGTTGATCAGGAGATGGCTAACCATAATATGCCACTTTCACGGGCCATTTTTTGGCTTGTGGTCGGTCTTGTTTTTCTTGTCGTTAGCTCAAGAATGCTTGTTTGGGGAGCAGTGGAGATTGCCCGGAGTCTGGGCGTCAGTGATTTGTTGATCGGCCTAACCATCGTTGCCATTGGAACTTCCCTGCCGGAGTTGGCGACTGCCATTGTGGCTGCGCGCAAGGGTGAGCACGATATTGCCCTTGGCAATGTCATTGGTTCCAATCTGTTCAATACCCTGGCAGTGGTTGGAATTGCCGGTGCAATCCACCCAATGGCGGTCGGCCCAGAGGTTTTATCCCGCGACCTGCTGGTCATGGCAGGATTAACCCTCGCCCTCTGCGTGTTCGGTTATGGATTTCATGATCCGGGGCGGATCAACCGTTACGAAGGGGCTATGCTGCTCGCAAGTTATGTCGGGTATACGGGATATTTGGTCAGGAATTTTATCAGCTGAGTTTTGCTCGATAGACAAAAAAGCCCGCCGGCACTACTGACGGGCTTTAATAGAGGGCGTCCCCAACCGGATTCGAATTGATGTGGCCGGTGTGAAAGGCTAGGCTGACGTTAAATCTAATAAGACGTAAACACAGGCAGTTGATGGATTCGTAAAAAGGCCATTATATTCTGAAAGGTGGCTCAGTCGAAACAACGGTATACAAGGCGTAGCGTTTTTTAGACGCGAAGGCATACATAAGGCATGTCGAGTGTCGGGAAAAACGCTGCGACGCAGTAGATCGTTGTTTCTACGGCGCCCTCAAAAATTGGCTTTAGTAAATAGAGAAAACAGCTCTGCAGCCTCCTCTGACCCAAATACCGCCGCCATCCCATCCCCAGTTTTCTCCATAGCGACAGCTTTGTTTTGAAAATTGTTTCATAATTTCAACTTGTGCATGTCGTAAATGAGCTGGGCAATATGTTCGACGATTGTCCCAAGATTCACAAGTAATTCTATCGGGCCTGTTTCTACGCTCGTAATCCGGAGGTGGCGGTCTGTAGCCACGATCATCTTGCGGAGGTCTACGGTCATAATTATCATAATGATTTTGTTCGCGATGATGATCGGCTACTTCAAACTGTGCTCGGCAGCCACGTGATACCCATATACCTCTGCCGTCATATCCCCATGACTGTCCTTCATGACATGCGGATTTACTCAGTTTCCTTATCAGTCTAACGCCTCCTCTCGTATCAGATTGGCAAAATTGGGATCGACCGTCATATGATTCGCAGGTTATGGTACGACCATCGGCCACTGAAGCGATTACGATTAGAGCCAATCCTGAAAGAGTGGACAGAAAAAAAAATTTCTTCATCATGTTGTCCCGGAATTGTTGGTACATGCTTCATTGAATTGCATTTGTTGTTTTGTCCCTTTGGATGGACTCGTAAAAAGGCCATCAAATTCTGAGAGATGGCTCGGTAAAAACAAAGATGTACAAGGAGTGGCGTTTTTCCCGGCGGGGAGGCTTTCATAAGGTATGCCGAGTGTCGGGGAAAACGCTACGAGGCAACTGATCGAAATTTTTACGCCACCATCCCTTTTAATTAGTCAATCCTCGATAATTTTACGAATTTTAACGGTTAAAAACAAATAGAAATTCAAAATATAGATGGGACGTGGCAATTATAATAAACGCATAAACAATGTCGACTGGGGCCATCGGCGTGAGAGGCCGAAAAACAGCAATATTCCCTCATCTAATCGGAGTGCGGCCGTAGCGATAGATTGTTTGATTAAAAACAGGATGTTATCCATTATTATTCAATTCGCAAGTCAGACTGTCATAGAGCTGTCGTTTTTGAATTTCATCCATCCCAGTGAACTGAATAGCGAACATATTACTGAACACTCGAACCACTTTAGCCTGCAAGGCGTAGGGTGATAGCGCCCCTTCTTTACCACCAAGTTCAATGGTTACAGAAAGTCTCATATCTGTTGACAGGTTATCGGTTTGCCCTCTAATTGCGCAGCCGCTAGTAGAGATGTCAATGATTTCACCTTTGATTTGCTCCCCATTGACTTGGTAGTCTAACTGCCGTCATGGAGTTAAAAACGTATTTCATCTGGTTTGATAGGGCATCTCAGTTCTTCTTCCGCTTCCTCCATTGTTAGCACGTATACCAGCTTGTAACATTGAAACTTCATCGAAAAAGCAATGAGCTGTTTTAAAAGAGTTATAGTCAAGTCTGGTGTTTAGGAATAGCTCTCAGGCGACGGCCCTGTTGAGTTCGCTTTCTCTTAAAGGGGTGACAGGTTCCCCATCCTTGAACTGGACGCCCCGGATTACATCGGCAAGC
>JBFWLN010000052.1:0-13648 GCA_050252135.1 Desulfobulbus sp.
TCGCTTCATTTTTCACCTGTCGAGTGAGTTTTTTGGACAGGCGTATATTGCACTATTTTTAATGAAAAATCAACGTGTTAACCGATAAAACATTGCAGTTTTATTGATGAATTATCACGGATTAAGGATAGATGCATAACAAACGCTTGCTCTTGCTACGGACCTTTTACCCGTCGGCTTCGCCGCCGAGTAAAACGCCGCAGAAGCGAGGCGTTAACCTGAATGATAATAGGAAGAAGAAAGCATGGCAAAGAGACTTGCGCCAGCTGCAATCGTTGCCCTTAAAGAGGCACTGTGTGCCGTCTACTGGTATAAAGCAGATCTTCGAAGCTTTCTCCAGCAGAGCTTATCGGCGCCCGCAGTCCTCGCGACCCTGAATTGGGACAATTACAAACGCCAAATTGTCTCTGACCTCGTGGATTATCTTGTGAGGGATCAAGACAAATATCTTGGCGACTTGACCCGGTTGTGTAGCGAGACTTGCAACATTAAATCCTTTCGCCACCTCGAACAACTTGATGGAGGAACACAGAAAGCTGAGCGCGCGAAGGTTGCCGTAGCGCAGCTTAAGGAGCTTCTAGAACCACACGAGGAAGTACAGAAGGCTCGGGATGAACTTGCGGAGCGGCAGAAGAGAAGCGCCGAAAAATTAAAAAACAATGCGGCTGTTCGTCAGAAACTGGAGGAAATCAAGTCTAGGTATATGGCTCTGGTGGCCTCTCAGAATGCTCAAGGCCGTGGATTCGAACTCGAAAAGGTAATGTACGATCTCTTCGAACTTTTCGACTTGGACCCGAAGGCGTCTTTTCGAAATTTAGGAGAGCAAATCGACGGAGCCTTCACCCTTGAAGGCACCGACTATCTGTTTGAGGCAAAATGGCAGCAGGATCCCGTGAACGCTTCAGGGCTTGACGGGTTCGGCGCAAAGGTTCGAAGGAAGCTGGAGAATACTCTTGGAGTGTTTCTTTCCATAAATGGCTTCTCTCCAGATGGGATAGCGGCACATTCCTCGGGTGGTGCGGCGATCATCCTCATGGACGGTTCTGATCTAATGGCTGTTCTCGAAGAAAGAATTGATTTTGTAACCCTGCTCTTGCGAAAGAAAAGGCACGCATCCCAGACTGGCAACATCTATTTACCGTTTCACAAAATTAGTTTCTGAGCGATGTGCAAAGGAAAGGTTAACAAAAAACTCCACCGGATTTACTACATGCTGCGCGTTCCACAAACACGGTGAGACCAATGGTTCTGAGTTCATGTATCTCCTGTCTACTTTGACCGCCGGTATGATACAATTCTGGCCAAACCACGTTTCATCTGCCAACAAACAAATAAAAGATGCATGTCAAAATATTGCAATTCAAGAATTGTGTAAAACAACTTCCAACGTGGTTTTGGAAGGGAAGATACCATTTGCTCAGTGTCACGACATTTATTGTCACAAGTCTTTACCTCATCGAAGCCATTACCCTGTGTCCGAAGCTCGTAGGCTTAATGATGGCCCTGATAGGTCTGCTCATAATCTTGACCCAGCAATTGCTCGATGCTAATAAATACAGCGCACACCGGCCTAATACATTAGGCAATTGGCTAAAGTCAGTGCCGACAGGCAAACCGCAAATTTTGTCTTTAAATTCGTCTATGGGTGGGGCTTCTTGTTGTGGCAAAGCCCATGTGTCGGTTTCAGTTTCACCAGAAGTAACTATAGAGAAAAAGGTAGAATTTCTGCTGAGGCAGCTTGAAGGCTTGAATGATAGGGTAGCAAAGATTGACGACAGAGTTGATAGCGTTACTTCCTTATTGGGTAGTACCGAAGAGAAACTTCAGAAATCCATCGACACGTTGAGCATATCTATAAAATCGCTCGTTGCGGGTCACGTAATTGGTAGCTACGATTTGAATTTGTTCGGCATCAACATCACGATATGCGGTACACTAATCCAATCCTTTACGGGATGACTTAACGCGATCAATTGTTCATAAGGTAAATCCCTTCTAAATAAACAGTTTAGCCCCCCTCAGAGGAGATAAACGGTATCTAGCATTGTTGAGAGTCATTCGCGTTAGGATCCAAGGTTTCTCCTGTTAAGATTTACCGTTAAAACAACCTCAATTGCCGACCATCCATCTTCCCCAATATATTCCAGATCTGTCGCTCCTGCAGCCCATACTTCCGAGCCAGATCCGTCCCGGAATACTGACCGGAATCATAATCCCGTCGGATACACTGATCCCGCCAACTCCGTCGCCAGGTCTTCCAGCCGTAGATCCGGATAGAAATTCCATCAAAGCGTTGGGCGAGCTTGAGGGCATTACCGATGCCAATCAGCTCCGCCACTCGGCGCATGTCTCCGTTCAAGTCCTCCAACCGGGGCCAGGCGTCCGGCGGTAGTTCGAACGCTTCCTCTTGCCTGTTCATTACTTACTGGTCCCTTGAGTCTTTAACCGATGCTCCAGGTCGGTGATCAGGATGTGCAGAGCTTCATGATCATCCAGCCACTCAAACCGATCCACGCCAAACTGTTTTTTGACTCTGGCGTGCAGCTTGTTCATGTCGTAGCCCAGGGCATGCCATAGAGCCAACACTTTGCGCTGCTGCTTGGCAGCTGGCCCTGGCTTGATCTCGATAAACTTCCCACTGGTTTTCCGCCTCTGACCATTACTGAATGGCTTGGGCTCCCAGCCCTTAGCCTTGAACAGCTCAATCAACTCCAGGGCCTGCTGCTCAGTCAAATCTCGGGCCGATTCCACCCCGAAGTTAAAACCCAGTATGTCCCGGTAAACTTCATCGGCCAGGCCCAGTTCCTTCTTGGCGATATGGATTCGGGCCAGTGCGCTCTTGCTCGGACTCATGTGGACCTCCATTTTGGGCGAGGAACTTACGCATGATCTCGCTCATGCCGTCTTCCGTGGGTTGACGTGATACTCGTTGCGTTCCGTCAATCTCCTGATTCCGCTGTTGCTGCTCTTTATGTGCATCCGCCTGATTGGCCAGCTTGTAAACGATGGATCGCAGATAGTTGTGGTTCTTCATCGGTAAATCCAGGGTCCCGGCCAGTTCCTGCATCCGCTCCATGCCCATGGCCCAAAAGAGTGCAGGGCAGGTGCGATCCGCTTTGCCTTTCTCTGAAATATAGCCCTTGGCCACCAGTGAGGCCAAATCCCTGGTCAACCGTTCGGCCTTGGTGGGCTGAATGGCGCAACCAGAGGTGGGCTTGAACAGGGAAAGGTACTTGAGAAATGGTTTCTGCACCTCGTAGGGCAGTTCGGAAAAAGCCTGCAATATTGCTCCGCCTTCTGCCGCATCCACAAAACAGCTCACCGGTGCCTTATAGGCACATCGCGGGCATTTTCCGTTCACAGGCATTTTTTTAACTCTCTCCTTGGCTGCTCATCAGATCCGGAGCACCACCTCCGGATGATCCCGGCCAGCGTTGTCAATTGGCAGTACCTACCCAATGCAGGTCCACCGCTGGCCGGAATTTCGCTTATTCTTGATCTATTGCCATGGAATTACGCAGCCTTCTTGTGAAGGACAGCCTGTTCGATAACACTGGCATTGTTTTCTCGTTTTTTGGTCCAGGCCACCTGGTCGCCACTTATCTTTTTCTCGCAGGCCGGACATAAGCTCGTCTCTGGCGGCTGCCATTCGTTGGGTTGGATTTCACGGCCACAATCGGCACAAAGCGGATTACTGTTGTTCACTCTTTTTCCCATATTATACTCCAGCAAAATCGAGGCTTATCTGTTGATAGCGCCCCTGTTGATCTCGTTCATAAAAGCGGTGGTACACGCAGGATCCGGTAACGGTGACGGCATCACCAATGGCAGCCATGGCCTGTTTCCAGGTGGGGTGGTCGATCTTGAATTTGCGCAATCCCAGGATGCGCTGGGTGTTGATCTTGCCCTTCTTGTCCACCTGGAAGGCATCCTCAATCAGCGTCCGAACTTCGGATGCCGATGACTTGGTCCACTCGCGTAGGCATTGATCCACCAATACCTTGGCTGCTTGCAGGCGTTCGTCAAACTCGATCCGCTCGGCCACCTCACGGGTGACCCGGAACCGGCCATCATAGCTGGTCAAGGTGATGTTTCCCTTTACTCCACCCATTTTGACCCCATACTTTTCAGCGCTCAGGTCAAGAAAGGCATCCATGTCACCGGCCATAGTGTCCTTGAACTCCGCCAGTTCTTCTTCCATGGCCTTGGCCATCTGTACGGCCCGGAGAACAAACTCATCCCTAAGCAGGTCCACCTCTTCGATCTGGGCGATGGGGACCAGGTGGCCAAGCGCATTGGATTTGTACCCCTCAGGTACGGCTTGCGCTGTCATGCGGCCTCCTGCGAGGTTTCTGTGCTGAGCATGGCCTTGCGATCCATTACCATATAGAGGCCGATTTTATCCCGGCCCAGTTCGCAGGCATAACCAAGGCCGACAAGTTCGCGATCATCCGGGTTGCCATCACAAGCCTGGAACATGTCGACAATGCGCTGGACTTGCGCCACGGCATCCTCTCGCTGCCCCTTGATCACCTCGGGATTGACCAATTGTCGCTGCAGCTCTTGGGTGACATCCCATATCTGGGCCAATTTTCCGGTTATGGCCTGGTCCTGGTGCGCTATGCGGTGGATATTGGCCCGCAGGCCTTCAATGGTACTTCCGATTGCCGTCAACTGCTCCATCACTTTCAACTGTTCCGTGTTCATCGTCCATTCTCCTTCCTGGTTGCGACTCCGTCATCCAGAGGGTATCCTGACTTCGGAGTTGGTTTATAGCTTTCCGCTCCACTCACACCTGGCCGGAGAATGTTGCTGCATTCTCCGGCCTTTTTTTATTCCTCATCTTTCGGGTCGGTATTGCTTGGGCAAATCCGACAGAGTTGAAACATCCGCACCCGATGGGGGTTGGCGGTCGAGAAGGGTTTACGCCGCTCCTCAACGCACATCGGGTAGGAGATGGTTCCCAGAACCGGGCAATGGATCTCGGATCTGCCAAACACCTCTTCAACCCTGGTTAAAAAGGCATCTAACTGGCCTTTATACTGCCCGGCCAAGACCTGGGAGATCGTGGCAGCGCTGTAGCCGAGCATCCGGGCCACTTTGACCTGGCTGCCTAGCTCCGATACTGCATCCCGCAACAAATTGAGCCGGTCGTCATTTGTCATTGGCCACCTCACCGTCGCTCCGCCAGCGGACCACTTTCAAGTTCGGATCCCAGACCAGCTTGGTGCGTTGGATCTGTGGGGCCATGGGGCCGGTATACGCGGCGGGCAGGAAGCGATAGGCTTTGCCGTTTTGCTTGAGATAGCCTGCCTTGCACAGATGCTTGGCATAGTCGAGTGCGGTCGATTCCTTGACCGGACATTCCGGCAGACTGGCTGCCACCGCTAATTCCCGTGGCGTGAAGGTGCGCAGGATACGCATTGCCTCCCACATGTTGCGTCGACCATCGCCCTGAGTGACCAAGGTTCCGTCTTTGCGCACGCGGGGAGCCTCTATGCCCACATCCTTGATCAGCTCCCAGGTGTTGGGCGCCCAGGGGCCTTCTTCCCGTGGGAGTCGCTGCAGGAAGCCTGCCTTCTCCAGGCCGAGGACATATTCGCGGACGGTGTCCATACTCAACACGGTCTCATTGCGCAAGCCTCGGAGGGTAATTGTTCTCATTTCGCGGATGATTTCCCAAAGGGCTTGGCGGGAATCGAGGCCGTTTCGTTTGTTTACTGGTTTAAGCGCCATGCCGCCTCCTTCTGGAGCCACCAACCAGAAATTCGCGGTCGCCCCAATCCTGAAGAGCGACTGATTCCAGGCCGACATTGGCCGCAAACTGGGTCACCTGCGCCAGGTTGAGGCAAACGCGGCCAGCGGATCCGTCGCTAACCGCGGTGATCTTAGAGAGCAGATCCTGGGCAACCTCTACCTCGGGATGGTAAAGACGCCGAAGGTGGGCTGCATCCTCGATATCCACCGGAACAGCCTGAACCCACTCCAGAACCCGGCGATGGAACCGTTCCCAGCGCTTGAGCTTGTCGTAGATGTTCTGCTCGCCGATCAAGAGAATGACCGCGCCGGATCCTTCAAAAATGTCCCGGATCAGCTCCACGCTTTTCTTTTCCACCAGTTTGTCCAGCTCATCGACGATCAATGGTCGGCCACTTTTTGCCATCTGCTCGCAGACCTGCTCCGCCATCTCCCAGACTCGCTGCTTGGGATGGATGCCCATGGTCTGGAGGATGTAATGCAGGATGGCCCGGCTGTTCCATGTTTCCTGGCACTGGATGTAGTAGCCCCGGTATTTGAGGCTGACATAGGTGGCGGCCTTGGACTTGCCCCAGCCTGCCGGGCCGTACATGCACACCATGCCGGGCAGATGGCCAGGGCGTTGCATGGCCCGTTCCACCGCGCTGGCGCAGAGGCTGACATTGGCCAGCGGTGCGACCGTGTACGCCGTGGCGTCCGTTTTCTTGCCATTTTCTTCCATCAGCAGTACTCTCCTTGTTGTTGTTCCGTTCGAGACATCGGAAACACTAACTGGGGCCGTGCGCCAACACGGCCCTGTATTGTTTGCCCGACCTACCGATAAAGCCACCTCGAAAAGGCCGTGAATGCCGCATACCAACCGCAGTGATCCCGCACAAAACCCGCACTATCCTCGATTTGTTTCACCCCGAGCCGACGAATTGATCGATGAGCTTGAGCCAGGGCAAGTCGTGCAGCTGCGCAATGCACTGCATACCCAAACCTTAGAAGAATGGATGTGCTGGTTCGAAGACTCGCGGGAATCGATCTGTGAATATGATCGGCTAACTCCCGTCGAGCGCAGAGCCCGGCTTCTAGATCAGATCGATATTGCGCCGTTAATGTTGCATCACGCCTGCGTTTTTTTAGAGCTTTGGCGGAAGCGAGTTGAGCTGCAATATTATTGTCTTCACCGGAATGACCTGGTGATTGAGCATCAGCCAGAACAGCGTGAGATGATTTTCTCGGTTCTGGAGGCGTACAATCATGCTCCCGTGTATGATTACTGGCCTTTCGGCGGTCAATTTCCCTTCCGTATCGATCCATGATGACGCCTCCTTACCCCTGCCGTATCCCCAGTTGTTCCTCCACCTCGACAAAGGTCCGATAGGTGGCTGATTTTCTGAAGCTCTCGTAAAATCGCACGGCCCGTTCCTCCAGGGCATCGCCTGCCCGCAGCCGATCGTCCAGTTCCCGCCACAGCCGGAACATGTCTCGTTCGTTGTTGGGGATGATAAAGGCCTCCTGCTTGTTCATCTCCACCGCCAGCTTGGCCCGGGCCTCCTTGAGTTCGGCCCGTTCTTCGGCTGTCGTGGGGAGGGGGATCAACTCGCCCATGGGTTTAGGTGTGGAGACCATGTCGATGATCCCCTGGGCTTCTTCATAGATCAGTTCAAGCTGTTGTTGTTTGAGCTCGGCCCGTCTTTTGGTCCGTTTTTCCTGGGCCTGTTCCACCATGCTCTTGGGGAAGAAATCGATCCGGTTTTTCTCGAACCAGGCGTAGCAATACAACCTGCCTTCCTGGTCCCAGATCTGCACCTTGGTGGCATCGTTGGGGTAGTAGGCCACCTGCACGGTCTCGCCTTCGATGTGGGCCAGGTCGCCGTTGAAGTAGTGATTGTTGCCCAACTGCACCATGGAGCGGACCACCTTTCGTTCTTCCCTGGGGAGCCAGAGGATTTCAACTTCGGCCTCGGTAAGCTGATGGCCCTTGTAATCCCATCCATCCGCAACATGCCAGGCCCAGCATTCCAAAGGTGTCATGTGCCGTTTGCGGCCGGTTTCGGGATCGTTGAGTTTGGGCAAACTGGTATGGGGCCTGCGATTGTAGGTGTCCACGGTCTGCTGGCAGAACTCGAGAAACTGCGGCCAACTGATCAAGTGCTCGCATTTGCCTTTCTTCTCCATGTCCTGCTGCATCACGATGTAGAGGTTGCGTTTGCTGGTCTTGTCCATCTCTTTGCCGGTAAAGGTAGGCAGTTCTTTGGCAGCCCTTATCCACATGGTTCGGTTGGGCCGTTCAATTGCACCATGGCCCTGGGGATTCCCAGGGCGGCCTTTGGTGAACGTGGTGCCGATGCGGGCAAACAGGCCGGTTTTATCGTCGGCGTTGACGTTTGCCATGTTGCCGGAGCCGCCATCGGTGTAGACGATGTCAAAGATGCCGCCGTAGGGCTTATTCTCGGTCACGGTCGCGGCATCGCGGATGGCTGCGGCCACGGTGAGGGCTGATTCCGCCAAACCTGCGGACCAACCGGAAACCACCTTGGTGGCAACGTCGATGATGGCGCAGACCTCTGGGTGGAATGGTCGGCCGTGGACCGGATGCGCCACCTTGGCTTTATAGCTGTGGCCGTCGCAGCAACCGATGGTCATTGGTCGGTAGCTGCTGGTATCCCGCTGCCAGTACCCCTTGAGGGCCTGGTAGGCAGCTCCGGTCTTGCGGCCTTTTTCCCGTTCCAGCTTGGACCGCTTATTGTGGAAGCGGAGCACCTGGTGATAGGAGGGCATGGTCACGGTTTTGGGCATGATCTTGGCCATCTGTTCCATGGCCTCGGGGATGGTCGGGTTGGAGGGTTTCTGATAGCACTGGATGAAAAAACCGGCCCACTCCGGGATCCCTGATTTTTCGACCGGCTTGGGTGCCAGGGCGGTGATGCCATTCCGGCGGACAGTCCGTTGCCAACTAAGGATTAATGAACGGGAAATGGTCCGGACTTCTCCCTTGCGGGCATTGGCCAGGGACACGCATCGCATCAGGTGCTCCGGCAGTGACTCCTGTTTTGCCATCTCCACCATGGTGTCTACGGCCCGGTTTGTACCGTGCAGCTTCTGCAGTTGCTCAAACTCCCGGTATAGGGTGACGCGGGCCTCGAAAATCTCCCGTTGCCAGCCTTTCAAGGCTGAGAGCTTTTGATCGGTCTGCTCCTTGATCACCAGATCTTTATCCTTGGCCTGGACTGGAGCGTCTTTGAAGTGAAGCGCGGCCTGGGTTTCGGCAGGAAAGGAAGAGAGGTGGTATTCCTTGCCTCCGCCTTGGCCTTGGCTGTAGCGGGCCATCCAGTGTTCCTTCTTGGCCTTCTTAAGAATGCCCGGAATGGATGAAGGCAGGCCCGGCAGGCTGGCCAATTCAGAGGACTTGAACCACTGCTTCATGCCGCCCTCCGTATGTCCTCAGGCAGGGCAAGGTGTTTGCGTGGGCATCCGTTGTTCATCAGCCAGGAGAGGACCCGGCGGTTATTCTCCTGGCCCTCGATGGTGGCCCACACGGTCTTGTTGTCGCGGTAGCCCAGGTCCTTCTGGATCGTGGCCAGTTTGAACCCGCTGCGCTTTAACCACACCCGTATTTCCACGCTGTTTCGCTTCATCGTCCGGTTATGCCTGCAGGTTGGTTGGTTCGAGCAGCAAATCATCAAACACCTCCCGTGCCTGCCCCTCGTTCTCGAATTCCCCATACACCAGCCAGGTTCCGGCGGTTTCCAATGTTTCGATCATGGTTTTGTTGGTGCCGATCCGGTAGATGCAGAAACCTGCGGCCAGGAGCTTTTCCAGGTTATTGGCTCGCCAGGCGATCTTCTTGTCGCGCATGGTTTGCTCCCCGCATTCGCCCACCATTCTGGCGAGGTTGGTCAGGGTGCTGAAGACCGTATCTCTGGCAGTGTGTTTCCAGCCTGCCTGACGTTCGATCTCGATCTGTTCGAGAAAGTTTTCCCAGGTTTGGACAAACTCGGCCGATTGCCGGGTTGTTTCAGCGTTCTTTCGGGGTTTGACCTTGGTGCCTGATTGTGGCGGATGGTGCTGCTTAGTTGTTCGCCCTTGAACGTTTTCACTGCATTCTTCACCGTCTTGGCGGTTACTTTGAGCGGCTGTTTCTCGGCGGTTAAGGCCCGTTTGGTCTCGATCAGTTGGCCCCAGACCTGTTTTTGCTCTTCCGGTTCCAGTCTGGCCAATTCACGTGCTTGGGATTCGTTGGCCGGGAGCAGTTCCCAATCGATGCTGCCGTCTTCTTTCACGCCAATTGGCGTGAGATTTTCAATAACCTTGGAGGCGGAAATGAGGCGGTCTGCGTATTGAAAACTCATGTCCCAGAGTTCCCGGCAATATCCCTCCCAGGTTCGGCTGGTATCGTTGCGGTACAACCGGCTTTCCCGGATCTCCAGAAGAGCGTTGCCCACCGCAACATACGCGAGGAAGTTCTCGCGAATGATGGATTCAAGAGCGGTAAGCCGGGTATGTTCTGCCGGGGTTAAAGGTTTTTCTTCGATGATCAGTTCCATGCCTGCTCCTTAGAGTTCAGCTTTGATTTTTTTCATCATCGCCTGCTTCTGTTTGACCTCCAGGTCCAGCTCGGCCAATGTCAGTAGTTTCGTCTGTTTGTCGTCAATCACTCGCCAGCCAAGTGGTGCCACCATTACCTGCATCGGCTCAATACTGTTCACCGCCGCGCAGAAGACCGGCAGGGCCTTGGCCGGGATCACCCGTTCCTTATCCTCCGGGTTCAACCATTTCTCGAAAGTGGCCATGGTGAGGTTTGGCCCGGTTCCCTTTACCAGCCGGACCCCGTAGCGGTCGGCCAGTTGATTGATCCGGTCGCACAGCTCTTCTCTGGACAGCCCAGTAGCCTCGGCGGCATGCGCCATGGCGGTTTTCAGATCCCGCAGCACGTTAAGGGTAGGTGCGGTATTGAAAAGACCGAGCTGGGTTACCATCAGGCCTGCTCTCCATGCAGCTGTTCGGCTATCCTCAAGGCTTGCTCCAAAATGAAAAAGCTGAACTTGTAGCCATCCTGTCCGTGCCATCGCCCATCAACACGCAGCCGGAAATACTTCTGCCAGTATTCCCGGCTGCCCAGTGGTGGATGAGGGTGCATGGTCTTTTTGAAAGGGTTCCAGCTGGATTTCCACAGCTCCGCCCTGAATAGTTCAATTCGCAGTGGTTTTTTGCCTTCTGTTGCGGCATTTCCCCAGCGCCAAACAATGTCGGGCATCCTGATTTCACTCATTGAGCGGCTGGTCCTTTTCACTGTCCGACATATTACTCTCCACCGTCTGATTTAATTTTGAGGTGGACATTGAAGAATTTTTGTCTGCCGTGTAAGTTTTGAATAACAGTTCCCGTTTTCACGGGACCCGTTAGCATTGGTATAAAATAAAAGTTTGTAGCAGTCAACAACTAAAGTTTAGTTAAAACTTCTCGATATCCTATTCGTTGTGAATTGCGGTGATAAGTTGTTAATCTTTTGTTGTATTTCGGGAACTTTTAACTGATAGCTATGGTTAAAAGTTGGTTAATACTTTTTCGTCGATAACTTTTAACTATGATGGATTCAGAAAATTTTGCTGAAAGGATAAAAAAGGCGGCCGATCTGATTGGCGGTCAGCTTGAATTGTCCAGGAGAACTGGGATCTCAGCTACTAGCATTAGCAAGTACGCCTTAGGGACGGCAGACCCCTCACGTTCAAGGCTCCTTGCCATAGCAGAGGCAACGAATGTTTCTGTAGGATGGTTAGCCTCTGGTGAAGGGCAAATGCGGTCTGGAGATAATGTGCTGAGTGGAGGGCAAATGCGTCCTTTGGCTGAAATTCCACAGATGCCGAGCCCGATGCCATGTATCGTGGACGCTAATGGGCAAGTTGCCATACCTAGGTGGCAGAACCCGGACCCTGAAATGTTTGACTATATCCCGATGGCCGAGGCTAAATTGTCGGCGGGGGGCGGCTGTTTTGTGCTATCTGAGGACTTTGAGGGGTACTATGCGTTCAGGCGGACTTGGTTGAGCAGGGTGGCGACCAGCGTGAAAAACCTTGTGCTCATGCGGGTGCTAGGTGGATCGATGAACCCAACAATCCAGGATGGGGATACGGTCATGATTGATACCGGCCGTACAGATGTAAAAGAGGGCATGCTCTACGCCCTCCGTTTTGATTCAACAATTATGGTTAAACGGCTCGCATTCCGGCCAGGGAGCCGCATTCAAATTATCTCCGACAATCGTCAGGAATATGAGCCCTACGAAGCTGACTTGAGGGAATTGCATATCATCGGCCAGGTTATCTTCTTTTGCAGAACCTTCGTTTCCTGATTGGCACGCATATCGGGAAACGAAGCCCTCAAACGAGAGGTTCTAAATCAAGCGCGAAAAAAACGACGAACAATCAAATTGCCAAAATAAGTTCAAAATCGAATGCAAAACCGTCAATCGTGTAATTTATCCTCACCCTTTCTCGCAATAGCCCGATTTTAGGGCCACCCCGCATTATTTCATATAAACCCGCATCATCCCAGGTACAGGTGCAGAATCAGGGGTGAAAGGATACCAGGCAGCACTTCCACAACTTCTCGATTCCCAGAACCCAAAGAATGAATATATCGGGCCGTGGTTGTTATGCTTCCATGCCGGAGCATCTTTTGGATTTCCACCAGGGGCACATTTTGTGATGCCAGGATGGAGGCAAACAGGTGCCGGATTCCGTGAAATCCAAATTGTTTGGTTTCAGCTTTAACACAAAGCCGTTTGAGCCAGTGTTGGCGATACTGATAAGGAACCCATTTTTGGGGATCTTCATCACATTGGGTGAGAAATACATACCGTAGTAGGCCGGTGGTTCGTTTATGCTCCCTAAGCATCTGTTCCAGATCCTCAGTTAAGGGAAGCCACGAGGCCGGCCATTCGCCGAGTTCGTTTTTCTTGGTATGAAGACAGACTTTCCGCTTTGTGAAATCAACATCTTTCCATTGGAGCCGAAAAACTTCATCCCGGCGAGCACCAGTGTGCAGGCAGAAAAGCAACATCAAGCGATCCTGAAGCACTTCGGCCACAGCATAAACACGCCAGAAATCATCTATAGTCGGGACAGCTCTTTCATTCCGTATTTCGGCAAATCGTTGAACCGCATCAAAAGGGTTGTCCTTCGGTAACCCGAAAAATTTGATTCCCCATTGCCAGGCAGCTCTCAGATTTTTCCGTTGCTTGTTGGCAGCGTTTCCAGATCTCTGAGCAGCTTCTTTTTCAAGAAATAGCCGGACATCATTTGCTGATAGACTATTGACGTCATTTTGGGCCGTGATGGTGAGGAAAAGTTCTCGAAAAGCAAAGCGTTTCTCTTCGTAGGTCCCTTCGCTGAACCTGGTTTTCGAATAATCAAGATATGAGGTCGCCCAGTCATGCAAGCAAACTGTGCGGATCTGGTCGGCTTGCTGGATCTGGCAGAGCCACCTTTCCTTTTCTTCCACCTCCCATTTCAGGGCTGCTTGCTTGCTGACAAACTGCTTGCGTCTCTGTTTCCCGTCGACCACTACTTGGCCCAGCCACGGTAATTTGTCTTTGTTCTTGTTGTAGTTTCGATATGGCATCGATCAGTTTCCTTTCGAAAAAGATGATTTTACGCTGACCGATTCGTACGCCCCCAAATTTGGAAGCATACCGTCGAACAGTGCTTTCGGAAACTCCAAAACGTTGAGCAACTTCAACGGTAGACAACCGGCGGCCAAGTTCGTTTTCGAGGGTTAAGGTGGACCCCTGAGTCAAGACAAAAAACAGCTGAGTTTAAGCTGCACATGGAACTCCTGTAGCGCCCGAAGGACGCTGCCTCAAACAACCCTATGCCAGCATTTCCGCGGATGAGGAGCCCCC
>JBFWLN010000053.1:0-12787 GCA_050252135.1 Desulfobulbus sp.
CTTACCCGCCGTCAGGCCGCCCTGCTGGCGGCGGTCCTCCCCAATCCTCGGCGGTTGCATGCCGATCGTCCGAGCCCCTATGTCCGCAACCGGGCCAAATGGATCGAAACCAACATGGACCGGCTCGGCGGCATCCGTTATTTGGAACAACTGTAATCGACAGTGTCGCATTGGATGCAAACCGTCAGGAAGAAGGGATGCAGCCGTTCAAGATATCCAAATTTTTATTATACGCCGATGTCTCTATCTCCATCAGCCCCAGCACGGTATGGAAAAAGTTGGCATGGGAAAAGGGTTGATCTGCTTTTTTTGCAACAGCCTTCTGGTCGATCTTGTAACTGTCGCCAAACCAGAGGACGGAGGCCACGTGCTTCTGGGCTTCCGGAGCCATGGAATAGGGCAGACTGTGGAGGTAGATGCCGTATTCACCCAGTGATTCGCCGTGATCGCTCATGTAGAACATCGCGGTTTCAAAGCGGTCGCTATTTTTTTTGAGGAGACTGATCACCTTGTCCAGGAAGTAATCGGTGTAGAGGATGGCGTTATCATAGGTGTTACCGATCTCTTCATTGCTGCATTCTTCCAGTTGGTTGGTTTTGCAGGTGGGGGTGAACCGCTCAAAGGACTTCGGGTAACGTTTGTAATAGGCCGGTCCATGGTTGCCCATCTGGTGAAGGACAATCGTAATATCGCCCTTGGGTTGGGCATCGATATATTCCTGGAGGCCGATCAGCATTCCCTCGTCGCGGCATTCCCCGTTTTCACAGAGCGGATTGGCCTTCGGCGTTTTGTAGTCCATGTAGGGCACCCGCACCGCCACCCCTTTGGAATCCGAATTGTTCTCCCGCCAGAGGACATTGACCCCTGCATGACGAAGGACATCGAGCAGGTTTTCGTTTTCCTCTCCTTTGCGTTCACTGAACTGATCCCGGGGGAAATTGGAAAACATGCAGGGCACGGAGAAGGCGGTTGATGTTCCGCTGGAATACATCTGCCGAAAGGAGATCACCCCATCCTGTTGCAAACGCGGGTTCGTCGGCCTGTGATAGCCATTGAGCGAAAAATGGTCGGCCCGGGCCGACTCGCCGATAACGAGGATAATCAGTTCCCGGTCCAGGTCGGTAGGGGGAAGATGGGCATCGGTTCCCAATGGATTGAGTTTCTTCGGCTTGACGGCAAGGCTCTTGTTGGCATATTTCCCTATGGAATAGAGCATGTAGGTCGGGTTGGTATAATAGCGCAACGGTTTGTGCTCGCGGAAAAACGAGGCGTAAAAACGGCTGAAGAGCAGGACGAGCCCCAACACCGTCACCGTGGCGATGAGGGCATCCCGCACCTTGCAGAGCAGCGCCCGCCGCCAGGGTACGATCGTGACCTTGCTTTTCCACAGCAGCAGCGAGGGCAATATCCCGAGCACCATCACATAGCCCAGCAGTTTGGGGCTGAACAGGTCCATGGCCTCATGGACATTGGTTTCCACAATGTTACGGATCATGGTGTGATCGATCACGACATGATAATAGTCCATGAAATAGGTGGTGGCAGACGCCGCAATCAGCAACAGGGTGAGGATCGGTTTATAGGTCAGGCGGGCGGTGACCAGGGTCAGGAACAGAAAGATAAAGGCGGTCAAGCCCAGAGCAAGCGACAGCAGAAAGCCGCTGTTGTTTATGGTCAAGGGATACACGCCCAGAACATGGCGGAAAAAGGAAAGGTTGCACAGAAGCACCCAGAAAACAGCGGTGATGAGATTGATTCGTGTCAGTGTCATTGGTATCAGTGGGAAGGTGGTGGAAGAAAACAGTATTGTGTCAGACCAGCCAGTGCAAGGTGGCTGCTGTAAGGGCGAGGTAGCGCAGGAGCTTGGCTGTTCCGGCGATCAGGACAAAAGTGAGCAGCGGCTCTCCCAGGACACCGGCGATGACGGTGATCGGATCACCGATGATCGGTGCCCAGGAAAGGAGCAGCGACCACCGGCCATAGCGGTGATACCACCACTTTGCCCGGACCAATTGATGGGCATTGACCGGAAACCAGGTGCGGTCGCGAAACCGTTCGATGGAACGGCCAAGCCACCAGTTGAGGATTGCGCCGAGGATATTGCCGCAACCGGCAATGCTGACGAGCAGGGCCGGGGAATGTTTTGTGCTGAGTAGCAGGCCGACCAACAGCGCTTCCGATTGCATCGGCACAATGGTGGCGGCCAGGAAGGCCGCCCCGAAGAGTCCGCTCAACACCGGAAGCGAGGGGAGAAGTGCATCGAACATGACAGGCTTGCCAGGATTTTTTTTTTAGTGTCGAAATACCGTGTTGCACAAAAAAACAAGATGTTACAACCAGAGCAACGTCCTTTTCATCGTGTTATCGCAGGAATGGTCAATAGAGGAGTAAGCATAATTCGGAAAAACTCAAGAGAGGCCGTCGCAAGACGGCGATCGATATTCCTGTACCCGGGATTATGCGGAGTCCCCAATGAAGGATCATGAGAAAGAGAAGTTGTGGAGCCAACCGGTGTAATGGATTTCAACCGCCCACTTCAGGATCAGGTAGGCCCAAAAGAAGCCCATGATTTCCTGCATGGACCGACGCACATGACGAAGGCGCAGGGGATAGGTATCCGGTTCAACCAAACGAAAGCGCCGGGGGAGGAAACGAGGGACACTGCTTTTGTACGCATCGTAGAGAGGACCGAATTTATGGCCCAGAACCTGTTCCTCACCGCGGACGACCAAGGGATAATAGAGCAGAAAGGCAAGGGCGATGATCCCCGGGACAACAAGATGCTGGGTGATCAGCCCCAAGCCGATGGCCCCGATGAAACTGAAGACATACAGGGGGTTGCGGACAATGGCATAGGGGCCTTCCGCCACGACACGGTCTTCCTTGTAGCCGCTGATATAGAGGCTGCACCAAATGCGGCCAAAGGCGGCAATGACCACCAGGATGAAACCGAGACTGTCGGCAATATGCCAGCCCAGGCTTTGAGGCGACCAATGGGGTGGGGTGATTAAAAGGATCAGCGCGCAAACGAGGATGACCGCCATGGAGACCGGGTGTCGCCAGCGGATCGCCCAGTTACTGGAAATGGTATCATCGATTTGTTTATTGAGAGAAAAGTCCATGTTTTTTTCCGTAATGGCGGCTCCCGGCTGCAGGGTGTGCTTTGTTTATGCACCCACCCCACCGTGCCGCCTGTTCATACAAGTTCGTCGATTTCGTCAAAAGTTGCGAAAGGTGGCCTTGTGTTTTTTTTCGGGTCGGGGAGAAGGCCGGTCAATTTGAGGCTCTGTACCATGCTGTTGATGAAGAAATGATGAACAAGGGGGGCTTCCCAAATAATTTTCATGAATTCTTCATCTTCGGACGTGTATACCGGCTCTATTGACAGTATGGATCACCCTGAAAAGAGACGGATAAAGGAGAATGGGATGCGGATTTTGATAGTCGATGACGAACCCGAACTTTGCGAACAGATCGCCCGATCATTGAAACAACAACAGTACGCGGTGGATACCGCCGGTGACGGGGACGCGGCCCTGGAGAAAATTTTCACCGATCCCTACGACCTGATCGTGCTCGATATCATGCTGCCGGAAAAAGACGGCTTTGCGGTCCTGGGGGAATTGCGGCGTGAAGGGGTTGCAATACCGGTCTTGATGTTGACCGCCAAGGGCGAGGTCTCAAACCGGGTCAAGGGGTTGGATCTGGGGGCGGACGATTACCTGCACAAGCCCTTTTCCATGGCCGAGCTGCTGGCGAGAATCCGGGCACTGCTCCGGCGCAGCCATGAGCAGGTCACTTCCCAACTCTGCATCGGGGAGATCAGCCTCGATACCAATACCCGCATCGTCACCCTCAGCGGTGAGCCGATCAGCCTTACGCCCAAGGAGTTTTCCCTGTTGGAGTTTCTCTTGTATAACCGCAACCGGGCCGTCTCCCGTTTCAGCATGGCCGAGCATGTCTGGGGCGATGCCTTTGACCCCTTCACCATGTCCAACAACATCGACGTTCATATCAAGAATATCCGCAAGAAAATCAACGACCAGGCAGGCGCGGTGATCGTCACCGTGCGCGGGGTCGGCTATATGGCGCGGGACAAGCAGGCATGAAAATCCGTCATCGTATTACTCTTTGGGTCAGCCTCGCCGGACTGGTCTCCAGTATTATCCTTTCCTTGATCGTGTTTTTCTGGGGTCTGGAAAGTCCCTATGAATTTCTCGATCAGGAACTGGAAATCCGTGCGCACACCGTTGTCGACGAACTGGTCCGTGAACAACGGGCCGGCCTCGGCGTTGACCGCACCATCCTGGACCGTTTTTCCCATCTCTACTGGATGCGCATCTTCGATGAGAAGGGGGAAGGGATGTATGCATCGGAGATGGCAAGGAAAATCCATTTGTCCATGCATTCCGGCAATAGAGGGTACCTTATTCGTACCCAACTGCCCCTGAACCAGTTTTATGTGGAGGAGGAGAATGAACCCACAGCCTTCTGGAATCGGGTCTTCAATGTCCGGGTGGGGGAGCGTGGATACCGGATTCATGTGGCCAGGCCGGTGGAAAGCCTGGTGGGGGAATCGATCGAGTCGGCGATCATGATAGGCTCGGCCCTGTTGGCCTCGGCCCTGATTCTCATTCTGGTCAGTTACCATGTGGCCGGAAGAATTCTCCGCCCGGTTCAGGAAATCAATCGCCTGATCGTCGAGATCACGGAAAATACCCTGGAAAAGCGTATCCCCCTGAGCGGGAACCGCGACGAACTGGATGCATTGGCCCGTTCGCTCAACGCGATGTTCAATCGGCTGCAATTTTCCTTTCAGCGGCAGAAGGAATTTGTGGCCAATGCCTCCCATGAACTGAAGACCCCGCTCACCCTGCTTCGGCTTTCCACCGAGGAACTTCTCCAGGATGCCCAGTTGCCGGTTGTTTTTCAGGAAAAGCTGCTGAGTCAGGAAAGGGCCTTGGCCAGAATCAGCCAGTTGGTGAAGAGTCTGCTCGATCTCTCGCGGTTGGAGTTGTCCGATCAACTGCAGCGCACCCATTTTTGCCTGAATGCATTGGTCCGGTCGGTCTTGGATGAATTCCAGGTCCTTCTCCAGGAACAGCAACTTTCCCTCGAGTGTATCTGGGAACGGGAATTTCAGGTGTACGCGGATCAGGAAAAAATCCGCCGCCTGTTGATCAACCTGGTTGATAATGCCATCCGTTATAACCGTGTTCAGGGGGAAATCCGTTGCCGGATCGAGACGGAAGGCAAGAATCTTATGCTCATGCTGTCGAACACGGGTGTCGGTATCAACAACGGGGAACGTTCCAGGGTCTTTGAACAATTCTATCGTTGCGAGCAGTCACGGGCAACCACCCATGGCGGGTCGGGCCTGGGCCTGACCATTGTGCAGCGGATCATCACCCTTCACGGCGGGAGCATTACCGTGGTCGACAGTCCGCCGGGCTGGACAACCTTTGCGATCCTTTTCCCGGCAGACTGTTTTTCAGCTCCCTCATAAATAGGCGTGTTCGCGGAACAGGCGGAAGGCGGTTTGGTAATAGGCCGTGGCCAGATCGGTCAGTCCCGGGTCTTGCGGTATTTCCTTGAGTTGATCACTGCCGAGGCGGTATTGATAGGTCTGCACCAAGTTGTGCAAACCAAGCACCACCAGCTTGTCGTTCTGGTAAAGCGCGACATCGTGATTGTGATTGAACAGTAAGATCCGGGAGTTGTCCTTTTGGGCGAAAACGTTCTGTCCAAAAAACGGAGCGGTGTAGGGGAGCCCCAAGAGGCCCATGACTGTGGGGGCTATATCCATTTGGCTGATCGGTGCGGCCACCTGGCGGGGAAGCAGATGACCCGGTGCCATGATCAGCAGGGGGATTTCATAACTCGGCAGGGGAATACGTTCACTGCCATATACCCTGGCTCCATGATCCGCCACCACCACGAACAGGGTATTGTCGTACCAGGGGCTCTTTTTGCTTTTGGCAAAAAATTCTCCCAGGGCATGGTCGGCATAACGGACTCCGTCCGTACGACCGCCGCCATGGGGACGAACCCCATCGATCCCCACCGGAAAGGTATAGGGGGAATGGTTGGAAGTGGTCATGATGATGGCAAAAAAAGGCTTGCCGTTCTGTGCCTGTTGGTCAAAGGTGCTTCGGGCGTGATCAAACAGGTCCTGGTCGGAAACCCCCCAGATGTTGGTGAAGCGGGGATTGCTGATTTCGAGCCGGTCAATGACCGTGAATCCGTTTTCGCTGTAAAAAGGCTTCATGTTGTCAAACTGGCTGTACCCACCGTAGAGGAAACTGGTTTGATAGCCGTTGTCCCGCATGGCTTTGCCCCAGGTTGCAATATGGTCGTTCCCCGGGCGCTTGATGATTGACTCGCTGGGGATCGGGGGGAAGGAGGCGGTAATGGCTTCCAGTCCACGGACCGTCCTGGTGCCGGTGGCGTAGGCACGGTTGAAAAAAATGCCCTGTTTGGCAAGCTTGTCGATGAAAGGCGTCAAATGGTTGTTGGCCGAGGAAACGGATTGATCAATATCCAGCCCCTGGCCACAGGCATCAACATGTTCACAGCCAAAGGATTCTTCCACGATTACCACCACGTTCATCTTGCCCAGTCCCTGAGGAACCGAACCGCTTATCCGGGTGAACGCATCGGGTCGGGGAGCGGTCCTGCTGGAATCGGTGGCGAGTTGATGGTCAAGCAGGGACGCCAGTTTTGCCGGGTTGCCGGTCCGGTAAAAGGCATCGTAATCGAGCTTATTGGTATGGAATGACTCGAAAAAACTGCTGATGCCGTCGGCCGTGATTTCATTGATGATTCTGTTGTCGGAAAAGTCAAAGCTGTGGGTGGAGAAAACATAGTGCACAAGGGCCAGTGCCACCCCATAGGCGGCTATGTTGCGCAGCCTCCGGGAAAAAGGTCGGTCTGGTATCTCGGCCAGGACCACTTTCCTGAAGATCAGCGCCAACATGATCGAGGCATAGGCGGCCACCAGAACCATGATGGGCACCACATGGTAGGTCTCAATGATATTGCCGAAGACCTCATGCGGGTAGATCAGATAATCCACGGCCACTAGATTGAAACGGGAGTTGAACTCCTGAAAGAAGTAGAATTGCGCAACCGCCAGAAAGAGAAGGGCGAAAAATCCGGTCCAGAGGGCGAGGGCGAGGAGAAATCGGCCAATCAGCAGGCGATGCCAGCGTGCGGGCATGGTGAAAAGATAGAGGCCCAGAGGGGCGAGAAGGGCGCTGAGCAGAACGAGATCGTTGATTACGCCAAAAAAGAAGACCGGGAACAATGAAAGCAGGTTCAAAGCGGTGTGGTGGATGAAAACCGCAGAGAGCACCAGCCGGAGCACCAGGGAAAGAGCCAGAAAGAAGCATCCCAGGCAAGCGAGCACCAACAGGCGGCCATCGGCAAGAATGGCTGTTTTGATCCTGCTCCAGAATGAATTTTTCAGTATGCTCGCCTGCAACGGATTGCAGAGGATGGAAAATGGATGTGGTTGAAACATGAGGCCTCGCAAGGGGTTGAAGAAATCTTGCAGCCTCTTTACCCGATCCACGGTGAAGAAATGATGAACAGTGCAATGGGCAGAAACCTTGAGCGGCTTTTCGTTGCGAGGTTTCTTGTGCAGTGCTTTTTTTGTTGTTCAATCTCAGCGTTTATTCAGCCATGACAAATGCCATAGGGGATACAGGGGATCGACGTCTGCGCCTTGCGCGCCGATTCCGGAAACAGCAGGCCTTTTCCCGGGAGGGTTCCCCGCTTGCCGCCTGCCTCTGCGGTTTGGTTGCCGAGCGGCTCGAAGCCGCACCCGGGGATGGTGTTGGTGATTGGATAGTGGAGGCCAGCGGAAATTGTCGGTCCTTTGCCGTGCCCATGCTGCTTCTGGCGGCAATCCACCGCGAGGTATTGCGGGCCAACCCCGATTTTAAGGCCTTGGCCGCATTTTTCCCGACAGTCGGTGGTGCTCGACCTGTCAATGCGGAGCAAATTCGTTTCGAGTTGGAGAAATGTATATGGGCGTACAGGGAAACCTTCACCGATTTCCTGCAATCAGCCACCGTCCAAACCAACGAAACCGCCCGCGGACTTTGCTGGCTCCTGCCCGCGCTTTATCTCCCCTGGCCTGAAATGGCTTTGGTCGATCTTGGCTGCAGCGCCGGGTTGAACCTGGTTGCTGATTTACGCCATTATTGTTTGCAGGGAGTTGCGGGGGCAGGACAGGTTTTTGAAGTCGGTGCCGGTCAATCGCCACAATTCAGCGTGACCTCTGAAGATTTTTTTGAGCCGCCTGGCAAACCAGTCCTTCCCCGGATTCGCGCCCGACTGGGTTGCGACCTTCATCCCTTTGCAATGGAAAATGCAGAGGACGAACTGACGCTTGCCTCCTTTGTTTGGGGCGATCAACTCCAGCGTATGTCCCGTCTCAGGGAGGGCATCGCGGCCCTTTATCTGGCGCAAAAGAGCAACGCTCCGGTTCGACTTTTCCCGGCAGACTTGCCGGAGGATTTGCCGACGTTTCTTGATCGCCGTCTTGCCGGATACAGCAGCCGTACGCCGGTCATGGTTTACAACACCTATCTGACCCCCTATCTGGCCGATAAAGGGGCCTCGCTCGGAGACTATCTGGATCAATGGGCCAGAAAACAACCGCAACCGGTGCTCTGGCTTCAATGGGAACTGTTGCATCAGGGGCCTGACGCGCCTGAACTCGGTTGGTTGGCATGGACGGCTCAATGGTGGAGTCAGGGGCAACACCGGAAATGGCATCTGGCCTGGGTACATCCTCATGGCACTCGGGTCAAATGGCTTCCGGATCTTGCCTCCTGGGCCGAATTTTGTCGTCTTTACAAAAGGGAATTATCGGCGACGTTTGGTGCCGCATGATGTGTTCTTGCCAAGGAAGGTGGGAGCAGTGAACAGGAGACGAAATCGACCATGGTGTCTTTCCGGCGTTGAGGCGTTGTTCTGCCAGGAAGCTCCACCTTTTTCCTGAATATATGCAGAGTAGTCCGGTTGTTTTCGTTCAAGAATTCATTCCCTGAAGGGGGGAGTATCCCAACGCACAATGTGATCATCTGTTGGGAGAAAATAAAATATGCGCCACTATCTCTTTGCCCTTGGGGCCATTTGCTGTTGGGCCTCCTTGCCGGTCGCCACCGGATCAGGATTGGACGGCTTGTCCACCGATGAATTGCTCTTCTATAGCTTTTGGAGCGGGGCAATTTTTCTTTATTTGCTTGATATCCTGAAAAATCGGACTCTCAAGCTGCATTTTCCCGGTTTCAAGACCTCATTCCTCGGTATTTGGGGTATTTTCATCTACCACTACACCTATTACTCCGCTCTGGAGCGTGCACCCATTGCCGAGGCGGCCATCCTGGCGACCACTTGGTCGTTTTGGATCGTGGTTTTTTCGTCCTGGCTTCGGTTGAGACGCCTGAAGGTCTCGATTGTACTCACTGCCCTGATTTGTTTGGGAGGTGCCGGATTGGTGATGGGAGCGGGAAAGACGCTGGCCTTTGAAAATCAGTACCTTGTGGGATATCTGCTTGCACTCGGGTGCGGTTTGATCTGGAGCAGTTTTTCGCTTGGTTTGTCACTTGCCAAACCGTCAAAAGATCCCATGACGATCTTTATGGGCTATGCGGCCCTTCTGAGCACAGTACTGTTTGTCGTCAGCGGCCCCCATCCACTTCCAGGCATGCAATCCCTGGCTGCGGCCGTTTATCTGGGGTGTGTCCCCTTGGGCCTTTCTTTTTTTCTTTGGAACAGGGCTGTCGTGGGAGGCAATATGATTGTTATCGGTTACCTGAGCTATCTCACCCCGCCTTTGGCGGTGCTCCTGGTGGCACTTGTTCGCGGTGAGGCTGTTTCACTTCAGGTATTGGTCGGCATGACGATGATTATAGCCGCCGCAATTATGGGACAGCATTTTTTGAAGAGAACCGAGCGGGCAAAATAAAAAAAATCCCCAACCGAAAATCGGTTGGGGATTGAACTGCTTCTAATCAGCGAACGATTAGAATTTGTAACGGAAGGAAGCTACGATGTTGTGGCCGTTGATGCTGTCGGCGATATCAGTATCGGCAACACCCAGATACTCATAACCTAGATCGGCTGCCATATCATCGGTGAAGTTGTAGGTTACACCAAGACCTGCTTTGTAGGCGAAGACGTTGTCGCTTTCATCAGCCTTTCCAAAGACTCCATCGGTCCACTCTGCATCATACTTGGCATAACCGACACCAGCCATTGCATAGACAGAGAATGCGTCGTAAACAGGCAGTTCATAATATCCGTTCACCATGACCGTGGTCAACTTGTACTCCCCATCAGTAACTCGAATTCCAGTGGTGGGGGTGAAGTCATCAAAATCAGCGCCTTGGTAAGCCAACTCAAGCTCAGCGCGGAATTTACCAGGAGCCTGATACATGCTGAACTCGCGACCAAAAGCAATGGCAGCGCCAAAGCCCGTATCACTGTCCGTTTCATTAGCATAATCATCATAAAGATCTTGAGTCGTCCAAGCAATACGCACACCGATCCGGGCATACCATGCATCGTCAAAAGCCTTCTCGAGATCGGTGATACGACCTTCATGATTCTCGAGCTGTTTTTGATGGGCGCTCAGCTCTTCGTTCTGCTGAGCCTGGGAAGACTGGAGGTCATCAATCTGCTGCTGGCAAGCCTCGGGGCAAGCGGCATCCATTGCTTTGCCAGGGCCACCGGCAAATGCAACACCTGCGGTCATCACGAAAGCAGATACAGCCATTACGCTCAGTACTTTCTTCATATCCTTTCTCCTTTGCTATCTTTATAAGCATCTAGGCATTATTGCCCATTGAAGAGCCACAACTTGATGCAATATCCTTTGATTGGAATGTTCCGCATCTTGTTGAAACAGACTATAACAAATAGGATTCTGATGCGCAATATTCTTTGTGAAAAAAATACAAAATTTTGAACACAATATGACGCTTTGTTTTATAACTCATTTATTATACAGTATATTTTTGAAAAATAAAATTTTGCACCTCTTGCGGCTAACGATGCTTGACGAAAAATAAACTCTTCGCTAGATAGCTTTTTAACGTAAAAATTGTGGTTTTCGTAAAGAGTCCTCGAACTGGCCTTAATGCTTCATTGCTGTTCGTTGGTACGGTGCACAATGCCTTTTTGTGTCCGGACTCTTTGTCACTCCATAAAAACCACCCCGGCGGTTCACCCAACAGAGGAGGATTTGTGATTCATATAGGGCTGGAAAAGATCTGCGAGGGCCAAGATCCACGACTCAAGGGAAAACGGATCGCCCTGCTCGCCAACCAGGCATCCACCAACCGGTTTTTTGTTCATGGAAGGGATCTGCTTCGGCAGACCTATCCCGGTCAGTTGGTTTGTTTGTTCTCCCCCCAACACGGTTTCTTCAGTGAGAAGCAGGATAATATGGTCGAGTCCGCTCATCAGACGGATAGCGTCAGCGGCCTACCCGTCTACTCGCTCTATGGCGAAACCCGTCGTCCCTATCCTTCCATGTTTGCGGATGTCGACGTACTGCTGATTGATCTGATCGATGTCGGTACACGGGTCTATACCTTTGTCTGGACCGTGCTCTATTGCCTGGAAGTGGCTGCAGAGACCGGAACCAAGGTCATTATCCTCGATCGTCCCAATCCCATCGGCGGCCATATTGCTGAAGGAAACATCCTCCGTAAGGATTGCAGTTCCTTTGTCGGGATGCATACCCTCCCCATGCGCCACGGCCTGACCGTGGGTGAGTTGGCGCTTCTGTGCAATCGGGAAATGGGGCTCCATGCCGATCTCGAGGTGGTCACCGTGTCCGGATGGAAAAGGTCGATGATGTTTCCGGCAACCGGATTCCCGTGGGTCTTTCCCTCGCCGAACATGCCAACCTTTGCCACTGCCCTGGTCTATCCCGGCCAGGTGGTCTGGGAAGGGACCAATATTTCCGAGGCCCGGGGCACCACCTTGCCCTTTGAGCTTTTCGGCGCGCCTTTTCTCGATCACCGCGAAGTGCTCGATTATCTGCGTCCAGTGGATTTGCCCGGATGCTGTTTTCGTCCCCTTTGCTTTGAACCCACCTCGGGAAAATGGATGGGCCGAGCCTGTACGGGGTTTCAGATTCATGTGACCGAGGCCGATGCCTTTCGTCCCTATCGAACCAGCCTGGCGTTGCTCCAGGCGATGATGCACCTGTATCCCGGGCAGTTTGCCTATAAAGAACCGCCTTATGAATATGAATATGAGCGGCTTCCCATGGACCTGATCCTTGGTGATCGTTCCGTCCGCGAGGCGCTTGAACAAGGGGTTCCGCTCAGGGAGATCGAACAGGGATGGCAGGAAGGGCTGACCGAGTACCGGCAACGCATTCAGGCTGTTTTCCTTTACGATTAAACCAAAGTGCAGTATCCTCGGTTGCTCTTGTCCCCGTGTTGATCCGTGCCGGCGGGATGCACCCGCCGTGTCCCGTGTAACCGCGTAACAATCTTTTTCCCCGGAGAATAGTACAAGGTGTCTCGTGAATACAGTTTGCAGCAACTGGCAGATTTGGTTGGAGCTCAGATCCAAGGCGATCCTGATCTGTTGATCAGTGGTTTGAACGGGATCGAGCATGCCCAGGCCGGGGAGATCACCTTTGTTCTCGAGAAAAAACAACTGCCGCTTCCTGCTGAATGCCAGGCATCGGCCTGCATCGCCCCATTGGATGCCGAATCGGCGGATATTCCCCTGCTTTTGACGGATCAGCCCTCGG
>JBFWLN010000054.1:0-12762 GCA_050252135.1 Desulfobulbus sp.
GATCGATCCGATAATATACGGCGTAAGGGAATCTTTTTGCCAACAACCGAAAATAGCCTTGATAAACAGTATGCACACCACCATATAAACGAAGGGATTGAATATCGGACCATAGCGAATCCAGAAAATACTCGCCTAAGCCCGTGGCCTGCCGCTCATAGAAGCGGTACCCGTCGGCCAGATCCTCCGTGGCCTCTGCAAGAACCTGCACTTTCACTTGAGCAAATCACGCACGGCCTGCTTGGCTTCCGGAATGTCCAGAAATCGCGTTTTTCCTTCCGCGACACGCCGCTCACGCTCTCGCAGAACTTCCCCGTGCCAATCCGGTGAAGGTACGCTTTCAGGCTCCCTGGCGAGATCATCCCAGATTTCTTCGATCAACTGAAGTTTTTCTGCTGCCGTCATCCGGTCTAACGGGAGTGCAACATTCATCGCATTCTCCTTAAATAGGTGATATGGATCAAAATCAACATACCACCCAATACCGTTGCGAACAACTCGCGCGGCTCAAGACGGTAAGGAATCGGACAGGATAAAAGCGGATAACGGCGGATTGGATTTTTGATTTTCCCACTCCCCACTCCCCACTCCCCACACCGTATCCCGCGCCCCTCACTTCCCCGCCAGCGCAAAAACCTTCTTTACCGCTTGAACGGTAGCGGCCATGTGCTCGTCAGTCAAAGTCGGATGCACCAGGAACATCAGGCTTGTTTCGCCCAGAGACTGGGCTACCGGCAACCGGCTCGCCGGGCCAAGACCGGCGTCGGTAAAGGCCTTTTCCAGGTAGATCTCGCTGCAACTGCCGCTGTAACAGGGAATGCCTTCGGCGGTAACGGCGTTCATGATCCGATCCCGGTCCCAGCCGTCACGCAACCGCTCCGGGCGGACAAAAACATAATATTTGTAATAGCTATGAAAGATATCGTCGGAAGGCAGCGTCAGACGCAGAGCGGGGATGTCGGCAAAGGCCTCGTTGAGCATGGTGGCGTAACGACGCCGGGTCGCAACCCAGTCGTCCAAGCGGCGCAGCTGAATGCGACCAATGGCCGACTGCATTTCGGTCAGCCGCCAGTTGGTGCCGAAGGACTCATGCAACCAGCGGAATCCAGGGGGGTGTTGGCGGTTGTAGACCGCGTCGAAACTTTTGCCGTGGTCCTTAAAAGCCCAGGCCCGCGCCCACAATTCGGGATCGTTGGTGGTGAGCATCCCCCCTTCCCCGCCGGTGGTCATGATTTTGTCCTGGCAAAAGGAAAAGGCGCCAACATCCCCTATGGACCCCACCGGTCGCCCTTTGTAACAAGCGCCATGCGCCTGGGCGCAGTCTTCGATCACCTTGAGATCATGCTCACGGGCCAGTGCGAGAATCCCGTCCATATCGCAGGGCCAACCGGCCAGATGGACAGCAATGATCGCCTTGGTGCGAGGCGTGATAAGTGGACGGATGGTTGCGACGGTCAGGTTCTGGCTGTCGGCATCGACGTCGGCGATGATGGGGGTCGCACCGCGCATGACGATGCAGCTAGCCGAGGCGATGAACGTGCGACTGGTGGTGATGACTTCATCACCGGGGCCGATGCCCATACTGTACAGAGCCAACTCCAGGGCGAGCGATCCGTTGCCCAAGGCAATGGCGTGATTGACGCCGCAATAGGCAGCGAACTCTTTTTCGAATTCGCGCCCTTCGGTGCCGGTCCAGTAGTTGACTTTGTTGGAGAGCAGAACGTTTTTGACGGCTTCGGCTTCTTCAGCGGTGAAACTAGGCCAGGGAGCAAATGGGGTGTTGAGCATGGGGTGTCCTTTTAAAATCTGTCCCACGCCCGTTCGTTGCACTCACTCAAGCCGCAAAGACGCAAAGACAAGACTCTGGTTTTTATTACAAACTATTTGGCGGCTTTACATGTCAGCAAAATCTAAATCTGCTTCGCCGGGCTGCCGACAACAGTGATTCCCTCCGTCACGTCACGGATCACCGTTGATCCGGCTCCGACCGTAACGTTACTTCCGATGGTCAGATTGGGAATGATCGTCGCGCCAGCGCAAACAAAACTGCCGTCGCCCACAGTCACTGTTCCGCATAAGGTCGTTCCAGGCGCAATATGCACACCGTCCCCAATCGTGCAGTCATGATCGATACCAGCGCGGGTGTTGACGATGACATCTTGCCCGATGATGCTATCGGCATTGATGATGGCTCCGGCCATGACCACGCTGCCGCTACCAATAATGACGCCACACGCCAACTGCGCGGAAGGATGCACGGCACAGACAAGATCGAAACCATGATCCCTGAGCCATCCAGCAACCGCCCGGCGCGCCCGATTGCTGCCGATAGCCACAATTCCGCGATGGATATCGCCAGCTAACAAATCTTCCTTTCCGCCGATAACCGGATATCCGTAAACATGTTGGCCCTTCAGAGCCGGATCGTCGTCGACCAAAAATGCAATCTCATACAAGCCTTGACGTTCGATGATGTCGATCACAACCTTGGCATGGCCACTGGCTCCGAAGAGGAAAATTTTATCTTTCATAAAGGCAACTCACACAAAGCCACAAAGGACACAGAGGAGTCTCAAATACTGGTTATTCATCAAGAGTCCCGTTGATGATCCTTGCGATGCCGTCTTTCAGATAAGCCGAGCCAAAATTGATGAGTAAACCCAACTTGAGCCCTGTCAAACGGAGATAAGTCAGCACCTGTTTTTTATGAACAGGGGCTATTTTCTCCACTGATTTCAGTTCGACGACCACCTTGTTGCCGACGAGTAGATCCATCCTGAAGCCATCGTCAAAACGAACACCATCGTATTCGAAAGAAACCGACTGTTGCCTGGAAACAGACAGCCCTAGTTTAATAAGTTCATGCTCCAAAAGAGTTTCATAGACCGTTTCCAGTAAACCCGGTCCAATCTTGGTATGAATCCTAAAACTGCAATCGATGACAACCGCAGCAATCTGATTTTCCGTCATCCCCTTCTCTCCTCAATTCATCTCAATAACAATAAAAGTTTACAAAGATTTCAAACTAAAACACTAAAGAATTTCTTGGTGTCTTTGTGTCTCCGTGTGAGCCGATTTTGACCCTTTAAATTTTTCCGCGGTCGCTTGCCCTTCTTGACTGATCCCCTCTCTCTTGAACACCTTAGCGAAGGTCATCCAGAGTATTTTCAGATCCAACCACAAGGACTGGTTGTCCACATACCAAACATCCAACTTGAATTTTTCTTCCCAACTGATGGCATTGCGGCCATTCACTTGCGCCCAACCGGTAATGCCGGGACGCACCTCATGGCGTCGAGCCTGCTCGGGCGAGTAAAGAGGCAGGTATTCCATGAGCAGCGGGCGAGGTCCAACCAGGCTCATCTCTCCCTTGAGGACATTGATCAGTTCGGGAAGTTCATCGAGGCTGGTGGAACGTAGGAATTTGCCGAAAGGGGTGAGCCTCTGATCGTCAGGTAGCAGTTGGCCCTGCCCATCGCGCGCGTCGGTCATGGTACGAAATTTGACCATGGTGAACGGTTTACCGTGCAGGCCGGGCCGAGTCTGGCAAAAGAAGATCGGTGAACCAAGCTTGATCCGCACCAGAACCGCTAAAAGGAGAACTAACGGCCAGATCAACAGCAAACCAAGACAAACAGAGACAACATCAAACACACGCTTCATTCACAGTCACCAGATCACGTCAATCAACAATTACATAAATCAACAGCTAGTAGTTTAAACTTCTTCTGGGCTTCGTGCCTTTGAGTGAAAATTTTCTTCAGGGGATAACCCCATGATTTCCATCAACTCACGATTAATTTTATGCACGTCGAAACGTTTCTCGGCCATTTGGCGGCTGCGCTTAGCCATGCGTTGCAACTCGTCAGAGTTCTCAATGAACCAAATCATAGAATCGGCAAGGGCTTGTGCATCAGCTTTGGGAACCAACCAGCCATTATCACCAGGAATGACAGTTTCGCGGCATCCCGGAACATCGGTTGTTAAAATAGGTCGCCCGATAGCCATGGCTTCTTGGATGGTTCGTGGCAACCCCTCATGGTAGGATGGCAAAACATAAACATGGCAATCAATCAAATGTGTACGAACATCCCTAGATTCGCCGAGATACTCAATCCAGCCAGACTTCTCCCAAACCTCCACCTCGTTAATAGGAATGCCATCAGAGGAAGCATCAACGGGTCCGACCAAGCGAAAAACCGTTTCAGGATAACGGGCCTTAACGATGTTTGCAGCTTGTGCGTATTCGCGAAAACCCTTCTCCCCCAGAAGACGACCGATAGTTAAAAATATTAACCTGCAATTTATTGATGGTGGAAGTGGACAGTTCTGATAATAATCCAAATCAACCCCTATCCCGTCTATAATGACCGATTTTTTAACATCGATAATTTTTTTATTAAGAAAAGTATTTTGATTATCAGGATTTAAAAAAATGACCTTTTTAGAATTTTGGAGTGAGATTTTATATAGAAACACAACGAGGGAACCAAGAAGTCGACGACGCCTCCCCCCTTCCTGAAAAGCGAATCCCAGCCCTTCAATCATCGCATAGAAACTACGGACAGAGGCTATTCTGCTTGCAAGACCTCCCCATATAATAGGTTTGATCGTATACGCGAGAACAACATCAGGCTTATTCCGTTTTATAATTTTAAATAAAGATAGCAATGTCTTTGAGTCATTGATGGGGTTTATACTTCGACGATTAATAGGATAATCAAGATAATTAACATCCATACTAGCGAGTTTTGAAATAACCTCATACGAGGCACCGTTAGCTATCGCTGTGACGCTATGTCCTGCGACGATCATATCCTTGATTAAATTTCCACGAAAATTAATTAAGGAATCTGGATAAGCACCAACTATGAGGATTTTCAATTTCTAGCTCCGAGAAATCTATAACTTTTTTTACAAAATCAGCCTATATATAGCTTCATAAATGATTCAACATTAGAATCGAGCGAATATTTATCAATGATGCGTTGTCTTGCAGAAACACCGATGGTCGCACGTTCTTGTGGAGACATATCTAATGCTTTATTTAGCGCTTGTGCTAATAAATCAGAATTTTTTGGTTCAAGGAGAATGCCGCAAGACCCTACAACTTCACGAACGCCACCACAATCGGTTGCAACAACTAAGCGCTCACATGCCATAGCTTCAGAGACAACAAGGCCGAAGCCTTCCCAGGCTGAAGATAATACAAATATATCGGAAGAAGACATGAGATCTGGAATATCTGTACGAATACCCAAAAAGCATACAAAAGAATCTAACCTAAGATGTTCTACATAGGTTGTCAGTTCAGACTTAAGGGGTCCGTCCCCAACTATTATTAATTTAAAATCATCTCTCTTATTTCTCAATATAGATATAGCATTTAAAAGATTAGGATAATCTTTTGCTTCATTGAACCTTCCGACAGCCAAAATTATATTTTTTTCTGTAAATAAATTTTTTCTATTTTCATTCCTAACATTTTTATCAAAAAAGAATTTATCAGGATCGATACCATTAGGAACAGCCACCATTCGTTCGGGCCTAACTGCTCCCTTCCTTACAAATGACTCGACAGCTTCTCTACTTACATTAGTAGAAATATCAGCAAATCTATCAGTTAGCCGATAAGCCAACATTCTAAACCTACCGCCCTCATCAGTATTATGTGCTGTACATACTAACCTTGGTATTTTGAGAGTCGCTCGTAAAAGCCGTGATAATATATTTGCATGAACCATGTGACTGTGGACAACGTCGGGCTTATAATTTTTAACGAGGTTTCTTAATTTAAGATAACCAGTAAAAAAACTTCTAGTGCTGGTCATTCCAATAGGAACCAATTCAATATCAGGACTAACAGGGGTAACCAATGCTGGCCCAGTCAAATAAGCTATCTTTACTTCATGACCAAGGGCAGCCAGCCTATCCGCCAGATTAACAACAACATGCTCAGCACCGCCCATGCCTAAGCCCGTTATAACAAGCAATATCTTCAAAGAAAACCTCGACAAAAGTTATTTAATCTAACCTTTTTGAATTGCATAAAACATGCATTGCAGACTACGGATCACACACTTTAGCTTCCTGATATAATTTTTTTCTCGAGAAACCTGAGAAACATAAAAAATTAAAAACCCTAACGGATTTTCCAGAAGATTTTTTTTGAAATTATGCGTATAACCATCCTCAAGATAATCACACAAATAAGTAACCGTATTTGTATAAAAAACAATATCACCTAAATCAGAAATTTTATTCCAAATGTAAAGCTCAGGCACAAACTTCTCACCTGGTATCATAGGGAAAGGTACCCTTTTGAAAATATCAGTCTTAAAAACATAGGCCAGATCACCTTTTAGGAAGTCACCGGCCTGCGTAGGAGACATAACCAAGGGCTGCAACACGGGAGCACTCTTACCAATTATGACACCATTAAAATAAGCCCTTCTAAAGCAAACGCCTACAGCATTGGGCTGATCCAAAGAAAGCAATGTTCTCTCTATAACTTCCAAGGCATCTATGGTTAGTGCATCATCGCTATCTACAATATAAACCCACTCCCCCCGGGACAAGCATGCCCCGGTATTTAAAGCAACGTGTTTTCCAGAATTGTTTTGCCTATGATAACGAACCTCTATCTCGCCAGCAAGGCGAAAGCCATCAACGAGAGATTCAGTATTGTCCTTGCTTCCATCATCAACTATCAACCATTCAAAGGCACTACACTTCTGCGCACACAAACTCGAATATAAGCGTGTAAGCGTATGTGCACGGTTGAAGCTTGGTGTCAATATTGTTATCATCCTAGTGGTTTCCTTATCAAGGTCTTAACAATCAACTTTAATTTTTTCCCACCTAAACTAAATCTATTCCAAAGAACGAGGTTGATTCGCCTAAAACGGCTAACCTTAGGAAAAGAAAGATACGCCTCAAACAACTTTCTCTCCAAAAGACCAAGGTCACGATTATATGCATGGTAAAAAGACTCTTTTTCCAAATAATGCTTTTCTGATAAAACAGCGGCGTGAAAATTCAAGGCCCGTTTAAACTTAGAACAAAAATCGACTTTTATGTTTCCAGTCACATTAAATTCATGCTGCCGATATAGCATGAGTTTTTTAGGCATAAAACTTACAATTCCAAAAGTATGCGCCAGAAGTGAAACCACATCATCATGCATATGAAAATATCCCGCTCGGTAGGCTGCGGTCATCTGGCACAGACTTCTATTTAAAAGCATCGAACAGCCCTGATAACCTGCATTAAAAAAAAGAAATTCCTGCAAGCTTTGTGCGTGTGCCTCAGATACACTAGAAATGGTTATTATGCCTTGTTCATCCGAATAACCGTAAGCATCGCAATACACTAATGAAGGTTTGTCAGATCTAGTATTTGTCTTTGCCCATAAAACCAATAATTCAATTTTTTTCTCAAACCAGATATCGTCTTGATCACAAAAAATAGCGTATTCAGAAGATGAATATTTGGTCAGCCCTAGAAAATTCTTGCCAGCCCCCAAACCACTCCCCGAACCCTCATAAACAATTCGAATACGAGTATCTTTTCGTGCAAAATCCTCAAGTATTGCGAGTGTAGTGTCGGTGGAGCCATCATCACGCACCCAGAGGATCCAATCGTCATAAGTCTGTTGCTGGAGAGAAAGCAACTGATTGCGCAAATATTTTTCGCCATTATACGTGGCCATCAAAATATCAACAGACATTTTTTTCTTTCTTGGAAATAGCAAATATAAACAGCAAAACTAAAAAGAACTGTAAGTTTCCTGAAAACATCGTAAAAAAAAGTTCACCAATAAATTGGCCAAACAGTGCGATAGCTAAACCAGAGTACAAGACAAGAAAGAAACCCCTGCCTCTGCAAGCGAAGAAAAACAACACGCTAAAAAAGACTCCATAACCCACCGCCCCAATCGCCACGCCGGTCAGTGAGAAGTCATGATAAAAAGGCTGCATAACCGTATAGACATTGGTCAATCTAGGAACATTTACGTAGGGGAGGATGACGTCTACAGGTTCAGACAGGATCCCTAGAGAAGAGCCAACAGCATAAAGAAACCTAAAGACATGGCTTCCCCACTGGTGAGCTGAAGGTATATCCATATACCCCAAAGCCACTATCGGCGAATAAATGTAGACAGCAAGAACATCCAAAATAGTTGTCCCACCATCCGCACTGCCGGACCGCACAAAGTGGGCAGCCATCATTAGAAAAAATGTCCCACATCCCAACAAAACAAGCTTTTTGACTGGCAACCGACCCTGTACCCCCTGGATCACCACCCAAGCAAGGACAGGTGTCAGCACCGCGAACTTACCCATGGTCGCCACAGCATAAGCCAACATCCAAATCCAGCACATTATCCGCTGTCGTCTATTGCTGGGATGAGTATATACATGCTCAAAAAGAAACAAAGAAAACGACACTGGATAGAAGCGACCAACCAGACCTAAAGGCTCGAAACCCTCTAACCCGTTAGAGGAAAGACGTAAATTCAAAAAAAAATGCTCCGGGCCACTATTTCCAACAACCCAAACCCTATAAACCAGCCACACAATCAGAATCGCCATAAAAAGCGAATAATCGACTGGCAATTTACGCCGTGGCGACTGTTTGTAGCGCCCCACAACAGGCGCCAGCAGAAAATAGAAAGTGCTTGTTATCAGAAACCATATCAACCACGCGATGAACGCATGGTCACTCAACGAGTAAAATTGGTTATGAAAAAAAATTCCCGCGAAAAAGACAATAAGCCAAGAAAAAGAACTGATCACCAATGGGGAATAAAGCGGATTACGTCTAAGAGTGGCAATCCCGAGCATTAGCATCACAATTCCCAAACCCGAAATTTGATAGAGCACTCAAAACTCCTCAAACTTGCGGGAAAAATATTCAAGCACAACAAAGTCAGCTGCCACGCGTAAAGCCCAGGCAATAGCAGCGCCTAGCAGGCCAAAAAAATAAACAAACCCACCAAGCACTAACATATATGGCAGAAATTCTACCAAGTGAATCATGGCGGTCAATTTCGATTTGCCGTGCGCCTGAATACGCGCAAAGGGTATTTGTGCAAGTGAGTTAAATAGAAATCCTATCAAAAGGATACGGAGGATGTTTGCTGATTCTTGGCCATAGGGTTCACCCAGCCACAATTGAAGGATCATTTCGGCCAGTAAAAAAACCGGCAACACCATGACTATACTCGTCAAAAGTAATCCCTTGTAAGCTTGGCTGGCAACACGTAAAGAGTCTCCTCTATTTCCACTAAAAAAAGGAAATAACACTTTGGCCAGAGCACCAGGCACAATGCCCATACGGGCAACAGCCTCTGCTGGTGCAGTATAGAAAGCAACTCGACTGGCCCCGAGGGTACTTGACAATATAAATCTATCAGCATAAACCATTAAAGGGCTTACGATATTAGACAAGGTAATCCAGCTACCAAAGGAAAATAATTTCATTAAGACCTGGAAGTTAAATGTAAAAAAAGACCTACTGATCCCTGAATAACAGAGAAAGAAGGCCAATCCCAAGTTCAAAATTCTTGCCAACAGCAAACCCAAGATAGCATTGACTAGAGTAGCTTCCCAACATAAGGCGAGTGCAGGCAATAAGGCCACAAGCGAACCACTGATTGTCTTATAGATATTGAGTTTTGCAAATTGTTGCCGCCCCTCAGGATAAGAAAACCAGACCATACCAAGCAATGTTGGCGGAACTACAAATGAAAGATATCTAAAAGCTTGTGTTGCCTCGTCAAAAACATCTACAGAAACATTCAACCAACCGATGACGTTCTCTGCCAAATAAAACATTAGAACAGCTACGAAAAAAGATAGCAAAAGCACCGTCCAAGTAGCAGTCCCCAAAACTTGGCGGTCTTTGTCTAAATTGCCATTATTAATAGCTACTGCATGGATAACAGCACGAGTCATTCCACCATCGAAAATACTGGCATAACCTAATAGTGCAAATGCCAACATGAACAGGCCGAATTCTTCGACGCCAAGGATACGCGCCATAAAACCCATGGCAGGCAGTGCGATTATACTGGGTACAATTAAGCCAAGCATGTTCCATAGCGTATTCCGCCATAACTTCATGGAAATTTGACCGCTTGGGAAAGGGAACTGGCCTGTTCATCTTTGGCTGAAATTTGCACCGCTTCAGCCGCTAGTGGCCATGCGACATTGATTTCTGGATCATTCCAAAGGATGGCAGCTTCGCAGTCGGGCGAATAATAATCTGTCGTTTTGTATAGAAAATGGGTGTTATCGACCAGGGCGATAAAGCCGTGGGCAAAACCCTCTGGTATCCAGAGCATGTGCTTGTTGACGGCGCTCAGTTCTACCCCGACCCATTTACCGAAGGTTGGTGAACATTGGCGAATATCGACTGCAACATCGAAAGCAGCACCTTGGGTTACACGCACCAATTTCCCTTGTGCGTGGGGGGGAAGTTGGTAATGGAATCCACGCAGGACACCCTTCTTCGAGCAAGAATGGTTGTCCTGAACGAAGGGGCGAGGGGCTGGCAAGCCAAGCTTGTACAACTCATCATGAAAGCTCCGCATGTTGAAACTTTCCATGAACCAGCCACGGTCATCTTCGAATACAACCGGTTCGATGATCAGCACATCGGGTATGTGGCTCTGGATCAGTTTCATCGGCTGGTTTCCTTGAGCAAGTTGAGCAAGTACTGGCCATAGCCGTTTTTCTTTAGGCGCTCAGCCTGCTCTCTTACCTGAGCGGCCCCAAGCCAACCCTGGTTAAAGGCGATCTCCTCCAGACATGCAATCTTGAGACCTTGTCGCTGCTCGATAGTGTGCACGAAATGACTTGCTTCCAAAAGGGATTCGTGGGTTCCAGTATCCAACCAAGCAAACCCCCGGCCAAGGATTTCAACATTGAGCTGCTGATCTTCAAGGTAAACACGGTTTACATCGGTGATTTCCAACTCCCCCCGAGCGGAAGGCTTGATCGATTTTGCGATCTCTACCACGCGGTTGTCATAGAAGTAAAGACCGGTTACAGCGTAACTAGACTTGGGCTGGGCTGGTTTCTCCTCAATACTTATGGCATGACCATTTTCATCGAACTCGACCACACCGAAGCGTTCGGGATCGGAGACGTGATAACCAAACACGGTCGCGCCCTGTTGGCGCTGGCTGGCTGCAAGAAGATTGTCGGAGAAGTGCTGCCCGTAGAAGATGTTGTCACCGAGAATCAAGCAACAGGTATCCTTACCGATGAAATCTTCGCCAATGATGAACGCCTGTGCCAAACCATCCGGCGAGGGTTGTTCGGCGTAACTAAGTTGGATGCCAAAAAGGCTGCCGTCACCGAATAACTTGCGGAAATTGGGCAGATCCTCGGGGGTGGAGATGATCAGGATCTCACGCATCCCGGCGAGCATTAGCACCGACAACGGGTAATAAATCATCGGCTTGTCATAGATCGGCAGCAGTTGCTTGGAAACACCAAGGGTAGTGGGGTGCAATCGGGTGCCGGAGCCGCCGGCAAGAATGATGCCTTTACGATTCATTTCAATATCCTTAAAACTTGAAACTTAAAGCCTCTCGTAAAAATATTTCCGCAAACTTTCCCGCCAATCCCGAACCTGCATTCCTGTAGCCGCCTTATATTTCTCTTTCGACATCACTGAATACTTAGGTCTTTGGGCCGGCAACGGATAGCCTTCCGTCGGAATCGGCAAGATATTTTCAACCTTCAAACTTTCGAAATTACGAGCTTGATCGATAATCTCAACCGCAAACTGATACCAGCTGCATTCCCCCTCGCCGCTGAAATGGTAAATGCCGTAAGGGCGGTGAGGGGTGAGGGGTGAGGGGTGAGGAGCATCAACCACAGCCAACAGCTTGAAAATTGCCTCGGCCAGATCATCGGTCCAGGTCGGCGTACCCCGTTGGTCATCGACAACCTTGAGTTCGGTGCGTTCCTTGGCCAGGCGAATCATCGTCTCGACAAAATTATTGCCGCCCAGGCCATATAGCCAGCTGGTGCGGACGATGATGTACTTTTCCAGGCCGGACTGGATGATCCTCTGCTCGCCAAGGAGCTTGCTTTTCCCATAGATCGACAGGGGGCCGGTGGGATCGTCCTCCCTATAGGGCTCCTTTTTATCCCCGGCAAAGACAAAATCCGTAGAAACATAGACCAGCACAGCATCAATTTCCGCAGCCAACTGCGCCAAAAAACCAGGACCCTCGCCATTGACCCGCATAGCTAATTCGCTATGGCTTTCACAACCATCAACATTGGTATAGGCGGCGCAGTTGAGGATAATCGCGGGTTTTAATTCCCGCAGAGCTAAAACCTGCTCCCGATCCGTCAAATCGAATTCCGGCAGATCGTAAGCATGAAGCTGGTAGCCGGCAGGCAGCAACCGCTTCACCGCGGAAGCCAGCATCCCGTTGGCACCGATGAGGGCGATGGTGCGGGAGGCGCCCGGTGGGGAGTTGGGAGTCGGGAGTGGGGAGTTGGATGTCATACGTTGCTCCACTTTTTGTGCAAACCGGTCAGAAGTCGACCGACGGAATCGGCCAAAGTAATGGCTGGGTGTTCTGCTGAAACGAATCCCAACATAACAGCGAGCTTTAACTGCGTTTCCAGTTCCGCCAAAGACCCGCGTGAGATGCCGATAAATTGCAGATATTCTTTCGTATGGTTACGCCCTGAACCTTCAGCAATGTTACTCGGAATAGATACCGCTGCACGA
>JBFWLN010000055.1:0-12471 GCA_050252135.1 Desulfobulbus sp.
TTGCCGATGTAATCCGGGGCGTCCAGTTCAAGGATGGGGAACCTGTCACCCCTTTAAGAGAAAGCGAACTCAACAGGGCCGTCGCCTGAGAGCTATTCCTAAACACCAGACTTGACTATAACTCCATATTCGGACATCCAACCCGATTGAATCGACTTTTGCCACCGTACGGCTGAGAACGGCCAAGACCCGTGGATGCGTTGCCCGCCGGACGATCTTGGCCATGGTGTACAAACTGGGAATGAGTGCAGAGAAAAAGTGGCGAAAACTGAGGGGCTTCAAGCTGCTTGCCGATGTAATCCGGGGCGTCCAGTTCAAGGATGGGGAACCTGCCACCCCTTTAAGAGAAAGCGAACTCAACAGGGCCGTCGCCTGAGAGCTATTCCTAAACACCAGACTTGACTATAACTCGCCCCTGTTTTCTGCCTGCTTTAAAAAATAGGTATATCTAATGTCGCAGCTTGGCTGTGCGGTTTATCAGAGGTTTTTTTAAAAGGTTGTTGAAAATAACCTAAATTTTGCAGGGTAAAATAATGAGATCGATAGAGAATACATCCTGCCGTTAACCTGCTAATTTAGCGTGAAAAATAAAATTCGTTTCAACACCATTTTCTACTTCTCAACGAGGTGTTTTTTAAAAAATTACACACCATTATTTTCCATAGATGTTAATTCTTTTTCCAGGGCATGTAATATGATGGAAGTCTGGGTTTTTTTGTGAGATGTGGCTAGAGCGTTGAGCCGGGTAAATAGTTTTGCAGGAAGCGTAATGTCCAATTGTACTTTCGATAGCTCAAGTTTGCATTTCACAAGTTTTCCGTTAACCTCCTTAAGAATCTCTTGATTTAACGGAATTTTTTTTGTGTTTTTAGACATTAATTTTATGGTGGTTTCGTTTTTCATAAATTCATACCGGACTATTCTTGAAGCGTTGTGTGATAGCTCTTTGGATTTATAGTTAGTTGTTGGAGTCGTGATTCACTATTTACAAACATTGAATCTTTCTACTTCAACGCAGCTGGCAAATTTACAAACAATTTTAATTTTGGTAACCAAACTTTCGATTGGGGGCAGACATTGAGCATGATGTGTTTCCTCGTCGAGTAATTTTTACTTTTTTTTACACATTCGCCAACGCCTTGCCCGGTTAGAGTTTTATCGGTCGGAAGCAACAGAACCGGACAAGTCCCCCAAATGGAGAGCGCTTTGAAATAATCGAAAATCGTATGATTGTTTATTGACACCTGTTTTATAAAGTTGTTAATAACTTGGCTCTGCAAAATATTGAGCGGGAATAACTCAGTGGTAGAGTGCAACCTTGCCAAGGTTGAAGTCGCGAGTTCGAATCTCGTTTCCCGCTCCATTCTCTGCGGTGTACCACAGCTGTAAGCAGCTTTATACGTTCTTGCGCCCGCGTAACTCAGGGGTAGAGTACCTCCTTGGTAAGGAGGAAGTCATCGGTTCAAATCCGATTGCGGGCTCCAGTGTTTCGACAGTCTCTATATTCTCAGTAGGATTTCCTAACAGCACAGGCCGAGACGTTTTCACCTCCAAGAAAATACGGTTGTTTTTCCCTCTCCTGAACGCTTAAAAAGGGAGCGTATTGAGTGCATTTCTAGTGCACTTGCTCTTGAATAATAGGCTGAAAAAAACGTCAAATAACGACTCGAAGTGATCCGGTTTTCTTTTTTATTGTCAGGAGATTATAGTGATTCCCACTTAGTATTTGCCGGGCTTCGAATCCCTCCGGGCGTGCCATGCGTTTAGGGGTTAGGCTGTAACGGCCTAGCCCCTTTTTTTATTGGCTACTGGATTATGATGGTTTGGGTTGTGTCGATCACCTTTGCGCCTCCTCGGGTCAGAGTGATCATTCCGGTGTATTGGCCAGCTTGCCAGACCTGGGCGGTGAGCCGTTTGCCGGCAAAGGCAAAGAGCATGGCCTGATTTTTGGGTGCCTGCCGTTGCTCATGGTAGAGGAGCTTTTGTTCAGGATCGTACAACCGTAATTCGATGCGGTCTTCCTTTTGGATGCCGAATAGAATGGACCAAAACACGAGGGATGGGGCGTTGGTTGGAAGGGTTGCCGTGGAATAGGCGTCGGTGTCGACCTTGTCCCGTTGCGGAAGCTCGGGAGAAAACCCGGCGTTGAGCAGCCCTGTTGGCTTATATTTCACGTGCTCTTTCAAGGCCGGTGCCCAAAGTGTGGGCTGGTTGGTGCCGCATTTTTGCGGTTTCGGGGCAAAGGGATCAATGTCTCGCCCACGAAAGCGCAATGAAAAATGCAGGTGGGGAAACTCGGTGTTGCCCGACAAACCCACTTGACCAAGGACTGCTCCGGCTCCGACGTTCTGGCCGGTCTGTACCGCGATGCTCCCCTTTTTCATGTGGCTGTATTGCGTTTCCCAGCCACCGGCATGACGGATACGCACAGAGTTGCCAGCATCCTTCCCTTCCAGGGTTGCCTGCCCACGCTTTCGCACCGAGATATCCGGTTCGCCGTCACGAATGGCCATAACCGTTCCAGGTGCGGCTGCCAGGACATTGACGCCCTTCTCCATCAATTTTAAAGTTGGAAGGCTGAAATCCGTTCCTCGGTGATTATTGTAGCTCAGGGATCCGCAGGTGTAATCCTGCCATCCGGGGCTTGGATCATGATCGATAAAATTCTGGATGTAGCAGTCATGCCCTAACTGGCACTGGATCGGCAGCTGAAGTACGGGTGTGGCCGCATTGCTGCTGGTGGTGAGCAAGAGCAGGAACAGGATGAAAAGCCCTACTGTTTTGAGTACTCTTTTTCTGGAAATCATTGCGCGAACCCCCCTTTATCTTATCCACTAACATACGCTACTCACGGGGAATCGACAATTCCAGGTTGCCTTTTTGTCCCTGAAATAGGTGTACATGCATATACAAGACATCGAACTTCTGGCGCCGGCGCGGGATCTTGCCTGCGGGCTGGCTGCCATTGATCACGGCGCGGATGCGGTCTACATCGGTGGCCCCCTCTTTGGTGCCCGAGCCGCAGCCGCCAACAGCCTGGCCGATATTGAGCAGCTGGTGCACCATGCCCATCTGTTTCGAACGCGTGTCTATGTGGCCCTTAACACCCTGCTTCGCGAAGAGGAACTGGCACAAGCGGTGGATCTCTGCTACCAACTGGACGATATCGGAGTTGATGCCCTGATCATTCAGGACCTGGGACTGTTGGAATGCGATCTACCGCCGATCCCGCTGCATGCCTCCACCCAGCTCAACAACCGCACCCCGGAAAAGGTGCGGTTCCTCGAGCAGGTCGGTTTCACCCAGGTGGTTTTGGCTCGGGAGCTTGATCTAGAACAAATCCGGGCCATTCGCGCCGCCACCACCGTGCCCTTGGAATGTTTTGTTCACGGAGCCCTGTGCGTCTCTTATAGCGGTCAATGTTACATGAGCGAGGTCATGGCTGGCCGCAGTGCAAACCGGGGTGCATGCGCCCAGTTCTGTCGCCACAAATTCGACCTTCTTGACCGCTCTGGCAATGTTTTGGTCAAGGATCGATATCTGCTCAGTCTTAAGGATCTGGACCTCTCCCGCCATGTTTCCGATATGATCGATGCCGGCGTCCGTTCGTTCAAGATCGAGGGGCGCCTGAAGGACAGCCATTACGTCAAAAATGTCACCGCTGCCTATCGCCAGGCCCTGGATGCCATCATCGATAGTCGCGATGACCTGGTGCGTGCTTCCGCAGGTCGCTGTCGATTCCGCTTTACTCCCGAGCCATCCCGATCATTTAGCCGCGGTGCCACCGATTATTTTCTGCGGGCACCACGGGCAAAGATGGCGGAGATCCGCACCCCGAAATCTATCGGCAAGGGGATTGGTCGGGTTGCTTCCATGGATAGCAAATCTTTTACCCTGGTCGGTGATGAAGTCCTGCATAACGGCGATGGCCTCTGTTTTTTTGATCAAAAGAACAATTTGATCGGCCTGCGGGTGAACCGGGTGGCGGAAAATCGGGTTTTCCCCAAGGATGGCATGAGCAAGATTGGTTTGAGTGTGGGCACGGATCTCTACCGCAACAGCGATCCCATTTTTAACGGGCAGCTCGAACAGAGCCGATTCTGTCGAACCATCGGGCTAACACTGGTTCTTTCTGAAACCGGGGACGTGCTGCAGTTGGAGGTGATGGATGAGGATGGGCTACGGTCGATCACGACGCTTGAGGTGAGCAAGGAAAAGGCAAAAAATCCCGGAAGTATTGAGGCGATTGCCGTCAAGCAGTTGCAGAAATCCGGGGGAACTGTGTTTCACATCGATGCATTGCAGGTGCAACTTGAGGTCGATTTGTTCGTTCCGGCATCGGTGTTCAATGAGCTTCGTCGCCAGGCTCTGGACAATCACCTGGAACAGCGGCGCAGTTCCTTTATTGTAGAGCGGGCCGCCATTGTGCCCAACGACGTGCCCTGGCTGCGGCTCCAGGCCGATTACCGTGATAACATCCGTAACAGCAAGGCGCTGGCATTTTTTAAACGACATGGGGTGGAACAGGTTGATGCCGCAGCTTCGCGGCCCGATGATGCCGCCGATTGCGCCCTGATGACGACCAAATACTGTATAAGGCGCCAGTTGGGGATCTGTGCTCGATCGGGAAAAGATCGACAAAATTCGGGAGAATCGCTCATCCTTGCCGATAATAGCGGTCGCTATCTGGTGCAATTTCACTGCGATGCCTGTGAGATGACCATCACCCAGCTCTCTGGAAAACTCGAGAAAAACTTGTAGCGTTTGGGCCTGTACTGGAGCATAGAACCAGAACACCAAGGCGGGTTTCGCTATTCATTGATGCAATATTCGAAACAAGAGGGAAAAGAAGTGGGATTGACAGCAGATGTTGAAGTGCCGTTGGTGGTGCATACCGATTGGAGCCGGTCCTGGGGAGGGCAGGAAATCCGCGTTCTCACTGAATTGCGGGAAATGCGGCGGCAAGGATTCCGTGTTGCCTTGATTGTACCCAAAGGTGCCGAACTGGCCCATCGGGCTTTGGCGGAAAATATTCCCGTCTATGAGGTCGCCACCTTTACCAAACTCAGCCTTCCTTCGTGGATCGAACTTTTTCGCCTTGTCCGACAGCTCAAACCAACGGTTTTGAATACCCATTCCTCTGAAGATTCCTGGATGGGTGGGGCAATTGGACGATTGCTCGGGATTCCCTTGATCATTCGCACCCGGCATGTCCTGGCCTCCATTTCCTCCAAGGTGAGCTACAACCTCTTTCCCCACATCATCCTCACCTGCAGCGGAGCCATTGCCGAGCAGATGGCCAGCCAAGGGGTTATGAGGGAGAAGCTTGTTGTTGCTTCCACGGGCAATGACGAAGAGCGGTTTCGTTTTTCCCTTGAGCATCGGCAGCGCATCCGTCAGCAGTACCGGATTGGCGATGAGCGGATTTTGGTGGGGAACGTTGGCTTTCTTCGCCATTACAAGGGACATGCCTTTATCCTCAAAACCCTTGCCACCCTGCCGGATAATTACCTTTGCATGTTGGTTGGCGGTGGCGACGAATTGTCACGATTGCAGCCTTTAGCTGAACAACTTGGGGTGACAGATCGGGTGATTTTTGCTGGTCATCAGGAGCAACCAGCTCCATTTTTTAGCGCCTTTGACCTACTCTTTTTTTCTTCCAACGAAGCGGAAGGCATTTCCCAGGCCCTCATCCAGGGAATGCTGAACGGTTTACCCGTACTTGGCTGCAATATCCCCTCAACCAGTGAAGCCGTTCGCCGGATCGAGACCTATCGGTTGGTGGATTATGATGACGTGGCCACGGCCGGTAAATACCTGCAAGAATTGGCGCGGGGACCCCTCCGTGATCCTGAACGAATGGAACGCCAACACCGTGTTATTGCCGATCAGTATGGGCTTGAGAATATGATGCGGATTTTGCTTGCGACCTACCGCAGGTATGGTGTGACTTCGGAAATTGGATAAAAATATCTGACGGAACCCAACAGGGAAGAAAGGGAAAAAGCCAAACACCGAGGAGGTGTTTGGCTTTTTTTTGAAGCGAAAGATGATGCTGTGAGGGCCTTTTTACGAGTCCATCACAAATGAAGTTATTCGTTGCTCATCATTTTTCAGCCATGGCTTTGGCAAATACCGGCAAGGCGGGTTTGCCGTCGGCTGTTTTCACTCCTTTTAGCCAGCGCTCATATACCTCTGGATGCTGGTGCAGCCAGGCGAGTCCGGCCTCTTTCGGGTGGAGGTTGGTGTCTTTGTGCATGGTGCCCATGATCTGGTTGATCATCGCAACCGGGAAGGTCAGGTTCTTGAGGAACAGGGCTACATTGGGCTCTTCCTCGGCAAAACCCTTGCGCAGGTTGGTGTATACCGTGGCGGTGCCGTCATTGTCGCCAAAGGTATCGGCCTGGCTGCCGGTGAGATACTTCATGTCGATGATTTCGTTCATGTAGTGTGGCGCCCATCCCAGAAAGACAATCCACTTCTTGTCCCTTCCATAGGCCTGCACCTGGGAAAGCATACCCTGCTCGCTCGAGGAAACCAGGGTAATGCCTTTGAGATCAAACATATTCTTATCGATCATTGCTTGGATGATCTCGTTGCCGTCGTTGCCTTCTTCAATGCCGTAAATCTTGTGATCGAGCTTGTCGGCGTATTTGGCAATATCGCTGAAATCCTTTAACCCGCCCTCAAAGACATAAGAGGGTACGGCCAGGGTGTATTTGGCGCCTGGCATATTGGCGATGTATTTGACGACCGTGCCCTTTTCAAAATAGGGATTGGCAATGGACTGCATGGACGGCATCCAGTTGCCAAGGAAGATATCGGCCTCGTTTGTGGCCAGGGCGTTATAAACAATGGGTACCGAGACCATGACGTTGCTGGTTTTGTAGCCCAGCGTTTTAAGAATGTGGACCGCCAATTCGGTCTTGATGGTGACGCCGGTCCAGCTGACACTGGCAAAGCGGATGGTTTTTTCCGCTGCCTGGCTGGTTGCGGCCAAAAAAACAGCTAAAAGGGTACAGAGGATCGTTCGTTTCACAGGGCTGGTTCGTTTCATGGCTCCTTTTCCTTTGCGTGTTGAATGGACAGCTGCATCCTCGGTTTATGAACAACCGAACCAATGAAGCGGCTGGGGTTGATGGTTCTGGTAGATGTGTTTTTGCTCGGTGTACTCTTCCAGGCCCGTGGTACCGAGTTCCCGGCCCAGACCCGACTGCTTGTAGCCGCCCCAGGGTGCTTGGGTGAAGTAGACGTTAAAGTCGTTGATCCAGACCGTGCCGAAGCGAAGTGCGCTTGCCATCCGTTTGATCCGGGCCTGGTCCTTGGTCCAGAAACCTGCGGAAAGGCCGTAGATGGTGCTGTTGGCCCGCTCAAGCGCCTCTTCCTCGGTGTCGAAGGTCTCCACGGTGATCACCGGTCCGAAGACTTCCTCCTGGACGATGCGCATATCGCCCCGGCATTGATCAAAGAGGGTGGGCAGATAGAAAAAACCCTGCTGCAGCTCCGGATCGTCGGGCCGTTTGCCGCCGAGGAGCAAGTCGGCGCCTTCTTGAAGGGCAATGGCCACATAGCGCTCCACTTTGTCCCGATGGGCTTCCGAAATCAGTGGTCCCATCTGGGTTCCTGCGGCAAAACCGTCGCCGACCTTGATTGCCGCCATTCGCTCGCGGAGAGCTTTGATGAAACGATCGTGCAGCGGCCGCTGAACCATCACTCTGGCCCCTGCGGAGCAGATCTGGCCGGCATGGAAAAAGACGCCATTGAGCGCGTAATCCAGAGCAACCTCGAAATCGGCATCGGCAAAGATGATGTTGGGATTCTTGCCGCCCAGCTCCAAAGCAATCTTTTTGACGTTGTGGCTTGCCGCCCGCATGATCTTCTTGCCGGTCTCGATGCCACCGGTAAAGGATATCAGGTCAACGAGCGGGCTCTCGGCCAGCTCTGCGCCGACCGGATCGCCCGGGCCGAGCACCAGATTGATCACCCCGGGAGGAAAGTCGAGGCTTTCCGCCAGCTCTGCAACCCGGATCGCGGTCAAGGGGGTGATCTCGCTTGGTTTCATGACCAAGGTGCAGCCGGCGGCCAGGGCCGGAGCCATCTTCCACGAGGCCTGCAACAGGGGATAATTCCAGGGCGATATCTGGCCGCAAACCCCCACCGGCTCGCGAACGACAATGCTGGTTGCTGTTTTCGAGGGCGGGTCGATCACCTCCCCGCCCATCTTGTCGGCCAATCCGCCGTAGTATTTGAAGATACCGGCAATGTCGGCCATATCCCATCGGCTCTCTTCCACGGTCTTGCCGGTGTCCAGACTCTCCAGTTGGGCCAGCTCCTCGGCCTTTTCCTCTATCAGAATCCCGAGATTATAGACCATCTCTCCGCGTTGACTCGCGGGCGTTTGCGGCCAGGACCCCTGATCAAAGGCCTTGCGGGCCGCGGCAATGGCCAGGCGGGCATCTTCTCGATCCCCCTCGGCAACTTCGGCGATAACCTGATTATTGGCCGGATTGATGATGCTTCGGGTGGCTCCGGTCTGCGCCGGGGTCCATTGACCGTCAATGTACATCTCGTGTTTCATGGTCCTTGACTCAGGCTGAGGGTTGTTCATTTTCCGGCGTATGTACATAGAAAGGCGCGGTATCCGGTGTTAGCATGGTGTTGCCGAGGATCAAATCGGCCGCCTTTTCGGCAATCATCATGACCGGCGCATAGATGTTGCCGTTGGTGATCGCGGGCATGACCGAGGCATCGACCAGGCGAAGGTTTTCCACCCCGTGTACCCGCAGGTTGCTGTCGCAAACGGCCATCGGATCACTGCCCATTTTGCAGGTGCAGCTCGGGTGATAGGCGCTTTCGCCTTCGCGGGCGACAAAATCGAGAATCTGCTCATCGGTCTGGACATCCGCGCCCGGTGCCAGTTCCTTGCCACGGAGATGGTCAAAAGCAGGTTGGGCGATGATGTTTCGTGAGCAGCGGATGGCTTCGATCCACTCTTTGCGCTCCTGTTCGGTGGAGAGGTAATTAAAAAGAATGGACGGATGCTCGGTCGGATCAGTGGATTTGATTCGAACATGACCGCGCACGTCGGTATTCATCGGCCCGACATGGAGCTGAAACCCGTGCCCTTCCTGGGGGGCGGTGCCGTCGTAGCGGATGGCGATGGGTAGGAAGTGGAACTGGATGTTGGGATAGCGCACCTGATCGTTGCTGCGGATAAATCCGCCTGCCTCGAAATGGTTGCTCGCCCCCAGTCCGGTACCCTTAAAGAGCCACTCCGCACCATGGCGAGCTTTGTTCCAAGGTTTGAGCGCCGGGAACAGGCTGACAGGTTTGGTGGCCTGGTACTGGACATAGAGCTCGAGGTGATCCTGGAGGTTCTCGCCGACACCGGACAACTCGGCCACGGTCTGGATGCCGAGACCGGAGAGCCGCTCGGGATTACCCACACCGGAAAGCTGCAGGAGCTGCGGGGTGTTGATCGCGCCGCCGCAGCAGATGATTTCCTTGCCGTACACCTTGTGGACCTGGTTGCCCTTCCGGTACTCAACGCCCACGGCGTGTTTGCCGTCAAAGAGGATGCGGTTGGCTAGGGCATTGCAACGGACCTCGAGGTTGGCTCGATTTTTTACAGGATGTACATAGGCCCGAGCCGCATTCCAGCGGCTGCCCCGGTAGATCGTGGCATCGAAGCTGGAAAATCCTTCTTGCTGGAAGCCGTTGACATCCCCGTTTACAGGATATCCGGCCTGCTGCACGGCCTGGAAGAAGGCGTCAAAAAGTGGATTGTCGCACTTGGGTGTGGTCAGGCAGAGTGGACCGCCCACGCCGTGATACCTATCAGCTCCTTTGAGGCGCGATTCAAAGCGTTTGAAATACGGGAGGCAATGGCTGTAGCTCCACTCTTCAAGGCCTTCGAAAGTGGCCCATTTTTCATAATCCATCGCATTGCCGCGGATATAGATCATGCCGTTGATACAGCTCGAGCCACCCAACACCTTGCCGCGCGGCTGGGCAATGCGCCGGTTGTGCATGAACGGTTCTGGATCCGAATCGTACATCCAGTTATAGGTGCCGTTGGTCAGGAGATAGGTCAGGGCCGAGGGCATATGAATCCGCGGATCCAATCGGTGATCGGTGCGGCCAGCCTCCAGAACGAGTACTCGGTGTTCGGGATTAGCGCTCAGTCGGTTGGTGAGTACGCTACCGGCGGAACCACCGCCGATGATGATAAAGTCATAGGTCTTTTGTGTTGTCATGTTTCCTCCAAATATCTACTTCGACGCCGTGTTGGTCGCCCATTCCCCAGGACCGACCATGGCACCTGGATCCTGCTCCAACAGCTGTAGCAGCATTGCATAATGGTAGCTGATGTGAGACAGGGCCTTAAGCGGTTCGCCTTCGGCGATGGCCTGGGCTGTGTGGCGCCAGTTTTCCGCTGTTTTGTTACGATAATCTGCGCGGTTGTAGAGGTTGAAATCGTAGGAGCTGAACCCGATCTGCAACGCATGCATGATCCATTCGAAGATGGGGTTGCCGGTCATTCTGGCCAGCATCAGATTGAGTTCCCGATCCAACTCGGCCAACTGCTCCATGTTCGGTTCCTTCTGGAGAAAGAGTCCTTCCAGGGCATGGGCTTTTTTTAGCAGTTTTTCTTTTTCAACCGCTCTACCACGAGTGATCGCCAGGGAGGTGATGGTCCTGTCCAAACTTTCACGAAACTCAATCAGGTGAAAGGGCGACATAGGTTGGCGTTTGATAAACAGCGCCAGTGATTCTCCCACTGTGGACACCTCAACCTCACGGATGCAAGCTCCACCCTTGGCTCCTTTTTTGATTTCAATCAGTGATTTCTGTTTCAACGCCTGAAGGGCTTCGCGAATGACACCGCGGCTGGTGTTGAATTGAACCTGCAATTCCCGCTCACTAGGCAATCGATCCCCGGGTTTGAGCTGTCCATCAAGGATCGCTGCCTCGATTTGCAGGGCCACCTCTTCCCCTGCCCTCCCCATGTTCACTGGTGCAAACTGGATTGTGCTCTTTGTATTCATGAATGGTCCTACCTAATCGCTGGTTTTGCGCAACAAAGCTTTTATGCCTTCAAGAACTCTTTGTATAAAAAAGACAATAATCCGGATTATTGCAAGTATAAAATTTCATATATGAAATAAAATGCGTTTGAATAATCGCATTTATTGGTACGACCAAACTGTCGCCTTCCCCGGATTTTTTTCTATCCAGTTGGGACAATGTTCAATTTTTTATGTGATAACCACTCAACCTCAGCTGAAAATTTTTCTACTGGTAAGACACTATTTGTCCTACCAACTTTGGCATAGTGTGTTCAAAAATAACTTTATCAGGAGCGCTTTCCATGCCGAAAAACAAAATTCAGTTTCAGAAAGGTCTGAGTTTGCCTGAGTTCCTTGCTCGTTATTCCTCTGAGGGCCAATGTCGAGATGCGCTGTTAAAGCTGCGCTGGCCTAAAAAAATTGTTTGTCCAAAATGTGGTCACGCTGCATGTAGCGTGATCCAGGGCAGGTAACTCTATCAATGCCGTGCCTGCCGGTTTCAGTCATCGCTTATACAAGGAACCATTTTTTCAGCCACTAAATTGCCTCTGAAGACATGGATGCTTGGGATATACCTGATCACACAATCCAAAGACGGAATATCCTCACTCAATTAAGCCAGGAGCCTCGGAATTGCCCAAGGAACGGTGACCTGTTTCACCTTGTGTTCAGGGCAACGAACACGAGGAACCGACGCGGTGATGGAGCAATGATGCTGAAAGAAATTGAGGTGGCGCCAGGTCATTTCCTTGAAATCATGTGCGTGGCACAGCTTCCCGCACACAGGGCAAGGAAAAAGCGTACCGCGCTGAGCCGCTATGGTTAGCCGAAGTTCGTTGGGACTTTTGGAGGTGTCGAGTATTTGCCCGGTGCTCTCCCAAGGTTCTTGTAAACCAAGGCCTAATGTTATGATATCGTTGCCATTCATTGGTTCCCGATCAAGAATCATCACCCTTCAAGACGCAATAGATGACCACAAGGCAAAGAGAGCCTTTTGGGCAGGAGCTTTAGAGGCTCTGTCCGATGCAACACAGTGCGGTCTTGAAATGGAGGATGAAGGGATTCAGGGGATGGCTTGGCTAGTTGGGCAGATGAATATTGATATTTCGACCATGAGAACAGCTATACATGGATTGAATTAAGGGATGGCAGCATGAGCGAGCAGATCACTGAAAAAAAACAAAGCCACAATCTGACCACCACAGGCTTCACACCGATTTGTCGGAAGTCATTGATAGCCTTCTCGGAAAAGGGAGAGCTTTTTTTGTGAACAAGGGGAGTTATAGTCAAGTCTGGTGTTTAGGAATAGCTCTCAGGCGACGGCCCTGTTGAGTTCGCTTTCTCTTAAAGGGGTGACAGGTTCCCCATCCTTGAACTGGACGCCCCGGATTACATCGGCAAG
>JBFWLN010000056.1:0-11734 GCA_050252135.1 Desulfobulbus sp.
AGCATTCAATGCTACTATCAACAGGATCGTAAAACGAGCATGCGGATACCGGGATCTTGAATACCTCTACCTGAAAATCAGGCAAGAAGCGGCGCCACCTTTTCTGCAACTCTGACAAAGACCCCCATTTTCTCGGCAGTCTCACCGGGGCCGGGTTGTTGCTGGTAGCCTGGGGCCTGCAGCGGCGTTTGGACGGTGCCTACCTGCTCTCGGTTATTCTTTTGGCGGGTGGATCGGTGCTTTCCCTCCTCAAGGGGGTGGATTACGAGGAGGCCATCCTCCTTGGAGTGATGCTTCTGGCCCTGTTGCCCTGTCGGCGCAGCTTTTATCGTCGTTCTTCCCTGCTCAATGAGCCGCTGAGCCGCAAATGGATGCTCCTTATTGTGCTGGTGATGAGTTGTACCCTGTGGCTGGGATTTTTTGCCTACAAGCATGTGGAGTATTCGCGCAGCCTTTGGTGGCAGTTTGCGGTAAGCAATAACGCGCCCCGTTTTCTCCGGGCCATGGTCGGTGCCTCCACCCTGCTGCTGCTCTTTGCCCTGGCCCGGTTGCTCAGACCGCTGCGCCTGCCCAAACAACATCCGGATGAGGCCGATCTTGCCCAGGCACGGACGATCATCGGAGCCAGCCCGCAGACCGTGGCCAATTTGGCCCTGCTTGGCGACAAAACCCTGCTCTTCAACCAGGCGAGGTCCGCCTTTATCATGTATGCGGTGGAAGGGAGAAGCTGGATAGCCTTAGGTGATCCTATTGGCCCTCTGGAAGAGCATCAGGAATTGTTGTGGCGATTCCGCGAACTCTGCGAACAGTCCGAGGGCTGGCCGGTTTTCTACGAGGTCGGTCATGACACCCTCTATCTGTACCTCGACCTGGGCCTGACCTTGCTCAAGATCGGGGAAGAGGCCCGGGTGGATCTGGACAAGTTTTCCCTTGAGGGTAAGGCCCGCAGTGGATTACGCTACTCGCATCGTAAGGCGGAAAAGGACGGCTGTTCCTTTGAAATCGTCGATACTGCTCAGGTTGCCGCGCTGATGCCGGAACTGCGCCAAGTCTCCGATACCTGGCTCTCCAGCAAAAAAGCCCGGGAAAAAGGCTTCTCGCTTGGTTCTTTCCAACCAGCGTACCTCCAGGCCAATCCAGTGGCGCTGGTCCGCCGTGAGGGACAGCTGATCGCCTTTGCCAACCTCTGGCCGGGTGCGCGGCGGGAGGAGGTGTCGATCGATCTCATGCGTTTTCTCCCCGAGGCCCCCAACGGTACCATGGACTATCTCTTTATCAGCCTCATTCTCTGGGGCAAGCAGCAAGGCTATCTGTGGTTTAACCTCGGCATGGCCCCTCTGGCCGGGTTGGCCAACCGACCACACGCCCCCCTCTGGCAGCGGGCCGTGTGGCCGGGTTGGCCAACCGACCACACGCCCCCCTCTGGCAGCGGGCCGGTTCACTGGTTTACTTGCATGGCGAACATTTTTATAATTTTAAGGGATTACGTTCGTATAAGGCGAAGTTCGATCCGCTTTGGGAGCCGCGTTACCTGGCCTCACCCGGCGGCATGGCGCTCCCACGGATCATGACCAACCTCGCCACCCTGATCTCCGGTGGCGCCAAGGGGTTGGTGGGTAAATAGGCCTGAAAAAAATTCAAAAAGCAACCGGAACAGGGAAACAGCGCATCATGCAAATACAGGCAGGCAATTTTGGATCAAGGTGTGGACTTTGCCCGTGGTTGCCTTCGTTGGTACGATTGGGCCTGGTGCTGGTTGTTTTACAGAGTCTCTTCGGGGACCCCGTTGCATTGCAGGCGGCGGCCTCACCTGACCGGGCCGCCATCGAGGCATTACCGCTCATCGAACTCCCCGCTGCCGACAGCCGCAACGATGTGCTGGCCATTTTTTTCTCCGGTGACGGTGGTTGGGCGGATTTGGATAAATCCTTTGGCGAGGCTTTTCAAGAGCGGGGCATCTCCACTGTGGGCTTTGACTGCCTGAAGTATTTCTGGAAAGAACGGCAACCCGCCGAAGTCTCGCAGATGCTTGAAACCGTGATTCGTTATTACCTGCAGGCCTGGAACAAAAAGCGCGTCCTTTTGGCGGGGTTTTCCTTTGGTGCGTGCTGGATGCCTTTTCTCGTCAACCGGCTCCCCGCAGACCTGCTGGATCAAGTTCAGTTCTGCGTCCTGCTTGGCCCGGGCGATTTCGCCAATATCGAGGTGCATGTCATGGACTGGATGGGGGATGAACGCCGGACCGGTGCTCTGGATGTCCTACCCGAGGCACGTAAGATCACAAAACCCCTGCTCTGCGTCTACGGCACCGAGGAGGACGAGACCATCTGTCCCTCCCTTAAAGGTAACAATGTCACCATCCTGCCCATGCCGGGCGACCACCACTACAACTACCGCTACGACCCGGTGCTTGAGACCATCTTCAAAAAAATGGCCGCGCTGGAGCAGTCGTCTCTGCGCTAAACATGACAGCCGTCCCCTATTCAGAGTTATTTCCCCTCCCCTCGTTCCTACGCTCTGCGTCTAGCGGATCCTCTTGTTCATGGGAGGTTGGTCGGGTAGGTGATGAGGAAACGAATGTTTCGTCTTTTCATTTTCACGCGGAGCCTAGGGACGAGGAGTGCCTGCTCAGTCCTGCCGGTGGCGTTTCTGCCGCTTGGTCAGTGATTCACCCAGGCTGCGGCGTTCTTCGGGTGCCTGAGTCACGTGGGCCTGCACCGTCTTCGGCAGCACCCTGCCCTTGATCACCAGGATGTCGGCAGCGAGGCTGTCGGCCACAGCACTTTTTGCCATCCCCTTTTCTTCTACCAGATAAAAAAAGAGCAGCTCGCTAAGGCGCGGCAGGCCGATCTGCCAGGTGGCCAGGGTTTGGCCATACAGCCAGCGGCTGAAGGCGGAAAACCCGGTAAAGACATCGCTGCCTTCCCACAGCAGCGGCGCGCTGCGGCGGAAGTTACCGCTGTTGTAGATCAGGTCCCAGAACCGGGCCAGCCGCTTCATCTCCTGCATCTGGGCAAAGCTTATCAGGTCGTTTTTGAGGATCTCGTAGGGGGAATCCGGTGAGTAGACCATGCCGTACACCTGGTCGTGGCGGTTGATGGCGGTACCGGAGAGTTTTTTGAGGATACCGATCTGGATTTCCCCCTGGGCAAGCATGATCAGGGTATTGAGGTTGCGGCCGAACTGCTCGATCGATTCGCCCGGAAGGCCGACGATGAGATCGACATGGAGATGAGCCGTGGTCTCGCGCTCAAGAAAGGCTAGGTTTTCACGGATGCGGTCGAAATCCAGCCGCCTGCTGATGTTGGCTGCAATCTGTGGATCAAGGGTCTGGATGCCGACCTCGAGCTGCAGGGTCCCGGCCGGAAAGCGGGCCAGCCGCTCTTTGACCGCTTCCGGAAAGTGGTCGGGAATGACCTCGAAGTGGACATGGAACGGTGCCGTTTTTTCGAGGAAATAGTCGAGAATCCGCAGAGCGGTGGCTGGATTGGCATTGAAGGTCCGGTCCACGAACTTGAAGGTGCGAGCCCCCCGCTGCCAGAGTGTTTCCATCTCGGCAAGGAACCAATCGATATCAAAGGGCCGCACCCGCCGGTCAATGGAACTGAGACAGAACTCGCAGCGAAAGGGACAGCCGCGCGAGGCCTCGACATAGATCAAACGGTGGGCTAGGTCCTCCTCGGTATAAAAGGGGTACGGTGAGGCCAGGTTTTCCACTGCCAGCGATTCGGCCCGGATGATTCGCTCCTGAGGTGGCTGCTGCGCCAGAATCGCCCAGCAGAGTTCGGCGAAGGTAGCCTCGCCCTCCCCTTGAATGAGGTAGTCGGCCTCGCTCAGATCCACCCGCAGCGGCATATGGCTGACCTCCGGCCCACCAAGCACCACCACCGTTTCCGGGGCCACCCGCTTGAGTATCCCCACCAGTTGCCGCACCTGGAGTGCGTTCCAGATATAGACCCCAATACCAACCACCCGGGGCATTGAAGCGAGGATTTTCTCCGCCATGTCGGAGATTTGGTCGGTGAGGGTGTATTCTTGGATACAAGCCTGGGGCTGCAGATCGCCGAGATTGGCGTAGAGCCAGCGCAGGCCGAGGCTGGCGTGGATGTAGCGGGCGTTGATGGTGGTCAGAATAATTGCAGGCATGGGCATTGGGTGTGTGTGGAATTGAGAATAGCGGATTCTACCTTGGGCGCGCTGTTTTGCAAGCCTCCTGATGGTGCTACCTCCAATTGTGATATCGTAGCGGAGAAATTTCTTTGGTTAGGGCTTCAATCAATCGTATAAAAAAACAGGACGTCGTGACTCATTATCAACTTATTCAGGAGAACACCCATGCTGCTGTCGAACATCGAAGAAATTCCAGGGAAAAAAATTGTCGCCTTCCACGGGATCGTCTCTGGAAGTACGGTTCGGGCCAAACATTTGGGCCGGGATCTGATGGCCGGACTGAAAAATATCGTGGGTGGAGAACTCAAAGGGTATACTGAGTTGCTCCAGGAATCGCGGGATGAATCGATCAGCCGCATGCAGGCCCAGGCCATGCAGATGGGGGCCAATGCCATTGTCAATATTCGTTTTTCCACCAGTTCTGTGGCGGCCGGCGCTGCCGAGCTCTACGTCTACGGCACCGCAGTCACCGTGGAGTAGGCTATGGAACAGCTGATACAACTCGGGTTTCTTCTCTTACTGGTGGCCGTGGGTTTTTTCTTTGGCCGCCTTGCAGAGAAGAAACATTACGCCTCCATCATTCTTCGCGAGCAGCAACAGCTCTCCCGTCCAACCACCTCCGCTAAGCGGGTTATGGGGGATGATCGTGCCATCGGCCGCTGCCACCTTGTCATGGGCAGCGTGGTTATTTCGGTGGACTATTTCAAGCGCATCCTCGCGGGTCTGCGCAACATCTTCGGCGGCAATGTCCAGTCCTACGAGACCCTGGTCGATCGGGCCCGGCGCGAGGCGGTGCTGCGTTTGCTCGAGTCCTGCCCCCTGGCGGATCAGGTGATCAATCTTCGCCTGGAGACCTCCTCCATTTCCAAGGGGCAGAAGAAACAGATCGGATGCGTGGAGGTCCTGGCCTACGGGACCGCAGTCTACTTCAAACAAGAGTCGGATGGAATTTAAACCCGCCTACCCGCAGCACAACGACAATGTCAGCCATAACAGCCCGTTTAGGGAATTTGTGGTTTTGCTGGCCGGTGTCGCCCTGATCTGTGTGGTGGCTTTTGCGGTTTCGGGTTGGCTCGTGGATACGGTGGTACAGTCGATTTCACCGGATATGGAGGCCCGGATCTTTGCCCCAGTGGCCCCTGGGCAGGCCCGATCCGGTGACCAGGTGGATGCCGGAGAGCTGGCCCTGCAACGGATGGTCGACGAGCTTGGGAGTTGTATTGACGTCGGTTATCCGCTCAAGGTCGAGTTGGTTGCATCGAAGGCCGCCAACGCCATGGCCCTGCCCGGCGGCAGGATTATTGTCCTTTCCGGGATTTTGAACAAGGTCCGCTCGGAGAACGGGATGGCCTTTGTGCTTGCTCACGAGCTGGCTCATTTCAAAAACCGGGATCACCTCAGTGGCTTGGGCCGTGGCATTGTTTTGACGGCGATGATGGCCTTTCTCACCGGATCCGACTCCGGACTTACCCGCCTTTTCACCCCGGCGGTTGGATTGAGCGCGGCCAGTTATTCCCAGGCACGGGAGAGCCGCGCCGACAGCCTCGCGCTTAAGGCCCTGGTTTGCCGCTATGGGCATGCTGCCGGGGCCACGGAATTTTTTCAGGCGATGAAGGATGAACATCGAGGAGGTGGGATAAGCAACTATTTCGCTTCCCATCCCGAGGCGGTGGAACGGATTGGAAGGTTGGAGGAACTCAGCACTGCCCAGGGCTATGCCACCGGGGTGGCGCGGGAGCTACCGCCATCACTGAAACAGGCGGAATAAGTTAAAGGCCGGGTGATCATCGCCCGGCCTTTTTGTTTGATGGCGTCGTAGCATTTTCCCCGACATTCGACATGCCTTGTGTATGCCTTCGTGCCGGTGAGCATTTCATCCATGTCATCTCGATCGCATGGGAGAGATCTCTTGAATATCGAGAAATTATTCCGGTATCAACAGACACCTTATCCCTGCAATCGCTGCCGTAATACTTTGTGAAGGATGCCGCCGTGGCGGTAGTAGTCGATTTCCATGGCGTTATCAAGGCGCAGCAGCACCTCGGTGGTCTCGGTGCGGCCATCGGCGCGGTCGATGCGCAGGCTCACTTTCTGCCCGGGAGAGAGGTTGTCGGTAATCCCGGTGATGGTGATGGTTTCGCTGCCGTCCAGGCCGAGGCTTTGGGCATCCACGCCCTCGGGGAACTGGAGCGGCAACACACCCATGCCCACCAGGTTGGAGCGGTGAATGCGCTCAAAGGAGGCGGCAATCACTGCCTTGACGCCAAGCAGCATGGTACCCTTGGCTGCCCAGTCCCGCGAAGAACCGGTGCCGTAGTCCTTGCCGGCAAAGACCACCAGCGGTGTGCCCGCCTCCTGGTAGTGCATGGCTGCGTCATAGATCGGCATTTCCACGCCCTCGGGCCAGGACTTGGTGTAACCGCCTTCACTCTCGACCATTCGGTTTTTGATGCGGATGTTGGCAAAAGTGCCGCGCATCATCACCTCATGGTTGCCGCGCCGTGAGCCGTAGCTGTTGAAATCGATGGGTTTGATCCCCAGATTCTGCAGGTAGAGACCGGCAGGTGTCTGCGGGCCGATGGCACCGGCTGGGCTGATGTGGTCGGTGGTGATCGAATCGCCGAACAGGGCGAGGATGCGGGCCCCATCGATGTTGGACACCGGCTGGGGTTTGATGCTCAACTCCTGGAAGAAGGGAGGTTCTCGAATATAGGAGGATTCCCCATCCCAGGGGTAGAGATCGGAACTCCCGGCTGAAAGCGCATTCCATTGAGCATCGCCGCTGAAGACCGAACCGTAGCTGACCGTGAACAGGTCCGGCTTGAGACTCTGGCGAACGGCCGCGCGGATTTCTTCTACGCTTGGCCAGATGTCACGCAGATAGACGGGCTGGCCTTGTTTGTCCGTGCCCAAGGGTTCTTTTTCCAGGTCGATCAGCACGGTTCCGGCGAGGGCATAGGCGACCACCAGCGGCGGCGAGCCAAGGTAGTTGGCCCGCACCAGTGGATGGATGCGGGCCTCGAAGTTGCGGTTGCCGCTCAGCACCGCTGCCGCTACCAGGTTCTGGTCGCGGATGGGGGCCGCAATGGCCTCGTCCAGGGGGCCGCTGTTGCCGATGCAGGTGGTGCAGCCGTAGCCCACAACCTGGAAACCCAGGGCTTCGAGATCGGGCAGCAGGCCGCTCTGTTCGAGGTAGCGGGTGACCACCCGGGAGCCAGGTGCAAGGCTGGTTTTAACCCAGGGCTTAGCGGTGAGGCCGCGCTCCCGTGCCTTGCGGGCCAGCAGTCCGGCACCGATCATCACGTCCGGATTGGAGGTGTTGGTGCAGCTGGTGATGGCGGCAATGACCACCGAACCGTTGGTGAGCTGGCCAGCCGGTTGCTCGGGCTTGGGAGCGGTGGATTTTGTGAGTTCCTTGTCGAACTGGCGTAGGAAATCCTCATGCACGCTCGAGAGCGGCAGCAGATCCTGGGGCCGCTTGGGACCGGCCAGGCACGGCACCACCGAATCGAGCATAATGTCGTAGACCACCGAGTAGCTCGGCTCGACGTTTTCCGGGGCAAAGAAGAATCCCTGCTCGCGGCAGTACTGTTCCACAAGGGTAACGAGCGATTCGGGACGCCCGCTGGCGCGCAGGTAGCGCAGAGTTTCGTTATCCACCGGGAAAAAGCCCATGGTGGCACCATATTCCGGGGCCATGTTGGCGATGGTGGCGCGGTCGGGCAGACTCAACGCAGGCAGTCCCGGACCGAAAAATTCAACAAAGCGGCCGACCACGCCCTTGCTGCGGAGGAAGCGGGTGATGGTCAGCACCAGGTCGGTGGCCGTGGTACCCGGCGGCAGCGCGCCACTGAGGCGCACGCCCACCACCTCGGGAATCTGCAGTGAATAGGGTTGTCCAAGCAGGACTGCCTCTGCCTCGATGCCGCCCACACCCCAGCCCATGACACCCAACCCATTGACCATGGTGGTATGGGAGTCGGTGCCGAGCACGGAGTCCGGATAGAGGACCGGTTCGCCATCTTGCTCGCCGCTGGCTACCACCGAAGCCAGGTATTCCAAATTTACCTGATGGACGATGCCGGTGCCCGGGGGGACGACACGGAAGTTGCGGAAAGCCTGCTGGCCCCAGTGGAGCATGGTGTAGCGTTCGCGGTTGCGCTGCATCTCCATGTCAACGTTGACCTGGAGCGAATCCGAGGTAGCCGATTTGTCCACTTGCACACTGTGATCGATGACCAGATCGGCAGGGATAAAGGGGTTCATGGTCGCCGGGTCGCCACCGGCCCGAGCCAGGGCGGAACGCATCGCCGCCAGGTCGACCAAGGCGGGCACGCCGGTGAAATCTTGAAGAATGACCCGGGCGGGCATCAGCGGCACTGCCTCGGGGCTGATTTTGTCCGGTTGCCAGGTGGCTAGGTTGTCGATATCGGTATTGCTCACCAATCCTTGCGGGTAGTGACGCAGCAAATTCTCTAAAAGGATACGCAGACTATAGGGCAAGCGATCAATCGGACCGTAACCGAGGGACTCGAGCGCCTTTACCGAATAGACGGTGTAACTCTTGTCGCCTGCCTTGAGTGTGGTCCGGGGATTGAACTGGCTGAAATCCTTGGGGGCGCTCATGCAATTCTCCTTGTTGGCTCGGGGTAACATATCCTACGAGAATAAGTCTTCTTGTACGATTATGCCAGATTAGGTCTGCCGAGAAAGCCATTTTTCCAACCTACGGGGCTCTGCGGTCTTTTTCGCCACCCCTTGCGCCGCTGCCTTGCTGTTTTTATCCAATCGTCCTATAGTAAGCGCCTTGCGACGAAACCAAGGATCTTTTTTCTGTGAGATTGCGCCATGACCAAGACGTATGCGGAAATTAACGACAAAATTGCCTCTGGCAAGGCAGTGGTGCTCACTGCCGAAGAGGTGATCGATTACGTGGACAAACGCGGCCTGGAGACCGCCGCCAAGGAGGTGGATGTTGTAACCACCGCCACCTTCGGCCCGATGTGCTCCTCAGGTTGTTTCCTCAACTTCGGGCACAGCACGCCCAAGATGCGTATCTCCGAGGCCTGGATAAACGATGTCATGGCCTACTGCGGTGTTGCCGCGGTGGATGTCTACATGGGCGCCACCCAGCTGCGCCACAACGATCCGGCCAACATGTACCATCCCGGCGAGTTCCGCTACGGCGGCGGCCATGTGATCGAGGATTTGGTGGCGGGCAAAAAGGTACAGCTCTTTGGGCTTTCCTACGGCACCGACGACTATCCCCGCCGCGAGATCCGCACCCTGCTTGACATCAACGATCTCAACCAGGCAATCATGGTCAACCCGCGCAACTGCTATCAGAATTACAATGTGGCGGTGAACTGCTCCGACAAGCGCATCTATACCTATCTGGGCATCCTTCGCGCCAAGATGCGCAACATGACCTACAGCTCGGCCGGTCAGCTCTCCCCCCTGTTGAACGATCCGCTCTATGAAACTATCGGTGTGGGCACCGCGATCTGGCTGGCCGGCGCCCGTGGTCTGGTCTACGCGCAAGGAACCCAGCACTGCTCGCTGGTGGAACGGGGCGACAACGATGTGCCGGTTGAAGGCGCAGGCACCCTGGCACTCAGCGGCAACATGAAGGAGATGCAGGCCGAATTCGTGCGTGGAGTCAGCTTCAAAGGCTACGGCGTCTCGCTGGCCTTGGGCGTGGGCATCCCCATTCCCATTCTCAACCCGGAAATACTGAGGCGGACTACGGTGCGTGACCGCGATATCCAAGCCTGCGTGACCGATTACTCCTTGGATTACCCGCAAAAAACCGGCAAAGTGCTTGCCCGCTACAACTATGAGGAGCTGCGCTCCGGCGAGGTGGAACTGCTGGGCAAGAAGGTTCCGGTTACCTCGCTTTCCAGCTACAACAAGGCGCTCAAGATTTGCAACCTGCTCAAGGCCGAGATTGAGGCAGGCCGCTTCCTGCTTGCCGAACCCAGCCAACGGCTTCCGCTTAACCAGGGGATGCAATCCTTGAACATCACAGGACCGGTACGATGATCACTAAAAAAATCTATCTCTACTTTCCCAAGAGCGAAACCGAGAAGCCGATCGTCTATCAACTGGTCAAGCAGTTCGATCTGATCGTCAATATCTTTCGTGCCAAAGTGACCAGCGAGGAGGAAGGCTACCTCAGCCTGGAGGTGACCGGCACCCAGGAAAACATTGATCGTGCCTATGAGTTTTTGGCTGGGTTTGATGTGGACATCCATACGGGCAATAAGGGCATGATCTGGGATGAGGGCCGTTGCGGTCAGTGCGGCGCCTGCGTGGTGCATTGCCCGACCGGGGCGTTGTCGATCGTCGATCAATCCACCCGTCGCGTTGCCTTTAACGAGGATGTCTGCATCGAGTGTCAGGCCTGTGTTGCCGCCTGTCCCTTCGGCGCCTGCTCCTCGAATTTTTGAGTCAGCTCTGGAGGAAGGCGCCTGCCCGCGATGCGCGTCTACCGCTCTTTTTCCTGGAAAGACACCAATTTACGTGTTGCTTGCGTCGACTTTGACCTGGTCACCCGGGCCGTGGTCGACCACCGCCGCCGGTTGGAACGCTACATTGGCCGCCAACCGGAGTTCCAGACCAGCCTTGTCCCGGTTGTCCTCTTGGAGGATGCCCCAGAGGCCGCACGTCGCATGGCTGTGGCCGCCGAAAAAACCGGGCTTGGTCCCATGGCTGCGGTGGCCGGTACTCTGGCACAACTCGGGGTTGAGGCGGCTATGGCTGCGGGCTTGCCCGAGGCTATTGTCGAGAATGGCGGCGATATTTATATCCATGCCAACGAAGCGGTGACCATCGGGCTCTATGCTGGCGACAATGCCATTGCCGGCAGACTCGCTTTTCGTCTTCAGCCCCAGCGCCTGCCCTTGGCGCTCTGCTCTTCTTCGTCCAAAATGGGACATTCCCTTAGCCTTGGTCGCTGCGACTTGGCCACGGTGATCGCCAAGGAGGCCGCCCTAGCCGATGCTGCCGTCACCTTGGTTTGTAATCTGATCAAATCAGAGAGAGACCTGACGCCGGTGCTCAACGATGTTGGCAGGATTGACGGCATTGAAGGAATCTTTGCTGTCCACAGTGGCAAGGTGGGGATGTGGGGCGATCTGCCCGATTTGGTTCGCAACGAGGATGCGGATGCCCGGCGTAAGATCACCCGCGACCTGTGCTCGGATTTCACCTGAATTCGTGACGCATCGATGCATGTTCACGAACCCAGGGTTCAGGGATAGTTTGGTTTTATGGCGTCTTAAAAACTTCGATCTACTGCGTCGTAGCGTTTTTCCCCACACTCGACATCTCTTCTGTATGCCTTCGTGCCGGGGAAAACGCCACTCCTTGTATACCTGTGTTTTTACTTAACCATCTCTCAGAATGTGATGGCCCTTTTTTCGAGCCCGTCAAGGATTGATGGCCTCGTAAAAAGTATTTTCGCTTAACTGTCTAAATTCACAGGTTAATTGTTCTGCTTTCGCTTGCCTTTTTTCTCGCATTTTGTTAATATTTAGCGCAATATCAATAAAATACGAGACAG
>JBFWLN010000057.1:0-11698 GCA_050252135.1 Desulfobulbus sp.
CTCAAGGCCGACCTTCGCCTTAAATTCAGGACTGTGAAATTGCCGAGTTTTTACATCGCTCATCGGTTCTTGATCCTCTTGGTGCGCCAGCTTAAACTACTGTCCAGCTTTTGGGGTCCACTATACTTCTCAAAGATGCATTCAGCACCCTGTGGACCTATGTTCGTCCGAAATGGGCCTCTAAATTTCTCAACAACTGGATTGAATGGGCCAAGGAAACAGGATTGGAACCCTTGATAAAATTTGCCAAAGGCATCGACCGGGACAGAAATGAAATTCTGGCCTGGATCAAACACCGGGTTACCTCGGCCAAACTTGAAGCATTCAATGCTACTATCAACAGGATCGTAAAACGAGCATGCGGATACCGGGATCTTGAATACCTCTACCTGAAAATCAGGCAAGAAGCGGCGCCACCTTTTCTGCAACTCTGACAAAGACCCTCAATTCGGAAACGTGGGATGAGGATGTTGCTATAGCATTGGTCCGGGAGGAAGGCATTACGTCTCTTTCGAAGGGCCAATTGGAGATAATCCTGGAACTTCGGTAATGTCATGTACCACCGGCAGAGCCGGTGGCTTGAATTATGAACCGCTCAAAGCGGTAGAAAACCTGGAGCCACCTAAAGGTGGCGGCCTATTTAAATAAATTGAGTTGATCTAGTCGTTTGTCTTCTTTTTCCTGATGTTGGATGTATGCTTTTACAGCATCTTCATCCTTACCAACGGTGGAAACGTAATAACCTCGTGCCCAAAAATTCTGGCCTTCGAAGTTCTTCTTTCTACCTTGAAAGTTACGGGCAATTTGGATTGCGCTTTTTCCTTTGATAAAGCCCACTATTTGGGCAACTGAGTATTTGGGTGGAATCGAAAGCAAGATATGGACATGGTCTGGCATCAAATGCCCTTCGATCACTGTACATTCCCTCTGCCAGGCCAATTCTCGGAATATTTCCCCCAAACATTTCCGTAAGTCTCCGAAAATCGACTTCTTGCGGTACTTTGGTATCCAGATGACGTGATACTTGCAATCCCACTTGGTGTGGCTTAGGCTTTGTTCGTCGTACATGGGGAGTCTCCTCTTTTTGAACTTTGAGCGTAAGCGATCACGGGGTAAGTAACTGTTTGAATTTCAATATCATTTTTTAGGGCTTTTAACTCGATCTTGGAAACAATTATTGGTAACATCTTGAATTTATTGAAATATAAATTTTTACCCCGTGATCGGTTACCTTTGAGCGGTTCTGAAGTGCGAGACTTCCCATTTTTCCCGGAACTGTCAAACTGTGGGAGTCCACCGGCAGAGCCGGTGGTTTACCCGCTTATTATTACCTGAAATTCCAGGTTTTCCCCATTTGGGATAATATATGTCGGATCGCGCATCAAGCCAAAGAATGCGTGCAGGAACAGTTTGTGAATCCAGAAAAAGCCTGGAAAATAGCCGGATTACCCAAACAGGACGGCGTCCATTTTATCAGTATGGATGGGGCCCATTTCTTCATGGAGCCTTATTGCTGAACCTGTTGTTTTATTGGTGGAAATGCAACCCAAGGAGGCTCAATATGTCCAATTATAGCGAACACGAGCTTTGCCAACGGATAACGGCATTGTATCCCAATATCGGTGAATGCGGCAAAGACATCACCGTCTCGTATAATGAACCGGAAAGGGCATGGATGGTCCATCTGGAAAAAGGCATCTATTCCTTAGATCATTTCCTAGAAACCGTGGATGCGGACCCTTGCATGGACGGCAAACAATGCATTGCTCTGGGACTTGAAATTGCTCAGTTGAAGAACAACCTTGAGGGAAAACAATTCTAAAATGGGCATCCGCAGGATGGGAAAGACCGCTCCCATATATTAAAGGAGACGGTCTTTTTTTGTTTCATGGGCCAATTCCGCTTGAGGCGTTGACTTCTTTCTGAAAGAGATTATGAATAATTATAGTGTTTAAGCCGTTAAGAAACCATCATTTCAAGGAGGAGACCATGAGTACGCAAGAAGCCGGAAAAACAGTCTGTCCGACCTGTATGGGAAAAAAAGTGATCGATGGTGTTTGTGAGACAAGTTCGGAATGGGAGGGCATTAAAACACCGGAACAGCAAGAATGTACAGTGGGAGCAAACTGCTCCGGCCAGGTCTGTACCCCCGATACGCCCTGCCCAACCTGTCAGGGCAAAGGCTATGTCTAAACTTTCTCTTCTGTTAAAATCTGTTTCCACTATTGCTAGCAACGCATTTTGAAGGTGTGCTCTTTGAGGTTGTTCGTCAACCGGTAGCAACATGTCTCACAACCGAGCGCAGAGGATCATCTGCCGCTCGGTTTGTTCGTTTGATTGCCCGTAGCGTGTCTTGCTATCTCTGGAGCATCATTTCTCAGCACTTTTAATGCATTGTTTATCTTCTTAATATTGTTGACGATATATCATTTCGTCATGGGTATCCCTTTTCGTTCATAGAAATCCACACGCTAAGAGGAAGTCTTTATGTCTACCCTATCGTCTGAAGCCTTGAATATGATGTTCGGGGGGGAGGCCGGTCAAGGGCTACAAACCCTTGGCCTGGTGCTAGCCCGGGCCTTACGTGGCGGCGGTTTGCATGTCTTTGCCGTCAATGAATTCATGTCGCGCATCCGTGGCGGAAGCAACTCGTTGACCTTACGAACCTCCACCGCGCCGGTGCGCGCTGTCTCTGAGCAGATCGACTGCTGCGTGTTCCTTGACCGAGATGCGCTCCCCCGTCTCCAGGGGCGTCTTTCCGAAAACACCCTACTCCTTGGTGATCCGGCCCTTTTTCCCACCGAACCCGGAATACAACCTCTGCCGCTCAAAGAGCTTTCCAAGCAAGCCGGAGGGGCAATCTATGACAACAGCATTATCTGTGGCTATATTACCCGCTTGCTTGGCTGGAATCTAGATCCCCTGGATGTGGCTATTCGCCGCACCTTCACGGGGACGGAGCGGCAGAAAAAAAACCTTGTAGCCGCCAAACTCGGCTGGGAGTACGCGGCCGAGCTTCAGGGACGTTTCGCTTTCCCCCAGAGTGGGATCGCCGGTGAGCGCTTGTTGCTTGACGGTTCCCAATCCGTAGCTCTGGGTGCGGTTACCGGGGGGTGCAACTTTATATCCTCCTATCCAATGTCGCCAGCAACAGGAGTGCTTGTCCACCTGGCCGGATTGGCCGCCGATCATGGAATAGTGGTGGAGCAGGCCGAAGATGAAATCAGCGCCGTCAATATGGGGCTTGGCGCTTGGTATGCCGGTGCCCGGGCCCTGGTCAGCACCTCAGGCGGTGGCTTTGATCTCATGGCCGAGGGGCTGAGTTTATGCGGTATCATCGAATCCCCGCTGGTTATCCATATTGCCCAGCGTCCCGGTCCGGGAACCGGCTTGCCGACACGAACCGAACAGGGAGACCTTGAGATTGCCCGCTATTCCGGCCACGGTGAATTTACGCGGGCCATTCTTGCTCCCGGCTCACCGGAAGATGCCTTTGAATGTGCCCGCCATGCCTTCATCATGGCCGATGCCAGCCAGTCGCCGGTTCTGGTGCTCACCGATCAGTACCTACTCGACTCGCTCTACGACCTCGACCCATTCCCGCTTCCCGAACAACCACCCCAATCGCAGATTGTTGCCACTGAAGCAGACTACGAGCGCTACGCCTTCAGCCAGGACGGACTCTCTCCCCGGGGGATTCCGGGTTATGGCCATGGACTGGTTTGTGTCGACAGTGATGAGCACGACGTCCAGGGCAGGATTACCGAGGATTTCACCACCAGAGTGGCGATGGTCGACAAACGCATGGCCAAGGCCGAGTTGTTGCGGACGACTCTTGCCATTCCTCCACGGCTGTACGGGCCAGACAAATATCGATGCCTGCTCGTCGCCTGGGGTTCAACCGGACCGGCGATCAGGGAAGCACTTGATCGGGTCGTCTCCCTTGAAACGGCCTTCCTCCACTGCATCCAGGTCTATCCGCTCCCCGACGGGACCGAAGCATACCTGCAACGGGCCGAACGAATTATTGTAGTGGAAAATAATGCCACCGGCCAGTTTGCCCGACTGTTGCGTGCGGAAACCGGATGCGTCATCGCCGATCAATGGCTGAAGTACAATGGACTGGCATTCAGTGTCGATGAAATTATCGAACGACTGCAAAAGGAGGCGAATAAATGAGTCCGCATACCTGGATTAAACGCGACTGTGATATTGCCTGGTGCCCTGGGTGCGGTAACCATGGCATCCTCAAAATACTGGGTGAGACCCTGACAGAATTGCAACTCGATCCCCAGCAAACGGTACTGGTATCAGGTATTGGTCAGGCAGCGAAGATCCCCCAATACTGTAATGCCCATTTCTTTAACGGTCTCCATGGCCGCGCCTTGCCTCCGGCCACAGCCATTAAGGCGAGCAACCCGCGGCTGACCGTGATCGCCGAAAGCGGTGACGGCGATATGTATGGCGAAGGGGGGAACCATTTTGTCCATTGCATCCGCCGCAACCCCAATCTCACCAACATCGTGCACAACAACATGGTCTATGGGCTGACCAAGGGGCAGGCCTCCCCGACCAGTCGGCAGGGATTTGTTACCCCGCTTCAGGTTGATGGCGTTCTCGCCGAACCCTTCAACCCGCTTACCTTGGCTATTGCCCTCAATGCCTCCTTTGTAGCCCGTGCCTATGTGGGCGACCCCGAGGCAACCCGAGCCATCCTCAAGGCGGCCATAGAACATCGCGGCTACGCCCTGGTGGATATTCTCCAACCCTGCGTCACCTTTAACAAACTCAACACCTATCAGTGGTTTGCCCAGCATACCCAGCCGCTGCCCGAGGATCATGACCCTACGGATCGAATCCAGGCCTTTGCCCGGGCCTGCGAGGAAGAGCAACTCTTTCTCGGCATCTTCTATCGCCAAGAAAAACCGGTTTTTGAAGAGCAACTTAAAGCCTACGCCCATGATCAACTACCCCTGTTTGAAAGACAGGTGGATCTGGGCAAACTTGCGGATAAGATTCGCGCCATGGGTTAAATCGCTTTCCCTACATTCAGACTTCCTGATATCGGCATTATGACTCCACTGAGAAAACATGCGTATCCGACCGAAAAACTGTTTAAAATAAACCGTTTCACCCGTTTCGCCCAGGTGAGTCGAAGAGTCTGATTTGAAAGTCAAATTTATTAGTCCTGTAAAACCCCGTCCTTAGGGCGTGGTTTCGGCCGCCGTTTTCCCTTGATACCTTTTGGCTCAGTGTGGCACCAGGTTAACCCGTGTAGCACGTTGATATTGTAGAAAATTTATAACGACATAATGAGGCAAAGTTATAATTACAGTATCAACCAAAATCTTCCGAGGTCAAGAGTTTTGAACACTCAACGCGACCGTAACAAGGAGAGACTCCACTTTTTGCCTCTTTTTCCAAACGGGTGGGTAATGGCGAGGGTGGCCAAAAAACGGAATGTTTTCCCTCGCCAGCCACTTTTTGGCAGACAAAAGATGATGGTGTCGGGCCTTTTGGCGGATTCTTTGTTGAATCCGTCACTTTCGATGGTCTCGTAAGGAGTCCAATATTGGAGGGCCAAATCCCACAAATACAGCACATTTCGAAACTCAAAACGTCATTCTGGTGTTCTTTACGAGAACGGCAATTATCAGGAGGTGGACAATGCAACTTGGCATCATTGGTATGGGCAAGATGGGGCTGCCGTTGGCGCTCAACGGCCGTGACAAGGGATTGGAGATTGTGGTCTTCACCGAAAAGGAGGATAAGCGGGACCAACTCGCTCAGGAGGGAATTGCCGCGTACGGCAGCTTGGAATCGTTCATTGGGGCATTGGCTTCTCCCCGGGCTGTGTGGCTGATGATTCCGGCGGGCGAGCCGGTGGATGCCATGATTGCCCATCTTCGCCACCTTCTGGCCGAAGGAGACATCATAATCGACGGTGGCAATTCCCGTTACCAGGACAGTCAGCGCAGAGGCGAGGTATTACGCCGGGACAATATGCATTTTCTCGACGTGGGCACCAGTGGTGGTACCGAAGGAGCCCGGAACGGGGCCTGCCTTATGGTTGGCGGCGATGAGGCTGTGTATGCACGATTAGAGCCGGTGTTTGAGGCTTTGAGCGGCGGCATGGGCTATGGACTGATGGGTGAGTCGGGAGCCGGACATTTCGTCAAAATGATCCACAACGGCATCGAATACGGTATGATGCAGGCGATTGCCGAGGGATTGGAGATCCTTCGCCACGGACCGCTGTCGTTCAAGCTCGACCAGGTTACCTCGGTTTGGCGAAAGGGATCGATAGTCTCCGGTCTGCTGATGGATATGACATCTACCGCTTTGGCCCGGGAACCCGACCTTGATTCGATCGAGGGAATCGTCGCCGCTTCTGGCGAGGCAAACTGGACCGTGGAGGAAGCGGTTCGGCAGGGCGTGGCCGCGCCAGTGATCGCGACCGCCCTTTTTACCCGGTTTAAATCTCAGGATAAGGAGAAATACGCGGAGAAGTCGCTGGCGGCTATGCGGCGCGAATTCGGCGGCCATCCCGTGGTGACCAGAAACAAGGGGTGAGCCATGGACAATCGAGACGGCTTGCTGTGTATCTTTGGCGCTACCGGGGACCTGGCCGCCAAGAAGATTTTTCCAGCCCTGCAACAATGGAGTGACGATGCGTTGCCCATGCGCCGCATCTGGTGCCTGGGACGCCGTTCACTGGACACCGAGCGGTATATAGATTTTATCGAGGCCAGGGGGAATATCCATCTGGGCGAGTCACTCCGCAAGCGGATTGAGTACCACCGGCTTGAATTCAGCGAAACGGAGGCTTACCAGGCCCTGGCCGTCCGTATCGGTGAGCAGGGTTTTGGCCAGGACGCCCGAAGGTTGTTTTTTTTGGCGGTCAAGCCCGAGGCCTTTGTGCCCATTACCCTTCAGTTGCATGGGACCAACCTTTTAGTCAACGGCCATCCCGAGCACCGGCTGCTGCTGGAAAAACCGTTTGGCGACAGTCTGGAATCGGCCGTTGCCATTCAACAGCAACTCATGGATTGGGTGAACGAAGAGCAGCTTTTTAGGATCGATCATTACCTCGGCAAGGAGATGATTCGTAATATCCTGACCATCCGTTTTGCCAACCGCATCTTCAGCGAGAGCTGGCACGGAGGGGCCATTGATCGGATCGAAGTCACCAGCATTGAGACCGCCGGAGTTGAAGAACGGTTGGACTATTATGATCGGGCTGGAGCGATCAATGACATGGTTCAGAGTCATCTGCTGCAAATGGTGGCCTTGGTGGCCATGGCCGCGCCGGACGATCTTGCCCCGGAATCAATTCGCCGGTCCAAGATCGATATCCTTCACCACCTGCAGCCCGATCCCCAGAAAACGCAGGTGATCGGCCAGTATGCAGGATATTGCGAGCAGATGCCAGGATCGACCACCGAGACCGCGGTTGAGGCCGTCTTGCGAATTGACAACCCACAGTGGGCGGGAACCCGGTTCATTATCAGGTCCGGCAAAAAACAGGCGGAAAAGCGGACCGAGATACGCCTCCACTACCGGGCGATGCCGCTGTGCGTGAGCTGCAGTCAAACCGTTGATGCCAAAGCCAACCAGTTGGTGATAGAGGTTTTTCCCCGCGAGGGCGTGCAGGTGCAGTTCAATTCCAAAACGCCAGGGTACGAATATGACACCGAACAGGTGATGGCCGAATATTGTCACAGTTGCAGGACGATCGGCAATAAACCCGAGGCATACGTCAAGTTGCTCAAGGACGCCTGGGAGGGGGACAGAACCCTGTTCGCCAGCTTTGACGAGCTGCAGGTCCAGTGGCGAATTGCCGATGCCATCCGGTTGGCGGCCCGGCAGGGGGATCTGGTGGTCTATCCCCCCGGTGCCCCCGTCATCATTGCCTCAGGAAGTTAGCCATGCTGAATTGGATATCATTGTCGTTGCCGATCAAGAAAACAATGGCTGTGTACAAGAATCTGGAGGAAAAAAGGCCGCGCATCGAGACCACCCGCAATTTTCTCCAACACGGCATGCACGAAAGCATCCTGCATCTGCCCCTACACACTGGGACCCATGTCGATTACCCGCTCCATGCCATGGACGGCGGCAAGTGCTCCAGCGATTACCAACGATTTCCAATCGAATTCAACGCCCTGATCGTCGACCTCTGTCCGCAACAGCCATCGACCATCGCGCTTGATCTGGTACGAACCCTGCCTATGGAAACCATCGACGCAGTTTTTTTCCGAACCCTGGAGCAACCGCTGGAGGAGTTCGATCCCCTTTTTCCCGGAGTGACCGATGAGGCGGCCGCCTGGCTGTGCGAGTATCCGCTGCTCTTTGTTGGCATCGATCAGCCGGGCATCGAACGGGCGCAACCTGGACATCCGTCACATATCCGGTTGCTGGGAAAAGACATTTTGATCATCGAGGGCCTAGACCTTTCCCGGGTTGCCGGTGGGGGCCACTTTCAGTGCAGGGCTTTCACCCTGGGCATCGAGGGAGTCGAAGCGGAACCGGTTTTGGTCTTTGCCCGGGCAATACCGTCATCCAGAGGGCGGCGAAAGGGCGCGACCTTATAAAATCGTATCAGATCAAGGCCAGTGATTGCCGCGAGTTGAAGATCTTCTAACCCTGCTCGTCGTCCGTAAACCGGTCGCTTACGTGATCATCCGGCCATGGTGACCATCGCAGCCTCCGGCACACCGCTGATCTCAATATGGGCATGACGCGGAGCATGCATTGCCAGGAGTAGGGGATAATGATCCTTCAGGTGGACTCTATCAAGCACGAACGTGCCCCGCAGCTTGAACTCGTGTATCTGATGGTTCGCGCCGATATAACAGACCGGTCACCCATCTCTGCGAGAAGACCGGATTTTCCCCCACTCTTGCCGTGTTCCATCGTGACACCAGGGGTTAATGGTGCTTATCTCGACGGGTTTCTGATGCGTACCTTTGTTGACGCCTGTCCCTCATGAGCACTCTTGTTTTTTCAAGAAGAAAAGTCCTCTTTGTGGCATATACCATGGCCAAGCAATGCATCTGCTCAAATTTCGCATAATCGATCACCCAACCTTTCATAATACCTCATGGATCAATGTCGGCGACAGGATCAATATCCTGGCGCCCCCAACGATCAAACAGGCCCAGGCCCTGCTGGAGTCGCTGCAAGCCATCAACCCTCCCTACGATTGCTGTCAGGTCGAACCGTTTGCCGATTTTCCTGCCTACAGCCAAACCCACATCTATAACCGTAAAATCATTCCCGCGAAAAAGACGGCGGCCATCGCAATTTATGCGGCAGCTCCGGCCCTGATCGAAGCGTTGGCCGCCATCGACCCACTATATTTCGAAACCGACCGGATCGAGGTAGGGCGCCGCCGGGATTACAGCCGCTGGATGAATTTCGTCGAATTGCCCGCATCAGCTCGATGGAATGAGATTGCCGAGATCGTGCGGACCCTTCTTCCCCACCTTGCGCCGGAGGCAGGTCCTTGGCGAGACAGCTTTCAGAAGATGATCCGATCCTGGCAGGACACCGATCGTCTCCGGGGCGAGCGAGCGCATCAGTTGAGTATCCAGTTGCGTCACCTGCAGATCCTGTTACCCCCGCAATATCAGGACCAGCTTGATTGGTGCTGCCAACGGGTCGATCTTGCCACCCATTTCCTCCAGGCCAAGGCAGTGGTTGCGACCGGTTTGCCGATTTTTTATGCTCTGCCGTCAACGAACCGGGCCCACGCCGTTAGTGATCCGCTAACCTTTCTCATCAACCGGTTGGTCGAACGATCCCAGGAAAAACCGATTCTGGAGCGCACCATTGCCAGGCTCAATCGTCAGTGGCAGGCCTGTCAGTTCGGGATTTGCCTAAAAATGGAAGCGGAAAGTGGAAAGCCTGCCATTGTTTCCACAAAATACGGCGAGCTTCATGATGAGATGGGCGCGATGGGCGAAGGTCTCCTCGGTTCGTTTATGCAAGGGCTTGCACTGCTCCACCTGGTCGTGTATGGCTGCGATCCAATCTTTTTTCTTGATCTGCACCGTCTCCACTTGGCCCGTCAAGACCGATCCAATCCGCTCGAACAACTGCACCAGATTTGTGACCACTTCCAGTGCCTCGTGGTTCCGGATCAGGCCTTGCTTGATTTTTGCCACGATCCCGGTCACCTAACATTGGCGGACTCGCCCCGGTTGCGCATTGTCGCTGTTTGATCTTTCCCAAATCAACGCTTTCGAAACATAGTGCGCCACAGAAGGATCTTGTTTAGAAAAAGTGGACAATAATCTTGCCAGTCATAAGATCAAAAATTCCTCAATACACTCCAACCTGAATCAGTGAAAAAAACAATAAAACTGCGGCTTAACTCCAATTAACATATTGCAATATCCACCTGTCACAAAAACTCATTCGACAGTTGAAAAAATGAAGCGATTGATCCTCGTACAAAGCAGCGAAGAATTCTATACCGAGCCACTCGGGCCTGGTCCTGGCCGGCGCCTGCATCAACCGGCATAGCTACCTTGGCCTGCTTTGTCTGGGGAAAAGCGATTATCAGGCCATTGCCGCTATGCGAGAGGATGACTATTTCAAACATGCCCTGGGCATCGCCTGTATTTCCTTCGGTCGAAAGACTGCGCCAGCGACTTGACGAGGCCGGAGACGCCCTTATTCCGGTTATCAATCGATGTTCGCGCACTATGCTCAAGCGGCTGAAGGCCTCGATTGCTGGTTACCGGAGTGGCCTTGTCCCCTTGGATGTGGATGTCTTTCCCCAGGATAACTCCAATACCAAGAAGGAAGGAGTGTCAGCCGCACCTATAAAAACTACGATGGCTATACCCCCATAGCCGTATATCTTGGCCTGGAAGGCTGGTGCCTGGAAGTTGAACTGCGGCCCGGCAGCTAGCATAGCCAGAAAGGGTTTGCTGATTTCATCAACCGGGTGATTTCCGAGGCCAAGGATCTCACGCAACAGCCGTTGCTGGTTCGAGCGGATGGGGGTAATGATGCGCTTGCAACCTTGGTCGCCCTGGAAGACGCTGAAAATACACATTACATCGTCAAGTGGAATCCCCGGCAAAACGACCCCGTCGCCTGGCGAGACAAGGTGTTTGCCGAAGGGGCAGTGAAAACGTCTAGAACGGGGAAACGTGTCTGCACCATTGTCGTCGAGGAGAGCAAAGTAGTCGAAGGCACACCTATAAGTCTCAATTGTGATACATTATCATTGATATGTCTCATTTTTTGCATATAGTGAGACATATATTGAACAAAAGTAGTGCCGCTGAATGAAATAAGCCCGCTGGTAAGAAAATCGTTTCCATGGTAGAGAGACAGGCGATTAAAAATTATCAGCGGGCCAAACGCTCCCTTTAAGGATTGCATAAACCGGGTATTTTGCGAACGGTGATTTTTTTTTCAGTCTATCAACTAGTTGAAATTACTCAAATGGATTTATTTTGTTTGGCTCCCGCCTTCGCACCATATATAAATCCATTGGAATTCCAATGGTTGAGACCCGCATTCAGCAATGGATGCGGTTTTTTTTTTTTATTAAACCTGAATCCGTGACGCCGTTAGACAGACCTCCGCATTTAGGTCCGTCAGGTGCGATTGCCAGCCTCATGGGATGACGCTGTTGTTTATGCGCCGTACGCTACGGCTTTTTTAGCGTATTGTTCAT
>JBFWLN010000058.1:0-11640 GCA_050252135.1 Desulfobulbus sp.
TCGAGGTGCTGGTTCATGATCCCATCGCCTCCGTCGAGGAGACCCGTCACGAATATGGTCTGGAGCTGGTCCCCCTGGAGCAGGTCGGCACCGTCGATGCCGTGGTCTGGGCGGTGTCGCACGACGCTTTTTCCTTCATCACCCTAGACAAACTTGTCCGCATGACCACCAACGGTAATGGCGCGGGAGTAGTCATTGACGTAAAAACGGTGCTCAAACGCGAGGATGTGGAAAGTCGCGGGCTGATCTACTGGAGTTTGTGATGTTGGGAAAAATTCTCGGCAAGTATGATGAATTGCCGGCTATGCTTGCCGCCATGATTAGAAAAGCTGATGCCATAGTGGCCGTTTTCACGTTTTCGAGGTGAATATGAAGTTGCTTGTAACAGGGGGAGCCGGATTTATCGGTTCGGCGGTTGTACGACACATCATTCAGAATACCGGCGACTCCGTCGTCAATGTCGATAAACTGACTTATGCGGGGAATCTGGAATCCCTGACCACCGTCAGCGACAGCGAACGCTATGCCTTTGAGCAGGTCGATATCTGCGATCGTGCTGAACTCGACCGGGTTTTTGCCCAACATCAGCCCGACGCGGTCATGCACCTGGCGGCGGAAAGCCATGTCGACCGTTCCATCGATGGCCCCGCTGCTTTTATCGAAACCAATATTGTCGGTACTTATACCTTGCTCGAAGCGGCACGGTCCTATTGGCAGAGCCAGGAGGAACCCCGCAAGGCCGCCTTCCGTTTTCATCATATCTCCACCGATGAGGTTTACGGCGACTTGGAAGGACCGGAGGACCTCTTTACTGAGCAGACCTCTTACTCGCCGAGTTCCCCTTATTCCGCCAGCAAAGCCAGTTCCGATCATCTGGTTCGTGCCTGGCGAAGAACGTACGGGTTGCCCACTCTCGTCACCAACTGCTCCAACAACTACGGACCTTATCACTTTCCGGAAAAGCTTATCCCCCTGATGATTCTCAATGCCCTCGAAGGCAAGCCGCTTCCCGTCTACGGCAAAGGGAACCAGGTGCGCGATTGGCTTTATGTCGACGACCATGCCCGCGCTCTCTACAAAGTGGTGACCGAGGGCAAGGTTGGGGAGACCTACAACATCGGCGGTCACAACGAAAAGCAGAACATCGAGGTGGTACGCACGATCTGCGCCCTGCTCGATGAGTTGGCGCCGTCCTCCTTTTCCCCCTATGAATCGCTGATTACTTATGTTCAGGATCGTCCCGGACACGATTTGCGTTACGCCATCGATGCGAGTAAAATCCAGCGCGAACTGGGCTGGCAGCCCGAAGAAACCTTCGAATCCGGTATTCGCAAAACGGTCGAGTGGTATCTGGAGAACCGTCAGTGGTGCCGTCGCGTGCAGGATGGTTCTTATCAGCGGCAGCGTCTGGGAGTTACTGGATAGATGGACGAAAAAAAGCTTGTCTTGATTGGCGCCAACGGTATGTTGGCTTCCGCGGTGAAGCGGTTGCTGCCTGCCGGCTATCAGCTACATGCTTACGATCTGCCGGAATTCGATTTGACGGATCGGGAGCAGGTTTTAGCTCTGCGGGAATTGAAACCCGCGATTATCCTCAATTGCGCCGCCTATACTAATGTTGATGGTTGTGAAAGCCATAGCGAACTGGCTATGCGGGTCAATGGCGAAGGCCCGGGTTTTTTGGCGCAGTTGGCTGCAGAAATTGATGCCGTGCTGGTCCATGTTTCTACGGATTTTGTCTTTGCTGGGGATAAAAAGGAGCCCTACCGGGAGGACGACCCTACCGGTCCCCTGTCGGTCTATGGAAAAAGCAAGCTTCTTGGCGAGCAGAGGATCATCGAGTCCGGCTTAGAGAAGTACTTCATTGTCCGCACCAGCTGGTTGTACGGCCAGGGCGGCAACAATTTTGTCGAGACGATGATTCGACTGGCCAAGGAACGCCCCGAGCTCAAGGTTGTCGATGACCAACGGGGGACGCCGACCAGGACCGACGATTTGGCCGAGTCAATCTTTAAACTGTTGGCCTTGGTCGACACACCTCACTCTTCACCCCTCACCCCTCACAGCCCCTACGGCATTTACCATTTCAGCGACGAGGGGGAATGCAGCTGGTATCAGTTTGCGGTTGAGATTATCGATCAAGCGCGTAAGTCCGAAAGTTTGCAGGTTCAAAACATCCTGCCGATTCCGACGGAAGGCTATCCTTTGCCGGCCAAACGCCCGGCCTATTCGGTGCTGTCGAAAGAGAAGTACAAGACGGCCACCGGTGCGCGGATTCCGGAGTGGCAGGAGAGTTTGCGTAACTATTTCTTGAAGCGAGGAAAATAGTGATATGAGCGGAATAAAAAAAGGGATCGTTCTCGCTGGTGGCGCCGGCAGCCGTTTGTATCCCCTGACCCTGGTCGCCAGTAAGCAGCTGCAACCGGTTTATGACAAGCCGATGATCTACTATCCGCTTTCGACCCTGATGATGGCCGGTATTCGCGATATTCTGATCATTTCGACGCCGCAGGACACGCCCCGCTTTGAGGCGCTACTCGGAGACGGAAGTCGCTTCGGCATTCGACTTTCCTACGCCGTGCAAGCCGAGCCGAAAGGGATCGCCCAGGCTTTTCTGGTGGGGGATGAGTTCATTGCCGACGAACCCGTTTGCCTGATCCTGGGGGATAATCTCTTCTACGGCAAGATGGGTCTGGATCACATCGTTGCCGACTTTACCCTCGGCGCCACGGTTTTTGGCTACCCGGTGACCGATCCTGAACGTTACGGTGTCGTCGAGTTCGACCGCGCGGGTAAAGTTCTCTCCATTGAAGAAAAACCGGCCAATCCCAAATCCCACTACGCCGTTCCCGGCCTCTATCTCTATGACGGCAAAATCGTGGAGATCGCCAAGGCGCTGCGTCCGTCGGCGCGGGGGGAGCTGGAAATCACCGATGTCAATCTCGAATATCTGCGTCGGGGCGAACTGTCGGTGGAAAGATTGGGGCGTGGCATCGCCTGGCTCGATACCGGCACTCACTTGAGCCTCCTCGAAGCCAGCCATTTCATCGGCACCTTGGAAGCGCGCCAGGGGTTGAAGATCGCTTGTCTCGAAGAAATTGCCTACCGCCGGAGTTTTCTCAGCCTCAGTCAATTTGAGCAGGTTATCGCGGCAACGCCGAAATCCAGCTATCGTAGCTACCTGGAAATGGTCTTGCGGGACGAGGTGGCGCTGTGAACGTGATCCGAACGGAAATCCCCGAAGTCCTGATTCTCGAACCGAAGGTTTTTGGTGATGAGCGGGGTTTTTTCTTTGAAAGCTATAATGAGAACGCTTTTCGCCAGGCAGCCGGTCTGACGGTGAATTTTGTCCAGGATAACCACTCCCGTTCACAAAGGGGGGTGCTGCGCGGCCTGCACTACCAATTGCCGCCGGCCACCCAGGGCAAACTTGTCCGCTGCGTGGTCGGTGAAGTCTTCGATGTTGCCGTGGATATTCGCAAAAGTTCACCCACCTTCGGCAACTGGGTAGGGGTTAGCCTCAGCGCTGAAAACAAGCGACAATTCTGGATTCCCGGCGGGTTCGCCCATGGTTTTCTGGTTCTTTCTGAATTCGCCGAGTTTCTCTACAAAACCACTGACTACTACGCGCCGGAGCAGGAACGCTGCCTCCTTTGGAACGATCCCGAACTGGGGATCCTCTGGCCACTGAGCGCCCCCCCGGTACTTTCCGCCAAAGATCAGGCCGGCCGACTCTTCGCCGAGGCGGAAGTCTTCACCTGATGGGGGCGGCGACATGAAAGGTGCGGCCGGATATACCAATTGCCGAGGTTGAGAGAATTCCGTCCATTCTCGAAATCTGTCATCTCACGGGCAATCCAGGTTCTTGCCAGAAAGTGCACAGACCCGCCTGTTAGCCGCTTCAAATCCCTTCCCGTTGTCAATTTTAATCTCCGAATCTTTTCTTGCGTTTTTTCCATGTTTTTGCAATGATGCACGCTTGGAAAAAAAACAGGAGAGCTTTTTTCATGAAAAACTTTTTTAAGCAGTGGCGCCCTTATCTGATTTATGGGGCACTGTTCAGTATGTTCATTAACGTTCTGCAGCTGACATTTCCGATTTACATGTTGCAGATTTACGATCGGGTATTGTCCAGCTATAGCTTGCCCACCTTGTATGCCATCACCGTTGCTGCCGTTGTCTCCTTGGTAGTCATGGCCTCTCTTGAATTTGTCCGATCCCGACTTCTGGTTCGGTGTGGGGTCGCGATTGATCAAGCGCTGAGTCGAGATGTTCTGGAAACCGTATTGAAAGAGGCGGCGTTGTCAGGTGCGGCACCAAATCAGGCGACATTGCGTGATGTCAATGTTCTACGTAACTTTTTTGGTGGAAACTCTATTTTTACCTTGTTTGATATACCGTGGACTCCTCTGTTCCTTGCGGTTATTTATATCCTGCACCCGTTGCTGGGGCTAGTGGCGACAGCCGGTGCCGTTTTGCTGGTCATTTTTGCTTTGATCAACGAAAAGTTAACACGCAAACCGCTAGATGCCGCCAATACCGTGAGTGGATTTTCCATGAAATTTGTCGAGGCGGCACGCCGAAATGCCCAAACCGTTCACAGTATGGGAATGGTCAATGGCGTGGCATCCCGCTGGTCGGGGCTCAACGACACCGTGACCAAGCTTCAGACTCAAGCCAGCAGGCAGGCGGGTTTGGTTCAGTCGCTCTCAAGTTGGTTGCGGCAGTCGATGCAGGTTTTTATTTACGGGGTGGGGGCGTGGCTGACACTCAACGGCGAGGCTACGGCGGGCTGCATGATTGCGGCGTCAATCATCATGGGTAAGGCCCTTGCTCCCGTGCAGTTAGGGATCGGTTCCTGGAAAAACATGGTCGAAGCTCGTGGCGCCTGGCGACGTCTTGATGTTTTGTTCAGCCAGATCAAGCCGGAAGAAGGGATGGATTTGCCCGCTCCCCAAGGGCAACTTACGGCTGAGCATGTCAGTTTCGCCATTCAGGGAAATTTCATCCTTCGCGACATCAACTTTTCCTTAGAGCCCGGAGAGTCTCTGGGTCTAATCGGTCCATCGGGGGCGGGGAAGTCGACCCTGTGTCGACTTTTGTTGGGAATCTGGCCTCCTGGCGGGGGGAAAGTACGTATGGACGGGGCGGACATTTTCAGCTGGCGGCAGGACAATCTTGGGCCTTACTTGGGGTATCTGTCCCAGGATATTGAATTGTTCAGCGGCACCGTCGCCGAAAACATCGCCCGCTTGGGCGAGGTGGATTCGGAAAAAGTCATTGCCGCTGCCAAGCAGGCAGGTGTGCATGACCTTATTTTGAACCTGCCTAAAGGGTACGATACCCGGATCGGTGAAGGTGGTCAGGTTTTATCCGGTGGGCAGCGCCAACGGATCGGCCTGGCCCGCGCCCTGTACAACCAGCCGCGCCTTGTCATTTTGGATGAACCGAACTCGAATCTCGATGAAGAAGGGGAAGCGGCCTTGGTTCGTTCTTTTTCTGAACTGAAAAAGCAAGGGACGACTCTGATTATTGTTTCCCATAAACCGGGGTTGCTGGCAGGAGTTGATAAGGTCTTGATGTTGAAAAATGGACAAATGGCTCTTTTCGGGCCACGTAATGCAGTCTTTTCGAAGTTGATGGAAAACCAAGGGCGGCAGCAGGTGGCAGGGTAAGAGGGGCTGGTGTTTTTATCTCTCGGATAATCGTTTTTCTGTGACCACTCAGATTCTCCCTGAGGATGTTCATCTTTAATAAATCACGAAAGCAAGTGAATGACGGATAACGATCAAAAAGCGGCTGTGGGCCAAGACCAAGACAAAAAGGCGGCATTCTGGAAGCGACTGTTTCGTCGAAATCGTATCAGCGCGGAAGATTATGCCCGCATTGAGGATGAGACAACACCGCCACCGACCTTGCCCATTCATTATGCTGACAGTCGCCGGATAATTCTGGCTGGAATGCTGATTGTCATCGTTTTTTTCGGGTTCGGCGGATTGTGGATCACTTTCGCGGAAATCAGCGGTGCGGTTATCGCAAATGGTGAGGTCCGGGTCGACGCCGAACGTAAGACGGTGCAGCACCTTGAAGGGGGGATTGTTCGAGAGATTCTGGTGCGTAATGGCGATGTGGTTGAAGCCGGCCAGCCCTTGGTAATTCTGGATAGTTCACGTGTTGTTTCGGCAACAGACCAATTGCGCTTGCAGATTATGGCCGCACGCCTTGATGAAGCCCGGCTTCAGGCGGAAAAGGAACTGTCTACCACAGTTTCTTGGCCCGCTGCGATAGAGGGAGTTTCAAAAGAGCAATATGATGAGCTTCTGGATAGTGTTAAAAAGGTTTTCAGCAGCGGTCGTCAGGCATTAGTTACCCAGACGGAGCTGTTACGGAAACAGATCGATCAGTTAACCGAACAGGATCGCAGTCTGGCAGCGCGCCAACGGGCGGAGGAGCAGATTATTGCGACTCTGCAGGAGGAGCTAGATGCCAAGATGGTTCTCTTTGAGGAACAATACATTGACAAAACTAGGATCTTGGAGTTGCGCCGGGCCATTGCCGAACATCAGGGGATAAAGGCCCAGTTGCAAGGAAGTCAGGCCGAATTGCGTGAAAAGATCGCCGAGTTTCAACTGCGTATCAGTGGCCTGGAAACGGAATACAGGCAAAAAGCCAGCGCCCGACAATCAGAGGTGCAGCAGCGTTTTTTTGATTTGCAGCAACAGTTGATGCCGCTGGTCGATGCCAGGGATCGCTTGTCGGTCACTGCTCCTGTCTCTGGTGAAGTCGTTGCGCTTCAGGTTCACTCGCGCGGCGGTGTCATCAGCCCCGGGCAGCCGTTGCTGGATATCGTTCCCACGGACAGTCCGCTAATTGTCGAATGCCAGATTATGGTGCAGGACATTACTCATCTTTACAAAGGTCAGCCGGCCGACGTGCAATTGCTTGCGTTCAATCAGCGAACCACCCCTAAAGTAGAAGGCAAGGTCGTGTATATATCGGCGGACCGGCTCCTGCAAAAAACACCTTATGGTGAGCAACCGGCCTATATCGTGCACATTGAACTCGATAAGCAGAAGCTTTACGAGAATGATCTCTATCTGACGGCAGGAATGCCTGCCGCTGTCTTCATCCGGACGGAACCGAGAACCGTATTGGATTACATTGTCGAGCCCCTGAAAGAGAATTTTGATCGGGCCCTCCGGGAAAATTGAGAGAAGTTGGATAATGGTAAAAAAGTCGATTATTGTTTTTCTTAGTTTCATGGTTCTAGCCAACGAAATTTCCTGGTCATCCAGTTCGATGGAGACCATGACTCTGGAAGATTGTATTCGTTATGGATTGGCTCACAACCCTGACGTAAAGGCTTATTCCTTGGCTGTCGACGAAGCGCAATTAGGGATTAGTGAAGCCAAGGGTGCTTTTTTGCCGACATTGACCTTGGGCTACAACTATAATCAGTTGTCCAACGGTAACAGTACGGATCGAGACACCGATTACCTCGACCAGAACAGTGACAGTTACTCCGTTCGTCTCAGCCAGCCTCTCTTTGCCGGTTTCTCCAGTGTGGCGGGGCTCAAACGTGCCCGTCAATCTCGCGCCTATCGAGAAGCGGAACTGACCTACATGCGTCAACAACTTGTGAGGGAAGTTCGCACCAGTTTCTATAATTATCTGCTATCAAATCAACGTGCTCATGAGTGGCAAGCTTCCGTAGAACGACTTGAGCGACAGAAAGACATCGCAGCTGCCTGGGTAAAGCAGCAGTTGGCTCCCCGTTTACGCCTGCTTGAAACCGAAGTCGAATTGTCCAATGCTCGACATCAGCTTATCCGGGCGCAATCCGAAGAACGAATTGCCGCCGCGCAGCTTCGCCAATGGCTCGCCTTGGAAGCCGATGCTCCCTTGAAGCTGAGCGGCAATTTTGATGAAAATCTCACCCTGCCTTGTGTCGATCTGTCCCAGTGCCTCTCCTTGGGGCTGGAGCGTCGCCCCGACCTGCAGTTGGCAAAGCTAAATATCGACATGGCCCGTGAAGATGCCCGTGTTATTCTGGCCCGCAATCTTCCCCAGGTCCAGCTGGAGGGGGGGTATACGGATTATCAACGCGATTATGACGACAGCCGTTATGGAGAAGATAGTCGCGATTATTTCAGCGTGACCCTGAATTTGAGCATGAAACCTTTTCAGGGAGGGCGCAATATCGCCGCATGGCGAAAACAGCGCATCGCCGTCAATCGTTATGAACAACAGCTGAATGCGGCTCGCCTGCAAGTCACCAGTGATGTGGAAACCCGTTTTCAGCAACTCGATGAAGCGCGGGCGCGAATTGCCAATGCTCATGATACGCTCAAAGAAGCCCGGGCCGCCTACGAAGTCGCTAGTCGCTCCGCTGAACTCGGCGTGGTTTCCCTTGATGACCTGCTTTATGCCGAACTTCGTTTGACCCGAGCCGAAATCAACCTCATCGATTCTCGCGCTGCAGAAGCCTTGGCCCGCGTTGCCCTCGATTACGCAATTGGGGCGCCCACTCCGTAACTTCCCGTCTTGTAGGCACTCCTTATGCAGCGCTTTTCCATCCACCCGTGGCAGATCGCCATAAGTTTTTGGCGGCATCGGCAGCTTATTCTCAGTCTTGTCCGTCAAGAAGTCATCGGCCGCTATAAAGGGTCTGTGCTGGGGATGCTCTGGTCCTTTTTTAATCCGATTTTCATGCTCACGGTTTATACATTTGTCTTCAGTGTGGTGTTCAGAGCCCGCTGGGATATTTCCACTGGCGAATCGCGTGCCGAGTTCGCCTTGGTGCTTTTTGCCGGTTTATTGGTTTTTAACGTGGTCGCCGAATGTTACACCCGGGCACCATCGCTAATTCTGCAAAATCCTACCTATGTTAAACGAGTTGTTTTCCCGCTTGAACTTTTGCCCCTGACGGTTTTTGGAGCGGCTTTGTTTCATGCGACAATCAGTCTCGTCGTATTGTTGGTTTTTTCATTCTTCGTTATTGGGATCCCCTCGGTTACAGTACTGTTCTTTCCTCTGCTGATCATTCCTCTTGCGGTAATTTGCTTGGCAGGTGGCTGGTTTCTCAGTTCGCTGGGTGTTTATTTGCGGGATGTTTCGCAGGTCGTCGGAATTATCGTTACTGCCTGGATGTTTCTCACCCCAATTTTTTATCCCCTTAGTGTCATTCCAGAAAAATATCGGCAATGGATGCTACTCAATCCCCTTAGTTTTCTGGTGGAACAGGCGCGCGACCTGTTGATTTTCGGCGAATTCATGGATTGGCGAGGTTACTTTACGCTGACTTTTTCTGGTATCTTTATGGCTTGGCTCGCTTTTGCCTGGTTTCAGAAAACACGCAAAGGGTTCGCCGATGTCCTCTGATGCCGTGATTTCTCTTGAATCCTTGGGAAAGTGTTATCAGATCTACGACAAGCCGCGAGATCGCTTACTGCAGATGCTTTTCCGCAGTCGCAAACGCTTTTATCGTGAATTTTGGGCTTTGCGCGATGTTAACCTGCACGTTTCCCCCGGTGAAGTAATCGGCGTCATCGGCAGTAACGGCGCTGGGAAATCCACCCTCTTGCAATTGATCTGCGGCACCCTGTCGCCTACCTGCGGGGAAGTGCAGGTTAAAGGCCGCGTGGCGGCCCTGCTTGAATTGGGGGCTGGGTTCAATCCCGAATTCACCGGTAGGGAAAATATCTATCTGAGCGCTGCCGTGACCGGGATGCCTCGCGAAGAAATAAGAGCAAAATTCGATGAAATCGTTGAGTTTTCCGGGATCTCCCAATTCATTGACCAGCCGGTCAAGACCTATTCAAGCGGGATGTATGTTCGATTAGCCTTTTCTGTCGCCATAAATGTTGACCCGGATATTTTAATCATCGATGAAGCCCTCTCTGTTGGTGATGGCGAATTTGCGCGAAAATCATTTGATCGAATAATGACCCTGAAAAATGCGGGAAAGACGATTTTATTCTGTTCGCATTCGATGTATCAAGTTGAAGCAATTTGCAATCGTGCAATTTGGTTGGAAAAAGGGATTGTAAGAAGCATTGGGTCTCCTTCTAATGTCATTGTGGCTTATAACAATTATCTGGATTCAGAAAAGTCTGAAGAACTCCTGTCTCAATTAGACAATTCAAGAAATTTTGAAACATCCAATACTGCTTCGATTAAAAAAATCATTATATCAGCAGATGGCGAGGAAGGACCCCTTTTGTATGTTCAAAGTGGGGTCACTACGGTAACCATTGAGGTATTGTTTCGTTCTGATCCAAATCTCCCAGCTCCGAGTGTCGCCGTAATGTTCACCGATTCCGTATCTCGTCCGATTGCGAGCGCCGGCACACAGAATGACGGCGTGGTAATTCATCGAGATATCAAAGGTGATGGACAGATCAGAGTCAAGTTTCCTGGTATTTCCTTATTAAAAGGGAACTATTGGGTTTATGTTTTTCTTATGTGCGAAAATGGCGTTTATTTTTATGAAACTGCCAGTATGGTCTCTCAACTTTGCGTCAGTCAACGAGGACTCGAACTTGGCGTGGTTTCTCTCCCTCATTTTTGGTGTGACTGATCCGTGGCTGCCGCTAAAGTAATAAAATGGTTTCGCTACAAGGTATTTTTCCCTGCTCTCGCGCGTCTAACTCGTTCCATCGGTTATCGCCTGGTGAATTTAATTGGATTGTTTGATTCGATTGTTCATCCCCATCGACACCTGGTTCGACAGGGAATGGGTCGGTTACTCACTGATTCCGCGGGAGATCCCGCCACCCTAAATCGCCAGTGTAGACTTCACTATAAGATGTTGGCCCGCGATACCCTCGATTGCTTCCTCATGCCGCGGTTCACGGCTGAAAACTGTCAACGCTTCATCCGGATTCACAACCTCGAATTGCTGAAAAAGGCTCGAGAACCCGGTCGGGGGGTTATCATGATCATCAGTCACTTTGGCAGGTTTTTTATGCTCGGGCCGGGCCTTTTTTTTGCGGGGATAAATTTTGCAATGCTTACAACCGTGGTCGATGAGCGTCATCCCACTTACGACTCCATCGATCGTTGGTATATGTCGACCAAGCTGCGTAATACCCAGTTCTTCAGTGGTGGGAGCTGGATAACCACGGCCGATGACCCGAGAAAGATCTATCGAACTTTAAGGAACGGTGAAATATTGTTGATTGCTTTGGATGGCAATGAGACGAACAGTAGTGAGCGATTCGAGCAGCCCTTTCTGGGAGGGACGCTTTCTTTGCCCGGTAGCATTATCCGAATTGCCAAGGCCACGGGGGCGCGATTGGTATACGCCGTCACCAAAGACAGTAACTGTGGATATGGGGTCGAGATCTCATTTCATGAGTTGCCTTGTCAGCCCGAGGATGCGCTGGCTCTCTCCATCAGCAGGCTCGAGGCTGATCTTCGCGATACCCCCTATCAGTGGTGGTTATGGCCGGGGGTCTTTTCTATCTGGCGTCCCAACTCGTCCGTACCCATAGGGGGGGGGGGGGATGCATAGCATTACATACCGCCACATGCAAAGCCTCGTAGTTAAATATATTTTTGAGCGCGACGCATGCCGAATCTATTACCTCGGCAGCTTTGATGGCAATGGTTGTTTTCGCCCCCTTTTCGAACGCAGTG
>JBFWLN010000059.1:0-11528 GCA_050252135.1 Desulfobulbus sp.
GGGCTTTGCCTCCATGGACCGGATTTGAACAGCCCCACAGCGACAGGGTGTCCAAAAGTCCCACAAATCGTGCTGTTTATCTGAAGGCACCCAAGGGCATCCCCTCCGATGATTCCAACAATCCCTGGTATCTGAGAGGCCCCCAGCTTAGCATTCGTTTTCGGCAACATTGGGCTTCAAATCCCATTGACTCTTGGTGGATGGGTGATTTATGGTATAGTGATAAAAAGTACTACCTATTAATAACAAGTGAGGTTTCAGTATGGCGACATCCGTAAAACTTGATGATGATCTGAAAAGCCGGATTCAGCAACTGGCTGACGCACGCCATCGCTCAGCGCACTGGATCATGCGCGAAGCAATTCGCGACTACGTTGAGCGCGAAGAAGCACAAGAGGGTTTCAAACAGGAGGCCCTGGCATCTTGGACAGCCTATAAGGAAACTGGGCGGCACCTGACAGGCCAGGAGGTTCGTAACTGGTTGAAGACCTGGGGTACGGATGAAGAAAAAGAAATCCCTCCATGCCACGAGTAATTATCACCGAAGGCGCAGCACAAGGGTTAGAACGCTGTCGGCTTTTTCTGGCAGAAAAAAATCCCCAGGCGGCGATGCGTGCCGGTCAAACGATAGAGCACCAATTTGCACTTCTAGAAACGGAACCAGAGGTAGGTCGACCGTTTGACGATCTTCCAGAATTTCGCGAGTTAATCATCCCCTTCGGAGACTCTGGTTATGTGGCGCTTTATCACCATAAAGTAAATTCCGGAGCAGTGTATGTGCTAGCCTTCCGGCATCAAAAAGAAGCAGGCTACTGATAATTGCTGGCCTCTGAGAAACCGTTCAGTGACTGTTCGAAATATAGCGTTCAATAATCGAGTAGGGTGAGGTGAGCAGATCAGGCTCACCTCATCCCTCTCACAGAACCGTGCGTACGGGCCTCGTACACGGCTCCTGTTCATTCTTGCTCTCAGGTCACCTGAGGCAGGATTCCGGTTTTCACCCTTCCCATCTCAAAAAGCCCCATTTCCCCCAAGTGCCTGTTGGGAATCGCATAATGGGCCAGTGGGCTTGCGGCGCTTCGCCAGGCGCTCATCTTGATGGCCTGGAACTCGCCCTGATAACCGAGTTGCCGCAGCCGGCGGTGGAGTCGCTTGGGCTTTTTCCACTGCTTGAGCTGCTTGGACCGCAGCCGCCTTCGTATCCATTGGTCCAATTCCCTGAAGACGCTCTGGCAGTTGGCGATCCGGAAGTAATTGGCGAATCCTCGCGTGAGGGGATTGAGGTCTTGGATGACCTTCTCCAGATTCACCGGGGAGTTTCGCCGGGTGATGCTTCTGACATTGTCTTTGAACTTCTTGACTTTTTCGTCCCGGATCCGGGTGTATCCGGAGTGAATGACCACACCGAGGAATTTGACCCCCCGGAGGCTGTGGACGATGCTGGTCTTCTGTTCGTTGACGGTGAGGAGCAACTCCCCTTCCAGGATCCCTCGGGCCACCTTCAGGGCGTGGTGCGCGGCGCTTTTGGAGCCGGTGAGGATGAGAATATCGTCCGCGTAGCGCACGATACGGTGTCCTCGCGCCTTCATCCGCCGATCGAAGGCGTCGAGATAGACGTTGGCGATGAAGGGGCTGATGACTCCGCCCTGGGGGCTGCCTTCTTCGCTTGCCCGCCAACCGTCCGCCAGCAGGACGCCGCTTTGCAGAAACATCCGAATCAGGCCCAGAATGCTTCCGTCCGCGATTCTCCGGCGAAAGGCGCGCAGGATCAGGTCGTGGTTCAGGGTGTCGAAACATTTCGACAGGTCCATGTCCACCACCCAGTTGCGCTGGTAGCGCCGGATGAACAGCGTGGCCTTGGCGATGGCCTGATGGCAGTCTCTGCCGGGTCGGTAGCCATAGCTGGATGGATGAAATTCCGGGTCGAAGATCGGTTGCAGTATCTCCAAAAGTGCCTGCTGGACCACCCGGTCGCGAACCGTGGGGATGCCGAGCCCTCGTACTCCCCCGCTTTCCTTGCGAATTTCGACGCGTCGCACGGGTTGAGGGCGGTAGCTCTTCTCCTGGAGTTCGCGCACAAGCAGGGCCACCTCTTCGGGCGCTTTTTCGGCGAAGTCCGCCACGGTTTGCCCGTCGATGCCGGGGGCGCCCTTGTTGGACTTGACCTTTCGAAACGCCTGAAGCAGCCTCGTTTCACTGAACATGCGGTCATAGAGGCTGTAGTAGATGCGGACCATGCTGCGCTCCTGCGTTTCCTGGGCCGGTTCGACTCCAACCGAATCCTCGGGTCTTGGCCGGGTGCCGGGTGCTTTCTATCCCACCGTTGGTGGGCAATCTACACCCCGAGCGTGTCCCGGTTGATTCCGGTGGACGGCCTGTCGCGACAGAGGGGCCGTCAAACCCTGACCGTCGTGAAGTGCCCCGCCCCGTCGGACGGCTTGCGCCCGGACTCGTCTTCGTCAAACGACTTCGGAAACCTTCGAATGAACGTCATCCCTTCGCACGACGCGGCGGCTTTTGGCGCACCGCGCCCCCCACCGACCAGGCGGCGGGTCGTTCCGGTTTTCTCCTCCAGTCGGTTACCCGCTTTCATCGGCCGGAACTTCCTCACTACTACGGAATCATCTGCCACCTCGCACCACATCGCGGAGGCCTTGGGTCTCCCCTTGCGCCCCCCCTTACCCACCGCCGACCGCCGACAAGCTGGGACAATACGAGGCTTCCCCAGTTACTGCACGGGCTCCCTGTGAGCTACCGCATCCTCAATCACGCCTCGGGTCTGACCAGGTATCGGGCTTCGCGCTATTCTGCACGCTGACCCACCCGCCGCGCCGAATCAGGTTCGCTTGCGCTATGTGCAGCTCATTTCCTATCGCTTCCTTCAGACCCTGCCGTTACCAGCAGCGCCCTTGCGATTCGGATTGTCTTCCCCCTGGTCGGGGCGACGCCTGTTTCTTCCAACAGGCCGGGTTTGCCCGCTTCGCTGGGCAAACAGAAAACCCCACGATCTGCAAATCGTGGGGTTTTCTGTCTGATGGCCAGTCCTTTGTTGAACAGGGGAAAACCACAATCACCAGGCCTGTTCAAAAAATAGCGCAATACGAGAAACACCCTTGATCCGAAGATTGAGGGCGTTTCGTGTTTTTTAGAGGCTATTATCTCGCCCACCGTATCGCGTAATCTCCAAACTCCCGGGGATCTCCCGGCAGTCTGGCCGCAACAGAATCAAGAACACCGGCCACATCCTCAACAGTCAGGGGGGTGACTTTGCCGCTCCCCTGACTGTCCCAAATCTGCACCACCGAGCAAACCCGAACCCCCTTAGTCTCCAACCCCTCTGCCAGGAAAGCTTTCTCCCGGCCATTGTCCCAGCGGATGTCCTTGGCGGCATGCAGCGCGCCCAGAAGCGCGACCACTCTGCCCTTGCCCAAATAGGGTGCCAGTTTCTCAGCCATCCAAGCATCCCGCTCGATGATCTCCGGCTCACCGTCAATAGCGACAACCTTCAGACATCTGCCGACAACGGTCAGCCTGCTCAAAGCAGCCAGCATCTCCCTATAACCGGCGTGGTCAATTACGGGGACCATGCCGATCTCCGCGACATTGGCTTTTCCGGTCATCGCGGCGTCAACGACCTCCTGCTGCTCGGAACCGATCTCAAGGGCTACGGTCAGACAACCTCGTCCTTGAGTCGCCTCGCCTGCCAGTTCCGCAAGCAGCCGGGTAGATTCATCTTTCCCGTGACTTTCACCGATGATGAGAATGTCGCTTCGGTCGAACAGGGGTAGCAGCGCCCTGGATACCTCCTTGTATTTCTCCTCAGCATGACTCCACTCCGGAATCAGAATCAGGAGAAACAGGCTCAGCTTAAGAATATGGGTAAATAACAACATCGCCGCCCCTTCTTTGCCGATCGATTAGCAGATCCCTTAATTAAAGAATGCACCGCCTATTCTGAAACCATTAACTCAAGCTACTGCTTCGACAATCAGTGATCGGCTTTGAACTAGGGATGTTTTAAATTAGAAAAAATGATAATATCCTTTTAATTCACACTTGGGTAGTTTTATCAGATTAAGCAGTCCCTGCACATAAAAATTGGAAAATTGTTGTCGGCCTTGGTTTTTTTTGTGATTTGTTTTCTCTGTTGTGAAAGTTGTAAACCAGATTTTATTAGCAGGGGGTGATTTATGACTAAAGAGAAGCTGTTGGCAATGATGACAGCACGGCCTGTGGGAATCGGATTGTTCATGGACCAGAAGACATCGCGCCTCTATCGTACTCACTACATGGGAATGGGTGAGCGGATCGCAGTCGACGCTTCCGAATATCAGGACTTGGTTGACAAGTTGCTTCAGGAAGGGAGCCTCGTACAGACAGGGCGACTGATCGGCAGTACAGAGTCGCGGATAGCTGCATACGGCGATGTTTATCGGCTACTCGACACAGGCACCTATCGGTGCGGTTATGCCATAGAAGTCAAAAAAAAGGAGTTCAATTAACTGTTCCCTATGCGGGGAAAGCCGGTTTCTCGGCTCGCGGTCATCTTTTTTTTCTAGTTTCCTTTATCCGAAGCCATTCCCTTTCCATTTTGGCCGAGAGAATTTCTTCCTGATCCAAAAAATCCGTCACGGCTCTCTCAAAAAGTTCCCGTTTGGATTTCACCGCTGTGAACGAAAGATTCAGATAATTGTCAATGCGGTCAAGCAAATGTTCCGGCAAGGCAACACTTGTCAGTTTTTTCTTGTCTGGATCCACCGTTTTGCTCCTTGTAAAAGTAAAAAAGGATTCTTCAAACAACAAAAATACCACAAAAAACTGATTATTTGTAGACTATAGTCCGTGGACCAAAAGTCTCTTAAAAAATAGGATTCCCTCAGAGAAGGGGATGCTATGAGACTTGAAAATGCATTTGGGCAGGTATTGCGAACACACCGGGAAAGAATGAAAATCTCGCAGGAGGGCTTGGCATTAGCCTGCGGGTTGGACAGGACGTTCATGTCTGCCCTGGAACGAGGGGTACGTCAACCGTCGCTTAAAAGCATTTTTAAGATTGCCAGGGTTTTGGATGTGCCGCCGTCGCAGTTGGTTGCTGAGGTAGAACTGCTGGTTACACAGTGTGACGACAGTACACCCTGAATCCGCCGGAACTTACCAGACAATCGCCGGATGTCAAAAGCCAAACTCAGAGCCAGGCGATAGGGGCTGGCGAGATCGTACTGTCAATTCCACGAAGTGTAAAACAAGCGACCGATATGTTTCTGTCTCGATCGCTTCAGAATGTTTATTCGAGACCTTGGTGAAATAAAGGGAATAATGCTCGACTGTAGTTTTCAATCCTCGAGCATATCGTCCTCAGTTATTACTAAATTTGTTAATATTTCAGCCGGGCCAATTTTTATACTTTGTTCCAAGACTTCATATCGTCGAGCCTCATATCTATCAAACCAAGCTGCAGCCGAAACATATTTTGACGGGGTTGCACTCATCAAATTATTATTTCTGAATAAAAGGTCCATGGCGGAACTTTCAGGCTGAAGATCTTCTCTTGGGAACCAACGATCAGGGACTAATTTGGAACGGAAAAACCAATTACGCCCTTGGTGATTATGTGAAATGAGCACGGCGGGGGCATCCCCGATCTCGACGCAACGAAAGGCTGCTGCGGTCAAGCTGACCTGAAAGATGTCGCGGATTTTCTTTATGGTATCAAAATCGAACTTTCGGAAGGATCTCAAAACTGGAACAAATAGATAACTTGGCATCAACAGGTTTGCAGCATAGAGGTCTGCATGTTTCTCGGCTGATGATGTTTTATTACTGCCTCCTCCAAAATTCCCTATTTCATCTGATCGGCAAACCATGATTCTGCCACGATGATACTTCCAGTGCCCCAGTTCATGGGCAATTGAGAATCGCTGCCGACCGAAACTACACTGGTCGTTAACCGTAATAATGCCCTTGTCTCCGACCCCAAGAATTCTGGCTTCACAACCCTCCAGGGGATGATATTTGACTTTAATTCCGAGAAAATAGGCAATAGCTTCGAGATCAATTTCGCTCGGTTCGGTTATTCCCAAGGACTGTAGTAACTCTTCCGCCGGATGAAACCGTTTCATTCTTCGCTCTCAGCATCTGGGGCATACAACCCAAGCTCCCGCAGGTCTTCAAGCATGCTCATCACGTCTGAATCCGAAAGGTCTTTGCCTTTTCGGGCGGCAAGAGTGAACTCTTGAGCAGACTCCGGATGTCTCTGCAGAACAGAAGCCAGCGCCTGCCGGGCTCCTGCAGGAGAAAGCTGTACTACTTTTCCTTTCGTTTTCTGGTCAGTCTCTTTTTGACGAGCAACAGCTTCTTTGGCAGCCACAAGACGATTCTTGGCTATCAGAATCTCAGCACCCTTCAAAAGCGTCCGCATTCTGTCCACTTCTGCTTGAACCGATTTCCCTTCAGCAACAGTTTCAGAAAAAATCTCTGCATCCGGGGTCTGCAAAATGTCATCTACGAGTGCGTCAGTCAGACGATCAAGCTTCTTTCGGTGACTGTCTTTTCTCATCGTTTCCACCCTTCTGGAAATGCGCTATCGATACGCCGACGAATCAGTCGCTTCTTTGAATTATACGCTGTCTGGTCAAGACCTGTCAGTTCTCGGAGATCCGCAGCAGACATATCATCCATATGTCCTTCTAAAATTACTTGGGCAATTTCATCGTCCTCAAAGAGATGCAATACCGCTTTGCAAATCGCTTTCGTTTCCTGCTCGGAGATAAGACTCAGTTCTGCATTCGGCGCAGGGTCCGGCATGGTCGTTTCCAAAAGATCTTCTTCGAGGTCGTCCTCTGCCGCGCCGACCAAATGAAGCTCCGGCGAATTATTCAGTGATTTGAACTGACTGGATGCGAGGCTCTTTATTGTCCCCACCATGAAGCACATCAGGGTAATGTCACACGGCCACTTTCTGGCACCTGAAAGGAGCGCAACAAAGGCCCGCTGCAGAAGGTCATCCGGATCGATCCTGCCAAGACTAAAGCGTCGCGATATTTTGCCAAGACGCAGCCAGTCGGCCTCGGATAAGTCTGCGAGGGCTTGGTTTATTTCTTCTTCTGAAAAGGCGGGCTTTTCTTGTGGAATTGCCGGCATTACCGCCTCCTTTTCTGAGTCTGATAATGAATGCTCTTAAGCTAACACGACTCAGACATAAAAAATTTTAAAAAATATTAGCCTGATGTCCGAGGCCTTGTGTGGATGGAGCATTCCCTAAATAGAGCGCAATAATGCGCCCAATTTAAGTCAAGGAAAGGAAAAAGCATGACCACTCATGCAGAACAGGCTCCAGGCCAAAACAAAAAGACCATGATCGTAGTTAATGGTCGCGAACGTGAATTCACTGGGCACAAAATCAGTTATGAGCAGGTAATTCCCTTGGCCTATCCGGGAGAGACCCCCGGGGGGGACACCTCGGTATATACCATTTCATATGCGAATCCTCACGGCAAAGACGGCACTCTCGCAGCAGGTCAAGAAACTCAAGTTCACAAAGGGATGGTGTTCAATGTTACTAAGACCAATCGTTCATAATACTGACATCAGGCGGCTCCAGGACGAGGGATACGAGGTTGAAATAAGAAACGGACATCTCCTTGTTCACTCTGTCCCCTATGTTACTTCGCAACGCACGGTCGACTTCGGCATAATAGTTTCCGATCTGAATGGCCCCCTAGAGACTTTGGCCCGGCCGAAAGATCACCAAGTCTGGTTTTCCGGAGAATTCCCGTGCAATAGTGCTGGGAAGCCAATCGAAGCACTTCGTCATTCAGGTGGTCAGGCGCTGTGGACCGGCTTCGCTGTCCAGCATCGTTTTTCGAATAAGCCGGCCTCCGGCTTTCCCGATTACTATTCGAAAATGAAGAGCTATATCAATATCATCTCGAACGAAGCAAGGGTCGTTGATCCACAAGCGGTACCATGTGCCGGCAGGGTAATCCTGCCAGTACCGGATGATTGTTCAGTGTTCCGTTACTTCGATTTTGCCTCAAGTCGCAGCAATATTTTAGCCGTATCGGACAAGCTTGCGTTGAAGCAAAAAATTATGATTGTCGGACTGGGGGGCACTGGAGCCTACGTGTTGGACCTTTTGGCCAAGACTCCAGTCAGGGAGATTCACCTTTTCGACGGGGACATTTTTAAACAGCACAACGCCTTCCGGGCGCCGGGTGCCGCATCGATAGATGATTTAAACAAGCGCCGCCCGAAGGTCGAGTATTACGCTGAAATTTATAGCACAATGAGGCACGGCCTTGTCCCTCATCACGTTTTTATCAATCCGGAAAATATCGATCTGCTAGTCGACGCAGACTTCGTTTTTATCTGTGTGGATACTGGTGCATCGAGAAAAGTCATCAGCAAGTACCTTCGCGAAAAAGGGATTCCTTTTGTCGATGTGGGGATGGATCTACAATTGATGCCTGAAGAGAACGAGATTTTTGGGACCTGTCGTGCAACCTTGGCAACGCCAGACACACACGACCATTTTGATAGTTATGCCCCTCAGGGAGCAGACACTAACGATGACCTCTACAGAAGCAACATTCAGGTGGCTGACATGAACGCTCTAAATGCAGCTCTTGCGGTATTGAAGTGGAAACAGTTTTGTGGGTTCTATCGTGACCATTTCGAGCCACACCACACCACCTTTTCGGTCGATTCGCATTCTCTTACCAGGGATGTAATGAAGGCAGGAGAATCTTTTTGAACCGCCATAAGATAAGTCGGATTAGGCCACTTTTTGTTGATGTAATGCCTGATGCGCTGGAAGACGGGGTTCTGTACGTTTGCGAACGATATGGTACGGCTATCCATAAGTGCTGTTGTGGTTGCGGAGAGGAGGTTGTTACCCCTCTCTCCGCGGCCGACTGGGCAATCCACAGGAAAGGGCAGACAGTAACGCTTACACCATCTATCGGCAATTGGAGTTTTGCGTGTCGATCACACTACCTAATACGAAATAACCAAGTGGTGTTGGCGGAAAGAATGACACAGTCACAAATTAATCGCGTTAGAGCTCGTGACAGAGCAGACAAGGCCGCATATATTAAGGCAATTAACGCTAGAAAGTCGATTTCACAGCGAGGATTCTGGTCTCGGTTGATCGATTTTGTGCGAAATCTGTTGTATTAGGCATAAATCATTTATCCGAAATCAATAAACACGAGTGGCTTGTCATTTTCAGGATAGATCCACTCCGCTGTAATCCGGTGGAGTGTGGCCAAAGCTTCTAGGTTAGGCAAATCCTTTTTGACATCGCTGTTACATTTGGGATATTCAATTGTTAATAGTCCAGAATTGTCAGGCATGCTATCAAACATTAAAGGAGAGACTTGCTTATGCAAATCGTTATCTGTTCTCCAGATGCTATTGCGCCAAATGGGATTCCCAAGACAGATCTTGCGAAGGTGCTGATTGCAGCAAAAGTGGCCGGTAATCCGGTTGGTATTGTTTCGAACCACAGGGAACCAGGATGGTTCAGTGGTTCTTTCAACCAAACCGGGGTGCAATTTCTGCAAGTAATAGGTCGACAGGATGGCGAGATTATAATTAAAAATGCGGCAAAGTTTCCGTTAACCCCCTTCGATGTTTTGGTCCTCGCAGCTAAAGCAGAAGACGTCCAAATGGGGAAAAACGCTGGCGCCGTACTTGTCGCCGCCGGCTGGTCGAATAACCCTGCAGTACAGACACTTGGCATACGGGTGGACAGTGCCGCTGAGTTCAAAAAAGTCCTAGATTTGACTTCTGCCTGGGCCGGTCACTGGTGGTTCTCTGCGGACAATCCCCATTACAAGGTTAGGGCCCTGGCGGATCTGTCAGGGTACGGTAAAGGCATCAGCCAGCAAGATTTTTCCAAAAAAGTGACAAATACAGTTAAACAAGGTGGTGAACGTCTAAAGGCTCTACTTGCTGTAACAGCGCGATCTTTACTTGTTGATGGTATCGGGGGTCAAACGGATTTGATTTGGGGGACCTTCCCGTCATCAGCAAGTGCCAACGACGATAATGAAACCTTGAGTGATTTTACCCATAGACTCAGAACGACCGTTTCTCGCGTCAGATACGCAAAACGTGGTGAGCCACTGTTTGTTAGACATAAACCTCAACCGAAACGTTCTTCTGGTGGCGGTGGCGTCCGCACTGATCCTTCTTGTCAAATAGAGACCCTTCACCTAAACCCTGTCTATCAAAAGAACCTGAGGGGCCGGCATGTGATTGTGGTTGACGATTGTACGACATACGGTGTTTCATTTGGCGTCGCCGCGGCTTTATTGAAGAAGGCAGGAGCTGTGGCCGTCACCGGCGTGGCATTGGGTAAGTTTGGCGATCAATTGAGATACTATGATATTGACATTCTTTCAAATCCCTTCGCACCCGTTAATCCGGGAAAATACAAAATTATCAAAACCAATAACTTTACCGGCACTACCTCTTGTTCAGTGCAGAGCGCACTTTTACTCCTGATACCATGATGAGAATTATTATCGCTGGATCAAGGACAGTTTCCGAGATGGATGTCAGAATGGCCCTTCAACGTTGCTTTTGGACGGGTTTCGTGACGGCCGTTGTTTCTGGTACGGCAACGGGAGCGGACCAGTATGGTGAAGCCTGGGCAGAAGAGAATCAAATTGACGTTTGCCGCTTTCCAGCAGAATGGGAGAAATATGGCAAAAGGGCCGGTCCAATGCGTAACAAGGTGATGTCCGAAAACGCAGAAGGTTTGATCGCGGTTTGGGATGGCCAAAGCCGTGGAACTTACAGCATGATTGATCTTGCCAGGAAACGCGGCTTACGCATCACGATCCTCCGGACAGATACAAACACCATGGAGGAGTACCCACCAGCAGGTGAGCTTGCAAAAATCTGGGAGATCGCTGAGGAACGTGCGGCCATTAAGGAGCACGACGGCGGCATGTCGCGCCTGCAAGCTGAAAGAGAAGCGGCCGCCGAAGTTTTGCACTCGCAATAAATAGGGGTTAATTGAGGTCTTTAGCTTCCCGTTTGGACTCGGATACTCGCAACCTCCCGATCGATACTGGCAGTCAGGTATGTTTCCGGACCCAAATTCCAACCTTACGCTCACCTTGAACATCTGTTTTTCGGTTTGATTTTGGTTTTTGATATTTTTTAGTTGCTAAAAAACTTATTTGAAATAGGTGAAAAATTAAAAAACAAACGGGATATAAACGACCGTTATCTTTACGCCTGCCCAAGAATTCTATGCTTGGGCTTTTTGCCATTGATTTACGTAAAGAAACCCGATAAAAAATCAATGTAAACTTAAGGGGCGTTTTATATGCGGATCGGATACGCAAGAGTTTCGACACAAGATCAGGATCCTCAACTTCAGCTGGATGTGTCGTTTTCAGAAGACGGCTGCACTGAACGTCAGAAGCCGACTGCACTATAGCAGCGGAGGGGTTGGATCCATCAGGCAACGACGGGCTGCTGCCGGCCATCAGCGGACGCAGGGAGGACTTTCC
>JBFWLN010000060.1:0-11362 GCA_050252135.1 Desulfobulbus sp.
GCCGCTAAACGAAAAGCCAGAGGGTATGGCAAAAAACACTTTGCCACTATAGCCTTCCTCCTTACCGGCAAACTCAACCTTCAGAAAGTCAACCCTTTTTTACCCACCCGTTTTGGGTGAGAGCCTTTTTATTCTCCCTAAGGCGGAGAGCAGTCCGGAGGCGCTTGCCGCCTTATTGCAAGAGGTGCAAAGTGTGCTCAAACAGCAGGGCGCTCCGTCCCATCTGGGCGGGGTCTGGTATCTGACCACACTTCTGGATAAGCTCTCCGCCACCTCGACCCGCACCCTGTTTCCAGTGGTACTGGCAATTCTCGCCGTGGGTGTGTTTGTGTTGGTGCGCAATGGCCGCAATGTGGTGTTGGTGTTGTTGTGCGGCTGTCTTCCCGCCTTACAGATTACCGGGGTGATGGCCCTTTGCGGGGTCAAGCTCAATATGATTCTTCTCGCCCTGCCGCCCTGCACTATGATTCTTGGGATTGCCCATGCCATCCATCTGGTGAGCAAGAAAGCCGATGCAACCCACCCGGATGCGGTCAGCCTTTTTGCTGAGGTCGCGCCGCCGAGTCTGCTCTCGGGATTAACGATCATGATCGGCTTTTTCTCCCTGGTGTTCAGTAATTACCTACCCATTCAGCAGCTTGGAATTTGGGGCACGGTGGCTGGTGGATTGTCGCTTTTCACCTCACTGATCATCCTTGGACTTTTTTTTGAACCGGCCCCTTGTCGGGCACTTATCCTGCCGCAATCCTACGTTGCCTTTATGGACCGCAACCGGATTGCCTTGGCGTTTTGTTTCCTGATCCTGACTGCTCTTGCCGGAATCGGTATCAGCCGCTTGCAGACCGGCTCGTTGATTCTTGATTTTTTCGAGGACACGGCAAAAATCCGCCAGGATTATCAGCAGATCGAAAGCGCGGGTCTTGGATTGACTCCCTTTGAGGTCGATTTAGAGCAGAGTAAACTGTCCAATAAGGAACTGCAGCAGGTCTTTGCCGATTATGCCCAGGCCAACCCGGTGGTGACCCAGGTGCTGTACGCCTTTGCCGATGGTTCGACGCTTATCGAGGCTACAGCACAGGGGCTACGTTTCCCGAACCTGCTTTCCCTGGCAACCTCGCAACAGCGGCCGCAACGGGCTACGGTCCTGCTCAAGACCGTGGCCTCGGAACCGACCCTGGCCCTGGCCGAGGATTTGGAAGCTTTGCTGCAAAAGCGCATCGGGGCCCAAACCCATCCCTATGTCACCGGTTCGGTGCCTCTCTACTGCCGGGGACAAAAACAGCTGTTCACAACCCTGCTGACCAGCTTTGCCAGTGCCTTTATCCCTATATCCCTGGTTATGGGCCTGGCCTTGCGCTCGTGGTATTATGCGATCCTTGCCATCATCCCCAATATTCTGCCGGTCTTTTTCATCCTCGCACTCATGGGTTGGCTCTCCATCCCCTTGAGCGTGGCCACGGTGACGGTGGCCAGCATTGTTTTCGGGATTGTGGTTGATGATACGATCCATTTCCTCCACCGCCTGAAAGCGGCAACAGGGCGATCGGAGAGTGCGGTTGCTCATCTCCACGAGACCATCCACTATGCAGGCCCGGCCATGCTAATTGCGGCCGTGATTTCGGGAACCGGTTTTCTTGGGTTTATGGCCTCGCCGTTCATTCCCCTGCGCCATTTTGGCCTACTAATCAGCGGTGCACTCTGGTTGGCTATCTTGTGCGATATGGTACTGCTGCCTCTGCTCCTTCTTGCCTGGAAAAGATAAATGAATACACAACGCATCAAACAAGTCCTTGCGCTCCATTTCGATTCGGAACAGGGGAGCACTTTCTGGCTCGAGCGACAGCAGTATCTGGGGCTCGATGTGCGTCGGGAGATTCGCAGCCAAGAGGATTTTTATCGCCTGGGACCCATGGATATCTCTGCCCTACGCACGCGGCCGATAACTGACTTTATCCCCCGATCACTGCAGCAAAATCTTGCAGCCTTTCTCCTCTCCGAAACCGGAGGCACTACCGGTGACCCTTGTCGAAGAGTCTTCTCGCAACAGGAGTTTGAAAGCGCATTCATCACCCCCTGGTTGAAAGCGGTTAGCGAACACGAATTTCCCCACCAGGGGCGATGGCTCTTTGTCGGCCCGGGTGGGCCGCACATTATAGACCATTCTGCACGTTCCATGGCGCGTTCGCTTGAAAGCCTTGAACCCTTTACCGTGGACTGCGATGTCCGCTGGATCAAGCGCCAAGCCAAGGGATCCATGGGGTTTAAACTGTACCTGGAGCATGTCCTTGCCCAGGCGATGAACATCATCGGCCATCAGCAGATAGACACCCTATTTACCACGCCGCCGCTGCTGGTTGCCCTGGCGTCTCTGATGCGCAGGGAGGAGCGGGAACGGATCTTGGGCATTCACACAGGAGGAATGCATCTGGATCAGCAGACCGGCACAGAGTTAAAAAAACAGTTTCCACACGCCGTGATTCTCCCGGGCTACGGCAATTCTCTTTTCGGTGTCACTTTTCCGGTGGTGTGGGGAAGGGCGGGTGAAGAGGGATCGCAGGGGGTGGTGTCTCCACCGGTGGGGCTTGCACAGGAAGATGTCTTCCAGGTTCAGGATCCCGCCCTCTGGTTGCAGTTGGCTGCAATCCCAGAGAGCGAACGTGCAGCCCAGGACCTGCGTCATTGCGTGCAACCGGGGCAGCGAGGTCGGGTAATTGTTCACCGGCTCGATCCCAGTTTCCTCATCCTCAACCTCTGTGAACGCGATACGGCCCTTGCCGTCACCTGTCCCGATGGGGAGACAGGGCTTGCCTGCGTTGAGCCTCTGGCCTTTGCGACCCCGCAAGGGCGGCAGGGGGTATATTGATGGTCGAGGATCTGCATGTGATCCAACTGACGATTCCAGGTTGCTGCGGTGAGTTGGAAGCGCGGTTGTATTATGGTGAGGGGGCTGCTGAAGGAATAGGGGGGATTCTATGCCCACCCCACCCGCTCCTGGCAGGCAATATGGAAAACAATGTGGTCCAGGAAGTGGCAAAAACTATGGCTTCCCACATGCCTGTGCTGTTGTTCAACTATCCGGCGGTGGGTAAAAGCACCAGCCCACAACCGGGTCTGCCACTTTTTGAGGTCTGGAACGCCCTTGATCAGCATAAGGACTACCGTGGTATTGTCGAAGAGGTGCGTCAGGTCATCGGGTGGAGCAGAAAATATTTCTGCCGTTACCATATGGTGGGGTATTCCTTTGGCGCTCACATGGCGCTGACGGCTCTTACCCCTGAGGCCCTTTCGTATACTGCCATCGCACCTCCTTTAGCTGAGGAAAATTTTTCCGCCTTATCGACGCTTTCACTCCCTATTTGTCTGATCATGGCTGAAGAAGACAATCTGCTAACGGCACAGATTCCAGAATCGTGCCCAACCCATGTCAAGAATTTGGAGATTCAGGGGGGCGATCATTTTTTTCGTGGTCGGGAACAGGAGGTGGCAAAACAGGTTATGTTGTTTGTAACAAATTGATATCTAAAATTAAATTTTCAATCTATTCTCGTTGATCCTCTGTAGGGAAGGATCATATCTCTTCTCCATAAGACAACTTTGTCTTTCCTGTTTTGCTCATCAATTCATTCGTAAAATATGCCTGAAATTTATTGCCAGCCTAGGTCTTCCTCGTTGAGGGAAATGTATTTATGCAAAAATAAAGCCAAATAAAAAAATGCATCTGATTTGTGGTGCGTTTTCAGTGAGTTTGCTCCCTTTGGCAAACCGCTGAATCGCATTCATGTTGCAATAGCTCGAATTTATGTTATTTTCCTTCGCCAACACGAGATAAACCCTGACGACTTCAACTTGGAAGAGGAGACTTATGCGAACCTCCAAGCTCGTTTTCATGGTGATGATCGGCTTGGTGCTCCTTGAGTTTTCCTTTGGTCAACTCTTGAACACCGTTTCCGTGGCTGAAGCGAATGAATCTTCAGTCGCCGTTGCTCACGCCATTTCCCCACCTGCTGCCATTGCCCCCAAACCGAAAAAATGGATGAAGGGTAAGGCTTCGTACTACGCTGACAGATTTAATGGCCGCAAAACCGCCAGCGGTCAGATTTTTCATCAAGGGCGCCTCACAGCCGCCCATCGCTATCTTCCCCTCGGCACCAAGGTGCGGGTGATCAACCTTCGTAATAAGCGCTCGGTTGAAGTGCATATCAACGACCGCGGACCGTGGTGCAAAGGACGTGTCATTGACCTTTCCAAAGCTGCCGCAAAAAAACTCGGGATGATGCCCCGTGGGGTGGCCATGGTTAAGTTGGAAGTGATCGAAGCGTCTTCCTCTGGGAAATCTTGATTCTTGGTAATGGACACGACTCCAACGTATAAATAAATACCTGGAAATAACCTGTTACCCCTCGTTTTAAGCCTTTTTCAGTGCTGATTTCCTCCGGTCGCATTGGATTCGGATGGCCCGAAAAAAATGATTGCTGAATTCTCATGATTCCCAGCTCTTAACGAGTTGGAACAAGAGGCGGAGAGGGGTTTGTCTTGCATTGTCCTGAAAGTATGGTATTTTGGCCCATCTTGATAGAGCAAAGCCCCTCGTGACTTCAACTTGAGAGAACCAAACCATGCTGAAAACCAAGCTCAACGTCATGTTGGTGATTGGCTTGGCGATGATTGGATTATTCTTTGGACAAGTATTTTCCGCTGTGGCCGCAACCACGGTTTCTCCTGCATCGCACGCCAAATCCATCAAAAAAGTCGCCGCCGCTCCTGCTGTGGCAAAATCCCATAAAAAGGCCAGATTAGCTCATAAGACTCGGGCTATGAATGGGTTGGCCTCCATTTATTCCAATAAGCTCAGTGGTCGAAAAACCTCCAGTGGTCAGCGCTTCAGCCAAGAAAAGATGACGGCTGCCCATCCCTCCCTGCCATTTGGGACCAAGGTCTTGGTCACCAATCTTAGGAACAACCGAACGGTTGAGGTCCTTATCAATGATCGTGGCCCATTCCATCGGGACCGAGTCATTGACCTCACCTCTGCTGCCGCTTATAAGCTCGGCATGAAAAAACGCGGTTTTGTTCAGGTCAAACTGGAAGTCCTCAACAATCAGGCGACAGGTAACTCCTGATTAGCTTTTGGAGGGCTTCCTGCCCTCCTTTTTCCGTAAAGACGTTTCCGTAGAGCTAGACAATTTGACTTAGACGATCTAGCTGCCTCTGCATGACCTTTCTCAGCCACATCTCATACATAAGCAGATAGCTGCCGGCAATGGCGTAACTGCACACTGTCCCCAGCCCTATCCCCATCAGGGGATAGCTCCAGGCAATGGCCAGGCTGAAAACCACGATGGCCAACATACCCATGGGCAACTCCCGAAACAGGGCGCAGAGGATTTCCGGCCCATAATGGGTGTGGAGGATGAGCACCACAGGAAGGATGGTTGCTGGAAAGGCACTGAATACCCCTGACCAGTGGCTGCCCACATTGGCCGCACTGCCGGTGATGGCGAGGATAATGAGGCCGGTGAGCAAGGCACGTCCGATAAGAAGTGGAAGCGATAAGGGCAGGGGACGGATGGTGCAGGATTTCGGATTTGTCCGGCGGAAAATCAGTGCGAGCACCAAGAGGCTTACCAAGGTGAGCAGTAACCGAACCCCAAAAGACTGGGGGATAAGCTGCATCACCAGTAGTGTGGCCGGTAGATAGCAGCAGAGGGAAAACACAAGACTAAGGAGAACCGCTGTGGTCCGGGGAAAACGCTTCAGTTTAACCGCCAGGATTTGGTAGCTCAGGCACCAGAGCAGGGTGGGAAAAAGTCCCTGCATGGTCCATAGGCCACTCTGAGCCGCAAAGTCAGCACCTTGTTCCAGACCGATAAACAGTAGGGATACACCCGCTCCCAAAGGGAAGCCGAGTAATACCCCGGCAAAGCGGGATGAACCCCGCTCTGCTATCCAGGTTATGCCGATGACCATGACCATGGCCACTCCGAGCTTGCTGAGGAGCATCGGTTACATCAGGTGCAAAAAACGGGGGATAAACAGGGACAGTGAAGGGAACAGAATGACCACCAGCAACGCGATCATCATTGCCAACACCATGGGGATAATGGTGGTGAAGGTTTTTTCAAGGCGTATCCGTGCCAACTGGGTGGTGACAAAGAGGTTGACCGCCACCGGTGGAGTGAATTGACCGATGGCCAAATTCAGAGTCATGACCACTCCGAACCAGATTGGGTCCCAGCCAAAATGACTGATGATCGGCATGAAGATCGGCAGGAAAATATAAAAGATCGATACCGCGTCGATCAGCATGCCGCCGAAAAAAATAAGCAGGTTGATGAAAAACAAGACCACCCATTCGTTGTCACTGATACCCATGAGCATGTGGGCAAAGGTGTCGAGAATGCCCACTGTGGCACCGGCCCAGGAGAAGAGTCCGGCAAAGGCCACAATCAGCATGACGATTGCTGAGGCCTCAAAGGCCTCCACCAAGATATCGTACATCTTCTTCAGCGTCAGGGTCCGATAGATGACGAGTCCCAAGAGGGCACTGTAAAAAACAGCCACGACCGCCGCTTCGGTGGGGGTAAAAACACCGCTGTACAAACCGCCGAGAATGATGACCGGTGCCAGTAACCCCCAGAAGGCTTCACGGAAGGCCTGGGGCAAGCTCTGTTGCCCTTCCTCTATAACATTGGCGCCATAGCCCTTGCGCGCCGCAATCCACAGTGCTGGAATCAAAAGCGATAGGCCTGCAAGGAAGCCGGGCACCGCACCTGCGGCAAACAGAGCTGGTACCGAGGTGTTGGTGATGGCTCCGTAGATGATGAGTGCAATGGAGGGCGGTACAATAATGGCGGTGGAACCGGCCGCTGCGATTAGGGCCGCACTGTAGCTGCGGCTGTATCCTTGGGAATACATAGCAGGAATGAGGATAGCACCGATGGCCGCAGCATCCGCTGGACCTGAGCCGGAAACGCCGCCAAAAAAGACGCAGACACCGATGGCAACTATAGCCAAACCGCCCCGACGCTGACCGACGAGCAGATTGGCAAAGTGGATGATCCGCTTCGAGATCCCGCACCGCTCAAGAATAAATCCGGCCAGGATGAACAGGGGAATGGCCAGCAGGGGGAATTTGGCGATTCCGGCAAAGAAGTTGGGCGCAATAACCGCCACACCGAGATCCGCTCCCCAAATGACGAAGAAACTGGGGATGCCTATGGCCAGGGCAATCGGGGCACCGAGGATTAAGAGAAGAAAAAAGCCGAAAAATAAACCAAGCCCCATTACCGGTTCCCCCGAAGTTCGCTCAGGCTCACCTCGATGATCCGGAAAACGATCAGGGCGCAGCCAATGGGAATACAACTGGTATAGATCCACTGGGGCAGATTGAGCGATTCCGAAGTGATCTCAAGAATCCGTTCGTCAACAAGCTGCAAGTATCCCAGATAACCCAGGGTGGTGAACAGGCCAACGCCAGCGAGATGAACAACCTGGTTGAGCCAGAAACGGAATTTCTTGGGCAGCTTATCCTGAAAGAAGAGCATACGCAGATGGTGGCCGCGCTTAAAGGCCAGGCTGGTGCCGAACAGGGTCAGCCACACCAGGGCATTGATTTCAAGCTCTTCGGTAAAGGCCAGGGGGTAATGAAAAATATAGCGGGTGACAACATTAGCCAGGGCCAGAAAAGCCATCCCCGTCAATAAGGTGGCGCCGAGCACCTCTTCCAGGTGCCCGGCAATCCAACGAACAACCATTTGATCCCCTATTTTTGTGATGCCTTGATGGCTTTTTCGGTTTTTTCGACCAGTTCCTCGCCAACGGTGGGAATCCATTTTTTGTAGACCGACGCGGTCTTCTGGCGGAAGACCTTACGGGCTTCCTGATCAAGAATCACAACCTCCATTCCGTTCTGGCGCAGGGTATCGATGGCGCTGAGATCCGGGGCAATCAATCCCTTGCGGACCAGGGCTCGTTGCCATGCACCGGCCTCAACGGCAGCATCACAAATAATTTTTTGATCTTCGGGGGTAAAGCTGGCCATAACTTTGTTGTTGACGGTGAACATCAACGGGTCGATTACATAGCGCCAAATGGTGGCGTATTTATGGAATTGCCAGATTTTGACCGGAATTTCGATCCCAACCACCGGGTTTTCCTGACCGTCAACCACGCCTTGCTGAAAAGCAACCTGGGCATCGCCCCAGTTCATGTTTACCGGATTGGCACCAAGGGCGGTCATGGTGTCGATGAAGATCGGGGTTCCGACCACACGGATCTTCATGCCTTCCAGATCTTCAGGTTTGTTCACCGCACGCTTGGAGTTGGTCAGCTCACGGAAACCGTTCTCACCCCAGGCAAGCAGGGTCACGCCTTTTTGCTGCAGCAGGGCGCCGATCTCCTGGCCGATTTCTCCCTGGGTAACGGCGTCAAGGGCCTTGTAATCCGGGAACAGGAAGGGCAGGTTAAACAGGTTGAGTTCTTTGATGGTGGTGGACCAGTTGATGGTCGAGGCAAAGCAGAAATCGGCCACACCCTGACGGTGGATGAGAAACTCGTTGGTCTGTTTACCGGCCATGAGCGAGGAAGAGGTGTACACCTTGATATTAATCCGGCCCTGGGTACGCTCACGAACCAGGTCGGCAAATTGAGTGGCACCTTCACCCCAGGGCAGTTTGGGGCCAACGACCACACTCATCTTGTATTCTTTTTTGTAGGCCTTGGCGGCATCGGCCAATGATGGCATCCACAACAGGGCCCCGATAAGCATTCCGACAACGAGTGTGCGTTTGAACATAAAAAAACTCCTCCTTTCCTTCCTGAAAAAGTTGTTCTGAAATGGGAATTCGTGGCGATCGATGATAGAGGATGAGTCCTTGAAGGTCAATACTTAACCCGGAATATTCCCGGTTCAGCGGCCATGGGCATTGCCATTTTCCCAAGACGAGATCACGAGCAGAAAGAATGGTTTTTACTGCTGTGCATATACCGGCCTGTTTTTTCCCACTGTTGTGATGAGCCCAATAATAGGGGGCTGGAAAGAGTCACTCCGCAAATCTGCGTTTGCCTTGGATAGTGGCCTGTGGATAGAGGATGTATTCAACGAAACCGAAGAGGCCGGTTGCTGGGAATGGTTGTTTTTGAAGGTGTTTGTGGCAAAAGTGTGGCGATGGTTTTTCTTTCTTGTGTCCGGGAAAATTCTTCATTAATATTTTGATATTAGCCTATTCGTTGGTTCCTGCTGCAATTGCCGAGAATCGGCAGTGTTGGTTGCAACACACCCGCGATTGTATGGCCTCTGAATATGTGGCAATTGCTGCTCTGTTTGGTGGCCGTGAACAGTAAAATGGACAACGGAGGAACAAACATGGCACCTCGACAATGGACAGTCCTTTCCCTGCTGGGCGTATTCTTACTTTCCTTCCTGTTGCTTTCCTGTACCACTCCGGCTGGTAGAAGCACCGGCCAGGTCGTGGATGATGCGGCCATCACCACCCAGGTCAAGGCGGATCTGCTGGCCGATAAAGACGTGAGCGGACTGGCGGTCTCTGTGGCCACTTTCAAAGGAGAAGTCGTTTTGACCGGTGCAGTGGATAACCGGGCCCAGAGTGAAAAGGCCGCCAGAATTGCCCACCGAGTGCACGGTGTTACTGGGGTAAAAAATTTGATCAAAATCAAGTCGCCATAAGCGATTACCGCACATGCTTATGCAAAAGCGTAATGGAAACAACCAACGGGGGAGCCTTGTTTTTCCGTTGGTTGTTGTAGAGAGGTCGCGATGAAAATTAAACATTTATGGTTGAGTCTGATGCTCTGTCTGCTGATAACCGGATGCGTCGGCAACACGCCCTCAAGCCCCAAAGGGCAGTGGCTTGAGGAGGACGCGATCCAGAAAATCATTGAAAACGGAACCGTTTTCCCCGGTCACACCTACTATTACCTGGGCTCGATCACTGCCCCGGATTCCTTTATTGCCATTGATAACCGCTGGCAGTTGCGGACTCGGGTTTGGGCCGAGGTCGCGATGAGCCCGAAGCGACTGGCCGGTTGGCTGCAGTGGTACCGAACCGAGGACTATTATGGTGGCTGCGAGTATCGTGCCGGACGTATTCTTGCCCCGGACGGCAGCCCTGTGGGGTATTGGTATTCGCAAAACCCGATCAATAATATCTATATGCCGGAGCCTGGAGTGATCGAAGTCTACAAGCCCCATAACATTGGTGGCCAGGTTTGCGGTGAACCGCGTGATGATGGTTTTTCATTCGGTTCGGATTAAGCAGGAACAAGCAAAGCCTTTCGACTCCAGTGAGCAGATGGATCAGTTAAAACAAAGATATACAGTAAGTAGCGCCTTTCCAGGCGCGAAGGTTCCATCTGGTCTGCCGAGTACCGGGGAAAACGGTGCGCCGCAGTCGATCGAAGTTTGTACGATGCCATCATCTTTATACCCATTCCGGCTAGCCCACTCCTAGGCGGTGCAGCCTTCGCCGGGAGTAAGAGTGGGGATCTTAACTCCGAGTTCGGTCTAGACCTCGCCAGCAACGAACCCTCGCCATGCCCTATCTGCTCCTCGTTGTAACCACCTTGTTCTGGTCCGGTAATTTTGTGCTCGGCCGGGGCATGCATGCGGCCATGCCGCCGTTGGCCCTCTCGTTTTGGCGTTGGATTCTTGCTCTGGCAATTCTCCTGGTGGTGGCCCATAATCCGTTGTGGCAGCAGCGATTTCTGCTGCGCAGGCACGCCCGATTTATCCTTATTCAAGGGGTACTCGGCGTCACCGGATTTAATACCCTGCTCTATCTGGCCATGCAGTACACCACCGTGATCAATGCTGTGCTGGTCAATTCATGTATCCCGGTGCTGATAGCGCTGTTTTCTTGGCTGCTCTACCGGGAGACGCTCTTGCCCCGTCAGTGTGCCGGTGTTTTGCTTTCTCTGCTCGGCGTGATGCTCATCATGGTCAAGGGCGAAATCTCGATGCTGTTGCAGGTCTCCTTTAACCGTGGAGATCTGCTTGTGCTGGCGGCAGCCGTGGTCTGGGCCCTATACTCCTCGAATTTAAAAAAATATCCCCGCGAACTCCATCCCCTGGCCTATCTCACCGCCATCAGCCTGGTCGGTCTGGTTGGCATCCTGCCTTTTTATTTGCTCGAGCTTTCCATGGGGAAGGGGTTTATCCTGAATACCGCCACCATGATTACCATTGTCTATGTGGCGGTATTTGCTTCGGTGCTCGCCTTTATTCGTCCGAAGAAAAGGTTAAAACCCCCGCCTTTTAGGCGGGTAGCATTCTGCTAGCAGCTGGCTTATACTGGCGAGTATGGAATATCGTCAAGGAAACCATACCAAATACAAGATCGAATAT
>JBFWLN010000061.1:0-10993 GCA_050252135.1 Desulfobulbus sp.
CACTTGCCCACCGCGTGCTGGTAGTCCTCGATCTTCTCCAAAAAGCCCTGCTCTTCCAGATCCCTGACGATCTGCTTGCGGCAGGCGAACCGGTCCATGCCCGCATAGGCGCCGGCTTCCTTGTTCATCACCCCGTAATCGTCCATCACCTTGAGGCGCGGCAGGTCGTGGCGCAGACCGATCTCGTAGTCGTCGCGGTCATGGGCCGGGGTGACCTTGAGCGCACCGGTGCCGAATTCGCGCTGGACATGATGATCAAAGACCACCGGGATGGTCCGGTCGGTGAGCGGCAGGCGGATACCGATCTTGGCCAGGTGCTGGTAGCGCTCGTCCTCCGGGTGGACCGCCACCGCGGTATCGCCGAGCATGGTTTCCGGCCTGGTGGTGGCCACCACCACGGAACCCGAGCCGTCGGCAAAGGGATAGCGGATATGGTAGAGCTTGCCGTCGGTCGGATCGTGCTCGACCTCGTCGTCGGCAAGCGCGGTATGGCAGCGCGGGCACCAGTTGACGATGTAATCGCCCTTGTAGATCAGTCCTTCCTTGTACAGGCGGACAAAGACCTCGCGGACCGCCTTGGACAGTCCCTCGTCCATGGTGAACCGCTCGCGGTCCCAGTCGCAGGACGCGCCCATCCGCTTGAGCTGGTTGATGATGGTGCCGCCCTTCTCCTCCTTCCAGGCCCAGACCCGCTCGATGAATTTCTCCCGGCCCAGGTCATGACGGCTCAGGTTCTCGCTGGCCAATTGCCGTTCCACCACGTTCTGGGTGGCAATGCCGGCATGATCGGTCCCCGGCACCCAGAGGGTGTTGTCGCCCTTCATCCGGTGATAGCGCACCAGGAGGTCCTGCAGGGTGTTGTTGAGGGCATGGCCGATGTGGAGCACGCCGGTGACATTGGGCGGCGGGATGACGATGGAAAAGGAGTCCTTGCCCGCTTCCATCCGGGCGCTGAAAGTTTTTTCTTCCAGCCAATGGGTGTACCAGCGATGCTCGACCTCGTTAAACTCATAGGCCTTGGGCAAATCGTATTTTTCAGGACGCGTGCAATCAGTCTCGTTCATAGGGGTTGTGGTGATGCCGCCGAACAGGCGGGCAGGTTGAACAAAAAAAGAAAAAACCCTGTCCTAGAGCATACTCCAGGGCTTGGGCATGAATATCTGCGAATAGAGGGCCAAGGCGTAACGATCGGTCATGCCGGCGATAAAATCGCAGACCTGGCGGTGGCGGGCCTGCTCTTCCTCCACCGAATGCGCGGGATCGCGCCTGCGGCAGCAGGAGGCGATACCCTTTTCCGGAAACTCATGATCCAGAAAATAGCCGTACAGGTCGCGGATGACCCGCTGCGCCTTTTCAAACTCGTTGTGCACCCGGCAGTTACGATACACATTGTCGTATAAAAAGGCCCGCAACTCGGTGATGGTTTCGTTCATCCGCTCACTGAGATGCAGCCGGCCGTCATCACGGGCCAGGGTGGTCTTGACCAGATCCACCACCATGCTGTTGATCCGCTGCGAGGCCCGATCCCCGAGCACCGCCCGCAAATGCTTGGGCAGGTCGTCGTTGCGGAGCATGTCCGCACGCAGGGCATCGTCCATGTCGTGGTTGACATAGGCCATGATATCCGCCACCCGCACCAACTGGCCCTCCAGAGTGGCGGCCAACTCGGTGGTCTCGTCGGGCAGGATCGCGCCGTAGCCCTTGGAGTGCTTGAGGATACCGTTGCGCACCTCCCAGGTGAGGTTGAGCCCGCGGCCGTTGTTCTCGAGGAAATCGACAATCCGCAGGCTCTGCTGGTAATGCTTGAACCCCTTGGGATGGAGCAGGTTGAGGCTGTACTCGCCCGCATGGCCAAAGGGTGTGTGGCCGAGGTCGTGCCCCAGGGCGATGGCCTCGGTCAGGTATTCGTTGAGCCGCAGACAGACCGCCATGGTGCGGGCGATCTGCGACACCTCGAGCACATGGGTCAAACGGGTGCGGTAGTGGTCGCCGGCCGGAGCGAGAAAGACCTGGGTCTTGTGCTTGAGCCGGCGAAAGGTTTTGGAATGGATGATCCGGTCACGGTCGCGCTGAAAGACGGTCCGCAGGCAACAGGGATCCTGCTCGCCCTGGAAACGCCCCCGGGACTGGCTGCTGAGACAAGCATGGGGGGAGAGGGTTTGTCGTTCCAGTTCCTCGAGTTGCTCCCTGATCGTCTCCACCATCATTCCACCTCAATCCATCAAGGCTGCCAGAGGAGATAGGCCTTGATAAACGGATCCAGCCGACCGTCGAGCACCGCATCCACATTCCCCTCCTCGGTGTTGGTGCGGTGATCCTTGATCAGTCGATACGGCTGCAGCACGTAGGAGCGGATCTGGCTGCCCCAGGCGATGTCCTTCTTGTCGCCCTGGAGATTCTCATGGCTGCGGCGCTTTTCTTCCTCTTCCCGCTCAAACAGCCGGGACATGAGCATCTTCATGGCCATGTCCTTGTTGCGGTGCTGACTGCGCTCATTCTGGCACTGGACCACGATCCCGGTGGGGAAGTGGGTAATGCGGATGGCGGAGTCGGTCTTGTTGACGTGCTGGCCGCCCGAGCCGCTGGCACGGAAGGTGTCGATGCGGATGTCCTTGTCGTTGATTTCGATCTCGACATCGTCGTCAAGCTCCGGCATGACCATCACCGAGGCAAAGGAGGTGTGGCGCCGGCCGCTGGCGTCAAAGGGCGAGATGCGCACCAGCCGGTGGATGCCGATTTCGGAACGAAGGTAGCCGTAGGCATACTTGCCCTTGATGAGGATGGTCACGCTCTTGGTCCCGGCCTCGTCGCCCGGCAGCAGGTCGAGGATATCGGCCTTGAAGCCCTTGATCTCCGCCCAGCGCAGGTACATCCGCAGCAAAATGCCGACCCAGTCCTGGGCCTCTGTGCCGCCGGCACCGGCATGGATGGTCAGGATGGCGTTGTTGGTGTCATGCTCACCGCTGAACATGCACTCCAACTCGACCAGATCGATGCGGCCCTTGAGATCATCCAGCTCGGAAACCACCTCCTGGTAGCTTTCCTCGTCGTTCTCCTCCGTGGCCATGTCCAGGAGCATTTCGGCATCTTCCAGTTCACCGAAATTCTTGTCCCAGACGCCGATCAGGTCCTGCAATTGGCCCAACTGCCGCTGCACCTTTTTGGCTTCCGCCTGATCGTCCCAGAAGTTGGGGCTGACCGTCTGCCGTTCCAGCAGTTCTACTTGTTCACGCTTGCCGTCTAAGTCAAAGATGCTCCTTCAGGACAAGCATTTTGTCCTTGAGACTCTCAAGCAACTGTCTCGCTTCTGCTGATTCGGTAATATCCGCCATGATTCACCTCGTGCAAAAAAACAAAAAAGAAACGAGCACGCCGCAGGCGCCTCGCTGTTCACCAACAAAAAACGGCATTCATCCAGCTCTGCCGGTAAAAAGGGTTCCATATTAAACAGATTCGCCACAAGTCTCAAGGAAGAAAGGCCGGATGCGACTGGAAAACCATGCACTCCAGGCCCTGGCCGTTCAAGCGTCCCTCCGGCTACGCGCCAGAAACAACAAGGCCATGCCCAGGGCGCAGACCGAACCAAAGCGGAATCCCTGGCGGTTGAAGACCGTGGTGATCTCCAGCATGGGCACCTGGGACACCAGGGCGTCTTCGCTGAAGATGCCGCTCTCTTGCACCACATGGCCCAGGGGATCGACAAAACCGCTGATGCCGGTATTGGCGGCCCGGATCAGGCTGCGCTTGTTCTCCACCGCGCGGAACACGGCCATGGCCAACGACTGATAGGGCGCACTGGAACGGCCGTACCAGGCATCGTTGGTGATATTGACCAGGAGGTTGGCCCCACGGAGCACCGCCTCATGGGCGATCTCCGGGAAGATCGACTCGTAGCAGATCAGCATCCCAAGCCGCATCGGCCCAAGAACCAGGGGCCCCTTCTCCTGCCCGGGGCTGAAATCACCCACACTGACCACCAGCGGCTCGAGGAAGGGCAGGAACCGCCGCAACGGCACATATTCGCCAAAGGGGACCAAGTGCTGCTTGGCATGCCGGCCATGCAGGCGCCCATCGGGGCCAACCAAAACCGCACCGTTGTAGTATCGGACCTGCCGCTCGCCGCCGTCCCCGGGCGTCAGCCGGTAAAGCGGGGCACCGGTCAGCAGCCAGATATTGTGGACAGAGGCAAAGGTGCTGACCCGCTCCATCAACGGGTCCTGCTGGGGGAAAAAGGGCAAGGCGGTTTCCGGCCAGACCACCAGTTCGATGTCCTCCCCCCGGAGGGCCTGGCGCGAAAGCCTGATGTAGGTGTCCACGGTGGCCGACTTGACCTCGGGCGACCATTTCAGCGCCTGATCGACATTGCCCTGCACCACCGCCACCCGGGCCTGCATCGAACGGGCGGCCATCGAACCCGCCACCTGGTAGCGGACCAGGGAATACCCGCCGATGAAGACGAGAAAGCCCACGGCAGCTATCAGCAGACGCCGTTCAAAATGAACATCCCAACGCACCGACCGCCGCTGCCGGTCGATCAGGGCCACGATCAGACCGTTGCACAAAACCAGGGTGAAGGAAATCAGATGATGGCCACCGAGATCAGCCGCCTGGATCAGCTTGGGCTGGCCGAAAAGCCCATACGCCAGATCCATCCAGGGAAAGCCGCTGAACAGGATGCCCCTGACATACTCCAAACCGGCCCAGAGCACCGGTGCCCCCCAGACCAACGGCGCGATCGAACGCTCACGATGCCAGGAACGGCCGGCCACCCGGCTCAACAGAAAACAAAACAGGGCCGGATAGACGGCCATGTAGGCCGAAAGCAGCAACAGGGCCGGAACCGAAAGCCAGAGGGGCAATCCGCCGTAACGCCCGAGCACGATCAGGATCCAGTACATCAGGGCCAGATGATAGACCATCCCGAAGACAAAACCGGACAATGCGCTCCTTCCCGGCCGGGCGTAGAGGGCAATCAGCAAAAGCGGCACCAGTCCGATGAACAAAAGCGGCCAGCAGCCGATCCGTCCCGGCATCGCCAAGGCAAGCAGGGCGGCGGAGGCGAGGCCGGCAAAACACAGGGTGGCGGGGGAATCAGGGTTGCGGTTGAGTTTCATCATTGCGGACAATGCGCACGCTCTTGATCCGGCGTGGATCGGCCCCGAGCACCTTGAACGAGAGGCCGTTTTCCTGGACCAGGGTCCCCGGAGGCGGCACCTTGCCCAGACGATGGATAATGAAACCGCCCACGGATTCGAAAGGCCCCTCGGGGAGACTGACCCGGAAATGGGCCTCGACCTCTTCGATATCGATCTTGGCATCCACGATCACGGTTCGTTCATCCACTACGCGCAGTTCGCTGTCCTCGTCGTCATGCTCGTCATCGATTTCGCCGACGATCTCCTCGATGACATCCTCAAGGGTGACCAGGCCGCGCACGCCGCCGAACTCGTCGACAACGATCACCATATGCATCTTTTTGTGCTGAAACTCGCGCAGCAAATCGGTTATCGGCTTGGACTCGGGAATGAAGGTAACCGGGTTGAGAAACTCCTGGAGGTTGAAATCGGCGCTCTGGTCGCGGGCACAGATACGCAGGAGATCCTTGGCATGAAGAATGCCGATGATTTGATCGGGATTGTCCTTGTAGATGGGGATACGGGTGTATCCCTCTTCGTTGATCAACCGGATCAGCTCCGGTATCGAGGTGGTGATGTCGGCGCAGACCATTTCCGCCGACGGGGTCATGACTTCGGAAGCAATGGTCTCCCGGAAGTCAAAAATGGAGTTGATTAACCGTTCTTCATGAACGGAGATCAGGCCCTGCTCTTCGCCCTCTTCCAGCAATTCCTGAATTTCGTGTTCCAACTCTTCGGTGGTGTCAGGGACACCGCGAAAGCCGAGGACGGATTTAATTTTTTCAAAAAACGACTTACCAGGGGGTTCTTCGTCCGAAGGCGCCGGGGCGGCCGGCGACGGATCCACATTTTCCATATAAGATGAACATCTCCTTCATTGTCGTTCCCGCAACAAGCAGCGAAAACGAGTTTGGTGCTTCTTTATTTATACGTTGTTTTTATGATGTGTGACATTCGTTTTCGAGTATTGACGAGACCAATTTCAGTGACTGAAAAACGAATAGCCTGAAAGTAGGGTAACAACCGGCAAAGTCAAGGGATATTTCCCTCCCCCCCTGCCCTGTCCCGGCAAATGGTCAATGGAAAAGAAAGGCCGATGTGAAGCCGGGCAACTTTTCCCGCTGCTTCCTCTTGACGCATGCCGGCGGGTATGCTATTAGATGCGCTCGCAATGCGGATCACGAGAAGCCGCATCCACAAGAGACCATGTCTTTTGGGCCGTTAGCTCAGCTGGTAGAGCAGTTGACTCTTAATCAATTGGTCTGGGGTTCGAATCCCTAACGGCCCACCATTTATATCAAGCACTTAGCCATTTTTTTGGTTAAGTGCTTTTTCATTTTCAGTCCTCGATTCCGCACAGGTTGTACTGTACATCTACAAAATTTTCCCCTGGTCTGTGTCCTCTGGCAAGAACCACAATGATCACAGCCTTATTAATGCTCACTATTTCTCTATTTTTTGCGTGCTCTTATTATTCCGGCTAACCCTATCCCCAAAAGGAACATGGTGGGTGGCACAGGAACTGGAGTTACTACGAAATTGTCCACAATGTAGGAATTATCATTAAACCGGGACTCGGGACGCTCTTGAATCTGAAGTCGAAATGGATTGCCTGTACCAGTAAAAAACGCCTCTTCATTATACAAGCCCAAACTCCAAACAAAATTACCGTCATAAAGGACATTGGATGTCACTGTATCAATTACAATAATATCCAACATAGGGGTCGTGTTCGAGGACCAAGTCTTCCAATCAAATGTCAAGCTATACTGCTGCCCATTGGTGGTAGAGAAATCTTGATACAAACTGGCATTATGCCCACCATATCCTTCACCGTCCGTGTTAACACTGTATTCACCGGAAATAGTTGGATATATTTTAGTATTGTGAATGGTCACTGCATAGCCCGCCATGATCGTCCACCCTGGAAGTTGAGTTCCGGTCAGCGCGGTGAAACCATTATCACCAAGGATACCTTTACCCCAGTTAGGTTCATTTTCGAAGTCTCCATTAACAAGCAAATTTGCGTTTGCTACAGATGGAATAGTGCCCGCTAATATAGCAATAATAAAAAATAGATTTTTTGCTGATTTGATGCTTTTCATACTTTACCCCTTTTTATGTTAGGTTAGCGTGCAGCACGCTATCATACTAAAGATAAGTTATTATCCGTTTTTTGATTATCATGCAATTTAGAAAAATGACCAAAAACCATTTATCATTTTTCAAAGCTGATTGACATCCTGACTGTTACTCGCGGTGGCGCCGAAGTCAGCACCGCACCTGCTGTCTTGTTTCAGCAAGCCGTAGACAATGTGATCTAGATGTTTGCCATAGACCTTCTCGGCCTGCCTAATGACACCCTCTTGCTGAAAACCCAAACGTTCAGGGATAGCACGGCTTTTGTGGTTATCTACTGCACAGCGAATATCAATGCGGTTGAGCGAATAGCATTCGAAACCCAAGTGCACCAAGTCCTTAACACTCTCCGTCACAATGCCTTTGCCGTTGTATTCTTGGGCCAGCCAGTAGCCAACATAGCCAATGCCGTTAACCTTATCGATCCGGTTATAGCCCAAAACTCCAGCGATTTTGTCTTGATAGAAGATCGTCACATGTAACGCCTCACCCTGTTGAAAACGCAAAAGTTGCGCCTCGATAAAATCTTTGGTGTCCGAGGACTTGGTAACGGCATCAAGCCATGGCAGCCATTGTTTCAGGAAATCTCTGTTCTTGTCGATCAGCATAAACAATTCCTCGGCATACTGAGGTATGGAAAAGCTGAGCTTTATTTCGTTGTCGAGATTCCGGAAGAACATTCCCTTAGGTACTCCTATGAGTGTCAATCACGGTGGATGGCAATGAAGCGCAGCCAAATGCCCTCCGCGTGTAGGGCATGATTAGCTATTCGTACTTCTTTTTATAGACGATTTGATCACCAACAACTCCATTGTTTTTAAAACCACACGATTTTTCATAAAAATGATGATTCCTGATTGCCCATATTGGTGTCTCAATCTTCCAACTTTTTGTGGGGAAATTTGCTTCAATAAAATCCCAAGCCTTCTTTCCTATTCCCTTATTTTGAAAAATTGGATCGACGAATATACTGCCAAAAATACTTTCGCCATTCGCGTCCCACCATATGATAAATGCCCCTACGCTATTATCATCTACAATTATTTTATATGACGTAGATTCGTTATTATTAATTCCCCAATTTATAAGAAACGAGCCGTCATCATACCCTGAAGGGCCACCCTTTTCCTTTCCTGCAAAACGTTGGGCATCATCATCAAAGGCTCTCTTCATCGGCCCAACAAGCCCACAGACGTCGCTCTCATTTAATAATGCGAAAGAAATATTCATTTTTCAATAAACTCCATTGATAGCACAACAATCATCAGGCAATCTGCTTCAATCAGCGCCAAAAAAATTGCGCAAGTTAGCGGACTCGGCGTGCATTGGTTTGTGAATCGTTTTTATGTTCATGGATTGAACGAAGTAATTCATGAACGGATTCTTCTACAGATTTTTTCGCAGTATCAATAATTATACGATTTGATCTCCATGGGTGATATTCTCGATTTTCCACTTCTTGCCAAGTAGGCATATCAAGGCCAATCACTTCCGTAACTCGTGCTTCGACACGCCACCTATGCTCGTGTTTATCAGAGCATATAATCTCGATATTTATATATTCAGCACTGGCATTATTTGCAACTTCGTTCCATTCGCTACGAGTGAACTCGACAGGATTGCACGAATCGGCAATCACGTTATTGCCAATATTCAAATTGTCAGAGGCTATCCTATATGACAGCCGATATCCTTCACCCTCAACTTTAAAATTACATAAATCGCGTATAGCCTGTTCAACCGTATCAATTCTCAAATAAACAGATCCCGTTATCTTGGCCAATTCTTTCGCTAAAGTTGATTTTCCTGATCCGTGAAGTCCAGAAAATATACATAGTGTTGGTATATTCATATACCTTTAGCACCATGATAAAGGGGGATAACCGAAAATCGTCGGGTAAAATCTTACTATCATTTTTTGAATTTGTTCATAAAAAGCAATTTAGCATATACACAATATTATTTCACTTTAGCTGCTTTCTCATAACGAGCTTTTCCTTTGTTTCAGAATAAACAATAAAACCATTCTTTTCATATAGTGTAGATGGACCCATAAAGTCTTCAGCTTCATTGATGAATTTCTTATTCGGGTACGCTTCCACAAAATCAAACTCATCTTTAGCCGCATCTAGGAAAACACGATTCAACAAGGAAGCGGCGATGCCTTTTCTTTGCATTTCCGGTGCAATCGCAAAACAAAATATGGATTTCACCTTGACGTCCGGAGTGGATTCCTCGGTAGATACGGCTTTCATAAACCTCCGCCAACCGTAGCATTTCAGGCAAGCCATTTTCGTATTGGCATTGCACCAGCCCACAACTTTATTATCGCAATAAGCAAGATAGCCTTGTATAATATCATTTTTTATACATTGAATGGCATAGTCCCTTCTCTTCTTGGGAGAAAATTCCAATTCTTTTCCCTCGTAGTCCTCACTGCACCACCAGACACAATAGCACTTATGTTCATCTTTTTTGGTGGCATGTGGTGTTATATCAAAAAAATGTACATAATCCTCCGCCAATCCGGAAGTTATTTTACATACCTCAATATTCATTTTCACTGCTCCGTTAAGTATTTGAAAAATCCATATCTGTTCTTGCTATAGGATTACGCTCCGCTTACCGGAAAAATTTTCCTGACGTTTTTTGTATGATGCAGTAATCCGGCGGCAGGCCACTTTTTCTCCGATTTAAGGTCTATCCACAAACCATTCACAGCTATCCGAGAATCAACATCTTTCCAATCCTTGTTGACTCGTCCACAGAATCGAGACTCCACGCTCATCCTGAAAGTGGTAAGGGTGACGGGGCGGCAGGTGGCCACCCCGTCACCTCCGGTGGGGATCCGGTAACAGGGCTTTTTTTATCAAGGAAGTGCCCACAGATTCTGAGGACGAGGCCTATATATATATCTTCTAATCCGTTATCTGTAGCAGACCACGATTTACTGGTCCGCACTCACACTGTTTCCAATAAGTCATGATCTTCAGAAAAGACCTTAATTCAAAGAAATGAAAGTCACCGTAAATTTGAAAGACATTCCGACCCGATTACCGGCACAACGCATAAATCCCTCTCAAAAAACGGGAAGGCCGTTTTCAGGTTGGCTATTCGATTGAATTTATCCATTTTGGTTTCGAAGAGACATGAACCCTTCCATATATTCGGAACTCATCACCCCCAGCCGCACAGCGGATTCAGGTGACATGGTAGCAAATTTACCGTTAGCTTTGGCACATAGGGTATCTTCGTCAGAATAAATCTCACCCGTCACCAACACCTCTCTCTCAGATTGGATCCCCTGAATGGAACTCACCGCGGTTAGTTCTCTCCCCACACACAGGGGCTTGATGAAGTCAACCGTAATCGATTTTGTTACAGCAATTTTTTGAAGGAGATAAATAACCGCTCGCCCCATGATTTCATCCATGATCGTCGAGATGATTCCGCCGTGAACGGCTTGATCCCATCCTGCCATTGCAGAAGGGACTTTCACCTGAGAATAGACTCGTTCATTATCTGTCAAAAATTGCATTTTAAGGCCAAACGGGTTCTCTTCACCACAACCAAACCCGTTTTGGTCACAAATGTTTAATATTGTGGTTAACAGTGATGGATTGATGATCATAATCGCTGATATATGTTTTCGTTTGAATGTTTTTTTCGAGCGAGCGGACTACCCGCCAATACCAGTGAGGAGTCGTGTACATAAACAG
>JBFWLN010000062.1:0-9569 GCA_050252135.1 Desulfobulbus sp.
CGGCGGCGACCACATCCTTCAACTCTTCCTTCATCAGTTCGAGCAGATCGCCGAATTCTTTCTGCTTTTCTTCTTTCTTGCCGTCCCCCAGGTCAAGATCGCCCTTGATCGCCGACTGGAACGTCTTTTCTTGTTCTCGATCTCGGCTTGGGTTAATGTTGTGCCTGTTTTTTTGAGTTATACGGGAATGGAGTAATCTCCGCTATGATCCCCGGCCGACTCTAGTGTTCAAGGTTCCCGGTGGGAGTCGAACACCGAATTATTACCTGCCTCTGGCAGAATGAGGGCTTGTTTGGAAAAATGGGCTCGGCTACCGCAACAAATCAGACTGATTGGGGACCATGTACAGACTACGCCTCTTTCGCCACATGAGAAATTGCATAAAATATACGGGATGACTAAATGATCGATTTCAAAACCATGGCCAACAAAATCTGGAGTGTCGCGGATTTGTTGCGCGGTGACTATAAGCAGTCCGATTACGGCAAGATTATTCTACCAATGACCGTTCTCAGGCGTCTGGACTGCGTCCTCACCCCCACCAAGCAGGCGGTGCTGGACTACCTGCCGAAAGTGGAAAAACTCTCCGACAGCGCAAAAGATCTGACCCTGAACAAGGTAGCCAAACTCAACTTCCACAACCGCAGCAAATTCGATTTTGCCAAGATCAAAGCCGACCCGGCGAATGTGGCCGCCAATCTGCGCAATTACATCAACGGTTTTTCCGCCGGCGCCCGCGAGATCGTGGAGTATTTCAGCTTCGATGACCATATCTCCCGCATGGATGATCCCCATACCGATCTGCTGTTCAAGGTGATCGAAGAATTTGAGAAGATCGACCTGACCAAAATTACCACCATGGAGATGGGTTATGTCTTCGAGGAGCTGATCCGGAGATTCGCGGAGACTTCCAACGAAACCGCCGGGGAGCATTTCACCCCCCGCGAGGTCATCAAGCTGATGGTGAATCTGCTGTTTAAGAGCGATAACGAGATTCTGACCAAGGAGGGGATCGTCAAGACCCTCTACGACCCGGCATGCGGCACGGGCGGGATGCTCTCCGTGGCGGAAGAGTATCTGGCGAAACTCAACCCCAAGGCCAAGCTGGAGGTGTTCGGGCAGGAGATCAATCCCGAATCCTACGCCATCTGCAAGTCGGACATGCTGATCAAGGGGCAAAACCCCGCCAATATCAAAATCGGCAACACCTTCACCGTCGACGGTTTGGAGGGGGAACGGTTCGACTACATGCTCTCCAACCCACCCTTTGGGGTGGACTGGAAGAAGGCGGAAAAGATCATCAAGGCCGAGGCGGAGAAAAAGGGGTTTGCTGGGCGGTTTGGCGCCGGACTTCCCCGCATCAACGACGGCTCGCTTCTCTTTCTGCAGCACATGCTTGCCAAGATGAAGCCCGACGGCAGCCGCATCGGCATCGTCTTTAACGGTTCGCCCCTCTTTACCGGCCAGGCGGGAGGCGGCGAGAGTGAAATCCGCAAATGGATCATCGAAAACGACTGGCTGGAGGCGATCATCGCCCTACCGGACCAACTCTTTTACAACACCGGCATCTCCACCTATATCTGGATTCTGACCAACCACAAGGAGAAGGAGCGCAAAGGGAAGATCCAGCTGGTCAATGCCACCGGTACAAAGGATGCGGAGAATCCGGCCATCACGGAAAATCGTTTCTGGCAGAAGATGCCGCGCAGCCTGGGGAACAAGCGGAAGGAGATTCCGGAAAACGGTAACGGCCGTGGGATCGGTTTCATCACCAACATCTACTGCGACCTTGAGGAAAACGAGTTCAGCCGGATTTATCCCAACGACTTCTTCGGCTACTGGCGGGTGACGGTGGAGCGCCCGGAGCGGGACGCCAAGGGAAAGATCGTGAAGGGGCGCAACGGCGAGCCCAAGGCCGATTCAAGCCTACGGGATTATGAGAACATCCCCTTCCTGCGTAAAGGTGAAAACGGCAAGCTGGTGCGGCAGACCATCACGGAATATTTCGAGCGGGAAGTGAAGCCCCATGTCCCCGATGCCTGGATTGACGAGAGCAAAACCAGAACCGGCTACGAGATCAACTTCACCAAGTATTTCTACGAGTTCAAGCCGCTGCGTTCGCTGGCTGAAATCAAGGCCGATATTCTGACGCTGGAGCAAGAGACGCTGGAGCTTGAGAAGATGGTGCTGCTGTGAAGCGATATTGCCAGCCTCTAATAGAGTCACCACTGATGACACAAATTCAATTCCAGAATCTGACCGAGGAAGGTGAGCTATGAGCTTGCCACGTTACGAAAAATACAAGGATTCCGGGGTGGAATGGATCGGGGAGATTCCGGAGGGGTGGGAAGTAAAGAGGTTGAAGTTTGTAGTTTCGAAGGTCGGCAGCGGCGTGACACCCAAAGGCGGAGCAAATGTTTATCAACTTGATGGCATCCCACTACTGAGAAGCCAAAACATTCATTTCGATGCCCTTAAATTGGACGATGTTGCTTACATTTCGCAAGAAATCCACGACGAAATGCAAAATAGCAAGGTCATGGCTGGTGATGTTCTCTTGAATATTACAGGAGCATCAATCGGACGTTGCTATTTTTCTGATGTTTCTTTAGAAGACGCAAATGTTAATCAGCATGTGTGCATCATACGTCCTACTTCCGAAATAGGAACAAAGTATTTGTATTATCTGCTGCGGTCCGACATTGGTCAGAAGCAAATCGATGTTGACCAAACGGGAAGCGGTAGAGAGGGTCTTAATTTTGAGCTCCTGAAGAACTTCTTGTTACCATTAGCAGATAATTCCGAACAAACCGCCATCGCCTCGTTCCTCGACCGCAAAACTGCCGAGATCGACCAGCTTATCGCCAACAAGGAAAAGCTGATCGCACTGTATGAAGAAGAGAAAGCGGCCATCATCAACCGTGCCGTGACCAAGGGGCTCGATTTAAAGCTAAAAACCAAACCTTCCGGCGTTGACTGGCTTGGGGATATTCCCGAGCATTGGGAGGTGAAGCGGCTGAAGTATGTGGCAAGTATGAAAAGCGGAGAAGGGATAACCTCTGACAAAATAAAAGAATCTGGCGATTACCCGGTATATGGCGGTAACGGTTTAAGAGGGTACTTTGATTCTTTTACCCATGAAGGTGTTTATGTGTTGATAGGCCGACAAGGTGCACTATGCGGAAATATAAATTATGCGTCAGGAAAATTCTGGGCGTCTGAACATGCCATTGTTTGCACTATGATTGGCAACTATGAAGTGAAATGGTTCGGTGGACTTCTGAAAGCCATGAACTTGAATCAATATTCTGTTTCTGCCGCACAGCCAGGGCTTTCTGTCGAAAACATCAAAATATTGCAGATTCCTGTTCCGCCTCAATCTGAGCAAACTGCCATCGTCGCCCACATCGAAGCCGAATGCTCCCGGCTGGATGCCATCATCGACAAATTCAAAAGACAAATCGAGCTGTTCAAGGAATACCGGGCAACCCTGATTTCAGAAGTGGTCACCGGAAAAATCGACGTTCGTGACGAGGTGGCGGCATGACGCTTTGCACAGCCTGGGTACGGCAGATCAACAATACGGATGAGCTTGTCTTCGCTACCGACAGCACCCTGACCGGCGGCGAGAAATGGGACCACGGTATCAAGCTCTTTGAGCTCCCCCGCAAGGATTGCCTGCTCTGCTTTGCCGGGCAAACTTCACGCGCCTACCCTCTGATTCTCAATCTCGTTTCCTCGTTGCAGTTCAACAAACGGCTGGAAAACCCCGAAACCAGTATTTCCGAGATTCTCAACCACGTTTCCGAACTCTTCACCAGCCTCATCAAGACTGTCGTATCCGAAATCCAGAGCGAAAACATTCACGACCTGCGCGGCAGCGCCCGATTCCTGTTCGGCGGCTGGTGCTGGCAGACGAACTGCTTTCGCATCTGGAAGCTCTACTATTCACAGGATGCGGAAGGTTTTCTCTTTGATGAGCTTACCAACGACACCAGCAAGACCCGCTTCTATACCTTCATGGGGGGCGCGGCAATTGATGTTGAAACGGTAGCCAAACAGAAATTCAAAGAAATTTTGATGGCAGAAGATCTTGTAGATTTGAAGCTCGACATGGAGCCGCTTCGGGTGCTGCGGGACATCGCCCTTGATCCTGCTGTGCGGGAAGTAGGCGGCAGCTTGCAAATCGCCAAGGTGTATAAATCCGGGAAGTCTGAGTTCTTCGGCATCTACTGGCCTTCCATCAAGGGAAATCCCTGTTTTCAGGGGCGGGAACACAACGAATACAGCAAGCCGGCGGTGCGCTATTTCAGCCCGGATACCTTCGAAATCACCGACCTGGAACTGCCCGAAAGACTGGCAGGAATCACCGAAGAGACCTTCAAGCACGACACGGAGTTTATGCTGGAATGCTATCCGGAAGGAGAAATCAGGGGAGAGCTTTCCAACCGTGACAAACAGAAGGTCAAAACGATCCTGAAAGAAATCGCTTACGCCAGGTATCTGCGGGAGCTGAAAACAAATGGTGAGGTTGGCGAATGAAAACCTCCTCTCACATCAACAAGCTTCATGAACTCAGAAGCATGACGTCCGAAAATGAGGTCGTCGAGTTCAAGGAAGCCAGGAACGATTACTCCTTCGAAAAAATTGGCAAATATTTCAGCGCCCTTGCCAACGAAGCCAATCTGAAAGAAATCAAGAATGCCTGGCTTGTCTTTGGCGTACATGACAAGACCCGCCGAATTGTCGGCAGCAACTACAGGGCAGACGGCAAAGCCCTTGAATCCCTGAAAAAGGAAATTGCCGACAAGACGACGAACCGCATTACCTTCGTGGCGATCCACGAGTTAAAACTTTTCGAAGGTCGGGTGCTCATGTTCCAGATTCCGGCCGCACCCAAGGGGATTCCGATTGCCTGGGAAGGGCATTACTACGGCCGCGACGGCGAATCCCTCTCGCCCCTCAACCTGGAAGAGATCGAGCGCATCCGCAGCCACAGCGTGCAAAAGGATTGGAGCGTCGGCATCTGTCACGATGCAAAACTGGACGACCTGTCACCAGATGCCATCCTTAAAGCCCGCTCGGCATTCAAGACCAAGAACCCAAAATTAGTCAATGAGATAGACGGTTGGGATGAGCAGACCTTTTTGAACAAGGCAAAGGTCTGCATCAAAGGCAAGATAACCCGCGCTGCCATAATCCTTTTGGGCAAGGAAGAGTCAGAGCACTTCATCAGTCCGGCGACATGCAAAATTTCATGGGTGTTGAAGGATCGGGACAACATTGAAAAGGACTACCAGCATTTCAGTTGTCCGCTGATTCTCTCTACGGAAGCCGTGTACGGGAAAATCCGCAACCTGAAGTATCGTTATCTTCCCGACGGGACCCTTTTCCCGGATGAAGTGGATCAATACGAGCCGTACATCATCCGCGAGGCTTTAAACAACTGCATCGCCCACCAAGATTACTCGCTCGGCGGCAAGACCACCGTCGTCGAACGAGAAGATGGCTATCTAACCTTCACTAATCCCGGCGCCTTCATTCCGCACAGCATCAACGAAGTTCTTTTCTCGGACGCCCCCTCTCCCTACTATCGAAACAAATTCCTTGCCGATGCGATGGTGAATCTCAACATGATCGATACCATTGGCAGCGGTATCAAAAGGATGTTCCTGTTGCAGCGAAAGAAGTATTTCCCCCTCCCGGAATACGATCTCAAGCCGGATCAGGTGAAAGTCACCATCGTCGGAAAAGTGCTCGACATGAGCTATGCGCGAAAGCTGGCAACCCTGCCGGATCTGCGCCTGGAAGAGATCATTCTCCTCGACAAAGTGGCAAAGAGCCATCCCTTGGCCCCTGATGAAATCAAGCTGTTGAAGGGAAAGGGCCTGATAGAGGGGAGAAAACCCAATTTTCACATCTCCGCGACCGTGGCCAAGGCGACGGGCGACCGCAGCGTCTACATCAGGCAGCGCGGCATTGATGACGATTATTGCCGAAAGGTAATTGTCGATTACCTGAACGAATTTGAGGAAGGGAAAAAAGCCGATTTTGAACGGGTTCTGTTAGACAAACTTCCCGATGTTTTAGACGAGGAGCAGAAGAAAAACAAAATCAAAAACATTCTGCAACAGCTTAAAAATAAAGGAATTATCCGCCCAGATGGCAAGGCCTGGAAAATGTCTAAGCCTAACTAGCTAGACATTTTTTTAGACATTTTTAGACATTTGCATAATGCGCTTCAACGACAAGGAACCCACGCGCATGCCCGACATCCGCACGGAAAAAACCTTTGAAACCGCCATCGTCGAAAGCCTGGTTGAGCAGGGGGGGTATGCTCAGGGAAGCGCCGACGACTACAGCGTTGAGCTGGGGATGTTCAAGACTGAGGTGATCGACTTCATCCGGTCCACCCAGGCGGAGAAATGGACCAAGCTGGAGGCCGTGCATGGCGCCGATTGCCCCCACCGGATCATTCAGCGGCTTTACAAGGAACTGGACCTACGCGGCACACTAGACGTGCTGCGGAACGGGTTTGTGGATTACGGCATCCGTTTCCAGATGGCCTTTTTCAAGCCGGAGTCCGGCCTGAACCCGGACACACTGGCCTTGTATGCCCAGAACCGCCTGAAGGTGATCCGCCAGCTCTACTACAGCGACAAGAACCGAAATTCGGTCGATCTGGTGCTGTCGCTCAACGGGCTGCCGGTTGTCACGCTGGAACTGAAGAACCATTTCACCGGCCAGACCTCCTCAAATGCCCAGCGGCAGTATGTCCAGGACCGGGACAACCGGGAACTGCTGTTTGCCTTCAAGAAGAGAGCGTTGGTCCACTTCGCCGTTGATCCGGACGAGGCCCATATGACCACCCGACTGGACGGAAACCGGACCTACTGGCTACCGTTCAACAAGGGATGCCATAACGGCAAGGGAAACCCGCTCAATCCGGACGGCTACAAGACCGCCTACCTGTGGGAAGAGGTGCTGGCCAGGAATAGCTGGCTCGACATCATCCAGCGCTTTATCCATCTGCAGACCGAGGAATACGAATTTGACGGGGTGGTGAAGAAAAGTGAGAAAATGATCTTCCCCCGCTACCATCAACTTAATTCCGTTCGCCGTCTGACCGATGACGCCAGGGTCTGCGGTGCCGGCAAAAACTACCTGATTCAGCACTCCGCCGGCTCTGGCAAGAGTAATTCAATCGCCTGGCTGGCCTACCGGCTTTCCAGTCTGCACAACGAGAGGGATGAGCGGGTTTTCGATAGCGTCATTGTGGTAACTGACCGGAAAGTCCTCGATAACCAGCTCCAGGACACGATCTACCAGTTCGAGCACAAGACCGGCGTGGTGCGGAAGATCGACAAGGACAGCTCCCAGCTTGCCGCTGCCATCAGCTACAGTGCACATATCATCATTACCACCTTGCAGAAATTTCCGTTCGTGATCGAGAAAATAGAGGATTTGCCAGAGCGGAGGTATGCCGTCATTATCGATGAGGCCCATAGCTCACAGGGGGGCGAGGCCAGCAAGAAGATGAAGGAAGTTCTTTCGTCCAAGTCCCTTGATACCGCGCTGGCGGAGGATCTGGACGAGTTTGACGAAGAAGATTCCATCACCGCCGAAGTCGAGAAATCTTGCACCGCAAGGGGGAGGCAGGGAAACATCTCGTTCTTTGCCTTTACCGCGACGCCTAAATACAAGACTCTTGCTGTTTTTGGCACTCCGGACGAAGAGGGCAAGCCTCAGCCGTTCCACCTCTACTCCATGCGCCAGGCGATCGAGGAAGGCTTTATTCTTGATGTTCTGCAGAACTACACGACCTACGAACTTTACTTCAAACTGACCAAGGCAATTGAGGATGACCCGCTCCTCAACAAGAGAAAAACAGCGCAGGCCATCGGCAAATATGTGTCGCTCCATCCGCATAACCTTGCCCAGAAGACCGAGATCATTGTTGAACATTTCAGACAGGTTGTCGCCAGGAAGATTGGGGGCCGGGCCAAGGCCATGCTGGTGACCGGCTCCCGGCTCCATGCAAAGAGATATTATGATGAGTTCAACCGCTATATCAAAGCGCGTGGACACACCGACATAAAGGTGCTGGTAGCTTTTTCGGGAAGAGTAGTGGACGATGATTTTCCCGGTGGTGTGGCCGAGCCATCCCTAACTGGATATGGCGAAAAAGAGCTCCCGGAAATTTTCGCCAAGGATGAATACAAGATCCTGATCGTCGCGGAAAAATATCAGACCGGCTTCGACCAACCCCTGCTGCATACCATGTATGTGGATAAAAAGTTGTCCGGCGTGAAAGCGGTACAGACCCTCTCCCGCCTGAACCGTACCTGTCCCGGTAAGGACGACACCTTTGTTCTGGACTTTGTCAACGACCGGGAAACGATCCTTTCCTCATTCCAGCCCTATTACGAAATAACAACGGTTGCGTCCGAACCGGACCCGAACCATCTTTACGATCTCAAAAGCAAATTGGACGAACAGCGGATTTACTGGCAATCGGAAATAGACGCCTTTGCCAGGGTTTATTTCAGAGACAGTCGCCGGTTGACGGCCAGGGATCAATCCTCGTTGTATGCGTTCATCGACCCTGCGGTTGACCGGTTCAAGGCCATCGCGAAAGAGGATGAGAAAGCCGAATTCAAAAAATGCCTCCGCACCTGGACCAATCTGTACTCTTTTCTTGCCCAGATCATGCCGTTCACCGAGCCGGAGTTCGAGAAACTCTACGCCTATGCAAAGCTGCTGCAAACCAAACTGCCGAAGAAGGACTTGTCTGAAACCTTGCGATTTGATGATGAAGTTGCCCTCGAGTATTACCGCCTCCAAACAATCGCGGACGGCAGTATCGAACTTCAAAAAGACGAAGTTGGTGAACTGGACGGTCTTTCGGAAGCCGGGATAAAACGCGAGAAGGAAGAAAAGGCGGCCTTATCCGAAATCATCAACATTTTGAACGAACGGTTCGGCACCGACTTCGAGCAGGCCGACAAGCTATTCTTCGATCAGATCGAGGCTGAGCTGGTGCAGGATGAAACTCTAAAAAGCCAGGCACAGGCCAATAAGATCGACACCTTCAAATATGCCTTTGAAGATCAGTTTCTGAGCAAGCTGATCGAGCGAATGGATCAGAATCAGGAAATATTTGAAAAGATCGTCGAGGACAAAGCTTTTGGTGGACTTGTCAAAGAGTGGATGTTGAATAAGGTATATACGAGATTGCGAAAACTATAGTTCACTCAATCCTTCCGGCTCCACGCGACAAAACGGGGGTGGAAGGGTCATTTAGGCGATCACCGCAACTCCATTTAGGCGTCATTAACAGGCCGCCTGTCTGGTCAGCGATCAGCCAAAAACGGCGGAGCCGGGTCATTGTCCCGGCTCCGCCGCTTTTCATCCTTGATTCAAGCCGATCCTCAGTTTTCGCCCGCGCCTTCGGCCATGAGTTTCGACAGGGCTTTGGCGAAGGCGACCGGGTTGCGCGGCGCCTCCCCTTCGAGGAGCAGAGCCTGATCGTAGAGCAGGCCGACGTACTCCTTGAGCCGGGGGCTCTC
>JBFWLN010000063.1:0-8951 GCA_050252135.1 Desulfobulbus sp.
ATGGAATTTCAGGAAGATAAAACGGTCAGCCGTTCATCTCCGCGTCCAGAAGAAATTTGCGTAACTGCATTTCTTCTCTCATGACGTGAACAATTAAAACCACACCGTTTTCTTGACGGTAAAATATTCGGCATGGCCCGACAAAGACTTCACGATAAATCGAGTTGGGAATCTCGGGTGGAACATGGCCCGAATCCGGAAACTGCCCAAGCCGATCCACGGTTGAAAATATTTTCTTAACAAGCCCGGCGGCAGCTTCCGGCTTATCCAAAGCGATGTAATCCGCGATTTCTTCCAATTGATCCAGAGCGGGATCCGTCCATACTATTTCAGCCACTTCTGCATCCGCTCTTTGGCCTTCTCATGGGAGGTCGTCCGGCCCTCCAGAATTGCCCTTTCTCCCTTGGACAACCCTTCCAGCAACGCGAGCCTGCGCTGCATGAATTCGTAATCCTGAACATCGACCAGGTAGGCTGACGGCTGACCATGTTCGGTAATCAGTACAGCTTCCTTGCTCTCATGCAGATCGGCAAGGATTCTCGTCGCGTGACGCTTCAGATTGGTGACAAGCTCTACTTTCATGGGTGACCTCCCTCAAAGTGCTACTATAGTATCACTCTTGTCGGTTCATGGCTACCCTTGCGAGACGACGAAAAAAAGCGAACTCCCTGCGAACCCCCTCCCTGCTATTCGTCGAATAAAGCGTTGCGCACAAATGGCAAATGCATTACAGTAACCACCATTACCATTAATTGACGGTGGTGTGGGCCGATGAAATTCTACAATCGTGTCAGCGAACTTGAAGAGCTGGCCAGCCTCCATGAGAAGTCGGCATCATCCGGCAGGATGACCGTCATCACCGGTCGCCGCCGGGTCGGCAAGACGATCCTGGCTCTCGAATCGGCGAAATCCGCCAAACACCTCTACCTGTTTGTCTCCCGCAAGGCGGAAGCCCTCCTCTGTCAGGAATACCTTGAAGAGATCCGTCGTATCGGCACCCTGCCGGTCATCGGCGAGATCCGTAACTTCCGTGACATTTTCACTCTGCTGATCGAGCTTTCCCGCACCGAACGCCTTACCCTGATCATCGACGAGTTTCAGGAGTTCTTCAGCATCAACCCGGCGGTCTACTCCGAGATTCAGGGAATCTGGGACCGTAACAAGGCGACCTGCAAACTGAACCTGATCTGCATCGGCTCGGTTCATTCTCTCATGCACCGCATCTTCCAGGATGCCAAGGAACCACTCTTCGGTCGGGCCGACCGGATCATCTTTCTCAAGCCCTTCAGCATTGCTGCTATTCATGAAGTCCTCACCGATCATGGTCACCGTGATATCCCGTCCCTGTTCGACAGCTACGCCATTACCGGCGGACTCCCCAAATACCTGGAAATTCTGGCCGAGAACAAGTCACTGACGCACAAGAAGATGCTCGACTTCATCCTCAAGTCGCACTCACCTTTTCTTGCCGAGGGGAAGAACCTGCTGGTTGAAGAGTTCGGCAGAGAGTACGGTACCTACTTCTCCATTCTCGAACTTATTGCCGTCGGCAAAACAGCCCGCAGCGAGATTGAATCGGTTCTGGAAATTCACAGTGGGGCATACCTGGCCAAGCTGGAAGACGAATACGCCCTGATTGCCAAGCACCGTCCGATCAACGCCAAGCCGGGCGGCAGGCTGCAGAAGTATTATCTTCGCGATAATTTCCTCAGTTTTTGGTTCCGCTTTATTTACCGCAACCTGTCAGCGATCGAGACCGGCAATTTTGGCTACGTTCGCGAGGTCATTGAACGTGATTATGCCGGCTGGTCCGGCAAGATCCTGGAGCGCTTCTTTCACGACCTGTATGCCGCTAGTGGCAAATATAACCGGATAGGCAGCTACTGGGAGCGCGGCAACAAAAACGAGATCGACCTGGTGGCAGTGAATGACCTGCGCAAAGAGCTGGTTATCGCCGAGATCAAACGGAACAAGTCCCGAATCAGTCTGCCGGCCCTGCAGCATAAGGCCGAGCGGCTGTTGCTGGAATATCAGGGGTACCAGGTGGAGTATCGTGCTTTGGGTCTGGAAGATGCAGTAGAGTTTCTGCCGTCGAAACAGAACAGCTAAAGTTTTTAAGAACGTCCCATTCAGGGGCCCAAAAACGGGTAATGCTCCCCCCGGAGGCCTCGATAATCTCAAGGTGCGGTAATAAACACCAGGCGATCGGAATCATTGGCCGTTTTTCCATCGCTGCGCACCCCCTCGACGCTCAATTCCAGAACATTGCGACCCGACTCCAGGGGGAGAGTAACAAACTGTCTCGACCCGGGGGAGGGCTCGAACAACGGACGAATATCCTTCTTATTGAGCGTTGCCGTAAATGTGGCCGGATCGATGGTCCCCCCATAATAGATCTGCAAATCAAAGGAAGTAATCCCATTTACCAGGGTCGTTGTGGCCTCTTGCGGCTGATGATACCCAAGGAAGGCATTGACATCGGCTGGTCGTTGGCCATGCCCGAAATATAATTTAGGAATAAAACGGCTGTACGGTTCCAGCGCTTCAGCATCGGAGAATTTGTTGGTAACCTTCCAAACGCCCCCTTCTCTGACCAGGGTATAGGGGATCAAGAATTGGTCGCCGAGATCGTCGGTGATTCGAACCACCAGCACCCTGGCATCAAGATAATCAAAGGTCTCGGTAATGGTCCCCTGGACAAAACCACGGCGAAACATGGCCAATTCAACCATCGGGTCGAGTTTATTTTCCTCGTTGTCGGCTTTTTCTACAGCCGCACTCTCTGCTGTCAGGGTCTGGAAGTACCACTCCAGATCCTCGGCCATGCAGGCCGAGAATAATGAGTTCAAGGCGTTTTCCGGGGTATCATAAGAGGCCTGTCCCTTGTCGAAAATGACTATCTGCCCATTGGGTGCCGCCAAAACAACCGTTGCCCCCACAAATATCAGCAGCGAAAGAAAACCTGTAAATACTCTGTTGGCCATTTTGAAAACCTCCGGGTCAGTTCAAGAGAGAAGGATCATAAAAATTGGGCAAAGAGAACTCGACCGGCATCAGATTACCAGCCTTGAAATAGGTACGACTGCTCGGCGTGATCTTGTATTCACGCTTATACACCTTAAATTTGCCTTCAACGGTACCGGTCAATCCGTCCCAGGAGGTGGCCGCCTTGACTTTACCAGAACTTCCGGGGGCAAAGTTCTCGGTTATCGCCGTACCACCGCTGACCCGAAACTGGACAACCACCACCTTATTGGAATCAAACTTCAGCTCGCCCCCTAGTTCGCCCCCAACCGTAATGGAGCCACCACCAGAAGGCGTCGTTTTCCCGATACAGACATCATGGTCAGCCTGGATGCCAGCGCGTCCCTTGCCACTAAGCTTAAAATTAAGCAGATCAAGGGTTAAATATTCTTTTGCTGGCCCCTTGAGAGGAATGCCAACAATTGGCCAAGGCCCGGTTTCGGCACCAAGTTCAATAAAGAGGTTCAGGTTTGCCGATTTGTCAATCTTCGAGAAGCTACAACAATCCATATGGTAATTCAGGTCGGTTTTAAGCTTGAGTTTTACCTTTTCCGCCAACCCGAGTTTGGAAAGCACCTCGGCAATCTGATTGGGAACCTGAACATTGACTTTGGTGCCGACAGCGGTTTTATTGTTTGTATTCACCACCTTGATCGTGGTTCTGGCATCATCCCAAAAGCCTGGCCCGATGGAGGCCACGATGGTCTCGTCGCTGATCTGATTATGACCCGTGACGATCAACGGGGCAACGGTCAATCTGGAGTCAACAAACAACTGCTGCCCAGCCGGGTCCGAAGATGCAAGAAAATCGGTCACCCGCAAGGTGGTACCGGAGTTGGCACAGTAGGGCCCGGTCAGACTCGCGATTTTGACCGCGGTTGTTTCATGCGAGGCACGACAGATCGCGCCATCAGGAGTAGTGTATTGAACGTCGAAGTCATACGCGCCAGGGGCCTTGACTGTCACCTGGGCGGTCTCACCCTGATCCAGCAACCCCTCCAGCGGTGACCAGGCAAAGGCCCCTCCTTCGTAGGCCTCGGGGGACGCTGCTAGGCCTCGGGGGACGCTGCTTGCTATTTTTCTATTGACTCATTTTCTCGAACTGAGGCCTCGGGGGACGCTGCTTGCTATTTTTCTATTGACTCATTTTCTCGAACTGAATACATTCCCTCCATGCCACGATTAGCCAGACTTGATATTGCCGGACTTCTCCAGCACGTAATCGTTCGAGGAATTGATCGTCGCGTTATTTTTATTGACGATATCGATCGACAGAATTTTGTGGATCGCGTCACCACCCTGCTCCCCGAAACCGGCGTTCGTTGTTACGCCTGGGCGGTTTTATCTAATCATTTTCATCTGTTATTGATGCCCACCGCTACACCGCTGGCGTCTTTCATGCGCCGGCTTCTGACCGGATATGCGGTTTCGTTCAATCGCCGCCACAACCGCTGCGGGCACCTGTTTCAGAACCGCTATAAGTCCATCGTCTGCGAAGAGGAGCCTTATCTGCTGGAGTTGGTTAGATACATTCACCTCAATCCCCTGCGAGCAGGAATGGTGGCGAGCCTTGATGAACTGGATCATTACCGCTGGTCCGGCCACGCGGTTCTGCTGGGAAACCGCAGTTTCTCCGGGCAGGAAACCACCGAGATTCTGGAACGATTCGGCAATACGCTTTCCACCGCACAACAAAACTATCGTCAATTTGTTTCGGATGGGATCAAGGAGGGGCGGCGTGACGAGTTGGTCGGCGGGGGATTGAAGCGAAGCCGGGCAGAGCGTGTGGATAACGAATACGAAAGTTTCGATGAAAGGATATTGGGAGGCGGCGATTTCGTGGACGAGCTAAAACGGCACGTCGAGCTCAATGCGAAGATGCAAGGCACCATCACTCTGGCCCGTTTGCTGGAAGTCGTTTCAGGCATATGGGGGCTCGATCCCGACGCCGTGAGAAGGCCGAGCAAAACCAGGGCTCCGGCGGCGGCGCGAGGAATCATCTGCCATCTGGCGATATTTGAATTTGGTTATCGGGGGGACGAAGTCGGTAGGTTTCTGCACCTTGGCTCCTCGGGTGTCAGCCTTGCGGCAAGGCGGGGGGAGAAAATATTGAGGACCGATCCAGCCATGTTAAAGCAGATTATGGCCACAATAGAAAAATAGCAAGCAGCGTCCCTCAAGACATCCCTCAAGACATCCGTGGCCACAATAGAAAAATAGCAAGCAGCGGCCCTCAAGACATCCAGGGCGAAGAAAAAGCGGAGCCATTTCTGACCCCGCTTTCATTTGTCGATTTGTTTTACAGTTGTCGGAAAGCTTTACGCTTTACTCATCCTGCGCCTATACAAAGCCAGACCTGCTAGGCCGCTACCGAGAAGGAGCAGGGTGCCGGGCTCGGGTACGGGATCGGGATTGGGGCTAAATGGGGACAAAAAACCCTTTGAATTTAAATAATCTTGACTTTGATTTGTATGAAATCCAGCGATATCAATGTAGTCAGATATATCAAAATCATCAGGGAGCGCGCCACTTGGAAATGATGCGTGAAGAATACTATCCCATGTCACGAGTTTGATTTTTTCAAGAAAGGACTCCGTATTGCTGTATTCGCCCCACCAACTAAAAAGTTCATCTATTGAAATGAAACCATCATTATTTATATCAGCTTTTAAACCCTCAAAACCCTCTAATAGAATGTAATTCGTAAGCACCGTTTCTCCAAAAAACGACTGCGGCGTATATTTGTTTTCACCAGATGAATATAATAGAGTGGATCTGGATAACGTTTCTAAATCACCCATCCCATTCGAATCATTCCCCCCCCAGAACCCTCCAGACAAGCAAGCATCTATGATAAATGTTTTATATATCTGATCCCAATGTAATAATTCACTATCTCTGAACAAGCCAGCCAGCTCATCATCATACAGAACACCTCCCGAATACACCAAAGCCTCATCAGAGGCGTACTCGTACTTAATCGGTGACACATAGGGAAATGTTAAAGAAAATGAAGGAAGATAAAACTCACCATTTCTATGCGTCTCTCCTTGCCTGTCTGGATTATAATCAGGGGCAGTAGGGTCTACTGTGTAAGCACCACCATGCCCTTTATAATAGAACAGCAACTCATCCTCTTCACGTATGCCTGTCGCCTCAACAAATTCTGAAAGCCTATCTGAATTGAAAGCCATATGCTCTGGAAGTACTTTTATATTTTGCTCATCCCAACCTGACTCAATGAGAAACTCTTTCATCGTTGCAGTGCCATTATTACCAAATCCCGTGAGTAATGCATAACTTTGAGGAGTTCGTTCTGGTTCTGGATTAACTGTTAAACTAAAGTTATTCCAGATAGATGTATCGGAAGTTGGATTAGATGAATAATAAACATTTTGAAGATCTGTATATTCAAGACTAAGAGCAGACCCAGACAATGGTGAAACGGGTTGAACATATATGGTGGTTTTTCCGGAAGAAACATTCCACTCATCAGTAAAAAATCTAAATTGATCACCGGTAGTTTCTAGAAAAGTTCCTGTAACATAAGAATCATATCCATTTACTGGCTCATTAGAGCCAAGTGATTGCCCCCACCCGAAATGTGTGACGTTGTTATCAAAAAGGGAATATAGTCCCACATTTGTTGCCTGGCCAAGATCAATATGATAAAAGTTTTGACCATTTGTAATTAAGGCTGCTACTGAATGGTCATTATTAAAGTCTAGTCCAAAATATCCAGTTATCTCTTCCGAATAGGCATCGATTGCTATGGCTTTTTTTTCATTGTCATACCAAATCGTTGTTGATGAATGTGCTTGCTTGGCTACAATAATAAAAAGAAAAACTGCAAGTATTAATTTTTTACACATGAGCTATGCCCTCCTATTTAAGGCTTCCTCGGGATTTGCAAATTTCATTCCCAAATATATTTACGTAGAAATATCAAATGGTTAAACTTAAGAAGAATTACTTGACATGATAAGTGTAAAGTTTATCGACAGGGGCGGGCGAAGGGGAACGGACTTAAAACGTTGATTTGATAGGACAGGGTAGATACCGCAGATCCTCGCCCGGCTTGCCGTTCAAGGTCTTGAGTATGGTGTTGCCGTTATTGTCCTCGCCATGGGTCTTGTCGACAGTGGTGGCACCATCGACGGACGGCCGTTTTGCTTCAGTCGCCGTCCCCGTCGGCGGTGGGTAGGCGCAGCAGGTAGAGGGTGACGCCGAGGGCGATCAGGGGGAGGAGGATTTGCAGCCAGAGGCGGTCGACGAAAAACAGGGTGGAGAGCAAAATGCTCGCCTAAACCAGCAAAATCGCTTTGACCTTGGCCTTGAAAGGCATGCCGGCGCCGGCGAGATAGGGGCGCACCAGTGCAAAGAGGGACGCTGCTTGCTATTTTTCTAATTACATCAATAGCTTCTGAGTAACTTAACCATAAGCCACTGAATTTACTTGTTCAGGCAGTTAGGGGTTCATCTTGCATCGGGATCAGTTTGTACCCTAAATCCTGGGCTTTGCGTTTGAGGTTTTGGATCACTCGTGACCGGTAACGCTCTTCATACTGCTCCTGTCCGGCATCAACAAACGCCGAGCCGTGCTTGAGCATGCTGTAGATCAATCGCGCCAGTTTGTGCGCCGTTGCGGTGATCGCCTTGGGCGCTCCCATACGTGAGCGTTGTCGCCGCAAATAGGCGCCCAACGCGCTTTTGGAGTTGAATAACGTCATGGCCGCCATCCGCAATGCGGCGGCGGCCCGGTTGGCGACGGGCTTGGTGGCACTGCTCAGCACCTTGCCGCCGCTGATTTTAGATCCTGGACACAGCCCCAGCCAAGAGGTGAACTGTTTGACGGTCGACCAGCGGCTCATGTCGATCCCGATCTCGGCGACAATTTTCAGGGCCGTGTTGGTGCTGATGCCGTTGATGCTGGACAGATCGACCCCCGACATCCGTTGCAGGGCTTCTTCCATGGTGCCGGGGGGCGTGCCGTCGGAATCCTGGTGGTCGGATGCGTCAAATTGGCTGAGCTGCTCTAGGATCCGCCGGTCGCAATCGGCGATCTTTTGCTGGTGGAACGCGTAGAAATCAACGGCCTGTTGCAGGCTGAACAGATGCTCGGGCCGATAGTTGCCCTGCAAGGAGCGGGCAATGGTGGCCTCACTGTTTTTGCAACGCTTGTCCCGCAGCGCCGCCAGCTTCTTGGGATTGCGCTCCCCGGCAAGGATCGCCTGGATGATCCCCATGCCGGTCACCCCGGTGATGTCGGTGACGACGTTGTGCAGTTGCAGGTTCATCTGGGACGGGCGAAGGGGACGAACTTAAAACGTTAATTTGAGAGGACAGGGTAGAGTAGTGTCACCATCGACGGACGGGCGTTTTTCTTCAGTCGGCGTCCGTTTCGGCGGTGGGTAGGCGTAGCAGGTAGAGGGTGACGCCGAGGGCGATCAGGGGGAGGAGGATTTGCAGCCAGAGGCGGTCGACGAAAAACAGGGTGGAGAGCAGGATGCTCGCCCAAACCAGCAAAATCGCCTTGACCTTGGCCTTGAGGGGCATGCCGGCGCCGGTGAGATAGGGGCGCACCAGGGGGCCGAGCTGTTCGTGCTCGACCAGCCAGGTATGGAAGCGGTCGGAACTGCGAGAAAAACAGGCCAGGGCCAGCAGCAGGAAGGGGACAGTGGGAAGAACCGGCAGTAAAATGCCGAGAATTGCCAGGGCGACGCTGATCCAGCCGCAGGCGAAGAGGAGCCAGCGCAGGATGGGGGTGGAGCTGTTCTTTCCGGCGGGCGCGGTGCCCATACTCAGGCCGGCTCCAGCCCGGCGAATTTGAGCAGCAGGGTTTTCGGCCCGACGCTGCGGAAGTAAACGGTCACCTTCTGCTTGTCGCCGCTCCCTTCCAGGCGGCGCACGGTGCCGACGCCGAATTT
>JBFWLN010000064.1:0-8744 GCA_050252135.1 Desulfobulbus sp.
AGGAATCCTCTGAGGAGTGGGTGTTCAGGACCGTTGGCTTGAGGCTTCGGAGAAGGCGAAACAGTTCGATCCATGACGAAGGCCTGAGCTTGGCAAACGTGGCAATCTCATGGACGGGAATTTTTTCCGCTACAGCCCGATGGGCCAATTCGGCACCCCGGGGAACAATCAGGGCAACACGAAACCCCTGTCTCCGCATTTCACGTAATTCCGTCAAAACGCGGATTTCCTGGCCGCCCCAGGAGCGGCTCCAATCGGTATGCACTACCAAGGGTGCGTTAACCTCTGCTGTCAAACTCACGCTCTTTTCCTCTTTTCAAAAAAACATCCCCAAGCAACCACGAACTGACTGTCCTCTTGACCATGGTAACCGATTTTCCCCAGATTCAATCGGCGCTCCCGCTGGACGCCATGGTAGAGCAATTGTGTCCTATTGGCGGCTGTCGCAACAACCTCGCCGATCCTACGGCTGGTTCTTTAGCGGCGCTGACTGAAAACGGCCAAGGTTCGATGGCAATCATAAACAAAAAAAGGGGTTACAACCATTTGGCTGTAACCCCTTGGAATCTCTGGTGCCGAGACCAGGATTTGAACCAGGGACACACGGATTTTCAGTGCTTGTGCCATCATTTTAACCAGCCTTAACCATCCATAATAAACTTTACTATTCAGTAACTTATCCATAAGGTGAATCATAACGAAAATTAACCAAAAACACCCTTTTTTACCCCAAAAGGTAGCACATAGGTAGCACCAAATTAAAGGGTAGCCACACGGATTGACAGGAAAACGCTCTTTCGGAGGTAGCACCGAATGGCAAAAAAACGAGATCAACTTCACAAAAGCCGCCCTCGAACAGGCGCAAGCACCGGCTGGCGTAAAGCGTTTTTATCTATACGACGAACGCGAAAGCGGCCTTGTGTTCCAGATCACACCAACAGGACGAAAAACCTTCCAGCTTTATAAGAAGCACTTAGGGAAACCTGTTCGGGTTACTATTGGCACCTTTCCGGAATTGTCTGTTGAACAAGCCAGGAAGAAGGCCAGGGAGATCAAAGTTGACCTGATTGACGGTATCAACCCGAACGAAGAAAGAAGGGCCATCCGGGAAGAACTGACCTTTTCCACAGGTGGCTTGATCTGTTCGCCAAACCGCACAAGCGATCATGGGAAGATGACCTGCGGCGTTATCAGAACTACATAGAGCAGCCTTTCGGCAACAAACGTTTATCATGGTTTGATTCTGCCCGTGTCCGTGAATGGCACCACAAATTGACAACCAGACCGAAACAACGAGGCCCGGCGGCCACCATTACCCCCGGCACAGCGAACCGGGCACTTGCACTACTCAAAACCGTTTTCTCACAAGCAGCCCCCGAACTCCGCAACCCCTGCGCCAGTGTCAAGATGTTCAAGGAAGTATAGAGGGAGCGCTTCCTTCAACCCGATGAAATGAAGAGGCTTTTTGATGCCCTGGAAAGCGAGGAAACCGGCGAAGACTTCCGGGACTATATCTACCTTTCCCTGTTCACGGCGGCAAGAAGAAACAACGTATTGGGGATGAGGTGGCGGGATATAGACCTTGACGTGAAATTGTGGACCATTCCCGGTGAGACCTCCAAGAATGGAAGCATCATGCGCATTCCTCTTGCCGATGCGGCACTTGAAATCCTTCACCGGCGTAAAGCGACCGCTACCAGTATTTTCGTTTTTCCATCGAACAACACAACCGGACACTACAACACCCCCACCAAAGCGTGGAAGTCCCTACTCCGCCGGGCGGATCTGAACGACCTGAGATTACATGATTTGCGGCGTTCTTGTGGCTCTGTCATGGCGAACCAGGGTACCAGCCTAGCCGTTATCGGCGGCGCCCTTGGTCACAAGCACCATTCTTCAACAGCGGTTTATGCACGGTTGCAGGTTTCCACGGTACGGGATGCACTAGAGCAGGCAACACGGGCTATGCTGGCCACCAAGGACCGGCCCGAAAAGGTTGTACCGTTGAAAAAGGCGGGCGGATCGGCAGAGAAATAAATTATAGCGAAATATACTGAAGTATACGGCAGTATACGCTTATAACCGTATACTTTCCGAGGAGCGAAGAATGTCGAGTGCCGTCAAGTATCACAAAGGGAACTTTCCGCCGGAAAAGCTGGATTGGCAACAGCTCATCACCCTTATTGGTTCAGCCAATGCAGCTGTTGCGCGATATGACGGGCTGCTGGCCGCAATCCCCAACGCATCAGTATTGATGAGCCCGCTGACGACTCAAGAGGCTGTCCTTTCCTCCCGCATCGAAGGGACCCAGGCCACCATGGGCGAGGTCTTGGAGTACGAGGCCAAGGGTGATGCCGGGGAGCCGGCCACTCCCAAAGAAGCGGATATATGGGAGGTACTCAATTACCGGAAGGCCATGCGAACCGCAGAAAGTATGCTGCAGGAACTCCCCTTGTCGCTGCGTGTCATTCGCGAGGCCCACAAGGTCCTGCTTTCCGGCGTCCGCGGGCACGGCAAGTCACCCGGTGAATATCGACGCATCCCGAATTGGATCGGTCCGCATGGCTGCAGCATCGAGGAGGCTCGATTCGTCCCCATTGGCGCAGATGCATTGCCCGAAGCTTTGTCTACCTGGGAACGCTATATCCATCCCCCCGCTCCTGACCGATTGATTCAGCTTGCCATTCTCCATGCCGAATTCGAGGCACTGCACCCTTTCCTTGACGGGAATGATCGCCTGGGGCGCATGCTCATTCCTCTGTTCATGCAACAGGCTGGTCTGATTCAACAGCCCATGTTCTATATCAGCGCCTATTTTGAGGCTAATCGCGACACCTATTACGACAAGCTGCTTGCGGTTTCTCGGGATGATGACGGGACGGGGTGGTGCGTTTTCTTTCTCACCGCCGTTCAACAGCAGGCGGAAGAGAATCTGAAAAAGGCTGGGGCGATCCTGGATCTGTACAACCAGGAAAAAACCCGCTTCGTTGAGCTGACCCACTCCCAGTATGCCATTCATGCCCTGGACTGGATATTCGAGCGACCCATGTTCAAGAGTTCGGATTTTGTCAATACTTCAACCATCCCCAAGCCTACGGCAAAGCGAATGCTCAATACATTCAAGGCAGAGTCGGTTCTTAAAACAATTGAAGAAGGTGGGGGCCGCAAGTCTGCAGTGCTAGCCTATCCGGCTTTGTTGAATATTGCCGAAGGGCATGACGTTTTTTAAGGATCATAGGATCACCACAAGAATGTTTCGGGCTCATTTTTCAGGCTTTATGAGCCACAACCTGACTTGCTGTTATTTCGTGAGCCACAAATCAAACGCGATTACCGGGCGTTTCTGTAATCAACGACTTCAGGCACGGATAACTCCTGCAGTTGGTGACGAGGTATATGCGGGCTATCGATGACAACCAAGTTGCCGAGCTTGCCTCAACTATAGAATTGGTTAACGATAGAATGACCGTTATCGCTGATCAAACCGATAAAGTATATGAGATGATCAAGCGAGAACTCACAGTATGAACAGAAAATTTTATTGAGGAGGTAGCGCATGCCGCCACGTCAAATGACCATGGATGAGAAGATCATCCGGCAAGCTATCGCCACCATCCAGGAGGCTATCGATAGAATGTGCATCCAGCGTGATGAATTGGCAGCCATGCTTCCGCGTGTTCCAAAACCGGCGAGGGTAACTCATATTGGCGGGATTGAGATTAAGCCAGGTGGCGGGAAATGCAAGAAACGCGAGGTGAATAAATGACATTTCACGAGATCGCACGCATGGTCGAGGACCTCGTCTGAGATTCTCCACCGAGGCCCACAGAAAAAGCCAGGCGGCCAAATCACCGGTGCGTATCGCAAAGCCTTCTCGGAAACGGGAGGGCTTTTTTTGTGGATATATCTATTTTAGATTCAAATAGATAGAATAGAAGATTCATATCCAGGAAAATAACATATCCCCGGATCACCTTGACTTGCCTTCTTTTCTCGTGCCACAATAAATGCTGAGGTGTGGGTTTCCTGCGGAATGGTTCTTTCCATGAATAATGAAACTCCCCCTCTTCCCTTTCACTGAGTCTCGGGGGGCAGGATGCACAATCCAAATTTTCATCAGACGTCCTCAAAAGCCTTAACCGTCAGGAAATCTCTTGTCATTTTCATCCCGACCGTATTGTTGGTCCTCTTGGGTTTGTTTTGGGTCTACAATTTAAAAATACGAAGTCAACTCAATCTGCTGCAACAAAAAGAAACCATCGTGGTGGAAGTGGGAGAAGAACTCATCCACGACAGCATTGACCCCATCCTTGAAGACTTGGTTTTTTTAACGAAAATCACTGACCAACTCTTTGGTCGATATGAAAAGGAAGCCGACTGGAGCCATTTACATCTTTTGGAAGAAAATTTTCTTTCCTTTGCCGGCAGCCATCCCTTGTACGACCAGATACGCCTGCTTGATGCACAAGGGTGGGAACGTATTCGTGTCAATTCTTCCGAAAGCGGTCCGATATTGGTTCCCCAGGAAGAATTGCAGGACAAACATCAACGCTACTATTTCAAGGATGCGTTTCAGCTCGATCCCAAACAGATTTTCATCTCTCCCCTGGATCTCAACATAGAGCATGGCCAGATCGAACGCCCCCTGAAGCCCATGATTCGCTTTGGCCGGGTGACTACAGATTCATCCGGGAAAAAACTCGGCGTGGTGCTCATCAATTACAAGGCAAAAGCACTGCTTGAGCCTTTCAGTAAATGGGGGGATCGTCAAGACGGCAACCTCATGCTCCTCAATCGTGAAGGTTATTGGCTTTCCGGCAGGCCGGAGCAGGTGTGGGGATTCATGTTTCCCGAGCGCGCCAAGCAATCTATCGGGCAGCAGGAGCCTGTACTCTGGTCCTCAATGATCAACAATCAAGAAGCCGGTCAGGTCATGCACACCAAGGGGCTTTATACCTATGCGACGGTTCGCCCCCTGCATCAAGGAATAACCTCGAGTACAGGTTCATCAACAGCCAACGGAGACAGTAAACAAATCCTGTCGACCTCCGATTATTATTGGAAAATTGTCTCGCTGGTGCCCCAGAAATTCATTGCCCGTTCCCAGCACAGTTTTCGCCAGCAGATGTTTGCCGCAGCCACGATTGCGACCATTGTCCTGGCGCTTTTTTCCTACCTGCTTGCCAAGGCTCAAATTCGTCGGGACCAATCCGCGTCAGCATTGAAGAAGGTCAATGAAGCCTTAGAGGAAACGGTTGCGAAACGAACCCGGCAAATACAGACTCAAAACGAACAACTGATTGAAGAGGTCAATACCCGCAAGGTCACGGAGCAGGCATTGCGCGAAAGCGAATACAAGTATGCGACCCTTTTGGAAACTATGCGGGAGGGATTGGTCGTAATAGATACCGCAGGCATTATTACCTACTGCAATTCACGGCTTGGAAACATGCTGGGATATGGCGTGGAGGAACTGGTCGGCAACCCTTTGGAGGATTATCTCTACAAGGAGGACAAGGAGCTTTTTTATCAACAGCTCAAGCTCCATGAAAAAGGATTGATGCCACCTTATGAAATCACCTGGCAAAAAAAATCCGGGGACATACTGCTCTCCTCAATTTCACCGGCATTGTTGCAGAATAAAGACGGTACTGTCATCGGCAGCTTTGGCGTCATCACCGACATTACCGCCGAGCGGGAAGCCGAGTTGCAGAAACAAGCACTGGAGAACCAACTCCAGCAGACGCAGAAGATGGAAGCCCTGGGGACGTTAGCCGGTGGCATTGCCCATGATTTCAACAACATCCTTGCAGCCATCATCGGGTACGCTGAATTAGCCGCCGGCAAGGCGAAACCGGGGACCATCGTCGCCAAATATCTTGAAGTCATTCTTTCCGCAGGAGACCGCGCGGCCAAATTGGTTCAGCAGATCCTCGCCTTTTCCCGGCAAAGCAATCAGGACAAACAGCCACTAGAGATTGTGCCGATTATCAAGGAAGCCATGAAGTTGATCCGGGCGGCGACTTCTTCCTCGATCAGCATCGAGTTGGATTTGAAACAAGATGTGGGGCAGATCATGGCCGATCCCACCCAAATTCACCAAATAGTAATGAACATTTGTACCAATGCCTGTCACGCCATGGCGTTGAAAGGTGGTAAGCTCCGGGTCGCCATTGAGCGGGTGCATCTCGATGAACAGGAGGCGCAAGTCTTTCATGTGCAGCCCGGAGATTTTGTCCGCCTGATTATCAGTGACACGGGCAGCGGCATCCCTCCTGAATTGCGGCAACGAATTTTCGAGCCGTTCTTCACCACCAAGGAAGTGGGCAAGGGTACCGGACTTGGCCTTTCGGTGGTGCACTCCATCGTCAGCGATCTTTCCGGCAATATCCACGTGGAAAGCGAGATTGGACAAGGGACGGCCTTTACCATCCATTTGCCGATCAGCCTGCAGCCAAGTACGAAAAAGGCAATCATTTCGGAAAATATTCTGTATGGAAATGGTGAGCACCTGATCTGGGTGGATGACGAGGAACCTCTGGTGACCATGGGATGCCAGATCCTCACCTCGCTTGGTTATCAAGCAACCGGATTCGTTGATCCGGAGCAATGCCTGGAAACGGTGCTGCAGCATTCCGACCGCTACCAACTGATTGTCTCGGATTATAACATGCCCAAGCTCAATGGATTGGCTCTATTGGAGAACATCCGCTCCCGAGGTATCGAAATTCCGTTTATCCTTTGTTCCGGTTTCAGCGAAGAAATTACTTCGGAGAATGCGCGGCAAAAAGGGCTGCACCAATATCTGATGAAACCGGTTCGTAAGTACGATATTGCGCTGGCCGTTTATAAGACCCTTCACGGTAAACCATCAGAAGAAACCTTATAGTTACGAACGAAGAATTTTGAGGAGTTTGATTTCACGGCTGGATTTTCATCCATGTACTACCCGGAATTCCGGAGAATATCATAATCTGTAATTTTCCCACTTTTAAAACCCTCGTTTTGGAGGGATTTAAAAGTGATCCCATTAGCCTCCTCAGTTTTAAGGAGGGCCAACACCCGGAGCACCGGAAAAGTATACGGCCAGGACCGTATAAAACGATACATCCCTCCTTGGTTGCCTTTCCTGATCGCGATACAATCATGAGATGAGGAAACCACATTCCTCGCTATTATTCCGATCCTGTTCAAGGATTAACCACATACTTCCAATGCCAACATGACATCTGTGATACGAATTGCAGGCTCCGGCCCGGCCGGACTTACCGCAGCTATCAATCTGGCCAAGGGCGGCCGACGGGTGGAGGTATTTGAGAAGCGGCCGGATAGCGGGCGGCGTTTCCGTGGAGACCTGCAGGGATTGGACAACTGGTCCGTGATCGGCAATATTTCTGATCAGCTGGGGGAAATGGGGCTGAGGATCAACTTCGACTGCACCCCCTTCACGGCCCTCACGGTCACCAATGTTGCCAAGGTCTGGCACTTTACCCTTCCCCGGCCTGCCTTTTATCTGGTGAAGCGGGGCTCCGCCCCGGGTTGTCTTGATCAGGGACTCAAGGAACAGGCCCTGGAGCTTGGTGTCACCATCCACTACAATAGACCCCTGGCTGATGCGGATGCCGATATAGTGGCCACAGGTCCCCGCCTCCACCATCTTTTTGCCCTGGATAAAGGCATCGTCTTCAACACCTCAATGGCCAATGGAGCCTACGGCCTCGTCGATAACGGAGCGGCCTTCCGGGGTTACGCCTACCTGCTGGTGGTAAACGGCTACGGCTGCATATGCACCGTGCTTTTTGATGCCTTTCACGATATCCGTCGGTGCCTTGATGAAACAAAACTAATTTTTGCCAAACTTATACCGCTGGACATCCAGAACCCTCGGCCGGCAGGCGGCATGGGCACGTTTGCATTTCCCGCCCGTTTCCGTCTGGGGACAACACTATATGCCGGCGAGGCGGCCGGGTTGCAGGATCTGCTATGGGGGTTCGGCATGCGCAGCGCCATCACATCAGGCTACCTGGGCGCGCAGAGCCTCATGAACGGTGAAGACTATCAGCAAAAGGCACAACGTTTCTTTAATCCGCGCCTCAAGGCGAGCCTGGTGAACCGCTATCTGTGGGAGAAGGTCGGTCGCTACAGCTACGCCATGATCATGGATCGCATCGACGGGGCCCGCGACCCTCTGGCCTTTCTCCACTCCTTTTACAACTACAACCAGTTGCAGAGGCTTTTCTATCCTTTTGCCTTGAGCTTTTGCCGTAAGCGGTACCCGAGGTTATTGACCAATTCAGGCCCATTTTATCGCCCGTAATGAATAGGAGAGGGCTCGGCCTAGGCTCCCGGCCCATTTCTTCCCGAAACCAAATTCAATGGTGTGGGGCTCGCTGCAGTCCGGCCCGTGCTCAATCTGGCAGAACAACTTCAGCTTGGCCGTGATGAGCAGAGCACTATTTTGCCTGGTAGTAGTTTCCCGGGTGGGAGTGGGCGGTGAATGCAACGAGGAGGAATCCAAGGAGTGCGGCTTTCATATTGCCCTCTTGGCGGTGGTGATTTTTTTCAAAGGTAGCACCGAGGTAGCACCAAAGAAAAAGGGGTTACAACCATTTGGCTATAACCCCTTGGAATCTCTGGTGCCGAGACCAGGATTTGAACCAGGGACACACGGATTTTCAGTCCGTTGCTCTACCGACTGAGCTATCTCGGCACCCCATGAAGGCCTGCATTAGTAACAAAAAGGC
>JBFWLN010000065.1:0-7692 GCA_050252135.1 Desulfobulbus sp.
GAATGAGGGGTGACTGGACATAGTTTAAATTCACCATATTCAAATAATCTGAGCAATTACTTGGTATGGCAGAATTTTTAACCAGTCAACCCCTTCTTGTTTTCTGCAACTCTGACAAAGACCCCGAAAGCGGACCCGATGCAGAGGAGATTGGCTTATACCATCTACCACCGGGAATAAATTGACAAAGGATACGCTCCAGTCGGCCATGGCCGATTTGAAAAAGAAGATGCACGAGGTTGGAAAATCTGCTATATGCTGGAATCTTCATGACCTGAAACGTAAAGGCATATCCGATGCAGAAAACGCTAAAATCGGTGGTCATAAGTCGGATCATATCCGGCAGCGTTACATGGTCAAGCTGGAGTCGTTCAAGGCTCCCGCATGAATTTTGTTCCTAATTTTAGGAACAACCAGCAAAAAAATAAAAAGGAAAAAGCTTGTAAGCGCCTAAAAATACAAGTAGCGAGCGTGGTGAAATTGGTAGACGCACTGGACTTAGGATCCAGCGAGCTTCGCTCATGGGGGTTCGACTCCCCCCGCTCGCACCATCTTGCCCAAGCACACAATCATTGAATCCAGCACGCGCACCACGGGGTGGGCGGGCGTCCAAATAACCATGCCGCCGGGGTCACCGCCGCGGAAATACGAACAAAAGGAACCGCAGTCCATGGAAATCGTCGTCGAAAATCTCTCAGACCTGACTCGAAAACTGACCATCACTATCCCCAAGGAAACCGTTAGCCCGGCTCTGGAAAAGGCCTACGCTAAGATCAATAAAGAGGTCAAGCTGAAGGGATTCCGTCGCGGCAAAATCCCTCAGACCGTGCTGGTGAAAAATTTTGGCGAACAGGTTCAGGCAGAGGTTGGCGAGAAACTGGTTCAGGACAGCTATTTTGACGCGGTTGAAAAAGAAAATCTCGAGCCGGTTGTTCATCCGGAAATTACCGAGCACAAATTCCCCGAAGACGGCACCTTTGTCTACGTGGCTATGGTTGATATCAAGCCGGTCTTTGACCTCAATGAATACAAAGGCATGGATATCGAAAAAACCACGGCTATCGTCACTGATCTTGAGATCGACAACGAGTTGAATCTGTTGCAACGCCATCAGGCTGTCCTCCAGACTCCCGAGGAAGGACATGCCCTCGCCATTGACGATGTGGCCGTGGTTGATTTTCAGGGCTTCCATAACGGCAAGGCTATGAAAGAGGTGCGCAACGAAAATTTCAATGTCGATATCGGCATGCACCGTCTGGGCAAAGAGTTTGAAGAAAAGCTTATCGGCCTGAAGAAAGGCGACAAAACCCTGTATGAAATCACCTTCCCCGGCGACTATCCCAACCCCATGCTGGCCGGTAAAACTGTTGAGTTTAAAGTCGATGTCAAGGACGTCAAGGTCCGCATCAAACCGCAACTTGACGATGAGTTTGCCAAAGACATTAAACCTGAACTAACCACCTTGGATGCATTAAAACAGGATATCCATGATCGGTTGCAGAAAGCCAAGGATGATGCCCAACAGGGTGACCTGGATGACAAGATCATGAGTAAACTGATCGAACTCAACCCGTTCGAGGTACCACAGCGTCTTGTTAACTATGAGATCCAGGAGATGCTGAAGCAGACCGAGGAAAATCTTAAGCGTAGCGGCTTGTCCTTTGAATCCGCAGGTATTAATCTTGAAGAACTGGTGGAAAAAAATAGAGAAGTAGCGGTTAAACGGGTTAAAGGCGATTTTCTCTTGAAAAAGATTGCCGAGGTCGAGGAGATTAAAATCGCCGACGAGGATATCCAGCGCGGATATCAACGCATAGCCGACCAGTATCAAATGACCCTCGACGAGGTAAAAAAATATTTCAAGCGCCGCGAAGAAATTCTGCCGTTCATGAACGAACTGCACAACGAGAAGGTTCTCAATTTTCTGCGCGAACAGGCCAAGTACACCGAAGTTGCCCCCACCGAGCCCTCGGCTGCCCCAACTGAAGCCTGATCAGGCGCTTTCCCTGTTTGTTCCTTTCGGCGGTGGGTCTCGGGCCCGCCGCTACAATGAGTTTTCGGAGAATTTCGTATGAATTTAGTTCCCATGGTTGTTGAACAGAGTCCGCGCGGTGAGCGGGCTTATGATATTTATTCCCGGCTGCTCAAAGAACGGATTATTTTCCTCGGCACTCAGGTGAACGATGATGTGGCCAGTCTGATCGTGGCCCAGTTGTTGTTTCTTGAGGCCGATGATCCTGACAAGGACATCACCTTTTATATCAATTCCCCCGGTGGTTCCGTGACCGCAGGCATGGCTATCTACGATACAATGCAGTACATCCGTAGCGATGTCGCCACCCTCTGCATGGGCCAGGCAGCCTCAATGGGCGCCTTGCTCATGGCAAGCGGTGCGGCGGGGAAGCGTTTTGCCCTACCCAACTCCCGGATTATGATTCATCAACCCATGGGCGGATATCAGGGACAGGCTACGGATATCGATATCCACGCCAAAGAGATCCTGCGCATGCGCCACGATCTCAACACTATCCTTGCAAAACATACCGGCAAATCGATGAAAAAAATCCAGGCAGACACCGAGCGCGATAATTTCATGAGCGCTGTTGAGGCCTGTGAGTACGGTCTAGTTGATAAAGTTTTGTCCAGCCGAGAGGAACTCGGCGGGGAGAAGTAAGAGTGAGTAACGATTTCCAAGACGAGCACAATATCGCCTGCGTTTGTTCCTTCTGCGGTAAAGGCCAGGAGGAGGTTGGCAAATTAATCGCTGGCCCCAATGTGTATATTTGTGACGAGTGTATTGGATTGTGCAACGAAATCATGGCGGAATCAACCGAGGAAGAGATTCCCCATTCGGATTTCAGCCAGCAGGTCTATAAGCCCAAGGAAATCAATTCCTATCTTGATCAGTATGTTATTGGTCAGGAACAGGCTAAAAAAGTCCTGTCGGTTGCCGTTCACAACCACTATAAACGCATCAATGCGCCTGTAAATGCCGGACCACCGGAAGATGAAGTCGAACTGCAGAAGTCCAACATCATCCTTATCGGCCCGACCGGAAGCGGCAAAACTTTGGTTGCTCAAACCCTGGCTAGACTTTTGAACGTCCCGTTCACCATTGCCGATGCCACCACCCTGACCGAGGCCGGCTATGTGGGCGAGGATGTGGAAAACATCTTGGTCAGCCTGCTGCAGGCTGCGGACTACGACATTGAACGGGCCCAACGTGGGATCATCTATATCGATGAGATCGACAAGATTGCCCGCAAATCCGATTCCGCTTCCCTCACCCGCGATGTTTCCGGGGAGGGTGTTCAACAGGCGCTGCTGAAAATTATCGAGGGCACCATGGCCTCGGTACCGCCCAAGGGCGGCCGCAAGCATCCGCAGCAGGAACTGGTTCGTATCGATACCACCAACATTCTTTTCATTGTTGGCGGAGCCTTTGTCGGCCTTGACGATGTGATCAAACGACGTACCGGCACCCAGGCAATGGGGTTCGGCGCCAAGGTTGTCAGCCAGAAAGAACGGACGATCGGAGAGATTCTCGCTTCCATCCAACCTGGGGATTTGCTCAAATTCGGACTTATTCCGGAGTTAGTCGGTCGCCTGCCGGTAATTGCCACTATGGAAGAGCTGGTTGAAGAGGATCTGATCCTTATTCTCAAAGAACCCAAAAACGCGCTGAGCAAGCAGTATCAAAAACTTTTTGAGTATGAGGGCGTCACCTTGCGGTTCACCGAAGGTGCCTACAAGGCCATCGCACAAAAGGCACTTGCGCGCAAATCCGGTGCCCGTGGCCTGCGCTCGGTTATGGAGGAGTGCATGCTTGACGTGATGTACGAGCTACCCTCCGATGATCAAGCTAGCGAATGCGTAATCAACGAACAGGTGGTTACCCAGGGCGAATATCCGGTTATTCTTTACGACAACGCCGAAACTAAAAAAATTGCCTGAGAGTGCCATGAGTGAACTAACCGCCGAAACCTACCCCTTGATGCCCTTACGGGATATCGTGCTTTTCCCAGGCATGGTGGCACCGCTGGTGGTGGGCCGGAAAAAATCGATCCTGGCGCTTGAAGCTGCCATGGAAAATCGTTCCTTGATCTTTTTGGTCACTCAAAAAGATGCGCGAGTCGACGATCCGGAACAAAATCACCTCTACTCCTTGGGAACCCTGGCAACGGTTATGCAGTTGTTGCGTCTACCCGACGGCACCATCAAGGCCCTGGTAGAGGGAAAACGGCGCGCCATCACCGTCGGTGCCTTTGAAGGGGGCGATGTTGAGGATACTTTTTACTCCGTTCGCCTGGTCGAGGCCCCGGATGTGGATGTGGATCAAGCAGAGGTTCCTGCCTACCTGCGGGAAATGCGTAAGGCCTTTGATCTCTATTCCCAGGCCAACAAAAAACTGCCGCGTGAAGTCCTTAAATCCATTACATCCTTAGAAGATCCGGCCAGGATGGTGGATCTGATCACTTCCCACATCCAACTGCGCACTGAAGAAAAGCAATCAATTCTTGAACTTGTCTCCCTACCCCAACGCATTTCCAAGGTACTGGAAATTCTTTTCCGAGAAATGGAACTCTCAGAGATGGAGCGGGATATCCATGCCAAGGTAAAGAAAAAGATGGGTGCCACCCAGCGCAACTACTACCTCTCTGAAAAGATGCGGGTCATTCAGGATGAGATGGGCCAGAATGAGGGAGGCGATGATCTGAGCGAGCTTCAGGAGGCTATCGACAAAAAAAGCCTTCCCAAGGCCGTCAAGGAAAAGGTCAACAAGGAATTCAAAAAGCTGCGGCAGATGCCCCCGATGTCGGCGGAAACCACCGTTGTTCGCAACTATATTGATGCTATCCTCAGCCTGCCCTGGAAAAAGAAGTCGCGTTCCAAAATCGATATTGATCGTGCCGAGATTGTACTCAATGAAGATCACTACGGTCTGGAAAAACCCAAGGAACGAATTCTTGAGTATCTTGCGGTCCAGTCCCAGGTAAAAAAAATCAAGGGCCCTATTCTCTGTCTGGTCGGCCCTCCCGGCGTGGGAAAAACCTCTGTCTGCAAATCCATTGCCCGGGCAATGGGGCGAGAGTTTATCCGTCTATCACTGGGTGGAGTACGCGATGAAGCCGAGATTCGTGGTCACCGGCGTACTTACATAGGCGCCATGCCTGGAAAAATCATTTTGTCGATGCAAAAGGCCGGTGTTATCAATCCGGTGTTCTGCCTTGATGAAGTAGACAAGATGTCGGTGGACTTCCGCGGCGATCCATCGGCGGCCCTCTTAGAGGTGCTGGATCCAGAACAAAATTATGCCTTTAACGATCATTATCTTGATGTGGATTATGATCTGTCCGAGGTCTTTTTCATCACTACGGCCAACAACCTCCATGGCATTCCCGGACCGCTGCAGGATCGAATGGAGATAATCCAGCTCACCGGCTACACTGAAGAGGAAAAGCTCCACATCGGACTGGATTTCCTCTTACCGAAACAGTTGGAGGCCAACGGCTTTAATTCAACGGAAATTTCCTTTAACGATAAGTCTGTTCTTGAGATAGTGCGCCGTTACACCCGCGAGGCCGGTGTACGTAGTTTGGAGCGCACCATAGCCAGTGTCTGCCGCAAGGTGGCCCGTGAACGGCTAAAAAATAAGGAACCGAAAAAGAAATACCGCATCATTCCCCAGTCGATTGAAAAGTATCTGGGGGTTCCCAAGTACCGATATGGCTTGGCAGAAGCACGGAATGAGATAGGATTAACCACCGGCATGGCCTGGACCGAGGTTGGCGGAGAACTGCTGCAGATTGAAGCCACGGTGATGCCCGGTGCAGGTAAACTGACCATTACCGGCAAACTCGGCGATGTGATGCAGGAATCTGCTCAGGCCGCCATGTCGTACGTTCGATCCCGTGCAATGCGTATTGGGCTTGAGAGTGATTTTTACCAGAAAATCGACGTACACGTGCACGTACCCGAGGGTGCCATTCCCAAGGATGGTCCATCGGCTGGAATAACTATCGCCACTGCCATCGTCTCCGCGATCCTGAAATTGCCGGTTGATCGGCAATTGGCAATGACCGGTGAGATCACCTTGCGGGGTCGCGTGCTACCGATCGGCGGCTTAACCGAGAAACTGCTGGCTGCCAAGCGTGGCAATATCACTCATGTACTTATCCCTAAAGAGAATGAGCGCAACCTCCGGGATGTACCCCAAAAAATCCGTAATAGTCTAGTTATCGACCTGGTTGATGATGTGGATGAAGTGCTCCAAAGGGCTCTTATTCTTAAAGATGGCGAGAGTCTGTTTAAAGATGTATCCATGGAATCTGTTTACAAGGACTTTACCCTCTCTTCCCATAATACGCCCGCGCAATAATAGGTCGTTTTTCCTCCAAGCAGCAGGGGTAAATACAACTGGAGACTCCCATAATTCTCAATAGCGACTCTATTTTTCAGTTGACGTTCGATCCGAGTTCTGATATAATATTAAGCACGTTTTGGGGCGAATAGCTCAGCTGGGAGAGCATCGGCCTTACAAGCCGAGGGTCACAGGTTCGAGCCCTGTTTCGCCCACCAGAAATACCGGGGTCGTAGTTCAGTTGGTTAGAATGCCGGCCTGTCACGCCGGAGGTCGCGAGTTCGAGTCTCGTCGGCCCCGCCAGTATACGTAGGGTAGTTGGAGCAATCCAACTACCCTTTTTTGTGCATTGGCTCGCTTGCAGCTTACTTTTCCCTGATTATTCTCTCCTCTTCTTGCAGCCTCACTGAACCACAATAAAGGTGACATTTTTTATTCTCAAAGAGTGGTTATGGATTGACGTACATGCTATGGCCTGATATATACACTCGCACGCTTTGGGGCGAATAGCTCAGCTGGGAGAGCATCGGCCTTACAAGCCGAGGGTCACAGGTTCGAGCCCTGTTTCGCCCACCAGAAATACCGGGGTCGTAGTTCAGTTGGTTAGAATGCCGGCCTGTCACGCCGGAGGTCGCGAGTTCGAGTCTCGTCGGCCCCGCCAGTATACGTAGGGTAGTTGGAGCAATCCAACTACCCTTTTTTTATCGACCCTAAATTTTTTGAGCTTCGACAAGTGTCAAAAATTGAAAACTGTGTTGCCCTGAAACTGAGCAACGAGCGAGGCGCGCTCCTGTTTTCTGCCAAGAATCTCTATTTTCCACAGCATTCGGAGTCTCCCCAAGGATGTGATTCCACCCAGGCCGGTCGGAGCTGTCAGATTTTTCGCAATATGGCCACGAATGGGACGGAGATGCGATCAGCGCGGAGCCAGGGGCGAGGTTCTGAACTGGAAGAAAGACTATTTGAGCGCAGCGAGTGCCGGTGGGTCAAGCCAACCCGCTGGGCGACGGGGGCCTGAAGATTGGTTCAAAAAATAAAAAATAGGAACGAATTCGAGCAGACGGTGGGCAGGATAAACTGTGCCCACCGATATAATAAGCGTTTTCTCTTTGTGTGCAGATTAGAAGGCGACGCCGGAGCGTAAGAGAGGTGGCTAACGTTCTCGAGTTATAGTCAAGTCTGGTGTTTAGGAATAGCTCTCAGACGACGGCCCTGTTGAGTTCGCTTTCTCTTAAAGGGGTGACAGGTTCCCCATCCTTGAACTGGACGCCCCGGATTACATCGGCAAGCAGCTTGAAGCCCCTCAGTTTTCGCCACTTTTTCTCTGCACT
>JBFWLN010000066.1:0-7071 GCA_050252135.1 Desulfobulbus sp.
GAAGCATTCAATGCTACTATCAACAGGATCGTAAAACGAGCATGCGGATACCGGGATCTTGAATACCTCTACCTGAAAATCAGGCAAGAAGCGGCGCCACCTTTTCTGCAACTCTGACAAAGACCCGGAAAAATTGTTCTTTGCGTTATCCTTAATTTCAAATAACGCAAAGAACAATAACGGAAAAAAACGGCTCGAGAATCTGATACCGTCACACAGACGGCGCAGATTCGAAAGACGAATTAGGCGTTGAGCATAACACTGGTAGCCTTGATTACAACCTCGACCTCTTTACCAATAGCCAGATTCAAACGATCAACGGAACTCGTGGTAATTGCGGAAACGACATCCACACCAGGCGCAACCTCAACGGTCACCTCAGCCATAACCGTGCCTTTTTTCACATCTTTCACTTTCCCTTTCAACAAATTACGTGCGCTCAGAGCCATTGTAGACACCTCCATAAAGCAATAAATAAAAACGGCATCATTTAAGCCGCCTGTAGTACCTAGATATTGCCAACGAAAAGGTCTCCCGTCAAGGAAACTCCGCTATTTTACTTCGAAATAACGAGAATTTAAGACCACATTGTCGCAGCGCTATTCAAACTTGAATAATCCAAGCAGTTAATATTCCATAGCCATTTGTTCAAACGGCGCGCGGAGAGCAAAAACGAAAAAAAATTAAATAACGGTCTTGCCTCTCCTTCACCTTATTTTAAGGATAGGTTCAAAAAAATTGAGAAATTAGCAACAAAAAAAACGGAATAAAGGAAAGATACAATCATGAATATTGCTTACAAGCCCATCGGATTTTTCAGAACACCATTTAACAATATCAAGGGTATGCCTATTCAGCCCATCGGGGCAGAAAATATAGAGGGCACCATTGAGGTTTTGCCTGAATTTTGTGAAGGGTTGAAAGACCTGGAAGGATTTTCCCATGTCTACGTGCTCTATCACCTTCACGAAATCGTCGGGTTTGACCTCATGGTCAAACCCTTCTTAGACACCCAGCGCCATGGCATCTTTGCCACCCGCTCACCCAAACGTCCCAATCCGATCGGCCTCTCTGTCATGCGGCTCAAAAAGGTCACCGACAGCTCAGTTGTGCTGGGTTGCGTAGATGTGCTCGATCATACGCCGGTAATTGATATCAAGCCTTATGTCGCTGATTTCGACCGTTGCGATGCCAATCGTTTTGGCTGGTTCGAAGGCAAATCAGGAAATGCGACCCACCATCGCAGCGATGACCGATTTGCCGCTTGAAGGTAAGGTCTGAAAAAAACAAACAAAGAACTACGAGGAACAACAATGGCAAGCTTTGTATTCGTCCACGGCGCCTTTCAAGGCGGCTGGGTCTGGCAGAAACTCTCCCCCCTGCTCCGTGCCCAGGGGCACCAGGTCCATACGCCAACCCTCTCCGGGTGCGGTTATCTCGCCGATGCGAATCCGCCCGAGATTGACCTCAACCGTCTTATCGATGATGTCAACGCCTTTCTCCAAATGGAGGAACTCAACGATATCGTTCTGGTTGGTCACAGTTTTTCAGGAATGATCTGTGGGGCCCTGATGATGCGCTGCCCTGAACGAATTCGGCAGGCCATTTTAGTGGATGCGCTCATCCCGCAAACGGGCCGTTCCTTTGTGGAAATCTCAGGAGAACAGTTTGCGCAGATGCTTGAGCAACATCGACGCCCTGATGGCCTCATTCGTCCATGGCCAGCCAAGGTTTTTGGTATTCCTCCGGAAACGGCGCCCTGGTTTGAGCAGCGCTTGCGGCCATTTAGCCACCAATGCTTCCTTACCGCCTTTCCCGAAGATTTTGATCCGCACAAGGTGCCGACTTCTTATATCACCTGCACCGAAACCATGAGCCCGTTCATTCGCACCATGGCTCTGAAGGCCGAGGGATACAACTGGCCGCTCAGTTCACTCACCACCGGGCATTGTCCGATGATTACCTGCCCGGATGAATTGGCAGCATTGATGCTGGCGCAATTGTTGCCGATGTGATGAATGCCTTCCAGGGAGGGCTGAATGCCCTGATCATCAAACAGCTGGATTATGCCCCCCTGCATCTTGAACTGCACGTACCAGCGGGTAGCACCCTCATACTCACAGGGCCATCCGGATCAGGAAAAACCACGGTTCTACGTTGCCTTGCCGGGCTGGAACGAATCGACAGTGGTTGGATTTATTTCAATGGACAATGTTGGAACAAATGCACAACCGCGCACCAGACCAGTCCCCGCTACCGGGGATTGGGTTTTCTCTCTCAGGATTACGCACTTTTCCCCCACATGAGCCTGGTGGAAAATATTCGTTTCGTGCTTCCTAACGGCGAAGATCCAATGACCCACCTAGCCATCATGGGCATTGACCATCTCGGCAAAAAACGGCCTCACCAGATTTCCGGTGGAGAGCGGCAACGGGCTGCGCTCTGCCAAACCCTTGCCCGGCGCCCACAAATGCTCCTGCTCGATGAACCATTTTCCGCCCTGGACATCGAAAACCGAACACTTCTGCGGGAATTGCTGCACCAAGAACAACAACAATCCGGGTTAACCATTGTTCAGGTGACCCACGATCTGACCGAGACCCTGGGGAGTAATGCCCAGGTGGTCTCCTTGCGACACGGCAAGGAGGACCCGGATTGGCTGCACCGGCAGCGCACCCTGCTCCTCAACGATCTCAAGCGGCTTGAGCCGATGCGTTTGCCGCTTATTCATGAATAATTATTATCTGTTATAGGAGAAATTATGACCATCATCCGCTCCCTCTGCATTGCTCTCGCTCTTTGCCTTGCCTTTACCTCCTCATCTTGGGGTGAGGAAAGCCTGATCATTGCCTCCGGTGCCGGCTATAAACGTCTGGTTAAAGAGACCTGCACCGCCTTCACCGCCAAAACCGGTATCCAGGTGCAGGAGATTTTCGGCAACATGGGCCAAATTGTCCCCCAAGCCAAGGAGAGTGGCAACTTTGACTTTTTACTTGGCGACAAACACCATCTCGACGGGACCGACCTGACCTTTTCCGGCGAGTATGTAATTGGTAAGGGTAAACTGGTGGTGGCTGTAGCCAAGGAGAGCAAGGTACAGTCCCTTGAGGACATCACCAATCCCCTGGTAACCCGTGTTGCCATGCCCGATTCCAAGAAGGCAATTTACGGGCATGCGACCACCGAATACCTGCAGAACAAAGGATTATGGGAGAAACTTCAGCCTAAGCTGTTGATTGTGGGAACGGTCCCTCAGGTAAGTGCCTATGTAGTCAGCGGTGAAGTGGACATGGGCTTTATCAATCTGACCGAGGCCATGGCTATCGAACCCAAGGTAGCGAAACTGATTCCAGTGGATGAACAATTTTATTCACCGATTCTGATTGTGGCCAAACGACTTGAACAGAGTCCACACGCCAAATCATCCGAGGCCTTTATTGCCTTTCTCCAATCCGATGAGGCCAAGGTTTTAGCCCAAAAGCATGGTCTGTAATGCTCGATGGGGCCACAATCCTGAGGGTACTCCACGAACCCGCCACCCGGGATTGCATTCTCCTCAGCGGTAAGGTTGCGGCCATCGCCATGCCCCTGTTGGCAGTGAGCGGTGTCGGCCTGGGGTACCTACTTGGCTGTGGCAAGGGGCGATGGCTTGCGCTTTTGGATTTTCTTGTCACCCTGCCCCTGGTGTTTCCGCCCATAGCAACAGGTTTTCTTCTCCTGCTGGCACTTGGACGTCGCAGCTGTTTGGGCCTCTGGCTCAAACAGTCCCTGGGTGTGGAAATGATCTTTAGTTTCTGGGGAGTGGTGCTCGCCGCCTGCGTTGCCGGCCTGCCTTTGATCGTTAAGCAAGTCCAGGCTTCCGTTCGTCGGGAAACAACCCGTCTGGTGGAAACAGCGCTGGTCTTGGGCAAATCACCCCTGACGATCATTTTCCGGGTTATCCTCCCCTCCTTAAAAACCAGTATCGCCATCGGCCTGTCCCTGGCCTTTGCCCGCTCTTTGGGCGAGGTCGGGGTCACCTTGATGCTTGGCGGCAACATTGCCGGCCGGACCAATACCATCTCTCTCGAAGTCTATAATGCCGTTTTCACCGGCGACTATGAACGGGCCTTTGTCCTTGTGATTCTATTGGGAGCACTCTCCCTGATCCTGATTCTTTTGACTCGCCATTTGGCCCGGCAATAATTCCTCCAAACCTCTCTTTCCTGCATTGTTTCCCTAACCGGCATCGGTATAAGGCACAATAAATAGACGCTATTCTCGAGAGTTGTCTTTTTTGTTGACCCGTTATTTTTTATAAAATATAACATTGGCCATTCAGCAGTCAAATGCCCGCGATAACTTCCCACTGCTTTGACTGCAATCACCTAACCAAGGAGAACAAGCATGAAAGCGTCTGCAGTACACGGAGCCATCCTTGCACTTTGCGGGGCATGCCTCGCGGTTTCACCGCTCTGGGCCGAAGGGTTCGGCCCAGAGCAAGTGGTCATCCAATCCACCATTGATAAGGAAAAGGTCTCCCGACCGGCATACCTGCCCCATCACACTCATCAATGGCTGGATTGCGATGGTTGCCATCACAGCAAGGGACCGGACGGGAAAAAAGTGGATTACGTTTCCGGACAAAAGATTGAACGTTGCGAAACCTGCCACAACACCAAAACCAACATGCAGCAACGGTTGGCAACACTAAAACGTGCCAGCCATAGACTCTGCATGGAGTGCCATCTCAAAAACGATAAAGACCTCGCCCGATGCGGCGTCTGCCATAACAAAAAATAAGGTTTTTTCTTTCAGCCATTCAGTCAAAGGAACGAACATGCAGAATGAACAAAAACAACAAACCGGAATTTCACGGCGTCAATGGATGCTCGGCACCGGTGCCCTGGCAACAACCGCAGCCCTGACCCATTTCGGAGGGTTACTTCCCTCGGCCGAGGCTATTGACGGCAGCACCGAAAAATGGCCCTGGCCCTATGAGAAACTCGACCCCACAACCACCGCTGAACTGGCCTACAAGGAATGGTACCGGGTCTATTGCGGCTGCGCGGTTATCAGCAGCGTCTTTACTCAGCTTCGGGAAAAAGTTGGCGAACCCTATACATCCTTTCCCATTGATGCCTTCGTCTTTCTTGAGGGCGGCGTTGCCAGCTGGGGCACGATCTGCGGTTCCAACGCCGGGGCCAACATTGTTGCCAATCTGATTATCGGCCCCCGCATTGCCGGGTCCGATAAAGGGCACCAGATTGGCACCGATATCATGCAATGGTACTGTGAATCTGCCCTGCCAATATTCAAGCCCAAAGAACCAAGAATTCATGAACCCATCCCCCAGACCATCAGCGAATCACCGCTCTGCCACGTCTCAGTGGGCAAATGGATGGCAGTAGCCGACAAGCCCGTCGGCAGTCCCGAGCGCAAGGATCGTTGCGCCCGGGTAACCGCCAGTGTGGCCTATCATCTGGTGGAGCTGCTCAATGCCTGGAAGGACGACGACTACGACGAAGAGGGTGACTGGGCCCCGATCTCCGATCACGGCATCAATGCCCAGCCCAACTGTATGGAATGCCACGCCGGCGGCGTGCCCGCAGCCCCTCGAGTGAAGAGCTAATTGGTTCTATACCCCCCCCCTCGCCTCGTCTCAGTCGCTACAACGGGGAGAGAGCGAGGGGACTGGCTGACCGTTACGAAATCAGCGGGCTGGTATCCGGGAAAAGCCTTCTCGTCCCAGCATTCTCAGGAGATGATCATCATGACGACCTCTCTCGCCACACCAACAAATAATTTCCTTGCAACAGTAACAAATAAACAACTCGCCTCCGCCTGCCTGGATCCCTTGCAACTGATCCAGCTGGAGTGGTCGTTCCGACAGTGGGTGAAAATGACCAGTCATTACGAGACCCGCCTGGCACGGCGCCGCATCCTGATCATTTTCCTTCTCCTGCGCTATTCCGGCGCTACCCTCGAAGAGGTACTTTCGCTGAACCTCGAAACCGATCTGGTCGAACATACGATTTTTATTCGCCATACGGAAACACCGCAATTGGAGATTCGGCAAGTCCCTCTTGTTGCGCATATCGTCCAGGATATCCGGGAATCGCTGCAGAACCCGGACATATATTTCGCACTCACAGGTGCGGAAAAAATCAAGCCATCTGCTGTCCGCCATACATTTTACCAACGCGCCGAGGCTTGTGGTTTCGCGGAGGAATTTTGCAGTCCGGAGAAAATCCGTTTGGCCCGCGCCATGGAGTTGAAGCGGGCAGGTATCTCGCCGGCAAAAATCGAACAACAATTGGGAGGCATTGTATCCGCGAATACATCACAGAAATCCAGCAGTACGGATCGCGACACAAAACCGGCAATCGGAAAATATATCTTTGAAAGGAACAGGGAGAGAAACAGTTTCGTGGGAAGAATCGTGGAATTGCAACGCGACACCCTGCAATCCCAAGTGATTCTGTGCACTCAGGAGGGGCATCATATCACCGCCATTGTCAGCAACGACAGTGCGGATCGATTGATTCTCCAGCCCGGAGGTTTGGTTACGGCTGAAGTTAAGCCGCATTCGGTGAGCCTGCTGGTCAATAATACCTATTCGACAAGCAGTATTGACAACTGTTTTTCGGGCGAAATCGTTGGCATAACCCGCGGTAGGGTTTCCTGGGAATGCGTGGTCCACATCGGAGGCGGCAGCAACCTTTACTCACTCAACTCGGTTCACTATGCAGTCACACTCCATCTCAAAGTTAGGAAAAAAGTGTGGGTAGCCTTTAACAGCTTTGCCGTCATCCTTCATACCCCATGAACATTGCCGCTCTCGTAAAAAGTTAAAAAGGAGAATGAGCACATCGCAGTAATGCGAATTTTACGACCATACGCGACCTCTCCCACAAGGCTTTTTGCACGACCGACAAAATTTCAGCACCGGAATATCTTTTTTTATGGCTCTCACCCAAAACGGGTGGGTAAAAAAGGGTTGACTTTCTGAAGGTTGAGTTTGCCGGTAAGGAGGAAGGCTATAGTGGCAAAGTGTTTTTTGCCATACCCTCTGGCTTTTCGTTTAGCGGC
>JBFWLN010000067.1:0-7008 GCA_050252135.1 Desulfobulbus sp.
TGCCAAGTACAATTCAAAATTCGATTCCTTTTTCGAGGAGTATGAGCAAAACGCAAAGCAGCAGCGAGCATCACGACCGAAGAGGATCCGACGGGTTAAATAATGCCATAAGTATCGGATGCTCCCGAGCTGGGCAGCCAGGGAAAAAGCCCACCGCAAGTGGGCGTTACCGATCTTTTTGCCGCTGGTTCCATATTTCTTGCCGTTGGACTCTTTGGCACATTTGACCAGACGACAGTAGGAGGCGAAATCCTGAACTCGGGGAAATCGGTTGATGTCCTCGATTTCATACAGCAGGTTCAGGGCAATGATCCGCCCCACTCCGGGGATGGTTTTGAGCAATGCATAGGCCGTGGCATCGTGTTCCTTGACATTGGCAATGATGTCCTGTTCAAGGACCACCAAAACCCGGCCATAGGCATCGATCATGTCGAGGTTGGCAGCCATCGACATTCGGACGGCCGGGTCATCGAACCGCTCCAGCAATCCTTTTCGGTTCTGTGGCTTGGCGATCCGGCCCAAAGACTCCTGCAGGTTGTATTGGCTGGCAGTATTTTGGGTGTGAGCAAAGAGTTCAGCCCGTTTGCGCATAAGGTGGTTGCGCCGTCGCATCAGATCACGGGTTGACCGCATGCGCTGAGGATAGACATAGGCCATGGGAATCAAGCCACCCCGGAGCAGGGCCGCAATTTTCTGCGAATCGATCTTGTCGTTCTTGCTTTTACCACCGTGGATGGCCCGCATATAAAGAGCGTGTCGAGAATGAAAGGGATGTTTTCTTCTGCGCAAAGATCGGCCAGCCAATACCAGGAGAACATGCATTCGGCACAGACGACCAGGTCTTCCCGATAAGGAGCAATTGCTTTGAGAAAAATTTCCGGCTCGGTTTTGATGTTGCGATGGAGCAGAGTGTCCCCTTCCTGGTTGAGAATACACAGGTACATTTTGTTGGTGTGGAGATCGATTCCACAGGAGTGCTTGTGCTGTTTGGTATACAATCGCATGTGAAAGCCTCCTTTGTTGTTTTTCCCTTTTCCCCATTATAGCGGCTGTGGGAGCTGCTGAGGGCTAAGGGGGCCTTCTCAAGTATCAGCTCATTTCAGCGGACCGCAAACAGCGCGGTCCGCTGAATTCCACGTTATTCCGTGAATGATGGAGGATCAACACCGTGGTTACGGTTGAGCGGGAAAATCTTCAGCAGCGGCGGAAGGGACGAGGTTTAGGATAATTGAATCCAGAGTCGAAGAATATTGATGTAGTTTTAGTGAGTTGATTGCAAATAAAGAGAACTGGTGATGAAGAAATTCCTGTTTTTATCGACAATTTTGTTAATTGCGCAGTATTCATTTGCAGCCTTGCCGCCACAGTATCAAAATATAAAGGATATTGATATTATGGTTGACTATATAAAGAAAAACGAAGAAGTGGCATCTACATTGGAGTCGATAGATTTTTTACAATATGTTATTTATTATGGAAATGGTTGCAAAGCGGTATTTGGCAGGAAGTCAACTCTAAAACCACTTGGATGGGTAGGGCCTGCTGAACAGTTAGAATTCAAAAAAATAATCTGCCCTGTAGAATAAAGTGTAAATGAAAAGGCATGATATTTTTTTGCATTTTTATATTATCTATCGGTGTATATATAACTGTCTAAAATGAGAAGTTTATTCCCGATTATTTTTGCAACAATAGCTGCTGTAGGTAATGCAATGTTTGCACTTGGCCAAAAAAAATCGTCCAATGTTGAGAATGGATTGCTGTTTGTTGGCCTATCTGCTCTTGTTGCGGTTCTGACTAGTTTGATAGTTGCACCTTTTCTTGGGGATATCAATGTAAATAACATGTTGAGGTGTAATTGGAAATCAATTGTCCTGTCAGGGTTTGGGCTTTTTTTCACTTACCTTGGATTCAACCTTCTTTACTCGAAATACGGCGCGACTCAGTATGTTCTCTATGCAGTTATTTCAATAATCACAACAACAATAATTGTTGGAGTATTTTGGTTGAATGAATATGTAAATGTTTACCATAAAATTGCCATATCTTTGGCAGTCGTATCTGTCATTCTTTTTTCAATTGGTCAGTCTCGTTAATTATAACTGATATTGTGTTGCTATACATTTTATCTGTATATTCCGCTATGTCTATTAACTGAAAATCATGGGCAATGGTTGGACAGATTAAATTGTAAATAAGAACATACAAATGTTATCGTGAAATTTATGGATGTAACGATTGATAAATCAACTGTAAATGATTTATGTGAAATTTTAGAACTTCAGAAATTATCCTATCAAAAGGAGGCTATCCTGTATGATGACTGGAGTATCCCTCCGTTAATGCAAACTATTTCCGAAATTACGGCAGAATATGGAAATAGTATTTTCCTTAAAGCGCAATGTGAAAACAAAATTGTAGGTTCGGTAAGGGCGTCATTTGATTTTGATACTTGCAGAATTGGAAAGCTTTTTGTTCATCCTGATTATCGAAAAATGGGGATAGGGTCATTGTTAATGAAGAGCATGGAGTCATTTTTTAAGAATGCAAAGAGATTTGATCTGTTTACTGGTGTGAAAAGTACTGATAATATAAGGTTGTATAAAAAACTCGGATATAAGGAATGCTGCAAAAAGGAACTGTCTACAAAAATAAAAATTATATTTATGGAAAAAATGAAATAAAAGTTACCAGAAAATTACCTCGCCTTCCAGTTTTTCATACGTTTATGCTATCTGATAACAAAATTGTCTGTTCTCACAATATACATAAAGGAGATTGAAAAATTATGCCTACAGTAAAAGAACATTATCAAAATGTCTTGTCAGATGTGTATGCATGGATGTTTGGTGGTTTTGATAGCGGGATTCAGAAGTATGTCGAGTTTTTCAAAACACATCAGGTAAGTCCTGTGGGTTCTGGAGTGGCTATAGACCTCGGGGCTGGATGCGGGTTTCAGTCTATACCATTGGCCATGGCAGGTTTTACTGTAACTGCCATTGATATTGACAAGAAACTACTGGGAGAATTGGAAAGGAATTCTGCTGGATTGCCTATTACTATAGTCAGAGACGATCTTATTGATTTTAAAAATCATGTCAAGAATAACGCCGAACTTATCGTCTGTATGACGGATACGCTCATTCATCTTGATTCCGAAGACAAAGTTACGCAATTATTTAAAAATGTAATAAATTCGTTGGAAAAATGCGGGCGATTTATCATTACCTTTCGTGACCTGTCTTTTGAACTTTCAGATCTTGATCGGTTTATGCCAATAAGGAGCGATGACAACACTGTATTTACCTGCTTTGTTGAATATGAACCAGAAACGGTCAAGGTTTATGATCTTGTGTATAAAAAAACAGATGGCAACTGGTTTCTCAACAAAAGTTACTACAGAAAACTTAGGCTATCAAAGGAATGGGTGGAAGAACAGCTTGCAAGTGCTGGCTTCAGCACGGTTGAATTAACTGTCGATAAAGGATTTGTCACCGTAATCGCAACCAAATGAAAATTGCCGGACAAATTCATTCAGCGGTTGGCGTGAACCTCGGTGGTGCCACGGGAAGATTTGGGGCTCCTCCACAAAATGCAGGAGGCTGGCAAAACTCCGTGTGGTAACGTGCTGTTTTATCGTGATTGTTACCGTCAACTCCGAGCCGGAGCAGTGGGATCGGTCGTCGATTCAACCCTTGGTATTGTTTTTGGAAATAGCGCGGTCTGTAGCATGGAGCCTCGACTTTATCAAGGCGCTACCCAACTACCTGCGGATAAAGCGAATTTTTAAGGACAGCACTCATTGATTACCGATATATATCGGCCGGAAACTGGACTCGTCGCGTTTCAGGGCCGCCTCTATTTCCTGCAGGATTCTGGGCTTGTCCTCGGGAAACATGCCGTTCACATTGATGTAGTTGGTATAATGATCACTGGTCAATTCCGAGGAGACATTGAGTCCGGCAACAATTTCCCGTGTTTCCCGTAGTACCTCATGGGGGCTCAACATCTGAAATCTGTCGGCGAAAATCTCCTCGAGCAGAGGGGTATTTCTCTTGGGAAGCAGGGTCCGCAAACGAATAAAGGTCGGGTTGATTGCGTTCAGCGCCGAAGTGGTCTGCCCGGCGTGTTCATGGCTTCGTTCTTTGCCACCTAAACCGAGCAATACATAGAGGCTGAGTTCAATTCCCGCGGCCATCACCATCTGCCCGGCTTCGATCTGCTGCCGGCGATTGGTTCCCTTGCGCACCCGGTCCAACACAGTGTCATCACCTGATTCAAGACCAACATGAATACGGGAAAGGCCGGCTTCGGCAAGCTGTTGCATGCCCTTGAACCCTTTTTTGTAAATATACTGTGACGATCCATATACCGTGACTCGCTGCAGGTTTGGAAAGACCGCATACGCATATTGGCAGATTCGGCTTAACTGTTCGGTTTTCATGGCAATTGTGTTGCCCGCAGGAAAGAAAAGCGTGGTCACATATTGCCCATACTGGCTCGCGGCAAGATCCATGTCCGCGCAAATATCTGCAGTGGATCGAATCTTGAAGGGTGGCCCGTCCTTGTAAACCATGCAGAAGGTGCACTTGTTATGGGGGCAGCCCACTGTTGCCTGCACAAGGAGGGAATCCGCTTCACTCGGGGGTCTGTAAATCGGGCCTTCGTAATGCATGGTATCGTATTGATTCCCTCATTTTTCAGATAAAATCAATTGGTTGCCGATAGTGACCGTCTTTCAACGGCCAAACAGGACCAGACAGGCGAGCACCGCGCAGAGAACCCCGGCCAGGTCGGCGGTGAGGGCGGCGGCCATGGCATGGCGGATCCGCTTGATCCGGACCGCGCCGAAGTAAACCGCCAAGACGTAGAAGGTGGTTTCGGTGGAGCCCTGGAGTGTGGATATAAGCATGCCGGTGTAACTGTCCGGACCGATGGCCGGATCCTTGATCAGTGAGGCCAGTACCGCATAGGCGCCGGAACCGGAAAGCGGCCGCAACAGGGCCATGGGCAGGGCTTCCGCCGGCAGGCCGAGAGGAGCCGTGAAACGTCCGAGCGCACCCACCAGGAGATCGAGCACGCCGCTTGCCCGCAGCATGGCAACCGCCACCAGGATCACCACCATGTACGGAATAATGCGCAACGCCACCTGGAACCCCTCGCGACCACCCTCGACCATGGCCTCGTAGACCGGCACCTTGCGCAGGGCGCCGAAGCCGAGAAAAAAGACCATCAGCCCGGGAATGATCCAGGGCGAGACCGCCTGGCCATAGAAGACCGCCAGCGGGATCAGGCCCACCAAACAGCCCAGGGCCGCCAGGCTCACCCATGCGGGGTAGGGGGCGTCCGCCGGAGCAAGATCGTCGTTGTCCCCTGAAGTGCTGCCCGGGGCGGGAACGGGCGCCTCCAGTCCGGGCGGGGCGGGGGAGCAGCGGCTGTAGAGTTTGGCCGCCAGGATGGCCACCGCGGTCGAGCCCATGGTGGCGCAGAGGGTGGTCGGCAGGATCGCGGCCGGGTCCAGGGAGCCCGCCGCGGCACGCAGGGCAATCACGCCGGTGGGCAGGAGGGTCACCGACGAGGTGTTGATCGCCAGAAAGAGGACCATGGCATTGGTGGCCGTTCCCGGGCGGCTGTTGAGCTTGTCCAGTTCCTGCATGGCACGGATGCCAAACGGCGTGGCCGCGTTGCCGAGCCCCAGGGCATTGGCCGAGAGGTTGAGAATCATCGCGCCCATGGCCGGATGCTCGGCCGGCACATCGGGAAAAAGGCGCACCATCAGCGGCCTGATCAACCGGGCAATGATGCGCAGCATGCCGCCGGCTTCGGCCACCTTCATCAGGCCCATGAACAGGGTCATCACCCCCACCAGGCCGATGGCCAGGGTAACCGCGCCGCCGGCCGCATCGATCATCGCCTTGGAAAGCAGTTCCATCGGCGCCGAACCGCCGGAAACCGGTGCCCAGACAAGTTGCCGCCAACCGGCAAAGACAAAAGCCACACTCACCATGGCCAGGAGGATACCGTTCATCTGCGCTCCTTGCTCGAGGGGAGGGAATCAATCCCGATAACGGCGGACCAGGTCCGCATAGGCGTCGATCCGGCGGTCGCGCAGGTAGGGCCAGATCCGGCGGACATCCTCGCTGCGCTTTCGATCGATCTCCACCACCAGCACCTGTTCCCGGTCAATACCGGCCACGGCCAACAACTCGCCCTGGCAGCCGGCCACGAAGCTGTTGCCCCAGAATTGGGCCCCGGCCCCGACACCACTAGGATCGGGTTCAAAGCCGACCCGGTTGACGCTGACCACGGGAATGCCGTTGGCCACGGCGTGGCTGCGCTGGATGGTGATCCATGCCTCGCGCTGGCGGTCCTGTTCCTCGCCGCTGTCGTTTGGGTCGTAACCGATGGCCGTGGGATAGATCAGCAGGTCGGCCCCGGCCATGGCCATCAGCCGCGCCGCCTCCGGATACCACTGATCCCAGCAGACGAGCACGCCCAGGCAGCCGAGCGAGGTGGAGATCGGGGTGAAGCCGAGATCGCCGGGGGTGAAGTAGAATTTTTCATAATAGCCGGGATCGTCCGGGATATGCATCTTGCGGTAGCGGCCGGCAATGGAGCCGTCGGTGTCCAGGACCACGGCGGTGTTGTGGTAGAGGCCCGGAGCCCTCCGCTCAAAGAGCGAGGTCACGATCACCACGCCGAGTTCCCGGGCAAGGGCGCCGAAGGTTTCGGTGGCCGGGCCGGGTATGGGTTCGGCGAGATCAAAGCAGCGGGTGTCCTCGGTCTGGCAGAAGTAGGGGCTGCAGTGGAGTTCCTGGAGGACGACCAGTTGGGCGCCGTCGCGGTGTGCCTCGCGGATGTACAGGATGCTTTTTTCGATGTTTTCAGCGCGGTTGCCGCTGCAACACTGTTGCACCAGACCGACGTGCAGACTGTTCATGGGAGGACTCCTTGGGGAAGTTGCATGGTGACGCAGTGCAATGAGCCGTGCTGGGCAATCAATGGCCG
>JBFWLN010000068.1:0-6812 GCA_050252135.1 Desulfobulbus sp.
CTTGCCGATGTAATCCGGGGCGTCCAGTTCAAGGATGGGGAACCTGTCACCCCTTTAAGAGAAAGCGAACTCAACAGGGCCGTCGCCTGAGAGCTATTCCTAAACACCAGACTTGACTATAACTCACTGAACAACCAACTCGGGTTCAATAATCAAACTTGGGTCAATGGGCTGACCGAAACAGAACGGACGATCTGCTCTATGATGGGTGTTTCAGAAGAGGCATACCTGAATACAATTCACGAGGAGCTGACAGCGCAACAGGCATCATCTGCGCTGAATGCCATGGAACAAACCATCTGTTCAATGATGGGTATAACGGAAGGAGAATATTTACAGGTAGTCCTGAGAGAACAAATGGAGGGTGGACGATGAAGTCTCCACTGAAACGAAAAATGAAGACCTATAAAACAAAAATCAAAATGCTATCGAACGGAATATGTTTTTCAGGGCTTCACTCGAAACTTAACCGTACATTCTTGGACAAACGGCTCTATCCCGAAGGTGATTTATTTGGGGCTGGCAGATATCGAAAAACAGTTTGAAATTAGACCTGGAGATCTCTAATTTTCAAATTTCATATTGACCTGGTCAAGATTGCCATTTTTTCCATTATCCCGTTTTTCGCTCCGGAATTATCCCGCTCCGCTACTCTCATGATTTGGCCGTCGGAAAACTCGATTGTTTCAATGGGAGTGGTATCGGCCAGGTTATCGTAATCCACTCCATCGATGTGCAATTCATCTCCCGGTTCACCGCTACTGATCATCAGCGAGCCAAGTGACAGTGAGATGGAACTTAAATTGATGCCACCCTGAAATACAATCTTGTTGTGGTCACTGGTGGTGTCGACAATGTGCTTAATTCCGCTGCCACGGGAAATGTAATAGGTGTCATCCCCATCTCCTCCAGCCAGAATATCATCCCCGGTTCCGCCCCAAAGAAAGTCGTTGCCGTCTCCTCCATTGAGCGTGTCATTGCCGGATCCTCCATACAAATAGTCATTACCTGTATCGCCCGACAGGACATCGTCCCCGTTACCTCCTATCAGGATATCGTCCCCGTCCCCTCCGAAGAGTGTATCGTTGCCACTCAAGGTACTGACTGCGGTTGTATCCGTTTCGTTTTCCCCGGACAACCAGTCGTCCCCGGCCCCACCATAGAGGATGTCGTCACCATCACCTCCCAGCAGCAGGTCTGCGTCATCCCCTCCATCGAGCAGGTCATTACCGCCATCACCGGTTAATTGGTCCTCACCGCTCCCACCGTATAACTTGTCCTGCCCATCTCCAGAATGATCACCATTGTCGCCAAAAAGCAGGTCATTGCCGTCTCCCCCATAAAGGTCGTCATCCCCTTCGTTGCCTTGGAGTTCGTCGTCGCCAACGCCGCCGTAAAGCTCATCATTGCCACCATAGCCGAGCAGGATATCATTGCCATCCCCGCCATCGAGCCAGTCGTCACCCTGTTCCGTCAAAGGAGTATTGAGGGAATCGCCATGGAGAATATCGTTCCCGGCGTCACCCCGCAGCTGATCGCTACCAGCTTCTCCCAAGAGCAGATCGTCATCAGTTCCGCCATCGAGATAATCGTCGCCTTCGCCGCCTTCCAAGCGATCAATTCCTTCTTCACCTAAAAGGATATCGGATCCGCTTTCGCCGACCAGAAGGTCATTACCGCCCCCGCCAACGAGAAGATCATTGCCCGGTGCACTCGCTTGGCCCAGGCCAAACCCCTCCATAGTTAGCGAGGAAATCCAGCCATCAGAGTCGTAACCGACGGTCATGCTCCAGGTACTCATATCAATGTTGCTCCAGGCGACATCTGAAACGACAGTAACGTCACCATAGAGTACATCGTTACCAAGGCCTCCGATCAACTGGTCGTCTCCATCGCCACCTGCAAGCAAGTCGTCATTATTGCCGCCGTCGAGAATATCGTTTCCAGCGTCTCCGGACAGGTAGTCGTTGTCTTCGCCGCCGAATAGAATATCGTCACCCTGCGCGCCGAAAAGTGCGTCTCGGCCAGCGTCGCCCCAAAGTTGGTCTCCAGAACCTGTTCCTGTCCAACTCGGTTCATCGGGGTAGGTGCCGGAACCTACTAGAGTCAAATCAGCGTCGCCCACAAGCACGTCGTTGCCGTCCCCGCCGGTTATGATATCCGCGCCTGCAAGCCCAGCCAGATGGTCATTGCCGCCATTTCCATCGATCTGTAGGGTGGGAGGGGAAGCATCGGCGGCGGTGTAGCCAAACATTTTCCAGTCATAGAGAAAATAATCGGTGACACCTGTGCCGCTGATGGTTCCGGAAAAACCAAAATACCAAGTTGTGGAATCGTAGGTGCCGAATACGATATCGTTGTCATCATCCCCAATGAGGGTACGTTCTGTCGATTGCTCTTCGGACAGGGTTATGCCAAAGGCATGATCCGCAAAATCCGCCACACTAGTCTGATTAGCGAAGGCCAGGCTGGTTGTCCCGTCTATGGTCAGGGTCGTGGATGTGCCGAAGTTGAGTGTCAAATCTTGGTTATTGATATTGAGAAGGTAGCTGCTGGTTCCGGCAATTTGCGTAAATACCCCCGCGATAAAGATGCCGTTCACTTTAAGGATGTTGTAACCTTCATCAATAATGGTATCGTTACCATCGCCTGTATTAATAATGTAGGTATCGACACCCGCGCCACCGGTCAAGGTATCGTCACCGGAGCCACCAATGAGGATATCTTCACCATCATCACCAAAGATATTGTCGTTTTCGCTTGTACCGGTGATGGTGTCTCCGCCACCTTCTCCGTGGATTTCTGCGATCTTGATCAGCTGTGTTGCTGAAAGATCAATGGTGTCGCTAATTGCAGTGCCGCTGACGGTATTGTTTCCTCCTCCACCGTCAATAACTTCGATAGAGTCGCTGGCAAGCAGCTCGTGTACACGAATGGTGTCATCTCCCGCACCTCCGAGGATTGTGTCTGTATCTTCACCACCGATGAATTTGTCATAATCAGTGTCCTGTCCCTGGACATAAAAAGTGTCGTCTCCGGATCCTCCGATCATGGTATCTTGCCCGAGGCCTCCTTCCAGGTAATCGGCCCCACCATACCCCTTCAAGATATCATTACCCCCCATACCGTACAGATGATCGATTTCATCTTCACCTTCCAACAATTCCCCTTCAAGATTTCCGAACAAGTACTGGCTATCGTCTTGAAAGCTCATCATGCCGTTATCTATCTCTATCGAAATTCCGAGGCGATTATCGACAAAGTCGATATCCGGATCGAAATTTGAGACTGTGGCATCGGGATGGGTAAGGTAATAAAGAAATTTGGCGCGGTCTTCGATATATTGATCGGAATGTGTACTTCTGTCCAGTTCACCGTTTTGATTGAGTTGGCTATAATCAGCGTTGACAACGGCAAAGGGATTCAGTTCGAGCAGGGCATAGCGGTAGGCGACATCTCCTTGCGCCAGTTGCGCCAATTCATCAGTTGTGATGGGCACCAGGCTTTTTACCTGCAAATTGGTAATGCCGGTCAACGTACTTTGTATTTCTTGTATGGCGTTATGGAGATCAGCCCGATTATTGGTTTCAAGGGTCAGGTCGCTCCCCTTGAACAGCTTGTACAGCTTGCAGGTGATCGATTCAAACATGCTTTCAGCCGTTGAGCTTGATCTTTGGAAAACAGGGGTAAGAATTCCCATCACTTCACTCAGGCTGTGGGCAGCAAGACTGTGGTCCATGGTTAGAAATAGGTTGTACACCGCCATGCTGTCGGTCATCTGACCGGAACCATGTCCGAGAGTTGTCTCCGTAGAGAACCAGGATTCAGTTTCAATTTCTTGAACGTTGCCGGGTTGCTGGAGACCAATCCACCAATCCTGGGCGACGAAGTCAAATCCTGCCGATCCGATCAAGTTGGTGATTTTATCAGTTGCAAAGCTACGTTCACCCCCGAGCATGGTAAAGAGATGATCGACGTTGCTGGGACCGTTGCCGGAGGTGCTGATGGCTCCGGCCGTTCCGAAACCGGCCCCGTTGATCATCAGCACGTCCTCGGTGACGCTTGGAAAAAGGCGGGAGAAAGCGGCGGCAAGATGTCCGCCCAAGCTGTGCCCCACCACAGTGACTTGACTAACGTCAATATCCAGCCCTTTTTGTCGAGGATCGTCAGCGATGTACAGCAGATCCGAAGATATGGGCACCACTGTGCGCACCGTGCCCGAGGGTTCGTCAATGACCACATCGGTTCTGGAGCGAAGTTCCTCGATGAACAATGCCGCAGAGAGATTCGTGCCGGGAAGCACCATGTCAGAGTTGTCATTCTTTACGAATTGAACAGCAGCTTGGTACAATCCGGTTTCCATGGTCAGGGTTTCAAGTTTGACGGCGGAGTAGGGTTGTCCCTTGTCGGCCTGAATCCGCTGCCAAAAATTATAGAGATCAATGATTTGGTCCAGGGCCAAACCGTCGCGGACGATATCGCCGAGGTCGGCGGCAATATCGCCTCCACCTGCAGTGCCACGGCAGGAAAGCACATAGCCTTCACCGTCCAGTGAACGGAAGAGGGTGGCGGAAAAATCACTGGCGGTATCAGGCTGATGGGCGGCTACTGCCCACTCGGCGGCAATCTCGGTTGCTTGAGGGAGGGAGAGCAGATCATCTTTATTATCAAGCGTTCTCAGTAATCGACTTCCGAATTTATCTTGGTCTTCAACAGCATCTTGCAATTCTGCATAGGATGCCTCGGCCAGCTCAGTCATTATGGCCAGCTTGTCATTTGCTATCATGGTTTTCTCCCTTTAAAAGCTTTTTCAAATTCCGAGAAATCATGCTGATTGTTGGAGTCATTACTGCAACGCCGCATTTTCCAAAAACGTAACCCGCCTACACCAGAGCCAACGCTAAAGCCGACATATTTAGCCAAAACCTCTCCGGTCTTTCGATCGACGAGGAGTTCTTGAGCAGACCCGAGATCAAAATCAACACCTAATAAATCTAGGCTGTTGTATTGAACAACCCATTTAAATCGTTCATTTAATATATAATGATGTGTTTCTTCCCTACAGCTTTTTTCGTGGATACTTTTGGTGCGCCCATTATCATAAATCAGCGTCTCAAAAACACCTGGGTTCTCCTGCTTCCACTGATCCAAAGTCTTGTACACCCAGAACCCAGCATGATTGCGGCAGTAGTAATCGTGCTGTACCCTCGAAGGCAGCCAATCCCAAAACACCAGGTTGTACATCACCAGCACCGCGCCAATCCCCCAGAGCAAGGGACTACGCCCCCGCCTCTTCGCCCGGATCGCTACCCATGCAACAACTGCCAATGAAACCAGCAGATAAACACCGAAAAACAAAAGGTACGCTACTCCTATCATGGCATCTCCTCGGCCAGTATGTGTTCATAGTTGCCTGCCTTGCCCAAAAGCGTGTCTTCGCCGTCGCTAGCCACCATCTAATCGCCGCGGTTGCCCCCGGTCAGGACCATTCCGCTCTTGCTCACCATGAGCGTAAAGAAATCCAAAACGGTAAGCCCGCATGTATCCATATAACCGGTATCTTCACCTCATATGTCGTATCGTAGCGCACTGGAGACGTGCCGCTTAAGGTCCGGCTGGAGGAATCGAATGTAAGTCAGGACAGCTCGATTCGGATTATTGCGCTTCTTAGAAATCGATCCTCGTTTTTCCTTGCCGGCTGATTCCCGTTACGCACTGCACAGCCGCAGTAACTGATAGCCTGTCGAATGGAGGCGAACCTCAAAGGATCGCCGATCTCCAAGGCCCAGGTTAGCGCGGTGACAACGCCAATCCCTTGGATAGTCATCAGCCGCTGCACCCGATCCCGTATCAACTCGTTGGTCCGCAATGCCTTCACCAGCCGTTTTTGGACAACACTAAACATCTCGAAGCTGGCCCGGCTCAGTTGCAAGAGCTCTTTCACTGACGGGGTATTTCATCAACTCGTGCCAAAAGATCCTGGAAATATTCTTTGCCGTGAAGACGCCTTTTGCTGTAACTGGCCCCAACTTCCATGAGCAGGCCAGACATTTTGTTTTGCATCTTCACTGCCGTCCTGACCACGTGATTGCGATATCGCAGTATCCGCCGCAACTCCCGTATTTCCTCAGAAAGCATGTGGCATTCCGGCAATAAATTGACCCGCAGGAGATCGGTAATCATCTCGGCATCGGCACGGTCGTTTTTCTTTTTTGCGGCGGTGATCGCCTTGAGCATCTCGGGATGGGCCACCTTCAAGTCAACCGCGTGTGGCCGAAGGGAATCGTAGATCCAGCCAGTAAAAATGGTCGCCTCCATCGCCCCGATCCAAGGGCCAGGTAATCCCTTGACCCATTCAGTAACAACTCTCCTGCCTGCATTCATTTTTACTTGCTCGACAAGACGGCCGTCTAGGGTCTTGATGCAATAGGCTATCATCTTCTTGGAATGTCCAGCCCTATCATGCTGTTTATACAAACATTTGTCCAATCGCCGAATCCATTTTTTGATTTTTTCCCTCAGCAATACATCTTACCTGTACCCACGTGACCGATCGCCGCAGTTGGCCAAACAAGCTTTGCCAACATGCCTGTAAAGGGGTGCTGTCGCCGAGACCGCCGTAGAGGATATTTCGTCATAATGGCGCTTCGCGCGCTATCTTATCGGCGCCAGAGAAAACAACTTGGGCTCTCACCCAAAACGGGTGGGTAAAAAAGGGTTGACTTTCTGAAGGTTGAGTTTGCCGGTAAGGAGGAAGGCTATAGTGGCAAAGTGTTTTTTGCCATACCCTCTGGCTTTTCGTTTAGCGGCTT
>JBFWLN010000069.1:0-6784 GCA_050252135.1 Desulfobulbus sp.
TTCCCTATCCCCTGCGCCGGGCCAACGGCTCCTGGTTCGCCCTTGTTCCCTCTCAACAGGCCCAACAGGGTGCGGCCCAACCCAGAGTGCCCGCCACCAGGAAGAACACCCCGGAGCCCGGCCAATCATCATGACCGGCCACCACTCCGTAAAACCCGGCCGCGACGCGGCGGCCGGAATAACGCGCCGCAGTTGTCTGCTGTTCCGCGCGGATGGCGCGGGAAACCACGGGGATTTCCCCAACGGAAAACGGGGTAAGCAGCCCTCCAAAGCAGCGGCCCGTTTTTCGTCCCCCAGAAGGCAACCAGGCAACGCACGTAACTCGTGACCAACCCGCACCCAGGGCATGACGAAGATGAACAAAGAAATGCATGAATCGATGAAATCCGAGCATAAAATCAATCCGTTTTTTCACCCATTTTTCACATTAATCCCTCTGGCAATTTTTGCCGTTACCCCTTTTCTGGTGACTCCTCCTCCTCCACCCTGGAGTTTGGGTGGTTTGCTTGAAAAGCATTTCTCCAGTGCCGTACGGCACTACGATCCCCTCATGGACCAGGCATTGGCCAAAGACATCGTGGAAGGTGCTGCCAGTTGCGTGGATCTCGGCTTTTTCTGTGGTGTTGCCCTAACTGCCATTGTTTTCGAGCTTTTTCGCTCTTTTCTTTCCATTCTTCGTTGTCTCAAAACATACAGGCAACCAGGCAACGCATGTAACTCGTAACCAACCCGTACCCAGGACAAGACGAAGATGAACAAAACACAGCACCGTTACCTCTGCGCCGACTGCGGCAGGGAAACAACCCGTTCAACCGATGAATCGGGATTTGGCCTTTGTAAATCCTGCGAAGCCAAATTGAACAAGCGGGGAATGACTTGGAATAAACAATCCCTTCGAAGCAACCATCCCGGCCATGAGCACCCACTTCAACGTCCTTGACCTGTTCTCAGGTGCCGGTGGCTTCACCCTCGGAATCGAAAAAGCAGGAATGAACACCATAGCCTTCTGCGAGAAAAACAAGGTGCTCCGCAAACAACTCAACCACCACTGGCCACACGTGAAGGTATTCCATGACGTCACCGAAACAGATGCAATTGTTCGAGGGGTTGCCGGCCATGTCTCCGCCATTGTCGGCGGCGATCCCTGCCCGATCCGCTCCCGCGCCAGAAGCAACGGAACCAGTAACCATCCCGACCTCTCCGGATACTTCCTTGCCCTGGTCGGTCGACTGCGGCCCCGGTGGGTGGTCCGCGAAAATGTTCCTGCACCAGATGATTGTCACTTCACGGCCAGCCTGGAGCTGCTCGGATACCGAACGGTTATTGTCCGGACAGACGCCGCTGCGTTTACGTCTCAACAGAGAATCCGGGATTTCATTATCGGAGCGCATAAAACCGCCTGGCCGTGCCTCCCCGGATTCATTCGTCAGTTCGACCGCGCTCCGGGGCATTCTTCGAAGAGTCTCGGTTCGAGGCAAGTCGTTCCGTGTCTTACTGCGAAGCGCAACCGCTACGATTCCCGTGACTGTTACATTTGGGAACCGTCCGGACTACGGATTCCCGACGGTGATGAGCGAACAGCATTCGCCGGGTTCCCTCCTGGATGGTTTGCTGGACTGTCTCAGGCGGCATTGGCCCGAGCCTGCGGAAATGCGGTCGTTCCCGCCATCGTTGAAAAACTGGCCCATGCCATTCTCACAGCTGAATCTTCCATACAATGATTCTCGCCTTTAAAAGGAGTCAAACCATGTACAAATCCCACCGATCCAAAGACCCACTCTCCCAAAAAGTTGCCGCCGCAACTCACGGCCAGCAGGTAGACCTCACCCACATCCCGACTTTCTTTGAACCGTTCCACGATTACACCCAGGAGATAGCGGAATTGTACGGACGGTGGAATTACTACTACCCCCTGTTCCAGCACCAGGATTCCGCCCCCCTCGGGATCGGCACCACCGAACCCTCACGGGTTCCTCCCCCCTGGTGGCTTGACCGTCTCGCAAATGCCGGTATCGAGGTCGGCCCCACCGACCCACCGCCCCTGGGCCCCGGACCACAAGCCCGATTAACAAGTGGTTTGCCAGTAGTATCGGAGCTGCCAGGGCTGAGGGTCAAGCGATGCGTGGATACATTGAGAGTTTCTTGGTGGCTCAAGTGGGATCGGGACAGCGACCTGCTTCAAATTCTCGAGCTCATGAAAAAGCTGGTCCAGGACACCGAGAAGGATTGCATCCCCGTGTTCAAGGAACACGGCTTCGACTGGAACCTCTATCGAACCGGCACCCGCTATTACACCTTCCGCCTCAAGTCCGGAGACGTCACCCTCCTTTTCAATAGACGAAAAGAAGACGGCAAAATCCCCAACTGCCGGTTGGAAATCGGCTCTCTTTCCTGCTGGTCGCCGGGCTTCTATGCCATCTACAACAAGGTGAAAACCTTCCTCGCCCTCCATGGCGGCGAAGTCGCCAAGGAACGGGTCTCCGAGGTCCACCTAGCCGCCGACTTCGTCGGCACCGACATCAAGACCACCGGCATGGAAGACCGCAGCACCTGGATTGCCCTTGCCCGCAAGGACGGGGATCACGACGACCTTCCCGTCTGGAAACAGGAACCCGACCCCGAATCCCTGCCCTTTGACCGCCATTTCACCAACCGCAAATTCTCCGGCCTGAACATCGGCAAAGGCGACCTGATGCTGCGCGTCTACGACAAGGTTCTCGAACTGAAAGAATCCAGGGCCACCCACAAACAGCAGGTCTTTTCCGAGATCTGGGAAACCAGCAGCTACGACGAACAGCCCGTGACCCGGATCGAATTCCAGCTCCGCCGGCCACGACTGCGGGAGTTTGCCGACGTCAGCCAGGTGGAGCCCTTGGTGGACGGTAAGCGCATGTACAACGTCGCGGACCTGAAAGGAAAGCAGATCGACACCGTCTTCGACCTGGTCAACTGCATGAAATCCCTCTGGGCCTACCTCACCACCCAGTGGACCCGGCACACCAGCATGACGGTGAACCGCAACCATAACCAGACCAAGGCCAGGGTTTCCGAGTTCTGGGAAAAGGTCCAGGCCGTGGTCTGGACCGGCGTGTTCGGCTACGTCCGCATCCACCCCGTGAAACACAAGGACATCGAAATGCTCCGCAAGCAGGCCCGCGGCATTCTCATGTCGGTCTGCGCTGCCTTTGAGATAGAACCCGACGACATCGACAAAATCGTCTACCTCTGCCAAGGAATGATCGAGGAAGACCTGCACCGCTTCTTTGAGGACGAAAAGGCCTTCGTCGACAAGATGACCACCAAACGCAACGAATTCAGGTTGACGCTCGCGGGATAGATCCGGCTCTACCCCCGACCCTCCCCCCGCGCTTTGTGCAGTTCTGCGCAGCAGGAAACCAGGGGGCGGAGCGCGCCGGAAGACATCACCCACGAAATCAGCCGAACCCGTAACCCGAATTTCTCAACGTTTTGAGCGGGTCCGTCAAGCGCGCTACAGGGGCACCGTTGCAAGGTCATGGTGTGCCACCCTGCGGCCTGGATGAATCCCCAACAGGAAAAACCCCTTCGTTGGGGGCGCAAGCGGAGCCCCCCAAACGATGCAACGAACAACAAAGAGATTTCCTCTTTTTCAACATGAAATGAGGTGAAAATGAACCCTATTTTTGAGCCTGCCGTAGTTTCGTTTTGGGGAACATTCTTTTTGAGCTTCATTCTCGCGGTTTTGCTCTGGATTAATTGTTATTCCGACGAAATTGCTCATTTCATCTTCACCATAATCCGGTGCACGGTGTCCAGATTCCGCGAAAAAAAACACAACTCATGCAACGAGCAATCACCGGCACAAAAGGAAATCCACTGTCAATCAATCGTTTACACCAAACCCGAACAACTGAGGCATGACATGGTAGAAACCGCTGAATGGCTCAAGATGCTCTCTCGAATGATACGCGCTGCAGGTCGCCGGGTTGCCAATGCTGATGAACACGAATTGGCGGAACTGGTACGGCTGCGCAATGAATTTGACGGGGCGATAAAAGCAGCTATCGATGGCCAACGGGCTTCCGGCAGATCTTGGGCGCATATCGGCAAAGCGCTTGGCCTATCCCGTCAAGGAGCCTTCCAACGTTACGGCAACGGTGAACCTCACAATGGAAACTAAAATCTTCACCACACCCCGGCGCGGTCTGATGGGCAGCAAACCCCTCGGCGCTGAGTACATGCCAGACGTAACGGAAAGGGCCAGGCGCATGAAAGCCGCGATCCGTGACCAGGGCGAACTCTCAATGGCCACTGACAAACGGCAACAGCGTTTACCAGGATTTTAGTCATAAAACTGGTCATAAAAATAACCGGAAACGCAAAAATGTCCTCTCAAGATATAACTTTGCAGGAACTCGGCCAAGTGTTTACGGCTCAACAAGTCGCCGACTATTTGCAGCTCGACGTCAATACCGTCCGCAAGTATTATCAAGAGTTGGGAGGTGTTCGCGTTGGTACGGCTTACCGGTTTTTCAAAAGGACTTTGACCGATGCCATACTACGACAAGCAGAAAAACCGATATGTGGGACAAATCAGAGTAAACGGGAGGTATGTTCGGAAGTTCTTCCACACCCAGAAGGAAGCGTACAAGTGGGAGATCGAACAGACCGCGCCCAAAGAAAAGCGGACAAATTCAATCTGCTTAATTGATTTTTTCACGCAATACCTGGAATTTTCCGAAAAGAAGCATTCCAAGCAGACTTTTGAGGAAAAAAAGCGGGCCTTTCGCCTGCTTTTAAAGTCCATTCGCCCTGAAACCTATGTGAAAGACATCACCCGAATGATGATTCTTGCACACCTCCAGGGCCAAGCGGCCACCAGATCCGGCAATGGAGCCAATAAAGACCGAAAAAACTTTATTGCCGCCTGGAACTGGGGAGCAAAGTACATTGATCATTTTCCCCCAGGGAACCCCTGTTTTGTTGATCGGTTCCCGGAGATCAGGACAAGAAGATATGTCCCGCCTGAAAAGGATTTTTGGGCAGTCTTCGAGCAAGCCGAATCTGAGCAAGATCAGGTGATGCTGCTTGCTTATCTGCATCTTGGTGCACGCCGGAGTGAAATTTTCACTCTCCGCTGGTCTGACGTCGATTTTGCCAACCAGCAACTCAGGCTTTACACGAGAAAAAGGCGTGACGGCTCGTTGGAATATGATTGGCTCCCCATGACGGACAAGCTCTTCGTCCTGCTGCTGGAATGGAGAAAAGAGGCCCAGGGCGAGTGGGTGTTTCCCGATCCGAAAACCGGTGAACCGTATCAGTACCGGCGGCGCTGGTTGAAAGGATTATGCAAACGGGCAGGCGTTAAGCAATTCGGCCTCCACGGCATCCGCCATTTGACGGCCAGTATCTTGATGCAAGCCGATGTGCCCTTGATCGACATCAAGGACATTCTTCGCCACAAGAATGTTACAACCACGGAAAAGTACATCCACAGATTAAAATCTGTGCGTGCTTCACTGAGGGTCCTGGAAGGAAAATCCAAGACGGTTGAAAAGGGGCAACTCACCATTAACTCACCAAACAAAAAAAGCGTCCTAGCTGGCTAGAGCTAAGACGCTGAATTTGTGTGGTGACCCCAAGGGGACTCGAACCCCTGTTACCGGCGTGAGAGGCCGGTGTCCTAGGCCACTAGACGATGGGGCCATGTCGTATAGAACGGGGGCTATTTAACGTATTGCTGAATATTTGTCAAGCAGGTTTATATAGCCTGTAAATATTCTCTCCAGCCGTTCTTTTTCGGCTCCTCGTCATTTGGTGTGGATTTGATTATAAAGATCAAATCCACACCAAATGACGAGGGGAACTCATGAATGGCAACGATATCATAGCATTAGGCCTTGGTTTACAAGCACCTTGGGAGATTACCGGGCAAATACTCGACACATCCAAAAATCCCAACGAACTTCGGCTCACGGTAGCGGCTCAGCGCGGTACGCTTTTTCCCTGTCCTGTGTGCGGGAAGCTTTGCCACGCTCATGATTTCAAGGAAATGACTTGGCGTCATCTCAATTTCTTTCAGCATCATTGCTACATTACCGCATCAGTTCCTCGTGTTCGCTGCCCGGAACATAAGGTCAAGCAGGTCACCGTGCCTTGGGCACGAAAAGGAAGCAACTTTACCTTGCTGTTTGAGCAAGCCGCTATGGTCCTTGTCCGCGAAATGCCGGTTTTGACAGTTTCGAATATTTTGCAAATGAACGACAAGCGACTGTGGCGCATCGTGCAGCATTACGTCACAGCCGCCATGAATCCCTGCGACGTCGCTCATCGAAGGCAAGCAGCAACTGATCCTTCAGATGAAACACGGCAAAGGCGGACATGAGCGCGTCATCAAGGGCAATTTTGGTGTTTTGGGCCCGATGATCGGTGAGTTTGCCAAAATCAGCCTTGATGGCTTGGATTAACGCGTCCACGTGGAGGGTTTTGCTCACGGCTCTTCCGTTCGTCGGGGCAATCAGTTGTAACGCTTTGATTGAGAAAATTTTCAGTGACGGCATGATCGATTCTCCATGTAATTAGCTGTAATTGCATGAAAAAATCGATTTTCACCTCAATGCGTTGTCAAGAAAAAAAATGCGTTACTCCTGATTGATTTATCGTTTATTTTTAATATGTTAAAGTGGGTATGCAGTTTGCTCAACCGGCCACATGGTGTAGTCTGGGACCATGGAAACCCAAAAATATCCAGTTGCCGGGACCGACTACCCACGAACATTCCAAGAATTTGATATTTGGTTTGCCA
>JBFWLN010000070.1:0-6396 GCA_050252135.1 Desulfobulbus sp.
AAGCATTCAATGCTACTATCAACAGGATCGTAAAACGAGCATGCGGATACCGGGATCTTGAATACCTCTACCTGAAAATCAGGCAAGAAGCGGCGCCACCTTTTCTGCAACTCTGACAAAGACCCGATAATCTTTTGTTTTTCAAAGGATATGAGGAAATTATCCAAGCTGCTAAAGAACATAAGGTTAATGTCTTTGTCATCGATAAACCTCCAGCTCTTTATTTTCTCTACAAATATGGGATTCAGGGACAATACAATGCATCTCTCCCGTTTAATGTCGGTGAATTTCATCGGGCTGTCAAAAAAGGCGATACATCGTTGCTCAAAGAAATCGAGTCGGGTTTCGCTCAGATATCGCTGCAAGAAATTAATAAAATTGAAGAAAAATGGTATGGTGCACCCATTCTGAGCTTACTTTCAATCAAATATTTGTTGGTTGGCACCGGCATCCTCTGTTTCGTGACCCTTAGTTTGTTTTGGTGGAATCGTTTGCTTGGAAAGGCTGTGAAAAAGCGTACGTCCGAATTGGAAATTAATGAGAAGGAACTGCGGGAAAGTGAGGCCCGTTACCGAGAATTAGTTGAAAATGCAAACAGCATTATTTTACGAAGGGATAAAGTCGGACGGATTACCTTTTTCAATGAATTCGCCCAACGCTTCTTCGGTTATGAAGCCAAAGAGGTTATCGGTAAAAGCGTAGTCGGAACCATCGTGCCCGAGACGGATTCCACAGGGAAAAACCTCAGAGCCATGATTGCCGATATCGGATTGCGGCCCGATCATTACGTGACCAATGAAAACGAAAATATGCGCCGGGATGGGACGCGTTCCTGGATATCCTGGACCAACAAACCAATTTGCAACATGGCGGGCGAGGTCATTGAAATACTGTGTATTGGCAATGATATTACTGACCGCAAACAGGCGGAGGAGGCGTTGCAGCGGGCACATGAGCGATTAGAGTTTGTCATTGAAGGTTCACGCCTTGGCACTTGGGAGTGGAATGTTCAGAGTAACGAAACCGTATTCAATGAGACCTGGGCGCAAATTATCGGATATTCGCTTGAGGAACTGACGCCGTACAGCTATGAAACATGGGCGCGATTGGTGCATCCAGATGACCTGGCGCTGGCTCGGGAGTCTTTGATCAACTGCATTGAGGGCACTACGACCGACTATGACTGCGAATTTCGGATGAAGCACAAGGACGGCCATTGGGTCTGGATTTTGGACCGGGGTCGCATCTTGACCAACGACGCCGATGGCAAGCCCCTATCGATGTTCGGAACCCACACTGACATCACTAAAATCAAGCGAACTGAAGAGAAGCTGCAGACCACCAATGAATTGCTTTCCCTGTTTATAAAGCATTCCCCCATTTACGCTTTCATCAAAGAGGTAACTCCCACCGAAAGCCGAGTTATCGAAGCCAGTGAAAATTTTCTGGATATGATCGGTATTTCAGGTTCTGAAATGGCCGGCAAGACCATGCAGGAACTTTTCCCTGCTGAATTCGCCGAAAAAATCACTGCCGACGATTGGTCGGTCGTCTCTCGTGGAGCAATTCTTCATCTTGACGAAGACCTCAACGGTCGCCACTACACGACCATTAAGTTTCCTATTTTGCTCGGAGGGAAGAGTCTCCTGGCCGGTTACACTATCGATATAACCGAGAGTAAGCGGACGGAAGAAGAGTTGCGCAGGCGAGAAAATCAATTAAAAAAGATTTTCGAAATCCTGCCCATCGGATTGTGGTTTTCTGACAAGGATGGAACATTACTTCGGGGAAATCCTATGGGCGTGAAGATATGGGGCGCCCAAACAAATGTAGCTTTTTCCCAATACGGTATTTTCAAAGCTTGGCGCCTTCCTTCAAACGAGCCAGTCAAACCAGATGATTGGGCGCTAGCAAAAACGATCCGCAATGGGGTCACCATAACTGATGAATTACTGGAAATTGAATCTTTTGACGGCAAGAGAAAGACCATACTGAACTATTCGGCGCCTGTGCTGGATGACAACGGCAACCTTGATGGCGCTATAATGGTCAATCTAGACATAAGTGATCGCAAAACCCTTGAGAACCAGCTTGTCCAAGCTCAAAAAATGGAATCGATAGGACGGCTGGCCGGCGGTGTAGCGCATGACTTCAACAACATGCTCAGCGTTATTCTTGGCTATACTGAGTTAGCCCTTGATACGCTAGATCAGACTCAACCGCTCTTCGTTAGCCTGAAAAATATTCGTGAGGCCGCCAAGCGTTCCGCCGATCTTACGCAACAACTACTGGCCTTTGCGCGTAAACAGACTGTGACTCCCAGGGTGCTTAACCTAAACGAAACCATAGAAGGAATGCTAAAAATGTTGCGGCCTCTCATTGGCGAAGACATTGATTTAGTCTGGTTACCGGGCAACGACTTAGGACCAGTCAAAATAGATCCCTCCCAGATCGACCAAGTATTGGTTAATCTTTGCGTCAATGCCCGAGATGCAATCGGTGATACGGGTAAAATATCCATCGAGACGGGTGCCGCCGTCTTTGACGAAGCCTACTGTGCCCAACATGCTGGCTTCGTCTCTGGCGAGTTTGTATTGCTGGCTGTGAGCGATAATGGTTGCGGAATATCCTCCCAGATGCTGCCACATTTATTCGAGCCGTTTTTTACCACCAAGGAGATGAGCAAGGGAACCGGTCTGGGACTAGCCACGGTGTATGGCATCGTCAAACAGAACAAAGGATTCATTAATGTCTACAGTGAACTGAACCAGGGAACGAGTTTCAAAATTTACCTGCCTCGGCACGCGACCAATGAGGAACGGGTAGTAAGGACTGTTGCGGCGGAATTAACCATGGGCGAGCACGAAATCATTTTGCTGGTGGAAGATGAGCCCATGATTCTTGACTTGGCCGTGGCGATGCTTCAATCATTGGGTTACACCGTCCTACCCGCAGCTACCCCTGGTGAAGCCATCCGCTTGGCTCGGGAACATGCCGGAGAAGTTCATCTGCTGATGACCGATGTGGTCATGCCCGAGATGAACGGTCGAGAACTAGCCAAAAATTTATTATCTCTCTATCCCGACCTCAAACGACTATTCATGTCTGGTTACACAGCCAACGTCATTGCACATCACGGCGTGCTTGACGAGGGTGTACATTTCATACAAAAGCCTTTTTCTCTGAAAAACCTAGCCGCCATGGTGCGGAAGACACTGGAGGCCTGAACCTGAAAAATAGCCTCATACATTGTACCCCGGAAACCGGTACAGGTCCGAAAGGATCAGTTGTGACTTCCCTTCCGCGGACTTCTTCAGGGTCTATTTTTTCCGTATCATGGGTCCATCTGCATAAAGGAACGCGAAGTCCCACAGGATTAGGCTTGATCTCTGACGCGCATGATGGTCTGCCTGCTGGTATTGAACTGCCGTGCGATAGCTGAAATTGTTTCCCCTCCTTTGATTTTCTCGCGCACGATTTGTTGCTGATCCGGTGACAAGGTTGTCGGTCTTCCAAGCTGCTTTCCTTGTGCTTTTGCGCGGGACAATCCGGCCTGCGTGCGCTCAATGAGCAGGTCGCGTTCGAACTGAGCGACCGCGTTAATGACGTTCATCGTCATTTTCCCCGCCGAGCTGGTCAGATCAACGCCACCGAGGGCGAGACAGTGCAGCCGGATACCAATTTTTTCCAATTTGGTGACCGTGTTGCTGACATCGACGGCATCGCGTCCCAGCCGATCAAGCTTGGTAACAACCAGCACATCTCCCTTTTCCATCTTGTCGAGTAGTTTGGAAAACCCCTTGCGTTGCGCAATGGCCCTCGAACCGGAAACGGTTTCTGTGATTATCCTGTGTGGTTCGATGGCAAATCCTGCCGATTCGATCTCCAGGATTTGATTTTCTGGGGTCTGGTCGATCGTGGAGACTCTGGCATAGGCAAAGATTCTGGACATGGCGTACCTTTTGTTACGAAATCGCTGTACGAAAATATACCCCTGTCCTATAGTCGGTCAAGCTAATTTGTGGACATTGGTTTGGTCCGTGTCCGTAATCGTTCCTTTTCGGACAACGAAGCCAAGGCTTTCCATGCCCCGAATGCGTATCCTCACCGCAAGCGAACAGGAGGTTTTCGACAAGCCGCCTTTGTTCGATCATCGCGAGCGGAAACATTTTTTCAGCTTGCCCAAGGGGTTGATGGATATCGTTACCACATTGCGCACACCCTGTGGTCAGATCGGGCTTTTGCTGATGTGCGGGTATTTCAAGGCTACAAAGCGGTTTTATCAGCCCCTGGACTTCCATGAGCGCGATATTGAAGCAGCTGCCAAGATCTTGGAACTGCACCTCTCCGACTTCTCATCAGACGCCTATGCCAAGCAGACGCGTGCACACCATCAGCAACTCATTCTTGATTTCCAGGGCTTTGCGCCTTTCGATGAAGCGGCGAAAAAAAACCTGGCGTCCGAAATTGCCACCATGGCGGGGATGCACCTCAAGCCACGGTTGATCTTCGACCTTTGCAGCGATTTCCTCATTCAGCACCGGTTACAGATTCCGCAATCTGGAACCCTGCTCGAACTCATCCGCTTAGGGTTGCAGGCTACGCAAGACGGAACTGATTACACTTATGGACCACCGTCTTACTGACGAGACACGCAGTCTGTTGGACGGCCTGTTTACCGCACCGAACGATAAAAATCGCTATCGCCTGACCTTGCTCAAAAAGTTGTCGCAATCGACGAAACCTACCCGGATCAAGGAAGGCGTCACCGATTTCGAAATGTTGGCAGTGCTTTACGGTCAGCTCAAAGATATCATTTCTCTGCTCGATCTCGGCATGGCCGGTATCCGGTATTTTGCCGGGAGTGTTCTGAAATCACGGATATTTCAACTTCAGCAGCGCTCAGAGGCCGACCGCTACATTCACGCCGCCGCCTTTGTGGTACACCAGTTTTTCCGCATGCAGGACAATCTCGTTGATGTTTGGCTTAGCGTAATGGCGTCCTTTCAGACGACCGCTGCCCGAAAGCATAAGGAACATTTGCTGGAGAACCGCAAGGGGCAGCAGGAGCAGCTCAAAACCGTCGTTGACAATCTTGACGAATCATTGTTCGGTCTGATCCGGGAAATCCGCAGTCTGACCGATGCCGACGGTCTGTCGGACGCCCCAAAAATCACCAAAATTCGGGCGCTACTGGATAGCGAACAAACCAGCGCATTCGACCGACTGAAAGCCGATCTGGAAGCTGGTGGGCAGGATCGAACCTGATTCGATATTTTGGAAACCCATTCCCTGAAGCTGCAAAATAGGCTCAGTCCGATCTTACGAGCACTCACCTTCGAACCGAATGACCGCGCTGCGAAGCTGATTGCGGCTGTGGACCATTTCAAGACCAATGACGGCAATATCGGCGAACGTGCGCCGGTCGATTTTCTCGTGACCGATGAACGAGCAGCGATGATCCGCGATGACGGTACGTTCCGTCCCTCACTCTACAAGGTCTTGCTGTTCCAGTATGTCACCGGCGCCATCAAGTCCGGCGATATGAACCTTGCTCGATCCTACAAATACCGTCCGAAGGATACTTATCTCATTGATCGTAACCGTTGGGCACAGGAGAAAACATATCTTCTGGAACGAGCCGACCTCACCGAATTCGCCGATCCCGATCCCGTGCTGGCAAAACTGGATGCGGCGCTTTACGCGCAATACCGGGCGACAAACGACCCCGTTCCCCACAATCCGCATCTGAAATTCCGTACCGACGGAGTGTTCCACATTGCCACGCCCGCGCTCGACACAGATGAAGCCGACAAGCTTGGAGCGATGTTTCCCGAACGACATGATGTTCCGTTGGCACAGGTGCTGGAAACCGTCAATAACCACTGCGGCATGCTGGGTGCCTTCGAGCACTGGCGGCAAACGCATATCCGGCAATCAACCTCACATCTCGTTCTGCTTGCCGGGATTATAGGGCTGGGTTGTGGAATCGGAGTCCGAAAAATGGCCCGGATTTCCTCGCGCATCACCGAAAGTGAGTTGGAGCACGCCGTCAATTGGCGATTCTCCCTCGACAATATCCGTGCCGCTAATGATGCCGTGGTCAAGGCCATGGAGGAAATGGAGTTACCCAATCTTTACCGCCGGGGTGCAGATGCGCTCTATACAGCCAGTGACGGCCAGAAATTCGAGGTGCGCGGCGACTCCCTGCATGCTAGCCGCTCCTTCAAATATTTTGGGCAGGGCCAAGGCATTTCCGCCTATACTTTCATTGATGGACTCGTAAAAAGTCAAACCGCCAATTTCATTCTAATGAAAGGTGTTGGTCGAAAAATTTTGTTCAGGATGGGTGACGCTGGGAATCGTTCTCGAATTAGCTCTTTGAAATAATACCAG
>JBFWLN010000071.1:0-6385 GCA_050252135.1 Desulfobulbus sp.
CTTGCCGATGTAATCCGGGGCGTCCAGTTCAAGGATGGGGAACCTGTCACCCCTTTAAGAGAAAGCGAACTCAACAGGGCCGTCGCCTGAGAGCTATTCCTAAACACCAGACTTGACTATAACTCACACCTCACTTCCAGCATGGACAGCCTCAAAGGCCATCCAAAATCTTTCATGACAACCTAGCGAGAAATCCTCGAGTCTGAAATTCAGGGTCTTGCCTGAGAGCAACCTATGAAAAATCTCGGCAATAGAGGTTTTTCCGCTATTATTGCGACCAACAATCAACGTCGTTTGGTCTTCTAGGCCAAGCTCGACATCTCGTAACAACCGAAAATTCTCGACTTTCACGTGATCAATTTTCAAACCGCCCCTCCATCTCGAGTTGATCAGGGCAACAAATTATTAGTCGGATTGCCCCGTTATTGATTGTGTTCTTGCTTATCGGCATGCTCGTCGCTTGCCTCACCAAGGCTGCGCCTAAAAATTTTTCGTTTCGTCAGAAAATTATTCTGTGTTTACGTGGCGATTTACATGCCTTACCGGCGACGGTATTTTTTTGTTGCGGTGACTGGGTTATACAATTATTCATAACTGTTTAACTGAAGTTTCGCACACCATTGGGTGGCAATAACTCCTTGAAATTTTAACATTTTAAATGGAAAAGCAGTTCCAAATGTAGTAGTATTGTTATTGCTAAGTAACCATAACTACGCCCAAAAAGGAGCTGCCGTGAAGAAGCATATCTCATTTGCGCTGTCCATCCAACGGGAAATAGAGGAGCATGGCCTTAATGTCGAATCCGAGGTCAACAATTCCTTCAATGACCTGGGGATCAGAACGCTCCTCCATCAGTCCGGCATCCGGAAGGAAAAAGGATTCCCACCCGTCACGCTGCTCTTTGTCATGATCGTTTTGCCGCTCATCAAACACAGCCTCTGCTCGTTGTGGTCCGGCCAATTCTTTGCCAACATCATTGCCGCTCAAAAAGACACCTACTACCGGTTTTTAAATCATCCGCACTTTAACTGGCGTAAACTCGTTCTTTTACTCGCATGCCGCGAAATTGCCCGTACCGATCGCAGCGCCTTGACCGACAAGACGATCCTTGTCGATGACACCATCCTGGGAAAAACGGGCGAAAAGATGGAGTTGGTGAGCTATCATCATGATCACACCTCCAACCGCTCCAAGCTGGGATATCAAATGCTCCAAGTCGGGTACCATAACGGTGCCCGCTTCTATCCTCTGGATTTTGGCTTTCATACCTCCGCCAACCAGACAAACGATCGGCTCCGTGATCTCGACAAGCGCTGCTGTGGTTGGAAAAGGCGCATGGAGTCCTTCGAAAAGAAGACCGACCTCATGGTGACGATGCTCAAAAGGTGCTGGCAAAACAACCTGAGCGCCCGATTTGTACTTTTCGACTCCTGGTTTGCCAGTGATGCGGTGATTTCCCAAATCGTGACAATTGGTTATGGTGTTATCTGTCGACTTAAACGCAACAAGACCCGTTATACCTTCAAAGGCTCCCCTAAAACCCTGGCGCAGCTTTGGCATGACGTGGCCAGGCACGAACTGCGCTGGGTTAACTCCTGGCGGATTAAGGCAGCCCTTGTTCGCGTCGAGTTGCCTCTTTCCGGAAGCGTGGATCTTGTCTTTGTCCGCTGGAACAAGAAAACATGGCACGCGTTCCTCTGTACGGAAACCGATTTGGATCTTGCCGAAATCCTCAACTATTATTCACGCCGTTGGGCGATAGAATGCTTCTTCCGAGACAGCAAGCAACTCCTGGAACTGGGCAAAGGGCAAAGTGAAACTTTTGATGCCGTGGTTGCCTGGGCGTCGATCGTGATGATCCGCTACCTGTTGCTCGTCTATATCCTGGCCAAACGGCAAATCATCGGGCCGATCGGCCCCCTATTCCAGGAACTGGCCCATGAACACCTGCAATTGGCCCTTATGCAATCGCTCTGGGAAAAATTTAGGCAGATTCTAATGTTGTCCAGTCAGCTATTTTCCTCCGAGCATGACTCGGAGAAATTCGCTTATTTGATTGATATACTGGAAAACTCATTCACCCTTCTCACGCTGAAAGGGTGTGCGAAACTCTAGTGTTTAATATAACAAAATTATGCTCAGCCTCAATGAAAAGGGGCTTTGTTCTTGATCTATTCTTTTGCAAATCTTTGCTGGGTATACAGCGGCAGGTAAGCGATCACGGGGTAAGTAACTGTTTGAATTTCAATATCATTTTTTAGGGCTTTTAACTCGATCTTGGAAACAATTATTGGTAACATCTTGAATTTATTGAAATATAAATTTTTACCCCGTGATCGGTTACAGCGGCAGTCTTGGAATAACTTACATCTGCCTTAGCACTGAGACGACATGGTGGTACCAAAGCTTTGAATCCATTGCATCGCCAGCATAACGGTCGATAATTTCATCCTTTTTTCGCCTTGAAAAACAACTTATTAATTTTGGATAATAATGCACTCTGCGCCCACCTCTGGGAGGCGGCCAACATCCTGCGCGGTCCTGTCGACGCAGCTGATTTCAAGACCTACATCTTCCCGCTTCTCTTTTTCAAGCGAATCTCCGACGTCTATGACGAGGAGTATGCCAGCGCCCTGGAAGAGTCCGATGGCGATTTGGAATTTGCCGAGTTCCCCGAGAACCACCGGTTTCAAATTCCAGAGGAATGTCATTGGAAAGATGTGCGGGTCAAGAGCGCTAACATCGGCCATGCGCTCCAGCAAGCAATGCGTCGCATCGAGCAGGCCAACCCGGACACCCTGCACGGCATATTCGGTGACGCCCAGTGGACCAACAAAGATCGCCTATCGGATTCACTGCTCAAGGATCTGATAGAACATTTCTCGTCTCTCAATCTGGGCAATGAGCACTGCAAGGCGGATATTCTTGGCCAGGCCTATGAATACCTGATCAAAAAATTTGCCGACTTGACCAACAAGAAGGCCGGTGAATTCTACACCCCACGCTCTGTGGTCGCGCTGATGGTTCGTATCCTTGCGCCCAAAGCCGGGGAAACCATTTATGACCCGGCCTGCGGAACCGGCGGCATGCTTCTTGAGGCGCTGCATCACGTCAAAGAGCATGGCGGCGACGAGAACCTCATGTTGGGCAAGCTCTACGGCCAGGAAAAGAACCTGACCACATCTTCAATCGCCCGGATGAACCTCTTTCTCCATGGCGCGGAAGATTTCCATATCGAACGCGGCGACACCCTGCGCTTGCCCGCCTTTTATTCAGGCGACAGCCTCGCCACCTTTGACTGCGTCATCGCCAATCCTCCCTTCTCACTGGAAAAGTGGGGAGATGACGTCTGGATCAACGACCCCTACGGCCGCAACTTTGCCGGGCTGCCGCCAGCCAAATCCGGCGACTTCGCCTGGGTTCAGCACATGCTCAAGTCCATGGCCCGCAAGACCGGCCGCATGGCCGTGGTGCTTCCCCACGGTGTGCTGTTCCGCATGTCCAAGGAAGGCGAGATCCGGCGCAAGCTGCTGGGAATGGACATCCTCGAAACGGTGATCGGACTTGGTCAAAATATTTTCTACGGTACCGGTCTCGCGCCTTGCGTCCTGGTCTTCCGTGATAACAAGCCCAAGGCCCACCGCCAGAAGGTGCTGTTCATCGACGCCTCGAAGGAGTTCAAGACCGGCCGCGCCCAGAACGAACTGCTGCCCGAACACGTGGACAACATCCACCGCTGGTACGAGGGCTATCAGGATGTCGAAGGGATCTGCAGGGTGGTCACGCTCGACGAAATCCGCGAGAACGATTTCAACCTGAACAGCCCTCGCTACGTGGAGCCGGTGATCGAGGAAGAATCCATGACCATCGACCAGGCCATCGCCAATCTCAGGGGATCGCTACAGGAGGCATATGCGGCCGAGGATCGCCTGAAGGAACTGCTGCTCAGAGAGGGCCTGTTGTGAAAGTCTATCAGTACAAATCACCTATTGGGCGCTTTCTTATCAAACCGCAAACCAACGGCCGCTGGGGTCTTTGGTTCAAAGATGACCTGCTCGGCTCCTATCATTCGGCCATGGCGGCCGCCGATGACGTCTTCACACAGGCGACCGGCGATTACGACTGGGACTCCCTGGGTGACGTCGATATTCCAACGGACATTTATGAATGGGAAGTGGTAGCGCGGTGAAGAAGAACAAACACATTTCCCAATCGGAGCTGGAATCCTATCTCTGGGGCGCAGCGACCTTGCTGCGCGGCTACATTGATGCCGGGGACTATAAACAATTCATCTTCCCGCTGCTTTTCTACAAACGCCTGTGTGACGTCTATGACGAGGAACTGGCCGATGCGCTGGAGGAATCCGGCGGCGATCAGGAATATGCCACACTCCCCGAACAACACCGATTCCAGATCCCGGAAGACGTCCACTGGAAGGCCACCCGCACTAAGGTCAAGAACGTGGGCAAGGCCATCCAGGATGCCCTGCGGGCGATTGAAACAGCCAATCCCGACACCCTGTACGCGGTCTTTGGCGATGCCCAGTGGACCAACAAAGACCGCCTGCCGGACCACATGCTGCGCGAGCTCATTGAGCACTTCAGCGGGCAGACGCTTTCGCTTGCCAACTGTCCAGAGGATGAGTTGGGCGTGGGTTACGAGTTTCTGATCAAGAAGTTTGCCGATGATTCCGGCCACACCGCTGCGGAATTCTATACCAACCGCACCGTAGTTCACCTGATGACCGAGATGCTCGAACCCATGCCGGGCGAATCGATCTATGACCCGACCTGCGGTTCGGCGGGCATGCTGCTCTCTGCCGTCACCCATCTAAAGCGGCAAAACAAGGAATGGCGAAACCTGCGCTTGTTCGGCCAGGAGCGCAACCTGCTTACCTCTGCCATCGGTCGGATGAATTTGTTTCTGCACGGCATCGAGGACTTCCTCATCGTTCGGGGCGATACCCTGGCGGGTCCCTCCTTTGTCGAAGGCGACCGGCTCATGCAGTTCGATGTGGTCCTGGCTAATCCGCCGTACTCGATCAAGCAGTGGGACCGTGATGCCTGGTCTGCCGATCCGTGGGGCCGGAACCTCTACGGCACCCCGCCTCAGGGCCGCGCCGATTATGCCTTCTGGCAGCACATCATCAAGAGTATGAAGACCAAGAGCGGCCGCTGCGCCATCCTGTTTCCCCATGGCGTCCTCTTCCGCAATGAAGAATCGGCAATGCGCGAAAAACTGGTTGCCCACGACGTGGTGGAGTGCGTGCTGGGTCTCGGTCCAAACCTCTTTTACAACTCCCCCATGGAGGCCTGCGTCGTTATCTGCCGCATGAACAAACCCAGGGAGCGTAGGAACAAGGTACTTTTCATTCATGCGGTGAACGAGGTGACCCGCGAGCGGGCACAAAGTTTCCTCACCGATGACCACATCCAGCGCATTGTCGGCGCCTATCAGGCTTTTGACAATGAAGACGGCTTCACCAGAGTGGTCAGTAACGACGAGATCCGCGAGAAAGGCAGCAACCTGAGCATCCCGCTTTACGTTCGATTGGCCAACGGAAACGGCAATGCCAACGGAACGGGTGAAACTATCAGCCTCAAACAGGCTATTGCGAACTGGCAGGAAAGCTCGATGGCTTTGCGGGAATCGATGAACGGCCTTTTTGAGGTGCTGGAACAACACACGGATCATTTTCCCGGCGGCACGAAAACGATCCAGGCCTCCGGCGAAAAAGAGTCACGATTTTGAAAGCGGAGAAAAGAATGAGCGAGCTGAGCAAAAACAATCCCGGCACGGACTACGCACACCTCCTTGCCGAAGTAAAAGAGCGCGTCCGTTCGGCGCAGTATGCAGCGTTGAAAGCGGTCAATACCGAGTTGGTCGGGCTGTATTGGGATATCGGGCGGATGATCGCCGAGCGTCAGGAAAAGTCCGGATGGGGCAGGTCGGTCGTAGAAAACCTGTCTGGAGACTTGCGGCGGGAGTTTCCCGGAATCGCCGGTTTTTCGGTGCAGAACCTCTGGTACATGCGCCAGTTTTATCTGGAATATAGCGGCCATGAAAAACTCCAACCACTAGTTGGAGAAATTGCCTGGGCTCACAATCTGGTCATAATGAAGAGGTGCCGATTATTGAGACAGGTGTATAAGCAATGAACCAACCTATTTTGAAGGAGAAGTTCAATGTCAAATCCACCGCATCGTACACGTCACAGCGCAGAATTTAAGGCTACGGTAGCCCTGGCTGCTCTGTCGAAGTCAAAGACTCTGGCGGACCTTGCAACTGAGTACCGGGTTCACCCAACCCAGATCACCCGCTGGAAGCAGGATCTGACCAAGAACGCTTCCGACCTTTTTGGCAAAGGCAAAAAGAAAGAAGTCAA
>JBFWLN010000072.1:0-6243 GCA_050252135.1 Desulfobulbus sp.
ATGCATCTGAAATTTCCCAGGTTTTGATTCGTGCCATTCAAATCTCCGTTGTTACATAGGTTTCAACGGAAGTTTAGCTCAAGGTGCAAAAAAATACGAACAATTTATTTATAGATAAGTACTAAAGCTATCGAGAAGGAACTGGGCCACAAGGTGAGACTTGGCTCATTTCAGCGACCAGAAGCAGTTGACCGCATTCTGCCCCCCTACTGGCCGCTCATAGCGGTGCTTTTCTATTGCAGCAGCTACCTGGTCTTCAGAAAACGGTTCAAGGACAAAGAACGGATGCGGCTTTGGCTAGGCGGGTTGGTGGCCTGCACCATAGTCAGTCTCTTTTTCCTTTTGGGAACACTCCCAGATGCCAAGATCCAGGCCTGGGCTGAAAAATTTCCTTACCCCATCTTCGTCTTTTTCATAGCCCTGGCCGACGGATTCAACCCCTGTGCCTTTACCGTCCTGATTATTCTGCTCAGCCTGCTCACCCACACCCAAGGACGGTTCGATATGGCAATCATCGGTTTGACCTTTATCACTACGTCAGCCGTGATGTATTTCTTGTTTATCATGGCAATGGTCCTCATTGGCAGCCTGTTCATCGAGGAGTATGGTTACCTCCTCATGGTTTTGCTGGGGATCATCGTCTCAGTGGCGGGACTCATCAATATAAAGGATTACTTTTTCCTGCATCAAGGACTCTCCCTCGGGCTCTCCAGCAAACAACAAGCTACTTTCGGCAAAAAAGCTTCCACCATCGTTCGCGATCTCAAGAAAGGTAGTCGTCGGATGGTGTTGGCTGTCGGCGCCACTATCGTCCTAGCCATATTCGTCAACATCATCGAGTTGGGCTGCACCGCCATGCTACCGGCTGTCTATAGACCACCTTGGTCAAAAAGTTTAGTGACATCATGAGTTACGCTCTCTGGACTGGTTTTTATGCCCTTGTCTACATTGTTCCCCTGCTCATCATCCTCGCCAACTTCATCTATCTCTTCAGCTCTGTGCGCATTGGCGAAGAAACAGGGAGAAGACTCAAGCTGGCGGCAGGCGCCTTAATGCTCTTCTTCGGGCTTATCATGATTTTTCGACCAGGTCTGCTCGCCTTCGGATGATTGGAATAACTTTTAACAGAATGCACAATCCTGGATGATTCCAATCACAAAACAAGCCCTGAGCTGCTGAGAGCACATCTCGTGATATATTCAGGAAGATCAATGCTCCACAACAGATAGCAGTCACAATTTTCTTTACGTTTTTTGAAGTACCACTAACCTCTTGCCTGTCCCTCTCCATAAGCCATTTGACATTCTCCAGAGCATCAAAGACGGTGTGTCAGTCGCCGATTTGTCCGCATGTAGGACATACGATGAAGTGTACATCTGACGAGTGCAACGGTATTCAATTGCCCTTTTCGTCGGCGTAGTAGCAGGTCTGAACGGAGGTTATGGGTATTTTACCGTGCGCGACCAGCACCAGTTTCTCCCAAAGCCGGTCGTCAACAAATGGTCGCAGCGGCTGGGCCACTGCGGTCAGGTGCGGAAAGGCTTGGATTAATTGCTGATCCCATATCTGGGCGTAATGGTTCAGATCGTCGGGCCGCACTACGTTCCGTTTCCCCTCCTCGGCGGCGGCACCGAAGGGCTCAAAAGGCTCGATTATATTGAAATAACCATAATCGTTAGTCAGTTCTTCGCCGGGGGCTATGTCGCGGATGGCGAGTTCCAGGCCATAGGCGGTGAGGCAGCAGTTGGGGTGAAAGCTATGGTTGAGGAATCGACCGTTGTCCCAACAAAAAATATAGTTGCCCTGCTGGTTACGGAAGCTGTAGGTTAGTAGAATATCCTGGTATTTTTCCTCATATCCCGCCAGTTCAGCTGGTGTGATTTCCCGGTCGAGGGCGTCTCTAACCCAGGTAATGGTGCCCAGGGGTATCGGTGTGGTGGCGACCAGGCCCTTGCCTTTGCTCTCGTTGATGAATCGGACTTCGGTATGTGGATGAATCATACTTCTCCGTGGCAGGGTGAAATCTGTTTTACCAGGCGGACGGCGTCGGAGCCGTCTTCGTAATATCCCGGTTTTGTGCCGCATTCGATAAAGCCCGAGGTGGTATACAAACACCGGGCCTCGCGGTTAGTCGCGCCAACCTCGAGGACGATGGCTCGGCAGCCAAGCCTTTGCGCGGTTTGTTCGGCAAAGTTGAGCATACGCCTAGCCACCCCCAGTTCCCGGGCCCAAGGAAAGACTGCGATTGAATAAAGCCGCAGCTTGAGGCTCGACTTGCGGATGAGTAACACCATGGCTCCGGCCAGCCTGCCCTCCACCAGGGCCTTGACCACGATATTGCCTGTCTTGCCGATCAGATAGCGAAACTGACGGATGGAGATTCGGTCGCAGACGAAGAGTTCCTCTTCCATCCGGGCCAGGTCATTGCAATCGACTAACGTTGCCGGGACGATGTTCACCTTCATCGCGGATCAGGCCAAACGGTGCTTCTTGTTGAGACGGGCGACGAATTCGCGCAGGATCATCCGGTACAGTTCGTTGCCCAGGATGGCGTCCTCGATACCGTGGTCAACTGAAGGATTGTCGTTGACCTCGATCACCACCGATTTATTTTCCAGCTTCTTGATGTCTACCCCATAGAAGCCCTTTCCAATCGCGGAAGAAACCCGTGCGGCCATTCGCAGCACCTGTCGGGGCACCTGATGGACCGGAAGGGTTTCTACCCGTCCCGAGCGGGAAGAGCCGGTCGATTTGTGCTGATAGATCTGCCAATGGCCCGGGGCTATAAAATATTTACAGGCAAATACGAACTCCCCGTTCAGCACCCCGATCCGCCAATCGTATTCGGTAGGGACGAATTCCTGGGCCAGGAGGATGGAAGACTGCTGGAAGAGCTTTTCGAGCAACTCGTTGTATTCTACTTCATTATGAATGCGGGAGACGCCGATCGAAAAGGAGCCGTCTGGAATTTTTATCGCCATGGTGTCGCCGAGGCAAGACGTCACCTCCTGAAAGCTGCTCGGGTTCCCCTTGAACAAGAGTTTTGAATTCGGTGCTGGGATCATTTCCCGTTCGAGCAGTTCCTTGAGTAAGACTTTGTTGGTGCAGCGGATGATTGAGGCCGGGTCGTCGATGACCACCATGTCGGCCTGCTGGGCCTTCTGTGCCAGCTGATAGGTGACGTGGTTAAACGGCTGTGGGCTGGCGGATGAACAGGGCGTCGAACTCCATCAACCGGGCAGAGTCACGTTCGGTGATCAGTTCGGCGTTGATATGCATCTTCTTGGCTTCGGAGAGAAACAGATTCAGGGCGGTGCGATTGCTCGGTGGAAATTTTTCTTCCGGATCATGAAGAATGGCCATGTCGAACTGGGCAGGCACCTTTCTCCGTGGTTGTCGCCATACCTTTTTGCTAAAACGGTCGAGATTCTCGGCAAAGAGTGTCTGCTGGTTATCGTCGAGTTCATCGAGGGTCAGCAGCCGGATATGGGTGACATGGATCGGCCTGGTCCTATTGATTGTGCACCGTAGCATGGGGCAGGGGTATTGAACAAAAATAAACCGGGCAATCTTGTCCAGTCGACTGTCTTCGCAACGACCGAAAAAAATGTCTAGGTGGGTCGCATCTTGTCTGTCGGCACCTGGGGCGATTATCAGTTTTTGACAGAGTTTGGCCAGCGAATTGTCCAGCTTGATATAACTGTGGCTCTCCAGCTTATTCAGGGCGTCAATGCTGGGAATGACCTTGTGCCGACGAGCCTGGGCTAGCAAAGAGCAGTAGTAGCCCTCGGAGTGGTAGCCGAGATCGGAACAAAGGTTGAGCACCAGGTGGGGACAGTGGCTGAGTTCGTCGTTCTGCAGATACTGGCCGGCGCTGATCACGCTTTCGGTCCGATAATAGGGAGCCCATTGCGCGAGCGAGTCGAGAATGATCAAGACGTCATTCATGCGGAGCACCCACCTTAATTATGTTTCTTTTTTAATCCAAGAAACCGAGACTCACCTGGTATCCTTGTTGCTCAAGCTAAGCCACTGGTTAAAGGGACAAATGATACCGGAAGCACATGACGAGTCGAGATCTCGCCCTGCGGATCCCTTTCGAGGAGCACGAGAGACTGGATCGCAAACTGAGCCCCAACCGGTATAACCATGCGTCCCCCTGATTTAAGCTGTCGAATCAGCGGAGGCGGGATCTCGGGTGTGGCGGCGGTGACCAAAATACCATCGAACGGTTCCTCGGCCTTCAATCCGTAAAAGCCGTCTCCCTCATGGACATGCACATTGTTGAAGCCGAGGCGCTTAAGTCGCTGACGACATTGCTTCGCCAGAGCAGGAATGATTTCCATGGTGTGCACCTCTTTCACCAGGAGCGATAGGACAGCGGCCTGGTAACCTGAACCGGCACCGACCTCGAGTACCTTTGATTCCGGCCGTATGGTCAGAAGATCGGTCATCAGGGCGACTATATAGGGCTGCGAGATGGTTTGGCCATATCCTATGGGGAGAGGGATGTTCATGTAGACGGCGGCCTGTTCGACTTCCGGGACGAATTCATGGCGTGGCACAGTCTCTATGGCCCTAATAACTTCCGGACGCAGATGATTGCGACCGATAGCAGAAGAAGTCGCCGTAACTTCGGCCTCGATCACCCGCACCATGCTCGATCTTGCCTCTCGCATAGTTGTTGTCTCCCTTTTCCTCCGTCATTCTAAGGTGCCGTTGCCAAGGCGCGGTCGAATATAGCGGCGCTTGGGCAGCTCAACGACATTGAACCAATTGTAGTCTTTACAACATAGTCGTTCCACCCACAATAAAGGCATAAATAAAAAAGCGGATCTCCAGCTTTTCTAAAATTTTTCAGTAATGTCCGGTTAGGGACTTGCTTGTATAATTTTCGAGTTTGACTGGCCCTGCATGGTAGGGTTAGAGCATTCTATCCGAGATTCATTGAGGATCTGGTTTCGCAACTGGCGGACTCGTTGAATGGAAACTGGTTCGCCGTGCTGTTCCTGGCAGTAAATTGCCAAAAGGATATAGGTGATCAGGCCGGCAAGCATCTGGATCATGAGGCCATGGCGGTTTCGTGAAATGAGGTGATACACCTTGAGGTGCCGCTTCCACCAAGCAAAGAACGTTTCTATTTGCCAGCGTAAATTGTAGATCATGGCGATCTGTTCGGCGGTGAGATCGAAACGGCTGGTGGCAATCCAGTACGATTTTCCCTCGACGGTATAACCGACGAGTCGCAGCGGTTGAGCGTCTGATTCACTCCTTCCCGGCCCAGGAGGACCTTAGAACGTGGGCTACCCATGAAGAACTCAGAACGAAAGACAAACGTTTGCACAAAGCTTTTTGTTCAATTCTGAAAGAAATGCTTCGGGGTGACCCTACAAGTGGGCACGGGAAAGCCCGAAGCTCTTAGCCACAACCTTTCCGGCTTCTGGTCACGTAGATTAAGCCAAAAAGACCGCGTTATTTACAAATTCGACGACAATTACATTTTCATTTTCGCAATCGGTGGGCACTACGATCAATTTTGAGCATTAACGGCCCGAGTAGATCGTGTGCCACTCAACTCATTCGTACGGCACATAACGAAAGCCGCTGAAGAATCGAAAAAAATCCCTTCCTTTGCTGCGGGATGCCTTGCTGGCTGGAGAGAGGTGCGACGAGGTCGTGTTCCTGAAATTACCAGTAATGGAGACCGGATGGCCCGCATTCTTGTTTCGGAGCTCACTGGAAAGGTGCTTATTCAATAATTCATGGGGTTCCAAGAGTTTCGTGTTGCCGTATCCTCAAGTATCTGTAAAACGTCGGTTTGCTGATTTTGAGTAATTGGCAAATTTTACCGATAGAATACTCACGGGAGTCATACATCTTTTTGAGTGTTTGGATCTTGCCGCTATCCAATTTGTTGCTCCTCCCTCCAACTCGCCCTCTTGCCCTGACGGCAGCTAAGCCAGCCATAGTCCTCTCTCTGATCAGGTTCCGTTCAAACTGGGCCAGTGCTCCAAAAATGTGAAAAATCAATTTTCCACCACTGGTGGAGGTGTCCAAGCCCTCCTGAAGGGATGCTAAGCCAATACCTCGGGTTTTCAACCCCTCTGCTACCTCAATTAAGTACTTATCTATAAATAAATTGTTCGTATTTTTTTGCACCTTGAGCTAAACTTCCGTTGAAACCTATGTAACAACGGAGATTTGAATGGCACGAATCAAAACCTGGGAAATTTCAGATGCATT
>JBFWLN010000073.1:0-6124 GCA_050252135.1 Desulfobulbus sp.
CAAGCGACTTTTATTTATTGATGAATGTCAGGGGCCTCCGCAGGCCGTAATTGGCCCCCAATGATTGCATGTTCTTGGCCGGTTTCATCGAGAATTCTATACCGGCCGTCAAACGCAAGGCCAAGGCCCGAACCTAAAATTTTTTGATCACCATTGATATAGACAAGAGGCCTGTTCAATAGATAATCATATATTGGCCATCGGTCGAGAAGGGAGTCCTTCTTTGCCGGCAATCCCTCCACATAAGTTGTAATTTTCTGAATGAAACAATCAAGCGCGTATTCTAAATCGATCGTCTTCCCGGTTCGTTCATGAAGAGTGGTCACCAGGGGCTGTAATTCTTCGGGAAAATCCCTCAAACGGGTATTTATATTCACGCCAACCCCAATGATCACTGTCGGTTTCATTGGGGTTGGCCTGGTATCAAAAAAATTCTCACAAAGAATGCCCCCTACCTTTTTCTCCCCCAAATATAAATCATTGGGCCACTTAATCCTGGTTTCGACCTCACACTGCTCAAAGAGGACATCCCTGCAGGCAAGCCCGGTGACCAAGGTGATGAGGGGCAAGGTTTCCGGCATTAAATCCGGCTGCAAAATAAGACTGAAATACAGACCTCCCCGTGGGGAAGCAAAAGTACGTCCATACTGGCCCCGCCCGCCCTCTTGCATTCCCGCCCAAATAACCGTCCCAGCGGGAGCACATGAGGTCACCTGCCCTTTGGCAAGCCGGTTAGTTGAATCCGTTTGCCGCACATAGATCTTCATCGTTGTCCCCCCCCAAAAAAAAAGCAGAGGTCCGAGAGGAACCTCTGCTTACAACACCGAATATCAGAGTAAGGAAAGACTTATTTTTCCTCGTTCTGGATGCGATCAGGACGGGCATACATGGTGGTTGAACCGGAAGACCAAAACATCAGTTCTCCTTCGGTAACCAACGCATTGGCTACTTTTTTTATCTCACGCGGTTTTGTATCCGGATCACATGCATAAAAATCTTTAATGTACAACTGAGGTTTAGGAGACTTTGTCGCCTTCTCAATAATGGCTTTTTTCAATTCTTCAGTGCTCAGTGCCATAATGCGCTCCTTGGGATATGCGTGCAACACATAAAATGATCGGCCTTGAACAATTCAAGGCCGATCAGTGTATTGCAACAATTATTTGGTGTATGCGGCAGTATGACTGGTGTATTTGAACTGGGTGGTGGTCCGCCAAGTATCGTACGCCAGACGATAGTCGTCGATGGACTTCTCAGTAAAGGGAAGACCGGTCTTCTCGAAGAATTTCTCCCAACCGATCCGCTCAGCCCAGTCGCCAAGACGCTCGTACTTTTTGGCATCCTTGGCATAGGCTTCAAGGATCTGACGGATGCAGGCAACCGTTTCAGGCCAGCGCGGGGTGTTGTTCGGCAGGAAGGGAACAACCAGTTTGGAGAACTTCGGTGCGGAAATGCGGTTGGAAACCTTTCCGCCTACCAGGATAGCGATACCGTCACCTTCCGGATCGGCCAACGGCATGGCCGGGCACATGGTATAGCAGTTACCGCAGAACATACAACGCTCAGCGTTTACCTTAACGGATTTGACTTCCTCACCGGCGGCGTTGGTTGCCTTGGCGGGCTTGACAGCACCCAACGGACAAGCGGCGATGGCCAGCGGAATCTCGCAAACGCCACTGACACGATCGTTGTCGATCATCGGCGGCTTGCGGTGGATACCGAGGATGGCGATGTCGGAAGCATGAACAGCACCACACATGTTCAGACAGCAGGCCAGAGCGATACGAACCTGTGCCGGCAGGGTCATGGAACCGAAGTACTCGAACAGGTCATCCATAACGCACTTGACCGGACCGGAGGCATCAGTGGCCGGGGTATGGCAGTGCACCCAGCCCTGGGTATGGACGATGTTGGTCACGCAGGCACCGGTACCGCCGATCGGCAACTCACTTTTGTGCTCTGCCAAGGTTGCCTTGAGAGCAGCCAGTTTCTCCTCGCTGTCCACCATGAACTCGACGTTATTGCGGGTGGTGAAGCGAAGATAGCCACCACAGCACTTGTCGGCGATATCGCAGTAAAGGCGCACGCGGTGAATGGTCAGCAAGCGGGCGGAACCGCAACGAACGGTGAACACCTTGGCGCCGCTCTCAGAAACGTGTACCAGCACACCCGGCTCCAGGATTTCATGATAGAGCCATTTGCCCTTGTTCTCTTTGATGACAGGCGGCAGGAAGTCTCCGTAGTAGCGCGGTCCCAAGTCGGTAATCCGACCTTCCATAGGATTATTCGGATCGTAACCCATTATAGTATCTCCTTATATAATAATTCCGTTAAACAGTATCAAAGACAGTTATTAGGCAGCGTGCCGTTTTCTGAACGCAACGATGTCGCGCTCCCAGCCACCAGGAACTTCCTCTTCCTTCCAGAAGACATAGGGGTTGGAACGCGGCTCTTTGACATGCTGCGGCATGGGTTCAATTTCCATGACACTGAGGAAGGTCGGCAGACCGACACGCTGCATGGTCTCACCAACACGCTCGCGGTTCTTCCCAACTTCCATCCACCAATCCCATACCTTCTCGATCACATCGACGACTTCCTCGAAATCGTTTTCGGCACTAATTTCGATGAATGGAATAACCAGGGTAGCAAACTGGGCGCCGTCAAGAATCGGGGCCTTGGCGCCGATGCTGATGGTTGCGCCTTTCTGCAGGCCCGGGCGAAGTGCACGCGGCATAACGTTGATGCAATGCATGCAACGGGTACACTCGGAATCATCAATCTTCAGCTCGCCACCCTCCATCCACATACACTGGGTCGGGCAAAGGTCGACAACCTCTTTCTGAATGTCGAATTTACCCCAGTTGCCGCCTTTATGGGCGCCACCGTTGGACGGATACTCGGCATCACCGGCGATGTATTTCTGCACAGCGGCCTGATCAATGCGGATGTTGTCTTTCCAGGTGCCGATAACGGCGAAGTCGGAACGGGCGATAGCGGCAACGCAATCGTTCGGGCAGCCGGAGAATTTGAATTTGAATTTATAGGGGAAGGCCGGACGATGGATCTCGTCCTGATAATGCTGGGTCAGGCTGTTGCAAATTTCCTGGGTATCATAGCAGGCCCACTCGCAACGGGACTCACCCAGACAGCAAGCCGGGGTACGCAGATTGGATCCGGAGCCGCCGAGGTCCTGATTCAGATCATGGGTCAGATCCCAGAACAGCGGTTCCAAATTCTCGGTACGGGTACCGATGAAGACCATGTCACCGGTGGAACCATGCAGGTTGGTGACACCGGAGCCGTATTTATCCCACAGATCCATCAGGGCGCGAAGGTTCTCGGTAGAATAGTACAGACCGGAGGGCTGGGCAATACGCACGGTATGAAAGTGCTCTACACCGGGGAACTGAGCAGGAACGTCAGAATAACGGCCGACGATACCACCACCATAACCAAAAACACCGACGATACCGCCGTGCTTCCAATGGGTAATCCGATCTTTGTATGAAAGCTCAAGCTGACCAAGCACATCCCAGCACTCAGGCTTGGTTTCTGCCTGCTGTTTAAGGTCGGTGACGAAACTCGGCCATGGACCTTTTTCTAATTCGTCCAATAGAGGCGTTTCATGCTTTGCCATCAGTGTTCCTCCTAGAGAGATTATGTGGTTGAAAAATTACCTGTCAATTTGAATGTCCCGAACGAGAATTGCACGTTAATACAGGTAAGAACGCACAATACTTTATTGAATGCTCATTCAGAACGCGAGCATAAACGTCCGGAAAGTCTTTGTCAACAAAAAACCATAAGCCGTTGCGGCACCAAAAAAATGCCCGTTCATGAGCCGTTAGCGCAACCTATCCCGGCCTGTTTGAGCAGCGCACCTTCCACGGTTCGCGGGGCCCCAGAAAGGGGTAGCTCATCCCTTGCCTCCCCCATCAGCTTCAGCAACTTGGAGGCCAATACCTTGCCCAACTGGACCCCTTCCTGATCAAACGAATTAATATTCCAACAAAATCCCTGAAAAGCGATTTTATGTTCGTAGATAGCAAGGAGCGCTCCCATGGTCCGGGGAGTCAGCCGGTCGGCCATAAGGACCGAGTTGGGACGATTTCCCGAGAAGCGCCGCGCCGGGTTTTCACTCTCCCGCCCCACGGCCAAAGCCAGGGACTGGGCGAGCATGTTGGCGACAAGTTTCTGCTGCGAGCTGGTGCCTGCCACCTCAATATCCTTCTGATACTGGCTCTGGCGAAACCCGATAAACTCGGCCGGCACGATTTCAGTTCCCTGATGGATGAGCTGGTAAAAGGCATGCTGGCCGTTGGTCCCCGGTTCTCCCCAGATCACCGGCCCGGTCAACCAGCTCACCTCACCGCCATCCCGGGTCACGGACTTGCCGTTGCTTTCCATGTCGCATTGCTGGAGATGGGCCGGAAATCTTGACAGGGCCTGACTGTACGGCAGCACCGCCACGGAGGCGTTGCCAAGCAAATTATGGTTCCAGATCCCCAAAAGCGCCAGCAGCAGCGGGATATTGCGGCGGACATCCCGCTTTTCGGCAGCCTCATCGACCTCATGGGCCCCGGCGAGAATCTCCATTGCCGCGTCGAAACCCAAGGTGAATCCAAGGGTGACCAAGCCGACCATGGAGGTGGCCGAATAGCGCCCGCCGATGTAATCGAACATATAAAACGATGCCAGATAGTGAGCGGCATCGTCCATGGGGCTCGACTCCCCGGTAACGGCGAGCATGTGGCGAGCCGGGTTCAGGCCGGCCCTGACAAGGGCATCCTTGACCAGTTGTTCATTGGTCAACGTTTCCAGGGTGGTCCCGCTTTTTGAAACAATGTTGAACAGGGTGCGGGAGAGATCGAGTCCCTGCAGGACCTCGGCGGCATCATCGGGATCAACGTTCGCGATGAACCGGGCAGATCGCCCTTCGAGACAATAACACTGCAGAGCCAGGTACAAGGCGCGTGGGCCGAGATCCGATCCGCCGATCCCCACCTGGACCATGGTGGTAAAAGACTGGCCCTCGTCGTTCACAATCGCACCGTTGGCCAGATCATCGAGGAAACGGCGTAATTTGGCCAACTCCTGCTCGGCTCGGGCAGTGGCTTCCGGTGCCAGGGGCTTTTCCCCGAACACGTCCCGGCAGGCGGTATGGAGGACCTGTCGGTTTTCGCTTTCAAATCCCTTGATTCGATTGAGGACCGCCCCTTGCTTCATCGCCAGGAAGGCATCGATCAGGCCGGCTTCGTCCGCCAATTGCTGCAATGCGGCAAGGACATCATCGTTGACCCTCTGGGTGGCGTAAAGCAGATCGAAACCGCAACCGGAACAGACGTATTCGCTGATCCGTTGGGGCGTCAGCCCTTCCGGCCCAGTCAAATCGTGCGGCTGTTGTGCAAGAGAGGTAAGCTGTGCAACCGCCTTGTAGGTGGGAAAATCTTGTAGATGCATACGACCCTCCGCAAAATTTTTTGGATTAGGCGCCAGCCAGTTGCTTCATTTCCCGGATGACGGCCTGATAGTCCTTGGCGCCATAGACCGCGGATCCGGCGACAAAGATATTCGCCCCGGCGGCGGCAACCCGGGCAATGGTTGCCGGACTGATGCCGCCGTCCACTTCAATGCCGGCCCCGGGATTGACCGCATCGAGCATCCGGCGCAACTTGGCGATTTTACCCAATGATGATTCAATAAAGGACTGGCCTCCAAACCCGGGGTTGACGCTCATCAGCATGACCAAATCGACCGCATCCAGCACATACTCCAAGGTCGAAAGAGAAGTTGCCGGATTGAGAACCGCGCCCGCCTTTTTTCCCTGAGCACGAATATAGGACAGGGTCCGATGAAGATGGGTACACGCCTCGACGTGCACACTCACCCAGTCGGCACCGGCATCAATAAAGTCCTGGAGGTACCGATCCGGCGTGGTGATCATGAGATGCACGTCCAGGGGTAGTCGGGTCACCTTGCGCACGGCCTTCACGATCAGGGGGCCGATGGTAATATTGGGGACGAAATGGCCATCCATGACATCGATATGGATCACATCGGCACCGGCGGCCTCGACGGCCTTGATTTCCTCGCCCAGGCGGGAAAAATCGGCGGACAGGAT
>JBFWLN010000074.1:0-5846 GCA_050252135.1 Desulfobulbus sp.
AAGAATGGTTCCAGCCGATGGACCACTCCTGTGATTGGGTATCGCGACGGGTGTCACCGTCGTAATCGGTCTTTGAAGCGTTGTATTGGAGCGGGAAAAAGTCCTGGATGGACTGGATGTAATCGATACCGAAGTTGAGGCCGTACTGATCCAGGTCCGGACTTGAGGATGTGGAGTAGGTGGAATCGACCGGCGGTTGTTCATAGAGGCCACGGGTATAATTCAAGCCAAGAGCGGTTCGCCAATAGGCATTGAACCCATGGGAGAGGTTGGTGAAAAACGAGTGCTTGTCGTATTCGTCGTAAGCATCATTGCCGCTATCTCCACCTCCTTCGTTGCGCAGTACCGAATACGAATAGCCACCACTCAGGTTGGTTTTTTCAAAGAGTGCATAGGATGAACGTATACTCGAAACGTTGGTCCAGTATTTGCGGCCGGTTTGATCCCTGGAAAGGTTGTCGGTCGAGGTCGTTTCAGATGACTCGTTTGAACTGTTCGATTCGGAATCCGTGGTTGTAGTGGTGGAAGAATCGTCTGGATCATCAGAGCGGGTAAAATTATCTGAAAGCGATATCGACCAGCGAGAGGTCAGCATTCGCTGACCATTTACGCTCAAATGGTGGTCAACGGAATTTTCGTCATCAACAAAATCATAGTTGAAGCTGGGCGAGTATTGAAAGTTGATCGAGTCGTAGACGCCTTGAGAGCTGATGGTTATGGTGGGGCTGATATAGATTTTCTGCTGATCGTCATCGTTTCCCCTGGATTGATTATGGTCATAGTTGCGGTCTCGTATATCCACCCCTGTGCCTACGGAGCCGGTTATGCTTGTCTGGCGGGCATCCGCCGGACCGGGAAGTATGGTGGCTGTGCACAGAGCAAGCAATGCCGAAAGCAGAAGCCGATGAAGCGGTTGCATAGTATGCGCTCTCTCAGTGGGCAACAACGACGTCTCCCGGCTCAAGCAGGATGTTTTTCTCCGTATGTTTTCCATCGAGAAAATCATCATAATCAAAGGTGAACTTCTCGACCTTCTTCTTTGGTTGCTCCTTGCCTTTCTCCACAACGAGATCGTTTCCCTGGCGGATAACGGTCACCTTGGAGTTGGCCCATTCGGTAAAGCCGCTTGCCTTGGCAATCGCCTTGACAATCGTTGTGGGAAAATCCAGGTGGAAGAGGCCAGGCGCCTTGACCTGCCCCATCACCGTGTATTGACGGCTATTGCTCTGAAGCAGGGTCGTGATAATCATGGGATCGTCATAAATGGTGCTGTAGAGTTTTTTCAGGTAGTCGGCTAATTGTCCGAGTGTCATGCCCACTACATACACGTCGCCGAGATGACGGAGGGAAACACGTCCATCCATGCCGACTTCCGAACCGGTACCGCGGCCGCGAACACCTTCTTGCGGGAGGGCTCCGGAGGCGTCCATGGATGACTCGGCTGACGCAGGCGCAGCTGGACCGATGGCCATCGAGCCCTCGCCGTAGACCTCCACATACAAAATGTCGCGGTAGCCGATGATGTATTCTTTATCCGTTGAGCCCGCACCCTGCTTGCCCAGTATCTCTTGCCGGTATTTGTCCTTGAGTTCCTGGGATACAGTACCCTCCCCGCTGGATTCAGCCGCCCAGGAAACGGCAAGCATGCACACGCTGAGGCCGACACAAACAATCACCTTTACTGCCAGGGAATAAATTTTCATGCGTTTCTCACCTGCTATATTGGAATGATAAATAGCGCCTATTCGGAAATTGTTTTTTGCCCAATTTCAGCGTGATGCGCATAACCCTATCCTCTAAATACCATGTATGACTGTGACAAGATTTTTCGCAAGGCCTGAACTTGAACGAAAATCTCATATTTGGGCGAAAGTTAAATTATTTGACAAATGATGCTACATACATAAAAACAATGATTCAAATAAAAAAATGCGAAGTCAGGCTTCTTTCCGGTTTATGCATGATGATGCATGGACTTGAAGTTGTTCCCGCCATTTTTGTTTTCAAGGAAAGAGGCTTGATATAGAATACCACCATATCCAGCATCGCAAAAGAAACCATTTTTCTTCTTGGAGCCATTATGCGTTTAAAGAAAAAGTTACCCTTCGTCATCTTCTTTCCACTGCTTTTGATCGTATTGTTGATGACAGGTTGCTTTGAGACCAGCAAGAACAAGGAGGAGTATTATAAAAAAGCAATGGCCTACCTTGAGCAGCACAAAGAAAAAGAGGCCATTATTGAGCTGCGAAACGCCATTCAGGCGGATCCCAAATATGCCGATGCCCGATATCAGCTTGGCCTGCTTTATCTCAAAGCAGGGGAGGTACGGCAGGCGTTCGGTGAGTTGCAGCGGGCCGCTTCCCTGGATCCCAAAAATCTGGATGCCAAGATTAAAACCGCTGAGTTTTTTTTGCTGTCTCAAAAAAAGGAGGATGCACGCAAGGCTATTAATGAGGTTTTGGCGCAATCTCCGGAGAATAAAGACGCTCTTGCCTTGTTGGCCAACATGGAATTAATTGACGGGAATGCGGACGCAGCCCTTGCCGCCATAAATAAAGCCCTTCAAGCAGCACCTGACGAGGACCGAATGTATTCCATCAAGGGCCGGGTGCTGACGGTGAAGAAACAATTTGCCGATGCGGAACAGGCCTTGGTGAAGGCGGTTGAATTAAATAGCAACAAGATGGCAAATTTTGCCTCACTGGCCGCTTTTTATACCGAGCGCAAAGAGTACGAAAAGGCATTTGATATTCTCGACAAAATGGCGGTTGCTTTCCCGAATTCATCGCAGCCTTTTATGCAAAAGGCCGCGATCGATTTGTCTCGGAACAGGGAAGATGCGGCCGAAGAACATCTTCAACAGGCATTAAAGGTTGATCCCAAGAATGGTCGGTTAAAGTTGTCGGTGGCGGAGTTTTATGAAAAGAAAGGAAAACTCGATCAAGCGGAGGCACTTTATAAGGATGCCGTAGCCAGTGCAGGAGATGATGCGACGGATTTTGAAGCTAAATTGGCTGATTTTTATTTTGATCACGGCAAGTTCGACCAGGCGAAAGCTGAACTTGATAAGGTCATTGCCAAGAATGCAAAAAATGCCCATGCCAATCTGGTGCAGGCCAAATTTCTGCTCAAGGAGGGCAAAAACCAGGAAGCACTGGATCGTGTCAGCCGGATGCTTGACGATTATCCCAAATGGGGGGAACTGTATTTTGTCAAAGCGGTTGCACACAGTAACCTGAAGGATTTCAAACTGGCCAAGGAAGCGTTGTTGGAGGCGATCAAATACAGTCCTGGGTTTGCCAAGGCGCATTCCCTGCTTGGCCTGCTCTCGCTTCAGGAAGGTGAATTTGAAACCGCCAAGAGGGAAGCTGCCATCGCCCTCAAGCTTAATCCGCGTGATTTTCAGGCCGCCTTGACCCTGGCCAAGGCGGTGCTTTTCTCTAAAGACTATGAAACCGCTGAGAAAATGTTCAGCGAACTGCACAAAAAAGTTCCTGAAAATGTCGAGGTCTTGGGGAGCCTTGGCTTGACCTACCTGGCAATGAAAACGGAGGACCAGGCAAAGCAGACCTTTGAAAAACTGTTGAATATCCAGCCGGATAATGCCAAAGCCTACACGTTTTTGCTGCGGATCGCCAAAAAGGAAGGCGCATCGCAGGCTGATCTGATCAAGATGACCAAGGAGCAGGTTGAAAAAGCGCCCAAAAGCGGTGGTCTCCAAATCATTCTCGCCAATCTTTACCTTGGCGATAAGAAGCCCGATGAGGCTCTCGCTTTGTACACTAAGGCCCAGGAGCTTGATCCGAACAATCCGCAACCCTATGCCATGAGTGCTCTTATTCTCACTCGGCAGGGGAAAACGGATCAGGCCATTGGCGAGTACAAGGATTTATTGGCGAAACAACCCAAGGCGATCGGTGCCTATATGGGGCTTGGCAGTATTTACGAACAAACCGGCAGGAGTGATCTGGCGCGGGAGGCTTATACAAAGGCGCTGGACGTCAAGCCTGATTTTGCACCGGCAGCCAACAATCTGGCCTGGATGATAGCGGAAAGCAAGGATCCCGATCTGGGGGAAGCGCTACGCTTGGCGATGATCGCCAAACAGCAGAAACCGGACGACGTGCATATAATCGATACCTTGGGGTGGGTGCATTACAAACGGGGATCATTCAGCCTTGCCCGCAATGAGTTTGTGCAGGCGGTTGAAAAAGAAGAAAACATGCCGATTCTCCGCTACCATTTGGCCTTGGCCCTCTATGGCGAGGGCAAGAAGCAGGAGGCGATGACGGAACTGCAAAAAGCATTGGCGCAACAACAACCGTTCCCGGAAAAGGAAGAAGCCGCGGCAACCCTGCGGAAATGGCAAGGAGAACAGTGATTGGAAAAAGGGAGGGGCAATGCAACAACCCATGAAATCCCGAAAGATTGTAGTGAGCACCCCGCAGCTTCGCGAGCGAATCGCGGAACTGGGGCGGACAATCACCACGGAGTATCAAGGTAGGCAACTTGTGCTGCTTGGGGTGTTGAATGGCGCTTTTATCTTTGCAGCCGACCTTTGTCGCGCAATCGATTTGAATTTGGAAGTCGATTTTATCCGTGTGGCCAGTTACGGTACTTCGACTGAAACATCCGGTTCCATCCGTTTGCTCATGGAACCCAAACTTGACCTGAAAGGCAAGGAGGTTCTTCTGGTTGAGGACATTGTCGATAGCGGAACAACGATGGCCTGGCTCCAGGAGCATTTTCGGAAATGTGATGCCGGGTCCGTTAAAATTTGCGCTCTCATCGATAAAACGGAGCGACGGGTGGTGCCGGTTGACGTCGATTATGTCGGCTTCACGCTTGATCAGGGCTTTCTTGTCGGCTACGGTCTGGACTGTGCGGAAAAATATCGCAACCTACCGGCAATCTATTCGTTGGAAGCGTGAGTGATCGTTTTTACAAAAAAACGGCGAGAACAACGTTGTCTGTCCTGGAGGGTGCCGTTTTTGTGATGCCCATTTTTTTGATTCTCAACACTTGGAGAATCTATTGAATTTCGGCCTTTTTCCAAGCTGGAACAGGCTTTTTAAGACCTTCTATCGTGGAGGAACGTATGCAGAAAAAGAATTTTGCCGTGATTCTTTCCGGGTGCGGTCATCAGGACGGCGCGGAAATTCACGAAGCAACCCTGACCCTTTGGGCCATTCATAAAAACGGGGCTGAATTTCAGTGTTATGCTCCGGACATCAAGCAGCACCATGTGCTCAATCATATTACTGGACAGGAGATGAACGAACAGCGCAACGTGCTGATCGAGTCTGCCCGGATTGCCCGGGGAAGAATCGCCGCCTTGGCCACCTTCAATCCGGATTCGGCCGATGCGCTGATCATCCCCGGTGGGTTCGGTGCGGCCAAAAATTTGAGCAGTTATGCTTTTGACGGCGCGAAGTGCACGGTCAACAATGACGTGGCCGCAGCCATTACGTCCATGCACAAGGCCGGAAAGCCGATCGGAGCCCTTTGTATTGCTCCGGTCATCCTGGCAAAGGTCCTGGGGAAGGGCATTCTGACCATTGGCCAGGATGAAGCGACCGCTGAAAACTTGGTGGCCATGGGGGCGCAGCATCAGCAGACCATGCAGGGGGAAATCGCGATTGACCGGGAAAATAAAATTGTGACCACACCGTGTTACATGCTCAATTCCCGGGTTGATCAGATCGGGGAAGGGGCGGATAATTTGGTGAAAGCCATGTTGGAGATGATGGGCTGATTCTTTCGTTCGCTCTGCCTGCCGTATCGAAAAACAATGTTTCTTGAGGGGGAGTTCGCTTTTGCGGCTCCCTCTTCTTGACTGGAGTTGT
>JBFWLN010000075.1:0-5289 GCA_050252135.1 Desulfobulbus sp.
GCGGTCATCGTCAAGCCGACAAACCCAAAGAAAACCACTCCATAGGCCGCAAGTCGAAGTTTTCTCCGGACGTTGAAACCAGGATGGTCCATAGAACCTGATGCATGGGCACTTTCACGCACTACTGCAAGGCTTTCTTTCAGCATGACCATCATCCAAAAAACCGCTGCACTGCGGCTTTACAGAAACCCTTCAGAGACAACATCGCCATCCGTATATTTCCTCGTTTTAACCGCCTAAAGTTGGTCACGGCAAACAAAGCCGGGTTGCGATGCAGTTCTTGTTCCACATGCGCATGCATAATACCTATCAACTTTTCCTGCTCGTGCGTCGCATAGTCTTTCATTAAATTGCTCCTGAATGGTTGCCAGAGTCTTCATTGTACAACCACATTTTTCGGCATTTTTCGCGGTTTGGAGAGTCGGCAAAACTGGCAGGTACGCATAGATTGCGCTGCATCCGGCGATGAGGTATAGAGATAACCGGATTTGCAATGTGTGCAAAACCGAATCCATACCGTCTTGTTGAGGTAATCACGCCAAAGGTAGAAGGCGACCTCCATAGAGAGACAGTTTTCTGGATCTGCCATCACGTATTTGTACCGTTCATAAACAAACAGAAATGCACCAGGTTCTTTTAGGTTCTCAAGAGTCCGTTCATACAGGCGTAACAGCATGACGAAAATGGTTCCTTGCCGAACCGCCTTTCGGGTCTTCACGTAAACGTGCGAAAAAAGAGGGGTCTGCCCTCGCGCCGGGTACCCATGTATGTCGAGCCAGAGTTGACCGAGGTAACGCTTGTTGATCCTGGTACAATAGTGCGCGTTAATTGGCCGCACTCCTCCCTCAATCAACAGATGCGCGAGCTGGAGATTTCGCAACCGCTTATCCGTCGCGCTTTTTGATGCAAAGGGCATGTCTCTACTATAGGGCTTATCGCTCATGGAGCATCACCCCTAGCAAGTATTCCGCCAATTCGGCGGGTTGCAGTTCGTTATCCATGACTCCCAGTACCATGTTCCAACCACTTTCATTGAGTCCTGGATAAAGAACCGGCGTAGTGATGGCTCGGGCAACATGAGCCAGGCGTTGCGGCGGCAGGTCCGCCATTCGCTCCAACACCACGGCGGGGATGTTCTTGAACAACTTTTTTGCCATCACTAGGTCTCGGTCGGCATATTCCCGCACCAACATGAGATAACCGAGATTCAGTTGAAACAGATCGCGATTCAAATTTTTCAGGATGGTGACATCTGGCAGAACAACCGCCCCGCTGGCAAACTCTGAACTAGCCATGAGCCTGTTCCCGTTCGGATTGCGCAAAGTCTTGCAACCATTGCGCCGTTGGCTGGATATGCTCAGCGATTTGTTTGACGACGTACTGTGGCAAGTTATCGCGCACCTCTTTCGGGTTCAGTCGCAGCAAACAATCCATAGCAGTGAACAACTGGAGCACATTCGCCTGAATCTCAACAGGCGATGTTTCCAGCCCTGGGATTGGTGATGCGCTTTCTTCTCCAGCGTCGTGAAAAAAATCATCTTCGCTATCATGGTCGGCGTCACTGCCAAAGGTGGTATACCGTTGGGCGTCGATAGGGGGGAGATCCGCATTCTCCACTGGTTGGGGGTTGACCGTCCTGTCGGGCCTCTGTTGCTCCGGTTCTCGACTCGTTACCGAGCTCTTGGGGATGATGTCCCGAATTTTCTTTTGCCCTGCACACAGGCCTGTTGCCAATTCGGGGAATTTGTCGCTGTCGGTTTTGAAGACCTTTGGTAGCTCCGTGATTCCATCCGCAACATCGCCCGCGAGAATACGGTTGGCGGCCCTGGATCCCTCATCGCCGAGAGATTTTAGGAGTTCAATTGCGGAAGCAAAATCGCTGGCGCGTTTGATGGTGCCCGTGCTTACATTCCATCCATCCGCCACATGCTGCAATGCGCTTCCGGTCTCTCCGCTGGATTCTGCTGTTCCCACTCGTGCTGCTGCGCGTTGATCACGGACTCGCTGGTAAATACGTCCGATGGTGAGGGTGCGTTCTTCATCTGTCAGATTACGACGCCCCAGTTGATTCTTGTCCACCCAGTCCAATACGTCCTTCATGTCTTCAAAATGTATTTCTTTGACATCGAATTCGATATCGAGCTTTCTCGCAATGGCATATCGATGATGGCCGTCGATCAGTATGGTTTCTTCCTCACGTTTCCATACTACAAGTGGGTCACGCACGCCTTCTTTGGCTATGCTGGCCTCGAGATGCGCCAGTTCTTCGGATTTTAGTGGGTATAATAGATCTTCAATTTGCGGAAGAATAACAATTTGTGGGGTAAGCATCGCCATCTCCTATGTAAGACAGCATTGAAGCTATATGAGCTATAATGCGTTGTCAAACCTTGTATATAAGCGATCTATTTTAGCAGAAAAGAAATCGAAAATAAGATAAAGTTCTGGAATAAATTGCGAGAAAACGATCTACAAATGAAAGAAATGATCGGTACAACATTCTGCTTCCATTTCTGGCGCGGACATTCCCAAATCCGGGATATTGCAACTCAATGAGCGGAATTGCCGACCAATCCTTACCTTGCGGTCCGGCGTCTCTGGTGAATGAGAAAAGGATCAAAAGATCATTATGATCTCCGGCACACACGACAAACCGGTAATTGCCGGTGCATTGCCGGTGTAGCAATCTGCGCTTCCTTCTCACCTACCCCGCATACCGGCAGTTGTCGGTGTTTTGCCGGTGTCGCCATCTATCATGCTCGATGCCATCACTCTATTACCGGTACTTGTCGGTCTATTGCCGGTGAATCTCTATGACCCGCTCTATACCATGCCCAACTTACCGGCAGTTGCCGGTGTATTGCCGGTTAAGCACTCTCCTCCACCCTCTACCTTGAGCCTCTTACCGGCAGCTGTCGGTGTTTTGCCCGTGAATATCACTTCCTCGCCCTATGCCCTGCTCCGCTTACCCGCCGTTGTTGGCATCGTGCTTGTTCAGGGAGATTTTCACAGAAAAAATCCGTTCGACCGCGCCCAGCTGGAGTTCAACGGGACGGAGTTGCATGCGCTAATGGCCGCAATCTGCCCTATGAAACGCCACTCGCACGGCCCTACCAGGACGCGCAACTTGTTCCTGACGAATACCTTTGAATAACAGTTGGTTAAATATCAGTTTTGGCCCCTGAAAACCTGTTTTTGATCTACCGGAAAACCGCCCGAAAGTATCAAACCGGAAAACGAGATTTTGATCTACGCGAAAAAATAATACAAAACAAACCGTTATTATGGGTTTTTGGCACTGAAAATAGGCCAACTGTTCTAATAGATCAAACGCTCCGTGATCTCTAAATCCTATATTTAGAGAACAAACCGCCTTTTTTGTCTACCAGGCATGCGGGGCTCGGTATGGCCGCCTCAAGAGAACTCCAACAGAGAGGAAAATGGCAAGGCGCAAGGCCAGATGGAAGTCGGCAAAAGGCAGTCATGTGGATGAGCCATCGACGGGCAAGGTATGGCAGCAAGTGGAACCAAGCATAAGCAACCAGAAAAAGATGGCACGTACTCAATCAAAGGAAAACATCGAATCTGCCAAGTGCGCGAACGGCTTTGGCGACCTGAGCGGCACCAACAGTAGCCCACGGTTGTCCATCAGGGGCTTTTCGATTCCAGGCAAGGGGAGATGTATGGGGCATGGGGAACAGGAGAGTCTCAACGGGCCAGACGTCACGGATAGGTAATGGGCAGAGCATTTCTGCTTTTGCTGGGTCATTCTGGTGCTGGCTGAGGAACTGGATATTGTCGGCGAGCCCACGGATACCGGTAATGGCGCGAGTCGCTGTTTCCCCTACGGTGATAACGACCCAGGGCTGAGCTTTGAGGATAGTTTGAGCTAGGAAAGGCAGGCAGTGGGCCACTTCAATTTCGGATGGCCTGCGATTTTGTGGAGGGCGGCAGCGGACGATGTTGGCGCATCCATAATCGGTGCCCCTGTGCAGTCCATGTCCCTGCAGGAGTTTGTGCAAGGTTTGCCCGGCTCGGCCGACGAAGCCTTTTCCCTGCCGGTCTTCTTCGGCGCCTGGGGCTTCACCGACAATCAGCACTTTGCAGGGTTTTCCGATTTCGGTGAGGTCTGGTGTAACGATGCGGGTGCGAGAAACGCACAGTGCTGGGCATTGAGTGCAGGTTTGAGAACACATATCCGAAGCTCCTCATTTCGGTAGTCCTGACTGGGATATTAGCATCACCGACTTTCCCTGCAGATTCTGAATCTTCCAGCGGGCAAGGCGCAGAGGTAGCAGGTTTTTGGTCGAGGATTTCCGGCTTGTTTCGCCATTTTGGCAGCAATGAGGCTGCGTGTGCTGGCGGCTGCTGTGGATTTACAGGAGAGAATAAGCGCAAAAAAACCGCTTTTATAGCGCCCAATAAGGCGTTTGGAGTCCGTACTCTGTCCTGGAACCCGCAGTCAGATATGGAGTTTCCAGTTATGAAAGATGCGTTAGCGGTTACGGATGAGGCGGTACTGGAAGGTGAGCAGCCGGAAGTAATGGAGGGAGTGGAGGCGGAATCCGGTTCTGGTGAACTGCCGGATGAGGCAGGGCTGAAGGCTGAGGTTTCGGATGGTGCAGATACTACCGCGGCAACGGAAACGGCTGAGGTAGTGAAAGCTGTAGTTGCGCCCACGGCGGAGGCGCCGGTGAAGGAGAAACGCAGGGAGCGGGAGGCGCGAGCACCCAAGCGCAAGCCGAATCCGCGTTATTTGATGATGGAGATGCCGAGGGAGAAGAAGACGAACAGCCGTGCTGGTATCAAGCGGTCTGTGAAGTTAGCTGGCAAGATTTCGCAGGAGATGTTTTTTCGGACGTACCCGAAGGTATCGGATGCGAATTATTTCCTGGAGCGGATTTATCCGGGGATGGTATTGACGCGCAAGGGTTCGGACACGGCGGTTGTGAAGGAAGGATTTGAGGGGATAACGGAGTTTTGGAAAAGGTTGTACTCGGACTACGAGGAGAAGCTTGCCTCGATGGTGTTATCGGTGAAGGAGCGATTGGAGTCGGAGGGTGTGGACCCGGCTGGGGTAGAGCCTGATTTCAGTGAGCCTTTGGACGAGGAGGCCTTGGTTACGTCGCGGATGGACCAGAGGTACATCGGTCTTTTGGAAGCGGCGGATGAGGCTGAGGGATTTATCTCGATAGCGGGTTTTTACGATGTGTACACGGCGGACGAGGTACGTCGTTTGCAGAGTGAGGTCCGGTATGGATGTTTGATGGTGTATCGCAATACGGTTCG
>JBFWLN010000076.1:0-5024 GCA_050252135.1 Desulfobulbus sp.
CTCGCCAAAAAACTGCCTCCAAGGTACAAAAACAAGGAGCGAAAAAAGAGCAAAAATCGACGAATAATTCACCCCGTCCAACAAGGAAAATGAGCCACTTTTTGTGGCTCCATTAGACCGATCATCCCTGGCTCCTTTAGGGCGGTCAGTGACAAAGCATACATAGGGCTGGTTTGGTTACAGGCTCTCAACCGGGTATGCCTCCTTTTGGGGTGGCATCATAATATCGCCATGCAAATTCTGTCCTCGCTGTAGCCGGTAATCTTTCGGATTTCTGATCGAAAAATCGATACATCGGTCATATGGGCGTTGAACGGCCCTCTCTCTGGTGGGTGCAAGGGGATGTTCATTCCTTGAAAAAAAAATCAGTTAACCTCCTTTTATTATGCGTTTTTTCCGAACAGTTCTTTTGCAGACGCCTCAAGCTGTTTTTCTGCCCACGACCAGCAGCACAATACCGCCCACGAGCGCAAGACCACCAACGATCGGCGGCAATGGAAATGTTTTTGTTTTATTTTCGGTAACTTGCAACGGGCCGATATCAACGACCTTCTCGCTGGTTGTGTAGGTAATGCCTTGGTACCCTAAGGCTATAACTCCCAAAGCAATGAGAAAAATGGCGATGAGTGTGGTTGTTTTCATAATGTTTCTCCTTCATGGAATCATTTTGTTTGACGATGGGTTGAGGAGTGGGTGTTTTTTCCATTTTTGGGTGATACTAACGGCAACAATCTTTATGGCTGTTTTCTCTGCCACCGGAGACAATGTTATCTCATTGCCCACATTGTCCCCGCACTCGATACTCTCGGCATATTCGAGTACCAAATCCTATTGCGCCATGCTGGTTGCCTCCCCATGCAGCGTGAACGTCGCATCCTTTGCTCTCGAGCCTCAATTTTGCCGTCACTCAAGCTGCAATTGAAGAGAAGACTGAATTCTCTCTTCGGGGTGAACCTCGCATCAGTATGTGTGGCAGGGAAACCATCCTTAACCACAAATTGGTTACCCTCCTATTCACCAAGATCCGTGCCGACAAGAGGAGTGATCTTTCTTGTTTTATTTTTTCCTTACAGCAGAATGAGTTAAGGCTATGGAAGCGGAGTTTCCTGCCTATGGTCGGCGGGGAGTTAGGCGTTGCTTGCAACAGTAGTGTTGATGTCCTGCACCAGATGAAAGCAACGCTTCACCGGCATTGGGTTAGAGGTACGGAGGTATCTTTGGGGATGTTAATTTTGTTGACGATTCGGCCAGTTGCTCCTGGGGAACACGGTGATCCTCATTATGCGTCTACAACTCGTCGGCAAGTCGAGAGTGCACTTGCTCGACCATTCCATGCCTCACGAATAAGTGTAACGAGGAAGCGTTAAAAAACGCTCAACAAATCTGTTTCGCGCAACACTTTTTCTTCATCTGATTCCCGATGGCAACCTTTTTTTTCCTGGTAACTATCTAGAATACTATCATTAATATTTTATCAGAGGCCACATTAACTTCAGGCGTTCAAATTGCAGAAATACTCCTGAGACATGGATGCCTCAGGAGGAAATCTCTTTAGTTTTTCTTGGCTTGCGGAAGGGACGGCGTTCCAGCCAAGGCACCAATTGTTTCATCGAACGCGCGGAGAGGGCCGACAGCTTTCGGCGGCTTGATGTATCCGCGAGGGATCTCAAGGGCTTTTTGAAATAATGTTTCGTGAAAAAGTTGATAACATCCTTAATTTATAGACAAATAATACAATTTGTTCTGATTTGACAGCGGTTGATATCTATCAAGAGTTTGCAAACGGAGCGCAATGGATATGTTGAATGAAATAGCGACAAAAATCTGCCCAATCACTTGCGGTCTGCCTACGCGAATGACCAGGAAAGCATTCGAGCGGTGCTGCCGAGAGAACCGGCAGAAGGTCAATGGCATGTACCACGGAAACGGCAGGACACAAAAAAAAACCCACGATATCTGTTTGATCTGCAAAGCCGTAAAAAAACCGACAGAGCTCGAATTCATTCCATCGGCGGAAGCGAAAAAAATCGCCTGGACAACGCCAAGGGATTGAGGGCGTCCACTAGAAACCACCCCGCGAGCTGCCCAATGCACCGTTTTCAGTTATCAATAATCGGTATTTCGAGTGACACCAATTGACTATCAGCTTATTTTTGCGTGAAAAAAATAAGTAGGCACAGAAGAGAAATTCAGCGGCGGCCAGCAGAGAAGGTTTTGGCATGGAGCTCGGAGTGCGCTTTTCGAGCTTAAAACAGGAGAGCGATTATCGTGAACGAAAAAAAAAGAGCGCTGTGCAGTGCAATTTTCTTCATTTACTTGCTGTTCCCGATGCAAATTCCTGCAGCCGTAAAAGATGGTCCGAGTATGCTAGCTCAGCAGCGGGCTGAATATACACAAATTCAGCAAAACACCGTTACCCTTTCGCCCCCTGATCTCCCGGCCCAATCTTTCGGAGACGTTCTTGATCGTGCAGAAAAAGGAAATGCGCAGTCTCAATTTATGGTTGGGCGGAGGTATTATTTCGGCGACGGTGTGGCCCAGGATATAAAGAAAGCGGCGGATTGGCATGCCAAGGCTGCCGCTCAGGAAAACGCATCAGCTCAATATATTCTGGGGTTATTGTACAGCACGGGAGAAGGGGTGCATCAAGACAAAGGAAAAGCAGTGAAATTAATTTCCCTAGCGGCTGAGCAAGGACTAGCGGAAGCGCAGCACACGCTTGGAATGATGTACCGCACCGGAGAAAATGTTCCACAAGATAACCAAAAGGCCGACATGTGGCTTTCCAAGGCTGCCGCCCAAGGGAACGAGGGGGCTAAGAAAAAAATGTTTAAATCCGAATAGTCACGGCACTGTTGACCGTCTCTCCCCTGCGGTGCTTCAGGCCGGGGCCTTCTTCGTCTTTGTAATGGAAGCGATATTGACCATTCTATCTGCACCCATTCAAAGGAGGATGGCGTCGAAAAACTTCGTTCTAATGCGTCACAGCCTTTTCCCCGACACTCGACATACCTTATGTAGCCTTCGCGCCGGAAAAAAGGCTGAGGAATCAGAGGTTGCCCATTGGCAAATATTGGGGATGAGTCCTCCGGTTGGACGATATTATTTGAACACCGTATCCAGCCAGTCAAAGAGCACCTGGGCTACAAGACTACGGTTCTCCATGACACAGTGGTTGGTCGCCCCTTCGTTTGACGGGGTAATGACCATCCTTTTCATGGGATGTGGGAGCTTGGTCATGCAAAACTCCTGCTGCCGCCTGACCTCCTCGCTCTTGTACTCGCCCTCACCGATAATGAGCAGGACTGGCACGGCAATCTTGGCTGGGTCAAAGGTAAATCCTTTGTTGGCCTCCGCAAGGGCCGAAGGTGTGTCCATGGGCACGCCCCAGCGCCAGCAGATGGCCTTAACAATATTGCCGTGAAAAGTCGTCCAGGAAGCAATCTCCTGTTTTGTTGCCAGGACCACGGGCATGGTGGAGAAAAGAGGGTAGGCGTCAACCGCGGCGGAACTCATGGCAATCGCCTTAATCCGGGGATCATGCAGGCGGCCTGGGGAACAAACCCACCGCCGCCGCTGTAGCCATACGCAGCCAGGCGTTCAGGATCCACATCGGAACGTTTGAGGGCATAGTCAATCACTGCCTTCATGGGTACATAGGAGTCCGGGCGGAATGTTTTCCCCTCCAGCGGCAGGAGACCCTGGCCCGGCAAGTCGACGGCCATGAAGTTGTAGCCGCGGTCATGGGCCTGAGGGGCGATATAGAAGAACAGATCCTCGGCAAAGGTCTCGCCACCGCCAATCATGAGCAGAGTTTTGGCGGGTTTCGATCCTGGAGCAGCTTTGCGAAAATAGCCCGGCAGCACAGTGCCTTCAAAGGAAATTTCAAAATATTCCAGCGGGGGATCAAAAAGTGCGCCTGCCTTTTTCAGCAGACTTCGGCTTTTCAGGGCTCTTTCCTGGAGACGCGGATCATTGGGCAGGATAGAGAGGAGCGATATGCGATAGGCATACGAGGCACGTTGCAACTGATCGCGGGCGGCTCACCTTATGTCCGCTGGCAAAGGATGCCTCGCCACACGGGCCTCGGCAAGGCGGGCCAGGGAAAACCACGACTCTTGCCAACTCGCGGCATCGCCGTCCTTGATTTGCGAGGCCGCGTAAAATGCCTCGCCGATCTCAACGCCGTGGTTCACCGCAGAACCAAGAACAATCGTGCCGAAGTTGAAATCCATATCTGTATCGTAAAAATGGTACCGCACACCAGTGTCATGGGCATCAAAGACTTTTTTCCCCTCAACGACCGGCATCGTCATCTGTTCCGCCTTGGTTGCATCTGGCTCGGCGAGGCAGTTGCTGAAACCTCCGAAAACCGTTGCTGCCAGAGCGGCCCAAAAAACAATCGTTGCTTTCCCCATGGCCTGTTTCTCATTGCACTCCTCCTCGTTTTTTCAGTCGTGGTTGTGGCTTGTTGAATCAAAGCCCCTTCCTCTAAGCCTGCTCGTCCATATCAACAACGATAAGACAGAGTACCCACGCAACTACCGACCAGCGTCACGCTTACGGCACCCACTCCTCTGGATGCCTCTATTCTATCGACCGCTGTCTTTGTCGTGGAGCCGGAGGTTGATATATTCAGTACATCAAATCCCGACCAGAGTATGAATGTTTCGTCGTTGATCGCCAACGGCGAACAATACAAACGAACGGCTGGCCTGCTTGAAAAGATTGTACAAGGCACAAAAAATGAGCGGCCCAAATGAACCATTTGCCTGCTTACGCGTTGGATAACCGGGTTGATTTCTCCCTTTGTTTCGCCATGGAATTAGTGCTTATCTATAAATAAATTGTTCGTATTTTTTTGCGCCTTAAGCTAAACTTCCGTTGAAACCTATGCAACAACGGAGATTTGAATGGCACGAATCAAAACCTGGGAAATTTCAGATGCATTCTGGGAACTCGTTGAACCGTTGATTCCCACAGATCCTCGCGAAACTGGAAAAGAGTATGCCCGAAAGCCGGGC
>JBFWLN010000077.1:0-4799 GCA_050252135.1 Desulfobulbus sp.
ATCCACCCGTTCCTCGATGGTAACGGTCGTCTGGGTCGGCTGCTGATCACGTTGCTGCTGTGCGAGCAGAGGGTTTTACGGAAGCCGATGCTCTACCTCAGCCTCTACTTCAAGACCCATCGTCAGTATTATTACGAGTTGTTGGGCAACGTGCGGCTGACCGGCGACTGGGAAGCCTGGCTCGATTTCTTCGCCGAGGCGGTGATCGTCACCGCCGGCCAGGCGGTGGAAACGGCGCAACAGCTTCTCGACCTGTCGAACCGGGATCGCGACAAGATCAGCGGCCTCGGCCGGGCGGCGGCATCCACCCTGCAGGTCCACCGGGCACTGATGGAACACCCTATTGCCACATCCAACTCGCTGGTGGAGAAGACCGGCATCACCCCGGCCACGGTCAACAAGGCCCTCGGCCATCTGCAGCAGCTCGGCATCGTCAAGGAACTGACCGCCCAGAAACGCAACCGCCTCTTCAGCTACGCGGGCTATATCGAAATCATGAATCGCGGCACGGAGCTTCCGGGCGGATAGATCGTCCCTCGCCCCAATCGGGCGCACATCGGTGCGATTCGGAAGTTGGTAGGATGCGGTGACGAAGGAACCGCATCAATGGGGTGTGTTGTTGAGCCGTCAGCCGGACGTAGGGGCGCAGCATGCTGCGCCCTGTTCCGTCTACACCCCCCGCCACAAACGGACGCACATCGCCCCTCCCCGGTCCCTGAGCGGAGCCGAAGGGAGCGAAGCCGAAAAGAGCGGACTCAAAGGCATTTTAACAGGGACAAAAGGGATGAAGGGGGTAAGTACTTTACAGGTTCTATCCATTCCATCCCCTGCATCCCTGTAATAATTGGAGTTTTTTCGCACCCTGAGCGGAGTCGAAGGGATCGAACCCGAAGGTTCGCAACTTGTCGGCTGTTGGCTCGAAACTTGAATAACTGTTCAAGAAAGTTTGTTGACAGACGTCGCATATGCTGTAGAAAGGGGATTGGTGATGGGTAGGGTGTGCCTGAGGGAAAAGGGTTTTACGCTGATCGAATTGCTCATTGTTGTAGCGATTATAGGCGTTTTGGCCGCCATCGCCATCCCCCAGTTTAACGCGTACCGGCAAAAAGCCTTCAATAGTCAGGCTCAGAGTGATATGCACAATGCCAGGGTAGCGTTGGAGTCTTACTATTACGATTACGCTCACTACCCCGACCAAGGGATCTGAGTGACAAATTTTGTCTGATGATTTACATATTTTTGTTACTTAATGGCAGATGATCTTGATCGCCAAGTGTTTAGAAGAAGTTAAAACAAATGTTTACGGATTTGGCACCTCTCTTGCTTTATATGGAATCAATGTAATTCGAATAGAAATCTCGGCAAATAAAAAAGCTTTGTTTGCTGTGAGTTCTTAATTAAAGCCCCGCAGCGGGGCTAACCCTGGAAAGGAGAAAAAATTATGTTGACTAGATTTCGCAAGGCTGAAAAAGGTTTTACCCTGATCGAGCTGCTGATCGTCGTGGCGATCATCGGCATCCTCGCGGCCATCGCCATCCCGCAGTTTGCTTCCTACCGGCAGAAGGCTTACAACAGTGCTGCCCAATCGGACCTAAAGAATTCCAAGACCAGCCTGGAGTCGTATTACGCTGATTATCAAAAATACCCGGAGACTGGTATTTAATAGTCTCAATTTACATTTAACGAACATTATTCGCTTGATAAAAAATCTTACAGGAGGAAAGTATGAAAAAAATCGCATTATTCACAGCTTTGATGTTGGCCTTTTCCTTTGGTTCGGCACTTGCTGCTGGTAAATACGCTGCTGATCAGGATGTGATAATTAAGGGTACAGACGGTAACTTAAATCTCAAGTTGTCTAATAACGTTTTTCTTTTTTATGAAGCAGATACCAGTGGTGATGGTCTTGGATATTCCATCGCGACCTATCACTCCAGCGGTACCCGTACTTATGGTAGTTCTTCTGGTGATGCGAATATTTTCTGGATCGACGGTACTGGTTCGAATGCGCCGACTGCGCCGACGGGTACGGCTTCTGCTAACTTCACCGGCTGGACTGCGCTGTAGTTTGTATCGGTTATAAGTCGTTGTAAAACTGCGGCGGGGTATGCCTAATGGGTATGCCCCGTCGTTGTGTCTGGGGAAAATGATGAATTTATATCAGTACAGGTTGCTGCTTGGCGTCACGGTCAGGTCGGCCTTGCGTGATCGTATTTTGCAGGCCCTTTTGGGCGTGGCCGGACTGATGTTTTTACTGGTCCCCGTTTTCAGTCTCTTTTCCATGCGGCAGGTTCAGGAGCTCGGCGTAACTCTCGCTCTTTCATCGATTTCCGTCACCCTTTTGCTGCTGGCGATTTTTCTCGGGGCGACCTCTATCTGGCGAGATATTGAGCGGCGCTATACGAGCTCTGTTCTGGGGCTGCCTCTGTCGCGCGCCGGTTATGTGCTGGGTAAGTTTGCGGGCATCGCGTCCTTTCTTTTTTTAGGGACGTTGGTCCTTGGGGCTGTGGCCCTGCTGGTCATTCCCCTGGTCGCGCATCAATATCCCTCTTCGACCCCTATCCCCTGGTTTAATATTATTGCGGCGATTATTGGCGATGGGCTCAAGGCGGTGTTGATTGCGGCCGTCGCCCTCTTTTTTTCTAGTCTCAGTACTTCCTTTTTTCTCCCCGTCTTTGGCACCTTGGCGGTGTATCTCGTCGGTAGCGCATCGCAAGAGGTTATCGAGTTTGTCCGGGGTGATTATGGTTCGCAACTCGCCCCCCTTTCTCGTTGGCTTATCGAAGCCCTGTATTATCTTTTGCCGAATCTGACCGCCTTCGATTTCAAGGTGCAGGCGATTTACGCCCTGCCTCTGGAATTTTCTTCCCTCTTCCTGGTTCTGGCTTATTTCGTTGTCTACACTTCGGCCGTCCTTTTTCTGGCGGTGTGGACCTTTCGTCGCCGGGAGTTGTTGTGAAACAGGCTCTTCTGGCCCTTGTTCTGGGAGCGGCATTTTTTGTCACTTCTCTGACGCTTGACCGGCACATGGCCGATCGGCCGGTGGTGGTCAAACTTGGCTATGCCCCCGGGGGACAGGTCGTCAGGTTTTTCACGGGTGACTTGAAGCCCTTGCTGGCTGAGATTAATGTACTCCGGGTTTTGATCTACTTCGGCACCCTGGTCGAAAAGTGGCAAAATCGCATTCAACTCCCCCCTGAATATCCCAATATGTTTCGGACCATAGAAACTGCCGTCCGGCTCGATCCCTATAATATGGATGCCTACTATTTCGCACAGGCGGCTTTTACCTGGCAGGTGGGGCATGCCGCCGATGTCAACCGACTGCTTGATCATGGCATGAAATACCGCACCTGGGATTGGCAATTGCCTTATTTTGCCGGCTTTAATTCGGCTTATTTCTTGAAAGATTACGATCAAGCCGCTACCTATATGCAACGGGCCGCTGAGCTGTCAGGAAACGCTCTCCTGACCAATTTGAGTGCCCGTTTTTTTTATGAATCCAGGCGCGAAGATCTGGGGATTGCCTTTTTACGGGACATGATCGAACGCAGCATCGATAAAAAAGAACGAAGGATTTATGAAATGAGACTTGCTGTGCTTACCGCTGTACAAGAGTTAAATCGTGCGGTACGGCGCTATCAGGATGATCTCGGTGAATTGCCACAGAATTTGCACGAGTTGGTGGTGAAGGGGTATCTCGACGAACTTCCCGTCGACCCCTATGGCGGTGAGTTTTTCATTGACCAGCTAGGGATGATTCGAACCACCAGCCAGATGGCACAGGGCGGCACCATAAAAAAAAGTGACGAGTCAAATGACTGACACCATTGAAATATCTATTGTTGATTTAGGAAAAACCTACCGGGGTAAAAAACGTACCCTTGTTCGTGCTTTAAATGGTTTGAATTTAAAGGTCGCACAAGGCGAGGTTTTCGGTTTTCTTGGCCCTAATGGTGCGGGCAAGAGTACCACGATCAAAATTTTGACAGGGCAAATCAAGGCTACAGATGGACAGGCCCAAATTCACGGTGTGTCAGTGGTCAATCCCCTTAGCCGAAAGAGGGTAGGGTACCTGCCGGAGAATCCCGCTTTTTATGATTTTTTAACTGCTAGGGAATATTTACGTTTTGTCGGCAACGCTTACGGCATGTCAAAAAAAGCCGTCAGTTCGTCTTCAAATCAAGTTCTTGAGCGCTTGGAACTGGATCGTGCCGCCGACCGACCCATTCGTGGCTACAGCAAGGGGATGGTGCAGCGGTTGGGTTTGGCCCAAGCCATGCTGCCAGACCCTGACTTGCTCATTCTTGACGAGCCGATGAGCGGCCTCGACCCTCTTGGCCGGGCGCTGGTCAAGGATTTGATCAAAGAATTAAAGCATGCCGGAAAGACGATTTTTTTTAGTACCCATATAACCGCCGACGTTGAGATTGTCTGTGACCGGGTAGGCATCCTGGTTGAAGGGGAGTTGAAGGCACTTGATCGGGTGGATACCATTCTGAACGAGGGTATCGAGGGGTATCGCTTGTCCTTTGCCGCAACAGGGAAGGAAACAACCGAAAAGATCGTCGCTTCTGATCTGCTCAAAACAACCCTCGAACAGATTTTGGCACAGGGTGGCAGAATTGATCGAATTGAGCCCTTACGCCGAGATCTGGAGCGTTATTTCCTCGATGTTGTAAAGGGCGCCGGTCATGAACATTCGTAAACCGTTCCAGCTTTTGCTCCTTTGGCTGGTTGTTCTGGGTGTCTACTATCCGGCGATTTTTGCTGGTATAAACTCCGTAGACGACAAGAAA
>JBFWLN010000078.1:0-4621 GCA_050252135.1 Desulfobulbus sp.
TGAACAAGGAAGCCGGCGCCTATGCGGGCATGGACCGGTTCGCCTGCCGCAAGCAGATCGTCAGGGATCTGGAAGAGCAGGGCTTTTTGGAGAAGATCGAGGACTACCAGCACGCGGTGGGCAAGTGTTACCGCTGCGGCACCGTGGTCGAGCCCACCACCTCCAAGCAGTGGTTCGTTTCCGTCCGTCCCCTGGCCGACAAGGCGGTGGCCGCGGTGGAGGAGGGGCGGATCAAGCTCTACCCCAACACCTGGTACCGCACTTTTTATGCCTGGATGGAGAACATCCGCGACTGGTGCATCTCCCGCCAGATCTGGTGGGGCCACCGCATCCCCGCCTGGACCTGCGAGGGCTGCGGCCAACTGGTGGTGGAGGTGGATGATCCGGATGTCTGTCCCTTTTGCGGTTCGACCAAGCTCCACCAGGAAAACGACGTGCTCGACACCTGGTTCAGTTCCGCGCTCTGGCCCTTCTCCACCTTGGGCTGGCCGGAACAGACCAGGGAACTGGCCACCTTTTACCCGACTTCGGTGCTGATCACCAGTTTCGACATCCTCTTCTTCTGGGTGGCGCGGATGATGATGATGGGGCTTCACTTCATGGACGAAGTCCCCTTTCACGACGTCTATCTCCATGCCCTGGTGCGCGACAAGTACGGCAAGAAGATGTCCAAGTCCACCGGCAACGTGATCGATCCCCTTGTGATGATCGAACAGTACGGCACCGACGCCTTCCGTTTCACCTTGACCGCCTTTGCCGCCCAGGGACGCGAGATCCGCATGGATGAGGAGCGGATCGACGGTTATCGCCGCTTTATCAACAAGCTGTGGAATGCGGCCCGTTTCGCCCAGATGCACCTCAAGGAGGTCGATCCGGCAATTGTCGAATTGGCCGCGGAACCCGGCAAGCTCGCCCTGGCGCACCGCTGGATTCTCAGCCGGATCAACGCCACCGTCACCGAAGTCCGGGCCGCCCTCGACGGCTATAACTTCAACGAGGTGGCCTCGTCCTCCTATCAGTTTGTCTGGCACGAATTCTGCGACTGGTACCTGGAGTGGATCAAGGCCGATCTGTTCAGCGATGACGCCAATGCCCGCGACCAGGCCAAGGCCGTGCTTCTGGTCGTGCTCGAGCAGGTACTCAAGTTGATGCACCCGATCACCCCGTTCGTCACCGAGGAGATCTGGAGCCAGCTCCCCGGTGCGCGCAGTTCGATCATGCTCGAACCCTTTCCGGAGATCAATCCCGCCTGGGAGGATGCCGGGGCCGAGGCGGCCATGACCTTGCTCATGGGAGTCATCTCCGGCCTGCGCACCATCCGCACCGAGGCCGAGGTCCATCCCAGCGCCAGAATCGAGGCCGTGCTCATCTGCCCGGATCCGGCAAAACGCCAATTGCTGACCGAGTTTGCCGCCGGGGTCCAGATCATGGTCCGCGCCGAATCGCTGGCCATTGTCGGCGAGGCTACGGTGCCCGATGATGCCGGCCACGCGCTGGTGCAGGAGGTGGAACTGGTGGTGCCGCTCAAGGGCTTGATCGATGTGGCCGGTGAGTTGGAGAAGCTGGCCAGGGAAAAGAGCAAGCTCGACAAGGAACTTGCGCGGATCGTGGGCAAACTCGGCAACGAGAAGTTCATCAAGAATGCGCCCGCGGATGTGGTAGTCAAGGAACGGGAAAAGGAGGCGGAAATCCGTGCCCGCCTGGCCAAGAACATCGAATCCACCGAACGACTGGGCAAGTTGCGCTGATATGGATACCTTTTTACTCGATACCCTGCTGCGGGGTTTTCTGCTCGAAGACCTGGAGCACGGCGACATCACCACCGAGGCCATCTTTTCCCGGGAAGACCGTTCCGAGGCCTGCTTTGTGGCCCGTCATCCCATGACCGTGGTCGGCATGGACACGGTTGCGTCCCGGGTGTTTCAACTGCTCGACCCCGGCGTGGTTTGCGACAACGCCGTCGACGACGGCAATCGGGTGGAGCAGGGCGAGGTGTTGCTCCATTTCAAGGGGGCTACCCGCACCTTGCTGCGCGGTGAACGGGTCGCCTTGAACCTGGTACAGCGGCTTTGCGGCGTCGCCACCCTGACCTCGGCCTTTGCCGACCAGATCAAGCACACCAAGGCCAAGATCGTCGATACCCGCAAGACCACCCCCGGCCTGCGCATGCTCGAGAAATACGCGGTCCGTTCCAGCGGCGGCCACAATCACCGGTATAGCCTGAGCGACGGTGTACTGATCAAGGATAACCACATCGCGGCCTGCGGCTCGATCACCGAGGCGGTCCGCCGGGTTCGCCGTTTGGTGCCGCACACCATCAACGTCGAGGTGGAAACCGATACCCTGACCCAGGTGGAGGAGTGCCTCATCTGCGGCGTGGGCGTGATCATGCTCGACAACATGGACCTGCCCACCATGCGCGAGGCGGTCGCCCTGATCGATGGGCGGGCCATTGTCGAGGCCTCGGGCGGGGTCAACCTCGAAACTGTGCGCGGTATTGCCGAAACCGGGGTGGACATTATTTCGGTCGGTGCCCTGACCCACTCGGCCAAGGCCTGCGACATCGGCATGGACTGGCGGAGCTGACCCCGCCGGATCCATGTTTTTATTTTTCCGTTTTCCCGAACTTTAGGAAGCGGTTTCAATATAGGTGGAGACCTTTTTTGTTTATTTGGGATACCGATAGGGCGCATGGGGTATGAATGGAGCTGGTGTGGTGATTGAGTTTTTTGGTGGGCACGATACAACTGTGACCGACCTGCGCAACTCCCTCTACTATCGATGGATTGGTAGGATGGACAGGCGCTTTTTCCGCCCGCCGAAATCGCTCGGCAATGCCTCCTTCGGCCTCTGATATTTCAATCGGCAGGGCATTCTTTTTTGAAATATTGGCAAGGGATTTTTTCCGCTTTCTCGGAAAGGGCGTTCATCGGAGACTTGTTGATACAATTCATTACCAATCATGAACAAGCGACTGTTTGTTGCCATTGACCCACCCCTGGAAATTCGCGAGCAGCTCCGCATGCTCTGTTGCGGCCTGCCCAATGCCCGCTGGGTCGCGCCGGAGCAGTTCCATCTGACCCTCAGTTTTATCGGAGAAACGGAAGGTTCCGCTTTCCTGGATATCCGTGAAGCCCTGGCTGAGATTTCGGCCCCAAAATTCTCCTTACAACTGCAGGGGGTCGGTTTTTTCCCGCCCCGGGGCCAGCCCCGTGTCGTCTGGGCCGGTATCGAAAGAAACGAGTTGTTGCAAGTCCTTCAGCGAAAAATCATCACCCGCCTTTTCCATCTTGGCCTGGAGCCGGAAAACCGGAAATTCAGTCCGCACATCACCTTGGCCCGCCTGCAGCACACTCCAACGGCAAAAGTCGGTAAATACCTCGAAAATAATGGACTTTTCCAAACATTCCCTTTTCTAGCCGATCATTTCACCCTCTATTCCAGCATCCTTGGCCGTAAGGGGGCGACCCATTTGGTCGAGCGGCAATATCAATTGGTGTAGTTGATATCGGGTGGTTTGTATGGAAATATCCTGTGGAAATGATTGACGATTTATTTGAAGTCAAATTGTTTGTTTGGTTGATAAGCCGCTAGAAAACGTGGTCTGTCCCCTATTCTCTACGCTAATAAAAAACGTATTCTGTTCTTAATTTTTCCTCCTATTGTTTGGCGTGTAAGTTTGAGTTGGCATAAAAGATGCATAATTATTTACAGAGAGTTTTAAGCCTTTTTCCTTTTTGCTAATAGAGGAAGTAAAATGAAAACGAGAATAGTTTCAATGGTTTTTGCTGTTTTCTTAACAACGGCCATGGCACAAGCTGATACGATGGATTTTTATACAGGAAATGATAATCAAGATCTAGAAAACGTATTGCTTAACCAGGTCAATATTGACACATATACTGTTGCTGGTACTCTCAATCAGAGTGGGGAGGTAGTTTATTTTCAAAGTGATGAAGCGATTATAGCCGATCCTAACGGACAAGCAAGAATTGAAGCTGTAGATGGTTCATATGACTACTTGAAAATATTTATGGCGGATTCAACTCTTGGTTTTAACAAGATAGTATTTAATATTGATGCCACTAACGTATCAGATGAGAAAGATGAGAGTAAAATAAAAGATGGTAGTGTAACGTTAAAAGGAATAGACCAAGATGGTAATACTTACGAAGAAAGTTTTGCTTTAACTAGTGCTGGTCAAAATTTTTTTACTGGTATTGGGCTGATGAATTATTATTTTAAATCTGTGGAAATAACAACTACTGTTGGATATATTCAAGTGGCAGATGTCCAACAAGTCAGAATAGATCCGTCAGCTGTTATTCCCGAACCAGCCACCATGCTTCTTTTCGGAACAGGTCTTGCCGGTCTCGCTGGGTTTACCCGACGCAAAAGAAGCTGATCAGCCATTTCCAAATTCACGCAATAAAAAAGGCAGAGCCTGATGGCTCTGCCTTTTTTATTGCCCCTCTTGCTTGACCCGACAGATCCCATCAAGTAATATACATCGCTTCATCCAACAAAAAAGCGGTCACAGAGCATGCTCTGTGACCGCTTGTATGTTTCATGGAGGCGACGAGCGGATTTGAACCGCTGAATAATGGTTTTGCAGACCACT
>JBFWLN010000079.1:0-4179 GCA_050252135.1 Desulfobulbus sp.
GGTAACCTGCCGGCCGGCGAGGCTTACCTGGCACCGCTGGAGGGGGAGAGCCACGGCACCATGGTGATCGAGTGGGGCCCCACCGCCAAGCTGAACAGCCCGCTCACGTTGACGGTGGCCGAGGGCACGGTGGTGCGGATCGACGGCGACGATCCGCTCAAACAGCGTCTGGAAGCCAAGTTTGCCGAAAATCCCCATTGCCGGAACCTGGCCGAGCTGGGGATCGGCACCAACGACAAGGCCAGCCGGCCGGACAACGTGCTGGAGGCGGAGAAGATCCTGGGCACCATCCACCTGGCCCTGGGTGATAACACCGGCTTCGGCGGCACGGTGGCGGCGCCGTTCCATGAGGATTACGTTTTTTACCAGCCCACCGTGACCCTGGTGATGGCCGATGGCAGCCAGGAGATCATCATTGACAATGGGCAGTTGCAGCTTTAAACGACGTCGGTGTTATCGCTTGACGATACTATCTTGTAAGGATACTATTAGGCCATGATCCAGTCGTTTCGTTGTAAAGAAACGGAAAAGCTGTTCAAAGGGCGTTTTTCAAGCAAACTACCCCAGGGTATTCAGCGGGCAGCAGCATTAAAGCTGACCATGCTGCATGCTGCAACCGTACTGGACACCTTGCGCATCCCGCCGTCAAATCACCTGGAGGCACTGACCGGCAACCGTGAGGGGCAGCACAGTATCAGGATCAACAAACAGTGGCGCATCTGTTTCCGGTGGCAGGGCAGCGATGCATTCGACGTAGAAATTGTAGATTATCATTGAAGAGGATATGGCCATGGCACAACGTGATTTTGCACCGATCCACCCCGGCGAGATCTTGATGACGGAGTTTCTGGAGCCGATGGGGATCAGCCAATACCGGTTGGCCAAGGATATCGGCGTCACGGCCCGGCGGGTCAACGAGATCGTGTTGGGGCGGCGGGCCATCACCGCCGACACCGCCTTGCGGCTGGGGCGTTTTTTCAACATGGAGGCCCAATTTTGGATGAACCTGCAGTCGCACTACGACATGGAGGTGGCCCTGGAGCAGTTGCAGGGCCGGCTGGACCGAGAGGTGCATCCGTTGGCGATGGCGGCATAGTGGATGAACTGGTCCGCTTGGGTGGTTGAACGGTTCACGCGCACGCGCGCGTGAACCGTTCAATAGCAAGTTGGAAAAATTCAAACTAAACAGGAGAGACTATGGCAAAGATCGAGAACCACAAATACAGTATCGAAGAGGCATTTCGCGAGTGCTTTTACATAGTCCCCGATTATCAGCGTGAGTACGTCTGGACTGACAAGGAAGTCCACCAACTCCTTGACGACATAAACGACGAAATAAACGGACAATCGATTAAGGAATACTTCATCGGCACCATCCTTGTATCGCCAGCCCAGCTGAAAAATCATTATGAAGTGATAGATGGTCAACAACGCCTGACGACCTTCTTTTTGCTACTCTGCGCCCTGAAGTACCTTTTCAAGGGGGAATCCCAAGAAGCGACTATCAGCGGCTTGATCTCCACCAGCTACACCGACAGCAACGGTGATACCCAAACCAGCCTGAAGCTTGAACCCCGTTACGAAAATGCCGGGGAGATAATGAACAAGCTGGTGGAGTTGAATGAAGAGCCAATCAAAACGAGAAATGCAGTGCAGGCTTCAGGAATCACCACTTTTGGCTCGCTGGAGAATATCATAAATGCCTACGGAACCATTTATCGCTATCTTCAAGAAAACTACAAAGAGAAGACAACGCTGAAAAAATACTGGGGATACCTGGCAAACAACGTTGTCTTTATCCAGATATCCACCGACATCAGCAGCGCCCTGAAGATATTCGAGACCATCAACGAGCGCGGTGTTGGCCTCAACCCTATGGATTTGCTGAAAAACCTGCTTTTCACCCACGTTAAAACCGAAGAGTTCACCAAGCTGAAGGATGAATGGAAGAAGATCACCAAACCGCTAGAAAAGCAGAAAGAGAAGCCGCTCCGCTTCCTCAGATACTTCCTGATGGCCAACTACAAGATCGAGAACGACCGCAGCGACGCAATCGTGCGGGAAGATGAAATCTATGACTGGTTCATCAATAAGAAGAACGCTGCGCTTTGCGATTACAGCTTGAAGCCGTTCGAGTTTGTCCGCAAGATCATCAAGAATGTCGAGTGGTTCATTGCCTTCTCATCTGGCAAGGGGAATGACGGCCTCGACAATCTGTACATGGATAACCTGCGGCGGCTCTGCGGCGGGGCCTTCAGTCTGCATTATGTGCTGCTCCTCGCTGCCAGCACATTCCCGAAAGCACTTTTTGACCATTTTGTCCAGCAGCTGGAGAGCTTCCTGTTTTGCTACATTTTCACCAAAACACCGACGAAGGATCTGGAGCGGAGTTTTTCTGTATGGGCGGATGAACTGCGGGCAATCGCCGGGATAACTGATGCCACTGAGCAGAAGCAAAAACTGAACGAGTTTCTTAAGGAACGGTTCAACAAAAATATTCAGGCAAAACAGGGTGAGCTTACCGATGACCTGAAACGCTATACTCTCAATTCGATGCAGCAGTACCGGACACGTTACCTACTGGCCAAACTGACTCAATACGTTGACATGGCTTACAAGGGACTCAGAACACCGGGATCGTTGCAGGACTACACGGTTCTCGAAATCGAACACATTCTTCCGAATAACCCCCAGCAAGGTTTGCGTGACGACTTCACCCAGAATAACCCCGGCAAGCCATATGATCTCTACAAAACGATGCTGGGGAATCTTACTCTGCTGGAAAAACCTATCAACATTGTCGCCAGCAACAACTTCTTTCTGACGAAAAGCGCCGAATACAAGAAGTGCAAGTATTACCTGACCAACAGCATTGTCGAGCTTACCACCGTCGGCAACAACTCATCCATCAACCGAGTCAATGCCAAGCTCCAGTCGTTCACTGTCTGGGATGCTGCTGCGATAGAAAAACGGCAGGAACTGCTGAGCGATCTTGTCTCCGAGATTTGGAAAATCGAAGAGGTTGAAGTACCTTAATGGCTCGCGACAAGACGAATGGGCAGCACTTACATTTTGAATGAAAAGAAGTTTCCAACCAGCCCCATGGACGCCGACCGCCCGAAAAACCTGGGCGGGCGGGTCATGGGGGCACCCCGTTGATAACAACGCTACCACGTATCAAAAAGCAAACTAAGCAGACCCCGGAGTTGCTATGAAACAACCCTTAACCCTCGGTTTTTCCCCCTGTCCTAACGATACCTTCATGTTCTACCCGCTGGTGCACGGTTTGGTGGATACCGGTGGCCAGAGTTTCAATGAGCGGTTGGAGGATGTGGAGACCTTGAACCGGCTGGCGGTGAAGGGGGTGCTGGATGTGACCAAGGTTTCCTACGCAGCCCTGGGGCATATCCGTGAGCAGTATGCCCTGCTGCGAGCCGGTAGTGCCCTGGGCAGGGGCTGCGGACCGCTCTTGGTGGCGCGGGAACCATTGGACCCAGCTGCATTGCAGGGCAAGACCATTGCCATTCCGGGGCGCTACACCACCGCCCATCTGCTGATGCGACTGTTTGATCCTACTCTGGAAACGTTTCTGGAGATGCCTTTTCATGAGATCATGGATGCGGTGATGACCGGCCGGGCCGATGCCGGGGTGATCATCCACGAATCACGCTTTACCTATCAGGGCTTCGGTCTGCACCAGCTGGTGGACCTGGGGGCATGGTGGGAGGGTGAGACCGGCCTGCCGATCCCGCTGGGGGGGATTGTGGCCCGCCGTAGTCTGGGGGCGGAAACTATCCGCAGCATCGAGGCGGCCCTGACCGCCGGGGTGGAGTATGCCCGCGCCAATCCTGGCGAGGCGGCCCAGTATATCCGTGAGCACGCCCAGGAGATGAGCGAGCAGGTCTGTGCCGCCCATATCGGCCTGTACGTGAATGATTTTTCCCAGAGCCTGGGGGAAGAAGGTGAGCGAGCCATTACCGAACTCTTGAAACGGGCAGAAAGTGCCGGTATTATCCCCGCCTCTACAAGTTCACTCTTTCTTTGATCTGATACTGAAAGGACATCCGCTATGGATTGGTTGACTGACCCGCAAGCCTGGTTGGCCCTGTTGACCCTGACTGCCCTGGAGATTGTGCTGGGCATCGACAATATCATTTTTATCAGTATCCTGACCGGCAA
>JBFWLN010000080.1:0-4114 GCA_050252135.1 Desulfobulbus sp.
GTTGGTCGGCGCGTTGACGGTCAACCCGATCCCGATGAATACCTGTTGGAGCGGATTCTCTCCCGAGCCAACCTGAGTGAAGCCTGGAAACGGGTCAAGGCCAACCGTGGAGCGCCGGGTGTGGATGCCATGCCCATAGACGACTTCATGGCCTATGCTTGGGAACATTGGCCAGGGATCCGTTCATCCATCTTTGCAGACAGTTATAAACCTCTACCGGTCAAGAGGGTGGAGATCCCGAAGGCAACCGGGGGCACGCGTCCCCTGGGGATTCCCGCTGTCCTTGACCGCCTGATTCAACAAGCTATTGCTCAGGTATTGGTGCCGATCTTTGATCCCGGCTTTTCGGAGGCCAGCTTTGGCTTTCGTAAGGGGCTGTCGCCCCACGATGCCGTGTACCGGGTCCGTCATTATATCCGCGAGGGATACCGCGTGGCAGTAGATTGCGACCTGGCGAAGTTTTTCGACACGGTGGAACACGATGTACTCATGGTTCGGATTGGCAAAAAGGTGCGCGACAAGCGCGTCTTGAAGCTGATCGGCACATACCTGCGAGCAGGAGTGGTGATAGGTGGCCGCCTTCACGAGACCCACAAGGGTGTTCCGCAGGGCGGTCCACTTTCACCGCTGCTCAGCAACATCCTCCTGGATGAGCTTGACAAGGAGCTGGAAGGGCGAAGCCATTGTTTTGCCCGCTACGCCGACGACTTCGTCATTCTGGTGAAAAGTCGACGGGCAGGTGAGCGGGTTATGGCTAGTGTCAGCCGGTTTCTGGAAAAGAAGCTCAAGCTCAAAGTCAACCAGGAGAAGAGCAAGGTGGCTCACACCAACGAGATCACCTTCCTCGGTTTTTCCTTTACGGGCACCAAGATTCGCTGGTCGGACAAGGCCTCTGTGCGTTTCAAACAGCGCATCAAAGAACTGACCGGACGGAGTTGGGGCGTCTCCATGGAGTATCGACTATTCAAGTTGGCCGAGTATCTGCGCGGCTGGATGGGGTATTTTGGGATATCGGAGCTGTATCGGCCAATACCCGAGCTCGACCATTGGCTGCGCCGCAGGGTGCACATGTGCTACTGGAAGCAGTGGCGCTTCTGCCGTACGAAGGTTCGTGAGCTGACCAAGCTCGGCACCTTCCTGCGAACTGCTATCTCGGTCGGTTTGAGCCGGAAAGGCCCCTGGAGATTATCCCGCACCTTGGCGACCCAATCGGGCATGACCAATCAATGGCTTGCGGAGCAAGGTTTACTTTCTATCAAAGATCTGTGGGTAAACATCCATTACCCGGCTACGGCTCGGTAGCTCATGGGAACCGCCTAGTGCGGACCCGCATGCTAGGTGGTGTGGGGGCTGGGGGAGAGATTCCCCCGGCTACCCGATTGAACAGATTCGGTTCGGCATAGCGGAGCCGGTCCACCTCCTCATTCGGCAGTTTGCGCCGCAGCTCCAGAATCACCGCCCGGTCCATGATCGTATCGGCAACGTGGCCGATGCCGGCAAGGGCCTTTGCTCCCCATGTGTTGAACTTGGCCGGGGTGAAGCTGTCTCCCACGGTCCGGATGACATAAGCGGATTCCCGGGTGTGGCCACTGTTGATGATCCCGCGTAGCTCTTCATTGTCTTTCATGAAGGCGTCGGCCTCATCGATCAGCAGAGTCGGTTGCCATGCGTCGATGGCCCGAGCGCCGCCGGGGAAATACTGCTCGCGGTCAGCGCCCCGGCCGACAATCTCCCCAGGAGAAACAACAGTTGCGACTTGCCGCCACGCTTGTCACCAGCATCTTGATTCAGCGAGTGGTGAGATGTGTTTCCGAACCGACTCCTCGGCGCCGCCACCATCGACCGGCTCAGGCACAACGCCTACCGTCTCATTCTCGACGGCAAAAGTTATCGCTCGCCAAAAAACTGCCCCCAAGGTACAAAAACAACGAGCGAAAAAAGAGCAAAAATCGACGAATAATTTACCCCGTCCAACAAGGAAAATGAGCCACTTTGAGTGGCGCCATTAACCCGATCATCCCTGGCTCCTTTAGGGCGGTCAGTGACACATGCCGCCGTTATTTTCTCGGTTCATTCCTTGCGATTGAAAATTAGAGCCCTATAATAAAAATTGTAGCTACTTAGGGACTGTTTAAAAATAAACTAGACTTTTCATCCTTTCCCTGTCATGATACAGGGTATGGAAACAAATGATCGAATCCGCACACGTCATCAAGCGATATGGCCTCATCTAGATGAAAAGGGACGCCGGTTGTGGGCAGCCTCGGAGGCTCAAGCCTTTGGCCGAGGCGGTCTCAAACTTTTGCATGAAATAACCGGGATGTCCAGAAGCGTCATTGCCGCCGGCATGAACGAATTGTCTGGTATCTCGCCCATGGCCGAAGGTCGGATTCGCCGGCCAGGCGCCGGGAGAAAACCGCTCAAGGAAACGGACAGTTCCCTTGTCGATGCGTTGCGGAATCTTGTGGAGACCGGCACCATGGGTGATCCGAAGTCTCCTCTTTTGTGGACAACGCAAAGCCTGCGGACACTCGCCGCCACGCTTTGTGCCAACGGGCACAAGGTTGGCCATGTCACCGTTGGTACTCTTCTTGCTGAGCAAGGCTACAGCCTGCAGGGCAACAAGAAAACCCTTGAGGGTACCTCTCACCCGGACCGGGATGCACAATTTCAGTTTATTGCCGCCCGTGCGAAAGAATTTCAAGAGGCGGGGCAACCCGTGATCTCGGTAGACACCAAGAAAAAGGAACTTGTGGGGCCGTACAAGAACAACGGGCAGACCTATCGTCCCAAGGGGGATCCCATCAAGGTCAAATCGCATGATTTCATGGATAAAGAACTTGGCAAGGTGGCGCCGTACGGAGTCTACGATGTGAAGAATAATGAGGCATGGGTGAATATCGGCACCGATCACGACACCGCTGCCTTTGCTGTGGAAAGTATTCGGCATTGGTGGAAAATGATGGGGAAATCGAGGTATCCTGATGCCACGCAACTGATGATCAATGCGGACAGTGGGGGAAGCAACGGGTCGCGTGTCCGACTGTGGAAAACGGAGCTGCAGAGGTTTGCCAATGAAACGGGGCTGGAAATTTATGTAAGCCATTTCCCGCCTGGAACCAGTAAGTGGAACAAGATAGAGCACCGTTTGTTCAGCGCTATCAGTCTGAATTGGCGAGGACAGCCGCTCATTAACCACGAGGTGATCGTCAACCTGATTGAATCCACCACCACGCGAACCGGACTCAAAGTGCGCGCCTCTCTGGATATGAATCACTATGCAAAGGGGATCAAGGTGGCGGATGCAGAAATGAAAGCGCTCAGCCTGCACCCGGATTTGTTCCACGGTGAATGGAACTACGCCATAAAAAAGCATGATTAATTTATGAACGTCTCCTTAGCTATTTCAAACAGCATTTCCCCATTATCGGCGTGAGCCTTGGAATAAAGGATGAGGACCTGGGAGCTCTCCGCCGCATTGCATGGGCTGCGGACAATCAAAAAGAATTCCCGGAGGAGATCGTCCCCCTCTCGAAAAAGCTCTGGAATGAGTTGCAGGCCTTAGAAATTTTTAACCCGTTTATTTTCACTGCAGATAAGTACGACCCGTTTGTCAATTTCGCTGCATTGACAAAACTTGGTGATAAGGCAGAACTGGTTCTACCTTTGTGGGCGGAGAGTAAATTGATGGGCGTTCTGAGTTTACGTGCAAAAAAGAAAGAATTGTTCACCAAATTCCATGTCAATCTTCTGAAAACTATTACCCCTCCCATAACCATCGCTTTGACCAATGCACTTGCCCATGAAAAAATCAAGCGTACCAGCGAACTGCTGGCCGAGGATAACCGTTTGCTGCGTCAAGAATTGATTTGGACATCCACTGAAGGAATCATCGGTCGGGATGGCGGCCTGAGCAACCTCATGGAAATGGTGAAGCAGGTCGCACCGTTGAATAATACCGTATTGCTTCTGGGAGAGACTGGAACGGGCAAGGAACTGATAGCCAACGCCATTCACTTTTCCTCAACTTTCAAGGATGGACCTTTCATTAAGGTGAATTGTGGCGCCATACCGGAACAATTGGTCGACAGCGAACTTTTCGGACATGAAAAAG
>JBFWLN010000081.1:0-3904 GCA_050252135.1 Desulfobulbus sp.
GACGTTTGAATTTCGCCTTGACTTGCGACAATCCCATCCAGCAGCGCATAAATATTCTTCGTAGTGAACTCAAGCTGACTTATTGTCTTCAACTCGGACATAAACCGCTCACGGGCTTTTGAACTGAGGCGACTGGTGAAGTCCGTTGAGTCGATGATGTTTTTCCAGGATGCGCTCAAAATCGCCTCATGGTGTTTTGCGATTCGCTTACGAACAGCCGGCGCCCCTTCCGCTATCACGCCCTCTAAGGACGATTCGATATATTCCATCCCGCATAAAGACGCGTAATACCCGGCGCGGCCGGCGGCTATGGCTGATTCTTTTGCCGCTTGAACAGCGGCGTTATATGCCTTGACCGCGTTCTTGATTGTCGACCCGCGTAAGGCGATCTGATTCTCCGTATCAAACACATCCCGAACGATGTCTTCATCACGACTACGATCACCCTCATTCATTGCATCGGCGATGATTTCGGCGGTGATATCTGATCGAGCCGATTTTTTGAGGAGCACGTACGCGATTTCCACGCTGGTCTTGCGCTCGCTGTTCTCAAAGGCACCTTCTTCAAATTCAACACGCCCATGACGTTCAATCAGGTCGCATAGAAACTTCCGTTCCGCTGTGTAAGGATTTCGGATGGTTTCGGCGTTGAGGATGCAGGCAATTTCACCTTCCCAAAGACCGCGCCAGGCATGCAGTAAATGTTTTACTCCTTCCCGAAAAGGTGGGTTCATCAGAATCTTACTGAATCTCGAAAGGTCTCGCATGTCCAGAAAGTCAGTGCCGACCATCTGGTAGCCCTTCGCTTTCAGTGTCGGGTGGTGATTAAAATCGATTTCAGCGCAATAGAGCGACATACCCTGAAGGACGTTTTCGATCTCGTGCCTTCCAAGGTTTTCTCGGGATATCGTCTTTTTTAAGAATCCGTTTTTATTGTGAAAGTCGATATAGTCATTAATCCTTTTTTCCCTGATTGCGTCCAGTAAGGCCCCCTGCCCGGCAGAAGAATCCAGGATCATGTCACGATCGCCCAGATCACTGAAAAGTGATACCAGATTGAGGGCAGTCATCTGATTGGTTGGGTAGAACTGAAATGGGTCGAATCGCATGGCGTCTGCTCCGGTTAAGGTTTGCTTGGTCTTTAACCTCATTTTCCAGATTTCTTTTGGTTGTCAATTTTCCCGGGCAGGTTGGCTTCTTGGTCTTGCAAGCACTGACCAAGACTCAGACGAATTCAGGCTGGTGGATATTCACGGCACAAGCCAATTGCGCCTGTTCGTTCTCGATATCGGGGTCGTCTAGGGTGTCTTGGGCGTCTGACAGACCAGTGTTAATCAGGGCATTCAACATCCCACAGATATCGCCGCCATCTGGCATATCCTCTGATCGTGGCGCATCTACTCGCACAAGGATGTCGAATGTTTCGTGCTGCGTATCTACCGCCTCCTGCGGTAGAGTTTTTTGAACATCCTCGAAAGTCCAGTCATTCATAGTTGGTACTTCCGCGAAGTGCCGCGATGTCGGTACGCCCGTTAGGTCTGAAAAATTTTTTGCCACACTCTCAAGAGCGGCGCCGGCTTCGTCGCCATCCTCTGCCTCAGCTGTGCCAATGATCCGGTCATTCACCAGGAGGATTTTGTCCTGATTCTCGATGGTGACCAGGGCGATAGTTTTTACGAGTGGTGATGCTAATGGCATTTTGATTCTCCAACCGGTGATCCGCCGGCAACGGTCGTGGTTGATCCCACATAACCAATGCTACGGGTTTCTCCGGCGTGCCAATTTAGCGAGAGTTGTTGGTTTCTTTTCGAAATGCGTAAGGAGGGAACTCGTGCTTTTGGCTGTCGGATTCTGCATTGACGGGCTCGCTTTTTGGTGCCTTCCACCCCATGAAAAAGAAAAACCCGCATCGCGGGCTGCTTTGCGGGTTTCGTTGCGACAGGTTTGCCTGTTCCAGTCTTTTGGGCTTCGGTGCCGGTGGCCCTTACCGAGTATGGGTACCACGGCCATCGGCCTATGTGCCTTCTTTTGTGGTTTTGACGCTTTCATTTTTTCTCCTTGCCTCTTGTTCTGATCGCCATCCTCTGGGGCTAGATGCCAAGCAAGGTCGAAAGCAGACCCTTTACCTGATCGAACTCGTCATCAGTTGCGTGGGCTATGAGTTCGATATTTCGCTCCCGCCAGTCTAGGCAGCGCAGTTGATCGGCTAGAACAACACTTTTTCCACCCGAGTTACTGAGCAGTAACTCGAAGGGATAGCCTTTTTCTGATGTGGTCATCGGGCAGGCCAGCATCATGCCCGTCTTGCCGTTATATGACTTCTGGCTGATGACCAAGGCCGGTCGTCGGCCTCTCTGTTCCCGCCCCAGGGTTGGGTTCAGGTCTACCCATACGATATCCCCGGCGTCGGGGACGAACACTTGCTTAGCTATCGCCATAATCTATCACCAAATTTCTTTACCTCGCGGCGAACCGAAGTCAACCAAGGAATGCTGGTTTTCAGGTGTGATCTTCGCCAGCAGATCACCCAGCTCTAATTTTTTGCGCCGAATCGGGCGGATCGTTACGCAGTCGCCTTCTACCTGGATATCAACTTTCATGTTCAGGCTGATATTTGCTGCATCCATGATTGCAGCGGGAATCCGAATGGAGGCGGAATTCCCCCATTTTTTTATGGTTCCGTGCATGTCGTCACCTCATTTTTGGTGCGGCTCATCTTTCCTGGCGACGAAGCGCACCCACTTCCTTTGGTTTGAGAAATTAACCGACCGAAACCAGGCTCTCGATCGGTTGGCTAAGCAAAACAGCCTAGCTGGGATTGAGTATAAGGGGCTTTGGCCTGCGTATCAACTATGTATCTACTTAAAGATAGTAATGGGCTTCGGTCTTTATGGAGAATCCGGACGGTGGTTTGTTATAGGCGCCTCTTCCGGCTTCTCTTTTGTAGCGTTAATTGTTGTAAGTCTTTGTAGGACAATTTGTTGTGATATCCATTGGCATCAGTATTTTTGATTGAACGTACCGCCGTTACTTTGGTGTTGCAGCAATTGCTGCAATTAACATGTCGTACGCCGAGAAACGTAAAAAAGCCACCGAAATCGGTGGCTTTTGTTTGCTGGCTAACAGCCTGCTTCATGCTTTTTGGAATGCCTTTTCGGCTTCTTCCTGTTTTTGATCGAGGATTTTTTTCTCGGCTTGTTCTCGCCGAAATGCGCGACCATTTACGATGGCTATAAGGGAAAGGGTTCCGAATCCGGCACCCATGATTCCCAAAAGCCCCAAGGCTTCAATGATGGCTTGCATCTTTGCCTCCATACTGCTCATTTACGATTGATGATAGCAGAAGGCCCCCTATCAAGGACAACGCGCCTACAAATGTCTGTCGCCAATCATACGATTGGTGCCAGACTCAGAAAGCACCCAACCCAAGAATTAGGGCATTCCCGGCAAAAATTGAGTTCTCAGCTACTGAATTCAGTATGGCTTCCACTCGTTTTGTCGGCATGTTTCTTCGAATGAAATCCAGTGCCAAGACCAGTAAAGGCCAAATGGCCACCAGTGCTAGGTACCAGATAAGGTAAACCTTAAAGGCTTTTCTCCTTGCATCTCTGTGATGCGTAGTGGTTAAGCCCATGAACGCCATTACCCCCAACATGGGCGAATTTGACGCCCATGAGCGGGGATGGCCCCTTTCGGGGTTTAGGGTTGAAGGAACACATGCTCGATGGCGCTGTGATCCATGTAGTAGCAAGGTTTCCCTTGATACACGCTTTTGTGAAAGCGTACATGGTAGTCCTCGTCCAGTCGCAACCAGGTACGGTTTTGACGGGTGCGAGGACCGACCTGGTATCCCATGGACTTGGCCACCGGCACCCAGTTACACCGTCTTTTGAAGGTGGCAAAA
>JBFWLN010000082.1:0-3796 GCA_050252135.1 Desulfobulbus sp.
TTTTTTGGGGTTAGGCTGTGCATTTTTCCTCCTGGTAATTGATTGATGTTACACAACCTATATAACATAAAATTTAAATTAATACAATTAGTTATAACGATATTCTTAATGTGACAAAGTAGAATTAAAAAAGGAAACTAATCCATCTTCTTTGATCCATTGGGTGAGGTTTTCGACATCCACGAAAATGGCAATTCGATTTTCTTTGGTCATTTTTTCCCCTCTGTTAATCCTCCCTGGCGCCCATTATAAACCACCGGATTGGTCGCCGCGAAATCGCGGAACCCTGCGAGCGCCTCCTCCCGCATCAGCCCTTCAATCAACGCAATTCCCCTGTTTGCCAGCTCCTGACGCCAATGTTCAGGCATCGGTCCCTCGTCGAACCCGGTGATGTCCATCATTTCCACATCGGACCCGGCAATGACCAGAGAGCGGATTCCGGACCAGAGCACGGCCCCGAAACACATGGCGCACGGGCTCCAGTTGACCACCAGCTGATGGGCGGGCAGCCCCGGACCGCCGAGGTCGTAGGTGCCCAGGATCTGCTGGGCAAGGGTGAGGGCGGTGATTTCGGCATGAGCGGAGGAACAGTTGAGCGGAATCACCCGGTTGACCCCGATCACGAGCAGCCTGCCCGAGTCGCGTTCAAAGACTCCCGCTGCAAAGGGGCCGCCACTTTCGTGTTCGGTGTTGAGCCGGGCAAAATGGAGCACGACCTTCATCCGGTCTTCGAGACGGGGCAGGTACGGCGGCAATTGCTGCAGTTCGTTCAGCGCCCAGCCGGGCAGGTCGAGGGTGAAATGGGGGCGGGAAATTGGCATGGTTGTTTTGCTCCGGTTAATGTCGACGTCAGGTGCCCATGATCTTGCTGCGGAAAAGAAAAAAGACCGCGCCCAGCAGGCAGAGCCCGGCCCAGAGATAATCCAGGGTCAGTTTTTCCTTGAGATAGAGCACCGAGAAGGGGACAAAGATCGAAAGGGTGATCACTTCCTGGAGAATTTTCAACTGGCCCACGGACATCACATCATGACCGATGCGGTTGGCCGGGACCTGGAGCAGGTACTCCAACAGGGCGATCCCCCAACTGACCAGGGCGGCGATCAGCCAGGGCTTGTGCGACAGGCTTTTGAGGTGGCCGTACCAGGCGAAGGTCATGAAGACGTTGCTGCAGCACAACAGGCCAATGGTGAGGGTGTAGCGGTTCATAGTCGTCTCTGCCCGGACGGGCGAAGGGGAGGAAAACAGCGGTGAGGTCCGTTGCGGGAAGGTGCAGGCCCCTTTTCTTTCTCTGCAAAACGATATATTAGCAATCGTCCGTTCCCTTTCCAAGAAGGAAAGGGCGAGATGGGCAAACGAAATTCAATCCCCGGAGAACACCGATGCTGGGAACCATCGTCAATGCATTGGCCATTGTGGCCGGCAGCCTGTTGGGTCTGATCTGCGACAAAGGCATCCCCGAGCAGTACAAGCAGACCCTTCTTCAGGGCGTGGGGCTGGCGGTGATGCTCATCGGCTGGAAAAACGCCCTGCAGGCGGAAAACCTGTTGGTGATGATCGGTTCGATCGTGGTGGGGGGCCTGCTTGGCGAATGGCTGCGGATCGAAGCCCGGCTTGAGGGCCTGGGGCAGTGGCTGGAGAAACGGATCGCCGCCAAGAGCGGCAACACCCAGTCGTTGGCGCGCGGCTTCGTCACCGCCAGCCTGGTCTATTGCGTGGGGTCGATGGCCATTGTCGGCTCCCTGGAGAGCGGCCTCACCGGCCAGCACCAGACCTTGTTCGCCAAATCGATCCTGGACGGGGTGATCTCGGTGGTCTTTGCCTCGGCCATGGGCATCGGGGTCCTCTTTTCCAGTGTTTCCGTGTTCCTTTATCAGGGGGCGCTGACCCTGGCGGCGGTGCTGGTCAAACCGATCCTCACCCCGGAGGCGGTCACCCTGATGACCTCGGTCGGCGGACTGCTGATCGTGGCCATCGGCCTCAATATGTTGGGCATGGTCAAGATCCGGGTGGGCAATCTCCTGCCCGCCATCTTTCTGCCGTTGCTTTATCAGCCGCTGCAATCCCTCCTGGGTTGATCCCTCAAGAGAACAGGCCCGGTTCTTTTGCCTTCCGCAAAACTCCTGCTGACTTTCCCGGTCGGCGATACTACAATATCCAAGATATGGTTCGGTATGTCTTAACCTGTGGAGGAGGTCGCCCATGTCCGTTGAACCCTGTCCCCTGCCCCTTGTCTCCGATGCCTTGAAGGCCAATCTGCGCGAAACCGCTGCTCCGGCGGTGATCGATCCTGCGTATGAACTGCTGCGGACGGTGGTCTGCCGGTTTCAGGGGATTCTCGGCAAACTCGATGGACTGCTCTATGAGATCAGCCATCCCTACCGCAACTGGAAGCTGATCGTTCCCGAGTTGCGGGCTTTTGTGCTCAAGAACTGCAACCACTACCGCGACCACGAGCAGGGGCCCGAGGCCTTTTCCCTGTTCCTGTCGATCTTCTTTGACGCGCTCAGGGATTCCAGCCGCAACGACGAACTGCTGCAACGCATCCTCGAGGCCATGCTCGCCTATGCCGACAAGCTGATCATCTCCATGGACAGCGCGGCCCTGTTTCGTTACGAGGGCGCCCTGGACGAGTTTTTCACCCGGTTGCGTGGCCTGGACGAGAGCGAACCCCAGGTGATGCTCTCCATGGTGCAGGGCCATCACCCGGTGCGGAAAATGGCGCAGAAGGTGATTGCCCTGCGGCGGCAGAAAGCCGATAAGCCCTTTGATCTCGAGGCACTCGCCCTGCTGATGCGCACCATCCTCCAGCGAAATTATCAATATTGGCTTTCCGAGGACGACCCCCTGGCCTGGTTTGAACAGGAATGCGGCGACTACTGCCGGCAGTGGCAGGGGCAGTCCCTGCTGGTCGGCATCTCCCATGCGCACATTCTCGAATGCCGCCGAACCCTGGAATCCATCGATTTTGCTGCCGATTACCAGGCCGCCCTGGAAAAGATCCTCACCCTGCCCAACCACATGGACCTGGTACGGCTCTACAAGGAAATCCCGGGCAAGATGGTGGCGGTGGAGCCGGCCGATGAGACCTCAAACCATTTTGTCGAAAACCGCAAACTGCTCTTCCTCTTCCGCATCATGGAAACCAAGGGGCTGACCCTGATTCATGAGGAGACCCTGCGCGAGATCAACCGTTCCCTGGTGCAGTTGATCCGCAAGCAGAGCTTCGAGGAAATCGAACAGTTCTTCGTCACCACCTTCCATCTGCTCAAGGCCAATGTCCGCCGCTACCCGCACACCTCGCTGCAGTGTATCCAGGTGATCGGCAACGAGGTCTTCAAGCGCGGCAACTCCCGGCTGGTGGAGGCCTTTTTGTGGGAAACGGTCCGCTTTGGCTTCCAATACGCCAATGTCCGCGGCGTGGACGAGGACTGGCAGCCCATTGCCAACCCGGCGCATCTGACCAACATCCGCGTCTGGCTGAATCTGATCGAACAGGAGCCCAAGTGGTGTTCGACCCTGTTTTCGGCCCTGATCATCAATCTGCGGCTTTCGGGCACCTGCGTCCGCGATACCGACCTCTTCCAGCGCGACATCACCGACCTGCTCAACCATCCCATCGGCCCGATCTACAACCTGGCCAAGCAGTTCACCAAGTTGATGCCGGTGTTCTTCAACGAGATCGGCGCCGAGGGCGAGCTGCGCGACGTCTCCACCGAACTCGATGAAATCCACAAGCGCAAGGATGTGTTGATTCATTTCCTGCGCAAGCAGGCCCATGTGGAGTCGAGCAACCTGA
>JBFWLN010000083.1:0-3585 GCA_050252135.1 Desulfobulbus sp.
TCGGGGTGACTGTCCTCGAACCGGGAAGGAATGCCGGGTTGAGCGTCAACAGTTTTTCCGCGACCCACATCATCAGCCTGAATGCAGGAGCGGGGCAGGTAAGTGGCAACGCTAGTCCGTTTTGGTGGGTCGGCCGGGTGAAACAGTCCTTCTACACGGTGCATCGCAAGGTGCAGGATGCAACCTATAACCGGTTGCATCAGTATGTCCGCAGCGGACAGCTAAAGGGATTCGGTATGGTGTATCTTGGGCAGATGGATGCGCAACTGCCCTACCGGCCGCCGGACTTGGTCCCCCGTGAGACAGTGAAGGATTACCCCACGGACTTCGCCGCCATGGCACAGCACGACTTGGATGCACTGGCATTGCGCGGGGAACAGCTCACACATGTGATCGTAGATCGATATCTCTCGGCTCTCTGATGGAGTTAGCGCGATCCGGTACGTCAGCACCTTCAGCCCACGAATAGCCCATTGTCTTGCTCATCCCCCGGTTTCTTTGGTTTGGTGTGATTTAGCGGCGGACTTCATACGCCATATTCTCGCATCTCGCTCCGATCCTCGGGCAATGCCGGCGTGAAATTCGGAGATGGATTACCAGCCAATGAGGCCCTGCAGGATGATCAACAGGACGCCGCCTGAGTTATGTCAGCAAATGCTCATGCACCAGATTTGACTATAGCTCCCATGCGAGCGACGATTCGATACTTGTTACCTATGCTTCCCGAAAAGCACAGAGAAGCATCAGTACACGAAAGGGCCGTTAAGATTGCGCGGAGCGTGTTACGTTAAATTCTGTTCTGGACCCAAAGAGGCTTCCGCGTCGTGACCATACAGGCAATCAAAACAAGATTCCGCGCATACCAACTCGGTTCTGCCGGGTCTTCTTTCTCTTACTGCAGTGGCGATAAGTTCGTTCTCATCGAAGGGCGATACTGCGAGGGAAACGAAGCGAGTATCGAGCAGGAGTTGCGGATATGCGGACTTGAACAGATCAACACCCTACATATTACATCTTGGGATCAGGATCATTGTTCGCCGGCACAACTCGAAAGAATACTTGAAAAATTAAAACCGGTCAAGGTTGAGTATCCGGGTTACGTTCCTCATACGGATTGTGGCAAAGATAGCTTGGCGATCATTAAGGCGTATAAAGTCAAGAAAGCAACGCCAACGGTTATCAGTGTGACTCCCGAGTACATCGATAGTCTGGATAGTGTTTCAAGCTACGGCTACCGGAACATCATATATTGGCCCAAAACGATTGATTCCGAGAATGCAAACAATAACTCGACGGTGAAGCAGTTTCGTAGTGGATGTTTTAATGTCCTTAGTTTAGGAGACGTTGAATCAACACAAATCTCATCATATCTCAGACGGATACAGACAATTAATTCCGAGGTGGATGTCATGATTATGGCCCACCATGGAGCTGATAACGGATTCATAACATCAACCTTTCTAAAGACCGTTAGCCCCACGCTCGCGATTGCGACCTCCAACTATGGGAACCAGTTCAATCACCCAAAACCAGAGATAAGAAGCCTGCTGCACAAGCGCAATGTCCGACTCTTTACAACCAAGACGGGTGATGTGATTGTCAGTTCCATTGGGAACCATGCCGGGCAGTTTGAAGTGATCAACTTGAAGGCTGGGAGCACGGAAGTCTCTAGTCGCTATGTGGGGTGTGCCCGAAAGAACCTGTATCTTAGGAACAATGAGGACACGCTGAGGGATCGTCGAACCAGACATAATCGTTGGCCAACGCATTGAATGCTAACACTTATGAGGCCTCCATTGTCAAGAAACAATAGTGGTTGTTAACGAAATTTCCTCTCTTCGTTTTTTCGTCAACGAACATGCACGCGAAGGGCAGCTATGGGTCGTAACCGGACCTTCCCGATCAGCTTGGGGAGGAGTAATATAGGCCAAGAGCGGATTCTCTTCGGGGTCAAGATGCTTCATGAATGAGGTTAGGATTGGAGCAGCTGAAACCATTGGTCTTGTCCTTTCAGGAGGCGGTGTGCGCGCGGCAGCCTTCCATGCTGGAGTCCTACGCTACTTGGCGGAGCAAAGACTTCTCGAAAAGGTTCAGCATATTTCGTCGGTGTCCGGTGGCAGCCTGTTCATTGGAATGGTGTTTCGGCACGCTAATTACCACTGGCCCAGTTCTGAGGCCTATTTGAATGAGGTATTTCCTCGCTTCCAGCAAACACTTACCACTCAATCCCTGCAATTCTCTGCTTTTTCAATGCTGATACTGAATCCTCTGAACTGGCGTTTCATTCTTTCCCGTGCGAACATTTTGGCGCAAGCCATTCGGGGTTTGTGGGGTGTCGAGGCGTCACTGTCCTCACTTGACACTGTGCCTGTATGGTCGATCAATTGCACCTCAGGGGAAACGGGGCGTCGGTTCCGCTTCAAGAACGGAACAATGGGGGACTATGAGCTTGGATACGCCGCCGTCGATGATTTCGATCTTGCAAAAGCCATGGCTATTTCAGCAGCCCTCCCTGGTGGCATCGGTCCATTGACCATCAAGACAAAAAAGTTCTTGTGGAAAAAGCGTAAACAGTGGGGTGAGGGTGAATCAGAACCGTTTCAGCCCACCTTTAACAGCCTGCACCTTTACGACGGGGGGCTCTATGATAACCTCGGCATTGAACCCATGTTCGATGTAGGGTCACAATCGCTGAAGGTAGATGAGACGCTCCGCTCAGACATTACTTACCTAGTTGTTTCCGATGGTGGTGCACCACTTGCTCGCAAGGGTATACCGCACCCGTTGAACCCCTTCCGCTTAAAGCGCATTGCAGACATTGCGCTTGATCAGTGTCGGGCGTTGCGCGTCCGAGCGTTCGTCAATTTTCTGCAAAAGAACCCGAAGGCTGGAGTGTATGTGGGTATTGGTACAGCAGCTGAATCGTCAATCAAACGTTTCGCAAATGGTCGAGGTGCCGTTGCCGCAGGGTTTTTGAACCAAGCCTGGTTGACCGCCGATGAGGCGAGACGTGCGGCCACCTATAGCACTACTCTTCGACAGCTGAGCGAATACGCGTTTGACCTCTTGGAACGGCATGGGTACGAAACGGCCAAGTGGAACTTGGAGATGATGTCTCAAGTGCCGAGTACACACGCAACGATACCGCAGGGAGACCAACAACTGTGAAGATAGAACTGAAGCCTATAAAAACACGATTCCGCGCTTATCAGCTTTGTGAGCCAGGATCTTCATTTTCTTACTTCGCGGACAACCATTTCACCCTTATTGAAGCAAAGCTGACAGATAATAGCTATGCATCACTAGTGGCAGAGCTAAAGGCATGTGAAAAGACGACCATTGATACTCGAGCTATAGTCAAATCTGGTGTATGAGCATTTTCTGACATAGATCAGGCGGCGGTCTGTTGATCATCCGGCAGGGTGAGGTTAGGCGGTATGCCATCGATAAATTTCACTCCTGCAAAAAGCTGCAGGACTTTCTCTGGAGCATAAATCCCAATCCAGCGTTTTTCAGCCTGCTGCAGCATCTTGAAACCCAATCCCAGAAAGCTGCTGCGTGATACACAGTTCTTCGTCCGGGTAG
>JBFWLN010000084.1:0-3313 GCA_050252135.1 Desulfobulbus sp.
GCAAAAGTCGTATTTGAGCCTGCAAAGGCAACTCTCCGATTTCATCAAGAAAAATAGAGCCACCGTTAGCCCGCTCAAAACGACCGCGATACTCGGTGACGGCCCCGGTAAAGGCTCCTTTTTCATGCCCGAAAAGTTCGCTGTCAACCAATTGTTCCGGTATGGCACCGCAATTCACCTTAATGAAAGGTCCGTCCTTGAACGCTGAGGAAAAGTGAATGGCGTTGGCTATCAGTTCCTTGCCCGTTCCAGTCTCTCCCAGAAGCAGTACGGTATTATTCAACGGTGCGACCTGCTTCACCATTTCCATGAGGTTGCTCAGGCCGCCATCCCGACCGATGATTCCTTCAGTGGATGTCCAGATCAATTCTTGACGCAGCAAACGGTTATCCTCGGCCAGCAGTTCGCTGGTACGCTTGATTTTTTCATGGGCAAGTGCATTGGTCAAAGCAATGGTTATGGGAGGGGTAATAGTTTTCAGAAGATTGACATGGAATTTGGTGAACAATTCTTTCTTTTTTGCGCGTAAACTCAGAGCGCCCATCAACTTACTCTCCGCCCACAAAGGTAGAACCAGCTCTGCCTTATCATCAAGTTTTGTCAATGCAGCGAGATTGACAAACGGGTCGTCCTTATCTGCAGTGAAGATAAACGGGTTAAAAATTTCTAAGGCCTGCAACTCATTCCAGAGCTTTTTCGAAAGGGGAACGATCTCCTCCGGGAATTCTTTTTGATTGTCCGCAGCCCATGCAATGCGGCGGAGAGCTCCCAGGTCCTCATCCTGTATTCCAAGGCTCACGCCGATAATGGGGAAATGCTGTTTGAAATAGCTAAAGACATCGGATAGGGCCGTTGCAATATTGAGGCTGCCACAGATACGCAGTGTCGTTTCCCTGAAAAAATCATCACTCCTGATCATATTCCCTCCTTTGTAGCTTCTGCCCGGAAAGGCATTTCTACTCTATTTAACAAATCCCCCTCGTAATCACTATATATAAAAAAATATTCACCAAATAAAATGAACCGCTTTGCTTTAAAAGATTATCTCTTTGAAATTGTGTAGTTATAAGAATGGCACACTTGTCGCTACTCCCTTGCCGAAGGAAAGGCCATACGAAGAGCAAAAAGAAGAGGATGGATCACAGAGATTTGCGTTGCGGGTCAGCTTAATCCTCTGGGCCAGCATAGAGGTTGGGAGATGACGCTTCACGTATTTTGCAAGGTATCAGGAAGGATTAATCAGCTGGACTGGTCAGCTCGAATTAAAAAATTTGGCAGGGTAGGACCTGAAGAAGGGCGAATTCGATATTTCCTTGCGCGACGTGGTGAAGTCGTCACGGCTGGACAGGGGTTGGGTGTGTTAACGCAACCCCTGAAATTTAAACCCCGCGGGTCCCACAGTCATCCGGGTAAAGGTCGCGGGAAAAAAATTGAAACATCTCCCCCCAATCCCCTTCATCGTCACCAGAACCAACCGTCTTCCTGATACATGAAACATTCTGACGAATTGGAAGCCGCAGCCTCAAGTTATCGCCAAAGCAGAAATTCCGCCCGAACTCCAGAAAACAGGTGCCGGCAAGGTGGCGGAGGAATGACAGGCAGTGCCTTGTGTGCTCACGCAAGGACTTCCCCGGGCCAGTTGCCCTGGAGTCACATGTTACGAACATTGCACCTGGATCCCGCCATCACCGATGACTCGTGGAATGCAACAACACCGACAAACGGAGATGCCAGTTTAACTAAAAAAATAACAGCATCTATTTCAACAAGTTACCACCCACAGGATTATGCAACGAATGGAGACACGAACACCTTTATTTTATTTTCTGCTCATTGCTGCAGTTGCTGCAGTTCTTTTAAGTGCTTGCAGGCAAGAGAATTCCCAAACCGTTTCTCCCGAACCTGTGGAAGTCGCGGTGTTGACCATCAGGCAACAACCCTTCGACCTAACAGTGGAATTGCCCGGTCGAACAGCAGCCTATCGCATTGCCGAAGTCAGGCCGCAGGTCAGCGGCATCATCAAGAAGCGCCTGTTTACCGAAGGAAGCGAGGTCAACGCCGGCCAGTTGCTCTATCAGATTGATCCGGCCACCTATCAGGCTCGATTCGACAGCGCCAAGGCTGCGCAGGCGAAAGCCGAGGCATTGGAACATTCCGCGCGCCTCAAGGCCGAACGTTACAAATCGCTGGTGCAGACCAAGGCGGTGAGCGCCCAGGATCAGATCGAGATGGAAGCAAAATGGAAACAGGCAGTCGCCGATGTCGCCTCCGCCAAGGCCGCTGTCGACAGCGCCCGGATCAATCTCGACTACACGAGGCTCACCGCCCCCATCAATGGACGCATTGGCAGGTCAACCGTCACCGAGGGAGCCTTGGTCACGGCCGAACAATCCTCGGCACTGGCCACCATCCAGCAGCTTGATCCAATATACGTCGACCTCAACCAATCCAGCACAGAAATGTTGCGCCTCAAGAAGGAGCTCTCCTTGGGGCAGACTTCACATCTTGAAAAAATACGGTCACCGGTCAAGGTTTTGTTTGAAGATGGTTCGGAATACAACCAGCCGGGCGTACTCGAATTTTCAGACGTAACCGTCCATCAGACCACCGGTACGGTCATCCTCCGGGCGATCGTTATCAACCCCGACCAGAGGTTGCTGCCAGGCATGTTTGTCCGGGCGCGAATCGACAAAGGGCAGCGACCCGACGCCATCCTTGTTCCGACAGCCTGTATCAGCCGGAACAGCAAGGGGCAATCCCTGGTGATGCTGGTCAACAAGGACTCGACAGTGGAGCCACGGATTATCCAAATCGGCCAGAATATGGTCGATCAGGTGCTCGTTACCGAGGGATTGAGCGAGGGCGAGCAAGTAATCGTCGAGGGACTACAGAAAATTAAACCAGGAGCGTTGATCAAGCCCGTCGTCTGGGAAGCGCACAAAACCAAAAAATCATCCGCCAACGCCCCGGCGACGGTTGAAGAAATGGAGTAAGACATGGCTAGATTCTTTATCGATCGTCCTATTTTTGCCTGGGTCATCGCCCTGGTGATCATGCTGGCCGGAGGGTTGGCGGTCATTAGGCTGCCGATTGCCCAATACCCCGAAGTCGCCCCGCCGGAAGTGGAAATCACGACCAAATATCCCGGAGCATCCGCCAAAATCATCGAGGACAGCGTCACCCAGATCATCGAGCAGAACATGACGGGGTTGGATCATTTCATCTACATGAAATCGGAGAGTTCCAGCGCCGGTAGAGTGACCATTACCCTCACGTTCGAATCGGGCACAGACCCCGACATCGCCCAGGTACA
>JBFWLN010000085.1:0-2958 GCA_050252135.1 Desulfobulbus sp.
CAAAACTGATACCCGGAATGGATGGCCCCTTCTCCGGAACAGCAATGATGGTATTTGGTCTTTTCGTTATTTCATTGGCCACCTTTTTTTACATGAGGTCCGGTTTCGGATCGGGTCCCCGCGACGGGCTTATGGTTGCTTTAGAAAGAAGGTCCGGGCTCTCTGTGGGCATTTGCAGAGCGGCCATCGAGTCACTCGCAGTGTTGCTGGGGTGGCTGATGGGTGGACCTGTAGGGTTTGGCACACTGATCGCGGCCTTCGGTACCGGCGTATGTATCCAGATAACCTTCTCGCTTTTGGGGTTCAATGCTACGGAAGTAACACACGAAAACCTCGGAGAGACAGCCCGGTTTCTTTTAAAATCAGCAGTTTAGCCATTTCTCCAACAATATACTGCTCACAGCCTCCCTTTCTTCTGCAGCACAAACATACGGTCCGGCTGTTTTTTTACAGCGTGCTGACAAAAGCTGAAAAGGCCCAATGTTGGACCTTTTCAGGGTTATGTTATTTCAATTTCTATGGCCGATCAATAGATTTTGATTATTTCAAATCCATGTTTCTTTAATTCTTTCTGGATCTGGCGGACATGGTCATGTCCGTTCGTTTCCACGGTGATCTCAAGCTGGACCAGTTTGAACCTGTCCATTACCTTTGACTGGTTATGCTCCAGTTTGATGACGTTTGCCCGCAGATCTGCCAGGATCTTTGCTACATTCAATAATTCCCCTGGTTTATCGGGGAGATTGACAGTAAAGCAGAATTGTCTTCCCCGCGAAACAAGCGCCCGGTTGATTATGGCAGAAATGGTAGAGATATCCATATTGCCGCCGCTTATCACGCAGACCACTTTTTTGTCTTCAGGGGGCAGTTTTTTCAGTCCGGCCACAGAGAGCGCCCCTGCCCCTTCGGTGATCATCTTGTGCCTCTCCATCAACAGCAATATTGCCTCGAGTATATCCGAATCAGAGACGGTGACTACTTCATCCACAAACTCTTTTATCACTTCAAAAGTCAGATCCCCCGGCTTTTTTACCGCGACTCCGTCCGCCATTGTGTCGACCTTTTTCAGCTCTGTGACCCTATTTTCATCCAGAGATCTGGCGATGCAGCAGGCTCCTTCCGGCTCTACCCCGATTATCTCAATGCCTGGTTTCAACATCTTGGCAGCCAGCGCGATACCGCTGATCAACCCCCCGCCGCCGATCGGGACCAGTATCTTGTCGACATCGTCCAGTTCCTTCAGCACTTCCAGCGCCACCGTACCCTGTCCCAGCATTACATCGATATCATCAAAAGGGTGAACGAAAACATAGCCGTTCGCCGCTTCCAGCTCACGCGCCTTGCGGCATGCGTCATCATAAGTGTCGCCGTGCAAAACGACCTGCACTCCAAATTTTTTTGTTGCTTCCACTTTGATGATCGGCGTTGTCTCAGGCATCACTATCGTGGCTTTAACGCCAAGCATCTGGGCGGCATACCCTACACCCTGTGCATGATTGCCGGCTGAGGCTGCTATTACCCCTCTGCATTTTTCTTCGTCACTGAGCTTGCTTATTTTGTAGTACGCTCCGCGAATCTTGAACGAGCCTGTGACCTGAAAGTTTTCCGGTTTGAGGAAGACTCTATTGCCGTATTCCTTACTGAAAAAAGTGCTTTCGATCAACTCTGTCTTACGTAATATCGGCTCAAGCGTTTTTTGTGCAAGGCAGATGTCATCGTAAGACACAACTGTCTCTGCCACATGAAAGGTACTGTTATGATCCGTCATATTGCTTCAACCATCCTTGTTAAAATAAATTATCCTGAAAATTTAATGTTAGTTTTTAAAACTGTGCACAGGGGCGGGGATGCGGCCACCGCGCCTGATGAAATCTGCACAGCTGAACTGATTTACGGGCATAATAGGGGCATATCCAAGAAGACCCCCGAAAGTCACTGTTTCTCCGACCTTTTTACCGTAAACCGGAATCAGCCTCACTGCTGTGGTTTTGTTGTTTATCATCCCGATCGCCATCTCATCTGCGATTATCCCTGATATCGTGTCCGGGGAAGTGTCGCCGGGTATTGCGATCATATCCAGTCCTACGGAGCAGACGCAGGTCATTGCCTCAAGCTTTTCAAGTGTCAGGGCTCCGGCCTCGACTGCCTCTATCATCCCATGATCCTCGCTGACAGGGATGAATGCGCCGCTCAGCCCTCCGACATAGGAAGAGGCCATTATGCCTCCCTTTTTGACGTTATCGTTAAGCATGGCAAGTGCGGCTGTCGTTCCGGGAGCCCCTGCATGTTCGAGCCCCATCATCTGGAAAATTTCAGCGACCGAGTCTCCGACAGCAGGGGTAGGTGCTAGAGAAAGGTCGATGATCCCAAAGGGGACTCCGAGGCGAGAGGCAGCTTCCTTCGCAACAAGCTGGCCAACCCTGGTTATCTTGAATGCAGTCCTTTTTATCGTCTCGCAAAGGGTTTCAAAGTCCTCTTCATAGACTGACTCAAGCGCCCTCTTTACGACTCCAGGGCCGCTTATCCCCACATTTATGGCGCAGTCCCTCTCTCCTACCCCATGGAAGGCACCGGCCATAAATGGATTATCCTCAACAGCGTTACAGAAGACTACGAACTTCGCGCAGCCAAGCGAATCCCGGTCTCTTGTAAGGAAGGCAGTCTCTCTAATTATCTCGCCCATTCTCGCCACAGCGTCCATATTGATCCCGGTGCGGCTCGAAGCAAGGTTTATAGACGAACAGACCCGTTCCGTAACGCTCAGTGCCTCCGGCACTGAATCTATAAGTTTTTTGTCTGACTCCGTTATCCCTTTGTGGACTAGCGCGGAAAAGCCCCCTATAAAATTGACTCCAACCTCTTTTGCAGCATCATCCAAAGTTTTTGCGATCTGAACAAAGTCAGATGTTTTGCAGGCAGCAGCAGCAAGAGCCACAGGAGTTACCGATATGCGCTTAT
>JBFWLN010000086.1:0-2901 GCA_050252135.1 Desulfobulbus sp.
GGAAAATTGCGTGACGATGGTGAAAAACTATTGGCTGGTAGGCGACATTAGTTACGTAATGTCAGTTAGATGGAATATATTTTGGGCGCTACTTTGCACTTGGTTGCATGAATGTTGGGGTTAGGCCTCCTTGTGTGCCATGCCTTCCTTCCTCCAACGAGTGAATGAAAGAAGGCAAGATACAGGTTAGGAACAGCGCCGTGCCGATAATCTCAGGGGTGGGGGAATGCCCGTGAAAAATTCTGCCTGAGGTGGGGGAATGCTCTTGAAAACGGGGTGGAGGAATGCTCCTGAAAAATCAGGAGCTCAGGTGGGGGAATGGTCGTGAAAAATCACACTCAACCAGTTGACGCTCGCTGCGGATCGTATAGAAAGCCTGCAGCAGTGAGGCCTTGAGCAACTTCTCCGGCGGGATGGACGGGCGGCCGGTGTGGGAGTAGATCGCATCAAATTGAACGGAAATCTGTTTCAGCGCGGCATCGGCCATGGCCTTGATGGGCCGCAGGGGATGATCCTTGGGCACCATGGCTTCCGGGGAGACGTAGCTGAACATGGCCTGAGTGGATTCGCTCTCGCCGCGCATAACATTCTCCTGAAATATCAGTTAGATATGCGCAGGATTGTAGCACAGGAAGCCGTTTTTACCTAGTTTGTTCGAAGAGTTTTTCAGCATCCTGCTAAGGCCACCCCCGGCATCCAAAGGTGGCCTATCAGTCAGTCCATTTTCCCCCTGCGTTTGGTAATACGGCTGGCGAGGGTTCGGTACCGTCCGACTTTACTACTCCTTATAGCTATTTGTATCAGGCGCCTCCATATTTGCAATCAGCAGCATGAATACTAATGATGCGGTCGCGACCGTCCAACAAATAGTCTCACCAAAAATATAAGTGATTACCAACAGGGGCAAGAGAGGTTTCTCCCGTCTCCTCCATTTTCAGGCAGTCGGGATCGGCTCTCTGCCCCATACTCCCAATAACGCATAACGAGAAACGCTCTCAATCCCGTGATCGAGGGCGTTTCGTGCTCCACCGCAGGCAACTTTCACGCGGAAGTAAACAATTCGTAATTTCGAGAACATAATCCTGTAATGTTCATTGAGGTAAGGTAAATCATACATGAATGAAAAACACTCTGTTGCCCCCTCCCTTAGGCGCAGAGATTCTGCCCCACTTTTCGCCTCCTGAGAGTGGGGCTATTTTTTTGATTTTCGGTACCTGGCCCGTAAGAGAGCCCTTTCAGTGACTGTTCGAAATATAGCGTTCAATGAGAAAACCCCGCGATCCGCAAATCGTGGGGTTTTCTGTCTGATGGCCAGTGATTAATAAGAAAATCGGGAACTGTCCAGTCTTCAATAGCGGCCGGACTTTGTCCCACTCGAATCTATCCCAGAGGCCGCAAAACAATTTGTGTGATTTCGGCTGGCACACCCAAACGGCAAGAAAATCCTGCCCACAGGCCGGTGCCAGGACTGACGTAAAGAGGTGGTCCCCATCTTTAGGACAGGTTGGCGGCGGGGTTAAGGTGGATTGCCTTTATGGTCATGCCGCCAGTTGGAGAGACGGGCCGGCGTAGCCGGGCCGGGGTTTTTGCCAATATGCCTCATCTGGAGTCTTGTCGTCGAGACTAGAGTGAGGTCGCTGTGCATTGTAGTACTCGATCCAGCGCTTGAGCCCTTGCCGCACCTCGCTGCCGGTTTCGAAGGCGTGGAGGTAAATGCATTCATACTTCAGGGATCGCCAGAGTCGTTCGATCATCACGTTGTCCATCCAGCGCCCCTTGCCGTCCATGGAGATGCGGATGCCAGCGTCTTTGAGTGCGGTGGTAAACGCATCGCTCGTGAACTGGCTGCCCTGATCGGTGTTGAAAATCTCCGGGGCGCCGTAGCGGGCCAGGGCGTCCTCGAGGGCGTCCACGCAGAAATCGGCATCCATGGTGTTGGACAACCGCCAAGACAGAACCTTGCGGCTGGCCCAGTCCAGGATCGCAACCAGATAGAGAAACCCGCGCCGCAGCGGAATGTAGCTGATATCGGCGCACCAGACCTGATTGGGACGCTCGATCTTCAGGCCGCACAGCAAATACGGATAGATCTTATGCTTTGGATGCGGCTTCGAGATGTTCGGCTTCTGATAGATAGCCGAGAGCCCCATCGTCTGCATCAGCCGGCCGGTCCGCTTGCGGTTGACCGCGTGGCCCTGTCGGCGCAAGTGCCGCGTCATCTGACGGGCGCCATACCAGGGCGTTTCAAGGTACTGCTCGTCAATCAGGCGCATCAGCTCCAGGTTTTGAGTGCTCTCACCCGCTGGTTGGTAGTAATAGGCTGAGCGCTGTAACGAAAGCAGTTTGCACTGCCGGACAATACTGAGTCGGGGATGGTCGGGTTCGACCAGCTCTTTCCTTCGCGCCGGACTCAGCGAACGCGACCGAAGGCTTTGGCTAAAAAATCGCGTTCGACCGTGAGCTGCCCGATTTTGGCGTGCAGGTCCTTGATCTGAGCATCGTCGGCCTGGTTGCTACGCTCGGCGCCTGCGCCAAAAACTGCGGCCATATTGTCGATGGCTTGCCGTTTCCAGTTGGTGATCATGTTCGGGTGAAGCTCGTAGCGGCTGGCCAGGTCTTGAATTGTCTGCTCGCCGCGAATCGCCTCCAGGGCGACCTTGGCTTTGAATTCGGCAGAAAAACGTCTACGTCGGGTTGTGCTCACGGGTGTTCCTCCTTCGTCAGTGTGCGGCCATCCACCTTAGCACACTGTCCGATTTCCGGGGACCACCTCTTAAAGTGACATTCTCCCTCTATCGTAAATACGGGACATTACGAATTTGCGTCAACAGGCTGCTAATGTTGGCTGATGGGCGTTTTTTACGCAGCAAAGGAATGCTGTCAAAAATCTCACCCGACAAC
>JBFWLN010000087.1:0-2714 GCA_050252135.1 Desulfobulbus sp.
TATCGGACTCTGTCGACAAAAACGTTTCCACCTTCCTTTTGCGTCCATATGGTGGGGGAATGGTGGGACAACGGTCGAGCAAATAGGGTAATTGGCGGAAAACTTCCTCTGACACATATCCGACCAAGGTGTCGAGCTTTGGGAGAATCTGCCAAGGCTGCCGATCTCGTATCGCCTTCCGAATGGCTCTCAATGCCGCTTCCTTTCCTCTTGCTGCGTATTCATCAAGGATATTTTCTAATTGTTCGGCGATCACCATGGAAACGTTCCAGAACGTTAAATGCCAGCCTATACGGAAGAGCCGGTCAGCACTCTCTTGTTTTACAATTTCAAGGGGTAGGTCACTGGATACGGTGAGGCAATGCTCAAGTCCGAGATTACATATGGCGATGACAGCTTCGGCGGCCTCGACCTGACGAAACCTACGCCCAGCGAACGAACTCCCAGCCATGAGTACGTTTGCCAAGTACGCGAGTTCTTCCATGCGCTGTGTGTATTGGGCCATATCTTGGTTGCGCAATAACCCAACCAAAACTTGGAATCTTGATGATGGATCCTCTGTGGTACCCTCTAAAAGTGGCGGCTCCTCTGTCGCAATTACACTTGCTTCCCGCAGCAATCGCAAGAACCGCTCCTGGTCAGTTCGAGCTTTATTTCTTGGAGAAGCCCTCTTGGGATCAATTGGTGTTTTATTGAATGATCGAAAATAAGCACAGGTAATCGGATCACGGTCTTTTTGAGAGGACATCACCTTCTGCAGCGTTGTAACCTGGGGAAGTGCCAGGAAACTCGCTGCGTCAGTGGTTGAAACATAGCCGTTTCGTGCACGACGGGTCTCACGGTCCGCTAGTGCGTCACTTTCGAGCATCTCGTCAGCCGACAACACTTCGTACAATCCACCGTTATTCTCAATATACTCAGATGATGCGTAACTGCACCGCGAGAGGAGGCGGTCGAGGTATTCGTGGTGTTCATGATCGAGTGCAAGCAAAACGGCCACAATCGCATCCCACCCCTCCTGTCTGCGTGAGATTATGCGGTATTCGCCGATTTCCTCATACAAACGGTTCTCGAGTGCCTTTTCGATTAAGCTCATATTATGGTGACTGTTAAACATCTCCATCGCCAGCTCATCGATGTTGATGACCAGCACCGACCTCTGTATCGCAAGAGTGACAAAATCCTCGGGTATCTCGGTAAGCTTGTCCGCTACATACTTTTCACCAGACTCGAGAAGAATCTCCAGCCACAATAGAAACCGCTCGAGGTTGAACTGCTCCTGCTCACCTGGCTCATCGGCAGCCCATAAATCTTCATCAAAGACCTCCGTGAGCTGTTCCGTCGCAGCCAGTGCTACTATCTCACCGGCGTCTTCCAACCCGATACGACGAATTAATTTTGTTAACGTATGCGTATCGAGTTCGCGAATGCGTTCAACTAGCGATGCTTCCTCAAAGATACGGGCGAGCAAGTTGCTGGCGCTGGCATTCCTCATGCCGAGTCTCCTTTAATAACGTCTGGGCTAAGAGTCGTTTAGTCTCCTTTCTATCCAACCCGGTGAAATATTTTTGATTTCTCCGATTGCCTTTGCACTCGATGTACAGCGGTCTCAGTCGACATAATGAACAGCCCCCTTCTTGGTACGCTCGCCAACGGTGAATTTGTTTTCCGCTGCGGCATAACCCACGATGACAGCACACTGGAGCTCATAGCCATCGGGGATGCCTGCCTCTTGTGCCAGGGCACGGTTGTTTCCTGCATTTAACGCTAATGTGGGGGAAACAATATAGCAGGAACCCAGACCCAATCCGGTCGCTTGAAGAAGCATGTTCTCCGCAGCAAGCGCTGTATTGGCAGCACTGTATGGAGCCTCAGTCGGTCCGGAAAGAAGAATCAGCACTGGTGCGCCATAAAGCGGCTGATATCCAGGCAGGGACACTCTCTGCTGTAAAAATTCAATGCCGGAGTTCATCATCGCATCACGCGTCAGGTCGTTGATCCGTTGTCGTAGCCCTGCATTACGGATCACTGAAATCTGAAATCCTCCTGCATTCGGTGCCCATTGACCAGCCTCGACTATTTTTGCCAGATCCTCGGCAAGGACCGGTTTATCCAAGTAGGCTCTTACGCTTTTTCGTTTTGTAATTGTTTCTGAAACATTCATCTTCATCCTCATTTTTAGTGTTCATTTATGTATGTTGCTTTACCCGAATACGGCTCGGTAGCTCATGGGAACCGCCTGGTGCGGACGCGCATGCTAGGTGGTTTGGGGGCCTGGGGGAGTGATTCCCCCGGCTACCCGATTATGTGGTAGGCTCAATCTGAAGAAAAGGTCGGATCTTTTCAAGGATCCGATCAGGTTGCTCTTCGATAACCAAATGACCTGCATCAGAAATGGCATGGAATATTGAGCCCGGTATCATTTCATGTAGAGCCTCTCCTTTTTCCAATGGTATCCATGTATCCTCTCTGCCCCAAAGGATTAGGACAGGCTTGGATATTTTGCCATACAGGGGTTGAATCTCATCTGTGAACCTTGAATTTGCCTGCGCAATTTGCCGGTAAAAAGCCGCCTTTCCCCCTGCTTCAATCCACGGAAGGACGATCATATCAAGTGTCGCATCATCAATGGGTTTGAACGCGGCTGTCTTGACGTAAGCACGAACAATTGCCTCATGGATGAAATCTGGAACACCAGCAAAAGTGGCCTCGTG
>JBFWLN010000088.1:0-2699 GCA_050252135.1 Desulfobulbus sp.
GTTGCTTAAGAATTCCATTTTTGTCGTTCAACGTTGAATATTGCCCCCGTTTCTGGGGGCAAAACTGAACCTGCCGATCTGGTTGTGGCGGCTTGCGAACATACTCCCCTCGGACCGGATCTGCAAATTTATTGCTGTCGGCAACAGCTTCGTTGGCGTCCGTCATGCCGTGCCACTTCATGCCGCACTCGTATTTATTCGGATTTTTGCGAATGCTCCTTATAAGAGCCGCCCTGCTTTCGAATTTTAAGGTGCTTTATCGAACCAAACGCCGTGCAAGTTCGATATCGGACTCTGTCGACAAAAACGTTTCCACCTTCCTTTTGCGTCCATATGGTGGGGGAATGGTGGGACAACGGTCGAGCAAATAGGGTAATTGGCGGAAAACTTCCTCTGACACATATCCGACCAAAGTGTCGAGCTTTGGGAGAATCTGCCAAGGCTGCCGATCTCGTATCGCCTTCCGAATGGCTCTCAATGCCGCTTCCTCTTCGTTTACTGCGTATTCATCAAGGATATTTTCTAATTGTTCGGCGATCACCATGGAAACGTTCCAGAACGTTAAATGCCAGCCTATACGGAAGAGCCGGTCAGCACTCTCTTGTTTTACAATTTCAAGGGGCAGATCACTGGATACGGTGAGGCAATGCTCAAGTCCGAGATTACATATGGCAATGACAGCTTCGGCGGCCTCGACCTGACGAAACCTGCGTCCAGCGAACGAACTCCCAGCCATGAGTACGTTTGCCAAGTACGCGAGTTCTTCCATGCGCTGTGTGTATTGGGCCATATCTTGGTTGCGCAATAACCCAACCAGAACTTGGAATCTTGATGATGGATCCTCTGTGGTACCCTCTAAAAGTGGCGGCTCCTCTGTTGCAATTACATTTGTTTCCCGCAGCAATCGCAAGAACCGTTCCTGGTCAGTTCGAGCTTTGTTTCTTGGAGAAGCCCTCTTGGGTTCAATTGGTGTTTTATTGAATGATCGAAAATAAGCACAGGTAATCGGATCACGGTCTTTTTGAGAGGACATCACCTCCTGCAGCGTTGTAACTTGGGGAAGTGCCAGGAAACTCGCTGCGTCAGTGGTTGAAACATAGCCGTTTCGTGCACGACGCGTCTCACGGTCCGCTAGTGCGTCACTTTCGAGCATCTCGTCAGCCGACAACACTTCGTACAATCCACCGTTATTCTCAATATACTCAGATGATGCGTAACTGCACCGCGAGAGGAGGCGGTCGAGGTATTCGTGGTGTTCATGATCGAGTGCAAGCAAAACGGCCACAATCGCATCCCACCCCTCCTGTCTGCGTGAGATTATGCGGTATTCGCCGATTTCCTCATACAAACGGTTCTCGAGTGCCTTTTCGATTAAGCTCATATTATGGTGACTGTTAAACATCTCCATCGCCAGCTCATCGATGTTGATGACCAGCACCGACCTCTGTATCGCAAGAGTGACAAAATCCTCGGGTATCTCGGTAAGCTTGTCCGCTACATACTTTTCACCAGACTCGAGAAGAATCTCCAGCCACAATAGAAACCGCTCGAGGTTGAACTGCTCCTGCTCACCTGGCTTATCGGCAGCCCATAAATCTTCGTCAAAGACCTCCGTGAGCTGTTCCGTCGTAGCCAGTGCTACTATCTCACCGGCGTCTTCCAACCCGACACGACGAATTAAGCTTGTTAACGTATGCGTATCGAGTTCGCGAATGCGTTCAACTAGCGATGCTTCCTCAAAGATACGGGCGAGCAAGTTGCTGGCGCCAGCATTCCTCATGCCGAGTCTCCTTTAATAACGTCTGGGCTAAGAGTCGTTTAGTCTCCTTTCTATCCAACACGGTGAAATATTTTTGATTTCTCCGATTGCCTTTGTCCTCGATATCCAGGGGTCTCAGTCGACATAATGAACTGACCCCTTCTTGGTACGCTCGCCAACGGTGAATTTGTTTTCCGCTGCGGCATAACCCACGATGACAGCACACTGGAGCTCATAGCCATCGGGGATGCCTGCCTCTTGTGCCAGGGCACGGTTGTTTGCTGCATTTAACGCTAATGTGGGGGAAACAATATAGCAGGAACCCAGACCCAATCCGGTCGCTTGAAGAAGCATGTTCTCCGCAGCAAGCGCTGTATTGGCAGCGCTGTATGGAGCCTCAGTCGGTCCGGAAAGAAGAATCAGCACTGGTGCGCCATAAAGCGGCTGATATCCAGGCAGGGACACTCTCTGCTGTAAAAATTCAATGCCGGAGTTCATCATCGCATCACGCGTCAGATCGTTGATCCGTTGTCGTAGCCCTGCATTACGGATCACTGAAATCTGAAATCCTCCTGCATTCGGTGCCCATTGACCAGCCTCGACTATCTTTGCCAGATCCTCGGCAAGGACCGGTTTATCTAAATAGGCTCTTACGCTTTTTCGTTTTGTAATTGTTTCTGAAACATTCATCTTCATCCTCATTTTTAGTGTTCATTTATGTATGTTGCTTTACCCGGATACGACTCGGTAGCTCATGGGAACCGCCTAGGATTTGTCACAAAATAATCTTTACAAAATTTTCCACCATGATAGGTTTTTATCATGGAACAAGAGCTAATAACAAAACGATTCATGCTTATATCACCATTGCTGAACGAAAGGCAGCGTCGCCTGTACGTTGCGACCGAGGCTATGGTGCTTGGTCACGGTGGTATAACTT
>JBFWLN010000089.1:0-2615 GCA_050252135.1 Desulfobulbus sp.
CGAGTTTCCGGACCGCTTTTTCGATGTCGGCATTGCCGAACAGCATGCCGTCACCTTTGCCGCCGGGCTGGCGCTGGAGGGATTGCGTCCCTTTTTCGCGGTCTACGCCTCGTTCATGCAACGCGCATTGGACCAGTTGATCCACGATGTCTGCCTTCCCAACCTGCCGGTGACCATTGCCTTGGACCGAAGCGGCGTGGTCGGCGCGGACGGCCCGACCCATCATGGGGTGTTTGATCTCTCCTTTCTCCGCTTTATTCCCAACCTGACCCTCATGGCGCCAAAGGATGAAAACGAATTGCAGCACATGCTCTCCTTCTGCCTGCACCATGACGGCCCGGTGGTTATCCGCTATCCCCGGGGCAGCGGCGAGGGGGTGGCGCTGGAGCCCGACTTTTGCGGACTGACCCTCGGCGAGGGTGAACTGCTCCGCCCGGGAAGCGACATCCTGCTGCTCCCCATCGGCAACCGGGTCACACCAGCCCTCAAGGCAGCGGAACAGCTCGCGGAACAGGGCGTCTCTGCTGCGGTCATCAATCCCCGTTTTCTCAAACCACTGGACGCGGCCCTGATTTGCGAACAGGCCGCCCATACCGGCAAGGTGGTCACCATCGAGGACAATGCCGTACAAGGCGGGTTTGGCAGCGCCATCTTGGAGTTGCTCAACCAAAAGGGTTTGCGCCTCCCCACCACGCTCCTTGGCTATGGCGATACCTTCATCGAGCACGGTCCCCAATCCGTGCTCTGGCACAATGCCGGCATCGACGCCGAGGGTATTGCCAAGGCGGCTCTTGCCCTGGTAAAGGATTCATCAGTGGTTTAAACGGGTTGCCGACCGCCTTGCCCCGATTCCCTCATCCCGCCTGAAACAGCAACGCCACCTGACCCCATTGGCCAGGTGGCGTTGCTGTTTTCCTTTCCTTGATACGTTTATTGAATTTTCAAGAACTCTGCATAGTTATCGCTTCACTGCGGCCTCTTTCTGGTTGAGCACGGGAAGAAAGCGCTCCAGATAGTCACTGCTCATCACCCCGAGCCGTACCGCAGCCTGGGAGGTCATGGCGGCAAAGGTACCGGTGGATCGAACGCATAACACCGAGTCCTGATTGAAAATTTCACCGGTCACCAAAACCTGCCGTTCGGAAACCACTTCCTGAATGTACCCCACCGCCGTCAAGGGTGTTTCCGTCGATACCGGTTTAAGAAACTCAACGGTCATGGATTTGGTCACGCCGATCTTGCCGAGCAGATAAATAACCGACCACCCCATCATCTCGTCCAGGATGGTGGAGAGAATGCCGCCGTGCACCGTGGTGTCCCATCCGGCCATGGGCCTGGGAACGGTAACGAAGGAATATATTCTCTCGTCATCGGTCTTGAACTGCATTTTGAGGCCGATCGGGTTGTTGGCACCACATCCAAAACAGGTCTGGTCCGTAGCATTCTCGATCAACCGAAGTTGTTCCTGGACGATATTCAATCAACCCCCTCCTCTTTTTTCGAGGAAAACATGGTCAGCGGACGATACCGTAGACGATCTGCTCGACCAATCCGGTAGCGGTGAAGATGTAGCCGATCCCTTTTTCCAGATCGACAATCGTGTTCCCTTCCCCATTTACTTTCAGCTTTGCACGGATCTCACTGTAACGGGAGCCCAGACGAAAACCATTCACATCCGTGAAGTTAGGATCGGAAACAAGAATAAACTGGACCTTGCCGCTCTTCTTGGGGATATTGACCTGAACATACCGATATTTACAGACAATCCGATCATCACCATAGACCTTGGACACGGGTTTGCCCAGCAAGCGCAAGGTATCGTCCAGGGTGGAGACACCCGGGGTAAGTCCACGATAAGCAACGCTCTTGGCGGCAAAAACGGGTAAACTTGAGAAGCTCCAACCAAGAAGCACAACCAACAATGCCCCAAGCAGACACAACATAATTTGTCCGGATCGTTTACCGCTATCCTCCAGGCCTTGCCCCGTTTTCATGCCGAGTCCGTCCAACAAAAATATTATTTCGCCTTCTTGGCGATCTCTTCCTCCACCTCTTCCGCCCCTTCGGCATAGAATTTGGCTTCATCCGGGGCCAACTCATGGAGGAGACGCAAAAATTCACCGGCATGCACCCGCTCTTCATCGGCAATATCCTTCAGCACACTGATGGCCAAGGCATTGTCGGTCGACTCCGCCAGCTGCATATAAAGCTGGATAGCCTCATACTCAGCGGCAACCATGAAACGAATAGCCCGCACCAGCTCGGCATCAGTCAATTTTTTCCCATTGGCAAGGCCGGAAAACGGTGATCCAAATTCAGGCATACGAACCTCCTTCCCCTTTCCAGGGTATCTTTTGTCATCCTTCTCGTAACAAACTGCGAAAGCAATGTTTCGCTCTTCGCAACCAACTCTTTTTATGACGCCCAGGGCTTTTTCACAAAACCATTTTCATTGATGAAGAGCCCAGCAGCCTGTCCGAGCAACAGGTCCCCTGACCGGCAAACGAAATGCAATCTGCCCCTGCTGCCTTCTTTCAACTCCAACATGCTGAACGCAACAGTTGCCATGATAAACAAAACCTCGACAAAATGAAACTGTAACTCTTCAGTACCAC
>JBFWLN010000090.1:0-2599 GCA_050252135.1 Desulfobulbus sp.
GGCGTCCCTTTTCATCTAGATGAGGCCATATCGCTTGATGACGTGTGCGGATTCGATCATTTGTTTCCATACCCTGTATCATGACAGGGAAAGGGTGAAAAGTCTAGTTTATTTTTAAACAGTCCCTAAAGACATCGGATAGGGCCGTTTCGATATCGAGACTGCCACAGATACGCAGTGTCGTTTCCCTGAAAAAATCATCGCTCCTGATCATCCTCCCTCCTTCGTAGCTCCTGCCTGGAAAAGCATTTTTACTATATTTAACAAATTTCCCCATCGCTCACCATATATAAAAAAATATTCACTAAATAGAGTGAGTCGCTTCGTCTTGAAAAATTATCTGTGTGAAATTGTGTAGTTATAAGAAATGGCACACTTGTCGCAACTCCCTTGCAGAAGGAAAGGTGCCGTAAGAAGAACAAAAAGAAGAGAATGGATCACAGATTTATGCTGCTGGTCAGCTTAATCCTCTGGGCCAGCATAGAGGTTGGGAGATGACGCTTCACGTATTTTGCAAGGTATCAGGAAGGATTAATCAGCTGGACTGGTCAGCTCGAATTAAAAAATTTGGCAGGGACGACCTGAAGAAGGGTGAATTCGATATTTCCTTGCGCGACTTGGTGAAGTCGTCACGACTGGACAGGGGTTGGGTGTATTAACGCAACCCCTGAAATTTAATCCACGCGGGTCCCACAGTCATCCGGGTAAAGGTCGCGGGAAAAAAATTGAAACATCTCCCCCCCAATCTCCTGCATCGTCACCAGAACCAACCGTCTTCCCGATACAGGAAAACATTCTGACGGATTGAAAGTCGCAGCCTCAAGTTATCGCCAAAGCAGAAATTCCGCCCGAACTCCAGAAAACTGGTGTTAGCAAGGTGGTGGAGGAATGACAGGCAGCGCCTTGTGTGCCCACGCAAGGACTTCCCCGGGCCAGTCGCCCTGGAGTCACATGTTACGAACATTGCACCTGGATCGCGCCATCACCGATGCCCCATAGGGGGCAACAACACCGACAAATGGAGATGCAAGTTTAACAAAAAATAACAGCATCTATTTCAACAAGTTACCATCAACAGGATTATGCAACGAATGGAGACACGAACACCTTTATTTTATTTTCTGCTCATTGCTGCAGTTCTTTTAAGCGCTTGCAGGCAAGAGGATTCCCAAACCGTTTCTCCCGAGCCTGTGGAAGTCGCGGTGTTGACCATCAGGCAACAACCCTTCGACCTAACAGTGGAATTACCCGGTCGAACAGCAGCCTATCGCATTGCCGAGGTCAGGCCGCAGGTCAGCGGCATCATCAAGAAGCGACTGTTTACCGAAGGAAGCGAGGTCAACGCCGGCCAGTTGCTCTACCAGATTGATCCGGCCACCTATCAGGCTCGATTCGACAGCGCCAAGGCTGCGCAGGCGAAAGCCGAGGCATTGGAACATTCCGCGCGCCTCAAGGCCGAACGTTACAAATCGCTGGTGCAGACCAAAGCGGTGAGCGCCCAGGATCAGATCGAGATGGAAGCAAAGTGGAAACAGGCGGTCGCCGATGTCGCCTCCGCCAAGGCCGCTGTCGACAGCGCCCGGATCAATCTCGACTACACGAGGCTCACCGCCCCCATCAATGGACGCATTGGCAGGTCAACCGTCACCGAGGGAGCTTTGGTCACGGCCGAGCAATCCTCGGCACTGGCCACCATCCAGCAGCTTGATCCAATATACGTCGACCTCAACCAATCCAGCACAGAAATGTTGCGCCTCAAGAAAGAGCTCTCCTTAGGGCAGACTTCACATCTTGAAAAAATACGGTCACCGGTCAAGGTTTTGTTTGAAGATGGTTCGGAATACAACCAGCCGGGCGTACTCGAATTTTCAGACGTAACCGTCCATCAGACCACCGGCACGGTCATCCTCCGGGCGATCGTTATCAACCCCGACCAGAGGTTGCTGCCAGGCATGTTTGTCCGGGCGCGAATCGACAAAGGGCAGCGACCCGACGCCATCCTTATTCCGACAGCCTGTATCAGCCGGAACAGCAAGGGGCAATCTCTGGTGATGCTGGTCAACAAGGACTCGGCGGTGGAGCCACGGATTATCCAAATCGGCCAGAATATGGTCGATCAGGTGCTCGTCACCGAGGGCTTGAACGAGGGCGAGCAAGTAATCGTCGAGGGACTACAGAAAATTAAACCAGGAGCGTTGATCAAGCCCATCGTCTGGGAAGCGCACAAAACCAAAAAATCCTCCGCCAACGCCCCGGCGACGGTTGAAGAAATGGAGTAAGCCATGGCTAGATTCTTTATCGATCGTCCTATTTTTGCCTGGGTCATCGCCCTGGTGATCATGCTGGCCGGGGGGTTGGCGGTCATTAGGCTGCCGATTGCCCAATACCCCGAAGTCGCCCCGCCGGAAGTGAAAATCACGACCAAATATCCCGGAGCATCCGCCAAAATCATCGAGGACAGCGTCACCCAGGTCATCGAGCAGAACATGACGGGGTTGGATCATTTCATCTACATGAAATCGGAGAGTTCCAGCGCCGGTAGAGTGACCATTACCCTCACGTTCGAATCGGGCACAGACCCCGACATCGCCCAGGTACA
>JBFWLN010000091.1:0-2571 GCA_050252135.1 Desulfobulbus sp.
TGCCGGGAAAAAATATCCGCCCCCAAACCTTTCAGGGAATGGGGAAGAAAATAAAACAGCGATTTTTTGCCCAACCAATCCATCATGGCAGGTTCGTCCATGGTCAAGAGGCGGGTGTAGATGTCGGCCGCGATCCCAGTGAACCGGTCGACCAGTTCAGGGTCGAAATGAGCGCCTGCTTCCTTGCGGATGTAGGCTATGCACTGGGCCAAGGGGAGTGCATTTTTATACGGACGGTCCGAACTCAGGGCGTCAAAGACATCAACGATGGAAAATATTCGTGCAACTAAAGGAATTTCGGTCCCCTGTAGGCCATTGGGGTAGCCTTTGCCGTTAAACATTTCATGATGATTGGCCACCACCTCCTGCCCGGCGCTCAACCACTCCGAGGTACGGATGATCTTCAAGCCCAACGCAACATGGGTGCGCATGATCATGCATTCCTCGGCCTCCAAGGGTCCGGGTTTGAGCAGGATAGTGTCACTGATACCGATTTTTCCTATATCGTGGAGAAAGGCGCCGAGAATAAGGCGACGCATTGCTTCAGGCATCAACCCGATGGTCTCGCCAAGATGAATGGCATACAAGGTCACCCGGTAATTGTGGGTGCTGGTCTTTGAATCGCGTATGGCGACAGCCGCCCCCAGCGCCGCCGCCATTTCCAAGTTCGCATGGAGGAGTTGGGCCGAAAAATTGAGGACATCCTTGTTGAGGGCGACGATGATCGGATACAGTGCCACTGTCGTCAGAATAATGGCGAGCAGTATGTTTATAACGTTCCGAAAAAGATTACTGTTCAGGCGCTCCAAGGTGGCCTGGTCGACAACAAAAATTCCGGCTAGATACCCGTCGAACGATAGGTGTTCCCGTGCAATCGGCACCAATATCTGCACGACCATCTTGCCATCAACGGTCATCCTCTCAAAATGACGGCGGCCATCCAGAGGAAATTGACGATGATTCATACGTATTGTTTGCTCGATGTCGGCATATCGCGGATTTACCACTTCGGTCAGTTGTTTCCCGGAGCGATCATACAATGCGATAACAACAAAATATTGCTGTGCGAGCGACAAGACGCTATTTCGCCACCCCTCTGTGTCGAAGAGACTCAATTCAGCCGTGAGAGCGGTGATCTGCGATGAAAAGGCATCGGCTTCGTTTTCGGCAAGCGCAATGATACTGGAATTGACCCGCTTCATCTCAAGAGAGAAAAATATCCCGCCGCCAATCAGTGAGACGAATAACCAAGCCCAAAAGAGGTGAAGAAAGATGGCGCGGTGAATGTTTGTCATGGCAGGAAGGGATTATGTCTTCTGTATGAACCGGATCCTGCCGGGGTGAATTGCATGGTACGTTCCGCTATTGCAAGAAAAGTGTCACGTCTTCAAGACGGTTGTCTGACGTCAACCCGAGGAAAGACCCACCTACATGTTCCCTGGAATCAATGTGCCTCACTCGAACAATTGTATCGATCTCCGATTGTTGGAATGCGCCGAGCTTGAAGGTGACGATCAGTTCATCTTCGACCTGAATGGAAGTATCGCTCGTTATGGTAATACCCAGACCACCCAGGGAAATATCTTTAATAAGGCAGTTTTTTCCCTGTTCCCGCGATTCCGATCGCTTCCTGTAGCATCCCTCAATACCTACTTTTTTTCGATACGATTGTCTGAATTCCAGATAAATGAAAAAGGTGTGTGAGCACGGGCAAACCACCTTGATGGGATGATGCCGTAGCTTGAGATTTGAAACGGCAATTGTCCTGTTTTTTTTGCATGCAAGACAGCGGATGGTTATTTTGTCTTCCTTGCCAATGTAGTATTTCTGGTCAGTTTTCATGGTAGCTCCGTATGTTGACGGTTGGTGTCTATTGTTCATGCCATTAACGATATCGTTTTGCGAAAACGGACAAGAGCCAGCACGAAAAGTACCGTGCCGATAAGGAATAACTTGAGGAAGTGGAGCCAGACGACTTCGAAGCCTCCTCCCCGGTACAGGATAGTCTGCGCCAGAGCGACAAAATGAGTGGTCGGTGCGAGTTGCATCACGTTTTGGACGGCAATGGGCATGCTTTCCCGTGGAGTGACACCACCTGACAACATCTGCATGGGAAGCAGTATAAGCATCATCAGCAGGCCGAATTGAGGCATGGACCGGGCCACCGTGCCCAGGAAGATGCCCATGGAGGTGGTGGCGAAAAGATGCAGCGCTGCACCGGTGAAAAACAGGAGCAGGGAACCCTCGATGGACACCGACAGCATCCCCCGAACCACGAAGATCAAGCTCAATGCGCAGGTGAACAGGACAACCGCTCCCATTGACCAGCTTTTGCTGGCCATGATTTCCAGAGGGGTGACCGGCATGGCGAGAAGATGCTCGACGGTGCTGTGCTCCCGTTCCCGGATCAGGGAGGCACCGGTCAGGACAAAGGAAAGCATGGTTACATTGCTGATCACCTCCATCACGGCACCGAACCAGGATTGCGTCAGGGACTGATTGAAGCGGGCCCGAAGCGCCAGGGAGGCGGCAGCTTCAGGCTCTCCCCGATAACGGCGGATAAATTCCGTC